>NZ_FMWL01000007.1 GCF_900103005.1 Acidaminobacter hydrogenoformans DSM 2784 | reverse complement strand
TTACCAATCATCGCTCTCTTTACGTTCGTAAATTTTCGCGTAGGATCATAGATCCTATCGTACTCATAGTAAACATAACAGGAGTCGTCTCGTTTTCTGTAGGTAATTTTACCTGCTGCTTCTGGTATTTTGACTAGAAAATCGAGGTACATATTCGTCCTCCTTTTTAGTAACATATGTGACTAAATACAGTATAACATTAAGCCCGTATCTTTGCAAGCAAATCCTCAGAAATACGGGCTTTGACTGATTATTTTCGGGTTAGTCACATTTTTTTATGGAAGTTGACAATAAATAGAATTGTCCCAAAAGTTGTCGTGATTATTTTTATCATATTATTATCCTTATAAAACAACATCACTATTGGAATGAAAATTGCTGTAGATATGTAGAATCCTAATTTATCTAACAGAATTACATAAAGAAGAATAAACAAGAACATTATAAATGGGATTTTTAAATCACTTATACTCATTTTTGTATTTGAAGATTGAACATATTTGTTCTTTATACTTTTTCTTATTCCTTGAAACAAAAGTAAAACTGACAGAATGATAAATATTCCTAATATTACTTTTGGAAATATTGATGCTTGAGCATTCAACTTATCTGCTTCGTTATACATAAACAATCCAATAATTGTTGCACACAGACCTATCAGAACATCTCTATCTATCAATCTTATATTCATAATGCCTCCTCGTTTAAAAAACAGGGGCCACAGTTTTTTTGACTGCAGCCCTCTGAATTTTACTCCCAGCCAAGTAACTTTGTCATACTTCTTAATTTTGTTTCATTTTCTTTTAAAAATGCATCGTATTCTTCGCCGTCGAAATAATCCACTGCCAAACCTAATTCTCTCATTTTTGATATTTGCTCAGGATCGTTAATGGCTTTTTTGAAAGCCTCCTCAATAATTGAAACAACTTCTTGATCCACACCTTTTGGAAGCATATAGCCTCTTGATGATGGGCCATAAACTTGTCCAAAGCCTAATTCCTCACAAGTTTGGACATCGGGCAACATCTCAGATCTTTCAGGTGCAAAAACACATAATACTTCTAATTCACCTTCCGACATTTGACTGATAATATCACCCATAGTAGCGCTTACGGCATCAATATGTCCGCCCAATAATCCAGCGTAATTTTCAGCGAATCCTTTCATATGAATTGGTGTTAGTTTTGCATCAGGATTGGCATTCTTAAGTTCCTCTATTTGAATATGTTTATTTCCACCCATTCCAACATCGCCTATTGTCACTTCACTTGATTTTGCATTTTTCATAAAATCTTCCATATTTTCAAACTGACCTTTTTTAGCTACCAATACACCCCAATCAGTGACATGGTTTGCAATAAAATCGAAAGACTCAAGATTTTCTGAACGGTTTTGTTGTTTGTCTAAGTACCCAGAATAAAATCCTGGGATATTTACTAAAGCAATTGTCAATCCGTCTGGTTTAGCTTTTGATAAATCAGTCCATGCAATCCAACCATTTGCACCTGGTTTGTTAATTACATTCACAGTCGTGTCGAGCTCTTTCTCTAAATATGGTTGTAGCATTCTAACTCCTATGTCAGAGCTTCCACCTGCGCCATATCCAACAAGAATGTTAACTTGATTAGTTCCTGGATAATCAACTTTTTTGACACTACCTTGATTCTCTGAATTACTTGGTTGTTCATTATTTACTTGATCAGTAGAACCACAACCTGCAATCGAAGATACAAAAATCAACAAGATAATCATAAAACTAATGTGCTTTTTCATATTATCCTCCTCAAAATTTATTTACAATTTCTATTCAAATTCTTTAATGTATTTAAATGCAATTTCATCTGCTGCCTTTACGATCATTGAAGCTAATGTCTCACTAGATTCTCTTCCTTCGAAAGAATGTGTAGCTATAATGTGAAGAATTTCATCACATATGCCATTTCTTGAGGCAATTATAGCACCACCTAATGGGTGCCTTATTAATTTAGCAGAATCTGAATAACTCACAGTATCACCTTTCAATGTGAATTCAATAAATTTCCCTATATCATGCAACAATGCACCTGCGATGATAGTATCTCTTAAATCAGAGTTTTGTTTGTAATTTTCCTCCAACAAATCATACATACTAATAGCTATTTTAATAACAATTCTAACATGGTCAATTTGGTGATTCATGTCTCTATTAGAGACTTTATTAATCGACACTGGGCATAAATAGATATTATCCCAATTCCAACCGCCTGTTTCAAAAGCATCTAATAATGCATTTATACATTGATGTCTTAATTTTTCACTTGAAATTAAATTTATTTCAGGTAATAAGACTTCAATGTTTTGATTACTAATCATTTTTTTTCCCATTTTACTACCTCACTGTTGTTAAGATCATACATTTGTTCCGGTACATATATTTTGACACTTTTATATTCATAAAAACATTCGAAAATTTTGGTCAGTACAGATTCTCAATTTACTGAATTATTAAGGCTGCTTATACTAATATATATTAGTACTTATAATAATCATCAATAATTTTACAGTCCTTGTCTGATAACTTTTCGGCCACCCATTTTTTATTTGAAGTTCCATTTTTCGCAGCCTCAACTTTTGAGCTATCGCTATCTGATAAAATCATAGCTTCTTCAAGAAGCTCATGTGCATCACATCTTGGAATAACTACTAACCCGTCTTTATCACCCAATATTATGTCCCCCGGATTCACTGAGACACCACCAATAGCTATAGGTACATTCACTTCTCCAGGTCCTTCTTTAAATGGTCCTCCAGGTGTACTTCCCGTCGCATAAACAGGAATTTCCATTTTCGATATTGCATCCACATCTCTGATAGGTCCATCAAATACGAGGCCAGAGATTTTTTTTGTATATTGAGCATATGCAACAATTATTTCGCCGACCAAGGCCCTGCTTCTATCTCCTTCATTTGAAACAATGATAACATCGCCTTCTCCAGCCATTTCTAAAGCTTGATGTATCATTAAATTGTCGCCTGGTCTCACTTTAACCGTTAGAGCAACACCTGCCATGATTTCTCCAGTTGGACTTGACATTAACTTAATTTCAGGATTCAGTGCGTAAACTCTATTCATACAGTCACAAACATTTGCAGCTGGAATTAATTTGAAACCTTCAATAATTGCTTGATCAGGCATTTCTCTTTTTAAAAACACACGATTACCTATTGCCATTTATACAGCCTCCCGTTTATTTAGATGCTCTCCGTTTACTACATGTTTAACACCTTTACCTTCAGCAAAAGAGATAATATTTTCCACCATAAGTGGAACCATGTAAATGGCAATATCAGCAGATGTTCCTCCAATGTGTGGAGTTAATGTTACATTTGGTGCTTTTAGTATTGGATCATCAGTTCTAACAGGCTCATTTTCTATACAGTCAAGCCCAGCACCTAATAACCTCTTATTTTCTAAAGCTTGTATTAAATCTGCTTCGTTTACTATCCCCCCCCTTGATGTGTTTACAATAATCGCAGTAGGTTTCATTAGTTCAATTTTATCCTTATTTATCAAGTTTCTTGTTTTATCATTTAAAGGTAAATGTAGACTGATAATATCAGCTAATCTTAAAATGTCATCAAGTTCACAATATTCCATTTGTAGTCTATGTTCATCTTCTTCACTCATTCTTATTGCGTCATAATATATTACTTTTGCTCCGAATGCCTGTACCTTTTTAGCAACATCTTTTCCAATATTACCACAACCAATTAGTCCAACAACTTTATTGTGTATAATATAAGATCTGTCAGTATATGACGTTTTTGTCCATTCTCCATTTTTCATTGCCTCATGTTGAACAACTAAATTCCTATAAACGGCTAAAATTTGAAGAATAGCTAGTTCTGACACTGCAAAAGCGTTTGCACCTGGCGCATTTGACACAAATACGTTATTTTCACCAGCAGCTTCAATATCAATTGTGTCAAATCCGGCACCCCATTTCTGTATCAGCTTTAAATTCTTATTTCTTTCAATATCACCCCTAGTTACTTTAAATAGCCTTAAAACTATTACCTCTGCATCTATCAAGTTATCATATTTTTCTTGTGTATCGATTATTTCAATTTCAAATCTTTCTGGTCTAAGTCTCTCTTTAAACATTTCGATCGTGCCGTTTGGGAAAATCCCAACAAGAGCTACTTTCATACATATCACCCCTTTACGATTTTGATAAATTCATATAATGCAATATGCGTGCCAACAAATCAAATATTAATTTTGCTAGTTATAATCAGTATTTTAGGGATTTTTAGTGAAATTATTATCATTTCAAATCAATATACTTTCACTATTAAAATATTTTATTTCATACTGAAATGATTTATTGCATAAAAATCTCCAACATTAATTTTATGTTGGAGATTTTAAAATTCGGCTTTTTCTTTTCTTTATAGCCTAATATTTAGTTTTTTCATTTTTCTCCATAATGTTGTTGTACTGATTCCCAACAACTCTGCAGCTTGTTCACGCTTCCCCATGGATTCTCTTAATGCATCTTTTATAATTTCGATTTCCCAATGCTCATATTTTGTTTTATTTACGGCCTCATCAATAACTACACTATCTATTTTAGGTTGATTATTCTCAATCTTCACATATTTGCTTTGTTTCCCATCCTTTTGTCTTTCATCGTTTATGATAATTATTTTTTCAATTAAAGATATTAATTTTTCTTCTGTTTTAGATGGTGAATTGACATCAACATACTGAAAATGCTCTTTCTTGTAATCAATATTTTTTAATAATTCAGCAACTTGATCCTTATTAATTGCTCCTCCATCGTAATTAACCAACAGCCTTTCAACAATATTTGAAAGTTGTCTCACATTTCCTGGCCATTCATAATTACATAATAATGCAATTGCATCTTGGCTAATTTCGATTTTTCTTTTTTTGTTATTGCTAATAAAAAAATTTAACAAATCACTTATATCATCTTTTCTTTCGCGTAATGGTGGAATTTCCAATTCCAAAACACAAAGTCGATAATATAAATCTTCTCTAAAATTTCCTCTACGTATTTCCTCAATCAAATTTTTATTGCTTGCAGCAAGAACTCTTACATCAATTGGAAAAATTTTATCGTCACCAATACGCGAAACTTCCTTTTCTTGTAATACTCGCAACAATTTCACCTGAACATTTGTTGAAATTTCACCGATTTCATCCAAAAAAACCGTTCCCATATGTGCGAGTTCAAATATGCCAGCTTTACCTTCATTTCTTGCTCCAGTAAAAGCTCCTTTTACATACCCGAAGAGTTCACTTTCCAAAATATTTTCAGGAAGTGCCGCACAGTTTATAGCAACAAATGGCTGATTTTTACGCACACTATGATTGTGTATACTTTGTGCAAATACTTCTTTCCCTACACCAGTTTCACCTAATATTAAAATTGTACTATCAGTTTTTGAATATTTTACAGCCCTATCTACTACTTCGTTAATTTTTTTTGAATTTCCAACTATATCTTTAAATGTTTTCTTTGCTATATGGCCAGTACTAAGATGTTTTTTTCTAATTTCTCTATCAAGAGTTTGAATCTTATTTTCTTCTTGTATTGTAACAACAACCCCTATTGTATTACCTTCTACCGCTATAGGAACACTGCAAATTACTACTGAATTGTCACCAACATTTGTAAGTTCATTAAAATGAGGTACACCTGTTTTCAGTGTATCAAATAAAAGCGAGGTAGGTATTATTTCTTTAATATAATCTTGGTTTGTATATTTCAGCATTTTTTTTGCTATATCATTTATATGCATTATACGACCATTTTTCTCTATTCCAACTATTCCTTCTGAGGTACAATTCAATATAGAATTTATTGTTTCAAATTTCTCTTTTCGTTCATTTTCAATTTTCAAATCATGCAAAGCTTCATTAAGAGACTGATTAATTGCTGCAGGATCTGCCTCGCCCATAATTTGGCATATATTATATTTTTTAGCTGCTTCTGAAAGTTGCAGACCTCCTATAACTACTTCTATGCCAAGTTCAATAAACTCCACCAATTTCCTTTCTATATCTGTATCATTCGAGACTTCAGCTATAGGAAAATTACTATTCATAATTTTTTTGTAATCTGATGCGGCTTCACATAAATTGCTATATCCGATCACTCCAACTCTTGGAGATACTTTCAATGCTTTTTCCATTGACATATGTATGTCAATAAATCCATGCCTTATATCTACTACTGGAACATCAACCTTATCCCTCAAATATGATGCAGTTCCGCCTCGGCAAACGATTACCTTAGTACCTAAACGAATAGATTTTGTTGCTATTTCATATGCAGTATCCATAGTAGCTTCAAATACTGGAAAATCTAAGTTTCTATGTTTAAGAACTTCTTTTATTCTCTCGCTTAATGACGAAGATGTTGATATTAAGATGATATCATTTCTCAAGTACTTCACCCCTTAAAAAAACCTTAAAATTAAGTTGTATAAGGCAATAATAAAATATTGATTTTTTGAATTTTTTCAATTTCATTATCTAACTTATTCTAACTATATCACAACAACGTTTGATATAAATTTATCAACAAACAAATTTTCTTCAAATTAATGCCAGTTTACCTTTATCACCATCACTACCTAATGCTTCGCTTTTCTCTGTGACAAATTAGGATCTTTCTTGGATTACGACTTACGATTTTTTGTTGCGCATAATTTGGAATCTATGAAATATGATTTCTTGTTTAAAATTGATTACTTCTTTGAGTAAATATCATAGTAATAATTATAATACAATAAAAATGTTGATAGTTAAAATCCATCTTTATGTGTTATTCACAAATATCGACTTTTATAGAATTCTCAACTATTCACTAAATCGACCTCAAAGGAGTAGTTACCAAATATTCCGTTCCAGAGAGAAAAATCACTCTGACCTGTCCATCTAAGCCAACCTCAATATGACTTAAGGTCTGGATCATTAATTCATATGGTAGCTCATCAATAAAACCGACTTCTCCTACTAACCTCATCAGCTCTTTGGTTCGGTAAGCCTTCAACACATCTTGCCCTTCAATGGTCCAAAACCACTCGGCTTCATACTGCTCCTTATTCTCTACGAGATGTTTCCATGCGTCTATGAAAGCGTATATAGGATCATCACGGTTTATTCTAGTTTGATTGATACAGTCACACTCTGCTTTCTTCGGCTGACGATATCCGGTTCTATTCATTGAACACTCATAATAAGATGTTCCTTTATCTATCAATCGATTTGAAACCTTGATTACAAATGAATGATTGCAATGTCCACATATTATTTTCCCTGTAAGCGGTAGTGTATCTTTGTATTTGAAACTTTGATATCGGTTCACAGAATGCTCTTCACAATATCTTTTCCGTAATTCAATTTCTAATTGTACACAATCCCAAATTTCCCTATCGATAATAGCGGGATGACTGTATTTACAATAATATTGAGGTACCTGGCCCTGATTCTTCACTTGCTTTTTTTTCATAGGATCAGGTGTTATTTGGCGCTGAAATAAAGTATCACCCGAATACTTCTCATGGGTCAGCAGCGCTTGAACGTGTGCCGTTATCCATTTTTTACCTCGTATCAGTGGTATTTTCTCTTCATTAAGCTGATCAGCAATTCTATTGGCGCCATTTCCCGCTAAAAATTCTTTATAAATCCTTCGTATAATGGCCGCTTGATCTTCAATAATAACAACTTCACCCTTTTTATTCTTTGAATATCCAGTTATATTGTCCCATGCAATTGATCCGATATCCCCCTTTTCAAACTTTCTACGTTTACCCCATTTCACGTTCTCTGAGTGAGAAATGATTTCCTGCTGCGCGAGTGCCGCCAGAAGCGAAAGGAGCAGTTCACCTTCTTTTGCTAAAGAATGTAGATTCTCTTTCTCGAAATAGACATCCACATTGAGACTTCTTAGCTCCCTTATACACTTTAAACAGTCTAGTGTATTTCTTCCAAACCTCGAAATGTTTTTGGTAATGATCATGTCAATTTGACCATCTCTTGAATCCTGGAGCATCCGCATAAAAGAATCTCTATTCTTGATGCTCGTGCCGGAAATCCCCTCATCGGCATAAATCCCTGCAAAGTCGTATGCCGAATTACTTTTTATCATAGACTCGTAATAAGATATCTGAGCGAAGTAGCTATCTAGTTGTTCGTCACTATGTGACGAAACTCTACAATATGCAGCAACGCGTTTCTTAACGCTCTCATTCTTCCTTTCTATATTCGTTAACGGGTATAAGACTGTAATTTTTTTTGGATTTACCTTTTGAACCATCTTGTGATTTTACCTCCATAATAACCATGGGTTCTGTGATTGGTTTTACCTTGTGAAGCTCCATGATTTTTTTCTCTGGCACATTAATACCAATACAAGCGGATTTTGTATAATCTCTAAACCTGCCACAGCTCCAGTAAACTAATCCCCTGTTATTTGTCGTATGGTAGAGAGAAGACCCACAATGCGGGCATTTGAGGAGTTTTGAGAATGGATACCGGTTGCTTCGCGCTTTTCTCATCTCCTGAACCTTTTCCCAGTCCTCCCTGGATATGATTGCTGGATGATGGTCCTTCACAAAGTACTTGGGGAGTTGTCCTTTATTCTTTACTTCCTTTCCATTCTCATTAATGAATGACTTTTGCATTAAAAGATCACCACAATACTTTTCATTGGATAGTATTCTTTTAATTTTGTCTTTCCCCCAAATGTTTTTACTAAAGGAAGGAATCCCATCTTCGCGAAATTCTCTCACAATGTCGTTAATTGATTTACCACATAAATATCTTTCATACACTTCACGGATTATCCATGCTTGATGTTCATCAATTTCGAGCTGACCTTTATCATTATTGCGATACCCCACGAGTTGATTTGCACTTATTTTTACATTTCCGCGCTTAAATCTATTTCTCCATGACAATTTATTGTTCTGAGCTGTCGATCTGAGCTCTTCTTCAGCAAATGCGCCAATGATAGTTAACATCATCTCCCCTTCTGAACTGAGGGTGTTGATGTTTTGTTCTTCGAAAATCACACCAACGCCGATGTCTTTAAGCTCACGAACGGCCTCAAGCAGCACCAGTGTATTTCGCGCAAACCGCGATATGGATTTCGTGAAAATGAGATCGATCTCTCCAGATCTCGCACAAGAAAGCATTTCCTGAAAACCAGGTCGATTGACATTTCCTCCTGAAATGCCTGCATCAGAAAACACGCCAACAAATGAATACAACGGGGAATTAGAAAACCTCCGATGGTAGTATTCTGTCTGATTGCGTAAAGAATCTAGCTGTTCTTCGCATGGTGTCGAAACTCGTACATAAGCACAAACCCTAGTCAGGCTCGGAAACGGCATAGGTATTTTCTTTTTAGTTATCTCTGTGACGACAGGTTTCTTCACGACATTTCACCTCCTTGTAAGCATAAAAAATTACCATACCGCTACACGTAGTAATCGCTCAGGTAAGGTAATAAGTCAAGTTATATGGAATTTAAGCCCATAATCGTCCAGATTTCGAGCATGATATAGAATAATGTAATTAGTTAGGACACGAATCATCGACTTATGACAAGATATCGGACATAAAAATCAAAAATTAGCCCAACTGGGCACATTTCCCATTTTGCACCCCTCAAAACAAAAATGCACCCTCCCCTTCCTTCAAATCGTTGAACATTAGGATGGGAGGGTGCATTTTATCAATTGTTGTGGGTGTTTCCAATAAAAAACGGATCATGACTATGTCATGGTCCGTTTTTTATCGGTGGAGGCTTGCCCATAGCAAACGCCCTGCGTTTGCGAGCCCTGAGCGCAGATGCGCGAAGGGTCCACCAAGATAAGTGGACAGATTTCTGGTAGAATGATTTTGTATTCTACCAAGAATCTGTCCATTTTTTTACCCGCTATTATAAGGAGCTGACTTTATATGACGTCCAGAACAGCCACCCTGCCATCATCTCACCAGATGAGTTTGAAGCAGTGCAGGTTGAGCTCCAGAGGCGAAAAAAGCTAGGCCGACCAAACGGCTGTCAAAACCCGCTCTCAGCTAAGCTAGTCTGCAGTGAATGCGGTGGATACTATGGCCCTAAGGTCTGGGCCTCCAATACCAAGCACCGTAAGGTCATCTGGCAGTGTAACGACAAATATAAAGAGGTAGACAGATGCTCTACCCCGTATGTCACAGAAGATGAAGTTAAAGAAAAATTTATTATAGCCTTTAACACCCTCTTCGGAGTTAAGGAAGAGCTCATCAAGAACTGTGAAATCGCCACTAAACACCTTGCCGACCACAGTAAGATCGACGAGGAAATCGATAAACTACATGATGAAATTGCGGTAGTCGTCGAAGAATCGAAAAAAGCGATTTACGAAAATGCCCATAAAGCCATGAGTCAAGACGAGTGGGAAAAGCAGCATGAGGCTTACGTGGCGCGGCATGAGAAAGCAACTGAGAAGGTTAAGGCGCTTGAAGAAATGAAAAGCGAGAGGCAGAGCCGGAGCCATACGCTAAAAGGCTTTATTAGGGATATTGAAGGCTGTGGCCGGGTACTTGATGAATTTGATGAAAGGATCTGGACTCTGACGATCGATAAGGTGGTGGTAAAGGAGGATGGAGAGATTGTTTTTTGTTTTAAGGATGGGACGGAGGTTGAGGAGTAAAGAAAAAAAGCCACTAATTTTGTCAAGATGACTGGCTAATGGCTTATAAAGGGGGATTATAATATGAAAGTGATTCAAGGCATCACGGGGTTATGCATACCTCTAAAATTATTTCATCATTCTATTATGTTGTGATGATATTTGTACTTTTCTATTTTATCCATTTCTAACGATACCCCCAAACCTGTACTTTCATTTGGAAATACAAACCCATTTCTAATTTGTGAAGTAAAATCAGTAATATCCTCTTCTAAGCGAAGTGGTGAGAAATATGAGTGTCCTCTTCCCCAAAGATTTTTTGTAGTAAGAGCCAGTTGCATGCTAGCTGCCTGAACGACGCCTTCCTCTAACATAGAATTGAACATCACTTTTTTTCCAGAGTATTCTGCCAGTTTTACAATTTCTCGAGCCCAAAAAATGCCACCATTTTTTGCCATCTTAATACTTAAAACATCTGCTGCGTTTTTTTCTATTACCCTTTTGGCATCTTGAAATGTGAAAACACTTTCATCAGCAGAAACCGTAATGTCAATTGCATCTTTTACTTGTTTCATACCATCCAAATCATAATATGCTACCGGTTGTTCAAAGAGAGCAACATTCGCAGATCTTATCTCATATGCAAACTTTATAGCTTCTTCAACTTTGAACCCTTGATTAGCATCTACAATGAGTGCAGTATCTGCTCCAACATTCTCTCTCACAGCGAATACCCTCGCCACATCTTCATTGAAATCTCCACTGCCAACTTTTATCATGATTGTTTTATAATTATCACGACAAATCTTATCAGCTTGTTTGCCACTGTCATCTGGCGCATCATTGCCTATTGCCCAAAGTACTTCTAACTTTTCATTTATACGTCCACCCAGCAATTCACTTACAGGAAGATTTGAGTATTTCCCTAAAATATCATAACAAGCCATGTCTATGGCTGCCTTTGCCATGACAAAGCCCTTTAGACTTTCATCCATGAGCTGGTGAATCATTGCAATATTTATCGGACTTACACCTATTAAATCAGGGATTAAATACTTCTGAAGTGCGAGAATTACCGTCTCAGGTAATTCTTCAGAAAAGCGTCGTTGTGGGTTAGTTTCTCCAATGCCAACAATGCCCTTATTAGTATGGATTTTTACAATGATACTATGTGTTGTTTTTTGCACACCATTGTTTTTTGAAAGTTTATATGGTTTAACAAGTGGAATTTCACATGCCATGACTTCAATTCTTTCAATTATTACTTTACTGCTATCAATCTTCACTTTACTACTCACCATCCATTACTGGTCTCATTCGAGCCTTTCTGAATTCATAAATCGATATGCTAGCAATTCCGATCATCCCAAATATATCAGTCCAATACCCAGGGAGTAATAAACATATTGACAAGGCTGCGAGGACCAGTCGCGTAGACATATTAATTCGAACAAAAATATAGCCTTCCAAAGCTGAAGCCATTCCAAAAATTCCGATTAGAGCAGTGATGAAAATAAATATGGCATTAATTGGTGTTGTGTCAATTAACAATAGTTCGGGTGATATAGCAAATATAAATGGAAGAATAAACGCAGCTGAAGCAAGCTTCAATCCATTTATAGCAGTCTTGGTTGCATCAGCTTTAGCTATTGCTGCAGCGAGATAAGAACTCAGAGCAACAGGAGGCGTGACAGAAGCCATACAACCATAATAGAATATAAACAAGTGGGCTGCTATGACAGGGACATTTAGCTTAATTAAGGCAGGTGCAACCATTGATCCTAAAATGATATATAGAGCAGTAGTTGGCATCCCCATACCCATTATAATTGCAGCAATCATAGTCAAGAACAATGCAAGATAAAGATTTCCTGCAGACATAGTTACAATTAAATCTGCAAATTTCAACCCCAATCCTGTTAGTGTTACGCTACCAACTATAAGACCAGCAACACCACATGCTGCAATTACACCGAGCGAACCATATGCTCCTTTCTCAAGTGCGATAGCCCAACCTTTCCAAGATAAACGTGTCTCTTTTCGCAACATACTCACAATAAATACAATGACAACAGCTGAGAAAGATGCCTTGATTGGTGAGTAGCCAATAATGAGCATTACAAAAATACTCAAAGGCGCAAGAAGGAGTAAACCGCCACGTCTTAGAATATCTCTTATCACCGGTAGCTCTGCCTTTGTCAGTCCTCTTAGATTCAGCTTAGCTGCTCTAAGGTCTACCATCAAGAAAACAGAAATATAATATAGTACTGCCGGAATCATGGCATGATATATCAATTTCCCATATGGCGTACCTGTCATTTCAGCCATGATAAAAGCAGCCGCACCCATGATTGGAGGCATAATTTGTCCGCCTGATGACGCAGCCGCTTCAACACCACCAGCGAATTCTGGCTTATACCCAATGCTTTTCATAAGAGGTATTGTGAAAGTGCCAGTACCTGCTACATTTGCAAAAGAGCTTCCAGAAATTGTACCCATTAAACCGCTTCCTACAACTGCTGCTTTTGCAGGGCCCCCTCGATATTTTCCGGTCATTGAAAATGCCATATCAATAAATGATTGAGCTCCACCGGTTTCACCAAGTAATGCCCCCATTAATATGAAAATGAATACATATGTTGATGTGACATAAATTGCAACACCGTATATTCCTTCACCAGTCAAAAACATATGTTCAATAATTCGCGCCCAAGTATACTCCCTATGACCCAATGCACCAGGAATTAAATGGCCGTAACCAGCATACAATAGAGCGACTACTGCCACTATGACAAGCGGCCAGCCCATTGTCCTTCTTGTCGCTTCAAGAATCATCAAAATGGTAATTCCACCCAATACCAAGGACATATTGGAAGGTTTACCCGCCATCGCAACAATATCTAGGTAGTTAATTACAAGATAAGAACCAGTAAATATCGCGATGCCAATAATAATAAAATCATACCACGGTACCTTATGTTCATTTTTCTTACCAGCCGGATAAATGAAGAAAGTCAGCACCATAGCAAATGCAACGTGAATTGCTTTGTGTTGGATAGAACTAAGCATACTAATTCCAGATGAGTATAAATGATACAGAGACATAGCAATAGCAATTACACTGCATATTCTCGCAACCCAACCTGTAAGATTTCTTTTAGCATCAGATTTTTCCTTGAGGTTTGAAACGTCAGATTGTTGTTCCAAATCATCACTTTTTTTATTCATTTAAAAAACCTCCTTTCACAATAAATATGTTTTTGAAATATACATTTATTTCCAAAACACAATAGGGCAGCAGCCATAATAATACCAAGGGCAATACCACTATAGCTGCCGCCGTACTTTTTGCAGCTTTACATAATTACTGAACTCAGCATTGGATCATCTTATGATATCAGCCATACGCAAAGGGTCGAATTTTATACTATTTAATAATGCCAACCTCTTTATAATAAATTTCCGCACCAGGATGTAGTGGGACCGACATACCATTAAGTGCATTTTCGAGCTTGATACTATTTCCCTGTGTGTGTACGCTTCGAATTTCTTCAATATTTTCGTAAATTGCTTTGACTGTTTCATATACTGCTTCATTACTCACTTCATCTCTAACAATTAATAAAGCAGGGGTTGCAATTGCTACTACATCCTTTTCCACACCTTTATAGACACCAGCTGGAATCATATCAACAGTATAATATGGATTATCTTTAACAAGTTTATCAACAACATTCGGATCAATATCCAGCAAATCAATTTCAAGCGTAGCTGCAGCATCAACAACTGATGAAGTTGGAATTCCAGACCCTACAATCGCACAATCAGTAAGTCTATCTTTTAGTGATGTAACTGCTTCACCAAATCCAAGATACTGAACTTCAATGTCGTCGTATGTCAAACCATGATATTCAAGGATTCTCTTTGCTGATCTTTCGGTACCACTACCAGGTGCACCTACAGCGACTTTTTTTCCTTTAAGATCACTGATAGTTTTTATACCAGAATTGTCCAATACAACAAACTGAAATGTCTCAGGGTAAAGAGCTGTAATGCCCCTAAGCGTATCAACGGGCTTTTCAAATGGATCTTGACCATCAAATCCTGCAAATGCAGTGCTTGCAGATGACAGTAGAAAATCTACGCCTTTATCCTGAGCCATTTGTATGTTAGCTACTGAACCACCTGTTGCTTCCGCATTCATCTCAATATTTGCAGCATATTTTGTGACCGTTGCGGCAATACCAGAACCGATTGGATAATAAGTTCCTCCAGTACCACCTGTTGCTAAGGAGAATCTCTCAACTGTTTTGCTCGGTGTTTGAGATACCTCTTGTTGTGTAGGATTTGAACATCCAACTAATGATAGAACCATAAAGGTTGATAGAATAAGCGCAACCAATTTTTTTTTCATAATCTTTCCTCCTCGTATTTATCACAAAATTTTTAAGTATATATTCTTCTGAAACATATTAGGGATGATCAACAAAAGCAATAACTTCAGCTGGTGTTAATCCTTCAATTCCGAGTCTTTCAAGCGTTCTTCCATTCTTCCGGTAATCAATTTTATGGATAATTGACACCATTTCAATAACCATATCAATATATGGCGTGCTAACACCTGATAGACGTCCAAGCTCTGAGATCGGTGTTAGACTCATTGGTACATCTTCTGATAAGTATCGGGTATCCGCAGATTTAGGAGCTGAAATACCTGTATATGCTTTATTAGCCTGAATGCAATCATATAGGTTTTCACAATCTGTATCATAGACCATCTTCATCCATTCAACTGCTGAAACTGTTTCTACACCAAAGGCTTTCGCAACAAGTTGCCGTTCTTTATCCATTTCAGTCATTATCATTGATACCGATTTTGATATACCTTCATGGTAATACTCAAAATCCTCACTCGCCTCTATCCTTGCAATGTTAAGCAATGTTGGTAACGGATGAAAAATTGCACCTATGTTCATTAAACTGGTTTCAATAATGCTTTTTGCTGGTACAAATTGTGGGTAATATTCATTCAAATATTTTACAGCTTTCTCTGTATCCTTACCGGGTATAGCAGCTACGGAAACTTTGTTTTTTATGCCCATGATTCTGGCTTCTGTAGGTCCCGTTCGTCTACATGCATATATTAAAGTTTGTGCCTCAGCGATGACGAAATTTACTTCTGGATTAATTTGCTTAACCGCATTATAAAACTCTAATGCTCCACCGGTCCTTCCAGGATGCAATACTATTACCTGACCATCCTCTATGAATTCGGCGCATTCTTTAGCAAGACTTAAATGTGCAAACGCCGGTGTCACTACCATGATTAATGAGCAGTCTTTAATGACTTCACCAATTGATGTAGAAACAACCTCAAATTTTGCATATCCTTCCAACGAAATTCCTTTTAAATCAATACCGCCCCTCTCTTTAATCGATTCGACAGCGCTCTCAAATTTATCATAGAGATTTACCTGTGCCCCACGAAGAGCCATGTATGCCCCCATTGAAACACCACCGTTTCCTGCCCCAATAATAGCCACTTTCAAACTAATCACCCCATCCCATTTCATTTTTCTAGATTGTTCATTTGCTTACTTTAGCAACGGTTTCTATCTAGATGCCATATTATTTTGCAAATTTTGTGCCAATTTCATCTGATTTAAACTATATTTTATTTGATTGATTTATGTGTAAATAATGCAGATTTTCACACAAAAACCGGAATGATTTTCTCATAGGCGGAAGTTATTTTTTCCTAACATTTTTTACCTGGGAAATATCTTCCCCTTTCTTACGAAAGTTTTTCCATCCATAAAAAAAAACCGATGATTAAAATATAATCTTCGGCTTTTTCTATATTTTTGATTATTTTAATATCAACCTATACAAATACTCTACGAATTTCATCTTCAAAGAAAATATATCAACCCTATCATTATCGCGAACGTATTTATATATCGGAATTTCGTGTTCATTGTTTAATATCAACTTGGGTTGTGTAAAATAACTTACTCTCAACGGAATGAAATTGATCTCCTTATCAATTTCGTTGATGTATAAAACATTATCAGTTTGATGGATTATCTCTCCATCCATTCCAGGACTTCCCCATCCAATATCGTAGAATGATGTATTAACAACACTAATTATTCCATTTGAGTTGATTTCAAATGTCTCATAAACTTTTGTTAAATGAACTGAATGGATGATCTCCGTCTTGAAAATGTATGGTGTTTCTATTCTTTGAAAGTAAAGCAAATCATCAGCTGAATCGTTGTAAATCACAAGTACTATAACCGGCCATAAGCTCAAACAAATTAACAATAATATAATAGCTATAATCATCTTTCGAAAATTTATTAAATTCACCCCTAATCTGGTGTATCCAAAATTCCAACTTCTCGATAATATCTTTCTGCGCCAGGATGCAGCGGTACAGGCATAGCACTGATTGCAGTATTAAGTCGTATATTCTTTGCCTGCGAATGAATACTTTCAAGTTCATCGACATGTTCAAAAATCGCCTTTGTGATATTGTAAACAATATCTTCTTCCATTGTGATTGAAGTTGCTAATAATGCTGGTGTCGATATCGAGAGCGTGTCCCTATTGACACTGCTATATATTCCTTCCTCAATTGTTTCAAACTTAAGAAATGGATACATAGGCAAAACCTCACTTACCATCAACTTATCAACATCAAGTAGTGCAATCTCTACAACTGCTGAAATATCCACAACTGCTGATGTTGGAAGTCCTGAGGCGACAATGATACAATCTGTTTTACCATCTTTTAGTGCATCTACTGCCTCGCTAAATCCAAGAAATTGCTCATCAATATCATTATATGAAATTCCATGCGCGCTGAGAATAATTTTTGAAATTCTTTCAGTTCCACTGTCAACAGATCCAACTACTACACGTTTTCCAACAAGGTCACTAACACTCCTCATATTCGATGATTTCAAAACAATAAACTGAAAAACCTCTGGATATAATGATGCGATTCCAACTATGTTTTTCGCTGGGTTCCCTTCAAATACATCTTTCCCATAATATGCAGAATCGATTGTACTTGCCGAAGCTAGCATAAAGTCAACAAACCCATCCCTCAACAACTTACTATTGGCTACTGAAGCACCCGTAGACTCCGCAATCGCATCTAAATTATCTACATATTTTGTCATTATTGCTGATATACCTGAACCAATCGAAAAATAGGTTCCTGAAACGCCACCTGTCGCAATAGTTACTTTCTTCACTCCAGTATGCGATTCCATATCTACCTGAGGATATTTTGAAATATCATCTATGCTACAGCCAGATAAGAAAATAAAAATTATTAGAAAACAAGACAATAGGCATTTCAAGTTCATAATAATCCTCCGAAACTATATATTATGGCCATCTTCACGATATTCATTCAATTTATTTCTCAAAGTTCTTACTGTTATTCCAAGGACTTTAGCAGCTTTTTGACGGTTGTTCTGATAAACCTCCAAAGTTTTTAATATGATTTCTCTTTCGAGAGATTTCAAATTGTCTCCGATACGAATATTAAAAGTTTTATCATCTTCATCCAAATTAATTTGATCCAATCTTGGAAAATCTATCACGCGTAGTTTATTGCTTTCGGTAAGAGCAATTGCCCTCTGAACAACGTTCTCCAATTCTCTAACATTACCGGGAAATTTGTAAGACTCAATTAATTGAAGCGCCTCAGAATCGATTCCTTCAATTGATTTGCACATTTTATTATTGTATTTCTGAATAAAATATTCAACAAGAAGTGGAATATCCTCTTTTCTCTTCCTCAATGGAGGAATTTCAATTGAAATGACATTAAGCCTATAATATAAGTCTTCTCTAAATCGCCCTTCGCTAACCTCATTAAGGAGCTGCCTGTTTGTTGCTGCAATAACCCTAATATCAACTTTTTGGGGAGTGTTCGAGCCAAGAGGTGTAATTTCCTTCTCCTGCAACACCCTAAGAAGTTTTGATTGCATAGCTAAATCCATTTCACCAATTTCATCAAGAAATATTGTCCCACGATTAGCAATTGACAACTTTCCCAATTTGCTCTTCATTGCTCCTGTAAATGCGCCTTTTTCAAATCCAAACAACTCACTTTCCAATAATTGACCAGGGATTGCCGCACAATTAATTGCTTCAAATCGTTCACCTTTTCTAATACCTTGGTAATGAATAGCCTTAGCAATAAGTTCCTTTCCCGTTCCACTTTCACCACTTAACAATACGTTAGTATCTATATCTTTAACTTTATCAATTATTGAAAAAACATTCCGAATAGCTTCAGAACAACCAATTATCCCTGCAAAACTAAATTTTTCGTACAGTTGATCATTCAGATGTACAATCTTTTGGTTTAACTGTTGATAATCTACGACTTTTTCAAGAAGCAATTTAAGCTCTTCAATATCGACTGGTTTTGTTAAATAGTAAAAGGCACCTGCGCGAATAGCATCTACAGATGATTTTATACTCCCAAATGATGTTAAAATAATTACTGCAACTTCAGGGTATTTTGACTTAATCTTTTCCAGAACCGAAATTCCATTATATTCACCTATTCGAAGATCTAACAGAACAATTTCAATGTCATTTTGAGAGATCATTTCCAGTCCCTTAATTGGATCTGGACATGTATAGACCTCATAATAATCTTCTAATGCAAATTCTAAAGACGTTAAGATGTTTTCTTCATCATCTATAATCATCAATTTATTCAATATGAACACCTCCAGGCTGATAAATTATTCAATGGTTGTCAGAATTTTTCCAGTCAATTTAATGGTCGCAACTGTGCCAAAATTTTCTTTGCTCGAAATGGACAGCGCACCATTATTCTCTTTAATAATCTGATAACATGTGAATAACCCAAGACCAACACCATTGATTTTTGTCGTATAAAAAGGTTCAAAAATATATTCTAAGTCTCTCGCCGAGATACCTTTACCATTATCTTTAACTTCAATTAATATTTGCTCATTATTTTCATAAGCGGATATCTTAATTTCACCATCTACTTCACTAGCTTCAATTGAATTTAAAATTAAGTTTATCATTACTTGCTTAAGTTGATTCATATCAGCATAAACCATCAAATTTTTATCGATCATAGTTTTAAATTTAATGCTATTCTCGCTAATCTTATCAGAAAACATTGGTACAATTCCGTTTATAAGCTTTTCTAAATTAAAATATACCATCTTTGGTTGTCTAGGTTTTGTATATTCGAGTAAATCAGAAATTAAATTATTCAATCTATCGACTTCTTCAGGCACTATGGAGATGAACTTTTCACGATATTTTTGATTGGCAAATTTAGTCGGTAATAAATCAACCAACGTCTTAATTGACATTAGTGGATTTCTGATTTCATGTGCCATTCCCGCCAACATTAAGCCTAACGATTGCATCTTATCTTTTCTCATTAACTCCTTTCTTATTTCTCTTTCTTCGGTAATATCTCGGAAATTTAATATCGCCCCCATTACAGTATTCTCAGAATTTTTCAAAGGATACAAATTACAATTATAAACTCGAATACGATCATCATGTTCAATATTAGCTTCTATGGAACGATAATAATGACCTTCTTTTAGTGTTTTTTCAAGTTCCATTCCAATGAAAAACTCATTAAAAATTGTCTTCTCTATTAAATTACCAACAATTTCTTCCTTGTTATTATTAGCAAATTCAACGCTCTTAGAATTTAAGAAAGTGACAATTCCTTCCTTGTTCAATGTCAAAATCCCTGATAGCATACTTTCTAGAATTTCTTCTTTGAATTTATTATTTCCTTCTAATATTTTCTTCTGCTCAACTAATTGGTTATTTGCTTGGTTCAGGTCTTTTGTGCGTTTTTCCACTTCAATCTTCAGTGCAGAATTCCACCTTAATGTAATCGCGAGAAAAACAGCACCAAAAGCGATAATTACACCAAGTAGTGTTAAGATACTTTTTGTCCATCTGTAATTAGCCGGTAATGTATCACCAAACCATTTTTTGTAAATTTTTTCGTAGGTACCATTTTCCTCAATATCCTTCAAACCCATATTAAACAGGCTTACATATTCTTCATTTCCTGTTCGAAAAGCAATAGCGTACTTAGTTTCATTAATTGGTTCACCAACAATTTTAATAAAATTTTCCTGTTTCCATTTTTGAATTGTATAAAGACCTGTCAATCGATCTCCTACAAAAGCGTCAACCTGTCCCATCATGATCATTTGTATTCCCTGCTGCTGATTTTCAACTAGTACAAGGTGTTCTGAATCCACATATTTTTCTAAAAAAGAAACTGTGGGACTTTCCTTCTGTACTGCTACGTCATTATTGATCAAGTCTTCAAGGTTCACAATAAAACGATTGTCATTGCGAACGAAAATTGCCTCTGAACTCATTAAAATCTGATTTGTCAAAATTAAGTCATGCCCTGACTGCGCAGCATTTATTCCTAAAATTGCATCGATTTCCTCGCTAATTAATAAATCATCCATGATCTGATACCATGGTGTAGGAGAAATTTCAATATCAATACCGGTATCTATCGCAATCGCTTGAATAACATCCAAGTAAAATCCTTTTATTGTTCCATTGTCATTTACATATGAATATGGCGGTTGATGATTATCAGTTCCAATCTTTAGTGTAGTACTATGTAGGTTATCGGCATAAGCATTCGCTTGAAAGATACTAATTGCCATATATATCAATATTATTATTAATAACTTCCTATTCATCTTTCATTCTCCTCAACAAACATAATCTTCATTTCAAAAAACTTAATTAACTAATTGGTTTATTTACGAATGATTTTTGTTTGTAATTCTAAATAATTCTTATGTCATTAAAATATTACACATTTACACCACTATCATAGCATAGCCATGAGTGATAATGATAATCCAAATTCACATTACTATGCCATGTACATGGACAATGTCCAGGATCAACCACTTTTGCTTTCTAGTTTTGTCAATGATACAAAGTTAGGTATTATTGACTGGCACTTCAGCAAAATAGAAAAGCACCGCTGTGCGATCTCTCTCTAAAGGATAGATCAATACATAGCGGTGCTTTTTTTGTTTTGCAACCTGGATTCCGCCCCATCGTTATGTATGGTGCGGAATCCAGGTTATTAGGGGAAGCCCTGGGCATTTTCAAGAGATGCAATAAGAGGGTTCACGCATGCTTGTACGTTCCAATATCATAAATTGATATGTAACATCGATAATTAGGATAAAGCTAATGACACAACCCTGTACTGTAGTGCTAAATGCGGCGGTGTACTTCAATTCTATAGACACCCATCCACACACATACTGCCAACTCGCCTGATTTTGTGGATTTGTCTACCTTTTGGATAATACCAGAACTAAGTCTTCCTCCGCCAATGGTCAAATATTTCACTTGATAATGCGTAATTAAATTGTTAAACCCATTCTTTCTGGCACAATCGCTGATACAACAACCATCGGGAGGACCCTGAAGCTTTAAACAGCTTAGTGCCCTCCCGATGTCGCGTATACTTCAATTTCTGATTCACATACCGTTTCTCCGCTCCGTCACTTGACGCTCATCCCCATGAGCGCTACAGCAGTGCTAGTGATATCGCTGGCACAAACGTTATGAATAACAATGCGATGAAGAACATGATGATGAACGGCGCCGCCGCCTTGGCGATGTGCATCACAGGCACACCGGTGAAGGCGCTGGTCACAAAGAGATTGATGCCGATCGGCGGGGTGACAAAGCCGATGGCCAGGTTGACTACCATGATGATGCCAAAGTGTACCGGATTGATGCCAAAGGCGTTTGTAATCGGAACGAGGATCGGGGTCAGAATCAGGATGGCCGGGCCTGTGTCCATCACCATGCCGACAAACAGAAGGAAGATGTTGATGACAATCAGGACGGAGAGCTTGGTCGTGAAGACCGAGGTAATGCTCGTCGCGATCAGCTGCGGTACGTTCATCAGCGTCAGGACTCTTGCAAAGGCCAGTGCAGCGGCAATGATGAACAGCAGCGGCGCATAGGTCGCCACGCCTTCTGCGAAAATTTTGTTGATCTGATTGAATTTCATGGTCTTGTAGACAAAAAGGCTTATAAAAAGCGCATAATAGACGGAAATGACCGCCGCTTCCGTGGGCGACGCGACACCTGAATAGATGGACCCGAGAATGATCACCGGTGCGAGAAGGGCCCAGAAGCTTTCCCTAAAAACGCCTATAAAGCCTCGCGCCCGCAGCGCGTTATAGTTCGCGTGAATCTTCTCCTTGTCTTCGCCGTTCTTTTTGCAGTAATAATACGCGTAACCCATTAAACATCCCCCAATCAGCAAGCCTGGCAGTACGCCGGCCAGGAAGAGCGCCCCAACCGAAGTACCTGAAGCCATACCGTAAAAGATGAAGGGAATACTCGGAGGTATGATGACGCCAAGGCCGCCTGCGACCGCCACAAGCGCCGTGGAAAAGATTTTGTCATAGCCAAGCTCGACCAGAAGCGGTATGGTCATGGACCCTACAGCGGCTGCCGTTGCTGGACCGGAGCCTGAAATTGCCCCGTAAAAAAGACAGGTCAAGACCACTGCAATGGGAAGGCCTGCCGTTTTATTGCCTATGAAGTACGTAAAAACATCAAATAATTTTTTGGAGATGCCGCCTCTTGCCATAATGATTCCTGACAAAATGAACATTGGCACGGCCAAGATCGGGAAACTGTCCACACCGCCAAGCATGGCGCGGATAACCATTTCTGGCGATGCCGGAAACCCGGGATCCATTAGGCGCGGCAGTATTGACGATATGCCCAGTGTTGTCGAAACAGGTATAGCCAAAAATATACTGATAACGAAAAAGATAAACAAAAGTCCTGGAGACAAATCAAACCCTCCTCATCATATTCGATCTGCGTCGTCAATTATTCCTCAACATTTTTTGCTGCGGTAAATACAAAGCTTTCCAGTATCCTTACAATCGCCATTGCAAAACCGACAATGGACGCCAGATGAACAAAAACCATCGGCATTTGAAGCGCCGGGCTGAGCTGCCCGCTCTTGATGGTTGCCTGGACCACATTGAAGGAATATCGGAGTAAATAAACAAAGAAAAAAAGCGAGACAACCTTCGTGAGCAGCAGTATGACCTTTTGGACAACTTTTGGCATCAGATGGACAATCTGGTCGATTTTGATGGAGCTTCTCTTTTTAATGCAGTAACCAATACTTACAAAGGCCGACCATACGAACAAATATCGAGTCAGCTCCTCGGACCATACCACTGAGTTGTTGAACAGATAGCGCATGACGACCTGATAGCCCATCACCGCCACCATAATATAGAGAAAAAATGTCAGAATCACTTCTTCAAAATGAGCGTCCAACCAACGTATTATACGCATAATTCCCTTCCTTTCCGATTTTAAAGTATGAAAGGCATTGAGGTGAAAACCATCGATAAAAGCCTTTCCTCCGATAGTCTCCGATAAAAATGTGGTGTCTTTTACTTGATATTCACCACCGCGTCCCGGATGCCATAGCTATAGTGGGGCCAGGCCCTTGCGTTGAATACGATGCCTTCGAGAAACGCGTCGTGAATCCAGTGGCACATCACACCTTCGCAATTTGTCTGAAACGCCACGACTTCAGCGCCAAGTTCCTTTGCCAGCAATCGTATTTTTCATTGATTACCTTACAGATCAATCCTGCGCCCCTCTTCCGCGGACAGATACGCCGCATAAATCAACTTCACAGATTCTGCTGCCAATTCATAGTCACTGACCGGCTTCCTGCCGAAGGCCACGCACTCCACGAAATCCTGGAGCTCGCCAGTATAGCCTCTGAGAACCTCGTCCGATACAAAGGAACGGTTCCATCCCAGCTTGTTCGGCAGCATCTCAGCGAGATATACGTCTTCAATCCCCGCTTCGTCCAGGAAATACGTCTGGAGGTAATCCGTCGGCGCGACGTTGCAGTTAAAGGTCGCGTCATTGGCATAAACATCCACATAGGTCTTTGTCCCGCCCAGATATGTGTCCGAACCGATCACCAGCGCCTTGGTCCCATCCGAGAAGGTCATGGTTACCGTGATATTGTCCTCTACATCCACGGGATTCGCGTTCAAGTGGCGCCGTTCCGCCTCCGTCAGTCGCTGAACTACATAGCTCGCATCTGCCGTCACGCTGACTACCTTGATTTCCTCGCCCTTTGAAGCCGCTTCCGTCCGCTTCAGCCAAAGCATGCCCGTCAGGGGATGGATCGCGTTGCGCATCAGCGGTCCACCACCGGTTTTAGACCATTGTCCGGCAACCGGTGAACTTGAACCCCTCAGGCTCGCTTCACCTTTCATAAAGAGAATCCTGCTGCCCTTTACCGCTATTAATTCCGCAGCCTTTCTCAGATTAGGCGCGTACACAAAATTCTCAGCGTACATAAACAGTCTGCCGCTGGCTTCGACAATCTTTTTGCCCTTGTCCAGCTCCCTGCAGATCGCCTCAAACATCTGCCGTTTGGAAACATTTTTCCCAATCAGCTCCGGATCCCCTGCCTCGCCAAAATATCCGGTGAATGGTTTCTCGCAGATCACATGCTTACCTGCCTTCATGGCTTCGTAAACCATTTTAGGATGCAGCGACGGTGGCGTCACGATGTCCACAATGTCGATCTCAGGATCCCTGAGCACCTCTTGATAATCCGTCAGCACCTGTTCAATCCCATATTTTTCCTTAAGCGCATTCGCCTTTTCCACGTCCACATCCACCAGTGCCTTCAGCCGGACTTCCACCCCATGGATTTTCTCATAGCCGTTGAGATGCAATATCGCGCCATACCCGCCGCCAATCAGCGCAATGGTAATTTCCTTCTTTGCCATAGTCATCCTCCGCTCCATTTCTTCACATCTTAAGTGATTTCTTTTCTGCCGATGGTCGTTGATGTTTTCTGTTGAATTGTTTCGCTGAATCGTTTCACTGAATCGTTTTAACAGCATTGTAATCCCGAATTTTCTTTCTGTCAATCCCTGTTTCAATATTTGTACAAATATTTATGGTTATTCTGTTTGGAGTTATTTTTATTTTTTTCGCTCCTGTCGTGTTTCTTGCCTCTTTCCCGCATGGGTCCTGCGTTCCATCATTTCACTTCGGTTCCTGAATGTCGTACCCGGATGCCAGGGTTTAAGATGCGGCATTCCTTTGCTGAATCGATTCTGTGGTTCTCATTGACACGCTTTCGCACCCCTGGGTATAATGAGTTAATACTTGATGACTAAACACCTCAAAAGAAACAGGTGACCTGCTATGAAACCAGAAGGAAAAAGAAAACACCGCGTGACGCTCAAGCAGGTGGCCGCCCATGCCGGCGTCTCCCTGACAACGGCCTCTATGGCCCTCAACGGCAACCCAAGCATTCCAGAAGTGACCACCCGAAAGGTTTTTGACGCCATTGAAGCCCTTGGCTACGTCTATGACCGCGGCGCCGCAAGTTTGCGCTCCGGCTCATCCTCAGCTTCAGCCACCGGCATTATCGTCACCGACCTGGTCAATCCTTTCTATACAGAGCTTCTGATCGGGATTCAGCAAAAACTGAACGAAACCGAGCAGACCTCTCTCCTGGGCACGACCTTCGACTCTTGCAAGGTCCAGGACCGGCTGATCTCCATGATGCTGGAATACCGGGTCAGCGGCATTCTCCTGTTCGCTGCGCCGGGTACAAAGAGCGAAGTGATCCATCGTATCCGAAGCTTTGGCATTCCAGTCGTGCTGATAAACCGTATGTTTCCCGAGCTTTCCTGTGATTACATTGGTGTCGACAACGTCCATGGCGGTTATGTGGCCACAAGACACTTGCTGGACCAGGGACATCGACGTATTGCCTTCATTGGCGGCAATCATCAGCTTTTCACCTGGCACGGGCGGCTCGAGGGGTATAAGCAAGCCCTGGAAAAGGCGGGACTTACCGCTGATCCGGACCTCATTCTGGAAAGCCTTTGCGAACGGGAAGAAGGCAAAAGCCTGATACAGAAACTGCTGGCTTTGCCAAACCCGCCGAACGCGATCTTCTGCTACAACGATACCATTGCTATAGGTGCCATGATGGCGCTGAAGGCCGAAGGCATCCAGCCGGGCCGGGACATCTCCATTGTCGGTTTCGATGATATTCCTGAAGGCATATCATTCAGTCCATCCTTGACAACGGTTTCAGCTTATCCGAGACAGCTGGGCGCCAAAGCCATCGAGCTGCTGCACGAGCGCATCGCCAATCCCGAAATGCCCGTCGAAAACATCATCCTGCCAACCGAACTGATCATAAGAGAGTCCTCCATTTTAATTCAAAGATAAAACGCAATGTTGCTCATTGCTTGACGTTGAGACGCGAATCATCGACTTAAGCAAGAAGATAGGCCATAAAAATCAAAAATAAGCCCAGATGGGCACAATTCCCATTTTGTACCCTCCAAAACAAAAATGCACACTCCCCTTCCTTCAAATCGTTGAACATTAGGATGGGAGGGTGCATTTTATCAATTTTTGTGGGTGTTTCCAATAAAAAACGGATCATGACTATGTGTCATGGTCCGTTTTTTATTGGTAGTGGTTTGCCTTGAAAATGTAGGTAAGCGTCAACTCAGGATCCTATGTCTTTCTCAAACCTTATTCTATGTATGCCACTGGGCAAACACTGATGCATTTCCCGCAGGTATCTGCTATTTCCAAAGGTGTGCTCGCCGTCATCAGCGACTCATTTTTGTTGAGCTCATCCTGACAGTCAAACTTCTTGAAGGATTCAGTTTCCAGCGCTTGAACTGGACAAATTTTAAGACAAAGTGAACAGGACCCGTTTTTCACATATAAACATTTATTATCGAGTGGCTTAGAATTTGCCTGTAACGGCGCAGAAGTGATCACAGTGCAAAAGCGTCCGGCGGAGCCCTTTTCAGTGATCAGCAATCGGTTCAGACCAAAGGCACCCAAACCTGCAATAGCAGCTGCGCTTCGGTGTGACCACATAGACTTCAAATCCTTCGGATCATAGGTATGCGTTGCCTGAATCGTTTTCGTTGAGTAGCCAAGCATTGTCAAATAGTCCGCCACCGCTTGATTCATCTTATCGAAATGACGGTTTATTTCCTGATAGGCTTCCGACCATAGAAAAGAACCATGCTCCACCGTATTGGGTTCCATGGCAACCTCTTTTGTGAAAGGCACAAAATAGCTGATCACGCTTTTGGCATCCGGCAGCAATTCTGTAGGGTTTAAGTGCCAATCTCCTATGATCTCTTTGAGTTTTGAATATCGCTCATCTTCTGCTGATGAAAAGGCGACGACAGGGCTTCTGAATAAATCCGGACGATTAAGTTCGTTTAAGCTGTCAATAATCTTTTGTTCTATACTATTTTCCAGGATATCATTCGCTCGCATAAGACAAATCCCTTCCGCAGTACTCATTGTATTTTTGTTAAATACATAATACAACAACATTAACATGAAGTAAATGGTCGAATGCCCGCCTCCGGATTATCAGAATGCCATCTTTTTAGCTTTTCATAACGATCCTATTGTAAAAACAGGAGACCATCGGCAAAGGTCCTTAAGCTTCTTTTGAGAACGCTTTAAGACTCTGATGCCGATGGTCTTCTCAATTTCAACCTCTTCATGCTGATATAATTCGGAAGTTTATAATCTATATTTAGAATTTCTCAGCTCCATCTAAATTGGAAATATATGGTTAATAATTAACCGCATCACTAACTCAGTTTAACCTTTCCTGAGTTCCTCCATCGCAACGAATGCTTTATAAGAGCTTCTTACGAAAGGCCCGGAAGCCACATATTTGAATCCCAAATCTATTGCGATGTCCCGCAGTTCATCGAACTTATTGGGGGTTACGTATTCAAAAATTGGTATGTGTTCTTCAGAAGGTCTGAGATACTGCCCTAAAGTCAATATATCACAGCCTGCTAACAGCAGATCTCTCATCACCTGGATTATCTGCTCATCGGTTTCCCCCAGACCCAGCATTAGTCCGGATTTAGTGTAAATCTGACCATCCATTTCCTTAACGCGCCGGAGCAGTTCTACTGATCTGCCGTAGTCAGCTTGGGGCCGGACTTTTTCGTAAAGTTCAGGGACAGTTTCAACGTTATGATTGATTATGTCTGGCTTAGCAATGACAATTTCAGCTAAAGCACTCCAATTCCCACAAAGATCCGGAATGAGCAGTTCAATGGTAGAATCCGCATTCAGCAAGCGAATAGCCTCAACTGTCCTGGCAAAACATCCCGCCCCCCCATCCTCTAAATCGTCACGGGTAACAGAAGTAATAACGGCGTGCTTCAGCTCCAACTGCCTGCACGCTTTGGCCACATTGAGCGGTTCCTGAAAATCCAAGGGTCCGGCTATTCCTTTGGGTACTGCGCAAAAGCGGCAGTTCCGTGTGCAGATATCCCCCATGATCATAAAGGTTGCCGTCTTATTTTCAAAGCATTTACCAATATTGGGGCAATTGGCGCTTTCACAAACGGTATGCAGTGATAACAATTCCAACATTCTTCCCATTTCTTCAAACACCTCTTGATTGGGTGCCTTTTGTTTCAACCATTCTGGTCTTGGTATCATAGTATCTGCTCCCCTAAAAAAAATGCATCTTTCTGTATCAGTCTCATGTCAAAAATGTCACCGAATGTGTCCCTGACCTTATTGATTATCATTTGATCTTCTACTGTCTCACAATATTCATTGAGGGACGCCACTCCGAATTCTACAATACCACAGGGATTGATCAAACCGAAATGTTCCTTATTAACATGTAGATTGAGAGAAAGGCCATGCATGGTGATCCACTTTTTAACATGGACGCCAATGGCTGCAATTTTGTTATCTCCTATCCAGACGCCGGTATACTTCTCCTTACGCTTTCCTTCAAGCCCGAACGCTTCAAGTGATTTTATCACAGCCGTTTCCAGTTGCCTCAGGTACCAGTGGGTATCTTTCACGAAGCTGTTCAGGTTCATGATGGGATAAACAACTAACTGCCCAGGTCCATGATAGGTGATATTACCACCTCGACTTGTATAGCAGATTTCAATGCCCATACTGGATAGGACATCCGGTTGAACCAGAAGATTCTCCACACCTCCGTTACTTCCTATAGTAAAAACTGGGGAATGCTGAAGCATTAATAGAATTCCGTCAGCCCTCCCACTTCTAACTATGTCGAAGGCTTGTTTCTGCAATTTCAAACCATTTGCGTAAGTGACAGGATTATCAAACTGAATTACGTAACAGGTTCTCATGGATTCACTCCTTAGAATAATAGATTTGCAGCCAATGGGTACGAGTTGGCCACCCATGTACCCCGCCCTCAATGCTATCCTGAGTCTGCCCGTGCCGTATTAAATATATTTTTATTTCAGCTGCTTTCATTTATACAAATGTATGTGGAAAACAGATCATTTCGGCAAATGGATTGCATTGCCGTGAACTGCATGCGCTGATTCTTGAATAGCTTCCGCTACTGTGGGATGTGCATGAATCGTTGTAATGATTTCATCCACAGTTGCTTCAAGTCGCAGGGCCATAGCACCTTCAACGATCAATTCAGTCGCCTTCGGTCCTGCCATATGCATTCCCAACACCTCATCCGTCTTCGCGTCGATAATGAATTTAACCAGTCCTTCAGTCTCACCCAGAATAAACGCCTTACCATTTGACATGAGCGGAAACCGTCCGACAGTATAGTTAATGCCTGCTTGTCTCACCTGATCTTCAGTCATACCCACGGATGCGATTTCGGGTTTCGTATAGATGCAATAAGGTATCGTTCTGAAATCCATCTTGGATTTCTTATTCATAATTGCCTCAACTGCGACAATTCCCTGAGCCGACGCCACGTGGGCCAGCATGATGCCCCCGGTACAGTCCCCTATTGCATAGACATTGCTGACATTGGTCTGCATATCCTTATTGACAGAGATTCCTTTGTCGACTTTGACGCCTATTTTTTCAAGTCCCAGATTACTTATAACAGGTCTTCTGCCTATTGACAGCAATACTTTTTCAGACTCTATCACCTGATTGCCTTCTATTGAGGAAACCTGAACCCTGACGCCTCCTGCAAATGCTTCAAAGCTTTCAACCTTAGATTTTGTAAGTATTTTAACCCCTTGGTTTCTCAATTCAAAATCAAGATAGTTGACGATTTCTTCATCCATCGTCTGAACGATTCTTGGAAGCATCTCAATAATTGAAACCTCGACACCCAGTCTGGAGAACAGACTGGCAAATTCGGATCCGATAACGCCGCCACCGATAATAGACAGGCTTTTAGGGAGTGTTTCCATGGAGAGGATTTCATTGCTGGTCATGATGCCTTCCGACATAATTCCCGAAATGGGTGGCACAGCGGGTTCTGACCCTGTGGCAACTATAGCATAATCAAAATCAGACAATTGTCTGTCACCACTTTCAGAAATGACTTCCACCTGATTGGCTGATAAAAACCGTCCTTCCCCGAACAGGATTGTCACCTTATTGCTTATCAGCAAGGCTTCAACACTATTGACCAAAGCTCTAATGACTTCTGCTTTACGATCCATAAGCCTGTTCCAGTCTACTTCGGTCCCCTGCGTTTTAATGCCAAGTTTTTTTCCGCTTTTCAGCAGCTCATGATACAAATCCGTAGTGTGAAGAAGTACTTTTGTGGGAATACAGCCAACATTCATACAGGTCCCACCAAAATACTTCTTTTCAACGATCGTGACGTCTGCCCCCAACTGAGCCGCTCTGATTGCTGCAACATAGCCTCCGGGGCCGCCTCCCAGTATAAGTAATTTCATTGATAACCTCCTACAACATCAAGATACTTGGATTTTCCATGTATTCTTTCACCCTGTTCATAAACTGTGCTGCAACAGACCCATCCACCACGCGATGGTCCGCGGTCAGACTCAAGTTCATCATTGGAATGAACTGGAGCTGTCCATTAACGTTGGTTGCCACTTCCTTGATAGTGTTAATCCCCATTATAGCAACTTCAGGCTGATTGATTATTGGAGTGAATGATTCAATCCCGAACATACCCAGATTTGTGACTGTAAATGTTCCACCAGTCATTTCATCGGGTTGAAGCGTATTTGTCCTGGCTTTTTCTGCAAGACTTTTGATCTCCTCAGAGATTGCCTCAATCCCCTTCACATTGGCATATTTAATGACCGGAACAATCAATCCCTCATTCAGCGCCACTGCGACACCCATATTTACAAAGTTGCGAGTGATGATTTCATCATCATCTACTGATGCGTTAAGCAATGGAAATTCAAGTAAAACTCTTGAAAGAATCTTCACGATGATATCAGTATACGTTACTTTAAATATGGGTTTGAGATTCTCCCTCAGCCGCTGCATTTCTCGGGTATCAACGCTAAGACTGTAGTTGACAGTCGCTGATGTATTCTGACTATAAGACATCCGCTCAGAAATCACCCGTCTCATGGCGCTCATGCCCTCACGATACTCTTCAGGCTGTGCCATTTCCTGCAGTCGTTTAAAATTCCAGTACTCAACGACATCATCTTTCATGATTCTATCGTTTTTTTGAATTTTTTCTATCTCGATCCCAAGTCCTGCTGCCAGTTTTTCTGCCGCAGGTGAAGACTTTACTTTTGATTGAGGAGAGTTGTCATAATCAAGGACATCCTGTTCTGTTATCGAACCCGACATACCTGTTCCCGTTATGTTCTCCAAATTAATGCCCAGTTCCTTGGCAAGCTTTTTCGCTTTAGGCGATGCCATGATTCGATTCCCGGCTTTCTCGACGTTTTTTTCCTTCAGTTGTGTGGGCTTTTCGGCTTCGACAACATTCACAGGTACTGATTCCGTTTGGGCAAGCAGGCCGGAGATATCTTCATCTGCTTCAGCTATGATCCCCACAGGTTTAAGAACCTGCACAATGCCGTCTGCGTGAATTATTTTTCTTAAAACGCCGCCGACAGTGGCATCAATATCATTAGTGAGTTTATCAGTTTCAACGCCAAAAATAGCATCTCCTTTTTGAACCACATCACCTTCCTGCTTATACCATTTGACAATTTTTCCTTCAGTCATGGTAAGACCTAATTTCGGCATAACTATCAATTGTCCCATAATTTCCTCCTGAAGTTATTTTGCTATGAAGAATCCAGATTTTAGAGCGGTTTCCAAGGTTTTTTTAACATCGACGTGCCATGGACCGTTCCGAGTAATTTTGAATTCAAGCTGATCGCCTTCGAAAAAACGTATCTCTCTTTCACCATCCACGGCAACGATCCCACTGAAATCAGACTTCCAGCAAACAGAACTATTCAGTTTGATTATTTCTGGATTCTCCGCTTCAATTTTGATGATTGTTCCCGCCGAGATAGGGGCATAGAAATGATTTGATCCACCACCTATTTTCAATAGTCCTCCAAAATCGTCCGTTGAATCAATTCGACAGTTTGCCCCGACAATGGACGAAAAACCAATTGACGCAGGATGGCACTTCGAGACAATAAGCTGCTTGAAATGCTCAATATCCCATATTGCTTTAGCACCTATAAAGATTTCATCAGATATGACCGCGTCCATTAAAGCAATATCTACAAAATTGTTATTTATATAAATTTCAATGATTTTATCCCGGTCGCATGAATGGCTCAGGTCAATTTTCCCTGACGCAACTGCTGCAGCTGCCATGCCTACAACCGTTCCCTCGATCATTTCCGGGTATGCATTGTTTGTTCCTGTAGAAACGCCTATCAACGGGACCGTTTTTAGTTTTTTTGCTACAAGACGATGGGTGCCATCACCGCCCAGTACAACCACACAATCCACGCCAAGAGACTCGAGCATCTCAGCCGCAACCTCTGTATCGCTTGGAGCATCCTTGATATAAAAATTCAGGATTTCTATATCTGCGCTTAATTCACCTGATAACTGCAGCTTGTCTTGAACTTTATAGCCCATCATTGAAGAATCCGGCATGATGAAAACTTTTTCAACCCCGAATTTTTGTGCGCCCAGGATAATTCGCTCAACAATATTAACTTTCTCATTGTTATCGATTACGGTAGCATGAGATACTAATCTTCTGATATCCTTTCCCGATGCGGGATTTGCAATTATTCCTATTGATGACATTTTTCACCTCAGTCAGCATGCACATGATATCCTAAGACATCATGTGCATGCTCTATATCACACTATTTTTTTGATTGCATGGACGATATCTAGCTGATCGGGAAGCACATAGTCTTCCAATCCTGGTGAGAAAGGAATGGGTGTATTGAGGGCTCCAACTCGTAGAATGGGAGCATCCAGTGAGAAAAAGAATTCTTCAGCGATCACAGCTGCGATCTCTCCGATAAATCCCCCTCTTTTCACTTCTTCAGATACCAAAACAACTTTCCCGGTCTTCTCGACAGATGTTTTGATTGTCTCTTTATCCAAAGGATAGAGTGACCTCAGGTCAATGACTTCCACATCAACGCCGTCTTTACTAAGTGTTTCCGCAGCGCTGAGCGCATCGTATACCTGCTTGCCATATGTGATTACAGTTACTTGAGAGCCTTCACGCTTGACCGCTGCCTTCCCAAGAGGAATAGGCACAATCGTGTCCGGTACTTCGCCCTTCATTGCGTACATGGATTTGTTTTCTAAGTACATCACTGGATTATCATCCTCGATTGCTGTCAACATCATGCCTGCCGCGTCTGCAGCATTGGATGGATAAATCACCTTAAGACCAGGAACATGGGTCAACCAGCTCTCCAGAGACTGTGAATGCTGTGCAGCAGCTCTCACACCGCCTCCGCTTGGCAAACGTACAACCATTGGCATTGAAACCTTGCCACCGAACATATACCGCATTTTCGCAGCTTGGTTAACCAGCTGATCCATACCAACTGTCAAAAAATCTACAAACATCAACTCGGCAATCGGTTTTAGGCCCGCTGCTGCTGCGCCTACCGCAGCACCAATAATGACACCTTCAGAAATCGGAGTATCAATAACACGCTTATCGGTAAACTCATCTACCATGCCCGCTGTAACCCCGAAACACCCACCAAATTGGCCGACATCTTCTCCAAAAATCAAGACATTCGGATCCTCCAACATTTTAATTCTCATGCCTTCTCGAATACCTTCAGCGTAAGTTAGAGTTCTCATCGGATTTTTACCTCCTCAACGATATCAGAAAATATATCTTGAACTGCTTGTTCAACTGCAGGGTAAGGACTATCTTGAGCGAATTTAACGGCATTACTGACTTCCGTTTCTATCTTGTTATTTAATGCTTCAATCTCTTCCAAAGTTACGACTTTGTTCTCAACGAGGAACGACTCCATGCGCTTGACGGGATCTTTTTCTATCCATTCCTGAAGCTCTGAGGCAGCACGGTAAATTGTAGGATCTCCTTCGAAATGACCACGATGTCGATAGGTCTTACACTCCACCAAGGTTGGCCCCTGTTGCTTTCTTGCGCGTTTAACAGCCTCCTCTACCGCTTCGTATACTGCAAACACATCATTACCGTCGACTGTAACGCCTGGAATATTATATCCAGTGGCGCGATCGGAAATATTCTTTATAGCCATATGTCGTTCCTGGCTCATGGAAATACCATATCCGTTGTTCTCACAAACATAAACAACTGGCAATTTCCATATGCTGGCAAGGTTCATCGATTCATGGAATGTACTCTGGTTGGTCGAAGCGTCACCAAAAAAACAAACACAAACTTGTTCAGTCCCTCTGTATTTTGCACTGAGTCCCGCACCTGCTGCAATGTTATGTCCAGCGCCGACAATACCATTGGCGCCGAGAATTCCTTTCGTCGCATCCGCGATATGCATGGATCCGCCTTTGCCTTTACAGTAGCCGGTTTCTTTCCCAAACAGCTCAGCCATCATCAGATTAAGATCCCCGCCCTTCGAAACGATATGACCATGGCCGCGATGTGTGCTGGTGATAAAATCATCTTCATTCAGATTGGCACAAGCACCTGTTGCAACAGCTTCTTCACCGATATAAAGATGAACAAACCCCGGAATCTGTCCTTCTGAGAACAGTATCATTGCTCTTTCTTCAAACTTTCTGATTTTCAACATATTTTCGTACATGCTCAATATCTTCTCGTTACTTAGCTTCAAAGTGATTCCTCCTTTTCAATTATGCATACTTCAATGCAGGCCACTGCAGCTTCGATGCTGTCGTCACGGTCGCCGAATTCTGGGATATTGATCCCTCGCACCTTCAAGCCACCACTCACAACCAGCACCTCTTTTTGCCCGATCGGCAGATACATTTTGATTGATTCTGAATCCACTTCATCCGGTCGTGAAACGGCAATCGTCATTTTTATGAGAATTTTTTCATTCATCTCTTTCAACGAGTAGCCCAACACCTCCTGCAATCCAGAAAGGCAACTTCTGGATATAGCTTCCCGGACAGCTTTTCCGGCTGCATCCGTGACTGATTGGCCGTGAAAGTCCAGTCCCAGACCAAATTCGATGATAAACCGTTTGATACGCATCACCTCTTACCGTTTTCCATTTTTTAAATACTTGGACTCACTGTTAATTTAGCCGATCTGTTACTGCAACGAACAAAGCCGTTTATGATCGTCCCTCCCTTCAGAATCTTTTTGAATCAAACTACCAATGACATGTAATGTGTCATCTATTACTTAAGCAATTAACATGCCAAAATAATAAGTGCTCACAATAGCTTTATTGCTGGCTCTCCAACTTTAATCCGTTTTCCCATTATGTCTTTTTCCCATTTTGAAATTCCCAAATTGGGAAACGGCATAAAAATAACCGTCTCAAAATGGGCATTAAAACCCAGTCCGAAACGGTTAATAATTTAGTGCAGCCATCACCTAATTACTTTACTTAGATAGACTGAACTATGTATTTTTTTATTGCTCTTTGAAAGATTTTACATCAATCTGATAGGACAAAATCTTTCTATAGATTGTTGACTTGCCAATTTTCAGCTGCTCTGCAGCTTCAACCGCATTTCCATTCGCTGCACGAAGCGCTTCAATTATACAGAATTTCTCGACATTCTGTAGATTATCGTTTTTGAAATCTATCTTGGACGACAGTTCCATATTATGATTATAGCTGCCATTGATGGTATCTCCATCACACAGGTAATACTCCTTCTGAATATAATTCCGCAGTTCTCTTACATTACCTTTCCACGGCTTTTTCATTAAGGCGTCTTTGAACTTTTCGCTGAATTGTTTTTCACTACAGTTATTCTCAAGATTCAGACGCTTGATGAATTTATCTGCCAGCAGCAGAATGTCATTCTTCCGATCCCTGAGTGGTATTAGTGATATTTTTACTACATTGAGCCTGAAATATAGATCTTCCCGAAATCCCTTAACTTCAATCTCTCTTTCAAGATTTCTATTAGTCGCGGCTATGATTCGAACATTCAAATCCCGTTCATAGCGACTGCCAATTCGGCTTACTTTCTGATCATCGAGGATCCTCAGAAACTTAGATTGAATTTCTAATGGCAGCTCACCGATTTCATCAAGAAAAATCGTACCACCGTTCGCCAGTTCAAATTTACCTGGCTTACCTTCGTTAGACGCACCTGTAAAGGCACCCTTTTCATAACCGAAAAGCTCACTCTCAGCAAGATCCTTTGGCAAAGCTGCACAATTAATTGCGATGAAAGGTCCTTCGCTTCGAGAACTATGATGATGTATTGCGTGCGCAAAAATTTCTTTTCCTGTTCCACTCTCGCCTTGAATAAGTACCGTACAATCATATTCTGCAATTTTTTTGGCAAAATTTTTGACTGCTTGCATATTGTCATCACAGGTAATCAAATCATCAAAGGTGTATCCAGAACTAAAACCCGCAAGTTTTGATACCTCTCGTCTCACATTGGCAGCTTCCTTAATCAGAAATACTGCGCCACTCACTTGATTATCAATAATTGTAGGCGAAATGATGATCATGCATTCCAATTTTGTTCGTTTAAAATTGATTGTATAATCATTCAACTTTATATTTTTTCCTAAGTTCAAAACTTCATTTTGAATATTGATATCCTTGAATATATCCCTCAGATCTAAGCCCATTAGATCTTCCCTTTTGATCCCCAAGAGTTCTGCCATTTTATCATTTATGTGAAGTATTTTAAAAGAATTGTCTATAACAAAAAAACCATCCATGACAGAGTTGATTGCTGTATTTATCAACTGATAAGAAGCCATTAAATTTAATTGCTTTTCAATTATTGCAGCAGCAGTAGTAACAATACCAAAAGTATGAATATGTTCGTCTTCAACACTCCCTGATATGTCGAGACATCCTATGATTTTCCCAAACGGGTCTCTGATTATTGCGGCTGAGCATGTCCAAGGATGATGTGAGAGACAATAATGTTCTGCGCCTTTCATATGAATAGCTTCTTTTCTAGCGAGTGCGGTTCCAATAGCATTAGAACCCACATTCGCCTCATCCCAGTGTGTCCCAAGAAAAAATTTTAAGTTGCTGTGTTTATTATGAATACTTTCATTCTCAATGACATGGATGAGCACACCCTCGCCATCTGACAAGACAATACTGAAACTTGTATTTTTGATGATTGTATAGATATTTTCCATTATTGGAGCTGCTATCTTAATGAGATTTTCATTCTTAACGAGCCGCTCTTTAAGTTCTTCATTGGATATAATTTGTCCAAAACCATCATTGTAATCAACATCCAAAGCGATGCAGCGGTCCCAGGCTTCCTTTACACATGGCCGTGTGTCTCCAGATAATTCTCCGTTTAAAACATACGATTCCCAATTTTTTTTTAATCTTTCTATTTTGGAATTCATAGGCCACCTCCTGGTTATGTTTATATCTTATACTAAATTAGGTCAAAAATACAGCTGCAAACCTGCCATCTTTGAAGACAATAAAAGACCATCGGCAACGTCCTAAAGCTTTTTCTGAGTGCTTAAGTGACTGAGTTTGCCGATGGTCTTCTCTATTCACATCCAATTGTCCTTAACGTTTTTGCTGACGTACCGTCATGCCTGTCGCTTTCGTTCGCAGCTTCTTGACGCGTCAGTAAAGCAAAGCTTACAAGTCCATCGCCGCATGATGCCCTTGATAAATGGCCGTTGTAATGGTCGACGCCTTGACGCAGTCGCCAATTTGAGCCACTTCCAGAGCGCTGTCCCAAAGTGCGTTCACGACATCGCGGCGTGGACGCTGCCCTGCGGCGCAAATAACAGAAGTCCCCGGCACCAGCACCTCCCTGCCCTCACCGTCCAGGCAAGCCAGGCCCTCCGGCTGGACACGTACTGCCTTGTGACCGGTAAGCACCTTAATGCCGCGCGCCTCAATCTCACCAAGCAGGATGGGACGGTGCCGAATATTGGCATCTGGCGCAAGCTCCGCCCGCATTTCCACCAAATGCACCTGTTTGCCCTCACGCGCAAAATGGATCGCCGCCTCGCAGCCCGCCAGGCCACCACCAAGAACGACAACCTGATCGCTCACTTGATCCTGCCGGTGATGCAGGTCATTCACCACAATGACATTTTCTCCGTCCAGCCCCGGAATTGGCGGCAGGATAGGTGCAGAACCGGGCGCCAAAAGGATGGCATCCGCGTTTTCCTGATCCGCGTAAGCCTTCGTCACTTCGGTATTGAGCCTGATTTCCACACCAGCCTCTTCCGCCAGCTTTCCAAGGGTGACGCCCAGCTTGTACATCTCGTGCTTGAAGGGGATCGCCTGTTCACCCACCAGAATGCCGCCGACCTCATCACCCTTCTCACAGAGCACGACCTTGTGCCCTCTGCGCGCGGCTGTCAGCGCCGCTTGAAGGCCGGCCGGGCCAGCGCCCACCACCAGCACCTTCTTCGATTTTGCCGCAGGCAGGATTTCCATTCCGTCCAGTTCCCTGCCTATCAACGGATTGACCGCACAACGCCGCGTCGCGGTCATAGCCCGCTCCGCCATACAGGTGAAGCAGCGGAGGCAGTGAATGATGTGGTCATCCCGGTTGGTCATAACCTTCTTTGGCAGCTCAGGGTCCGCCAGCAGCGCCCTTGCCATTTCAACAATATCCGCTTTTCCGGTAGCAATAATTTCTTCCATCATCTTCGGATCATTCAGCCCGCCGATGGTCGCAACAGGGACACTCACATGCTTTTTAATCTCCGCTGCAAGATACACATTGCTCCCATGTGGCAGGAACATGGACGGATGGGTCACGCCAAATCCCCGCTGGTAGGTGCCTGCCGACACATGAAGCAGGTCAATCCTGGATTCCAGAAGTTTGGCAATTTCAATCCCCTCAGTGAGGTCATAGCCGCCATCAAACAGTTCTGAACCGCTCATTCGAAATTCAATGGGAAAGCCAGGACCTACAGCTTTTCGGACGCTGTCCAGAACTTCCTGAGCAAACCGGACTCGGTTTTCCAGGCTTCCGCCATAGTGATCCGTCCGCTTATTGAAATAAGGGGACAGGAACTGATTGATCAGCCAACCATGGCCGCCGTGGACCATCACCATTTCAAAGCCGGCCCGTTTCGCCAGCGCGGCGCTGGTGCCATAGGCTTCCACAATCTCCGCGATCATAGCTTCCGTAAGCGCCTTGACTTCAAGCCCGTCAGGCCGCACCCCGTCACTTGGCCCCCACTGATTGAGCCCCTTTTTCTTATCTTTATCTGTCAGATAGGTGCCCGCATACTGGCCTGAGTGGGACAGCTCCACACTGGCAATGGCGCCGTGACGTCTGATGGCGTCCGCGGTGTAGGTAAAGCTGGACAGCGCGCCCACCGTCTGCAGATCCAAATGATACATGTGTGACCCTTCCGTTTCCGGATGAACCACCAACTCACTCACCGTCACGGAAGCCGCGCCGCCTTTGGCTCTGAGCTCATAAAAGGCTGTGGAAGCGCGCCCAATCGTACAATCCGCTGTGATATCTGTTCCGCCCATAGGCGCTCCGAACATGCGATTTCTAAAATGTACATTTCCAATTTGAATGGGTTTACTAAGATTTGGATACTTTCTGATCATGGTCAATGCCCTCCTATCTTCCTGATTATGCAGTGATTCTGCTGGGTTGAACGCTGGCTTTCTTCGTGACGAGCTTATAGATCAAGGTCAGCGCAAGCCCTGCCAGACTGAACCCTATGGCCACCAGGAATGCCCGCTGATAGCTGCCGTCTGCTTTTGAAATGCTGTTCATGATGGTTGGGCCAAAATAGCCGGCGAGGGCAAAGCCCACAAACATGATCCCATAATTCACACTGTTGTTTTTCGCGCCAAACTGATCCGCCGTGAAGCCCGGAAACACGCCCATGAAGGAGCCAAAGCTGAGTCCAATGATGGAGATGCCCACATAGAACGTCATGATGCTGCCACTGCCTGATATGTAAAGGAAACTGAGGCCGCCCATGGAAAGGACGCAGGCTGCTGCCAGGGTGTTCACCCGGCCAATCCTGTCAGAGATCACGCCCGCCGCAATCCTGCCAAAGGCATTGAACAGGGCTAATGTCGAAATAGCCGCCGTCGCGCCTGCAGTTGACATGCCTATCATTTTCTTCGCCAGCGGAGAGACTTGAGAAATGCACATTAAACCCGCGAAGGCGCCGCAAATCAGCAGTGAAATCATGACATAAAACTCAGGGCTGCGCATCATAGCTTTCCAATCCTTGTTCACTTTCAAAGAGGTACCTTTAACTCCAACTGGTGGAGTCCAACCCTCCGGAACAAAATCCGGCGGACACTTTTCCATGAAAAAAGCGCTGCTGCATACAATAATTAAAAATGCTGTCCCTATGATCTTAAACGCGGAGGTTGGTCCCGCCGCCGCTATGATAGCAGCCGCAATAGGTGGGATAATCACTGAGCTGAGTCCAAATAGGGCTGTCGTTACGCCGCCAACAAAGCCACGTTTGTCAGGGAAAAACTTCACCGAGCTGCTGATCGTGCAACCGTACACCATGCCCAGGCCAAGGCCGGTAATGATGCTGTAGCTGTAGATCAAATGCTGAACATTTTGAGCGAAACCGGACAGGATCATGCCGCCTCCAAACATGAGTCCCCCTAAGAAAATGACTTTCTTTGGACCAAACAGGTCATTGATGCGTCCGCCAAAAATCATGGTGATTGGGCCAACTGAGTTCGCTATGACAAATACGATCGCCAGGTTCGCCGGTGTCAGCGCTGAACCGTTTAATTGATTCAAATACTCCGCCATGGGCGCGGAAAACACACTCCATGCGTATAAAGAACCCACACACAGATTAATAAAGCAGCTTGCGATGAGAATGACCCATCTTTTCCTTGTGAAATTCATTAAACATCCTCCTCAAACATTTTGTTATTTTTATCACACTCTGCGTTATTTGTACCACAGCAACGTCAAACATGTCAACATTTATATGTTTTGTTATACCTGTTTTATTTTATCCCTATTGCAGAACATGTCTGCTTGTCAACATCAATGCACTATGTTAAGGTAGTCTTGTAGCTTGAAGCTGCTGATCTGCAGCGACTTAAGAGCATCAATAATTCATGGATATCGAGGGATCCCTATGAGAACATTGAAATTTGCTGTACTGGGTTTATTAAATCGCAGACCCATGACCGGATATGAAATTGGCAAGGAATTTGATTATGAGCTGGGCCAGTTCTGGAACGCCAAGCACAGTCAAATCTATCCCGAGCTGAAAAAGCTGCTGGACGAAGGCCTCGTCGTCTTCGACGTTGAAATCAGCGGCGATATTCTGGAGAAAAAGCGTTATACCATCACTGAAAAAGGTCAGCTGGAACTGCTCAAATGGCTTCATAAGGATGAGCCTTTGGAAAAAACACCAAAAGATATTTTTCGTCTTCGCATGTACTTCAGCAACAACCTGGATCTGGAATCCCGGATTCACCTGTTGGAAAGCCAACTGATCCAGCACGAGAAACGCTTGTCAATTCTTAACAAAACCATGGAGCAATACCCGGAGGGTGTCCCGCCTCATGATACAGACCGCTTCGGAGATTTTATCGTGCTGGAGAGCGCTATTATGAGGGAAGAATACGCCATTGAGTGGATCAAAAAATGTATGGGTTATTGTAAGGCTGCGCTGGAAAAGGAACAAGGTAAGACGAAATAAAGAGATTCATTGCGCGTCCATCGGCACAAAAGAGAAAACGCTCGAAACCAATATTGATGGTTCAGAGCGTTTTTACTTTTTGTACTCAATTCACCTTAAGACCATGATGCTTGTTAAAACCAAACCTGGATCAGCTTCCTTACTGCCTTTGATAACTCAACTTCCGTCATAGCGGCATAACCAACAATAACCAGCGGCCGTTTACTTAAATTGCTGTCATCGCGGTAGTATTTAGAGATTCCGTAGACCTTGAAGCCTTTTTCTAAAGCATTGTTGACCAGTTGTGCTTCAGTCATGCCGTTATTTACCCTGAGAAGCAGATGCAGTCCGGCATCCGCGCCTAACACTTCAATATCATAACCTGACGCTTGAATCGTCTGGACGATCAGCTCTCTTTTCCTTCGGTAGATCGTCCGCATTTTATTCAGATGCCGTTCAAAATAACCGTCTTGTATGAAGCTGGAGAGCATTTTTTGAACGACTATCGGCACAGGACAATTAAAGTAGGACAGATGTTCATGGTACTTTTTGAGAAGATGTGAAGGCAGCACCATATAGCTGACGCGTATCGCCGGAGAGAAGGATTTTGAAAACGCCCCCATGTAGATGACCTTTTCATTGGTGTCGAGGCCTTGCATGGCTGGGATGGGTTTGCCGCTAAATTTGAATTCACTGTCATAATCGTCCTCAATGATATAACGCTGCTGACTTTCATTGGCCCAGTTCAGCAGCTGTATTCTCCTGTTGATGGGCATGATGACACCGGTAGGAAACTGATGGGCTGGGGTCAGGCAGGCAATATCGACCTTAGTCTTCTGGATCTCACCTGGAATCATCCCCTCCTCATCAATCTTCACAGGCCTAAACTTCACGCCATGACTGGAAAATACCATGAACAATTTTTCATAACCCGGATTCTCGAGACCATAGATGCTGTTTCTGTCTAACAATTGAATCAGTATATTGAACAGAAACTCAGTTCCTGCGCTGATGATGATTTGATCCGGTGTGCAGTTGACACCTCTTGATTGATGCAGATATTCTGCAATACACTGACGCAAATCGCTTTGTCCCTGAGGGTGCCCCAGCTTCAGCAGCGTCTTGTCATACTCATTGATCGCATCTTTTGAGAGTTTACGCCAGGCTGCATATGGAAAACTCTGTTCATCCACACCGAGGTATGAAAAGTCATGTTCGACCTCATAGGGAGAACGGATCTGCTTCGGTGCGCGGTACCCTTCCTGTCCCGGCAAATTGAGCATATGATCAAGCTTGCTGACGTAATAGCCATACCTCTCTTTGGATAGAATATAGCCCTCTTCAATCAACTGATCATAGGCTGCCTGAATGGTATTTTGGCTGACGTTCAAATGTGTCGAGAGCTTTCTTTTGGAAGGAAGCTTCGTGTTTTGAATAATCTTACCGGACTGAATTTCTGATTTTATGTAAGAATAAAGCTGTTCATACAGCGGGACTTTGCCACCCGCTTCAAAGGTCAGCGTTAAAAGATCCAAAGCTATCACCCTCTCATCTGGTACCATCAACATATCGATATCTGATCCTTATAACAAGGTCAGTTTCCCCCTATAATAGTGCCAATGCTACTACATTGTCAAGCACACGAGGAGGAGATGACAGTTATGAACAATCGCTATGAACTCAACAAAAACCTGGCCCAGATGCTGAAGGGCGGCGTCATTATGGATGTTACGACACCTGAACAAGCACGGATTGCCGAGGCAGCCGGCGCTTGCGCGGTCATGGCTCTGGAAAGAATCCCCGCTGACATTCGGGCCGCAGGTGGTGTATCGAGAATGAGCGATCCTGTGATGATTCGAAGCATCCAGCAAGCCGTTTCTATTCCTGTTATGGCCAAAGTGCGTATTGGTCATTTCGCGGAAGCTCAAATCCTGCAGGCCATTGAAATTGACTTTATTGATGAAAGTGAAGTCCTTTCACCCGCAGATGACACTTATCATATCAATAAATCAAAATTTAGCGTCCCCTTTGTCTGTGGTGCCAAAGACCTGGGAGAAGCCCTGAGAAGAATTGCCGAGGGCGCTGCCATGATCCGAACCAAAGGCGAGCCCGGAACTGGAGATGTGGTACAAGCCGTTCGTCATATGAGACTGATCCAGCAGCAAATCCGAAGGCTTCAAAGCATGCTTGAGGATGAACTCTTTCATGCGGCAAAAGAATTGCAGGTGCCTTATGCTTTGGCGAAATATGTCCACGATCACGGAAAGCTTCCAGTAGTCAATTTCGCGGCAGGCGGCGTGGCCACTCCAGCAGATGCGGCACTCATGATGCAGCTTGGCGCGGAGGGTGTCTTTGTAGGCTCCGGAATCTTTAAATCCGGCAATCCTGAGAAACGCGCCCAAGCCATTGTAAAGGCCGTCACGAACTTCAACGACCATAAAATGCTGGCGGATCTATCCGCGGATTTAGGCGAAGCCATGGTCGGCATCAACGAACAGGAAATTGAATTGCTTATGGCCCAGCGAGGTGCCTGATGAAAAAAACTATTGGTGTCTTATCTCTTCAAGGTGCCTTCGCTGAACACATCCAAATGGTGCAGAGGCTAGGCGCAATCGGAATCGAAATCAGAAAGAAAAGCGACTTGCCCGCCCATCACCTTGATGGCATCATCTTGCCGGGTGGGGAGAGTACGGTCATGGGTAAGCTGCTTCATGAACTTGACATCTTCGACGACTTACAACAGCTTATCAAGGAGGGCATGCCTGTTATGGGGACCTGCGCCGGCATGATTCTGCTGGCAAAATCCATCAACAACGACTCAAAAGTCCATCTGGGCACCATGGACATTGAGGTCAGGCGAAACGCTTACGGCCGACAGCTTGGCAGCTTCAGCATCCGCGGAGAATTTGGCGACATGAAAGATGTCCCTATGGTTTTTATCCGGGCACCCTATATCGCACAGGCATCGAAAGACGTCGAGGTACTGGCCAAAGTTGACAACCATATTGTAGCCGCCAAACAAGGCAACATGGTGGTCACCTCCTTTCATCCGGAGCTAACCTCAGACACTAACGTGCATAGCTTTTTCCTTGATATGGTCTATCGTGTTAAATGATATAAATTGGATGGATAATCATGATGCAATAGGGAATAAATGTTAATTGCACATGTTATTATTTCGCAGCCTACACTCTCCCACACAAAAATGCACCCTCCCCATCCTTCAAATCGTTGTACATTTGGATGGGAAGGGTGCATTTTATCAATTATTGTAGATGTTCCCAAAAAGAGTGTACCTCGAACGTCCAAAACAGCTTATTTCACGTCTACCAGTCAATTGGCTTCATTCGTAGCCTAGTCATATCAATCGTTTGCTTGGTTTATTGGTGTGAGAAAGTTAAATTAGCTACATTTTCCGCAGGTCGCCTCTGGACAAAACCTGGTTATCCCCAGTAACGCCGCGGCTCCGGCCCCAGTTGTGCCAAATAACACCAGTGGTATGGAAGCATTGTACAACTTATCAATAGTGTCATTGCAAATTGTACTGCCGGTAGCAAAGATAACGTCACTGTCTGCAATGTATTCTTCCAATCCTTCAGCGCCATTCTTAATAAGTACCCCATTTTTGGTTTTATCTATGTTTTCAGGATCTAAATCAAGTACAATCAACGAATTACCAATTTTATACAAGGCTTCAGCCAATGCAGGCTGATAGCCTATCATCAAAATACGTAAACCGCTGTAATTATCATTGAAATAAGTCGCAGTTTGCTGAGCACATAATTCCAGCCCTTCGTTCCTGCAGTGAATAGTCTGATCTGCTTTACCTGCGTAACAGACGATGGCATTGAGTGCAGCAATATATATGGCCCGCTGAAAATCGTCTGCTAATGGCAATGCTAACACATCTTCTAAAGTGCACTCAAAGTTCCCTTGCGCGCTAGTAAATGCCTGGCCCTTACATCCCATTACGGTGGCTTCGAGCAACCGTTCTTTTCCTTTTAGAAGTACATAGTCTTGGCGTTTTGTTGATCCTATGGCTTCTTCGGGAGTCAATAAGGATGCCTTTACCTTCACCTCAGTCTGTCTGAGCTGAAATTCGTCAACTAACTTTTCAAACTCTTTTTGCAAACGGTTAAAAAACGGTTGAATATTTTTCTCTTTCATGTTTAAGCTCCTTTTTTATTTGATGTATAACTAACAAATTGTTGTTGAATTTCTATTGAATCAAACGCAAAACAGCAAAGAAATTTGCAAATATTAAACTGAAATTGCAGCTGATATGAACTCCCTTATCTCTTCAGCGGGTAGATTAAAAATATCATGAACAGAACCCAACTGCTTTATTTGGCCTTCTGTTATCACAACAATTCTATCTGCAAGTTCCTTAGCCTCAGCAAAATCATGAGTAACATAGAGTATCGTCAAATTCAAACGTTTTTGTAGTACTTTTAATTCTTTTCGAATGCTTCTGGCAGTAGAAGGGTCTAGGCTTGACAACGGTTCATCCAGAAGCAAAATCTTAGGTTCTATGATGATGGATCTTGCTAATCCAACCCGTTGTTTTTCGCCACCGCTGAGATCCTTCGGATAACGTTTTTTCAAATGGGTTATATTCAAAAGATGCAAGATTGAATCAATTTTTTCTTTTATTTCATCATCCGGATAACCGCCGGCACGCAAACCAAAGGCTATATTATCGAATGTATTGAGATGGGGAAACAAATAAATATCCTGAAGCAGATAACCTACATTACGCCTTTCTGTACGTATGTGGTTCATGTTATTTTGATTGAAATAAACGTCACCCTTGTATTCAGTCAAACCTGCAATCACATTGAGCAGCGTGCTCTTGCCCGCACCGGTAAAACCCAGCACCGCCATGATTTCACCAGCTTCAATATTCAGATTTACATTTTCCAAACAGTATGGTGTAGTAATATTTTCAAGGCTAATATATGACATTTTTACCTCCAGGCACCAGTTGTTCTGCGTTCCAGCCACAGGAAGAAACGCTCAAAAGTTGAACACATTATGGATAACACAACTAAACAGACCATAATAACATCTACCCGGATCAAACTTTCCGCGTTCATCAGCAGGGCTCCAATTCCTGTGGGTATTGCAAACATTTCCGCTGCAATGACCGTCCGCCATACCATTCCCGACTCCAGGCGCAAGCCTGTAAAAATATTTGGAGAAGCCATTGGCAGTATGACATGCCAAAGGGTATACCAAGAAGATGCTCCAAGCGTACGAGCGGCTTTAATATATTCCTCTTTCACCTCTTTTATTCCGGTCAAAGTATTGTAGGAAACCGGAAAGAAAGCACAGATGAAGATAAGGGCAACCGGTAATGCCTCATTGATGCCAATCCACAACATTAACAACGGAAGCCATCCTAAAGTCGGGATAGGAAACAGAATGCTGATCAGCGGTCTTAGACTGCGCTCTGCCGTTTTATTAACACCCATTATGATCCCAACAAACAAGCCGGCCGAGCTCCCAAGAATATAGCCGATAAGGACTCTTCCAAAACTTGCCACTATACCTTTAAGAAACATACCATTACGCAAGAGTGAACCAAATGCTTCTATAACTTTGCTCAATGGCGGAAACAAAGGTGTTTGGGCAGTCTGTCCCGCTATTTCCCATAGGACAAGAAATAATGTAATGGGCAAAAGATGTAATAAGTTATTTTTTAATATATTTTGCTTCATCTCTAGCTGATCACCCTTATCCTCAATCAACTGCCATAATTTCTTTTGCGTCAAAAGATTTCGTTAAATAGCCCATAGCGTACATCTTGTCTATAACGGCTTGCACCTCTTCTATGCTGATCTCCGGTGTCATTATTAAATTATTCATTGAAGCAGCAGCGATTTCTGAGGTTACTTCCAGGTTTGCTTCCGGACTTTGCGTCTCTTCTTTGACCATCATTTGGTTAATATTTAAATTTTGGGCTACTATCTCAGCCGCGGCCTGCGGATTTTCATTCATGAGCTGAATGCTATTTTTATTGATTTCTTTCAATTTTTCTACAGTCTCTGGCTGATTCTTTAACAACTCCTCAGTCACCACAAGTACGCTTCCCTGCATATCTGGCCATATGTCAGTGCTTTTCAGGAGCATTTTCATGCTGGGGAAAGAAGCGGCCAACGTTGCAAAATGTTCGGGAACAAAGATGGCATCGACTTTCCCGCTACGCAGGGCCATAAGCTGTTTAGCCGCATTCATCCGTACCGTATTGGACATAATTTTTTCAGAATCTATATTTTTATTTTCAATTAATAGCTTTTGCAAAAAATCTGTCGAGGTTCCCTCGGGACCATTGGCTATTTTGATTCCTGTCTTTTCAAGATCGCTTAGTTCTTGGATTTTAGCACTATTTACTATCAGCCCATAACCGTTCTTATGGGTACCAGCAATAATTTTTATAGGAACACCCCCATTGGCATAAGTAAAAATCGCAGGGACCAAGCACATATAACTGACATCAAATCCGCCTTTGGTAAAGGCTGCTGCCACTCCTACGCCGCTGGCATATACTTTGACATCATTAATTTTTATTCCAGTCCCAGAAAAAAGATTTTTGCCCTGGGCATAATAGAAAGCGGCTGCGTGGTCAGTATACTCTACCGCAACATCTAGGCTGATATCTTTTTCAGATGTCGCATTTTGTGCAGAAGCACTTTCTTTTGGTGCTGTGCTTTGAGAGCATCCGGTTAAAGCATTCCCGGCTATTAATACGAAAATTGATAAAAATATAGTTTTTTTAAAAACACTATATATTTTTGAACTAAACATAAAAAAAACCTCCTTGTCATCCCATCAGTTTCAACAATACAGGAGAAAAACAATAAAGTATGTTGTTTAAACAACATACTTCTGATAAATTTAATTAAACCATGCTCAATGATTTGGGGAGGAGGTAAGAACCGTTGGAAGATATTATTACAATTTTAACTCAAACGAAACTTTTTCAGGATCTATCATCTTCAACTATAAAACACTCATTAATGCCGCATTCCAATATTAGAAGTTTCAATCCTAAGGAATGTGTCATTGAGCTCTTAAAACCAATAAATAGCATAGGTATCATTTTGGAGGGCAATTTGCACACAATACAAGTCTTCTACGATGGTAGCATCAGCCTTGTTGACAAACTGCTCCCTTCATATATTCTGGGATGTGATCTCATTTGTACTAAAACAAAGAAGGCTCCGTATTCTGTACTCTCAGCAACTGCGTCAAAAGTGATCTTTTTCCCTGCTTCTTTATTCTTAGAGCCCGGGAATATCATCGAATCAGAGCGGAGTAAAATTGTTAGCCACTTACTCACGCATATCTCACAAATTAACATGCGAAATTATTACAGAAACGCTATACTGTCTCAAAATAGCTTGCGCGGCAGGTTGATGACCTATCTTTCAATGCAAGCTCGCAGACAAAACACACCTAGCTTTACCATTCCGTTCACACGTGAAGAAATGGCTTCATTTCTCTGTGTTAACCGCAGTGCCCTTTCGAATGAATTAAGTAAATTAAAACGTGAAGGGCTGTTGGATTATAAGAAAAATCAATTTACCCTTGTTATTCAGGATCCATTTTTTGATGCGATTTTTAACCCTGTATCCGTATGCAAAAAAACCACACATTACGAATCTCCAACAACTTCCAAATACATATAATTCATAAGTATACATAAGACACCGCACACCCACGACTGAAGTCACGGGTGTGCGCGGCTATTTAATCAAGTTATCCTGAATATGTTGAAAAATACATTCTGAACCTCTATGAAAGGAGGACAACAAATGTCATATAACTATAAAAATCAAATCTTCACTTTGATTCTGACTATTGCGGTTATTGCTGGATCCACTTTAACTGCCGGAGCATCCTCCATTGCGGCGAATTTTTGCGACATTGAGAACCACTGGGCAAAGTCCTATGTCGAAATGGTTTCAAAATACAATGCGGTTTCTGGTTATCCGGACGGCACCTTCAAACCCAATGACACTATTAAAAGAATTGAGTTTATTGCAATCATTGTCAATTCACAAGGGATTAATTTACGCAGTCCATTACAAGGTGAGTACTGGGGACAGCCCTTTATTGAAGCGGCTCTTGAAGGCGGTCTCATCCTCCCGAATGAATACGGGAATATGGATGACGCCACCTTTAACATGAACATATCAAGAGAAGAAATGGCCAGTATTGTCGTCAATGCCTACATTAACTCCGGAAGACTGCTGGATCCTATAGTCCTCAATGCAGCAAGCTCGAGATTGAGTGACCTTGGGACAGTATCCCCCCGTTATTACGAGAACGCCACTGCGTCCGTTGCACTGGATTTTATATCCGGTTATCCGGATGGCAGCTTTGCACCTAAACAATATGCCAGCCGGGCACAGGCTGCAGTATTGTCCTATAAACTGCTCGTAAAGCTGGGCATTATCACAGATGACAATCTCCCCCTGAATATTGTGCTTTCAAAAAACAAACTCATACAGGGGGATGTACTAAAGCTATCTGTATATCATGCAGACAGCCCTTCTGAACTATCACTGGTTCAAGACTTGTATTCAGATTTCAAATGGTATCATCATGACAGCGTGATCCAAGGGGTTATCCCAACCAACTACAGTACAGCACCTGGCAAACACAGCCTTGAATTTACTCATTCTGAAACAGGCGTCATTACAACAAAAACTATTGAAATCGTTTCAAGGGATTTCAGAGTACAAAAGCTGACGGTGGATCCCAGCATTGAATCCAGCACAAGAAACGATGAAGCTTACGCCGAATACAGCAAGTATTTCAACCCTTCGCGGGAATCGTCATCAACGACAAAGTATTATTCAGAGCCTTTTGTCCTGCCAACTATAGGCAGACTTTCCACTGAATTTGGTGAGTCGCGTTCTGTCAACGGCGCTCTAACGGCTTACAGACACTCCGGTATTGACATTGCTGCGCCTCGTGGCGCTGAAGTCCTATCAACCAACAGAGGCAGGGTAACCCTGGCAATGCCGCTGATCTTAACCGGCAACACCATTGTCATTGACCACGGTGAAGGGCTGTTCAGCGTTTACTTTCATCTTGATAAATTAAATGTTGCAGAAGGGGACATTGCAGAACGCGGGCAGTTAATTGGAACCGTTGGATCAACGGGCTTCTCCACCGGACCACACCTCCATTTCACAATGTCTTATTATCAGTTTAATATTGAACCGGGCTATGTTCTGTATGATAGAAGCATTACCAAGGATAATTATTTGGGGCTGATGAAGTGATAAGTTTGGGCATAAAAAAAGATCATGACGGTGTCATGGTCTTTTTTCATTAGATAGTTCACTCATCGGATGAGACTATTCCCTGTCATACGCCCTGCGTTTGCGAGCCGCTTACGAAGGTCGCGACTACGGAACGGTCTGGTGGTGGGGACACAATTTTTGGTTTTTCATTGGATAATATTCAAATTCACCAAAATTGATTTTTTTAGTCTTATTTATGAATAATCATTTAGCAATTCCGTCATAGTCTTCTTTAATGGACTTAATTTATTTTCTACAACATCCCAAATTATATTGATGTTAATTCCGAAATATTCATGAATGAGTATGTCCCTCAGCCCCGCAATTTTTCTCCACGGAATATCACAATACTCCACCCTAACTTCAATTGGGATTTTCTTAACCGCTTCACCAATAATTTCTAAATTTCTTACGACAGCATCTAAAACCATATCATTATGGTTTAAATCTTCTTTGCTCATCCCTGATGTGTATCTCTCAATTTTTTCAATCGCGTTTAACGTGTCCTCAAAGTATGCTTTAAGCTCCCTTTGCATATTTCACACTCTCCACGATCGATTTTTTTAACACTTCTTTAATCACGCTTGATATAACTACGTCAACGCGTCTCGCAAAGAGATCCTCAAGATAAAATTTCAAATCCATGTAATTATCAAGTGTTTCCTGGTTATCTTCAAATTCGACCAATATATCAATATCGCTGGTATCAGTCTGCTCGCCACGTACAAATGAACCGAATACCCCGATTTTCTTCACGTGGAATTTCTTGATAGAGCTCATATTAGAGTTCAACGCATTCATTATTTCATCAATAGAATTCATTGTTGACCTCCTCAATTAAGACTTTTACTGCTTTTGCATTCCGCTCCAGGAATTGAATTCTTCAGTGTTTCTCTACATGGATATTATATCACCTAATTCATTCTCTTACAAAACGTCTAAGTGTCAATACTGCTGATTAGCAGCTAACTGTCATCCTCATTACCTCTGAGTTTTAAGTTCACAACAACGCCACCATCACATCCTCGCGCCTTTTTTCATAAAATACCAACTGCCACGCCACCTCGTCTACAGGTTCAAAGCGTAACGCAGAGCAGGCTGTGCGTGACTTACTCTGGGAACTGCTGCCTAAACAAATGGCAGCAGGACCATCTGCGCCGCCAATAATCCCTATAGACGCGCTATTGTCTGCCAGTGGCTCGTTGAGGCCTCCGCGCTTCTGCCTGGGTCGGTCGGAACGGTCGCAATCAGCAACTGAGAAGGCACTCTCAGTTAAAGCAGGCGTGAGTGAGTAAGTCATAATGTTAAAATGCGTTGGAAATTCATGATTTTGGCAGCCAAAATGCTCACGTTCAACAGTCTGTCTTTCATAGGCCTCGACCGTAAGTGTATGCAGTACACCGGTGCTCGGGTGTGTGAACACAAGGCGTTCACCAGGTTCTGATACATTGAAAAGCGGCCCCATTATTGTAGCAGGCTCCTGGGAGAGTTTTGCGCCAAGCGCCTTGATCAAGGGCTTACGTTTCGTCATCCAGGGAAAAGCATAGCGCCAGATAGCCCAGCCACAAGCAGGATCTAAACCGTAATGCTGAATCACACTTTTTGCCACAAGATCGCTATCCTCCGGAAAGCAGGGATTCCACGACACGCCACTGCCATGGGCCATTGACACGACTGTGCCGTTCAGCACAATTTTTGGGTTCACATGAATGCTCAGCGGGTTTTCTGCGTCAATTTGCATCCGCTGAACCTCTGAAAAGTCAGCGCCATCATTCTCAACAGAGAGCTGATACTTGTCCACAAAGGAACGGATTCGCTCAGCCGGAACCTGCGCACAAAAGTCAATGACTATGCCCTTACTGCAGCTGTACATTGCCGGGATCTGCCAAACTTCTTCGCCCCAGACAAACTGTTTATTCAGGGCAATTTCCTTGCCGGCTCTTTCGCGGCCATGATGCCCCCAAAAGTTGCCTTCAAAGTAGACTTTCCATTCGGGGAGCTTTGGCTCTGCCGGAACCCACTCATAGTAATTCTCCGAATATTTGATGCGTCTGTAATCAAAATTTGCTTGCAGGGCTTTTATATAGGCATACGGTTCGTCCATAGGGTCGAGCCGCAGATCATCCCTGATGACATCCAGAAACGCCAGCTGCTCAGCGGTGAAAGGATTGTCCTGCAAAAAGGCATCAAACTGTGTCTGATCCATGTAACTGGCCTGATCCAATACCGCTGTATCGCCACATGCCAATAAGAGCCGCAGGAAGTCCTTAAAATTTTTCGCCACCGGATGCACATAGTTTCCCGGAGTACTCATAGGGTTGACGGCAAACACCATGTTGCCGAAACCGCGCACGAGGCAGTAGTGGATCCCATCGGCACCCGCCCAGCCAATCACTTTTGCGCCTTTGGGCGTACAGAAGTAGTGACTTTCGCCATCACCTCGGGCCAAGCCAACTTTAGAGCCGTCAATATTCAGTTTCTGATATCTTTCAAAAAAGGTTGCCATCATGACCTCGCAGTGTGTGAAATGTATTGATAGAACAGCGCTCTATTTTCGCTGTAAACATGTAATTTTATTCTGTCTTGCTTCTCAACCAGCCCCGAATTTTCCAACAGACGAACGGTTGTATAGTCTTTTCCGGTTGATAGTTCTTCAGCTTTAACCCCTTCAGGAACGCGCACATTACCTTTGTAAAAGAAATGGATCACATTCTCTTTGATATAGAAGTCCTTATTAATTCTAAGCAGGAACAGCGACACCACCATAAAGATCAGAACAAAGGACGAAATCAGCGGTCCAATAAACCTTGGATCGACATTTTCTCGAACTGCCACAGCAGCGTCTTTGTATAGCAAAGTGAATAACAAAGCAAAAACATAATACGCATAGGTTTTTAAGCGGATTAGATTTGGTTTAATGTTGCGGACGGTCACATCCTTCATACTCGCCTCTCGCAGGAATAGCTTTTTCTTATATTCGACGAAAATTACCAGAAAGATCATGGGGAGCGTGTAGGCATAGTCTGTCAGCATTTCTCGACCTCCAATTCTATTTTTTTGAATACGAAAATAAAAAAACGTTCAAAACATAAGACAATGTCACTCGTAATTACTACATTCCCTTCTTTTGTTCAATATAACGTTTGAAACCCACATTTTGTTACACGGCTTCAAAAACTATCACGAATTTTTTCAATACAACATCCCCGAATATGAAATCACCACCCACACCAAACAACACTTGCCCTCTCCCTGCCACTGATGGTATACTTCTTAGGAATCGAACAAAGACAGTTCATTGGCACCATCCTGTCTATAAACAAAACTAGGGCATAGCTTTATATTGTTTTTTTGGAAACGATATTTAAGGAGGCATAGTTTATGCTTCCTTTTTTTGCGTTTAGCCCGGGAAATGCGTGCTGCAGTCATTTTTGTTCTCCAAACTTAATATTATCGAAAGGATGAAGTACGCCGTGTATTATTTAAAATCAGAACACAGCTTTGATTCGGCCCATTTCCTGGCGAATTACGAAGGCAAATGCCGCCATATCCACGGGCACCGCTGGCGCGTGATCGTTGAAATCATGAGCCCTACCCTGAACACAGATGAGGCGTTAGATGGCATGATCGTCGATTTTTCAAAGCTCAAGAAGGACATCAAAGCAGAGGTCGATTTTTTTGACCACGCGCTCATTATTGAAAAGGGTTCTTTAAAACCCTCAACGTTAACCGCTTTGATCGACGAGGCTTTTCATGTTGTTGAAGTCGATTTCCGCCCTACCGCCGAAAGGTTTTCGAAATATTTTTATGACAGGATGACGCTCAAGGGCTATCAGGTCAAATCCGCTACAGTCTATGAAACACCTGCGAATGCCGCTTCCTATGAGGAGGACCCTCATGGCACAGTATAAAGTGGTTGAACGCTTTGTGAGCATCAACGGCGAAGGCCCTTCAGCCGGTCAGCTGGCTGTCTTTATCAGGTTTAAAGGCTGTAATCTCGCCTGTTCCTACTGTGACACCGCATGGGCAAACACAGAAAATGCTGCCTTTACCAGCATGTCAGAAGACGACATTTACCGTTACATTAAAGAAACTGCGATCAAGAATGTGACGCTGACAGGCGGTGAACCGCTGCTGCAGCCTGCCATAATCGATTTGCTGAAGCTGCTGGCCACGGATGAAGCGCTCCACGTTGAAATTGAAACAAACGGGAGCATAGACATAACGCCTTACACACTAATGTACAACCCACCCGTCTTCACCATGGACTACAAGCTTCCAGGGAGCTTAATGGAATCCAGCATGCTGGTCTCAAATTTTGAACGTTTAACCCAAAAGGATACGTTGAAATTTGTCATTGGCAGTCTGGAGGATTTTAATGTTGCAAGGGACATCATTCACAGGCATGCACTCGTTGGAAAATGCAATGTGTACCTCAGCGCGGTCTTCGGGCAAATAAGGCTGGAAGAAATCGTTGAACTCATGAAGGACCATCACATGAACGGCGTAAACCTCCAGCTTCAAATGCATAAAATCATATGGGATCCCAATGAGAAAGGTGTTTAATCAACAGCGATACGCTGAAATGAAAAAGGATGGTAAAAAAATGAAAGCACTTGTACTCCTGAGCGGCGGCGTGGACAGCACCACTTGCCTGGGTCTGGCGGTGGATCGACATGGCAGTGAAAATGTTACAGCACTGTCCATAGCCTATGGGCAGAAGCATCTGAAGGAAATAGAGGCAGCACAAAAAATAACCGAGTACTATAAGGTTGAATGGACGCACCTGGATCTAAAAAAAATATTCGAATACAGTGACTCTACACTCATGGCGCATTCGAAAAATGAAATTCCCAAAGAATCCTATGCAAAACAGCTCGAGCAGCTCGACGGGAAACCGGTTTCCACTTATGTGCCTTTTCGCAATGGTCTCTTTCTGTCCTGCGCAGCGAGCATTGCCTTGTCAAAGGGCTGCAGCCTGATCTATTACGGCCCGCACCGTGATGACGCGGCCGGAAATGCCTACCCGGACTGCAGTGATGCTTTCAACGAAGCCATGAATCAGGCAATTTTTATAGGCAGCGGAGAACAGCTCAAAGTCGAAGCACCTTTTATTGCGATGACCAAGGCACAAGTGGTTAAGACAGGACTTGACTTAAACGTTCCTTACGCGCTGACATGGAGCTGTTACGAAGGGACAGACAAGCCATGCGGACAGTGCGGCACATGCCTGGACAGAATCGCGGCCTTTGAGAAAAATGGCGTCCGCGATCCCCTTATGGACTAAAACTCTTATATTATGGCCGGGCATTCCCGAAGCTTCAGCTTCTTGAGACGGCTCACCAACAGAACCTACTGAAAGGACACGGTATCATGACAAACCGAAGCACTGAAGAACTGAACGGCATCACCCATTTAGGCAGCCAAGGGACAAAATATGACATGGACTACAATCCGTCTGTGCTGGAGACATTTATCAACAAGCACCCGGAAAACGATTATTTTGTGAAGTTCAATTGTCCAGAATTCACAAGTCTCTGCCCCATCACAGGCCAGCCGGATTTTGCCACCATTACAATCTCCTATGTCCCTGATTTAAACATGGTGGAAAGCAAGTCACTGAAGCTATACTTGTTCAGCTTTCGTAACCATGGCGACTTTCACGAGGACTGCATCAACAAGATTATGAAGGATTTGATCGCCCTGATGGATCCCAAATACATAGAGGTTTGGGGAAAATTCACCCCAAGGGGCGGCATTTCCATTGATCCTTACTGCAATTATGGTAAACCGAACACCAAATGGCAGGACGTCGCTTTCAACCGCATGGCGAATCACGACTTGTATCCGGAAAAGGTCGACAACAGATAAAATGCAGTTTTAACCATAGCATGCTTTTCTTTTTTCTATTTGACTGGTAAAGTATCTACAAAGGAAGGTGCTATTATGATCAAAGCTGTAATCTTCGACCTCGATGGAACCCTGATTGACACGAACGATTTAATCATAGATACGTTTTATCATGCGGTCCACCAATGTCTTGGCCGTATGCCCACGGAGGAGGAGCTCCACCACGTCTACGGCAAGGTCCTCGACGAGCAGATGGGCTATTTCTCACAGGAGCGGCGCCAGGAGCTCGTGGAAGCTTACAAGAACTATTACAGAACCCACATGGATGAAAAAACCCATCTCTTTGAGGGCGTAATAGAGCTCCTCGACGCGCTGGCAGCGAGAGGCATTTTAATGGCAACTGTAACCAACAAGGGCGCCAGGGGCGTTCGCCACGCTTTTGAAAAATTTGACCTCGGAAAATATTTTACTGCCTCCGTCTCCGCGGATGACGTCGTCAGCGGCAAGCCTGATCCGGAAGGGATCCTCATGAGCCTGGACCATTTGGGCGTCGCCCCGGAGGAAGCCCTCTTCGTTGGGGACAGCTTCAACGATATTGCCGCAGCAAAAGGTGCCGGCGTCAGGTCTGTGCTGGTGGACTGGACCTTGTTTCACGAAAACCACTACGCCGCTTTTGGCGCGGACGCCGTGATCAAGCACCCCATGGATTTGGTGGCGCTGGTTGAGTGATGTGAGAGGGTGGGAGTGAAGAGACCATCGGCATGCCCTTGACTTTTAAAAGTCAAAGGTTTTTGCCGATGGTCTTTTTTACGTACCGCTGAGCATTTTGATTACCATTCACTCATTTTACCTATATTTTTTGTATCTTTTTTTGCATTTTGCATATTTATAGCCGCATAAGAGATTTGTGAAATTTGAACCAGCAGAATTTTGGAAATCACATCATTGTCACTGTCTACACCACGTGGTAAACTCATGTTGAACTCACATTTTTAAAAATCTGACACAGATAGTGACAAAAAACATTAAATAGGGGGATTCCACTTTGAAACGACACACAAAACGCATCCAAACCATTTTAGTACTTTTGCTCCTCGTAGCCGCTGCTGTGGGCTGTTCAAAAACTGAGGCCGGAGCGCCCATTGAATATTCCGACCCTGTGTTTGGCGAGCTGCTTAAAGCAGAGCTGAACAAAGATACCATTACTGCGGAGGATCTCGACAAATTTACGCGGATCACCATAGGCGGCGACCATTTCATCAGTTTGTCCGGCGCTGATATTCCTGAAAAGAGCATTGTCCTGCTTTTTGGAACCGAAGTGGAACTGGAAGGCGTGCGTTACAAAGGCTACGGCACCATGACCTCCCTGGAGGACCTGAAGCATTTCAGAAACCTGGAAAAACTGCAGATCACTCTGCAGCCTGGCATTGATTATTCCACCCTCCCACAGGAAGTCCTGTCCAAGCTGCGGATGGTCAGCATTACCCAAAGCCAGCTGAAAAGCATTGAATTTCTGAGAGGTGCCACCTCCATGTTCAGCTTGAATCTTTCCTTTGGCGAAGTTGAGGATCTGTCACCTCTTGTAGAATGCAAGGAGCTTGTCTATCTGTCCGGCCGAGACAATCCCATTAAAGATCTGACGCCTCTTGCCGGCCTCTCAAAACTCAAGAGCATCAGCCTTTACAGCGGGCAGATCAAAGACCTGACGCCGCTTGCCGGACTAACGGCCCTTGAGACCCTGGAGCTTTATGATAACCAGGTCGAAGACCTGACACCGCTAAGCGGTCTGACAAGCCTCAAGGAGCTGGAACTCATTGACAATAACGTCACGGATGTCAGTCCGCTGAAAGACCTGACAAACCTTGAGAGCCTGCGCCTTGACGGCAATCCCGTCGAAAACATAGACGTCTTGTCACACATGGAGAATCTGGTGCTTCAGCCTTAACGCGAAAGCAGGCATCCCTGAGCTTAATGATATGCTCACTGGGATGCCTGCTTTTTCGTTCTTTTGTTCATTCTTTTGTTCATTCTTTATTCTTTCTTTAGCTTTACACAGCTTATCTTTTTGTATTCCTGCCTAAGGCTATAACACAATCTCCCAGTACGCAGAATCCATCAAATGCACCTCTGCGGAGCCGCCCAGATACTTCTGCGTCAGCGCTGCCAGCGCGTTTGCCGCCGCTTCGAGGTCCTCTTTCCGGCTCGGATCCACAGACTCAATGATCAAAAACGCGTTGACCGTCTCCTCCGTCAGCATGGTTCTCTGCCCGTCCCGCCAGTTCCAGCACCGGCAGACGGCGCCTTCCCCATCTTTATAGATGATCTCCCCTGGCAGGGCGTTGTCGAAGTCCGCGTCCCCAAGGGCCATAAAGTGTTCGTCGCCCACCGCTTTGGTCAGCAGGAGGTCGCCCACAAAAGTATCAATGTCCTCTCCCCCGCATGGCAGGCCGTAGGTCAGGGACACGGAATTGTAAATGTCCACCAGCGGATTGATGGGGCCTACTCCGGTTCCCTTGTCAATTCTTTTCAGTAGCGCTTCTATAGAACACCGGACGCCCTTCTTGGTCTTGAACTGCTGATAGGCCTTTCGCCAGACCGCAATCACTTTATTGTCGCTGAACACTTCCGCTGTCAGGAATTTTTGTGCCTCTTCACTGCCCTTTTCGAGGAGCCCATCCAGTTCAGCTCTCATCGGCTCCGCGTGCGCCTTTGTGTTATTGATTCCCTTGGCAAGCACCACCGCAATTTCGGCTTCAGGGAAGACTTCCCAGAATTGATTTTCGATTATAAATTTTGACATCACGCTACTCCTTTATTCTGAAATTTTCACATAGTTGACTTCAATAAATTGGCTCTCTTCTTGTCTTTTCTTATTATAACCCAAAGTTCCCGGAATGCGCGCTTCCAAAAATTTTAAGTCCCCAGGCAGCTGCGCCAGCAAAATCCCAGAGAATAAGATGATGCTGCCCATAGTCTCCCGAACCGAAATCGATTCACCCAATATCAAAATCCCTGCGATGAGGGCAATAACGGATTCCATACTCAGGATCAGGGACGTCACCGTAGGCTCTGTCCGCTTCTGCGCAATAGTTTGCAGCGTATAGGCAACCCCGCAGGACAGGACGCCGGCGTATAAAATAGGGATCTTGCTGTCCATAATCCCCGCCCAGCTCACTGTCTCAAAGGTGAACATGAAGGGCAGCGAGATCACGCCGCTCACGAGGAACTGCAGGCTGGTAAGCTTCACGGGATCCGTCTTTGGGGAGAAGTGATCAATCAGGATGATGTGCACGGATAGCCCCACCGCGCTGAGGAGGATCAGAAAATCCCCCCAGCCTATGGAGAAGCCCTCTTTGACACTAAGCAGATATAGACCAGCCGTGGCGAGCAGCACGCTGACCCATAAAATTGGACGAACCTTCTTTTTCAGGAACAGTCCCAGGATGGGCACAATGACAATATACAACGCCGTGATAAAGCCCGCCTTACCTGCTGTCGTATAAATCATGCCTGCCTGCTGCAGGGAGCTTGAAATAAATACGACAAGGCCGCACCATAAACCGCCAACAAGCAGATTTTTTTTGGAAGCTTTGGCGTCCGTGACTTCTGCGGGCACGTCAGCTTTTTTCTGCCGGTCCATCAACACCATGACGGGGATCAACACCACCGTGCCAATCAAACTCCGGATGCCGTTGAAGGTAAAAGGACCAACGTGGGCCATGCCAGCCCTCTGTGCCACAAAAGATACCCCAAAAATCAATGCTGTCAGCATCAGCATCAGTTCACCGCTCATTTTTTTCTTCATAATAAGTTTCCTCCAGTACAATAATAAAATCTCATCACTTATATTAAGCAAGCTTCGTGCCAAGAATCATGATCTATCTGAATTATAGTCTGGACTCTGATGTTATCATACTTTGGAGGTTTTTATGGATTTGTTTTGCTGATAGTCTTAGAATCGAATTCGAATCATTATCGAAATATGCGATACGAAATCGACTCAAGCACTATACAGCATATAATTTCGAAGCTATAATGAAAAAAAAGGGGGGTGACCACCTATGACGCAAATCAAAGATACCTTCGGACTGAGTCGGGTTATTGAGCCTCGCTGGTCTGTCCCTGTCACCGCCTGGCAGCTTGATAACAACAAAGACATCTCCCCGGCAGAATGCAGGCTCTCCATAGAGCTCATGCACCTTGAAAGGGACTGCTTCCAGCAGCTCTGCAATGAATGTGGCTTTGACGAGACCAAAATCAAGGCGAAAATCATGGACCTCGTCAAACGCCGCGGCAAGCTCCACAATCCCTTTACGGACACTGCCGGTCAGTTCTATGGCACCATTGAGGCCATGGGAACTGACTTTGCTAAGCATTCACGCTATAAAACCGGCGACAAGGTTCTCTGCCTGACCACCATGACGGCACATCCGCTATATCTCGAGAGAATACATAGTATTGATTACAATTACGGAGAACTTACCGTGACGGGCTATGCCATTGTGTTTGTGGATTCGCCACTATCGGCCATTCCACCGGGGCTTGCCCTGAATTACACCATGGCGACCTTTGATGAGGCTGCGAGCCTCGCAAGCATCTATCAGGCGGCGCGGCCGGGCTTCAGATACCTGATTATTGGAAAGGATCTGACCTCCTGCGTCACTTATGCCTCCGCTGTAAAGCGGGCTGCCGGTCAGGACTGCTACATCACGGCCATCCTGGATGAGGACGGCATAGGCACCCTGACCCACGAAGAGGTCAGGCAGGAACTGGCCCAGTGGGTGCATTCCGCCTACATCCTCAATGTCGCCCGCCCCGTTCAGGCTTCAGAGGTGATCCTCGCGGCTGAAAAAAAGGCTTATGACCTGACCATCAACTGCGAAGACTTGATGGGGTCTGAGGTTCTATGTGTGTTGCTGACGCGGCAGAAAGGGAAGCTCTATTATACGAACCTCAAAAACAGTTATTCGCACTCTCTCCTGTTTGCGGAGAGCATGAGCAAGGAGCTTGAGACGCATGTACTGGGGCAGTTCACCATTGGCTACGAAGCTTTTACCCTTGATTTATTAGCCTCCATTGCCGGGGGGCTTGACAGAATCAACGCGCTCTACGACTCTCAGGCGATCGCGCTGCGGCAGGCGTCGAAGAAAGCGCTGACGACTTCCTCTGAGAAAATTGGAAAAATTGATGACTTTGTGTTCAGCAGCCCGGCGACCAGAGCTTTGGTGGACGAGGTCCTCAACATTGCCCAGTATGACTGCAACCTTATCCTCCAAGGGGAGACCGGGGTTGGCAAAGAGAAAATTCTGGACATGATCCACAAGAACAGCATCCGCAAGAATAAGCCCTGCATCAAAATCAACTGCGCGACCATTCAGGAAAGCCTGGCAGAGAGTGAATTTTTTGGCTACGAGGCCGGTGCGTTTACGGGGGCGCAGGCGTCGGGCAAAAAAGGTTATTTTGAGCTGGCAAATGGTGGTATATTGTTTTTGGACGAGGTGGGCACCTTGTCCATGAACCTGCAGTCCAAGCTGCTCAGGGTCCTTCAGGAAAGCCAGTTTTACAGGGTAGGCGGCACGTCGCCAGTCAGTATCAATGTGCGAGTGATCTGCGCCAATAACATTCCCCTGCGGCAGCTGGTGGAGCGGGGGAAATTCAGGGAGGACCTGTATTACCGCCTCAACATTTGTACGATCACGGTGCCGCCGCTCCGGGAGCGCCGGGAGGATGTCGCGGCGCTGGCGCATGCGTTTCTGGAGGCGCACTGCCAGAGGTATGGCGTCGACAAGGTGCTGGACGCTTCCGCGCTGGTGCGTCTGGCAAGCTACGACTGGCCAGGGAACGTGCGGGAACTTGAAAATTTGATTCACAGAGCAGTGATCCGGGTCAAGCGCAATGTCATCTCAGGGGAGGACATTCAGGAGATCCTGAACGAAAACCTTTATGATGACTTGGTCCTGGATCTCAAGCACAGCCTGCGGGCATCGTCGGTCCTGGACTTTGAGCGCATCATAGCGCAGCAGGAGGTCAAACTGATTGAGTACGCTTTGAAAAAGTACGGTTCGACCAGGAAGGCCGCGGAGTTTCTGGGCATGACGCAGCCCAAGCTGATGCGCAAGAAACAGAAATACAATATTAAGCAATTGGAGGATTGACGTCATGTTCAGAGAGATGAGAAGAAAAAAACAGCTGCTGTCCGCGGAGGACACCACGGCTGTTCTGAACCGCTGCACGAATGGCATATTGGCTTGCCTTGGAGATGAGGACTATCCTTACGCCGTGCCTGTCAGCTATGTCTACCACAAGGACAAGATTTATTTTCACTCTGCCAAAGCTGGGCACAAAGTGGACGCGATTCTGAAGAACCCTAAGGTCTCCTTCGCGGTGGTGGACGAAGATACCATTGTGGGAAACGAGTATACGATCTATTTTCGCAGTGTCGTCGCCTTTGGAAAAGCCAGATTGGTTGAAGGCGAGGAATGGCTGGAAGGCTTTAAAGCCTTGGTGGAGAAGTATTCCGGCGACATGCCTGAGGACGCCAAGCACAAGGAAATTACGGGGTGTACACAGTCTTTAATCCTTGCCATTGACGTGGATCACCTCACCGGCAAGGAAGCCATTGAATTTGTGAATGCCAAGAAAAAAGGACTTTAGCCTTGTGCTGAAGTCCTTTTTTCATCTTTTGGATATTGGTGGCTGATTTTCAAAAGCTATTCTTGACCGCTTGTTCCATAGCCGTGAGTTCGTCATCCGTCAAAAATTCAAAATATGTGGATCTCTTTTTTGCTGAAAGTTTTCCATTATTCTGCAGACAGAGATGAACAAACAAGTCAATCAGTCTGTCTGGGAGATCCACAATGCTTTGAACAGACTTTTTAGCACTGTCATAGCTTTTCAGAAAACTTAGCTCTTCGGCGAGTTCCTCTTCAACAGTTTGAATCAGAAACTTATATAATGCCAACGCTTGTGCGGTCATGTCCATAAATCGGTACCAATGAGCGCTGTCACTTTTGACTGTCATTTGTCCCAATTCATCCATTTGATAGTCAATGAGTTTGAGCAAAGGCTTAGAAAACGCCTCGAGGGATGCATCATATTCTTTTGGTTTTTTTAACATGACAGCAGAAATTGGGAAGATAAGCCCTTTGGGTGTCAGTCCCTGAACTGAAAGAATATTGTGGATCAGAAATCTGTGGATTCTTCCATTACCATCTTCAAAAGGATGCAGATATACGAAACCATAGGCAATTGCCGCCGCATGAATCACAGGCGAAATGCCTCCAGTCTTCATAAGTTGATGGCAGTCTATGAGACCCTCCATAAGATCTTTAAGATCCTCAGGCTTTGGACTTATATAATGGATGATCTCTTTTTGGTAAGTCAAGGTTTGACCTACATAATTTTGATTTTGCCGATAGTCACTTTCTCTAAAACGTGAGTCAACAATCATATTTTGAAGTTCAATTAAACGTTCTTTCTCACAAAAGTCTTCATTCTCAGCAAGCGTCAACGAGGAAATAAATTTTTCGATTCGAGTGGCGTTCGGTGTGACACGCTCTATTTCAAAAGATGACTTCGTCTCCTTACTGTACAGATAGCTGAAAGCTCTACGAATCAACTCAGGAGAATACAAAGCAACAACATCTTCATATCGCTTACGAAGGTCTGATTCTATATGCCTGGCCAGTTCTTCAGTTTTTCTGATAGTTGGGCAGAATTTTCTCGTTCCAAGCAAATTGTTAACGATGCGGTGCCGCTGAGATTTGTATCCGTTCTTAATAGTGTAATACTCCTGTGGGTCAAGCGCATCAACATAGTTACCTGTTGCAAGATCTTCAATGGGCAGAATTTCTCCGGTGATGAACTCATAGAAAAACCAAATTCTTCGAGTATATTTTCCAGTTGGTTTTGATTTGATATACTCCGTGAGATCTTCAATGACAACTTTGCTGAAAATCTGAGCTAATATACCCAAACTTGTGCCATCATATTTTAAGGCAAACTCAAGTTGATTTCCTATTTCTTCTCCAGGCCAGTATTTAATCGGATAAATTTCTTCTACGATCCCATTGTGAACATTGAGCTTATGGGCACCTGGTGAAACAATGGAGGTGTGCCAATGAGGCATGCCTGCTATATCACATTTACTCAGCAAATAGGTGTACCCTGCAGGACGTGATTGGAAAACTACTTTTTTCATAGAACTCCCTCACAAATTGAATATTTTCATGGCATTTTGATTATCAACAGCTATATATCTTTCAAAACATTTACTTTCCTTTAATTGTATAGCAAAATACTTATTTATACAACTTTATTTACTAAATTGAACTCCGGCATCTATTCTCCTATGTCTTACCAATGACTTTTCCCCAAGGTGCCATTTATTATTCTTTTTTCAAAATGTGCGCCCAGTCACAGAATTTATCCCCGACTAAGACTATAGTAAAAGCACACAGAGTATAATGTATACAACATACACAAGTTATGCTTTCTCATCCCAATCACTCAATACGCCAATCCCACACCCAAAAACGGAGGTTTTAAAATGACTCAAAACTTCACACAAGGTCCTTGGTGCGACGCTATAGACGTTCGCGATTTTATACAGAAGAATTACAATCCTTATACGGGTGATGACCGTTTTCTCGTCGGCAAAAGCCCTAAGACTGAAAACGTCTGGGACAAGTCGAAAGCGCTGATCGAAGAAGAAATTGACAAAGGCATCCTGGGCATTGACACGACAGTGTTCTCCGGCATCAGCAATTACAAGCCGGGCTATCTGAGCAAAGAAGATGAAGTCATAGTCGGTTTTCAGACAGACGAACCCCTAAAACGAATTATGAATCCCTACGGCGGCTTCAGAATGCTTGAAGCCTCACTGGAAGCCTACAGCCACGAGATCAGCGACGACATGTCAAAAGACTTTCAAACCTACAGAAAAACCCATAACGAAGGCGTCTTTGACGCCTATACCACTGAGATGAAAACCGCCCGCAGCGTCGGACTGTTGACCGGTCTCCCAGACGCCTATGGCAGAGGCCGCATTATTGGCGACTATAGACGCATAGCCCTCTATGGCACCGACCGTCTGATCGCGGAGAAAAAGAAAGATTTTAAAGCCCTCGAAGCAAGGCCTGCCACAGAGCAGGTCATTCGCCTCAGAGAAGAGCTTTCCATGCAGATCAAAGCTCTGAAAGAAATCACCGACATGGCAAAGTCTTATGGCGACGACATCACAAAGCCGGCAAGCACAGCCAAAGAAGCCGTTCAGTTTTTCTACTACGGCTATCTGGCCGCCGTCAAGGAAAACAACGGCGCCGCTATGTCCCTGGGCCGCAATACCACCTTCCTGGATATCTATATGGAGCGCGACCTCAAGGCAGGCCGGATCACCGAGGCCGAGGCGCAGGAGCTCATCGACCAGCTTGTCATCAAGCTCAGGATGGTGCGCCACCTGCGGACGCCGGACTACAATACGCTGTTTGCCGGAGATCCCACGTGGGTTACCGAATCCATCGGCGGTATGGGGTCGGATGGAAGGACCCTGGTCACCAAAACCGCCTTCCGCTTCCTGCACACCCTGATCAACCTCGACCCGGCGCCGGAGCCCAACATGACGGTGCTGTGGTCAAAGGCGCTGCCGGAGAACTTCAAGCGCTTCTGCGCCAAAATGTCCATTGACACCGGGGCGATCCAGTACGAAAACGACGACTTGATGCGGCCAATTTACGGCGACGACTACGGCATTGCCTGCTGCGTCTCCCCTATGCGCATAGGCAAGGACATGCAGTTCTTTGGCGCCCGTGCCAACCTTGGCAAAGCGCTACTCTATAGCCTTAACGAAGGCCGCGAAGAACTCAATCGCCAAAAGGATGATTTGCCGATGGTCGTCCTAAACAACATCCCGCCCCTCACCTCACGTGACGAAAACGGCAATGAAATCCTGACCTACGACGAAGTCCTGCCCGCTTTCAAACGCGTCATGGACAAGCTCGCCGGTCTCTATGTCAACACCATGAACACCATTCACTTCATGCACGATAAATACGCTTATGAAAGCGGCCAGATGGCCCTTCACGATTCTGAGGTACACCGCTATATTGCCTTTGGGATCGCAGGGCTGTCCATTGTCGCCGACTCACTGAGCGCCATCAAATACGCCAAGGTCAGACCCGTCAGGGACGCGCAAGGCATTGCGGTGGATTTCGTGATCGAAGGCGATTACCCTGCCTTTGGCAATGACGACGACCGGGTGGATCAGCTTGCTGCCGAGGTTGTGACTTATTTCTCTGAACAGCTCAAAAAACATGATACCTATAGAAACTCAGAGCAGACTTTGTCCGTGCTCACCATCACTTCCAATGTAGTTTACGGTAAAAAGACCGGCGCGACACCGGATGGCCGCGGCAAAGGCGAGCCGTTCGCACCGGGTGCTAACCCAATGCATGGACGGGACAAGCTGGGCGCCCTCGCCTCTCTGAATTCGGTCGCCAAGCTCCCTTTTGAGAACGTCTGTCAGGATGGGATCTCGAACACCTTCTCCATTGTTCCCGCGGCGCTGGGGCGATCTGAAGGCGACCGACTCACCAATCTCGCGGGTCTGCTGGATGGCTACTTCGCGAAAGGTGCCTTCCATCTTAACGTCAACGTCATGTCCAGAGCGCTGCTGATCGACGCCATGGAGAATCCATCCAAATACCCAACACTGACCATTCGGGTGTCCGGATATGCGGTTCACTTCAATAGACTGACGCGGGAGCAGAAGGAAGAAGTCATTATGCGTACCTTCCACGAACGGGTTTAGCACTAGTACTTCAACGAAAGGCGTGTGGAAATATGCGAAACGGCAAACTGCATTCAATTGAAACCATGGGCCTCGTGGATGGACCAGGCATCCGAACGGTCTTCTTTCTTCAAGGCTGTCCACTAAAATGTCAATATTGCCACAATCCTGATTCACAAAGCTTTATGGGTTCAAGTGAAATCACGGTGGAGGATGTGGTACAAACTGCCAGGCGCTATAGAGAGTATTATCAGGCAACTGGCGGAGGCGTCACCTTTTCCGGTGGCGAGCCTCTGATGCAGGGCGCGTTTTTGATCGAAGCACTTTCCGCATTAAAAGCGGAAGGCTTTTCAACCTGCATCGATACTTCAGGGTATGGACAAACTCAATACTATGATGACGTTTTCAGGTATACAGATCATATTCTTCTGGACCTCAAACACACGAGGAATGACGCGCATAAGGCGCTGACAGGGCGCGACATGACGGGTATACGGCATTTTATCAAGTCGCTTCAAGGCTTTGATGGGACAGTCACCATCAGGCACGTCATGGTGCCAGGTGCTACAGACAGCGACGAATACATGGCAGAGATCCTGGCCATGATAGAACCCATTCAAAAAAAGGTAGATAAAATCGATATTTTACCGTATCATAAAGCTGGAGTTGAAAAATATTCTCAGTTGAATTTAACTTATGCGTTGGCGTCCATACCCGAGATGTCTCACGACCGCGCCAAAGCATTTGAACGTTCGGTCAATGAGGCCTTAAGCGCATCTAAAAGGCGCGCTTACAGACAATCGGCCTAACGCGACTCTAGAAACGGAATGGTGATATTATCTTATCCGCAACCTGTAACCGAAAGTCCTGCATCCACTGCGGAAAACTGCTCTGTATCCACAACATCCCCCTTTTGTCAGGTCTTGACGATTCAGAAATCGAAAAGATCTCGGAAGGGGTTTCTTCACATACGTATAAAAAAGGTGAAGTTATTTTTCAACAGGGTGAGCGCGCCAGCAAGCTATATATAGTCTGCTCGGGAAAAATCAAAATTTTCAAGAACCTGGTGGAAGGCAAGGAGCAAATTCTGTACATTCTCTCTGAGGGCGACTTTATTGGCGCGTTCAATTTGTTGAAGGCGGATCGGTTTGATTTCAGTGCGGTGGCGCTGGAAGCCACACAGATCAGCACTCTGGATAAGAGCGCGTTTGATCAGGTCATGATCAGCAATCCGGAAATTACGCTAAAAATTTTCGAGAAGGCTTATGAGCGCATCATTAAGGCGGAAAGCCTTGTTGAAAGGCTGTCCAGCAGCACGCCGGACGCGAAGGTTGTCGGACTTCTCGTCGATTTGACCTCAGACTTTGGAAAGCCCGCCAAGGGCGGCGGGATCATGCTGGAGCTCACCATCAACCGTGAAGAGATGGGGAGCTATGCCGGCATTGCCCGGGAAACCATGTCCCGGAAGTTGCAGCTGTTTGACGAGATGGGGCTGATTAAGCTTGTGGGCGCGAAGAAAATTCTGATTCATGACCTTGCCAGGTTGAAGGCAATGGTGTGATGAACGGTGAAATCATATTCATATTGAAATTCCAACAACTTCCTGTTAAGATTTCAAGTATAGAGGTGATTTCATATGGATATTGGCGCAGTATTATTCGCCTTCGGCCTGACGCTCTTTGCTGGCTTGGCTACTGGTATTGGCAGCGCGCTTGCGTTTTTTACTGACAAGACCAACACCAAATTTCTTTCCGTAGCCCTGGGTTTTTCCGCGGGCGTCATGATTTATGTCTCCATGGTTGAAATCTTCGTGAAGGCCAAGGATGCGCTGACCGCGGCTCACGGGCTTAAACTCGGGTCCTGGATCACGGTGGCTGGCTTTTTTGGCGGCATGTTTTTTATTGCGGCCATAGACCGATTGCTGCCGGAATCTGAAAATCCCCACGAAGCACATACCGTTGAAGAGATGACCCACGAGGGCACAGATCACGTCAGCTCGCACCATGAACACAATGAAAAGCTTATGAGAACCGGGGTCTTCACAGCCCTCGCTATTGCCATCCACAACTTTCCTGAGGGGCTTGCTACCTTCACCGCAGCGCTGACAGATCCAAGCTTGGGTGTCGCCATTGCGGTCGCTATTGCCATCCACAACATACCGGAAGGCATTGCCGTTTCTGTTCCAATTTATTTCGCGACAGGCAGCCGGCTGAAAGCCTTCAAGCTCTCCTTCCTTTCAGGTTTGTCTGAACCGGTTGGGGCCTTGGTTGGCTATTTGCTCCTTTACAGGTTCATGAACGACACCGTTTTTGGCATCTTATTCGCCAGCGTTGCGGGCATCATGGTCTTCATTTCGGTTGACGAGCTGTTGCCTTCTGCCCGTGAATACGGCGAGGCGCACCTTTCCATTTATGGCATGGTCGCAGGTATGATGGTCATGGCGGTGAGTCTCCTGCTCTTTCTGTAACATAATCTACAACTCTGTAAATTCGAAAATTTCAAGTTCCACAAAGTCACAGAGCCCTGACATCACAAGGGCTCTGTTTTTTTGCGTAAAATTGCGTAAAAAAGAGCCGTTGGTGTCATCACTCAGTAAAGTGATCCCAACGACTCTTTTCCATGACAATCCTTAATAACGGTCCCTTGTCTATGCTTAGCTTCTCTTCATTTGATAGTTGCTTCATCAGCTTTCTCAGCAAAGCTTAACGCCTCACTGCGCTCAATCATAGCGCCCCCCAGCACTTCGTCCCCTGAGAAGAAGACCACATGCTGTCCTGGCGCTATGGCCCGGACAGGTTCCTCAAAGAAAACTGAAATACTGCCCTGACCACTATAGTCGGTCCCGCTTAAAGGACCAACTCGCGCTGTCAGCAGGTAGCCCCAATGACAGATCTTGACCTCGAGGGACTCACCTTCCACCGGCACACGGCCTATCCACCGCGGCGCGCTGGCCACCAATGAAGTGCTGTAGCACGCTGAGTCCGGCCCAAGAATCACGTCGCCGGTCTTGGCCTTGATGTCCAGTACTGTGAGTCCCCTGACAGGCTTGATCTCAGTGGGGCCACTTACCGACGCTTCAGTGACCACCTTCAGCCCGCGCTTCTGTCCAGGTGTGTACCGTACATACCCCTCGTGGGGCCCGAGCACTGACCCGGTCTGGTCGACAAACCGCCCTGCGCATGCCTCCATCAAGCCCTTCTCAACGAAGTAGTCTACATGACCGGCGCCCTTCAAAAAGCAGATGCTTCGCGACTCGCCGGCCCTAAAAAAGTCCGCGCCAAAATAGCCCTCTGCAATAGCCCGTACCTCGTCCTTGTGGGCAAAGCCCCCCAGTGGAAACATCAAATGTTCAAGCCGGCCCAGTCCCACACCGTGAAGAAAGTAAGCCTGATCCCGGCGGTCTGCCTGACCCCTGAGCAAGCGAAATGGGCCAGCCTCCCCAAATCGCTCAAGCCTCGCGTAATGGCCCGTTGCCATGAAGTCCGCGCCATGGGCAAGTGCCGCATCCAAAAGCCTGCCAAACTTGATTTCACGGTTGCAGATGACACATGGGTTCGGTGTCAAACCTGCTATATAAAACGTTTCGAAATGTGAAATGACAATGTCGCTGAAGTCCCGGCGCAGGTCCAGCTCGACCAGGGGCATATCAAGCCTCCGCGCCACCGCCCAGGCTTCCTGCAGTGACCCTGATTCGCCGCCGCCCTCACCTTCATCAAACAGCCGCATGGTAATGCCAAAGACCTCATAGCCCGCCTGACGCAGCAAAAGCGCCACAGCGGCGCTGTCGATGCCGCCGCTCAGGGCGACGGCAACCTTGGCTCCCGCGGGCGCTTTATAAGCCTGCCACATATTAAATCTCCTTGACGACAGCGCTGCCATCCTCAATGACGGCAAAGTGCTTGTAGCCAGATTTCTTGAGGCGCTCCAGCTGCCTTCCAAATTTCTTCTCACGCCTGAACGCGGACACGCTGGTATAAGTGGCTCTAAGCTCATCCCCCACACGAATGATCTCCGCTGGCGTTTCAGCTTCGAAAATCAGCGCCAAATGGTCTTCATCCCGCTCGCCGTCACCGCGCTCCTTCAGGATCTCGACCAGGCGCTCGAAGCCAATGGAGAAGCCCACCGCCGGGACTTGCTTGCCCATGAAGTTTCCAATCATGTTGTCATAGCGTCCGCCGCCGGCAATGGAATACCCCAGATCGCCATAAGCCACTTCAAAAATAGTGCCAGTGTAGTAGCCCATGCCCCGGACCAGCGTAAAGTCGAATTCTATGCCGTAACGCCCACCGTTAATGGACAGTACCGCCGCCATGATCTCTCTGAGGCTGTTCACCGCATCAGGATTCAGGCCGGATTTCTCCGCGCCATCAAGGCCGCCGGACTGAATGTTCTCCATGACTGTAATGAGGTTCTCAATGGCCTCATTAGAGAAGCCCTGCTTTACCAAATCTTTTCGGACCCCGTCAATGCCAATCTTATCCGCTTTGTCAAGGCTGATGCAGACCCGCGTGACGTCCTCTGCCTCAAAACCGCTTTTCACGATTGCGTCTGTCAGCAGCCGGCGGTCGTTGATCTTGACCTTGAATCCTTCAACATCCAGGCGATTCAATGTTTTGCCCACGACATCAATGAGCTCCATCTCGGAGAAGTTCGTCTCGTCGCCCATGATGTCGACGTCGCACTGCATGAAGCTCCTGAAACGCCCGCGCTGAGGTCGCTCAGCCCGGAAGACGAAGCCCGTCTGCATGGCCTTGAAGACCTTGGGCAGGTCATTGTGGTTGTTACAATAAAACCGGCTCAGCGGCAGCGTCAGGTCGAAACGCAGGCCCAGGTCGATCAGATCGTCCTCTTTAAGCGTGTCCGCATCCAAATCCAGCTTTTCGCCGCGCTTGAGAATTTTAAAGATCATCTTTGTATTCTCGCCGCCGTCACTGTCAATCAGCCTTTCAATGTCCTCCACGACCGGCGTTTCAATTTCCAAAAATCCATTTTTCGCATATTCGTCCCGGATGATGCCCATCACATGCTCTCTCAGGCGTTTTTCCTCCGGCATAAAATCGCGCATCCCCTTGGATGGCAGCAGGTTTCTGCTCATAGTAGCAAGCCTCCTCAAATTATGTCAAATCTCCGGGAGCTCCGGCGATTAGCGCCGACTTGAGCTCTCGGGAAAACACTTACCATTAATTGTTTTGCCGATGGTCTCAGTTCTCCCCATCCTCTTTCTTAAGCTGCGTATGCCGCTCTGTCTTTTCTATAACGCCGTCCCGCAGCAGTCTCCCCACAGCCCGTTTAAAGGCCTTCTTGCTCATCCCAAGGATCAGCTTTATCTCATCCGGATCCGAGTGGTCATCCAGCATCAGCGTACCGCCTGCCTTAATCAGCGCCTCGTGGAGCTTCGCGGCGTCGCCGTCAATCATTTTGTGAGCCTTGTCCCTAAGGCTCAAGGTAAGCTTCCCATCCTCACGAACCTCAATGACCCTTGCCCTCACTGTCTCTCCGGCTTTGAGCGGCGCTATGATTTCCCGCTCGCGGATCAAACCGCTGAACCGGTCATCCACGGCAACAAAGGCGCCAAACCCATCCTTAATATCATAGATAGTCCCCTCGACCCATTCCTCAAGCTGATAAGGCGCGTTGTGGTCCAGCAGCCTGTACAGGTTCATGGTGGCGCAAAGCCGGCCGGTCCGGTCTACATATAGGCCCACCAGGCATTTTTGCCCTTTTTTTACGGTCATGGTAGATTCTTTGGTGGGGAGGAAAAGATCCCGCTCCAGACCCCAATCCAAAAAGGCGCCTCGCGTCGTAAGATCCACAACCCTCAGCCAGGCAATTTCGCCCATTTTAATGAGTGGCGTTTTAGTCGTAGCGACCATTCGATCCTCGGAATCCCTGTAAATGAAGACCTCAATCAGCTGACCTTCCTCAAGATCTTCAGGCACAAATTTCTTTGGCAGCAGAACGTCTGCCGCTTCCTCCGGCCCCGGTTCAGGCTCGTTGAGGTAAACGCCCTGCGGCGTTTTGTTGATGACTTTCAGTGACTGAATTTCTCCCAATCTGATCATTTGCAACCTCCTAAAGGCTCACGGTTCATCTCGTTTGATTATACCACGTCTGACTGACATTTTAGCCTTGTTTTTTGCCCATGGCTCTGGTAATCAGCTTGATGACCTCGACGATTGGAATGATGGACAAGGACGCTGCCAGGACAACGCCCCACTGGCTCAGGCTCAGGTGCGTCACCCGGAAAAGGCTGTTGAGTCCAGGGATCAGAATGATGCCGACCTGCAATACGGAAGTGAGTAGGATCGCACCATTCATGAAGCGGTTGCTGAAGAAGCCTATTTTGAAGATTGACTTCTCGTTGCTTCTCGTATTCATGGCGTGGGCCAGCTGAATCAGTCCCAGAGTCGCAAAGGCCATGGTCATGGCAATTTCGTGGTTGTAATGGGTCTCCCCATACCAGTACGCGGACAGTGTAATAAGGCCCTGAATCACCCCTCTGAATGCAATGCTGATACCAACGCCATCACTGAAGAAACTTGCCTTAGGATCCCTTGGCGGCTGATCCATGACGTCATCCTCAGCCTTTTCAACGCCAAGTGCCAGTGCTGGCAAAGAATCCGTCACCAGGTTGACCCAGAGGATGTGAATAGGCAGCAGCACTGTCCAGCCCATCATGGTGCCTACAAATATGGTTACAATTTCACCCAGGTTACAGGTCAGGAGAAACTGTACACTTTTACGGATATTCGCGTAAATCTTGCGGCCCTCTTCCACCGCCGTGACAATGGTCGCGAAGTTGTCATCCGCCAGGACCATGTTGGCCACGCCTTTGGACACATCTGTGCCCGTAATGCCCATGCCTATGCCTATATCCGCGCTGCGGATCGCCGGCGCGTCGTTGACGCCGTCACCGGTCATAGCCACAATTTTGCCTTGCTTCTGCCAGGCGTCGACAATTCTCACCTTGTGCTCCGGAGAAACCCTGGCATAGACAGAATATTTCTGAACGGTTTTTTCGAAATCCGGCTCAGGAATGGCCGCCAGTTCGGCACCTGTGATGATCAAGTCACCTTCTTTTAAAATGTTGAGCTCTTTGGCGATCGCTGCGGCGGTCTCCTTGTGGTCACCAGTGATCATAATAGGCTGAATACCGGCTCTGACACAGGTCGCCACTGCCGCTTTCGCTTCTTCCCGCGGTGGATCGATCATACCCACCAGCCCGAGGAAAATCATGTCTTGCTCATCCTGATCAGCCTTCAGCTTGGAAGGATCCTTCTCAATGAATTTTTCCGCCGCGGCCAGAACGCGCAGGGCCTTGGAGGCCATGGCGGTGTTGGCTGAAACGATTGCTTTTCGAGTTTCTTCAGTCATAGGCTTAGTTTCGCCATTTTCCCTGTAATAGGTACAGCGGGCCAGGAGTACATCCGGCGCGCCCTTGGTGGTCATCCTGAGGCCTTCCTCAGTCTTGTGAACGGTAGACATGAGCTTCCTCTCGGAGTCAAACGGCAGCTCTCCAACACGTGGGTAGGATTTGTCCAGTGCCTTCTTCTGAAAGCCCTTTTCGTCACCGTAGATGACAAGTGCGGTTTCGGTTGGGTCGCCCATGTAGGGCTCGTTGCTGCCATCGGCAGATTTCTTTGAATCGTTGCAGAGGGCTATGGCTTCAATAAAGGTCTTCACGTCAACGTTTTGCGGGTCAGCTTCCTCTGCTGTACTCGAAGCCATGCCGGCGAAGATTTCTTTGACGGTCATTTTGTTTTGCGTCAGGGTACCCGTCTTGTCCGAGCAGATGACTTGGGTCGAACCCAGGGTTTCGACCGCGGACAGCTTGCGGATAATGGCGTTTTTCTTGGACATTTTCTGGACGCCAATGGAGAGGACAATGGTGATGACCGCCGGCAGACCTTCCGGAATCGCTGCCACCGCGAGGCTGATGGCCGTCATAAACATGTCAAATCGGTCCTGTCCCCGCAAGATGCCGACTACGAACATCAAAGCTGCTATAAAGACGACCAGAACGGACAAAATTTTACTGAGCTCAGCCATTTTCTTCTGGAGGGGTGTAGTCGTGTCCATGTCCCCCGTGAGCTGCTGGGCAATTTTTCCGACCTCCGTCTGCATGCCAGTTGCCGTGACTATGGCGATCCCCCGGCCATAGGTGATGCTGGAGCCGGAGTAGATCATGTTCTTTCGGTCGCCTATGACCGCCTCTGTGTCCTCCAGGGCCTCAATGTGCTTTTCGACAGGCACGGATTCGCCGGTTAGGGCGGATTCCTCGGACTTTAGGCTGGCGGATTCGATCAAGCGACCATCGGCAGGCACCAGGTCCCCTGCCTCCAGGTAAAGGAGATCACCGGGAACCGCTTCTGAGGTGGCCACCTCGCTAATCTGCCCGTCCCGCTTGACGCGGATGCTCTGGGCGGACATTTTCTTGAGGGCCTCAAGGGCCTGCTCCGCCTTGCTCTCCTGGACCACGCCCATAATGGCGTTGAGGAGGACCACCGCCATTATGATAGCCGTGTCCGTCCACTCACCCACCAGCCCCGACACCACGGATGCGGCAATCAGGACTATGATCATCAGATCTTTGAACTGCTCCAGAAATTTAACGAGCAGGCTCTTCTTTTTGCCTTCATCAAGGACATTTTTCCCGAACTGTGCCTGCCGGGCCTGTGCCTCCGCCTGGGTCAAGCCGCTTGGGGCTGTTCCCAGCGTCTCCATGACCGCCCCAATGTCCTGGGTATGAAACTTTCCATTCTTGAGTTCTTCCTTTGTAAGCACTGCGATTCCTCCTGTCAATTTTGAACGCAAAAAAACTCCCCACCACGTCCGTTCACGGGTGCAGAGTCTCACAATTCAACATTCAAAGCCGGGCCTGCGCCGTCATGACGACTTTGAACCTGCACTGGGGCAGGTTGTTACTCCCTCTGTGGTTTTTCTACTGTAAAATTAATATACCATCACGCCTGTTAAAAGTCAAACCCACCAGATTTTGGGGAGGGACAGGGGCTTGTGGTGCGGGACAGGGGCATATGGTGCGGGACAGGGGCATATGGTGCGGGACTGGGCCCGACCAGACTGTCACGGTACCAAGTGTGTATTCCGTTGCGGTCGCGCCCTTGCTTCGCTCGGTTGTAGCTTGCGCCTTATATAAATATAAAAACAGAACCTCGCTTCCGAGAGCAAGCTCTCTTCTGCCCTTTTGAATATCTTTCACCTCACAGCACCAGACGTGCACCTCGCTCCGCTGTGCTGCGCTTCGGTCGCGGGCTGCGCCCTATATAAACAAAAGCGACACCTCGCTTCCGAGAGCAAGCTCTCTTCTGCGAGGTGTCGCTTTTGTTTATGCACGTCTGTTAGCTTTCACGAATGTTAGCTTTCGCGGACGTTTGGTTTCGTACTATTCTACAACTAACTCGTAGCCTTTGTTGACCCAACCCATTGGCTGGTTGGCTTCCATGCCTGCACCACCGTTGAGGGATACTGCGTCAATACCTGCGAGTCTCATGCCTGCAACTGCTTGGCCTGCCGTTTGGCCAGTGTAGCAGTAGACAACTACTGTCTTATCCATAGGAAGCGCTGAGAAGCCAGCTTCCATGCCTTTGCCGAAAGGAAGATTCTCCGCGCCGGCAATGTGGCCCTTCGCGTAATCTTCAGCTTTACGGACATCCAGGATGTAAATGCTGTCGTCGTTAGCGTCAACCATAGCTTTGAGGTCATCTTCAGAAACCTTGTAGTTTGCATACTTGGTTTCTTTAACAGCAGCAAGGCCAGTGTAGTAAGCATCCATAGCCGCTTGAACAGCAGGATCAATAGCCGTTTCAGCAGTCGGGAACGCGTTAGCCGTTGTTTCAGTAACATCCGCAACGCCTTCAACTTTAGAAATACCCATGTTCCAGCCAAGGTGAACGCTCTTCGCGTCAAAGCCAGCGACATTCAGCGTATTGACCGCTTGACCAGCCGTTTGGCCAGTGTAGCAGTAAACGTAGACCGTTTTATCCGCTGGGATAAATTTAAGGTTTTCTGCGATCGCAGGGCCCCAAGGCGCATTGACGGCACCTTTTACGTGACCAGCTTCATAATCCGCAGCAGAACGGATGTCAAGGATAAACGCGTCTGTACCAGCAGCAACTGCTGCTACAAAGTCCTTGTCGGAAATCTTGTAAACATCAGCCGGCATATTGGCAAAGTAGCTGTTGACTAAGTCGCCAACGACATCTGCTTCAGCAGGTGCTTCTGCAGGCGTTTCAGCAGGTGTTTCAGTTGGAGCGGCTTCCATTGGTGCTTGTGCTTCTGCTGGTTTTGCGCAAGCGCCCGCGCTGAGCGCAAGTACTAAAATCATAAGCAGCGACAGCCATTTAAAACGATTTTTCATTTTAATCCCCCTAATTGATTATGATTGTTTCTAAACTATCCTTAAGAAGCATCTTGTACAGTTGCTTCGACAGGCCCTGCTGGTGAGGTCGTCTCTTCACCGGATACACTCCACTCGAGCCAAGCGCCGTCATAAACCTTGACGTTGCTGAAGCCGGCTTCCTGTAAAAGAAGCATGGTCTGTGTCGCGCGGTAAGAGGACTTGCAGTAAAGGATGACTGGCGTCTCTTTTTCTAAACCGAGATCCTTGTAGTTCAAATAGATATCTCTTGCGGATTTAAATGTACCGTCACTGTAAAGATTTGAGGTATGAGGGTACAGGATCGACGTAGGGATCGCGCCCTCATCAAACTCTGCCGGGGTCCTGACATCAATGATAGTGGCAGTGCCATTCGCTACTGCGTCTTTGACGTCATCAATAGTCGCTACAATAGAAGCGTCCATCCCTTTAGAGCTGTAAGCTGAACTTGTGACTTGTGTCGCGTCGCCGCTGATCTCAAGTCCGGCATTGACAATAGCTGATGCGCCGCCGTTGACAACCTTGACGTTCTCATGACCAAAAGCTTTCATGGCCCACCATAATCTGCCAGAGGAAACGCCGCCGTTTGCATCATAAATGATGACCGTAGAGTCCGGCAAAATGCCGCCTTTGCTCATAACGCGGTTGAATTGCTGCGGGGTTCCAAGCATACTTGGAATTGTACCCTGACCATTGAGCTCATCCGGCGAAAGATTGACTGCGCCTTTGAGGTGCCCTTTGGCATAATCCTCACTTGAACGCGCGTCAATGACCACAACGCCCTCCTGAGCCATCAGGTCGGCGAGCGCAGATGCTTCAACAATGTTTTGGGCATCTGTATAGGCCGTGCTGCCCGCGCAAGCGGCCAAAGTGCCTATCAATAATACCAACAGTAAACTGAGGAGCCATTTTTTCGTTTGTTTCTGCATAATACCCTCCTGCGTGAGTCGTGCCTTTAAGGGAGACAAGTCAAACACGCCAAATGATTGTTAAATAATTTACAAACGAATCTGATATCATTATACCTTAAGGCCAGCCTATTTAGATATTAGATTTGCTAATACAGTATTTCTTATTGTCATAGATCGTTAAGATCTTGTCACTATGCTATAATATAACCAATCTTTTTGAAGGGAGGACGCCAAAACAATGCAATTTCTCCGCAAACATTGGTTTTTCGTTATGCTCGCAGCTTACGCACTCCTAAGCCTCTTTTGGTTGACGCGCTTCCCTTTTGTCCATTCGGACGAAAGCTGGCTTAGTGGGCTTACCCGGCAAATAATGACTCAAGGGTCCTTTCAAGTCACAGAACCCTTCTTTGACCTCTACCCCCGCAATCCCCACGCGATCAAACTGCTGTTTCACAGCCTTCAGATGCCTTGGTTGCTGACACTGGGCTACAACATATTCGCCGTGCGGCTGATGTCTCTTTTCTTTGGCGTCCTCACTCTGGTCACTTTCAGAAAGCTCCTGATCCGAATTGGACTCTCCGGGACCACGTCCTCCCTGACCGCCTTACTCCTTGGTACCTCCGCCCAATTTGTCTATGCCAGCCATACCGCCAGGCAGGAAATTGTCGTTCTGTTTTTTATGCTTGCTGCCTTGGAGCGGCTCCTGGCCGGGCGGCTCATAACTGGCGCAGTCCTCAGCGCTGCCGGTCTGTGGCTCCATCCAAACGGTTTCATAGCGGCGGCTATCCTATTCTTCATCCTCCTTGTGATCCAAAGAAAAGATACGCTGATTTTCGCCGGAATCCACATCATCTCGCTATTGGCTCTTGTGGGCACCAGTCTCGCTCTGGACCCTCATTTTTTTACAAACTACCTCAGCTATGGCGACACCCTCGAAGTGACCGCGGACGCCGCGGGCCGCCTCGAAAACTTCAGGGATTTCTACCTGAAGCTCTTCCACCGAATCAGTGCCACTTATTATAATGCCGATGTTCGTGCATGGCTCACCGCGCTGCCCGCTGCAGCCCTCATAGCCGCACTGACGCCCAGGCAGCGGGCTTCTGCCATAGGCCTGACCGCTCTGGTTGTCCTGAACGCAGCTTTATTCATAATAGGTCGCTTCAACCCCACCTCGATCCTTTTCGCCTTTCCATGGCTCATCATGATTTTGGCGGGAGGTCTCGAAGCACTTAAGCAGGCCTCCGAACGGGGAAAATGGGCAGGTAAGCTTACTGCACTTAATAATTCAAAGCCTTTTGGATGTTCCTGGCACCACAGCTTTCTAATCCTCCTCATAGCCCTCGCTGCATACGGCACTTCTTTGGAGGCTTTGGAAACCTCCAGGGATGATTACGAAGGTTATTTATCACAGATCAGATCCGTCATCCCAGCAGATTCAAAGGTGCTCGGCAATCTGAACACAGAATATGCCTTCCCGCCCGGAGCCCTGCTGGACTTTAGAAACCTTGAATTCTTAACGGAAAATGGCCTGTCTCTGGAAGACTATCTAAACGCCAACGACATCCATTACATTATACTGACTGACGAGCTGGCTTACATTGCCCGCAACCCAAAATGGAACATCCTCTATGGAGATGTTTCGAAATGGTATCCTGAGCTCGAGGCGATCCTCGCAGTGCGGGGATCAAAGCTGCTCCGGTTCCGGGACGACACTTACAGCATAAGAATCGCCCGCTATATTCACACGCCGGAGTGGTATACTACTGTTTACGAATTGAGGTAAAACGGATTACTTCAAGATTTCACAAATCACGAATCAATTGTTTTCTCCAGCAAAAGAAAAGCTCAGCATGCGCCTGTTGTATTTACTGGCACCTGCTGAGCTTCTTCAATTTTTTGTCAGATTATTCTTGGTCCTCTGGTTTCACTTTCTGTCACGCTTCCCGCCGCGGCCGTACCATCACAGCGTTGCGGTCCATGCCTTCCATCTGAATTCTTATCCGACTGTACATTTCCTGAACGGCCCGGCCCAGTCCCGCCTCATCTTTCGCTGTCACGAGGAAATAGCCCGCACGCTGTGTGGCGTTGGTTATGCCGCCAATCCTGTCGCCCACTTCAAAGTGGAAGCCATAGTCAAGACAATTCTCTGAAGGCGAAGCGCTGAGTCCCGCAACAATCCCTGGCTCAGAGAAAAACAGCTGCGCAGACAGTCGCTTGTCGACTTTTTTCCAGTCATAGGTCTCCAGGGCGCTGAAGTCGGATTCGACACCCATAGCGCCCTCAATCATCCATCTTAGCCAGTCGCAGCCGGTCACCACCGGTATCCAGATCTCTTCATATGCGCCGCCAATCCTGCAGGCCAGCTCATTGACCACAGTCTGAGCTTTGCCCAGAAGAAATTGAATATACACCGGCCCCTCTTGAATGCCAAAGGCAGATACAATCCTCTCGGAAAGCGCCAGCACCTCATCCCCGTGGGTATCAAAATGCTTCGTCGGAAACTCGTGAGCCGTGCAAATCCCAATCCGCTCCTTCTCCGAAAAAGTCACCCGGTCTGTCAATGCCAGAGGGTATAGCCTGCCGCTGCGAACCCACCCGGAAAACGTGACCTCATCCCCATCAATAAACTTCTCCACAAGGATGCGCTCGTCCCTGGAATACTTGAGCACCTCCGGAAAACGCGCGGCTGCCTCCAGGGGTGTTTCCACTCTGAAAATGCCCCGCTGTCCCTGTGAATCCACGGGTTTTACAACCCCCGGCATGAGCGCCTTGAGGTCCTCAAGTCCATCCTCCGGCTGCCAAAGCTTATAGGGCGCCGTTGGGATTCCATGGGCTTCAAGGGTTCGTTTCATCACGCCCTTATGGGTTGCTCCCAAAGCCGTATCGACACTGATCAAAGAAGGTAATCCCAGTCCCTGTGCTACCATTGCGGCAGTCAGCACTGGCTGGTCCGTTCCAGTGGTCATGACGCCGTCCGCCGAATGGGCCTCTGCAAGCTTCAGGCAGGCGTCTGCGTCGAAAACATCCGCCAGTCCCGCTTTTTCAGAAATCTTCTTAGCAGGTGCGCCAGGTTCCCAGTCTACTGCCAGCACTTCAAACCCAAGTTCCTGGGCGCGCTTTACCGCGTTGACCTGAAGCTTGCCCGCTCCAAGGAGCATCAACAGCTTTGGCTGGCTAAGCCGGGATTCCGTCCGCAGAATTTCAGGAAACCGCGTCTGGGCTGCCAGCTTGTAGGCGGGCCCTGATTTTAGCCGCTCCGGCACAATGGATCGACGGCCGTAATATAGCCAAGTCCTGAGATACAGCTTGCAAAGGGATGCAAAAGTATAGCCTGAGCGCCCCGCCGCCCGGGGCTGACGCTCTACCTGACAATTCCCAATATTCAAGGTCTCACGAAGCACCAAGGCGGAAATATAAGCAAAGCGATAACTTGTCTGGGCGACCCTGTCCCGAACCGAGCGTCGCATTACCCTAAAAGAACTGATTTCAATATCTGAAGGCTTTCCAATCTGAGTGTTGAACAGCCAGTCCCTAAGGGAGGAACCCATGGTGCGGATCCGTTCTCCCTGGTAAGGATATATGCCGTAAACAATGTCCCTGTCCTCAGCGAAAAGCTGCTCAATCATGACTTTCAGCGCCGAAGCAGGGTGCTGCATGTCGTCATCCATGGTGGCGATCAGGTCGCCGGTGGCATGGCGCAGCCCACATAAGGTGGCGTTCTGCTGACCGAAGTTTTTCGTCAGCCTAAAACCGCGAAGTCTGGGATCCCGGTCACTTAAACCGCGGATGACTTCATAGCTGTTGTCTGTGCTGCCGTCGTCCACCAGCAGAATTTCAAAATCTGATATTTCAGCGTTGATACAGGTGATGCCGATGGTATCAAAATTATCACTTGGCATTAATTTCTCGGTGCTTGGGCGTGTGACCATCGGCTCAAACGTCTTTGAGATCTGGTCCGTGAGTCGCTCCAAAACAGCCGCTGAATTATAGACGGGTATGACAATGGATAAGCGCATCCTTCAAAACCTCACAGACATAATCAATTTCTTCGTCTTTCAAATGGTGCGACATGGGCAGACGAACCACGCATTTCATTAAGTCCCTGTCCCCCACCGAGTGAAGCACAGGATCATGCCTGAATCCACGGCCTTGGGGCGAAGCATGCAGCGGCTGATAGTGGGTCCGGACGTCAATGCCCCGCGCCGCCATAAAAGCCATGAACGCTGCAGCATTTCCGGCATCCTTGAACCGCAGGAAGAACAAATGCCCGTTGCCCCCTTTGCTGACTTTGCTGTGGCTCAGAATCAGATTCCTGGAAATCTCGAGGGGCTTCATGACGGACTCGTAGCGCCCCACGATTTCAAGCCGCCTTTGGTTAATGGCTTCAACCGCCTCCAGCTGTGGCAACAGCAGCGCCATCAGCAGCTCTGAAGGACTTGCGCTCACCCCTTGCCCAACCCATTCGTAGCGGTCCCGGTGACCCTGCAAAAACTGGAGTCGGTCCGTACCTTTCTGATGCAGGATCTGCGCCTGCTCCCAGAGGTCTTTTCGGTCAGCGCCCACCAGCAGCAGCCCGCCCTCCCCAGAGGTGACGTTTTTGGTATCATGAAAAGATATGGCGCCAAAATCGCCAAGGGTCCCCAGGGCTCGACCCTTCCATGAGCTTCCAATAGCCTGGGCAGCATCCTCAATGAGGGTCAGACCCCGCTCGCGGCAGAGCGTCATCAGGAGATCCATCTCCGCAGGCACCCCGCCGTAGTGGACTGGCATAATAGCCTTAACACTGGGCGACATCAGCCTCTCAACACTTTCCGGAGCCAGACAAAGGGTCTCTTGTGACACCGCCGCGAAAACCGGCAGGCCACCGGCACTCAGCACCGCGTTGGCACAGGAGGCGTACGTGTAAGAAGGCAGAATCACCTCGTCGCCGGCTTTGATGCCTGCCAATACTACAGCCATCTCCAGCGCCTGGCTGGCACTGGTGGTCAAAAGCAGCAGCGGCTCAGGCATGAGCTGATGAAGTTTCTCCAGAACCTGGGCTGTGAACGTACCATCCCCGGACCAGTGCCCGCTGGACAGACTGCGTGTCACGGCTTCGACCATATGAGGCGTTGCTTCCACACGATTAAATGGGACGTTCATGGGCAGTTTCCTTTCTATTGGGGTGTTCCGCCGGGGTGTTCTTACGAGGCAGTTCTGCGGGGCTTTCTGACGGAACGGAAAATTTATTGTAAATGGATTTACATGGATGAGACAAGCCAACAGTGTTCTGATATAATAACTTGAGAGGTGATTCTATGCCGATAGATGGAAAAATCGACTGCTTTGGTGACATCTGCCCCGTGCCGCTCATCAAGCTTGAGCGCGCGCTGAAAAATATTGGCCCCGGCGACTCAGTCACTTTAGTCACTGACCATTCCTGTGTGCCCGAATCCGTTATGGACAAGTTCGGAAAACAGCGTCTTCAGATCGATTCAGATGAAGTCATGAACGGCATTTGGGAAATCACTGTCACCAAATGCCATCAAGAATAACTGCTAACCTGCATCCTGACTTAAACAGGGTGCTTTTTTTATGAAGAAGTTTTGGTGCGGGACTGGGCCGCGCCAGAGCAGTTGTGGCGCGGCCCAGTCCCGCACCAAAAACCACCTAACAGAACGAATCCTCACCCATCTCCATGAAGCAGTCCACCGTCTCGCAGCTGGCGCTGGACATGAACGCCTGAGGCTTGTTGATGATATAGATGTCATGATAAAGCTCAACATTCTGAATGGTCACCATCTTATAATCCCCGGTATAAAGCTCCTTTTTGACGGCACTGTAAGGCAAAAACGCAATGCCATAATGATTGTGGATTGAGGATTTAACCGCGCTGACCGCGTCGACTTCAAACAAAATATTCAGGTCATTCTCAGAAAACCCGCCCTTTTTCAGCTCTGATTTAAGAGGCCCTGTGATATAACGGGAATTCGCGAGCGCAATCAAATCAAACTGCAAAAGCTGCTCTATTTCAATCGCATCCGGGATGGCAAAACTCTTTGAGGCCACCAGAACCACCTTTTCCCGGCCAATCTTTCGAATCTCAAGGTCTTCCGCTACCGGCCTCTCGTTGGTGACCCCCATATCGCACAAATCATTGCGAACCTCTTTTACAATATCCTCTGTCGAGCTCGAGTGAAGCTCGTACTTGTTGTTTGGAAACCGCCGCTTGATCTTGTAAAGCGCGCAGGGCAAAGAATAGTTTACCAGAGATTTATCAGCGTTGATCCGTATGGTATGCGTTCGAAGCTCCAAATCCCGCATCTCACGCTGCATCTTTTCATAAGATTTAATGATCGTACTTGAATATTTTAAAACAATTTTACCCATCTCAGTGGGCTCAACCCCCCTGTTGCTGCGCTCCAAAAGCTTATAGCCCAGCGAATCCTCCATCTTTTGAATCATCTGGCTGAGAGCAGATTGGGAAATATGCGTCTCATTCGCGACCTTTGAGATACTTTTTGCATCCACGACTTGTTGAAAATGCTGCAGCATTTCGATATGCAAGATTCATCGACTCCTTATGAGTTTGACAATTAATATACTATCATCATCCTCATAGTAACATCAGTGATACTGATAACGCTATAAGTTTTTTCAATGTAGCATCATTTTTCGGTATGCACGAAACCCTTGCATACTGTGATACAATTTTGTCAAGGGAGATTGTTAAACACGTCACAAACAACACAGGAGGAATGCTCATGTCTGAAGGGACCAGCATCCGCCGCAGTTCATCCAGGGCTGCCTCAAGGAAGCCCAAAAAGAATCAGTTGCCGATTGCGCTCGCAGTCGTCGTTCTGATCATTGCGGTCGGAATCTTCGCTTCAACACGCTCTGCCAACGCCGCGATCTTCTGGATCACCGGCATCGCTTTTGGATTCGTTCTCCAGAAAGCGCGATTTTGTTTCACCGCTTCCATGCGGGATCCATATCTGACAGGCGGCACTTCACTAACGCGCGCTGTACTTATTGCATTCGCAATCACCACCGTAGGCTTTACAGCCATTAAATATGGCTATATGGTCAAAGGACTCGCTATTCCGGGAATGAGCTACGTCGTTCCAATCAGCCTCACAACAGCGGTTGGCGCGGTCATGTTCGGTACTGGCATGGTCATCGCAGGCGGCTGCGCATCCGGCACACTGATGCGCGTTGGCGAAATGTTCCACATGAATATGATCTCACTGCTCTTTTTCATTGTCGGCTCCTTGATTGGTGCCAATCATTTTGGCTGGTGGAAGCTGAACTTTATCAGCAACGGCGTCAAGGTGTTCCTCCCGGATTATTTGGGATGGTTCGGCGCAGTCGCAGCTCAGCTGACCCTGATCGCGGTCCTCTACATAGTTGCCGCAGTTTACGAAAAAAGACGCGGCGGCGGTGGCGGCCACTAAAAGCCACTTACGGCCCCAAGAGCCACACTCGTGAAAATGACGCACTGCTCCATTTCAACACCTGTACACCCGTAAACCAAAAACCAATAAAAATCATATTATATTAGGAGGTCTTTATTATGAAAGAAGTTATGCTCGATTGCCTTGGTGAAGCTTGTCCGATCCCTCTCGTAAAAGCTCAAAACGCTATCAATGAGATGGACCTTGGCGACATCCTGATCGTCCAGATCGACCACTCCTGCGCTATGAAAAACCTTCCAGAGTGGGCCAACAAAGAAGGCTACAACTGCGAACTCGAAGAAGTAGATGACGGCGAGTGGGAAGTTATCATCGAGAAAAACAAGTAATCGAAGCAGTGAAAGCAGGGTGGTGACGCTTCAAAAAGGGTCCCACCCCCTGCATTCCTCCAGGAGGTGTCATCTAATTGGAAGGTTCCAAAAAGTTTTTCGATAGCATTACGAAAACTGAATTTTACCAAATGTGGTTCAAAAACGCCTATTCCTATGTCACTGGCGCAGTCCTGCTCTCGGTTCTCCAGATCGTGACTTTGGCAACCACCGGGGAGCCTTGGGGTGTTTCCGGCGTCATGGCAAACTGGGGCGCCTGGATTTATGAAGCCTTTGGCGGCAGCGTCGACAAGTGGTATTACTTTGGCAGCCAAGGCGCTCAAAATACCCTGGCAAACGGAATCCTCAACGATCCGGGATCCTATAGGAACATTGGTATTATCGTAGGCGCGCTGGTCGCGACCTTGTTCGCATCTCAGTTTAAAATTAAAAAAATTAAAAACAAGAAGCAAATTGTCGCAGCGACCCTTGGCGGTCTTCTTATGGGCTACGGCGCAAGACTTTCCTTTGGGTGCAACATTGGCGCCCTGTACGGCGGCATTGCATCCTTGTCGCTGTCAGGATGGGTCTTTGCTGTCTTTATGTTCCTTGGCGCAGTGATTGGCAGCAAGCTTCTTGTCAAATTCTTTATGTAGGGGTGAAACACGTTGGCTAGAGAAAAAGCAGTAGAGCATTATGACGTCGTTATTATCGGTGCAGGTCCTGCAGGTCTGACAGCCGCAATTTACGCCGGCCGCGCAAGACTCAATACACTGTTGATCGAGAAAAGCCTCGTTGGTGGTCTTGCAACTTATACCAATGAAATTGAAAACTACCCTGGTTTCCCTGATAAGCCTAAAGGCGAAGAGATCACAAATCTCATGAAGAAGCAGGCGCAAAACCTTGGCGTCAAGTTCAAGGGTGTTCTGGTTCAAAGCGTTGATCTTGAAGGCGAAGAAAAAATCGTAGAGACTTTCAGAAACAAATTTATTGCAAAATCTGTCATCCTCGCCACAGGCGGCCGACCGCGCACGACTGGTGCCAGAGATGAAGAAAATTATCTGTATGACAAAGGCATTTCCTTCTGCGCGACTTGTGACGCCGCAGCCAACGAAGGCAAGCACGTCGTCGTCATAGGCTCAGGCGACGCGGCTATCGAGGAAGGCATGTTCCTGACCAAGTTCGCGAAGAAAGTCACCGTTTCCGTCCTCCACGACGAAGACATCATGGACTGCAACGAAATCGCCAAAGAAGCCGCTTTGAAAAATCCTAAGATGAATTTCGTCTGGAACACAGTTGTGGATGCCTTTGAAGGCGAAGACCACCTCGAGCGCGTCGTTCTGAAAAATGTCAAAACGAATGAACTCATTCCAATTGAGTGTGACAACTGCTTCGAGTTTATTGGCTACATCCCGAACACGGAATTTTTAAAGGGTCAGATTACATTAACCCATCGTGGTTACATCCCGACCAACGAAATGATGGAAACCAACATTGAAGGCGTCTTCGCCTGCGGTGACGTCAGGGAAAAATGGCTCCGTCAGGTCGCGACTTCAGTTGGAGATGGTGCCGTGGCAGCTGTCGCAGCTGAGAAGTACATCGCGGAATCTGAAACCTTCGAAAACTATATCATGCAAAAGGAAAAGCCAAGCTTGATCTACGTTTACAACGCCATTGACCACGAATCCAGAGAGCTTCTCCCGGTTGTGGAACGCGTTGAGCAAGAGCTCGGCGGCTCGATCCAGCTTGTTAAAGTCGACTGCTATAAGTCCCATGGCATCGCGAAGCGACTTGGCGTTGAGAGCTTCCCAACCATCGTCAGCACCAAGGATGGCAAGATCGCCCAAGTTCTGCATGGCGATTTGAACTACGACGCTATCAGAGCTTTATACTAATTATCAGGAAACAAGTCCCCTCTTGTTTTAAATTGCAAAACCGTGGAAACTGGCGTCATGAGCGCCAACTTCCACGGTTTTGTTTTTTTTTTGCCGATGGTCACCCAAAGCACCACCCCTATCCAACAAAGGGCATCACAATGGATCCCCCCATCATTTCAACGTCTTCCACCCCTTCCCCTTGCCAAATCCCCCCGCATTTGACATACTTAAACCAGTGCTCCTTGAACTACTCTCAACCCTAACGCAGTCAGCACATCACACCACACGGGAGGACCCTCCATGACCTTGAATAAACCTGTCATCTTCGTCGCCACCGCCGCGTTCCTGTGGGGCCTGATTGGCCTGTTTGGCACACTGCTCGGCCGCGCCGGCATAACTTCACTTGAAATCGTCGCCATCCGCGCCGTCTTTTCCGGGGTGTTCCTGACCCTCTACTGGATGGTCAGAGACCGCAGCGTCCTGAAGATCAGGCCTAACGACCTGAAATACTTCGCCGGCACCGGCCTGCTGAGCTTCTTGGTCTTCAATTATTTTTTCTTTACCACCATGCAGCTCACCAGTATTGCCGTCAGCGTTACCCTGCTTTATACCTGCCCCATCTTTGTGGTGCTGCTTTCGAGACTGTTTTTCAAAGAGCCCCTTACAAGGTCCAAAGGACTGGCACTGCTCCTGACACTGCTCGGCTGCGCCCTGGTCACTGGTCTCATAGGCCAGCCCCTCGACAGCGTCCCGCTTAAAGGCATCCTCACCGGCCTTTTATCCGGCCTGACCTTTGCCCTTTACAGCATCTTCAGCAAAATGGCCCTCGCCAGATCCAGCTCTGCCACTGTCACCACCTACACCTTTATTGTGGCCTCCGTGGGCATCCTGTTCCTCGTCCCACCAACCTTTTTTGTTAAGCTTTTCCAGACCCCATCCCTCTTGATTTCCGGTATGTCCCTGTCCCTCATCAGCACTGTCGTTCCTTTTCTGCTCTACACCCGGGCCGTCCAGTCCATAGAAGCCGGCCGTGCAGCGCTGATCACCACCCTCGAACCCGTCGTTGCAGCCCTTCTTGGCTATTTGGTTTTTAATGAGCCCATGGGCGCCCTCAAAATCACCGGCATTCTCCTCGTCGCCGCTGGTGTGCTGATAGTTCAGCGCCCGTCTTCAGCAAGTCTGTCTGAAGCTTAATCCAATAACCCAAAAACAAGCAAAAGCGAAGCCTGAATTTAAGCTTCGCTTTCTTTCTTTTTTGTATGCCGATGGTCCCCAGACCCCCACCCATCACTCACCTTTACAGCAAAGGGCAGCCACAACGTCCAGAACTTCAGCCACATTATCTTGGATCACCAGATCCGCTTTTCCATCCAGCGGTGTCGTACTCTTATTGACCAGGGCCAGCCGGCCGCCCATATAGCCCCGTACCAGCCCCGCCGCAGGATACACTACCAGCGAGGTTCCGCCAACAATCATCAGATCCGCCCGGTCTACGGCTTCAGAAGCCGCCTGAATCACTTCGCCTTTAAGCGGTTCCTCATAAAGCACCACATCTGGCCGCACTGTGCCACCACATTTCAGGCATTTTGGAATCCGTCCCTGGGTCGCTAAGATAAATCCGAGATCATACAGCTCACCGCAGCGCACGCAGTAATTCTCATGCACGGAGCCGTGAAGCTCGATCACCGCTTTGCTCCCGCCCGCCTGATGCAGTCCGTCAATGTTCTGAGTGATGACTTTGATCTCGACACCGCTCTCCTCCAGCTCAGCTAAAGCTGTATGGGCGCGGTTTGGCAAAGCGTCCGGATAAAGAATCTGCTCAAAGTAGTACTTAAAGAAGACCTCTTGCTGCTGAAGAAAAAAGGAACGGCTTAAAATGGTTTCAGGGGGATACCCATAAGCTTCCACGGCTTGATAAAGGCCCTTTTCGCTTCTAAAGTCCGGAACGCCGCTTTCCGTGGAGACGCCAGCGCCCCCAAAGAATACGACATGCCTGGCGCCCATCACCCACTCAGCAAGACGCGCCGCATCCCCGGCCAAGTGACTGCTGTCACGTACAATTTTCATGACGTGCCTCCTGCTTGCCTTTTGTATGAAATCCTTACAGTCTGAGCTTCTTAATGTCATCCTTCAGTCTTTCAATATCCCTCAGGAAGTCCTGAATGTCATGCTCATGCTCGAGCTCGTCGTTGAGGATTTGGGTCGCCATCTGATAAGTCGCGTGGTCTTTGCCATAAGTAAACTTCGCAATTTCGTTGTAACGCTGAATCGCGCAGCGCTCGCCCCTGAGATTCTGCTCGAGAATGACTTCGACATAAGGATCCTCAGGCGCTTCATAGTCGCACTCCGCATGGTCATACCATTTCTTAGGATCGAGAATAGGCGTACCGCCAAGTTGAATGATTCTGTCGACGACCAGCACCGCATGGCCAAGTTCTTCTGTCGCATGCAGCAGCAGCTCCGGCTCTATTTCACTTCTCATAGGCCCTTCCAGCATTCTGGCGCCAATCCAGTATTGATAGTAAGCGAGCCACTCCTCCGCAAGGGCGGAATTGAGCATAGTCAGAAGTTCTGATACATCCAGATTGCTGATTTCAATAGCTTTATTTCCCATGTGACGCACCTCCAGATAATTTTGAATTTACACAGGGTTTATACCCCTTCGAAACCAAAAAAATCTTTGAGCCTGTAAAGAAACCATGTCACCGCCAAAAGATCCGCGGAGCCCCCTGGGCTGATGTGATTTTGAATGAAGCGTTGATCCATTTCAGCGACCTGCTGCTTGCCTTCTGCCGTCAAGTAGCCGCCCGCTTCAAAAAGTGCCGCAGCCTCCGCCTGAACCGCCTTCAGAACTTCAAGGTCATGGCGGTGCAAAATCGTGGTATCCTCTGTCCTGGTCATTAAGGCGATCAAAGCGTGCACCAGGGCATCATTGTCAGTTGCACCTTCTGCAAGGGCAGCTTCCAGGGCGGGAAGGCCAACGCGCATAACGGTAGGCAGCCCATGCTCGATTTCACCCCGAACGCCGGTAAAACCGTGGGCAATATAGTAGTGTTCACCCGCCGTCAGCTGACGGTCTGGCTTGTGGTGACGCAGGCTTTCCAGTTCCCGGGACACCAAACCCTCGCATATGCCTGCGGCACATTTGGCAATGGCTTCGGTTTTGAACCCGAGACCATCGGCAGAGCACTCAGCCAGGGGTTTTAAAGCGTATCCTGCCGCCGCTGCCAGAATGCCAAGTAAAAACAGCAGACCCTTTTGGGTGTTGATCCCATAAGTCGCCTGAAACATCTCGTGCTCCGCGTCAATGCCAATCCGTCTGATCTTGGGGAGGAGCTCAGGCAGGGTACCTTCATGGCGGAGGCCTTCCTCCACGAGCATGGTCATAGGGCCAGCCAGCGCGCTGCTGCTGCGTATGAACGTGGAGATGTCCATGTCGTCGTGGGCGCCGGAATTGAAACGGTCTACCAGGCCGGGCGACGGCGTTGCCGCGACCTCCATAAGCATGGCTTCAAGAGCGGTCTGACCGATCCGCCTGGCAATGGATGCTTCAGAAGGTGTCAATGGGCGCTTCTTTGCATAGGTATCCGCAAGCCTCATAGCCGCTGCGATCACCTCGTTCCTGTCGTGGCGCATGGCTCTGACGCAAAGGGCGGCGACGTCCTCACAGACCAGGCATTTTCTGGGCGGGAGGCCCAGAGACGTCCGGTTGATTTGCTCTCCGGTTTCGCTGAAGACATCCAGGTCCAGGAGACGACCCCAAGGCTTATTGTCCTCAAGCTCGACCGCGACTTTCTTGAGGCGTGTTGCGGCTTCCGAGGCCGGTGCTGAGGTTGGGACTGAGACTTCGGGCGAAGGTGAAGCCGCCACAAACAGCGTTGCCCCTGCAGTGTCATGGAGCATCCGCTCTTCGAAAATCCGGATCCCGTAACCGGAGCAACGCTTTCGCAGCGCCTCAGCCGCGTCATACAGCATGCCAAGCCAGGCCGGCTTGTATTTAACCGGCCCTGGCATGTTGAGGGTCATGCTGATGACAACTGCGCCATAGTCATTCCTCATCTCTGTCTGAACAGCGGCCCTGCGGTCCTTTGCGGCAAGCACCATTTCCAGCGTCACTGCCGGCTGGGTATTTTCAATCATAGCTTGGCTTCCAGCGCCTTTCTGATAGCCGCGATCAGACCTACGGTTGTCACTTCCTGCTTGTCTGGATGCTGGGAAAGTGAAATCAAGTCCTTTGTCATGACGCCATGGGTCAGGGTTTCAATGGTCGCTTCCTCGAGCAGCTGACCAAAACGCGCCAGCTCCGGAATCTCGTCCAGCTCGCCGCGCTTGTGCAGGGCACCAGTCCACGCGAACAGTGTCGCGACAGGATTCGTTGAGGTTTGAACACCTTTGAGATATTGATAATAGTGTCTCGTGACCGTACCATGGGCAGCTTCGTATTCAAATTCACCCGTTGGTGAAACCAGTACGGAAGTCATCATGGCCAGGCTGCCAAATGCAGACGCGATCATGTCCGACATGACGTCGCCGTCATAGTTTTTGCATGCCCAGATCATACCGCCCTCGGAGCGCATGATTCTCGCTACGGCGTCATCAATCAATGTGTAGGTGTATTGAATGCCAGCTTTTTCAAACTCAGCTTTATACTCTGCTTCGTAGATCTCAGCGAACAGATCTTTAAACGTATGGTCATATTTCTTGGAGATGGTGTCCTTTGCAGAGAACATGAGGTCCTTTTTCTCATCCAGGGCAAACTTGAAGCAAGCGTGCGCAAAGCTGGTGATGGAGTCGTTGGTGTTGTGAATGCCTTGGACGACACCTGCGCCTTTGAACTCATGAACGATTTGGGTCTCCAGGGTTCCGTCCGGCTTTTTGATGACCAGCTCCGCCGTACATGGACCTTCCACCTTGAACTCCACACCTTTGTAAAGATCCCCATAAGCGTGGCGGGCAATGATGATAGGCTGTTTCCAGTTTGGAACGAAAGAGGTGAAGCCGTCAATCAGGATAGGCTTTCTGAAGACCGTTCCATCCAGAATAGCTCTCAGGGTACCATTTGGGCTTTTCCACATTTCCGTGAGGTTATATTCTTTAACCCGGTCTGCGTTTGGCGTAATCGTTGCGCACTTGACACCAACGCCCAAGCGCTTGATAGCATTCGCTGCGTCTACGGTTACCTGATCCTTGGTCTTCTCACGGTTTTCAAGTCCCAGATCAAAGTATTCCGTTTTTAAGTCCACAAACGGTTCAATCAGTTCCTTCTTAACTTCTTCCCAGATGATTCTGGTCATTTCGTCCCCATCAATCTCTACCAAAGGGGTCTTCATTTGAATCTTTGACATAATATTCACCTCTTCTTAAATATTTCAATATGTTGTCACGCTGGTTGCAGGCGAAAGTGAAATACATTGTACGCAAGTCATATTCAGAAGCTGCGCAACATATCGTTAACGTAAATATTGAGAATTCGTGTTTCTTATTGTTTCTTATTGTTTCTTGTTGTTTCTTATTGCTTCTTATTGCTTGTCGCTGCCATCCTCCAAATAACCCTTCCCAGTATGATCGCTGCTTCTCAGCTTCTTGATCACATCAAATGCCCGTATTGACATGAGATACTCAAAGGTGCTTGGCGGCACGTGATCTTCGAGCTCTTCCATACGTCCCTCAGCAATATAACGCCGTACTCTGGAGGCGCTGATGGCATGAGTCTCCTCGCCTTTCATAAGCTGCTTGCGCTCTATGACCTCCAGCTCGACACCAGCAGGAATCAGAATGGCTTTCATAGCCAGATTGTAGGCTTCCGTCACCTCCGAATAAGGCTCCGTTCCTACAAATCGCTTTGTAATGCCAAGGGCCGGCGCTATGTACTTCACAAACAACGTCACATCCATAGCGCTGTGGGCAGTTGCCAGCTCGCTGTCACGGGTAAAGTAGGACGGAAAGGTCAGGGAGGACACGACGTAGCGACCCCCCGGAATCACAGCTACATTCTCAAGGTGCGCTGTCCCCTTTCGCACCAGTTCAATGCGGTCTTCGAACGGAAATACCGACTGGTCCTCTTCCACGACTATGACGTATACCTTTCGACTCCTTGAAGCTGCGGTCTCAATCAAATATTGATGTCCCAGGGTAAAGGGATTGCAGTTGACCACGACCGCGGCCGCTTCGCCAGGGTCTTCTGACGCCAGCTTTTGGAGTCCCGCCACGTATTGATCAATCCCTGTGGTGCCCCATTCAAGGAGGGATGCGAAGGGTTTCGCTTCAGCAATAATCCGAAACCCTACTGCCGATAGTTTTTGCGCGCTCTCCGGCTTTGTGAACAGGTATAAGGTATGCCGCCCTTGATCGATAGCATAATTGATGAGATGAGTCAGCACCTTGGCAGACAAGTCTTCGCCCTGAACCTCCGGGTCCACCGCAAGCCCCTGAATCATGTCCCCTTTCAGAGACCCTGTCGCCACCATACGTCCCTCTGGGGCCATAAAAACGCCCATGGTATAGTCAACGCCTACAGGTTCCTTCAAGCCGCACTTTTTCAACAGAACTTCTGCTTGTTCGATTCTTCTCAGTCTGCGCTCTTCAAACAAAACGTCACCTCCCGGCAAATATCACGATCAGGTTGATCAGCTGGGGAAATACAGAAATGACTACAACCAGTCTGACAATCTGAAGCACAATCACATCAGAGCTCTGTATACCCAAATCTGAGGCGATCAGGGCCATGTCAGTAGCACCCGCTGGCGTCACACTCAGCATGGACTCCCTGAAGGACATGTTGAATTTCTTATGTATAAAATACCCAAGAAAAATGCAGAGAACGACGTAGCCCACCACCAGGATAATGGCCGGGACTGCCAGGTATCTGATTTCAAGGACATCCGCATATTCGACACTGCTGCCTATATAGGCACCGGATAAAATCTGCGCCAGCCGTTTAATCCATCTGGGCAGCCAGCCTATGGAGGTTGAGAGTTTTAACGTCAGCACACTGAGAAGCGAAAACAGCAATGCACCGGCGGGAATGCCCGTTTCTCTGCCAATAATGCCAAAAATCAAAGCCACGCTCATTGTCAGGAGAATTTCCCCGTTTAAACGCCGACCCGCCGCCCGCTGTGGTTTGATATAGGGCACGGGGGACGTATCTTCGTGGTGCTTTCTTGCAATGATGCCAATCATTAATGGAAAAAGACCAATACCCGCCAGAAGCCTGACAAATTGCAGCACAGCTACCTTTGAGGCATCCGCGCCCATCTCTGCGCTGATGATTGGGGTGTCGCTCATTCCCCCGGGCACTGCGCTCATTAACGACGTCAGGAGATCCAAGGGACTCAGCAGATATATGAGATAACCGGAGGTCAGGTTGAGTGCCAGCATCCCAATGAGCATGGCCGCTGCAGGCCCGGCAATGTGCTTTAACCGCTTCAGATCCTCCTTGCTGACAGAAACACCTATAAAGGCCCCTGCCACAACCTGCGCAGCAAGTCTTGCATTCGCAGGCATATAGGCGTTGCCTGTCAGGATGTTAAGCAAAGAAACCCCAACAATACTGCCTACAATCATGCCACCTGGAAATTTTAATTTATACAAAGCGAAGCCTGCTGCTCCGCCAACCAGCAAAGTTATAATCAGATTAATCATTCGCGCACCTCGGTCAGCGTCTTTCAGGCTGGCGCAGGTGCGTAAGCCGTGAAAAGCGGGGTTTTGTGCTGTCGAAACTTCATAAAAATAAAAAACGCATTATAAACATTTATATTTTAACACATCCCGAATGAAAAGAATAATCTCTTTCAACCGCGATCCTTTTCTTGGCTCCAAAAAATTTACAGAAGTGGGGCAACAAAATGTTGCCCCACAAAAGTTTTTATTATATGTCTGGCGCTGACGGTCGAGAGCTTCTAATGCGCTTTGACCGCTGCAGGAGATTATCTTGACACTTCATGGATCAAATCGATGACGGTGCCGTCTCTGTAAGTGACGACGCCTACCACCTTTTCGCCATACTCAATAGGATTAGGATGACCCACGATCTTTTCCGCTTTTGCCTTAAGACCTTCGATGGTTTCCATCTTAATGCCCGCAGCCGCCAACCGCTCAATGAGGTCCTGACGGGCAGGATTGACAGCGATCCCCTGCTCTGTGACCAGAACGTCTACGGTCATGCCCGGTGTACAGATGGTATTGACCCGGTCCAGAATAGTTGGTATTCTGCCTCTCACCAGCGGCGCGACAATAATGGCAAGCTTGGCGCCAGCTGAAGTATCCGGGTGACCGCCAACCGCGCCCCGGATGACACCGTCAGAGCCGGTGAGGACATTGACATTGAAGTTGACGTCAATTTCCAAGGCACTGAGGACGACCATATCCAGCTGATCCACCGCCGCGCCTTCAATCCCTGGTCCGGCGTAGAAGTGGGCGTCGACGACATGGTGGAATTCATTTCTCAGGGTACTTTCAACGGCGTCAAGGTCAAAGCACTGGACGTCGAGGATCTTTTTAACAAAGCCTTCTTCGTGAAGCTTGACGATCTGGCTGGTAATGCCGCCAAGGGCAAAGCTTGCTTTAATCCCTTTCGCGATCATCTTTTCCTTGAGGAAGCGCGTAACCGCCAGAGAAGAGCCGCCTGTCCCCGTTTGGAAAGAAAAGCCGTCTTTAAAATAACCGGAAGCTTCCATGACCTCAGCGGCTGCCTTGGCAATCATGAGCTCCTTGGGATTTGTACTGTAACGCGTCGCGCCGGACATGATGCCCTTTGGATCACCAATGGCCTCCAGCTCGACAATATAATCCACCTCTGTCTGAGGGATCATGCAAGGGGTGTTTGGAAATGGTACAATGTTGTTGGACAGCAAAATTACTTTTTCAGCGTATTTCGCATCCACCATGGCATAACCAAGGGCACCGCAGGCTGAGCTGTTGTCGCCGTCGCGGCTGAAGCCATTGGCGTTTCCGTAGAGGTCCGTTGAAGGGACGCCCAGGAAAGCCACATCTATTTTAAGTTCACCGGAAGCAATGGAATAAGCACGGCCACCATGGGATCTGAAGACAATAGGTACCTCCATGAGACCATGAGAAATCTGGTTGGCCAGCTCGCCCCGGAGTCCGCTGGTTTCAATGCGGTAGACGACGCCGTTTTTTATGTGATCGACCATCGGCGTGTGAATGTCTGTGAGGGAACTGGCTGCGACGGTCAGATTCTTGATGCCCAGCGCCGCTGCCGCCTCGAGGACCAGGTTGACAATGTAATCACCATTCCTGAAGTGATGGTGGAAGGAGATTGTCATGCCGTCTTTAAGGCCGGACAGCTGGATGGCGGTGATGAGGTCTTTGACGATTTTGCTTTCTGGCAGCTCTGGATTTTTGATTTTGGCCTGCTCGTGCTCGGTGCCGCTGAAGCGCTTTCCGTCGAAAGGCCTCAGGCTCCCAAGGCCGTTTATGGATTCGGGCACTTCAACGCCCAGGATATTTTTGTTCAACGTGGACCCTCCTCCTAGCGTTTGATGACGCCCGCGGCTTCTGCCATTTTCAGGACGCGTTCAGCTCTGTCGACAACGGGTTTGTCAATCATCTTACCGTCGAGGCTGATGACCCCCAGGCCTTTTGCTTCGGCCTCTTTAAGCGCCTCAATGACCCGCTCGGCGTGATCGATTTCCTTGGCTGTCGGTGTGAATATTTCAACGACAGGACCAATCTGTCTTGGATTGATGACGGATTTGCCGTCAAAGCCCAGCTGTTTGATGGTCTGGACTTCCCGTCTGAAGCCTTCGTCGTCGTTGACATCCGCGAATACTGTATCCAGCACCGCTATACCGGCTGCCCGGGCGGCAAAGACCAGGAGGCTTCTCGCCGTGAAGAGCTCTGAACCTTCAGTGGAACGGGTGGTCTTCAGGTCTGTGACAAAGTCCTCTGCGCCAATGGCTATGCCAATCAGTCTTGGACTTGCCGTCGCAATGGACAGCGCGTTGAGGATGCCAAGGCCGCTTTCAATGGCAGCCATCATGCCTATGGTGCCCTGCTCAAGCCCTGCCCGCTTCTCACATTCCGTGATCCACTCATCCACGTCTATGACGTCTTGAGCGGTCTCCGACTTGGGAAGCCTGATAATATCAGCACCTGCGAAGATCATGGCTTCAATGTCCGCCTTGCCATAAGGCGTATTCAGGGGGTTGACCCTGACGACCTTCTCAATGTCACCGTAATTTATTGTCTTAAGCGCCTGGTAAACAAGGAATCTCGCAGAATCCTTCTCTGACAGCTTGACGGAGTCCTCGAGGTCAAACATCAGTGCATCCGCGCCGTAAATATGTGCCTCTGCGATCAAACCAGGGTTATTGCCTGGCACGAACATCATGGTTCTTCTTAATCGATCTCTGATGACTGCCATTTTATACACCCCACTTATAATCTGTCGACTCAGCCGACCGGTGAAGTGCCGCAAGCACTCTTGCCCTGATAGTGCAGTCCAGAGCGCCTCTGTCTGTCGCCACGACTTTAGCGTTATGTACGCCTGCTTCAAGCAGTGTCTGCTCGATCACAGCTCTGATCTGATCACCGAATTGATACAGTACGGAGCTCTTGAGTTCAATTTCGATACCTTGACTGCTCTTGTCCAGCACAATCATGATATCACTCGACTCAAGCGTGCCCGCTGTGGATGCTTTCTTGATTTCCACTCGATCCACCCTTTCAAACATTATTATTGACATTTTATAGATTTATTATAAACCTTTACTCTCAGCCCGACTAATAGTAATATTTTATTGTAATTCATAAATAAGTTTTATAATCCAAGCAGGAGGTGCGTAGCACTTGAATGAAAATGACCTTCATTTTCTGACGACCTTAAGTCATGAAAGAAATCTTACAAAAGCAGCAGAAAAGCTCTTCATTTCCCAGCCGGCACTTTCCTACAGAATCCGCGCTCTGGAAAAGGAGCTTGGGGTGCCGCTGTTTCTCAGGTCCAAATCAGGCATAGACTTGACGCCTCAGGGGGAATATCTGGTTGAGTTTGCCTCTAAGCAGTATGAGCAGATTTTGAGAATGAAAGAAGAGATTCAAGCCATAGATTCAGAAGCCCTTGTGGGCACCGTACATCTTGGGACTTCACTGGTCTTCACTCAGTATGAGCTGCCACAAATTATCAAACAATTTAATGACCTTTATCCTAAAGTGAAGTTCAATATTACCTCAAGCCACAGCTCCAATATTTTTACCAAGCTTAATAATGAAGAAATTCACGTGGGGATCATTCGCGGAGATTTTAAATGGTATGAAGAAAAAAATGAGCTGTTCACAGAGCCCATTTGCATTGCTTCGGTCCACAATTTTCTCATCAATGATCTGCCGGATCTGCCAAGAATTAAATTTGTGACGGATCCCATCCTCTACCATCAGATCAATCAGTGGTGGAATGAGCGATACAGTGTTGAGTCCAGAAACATAATAGAGACCAGCAATACCGGCACGTGTATTGAGCTGCTGAAAGCCGGCGTTGGTTACGCAATCATTCCAAGCTTAGGTCTGCAGGATTTCAAAGGCTTTATTGAGCCAATAAAATGGCAAAACGGTGAACAGTTCAAGCGTCAGACCAATATTTATATCAGCACAAAATCGAATATGCTTCCTGTTGTCCGGGTCTTTAAGGATTTTGTGATGGATTACTATGCTCACAGAAGAAATGATGGCTGATTAAATTGCTTTATGATATATTCATTAGAAACTCAAGTGCCTCTATTTGAAGCTCTTTTCATGACTAAACCAAATTTGATCAAAAAGAGGGATAAATTTGAATTTTAAAGAATTGCACTACATTATCACAGTTGCTGAATACGGAAACATATCCAAAGCCGCTGAACATCTTTTTGTTGCTCAACCCAGTTTGAGTCGCTGCATTCACAGAATTGAAAATGATTTGGGCGCGCCACTTTTTAAACGCACCTCTGATGGGTTAAAGCTCACCTATGCAGGAGAGCGTTTTATAGAAAAAGCTGACGAAATTCTTAAAATATATAAAAGTATTGAGACTGAATTTTCCATGATTAATGACATGAAAGCAGGTCACTTAGTCATTGGTACAGCAACCCACTTAGGATCTTACGTATTACCCACTGCACTCTCGACATTTAAGAAACAATTCCCCAACATAGAGATCTCTATTGTTGAAGGTGTTTCCACTGATATTGAAGAAGATTTACTTAAAGGCAAAATTGATGTCGCGATCTTACATACCCCCGTTCTCAACCAAGGCCTTTCGCAAATTATTATAGTTGAAGAAAATTTCATGTTAGCAGTGCCACCTAATGATCCTATTAACAGCTTCGCTGTAAAAAGCCAAAAAGATGAACAATATTACCTTGACTTGAATTCACTTCGTGAATACCCGTTTATTTTAACGCACAGCAGCCAAAGAACACGACAAGTATCAGACAGGATTTTGAAATCGGCAGGTTTTTCACCTAACGTTGCGTTTATAACAAAGAGTATTCAAACAGCCTCAAGATTTGTTAAAAACAATTTGGGCGTCTCGCTCATTCCTCAAAGCTATTGTGAATTCTTCAGGTCTGAATTCGCACCCAACTATTACTTCATTGATGAGCAGCATAAGCCAACCTGGCAACTCATTGTGGCCCATTCCGAAGCGATCCCCATCTCAAGATCCGTTGAGGAATTCATCAAAATTGCGCAATCAACCTTACCAAAATTGTTTCAATTTTAAAACTCAATAAAGCTAAGGGCGACCCTCAATGTGTTAATGCGGGTCGCCCTTTTGTTTAATCAATTTTGGAATGCTGATTTTGCTTTTCTTCTCAAATTGGTAATCAGAGGTGACATAAATGTAATTAACGCAATGGCAAGAATCAGCAAAGCCAAAGGTCTGTTCAGGAAACCGGTCCATGTGCCATTGCCAATGACAATCTGCTTTCTCAAGGAATTTTCAATAATCCCACCCAAGATCAAGCCCAAAATAAATGCGGAGCTTGAGTATTGAAACTTGTGAAAGAAGTAGCCTACAAAACCAAATGCAAACATGATCACGACGTCATAGAAGCTATTCTGCAGTGAGTAAGCGCCCACAACGCCAAGCGCTACTATTAAAGTGCCAAGCATAGGGTAAGGCAGCTTTAAAATTCTTGCAAACTCCCTCGTTACAAAACGCCCACCAACAAAAAGTAGAATTGAGGCGATTATTAGACCAATGAAGATTGAATTTAACAAAAGCGGCTGATCTCTAATTAAAAGCGGGCCTGGTCGAAGTCCCAAAATCATAAATGCAGCCATAATGACAGCGGCGGTTGGACTGCCTGGTATGCCCAGAACCATGGTAGGTACCATACTCCCACCGACAGCAGCGTTATTTGAAGCTTCAGGTGCTATGATCCCTTCAGGCTTCCCTTTGCCGAATTCTTCAGGTTCTTTGCTGGACCGGACAGCTTCACCATAGGCAATAAGAGATGCTATGGAACCGCCGGCAGCTGGAATTATTCCAATGATGGTACCTATGATTGAAGACTTCAAAAAGGTTGACCACATTTTTAACATGTCTTTAAATTTCATTAGAACCAACGAAACTTTTGCGTTTGTTATTGTTGAAGTATCCCTATGCGACAATTCTTCCACATTCTTATAGACTTCAGCAACTGCAAAAGCACCAATCATTACAGCAATATAATTGATCCCATTCATTAAAAACGGTTCTCCAAAAGTGAACCGCTCAGCACCATTGATTGGGTCAATACCAATGGTGGCAAACATAAGTCCCAAGATAACAGAAACAATAGCTTTTAATTGATTTTTCGCTCCAAGGCTTGTGATACAGCTTAAACCCACAAGACCCAGGGCAAAATATTCGGCACTTTGGAATTTGAGTGCAAGCACCGCAAGCAAAGGGGCGGTAAACAACATTACAAAGGCAGAAAAAATGGTTCCAAACGATGATGCTGAAACGGCTAGTCCAAGTGCCAGACCTGCGTCACCTTTCATTGCCATAGGGTATCCATCAAAAGTTGTCGCTACGGCTTCAGGCGTTCCCGGCGTTTTGAGCAGAATGGCTGAGATTGACCCTCCACATGCACCGCCAACATAAACTGCAATAAGCAGCAGAATGCCTGTAACAGGTTCCATTGAATATGTAAAAGGAAGCACGAGTATGATCGCCATTGAGGAACTTAGACCTGGGAGAGAACCGCACACCATTCCAAAAATTGTCCCAATTATTACCAAAATTAGATTTAAGGGCTGCATCACTTCGACTACGGATTGAATCATAATATCCAATTGTCTTCACCTCTCTTTTAGTAGAAACTATAGCTAAGTTCTCTGAAAATCCCAATACCTCTTGGAAGTGGTACATAAAATACTTTTCCAAAGATCACTACAAGAACCGTGCTTAAAATTGCTGTATAAATCAATAATGGTACATATTTTTTGTAACCCATTAATCTTGTGCTGCCAAAAAGATACAGTGGCGTCGAGAGCAGAAATCCAATAGTATTCATCATGATTAAATAGCCCGTAAGCATTACAACATTTAGAAGGACAGCTTTCCCATCCTTCGACTTTAAGTCGAGCATAGGGATCCTTATTGTGTTTTTGTTTTTCATGACATTGAAAGAAATGATAAGAAGCAGTAAGAGTCCCAATATTGCCAGCACTTTAGGATAACCACCAGCACCAACAATGTCACCGGTCACCGTTGTTACATTAAACTGGGCTGCCAAGAATAAATAGGCTATCATAAAGATCGCTATAATAACGTTAAAGATTATTTCCATATCGCATATCGCCTCCTTAATTAAAGCGGTTTAAAACTAAAGCATTTCTCGTTTGTAAAATCACACCACACTAGTTTAACGGACGAGCCAGTGTGGTGTGTTAAAGGGGCTATTTAGACATTATTGAATGATACCCATTGCTTTGAATACTTCAACGTAACCTTCATATTCCTCATCCCAGGACTTCCCATAGTCTTCAGCTTTCATGTATCCTGGGCGCACATTAGTCATTTCCTGTTCTTCCATGGCTTTATACGCTTCGTCGTCATATGACTTCTGAAGGACGTCAATCAAGATCGCCTTAACTTCTTCAGGTACACCTTTTTTAATCGCAAATCCACGCCAAGATCCTTGAACAAAGTCTATCCCTTTTTCTACTGAAGAAGGCACATCTTTTAAAGCAGGGACCATCTCCAGCTTTGTATCATTCAATACAACCAATGGACGGATGTCGCCGGACTCAACCAAAGGAAGAAATGAAATCAACTTATCCTGGTAGACATCAAGCTCACCGCCAAGCACCGCAGCTTTTAACTCAGAACCAGATTTATACGGTACATAAGTCCATTCAATGCCAGCTTCAAGTGCAAAGCCGTTTGCGATATAGTCATCAAGGCCACCTGGTGAAAGCCCGCCAATTTTTAGAATTTTTGGATTAGCTTTAGCAAATTCCAAGAGTTCATCAATCGTTTGGAATTCACTTTTAGAGGAGACACCAAAAGCGACTACGTCTGATTGAACCTTCAACAGCGGCTCGAATTCCTCCCGGAACTTGATATCCGATTTCCCTTGGGCCTCAACTATAAGTAACGAAGGGGTGATCTCAAGAATTGTGTAACCATCTGCTGGCGCGGCATGCGCATATGACATACCTTCAATCGTACCTGCACCGCCCTTGTTTACAGCAGTGATTGGTTTACCTAAATACTTTTCGGCAATTTGAGCATATTGTCTTGCGAAGATATCGCTGGCTCCGCCAGCACCAAATGGTATGACCATTTCAACCGGACGTTTTGGAAAATCTGTTTTTACTGTCTGTTCTGCTGGTTCACTTGAACTTGGAGCCTCTTGTCCACATGCTGCAAATGAAAGTAATACAATTGCGCTGAGCGCGAGTGACAGCCATTTCTTTTTCATCATTTCAAATCCTCCCTAATTTTTAATAGTATACTACGCCTTTCATAATTAACCTTGCAGTCCTGTAACCCCAAGCGGATACAACATCAAAATTGTCATCATTTGAATGCTTTTTTTCTACTCCAACTTGCATTATACCACCTGGATGAAATAATCTGATTTTTTCTGGGTCAAAAGAACCCCTGATAACTTTATTCACGACTGAACCTGGAATTATTGCTGCTGATGCAGTACATAATGCCCCTGTCAGTGCATAGGTTTTATGGGTTTTTTGCATGGACATCATTCTGCCGCATAAATCTGCCTGGTCTGATTGAATCACTTCCCCATTAACCGTTTTGCACGTCTTTGGAGAGGTGACCACCGTCATTTTGGGAACTGCTGGTGACTTTGCTGCGGCATCCTGCCAAGAATCTACAAAGCCTAAAACGACCGCTGCTTTTCCTCTTATTTGTTCCAAAATTCTTAACATGTCTTGGTTGCTGTCTATGTAGTCAGGCAGTTCCGTCCCTTCAAGGCCTATATCTTCTGCCTTTACGAAAACCAAGGGATTTGCTACATCTACAATGGAGATTTCTATTGTTCCTAATCCTTCAATTTCGATAGCATCTACAACATTGCCAGTTGGCAGCAAAGCTCCAGTTACAGATCCACTTGGATTATTAAATTTCAGTATTACTGGCGAAGCCGTGCCTGGAACACCAGCAATTATAAAGTCTCCTTCGTAGGCAACTTCTCTTTTTGGCGTTTTTACATAGGAGTAGATAATTTTCTTTGTGTTGGTATTGTAGATCCTGACGACTGTCTCATTTTCCTGTGGCTCAACAAACCCCATTTCGATTGCATAAGGCCCAACAGCCGCTGAAATGTTGCCGCAGTTGGCTTTATAATCAACAATCGGCTTATCTATGGATACTTGAGCAAACGTATAATCTACATCCGCGCCTTCATGCTCTGATGATTTAATGATCGCTACTTTGCTTGTTGTTGATGTGGCACCTCCCAAACCGTCTATTTGACGCAAATCGGGACTGCCCATGACTTTGAGCAGAAGCGCATCTCTTTCTGCCCCAGGAGGTGGAATGAGTTCTTCTTGAAAAAATACACCTTTACTTGTGCCACCCCGAAATATGACACAAGGTATTTCCTTTTGCATTCAAATCACCTCACTATTCAAAATTTTATACATGAATGTAATGTTCAATGACATATAATCAAATCTATTTCTGTTTTTGAAATATTTCGACTATTTTTCTTAATTGAATTATATTGATATCGCATTACAATTACCAATGCCTATAATGTATGTAAGCTATGCTTATTAAACATAAAAAGAGAGCCTTCTGATAATAGAAGCTCCCTTTAATATTTCAAATTCATTCGGTGCGGCCCAGTCCCCGACCAGACATTCGGTCGGGCCCAGTCCCCAACCAACACACCGACTTTACGAATATACTTTGACAGCCCGCCCATAGTGGATCGCATCCTTTGGACATACGTCTTCACATGCTCTGCATTGATGACACAGTGCCGGGGTGACGATAGCCTTTTTAGTCCCTGGTTCAACCTGAATAGCTTGTGTAGTACATGCTTTTTCGCAGAGCTTACAGCCAATGCAGGCATCCGCGTCGACACCCTCACTATTGAACGCATAGCGGCCGGTCAAGCTCAGTACTGCGCCAAAAGGACACACACGGTTATGAAATATCTCTGGCTTGTAAAAGAGCGTCATCACAAAGGCTATGCCAAGTAGAACTGCAAGGACCGGCAGCTGTACATGAAGGACGCGCTTGCCGCCCAGCATGAGCCCCAAAGTCAGGATGATGAATGCCCAGGGGAAAATTTTGCTTCCAAGCCATTTTGGTGCTTGGGTGCGCTGAAGACCCAGCTTTTTTGAAATCCACTGGGCCGGCCTCATGACCGCATTCATAGGACAAACATAGCCGCAGTAGCCACGCCCAAATACAAAAGACAGCACCAGACCCACGGCGAAAACGCCAAGCCACAGTGTCATCTTCCCCTGACTGACTAAAAAGGCGAAGGCCGCCAAAAATAAATACTGAATGATCATACGTAATGTTTTCAAGATAAAGCCCTCCTCAGATTACACTGTCTTGATTTATTATAAGGGAAGGCTGGTTCAAACAAGTGTGCCCTATGTCACACTCTAAAAATGATTTTTTGTTTTCAACCTCTGCTATGGCTTAATCTGAAGCCGCCCTTCTGATCGAATCCTCTCGTCAAGCCGTTCCAAAACTTCTGGGGATTCACAAAGCATGTAGACTATGATCCGCATGTCTTCTGCTTCAAAGCTTTTTACATAAAGGCGCCCGTGAAGCTCAGCACGCTCAAAGGGTTCCAAATCCCTCAGCGGCGGCGGGGTTCCAAACTGCCAGTAGTGGAGGCGCCACTGAGTTTTAATGTGTGCGACCCCAGGCACTTGAATCTGCACCTCATAACGGGTCCAGTCAGCAATGTCCATAAGCAGCTCGACAGGCGCCACTTCAGCCTCAAGCACCTCAAAGGTTCCAAAAGGACTCGGGTGTCCGAGTGCCCTCAGAATCAGCGTCTCATAGTCATAGGCAGCCACGCGCTCTACAAATCTTGCGTCCAGCGCGGGCAAAGCTGGGCCTGTAACAATATAAGCGCCGTAAAACGACCCATAATAACCGCTTCCAGGCGTATAAACCAATGAACGACCTTTTTCAAACGCGCCAAAATTGTAGTAGATCGACAGGTCCAGCGGCACCCCTGTCTCGGACTTTAAGCCACTTGCGTCATGGTAGAACAAAAGGTCGTCAAACCAGCCCTGACCGGTCGGCAGGTCAATCCGAACACCCAGTTCCTTAAGGGGGCTCTCAGCGTACTGCTGCCAGGAAGAAACTTTCATGATCACGCGTGCCCTGATGCCCGCAGCGGCGATCGTCAATAACAGGACCAGGAGAAGGAGACTGAGACCGAGAACCAGAAGTCTGGAGCTGCGGCGGAGATTAGGATGGAGGTGCATGATCTTGGCTCCTTTCATGTGACCATCGGCAGTCAGCATTTTTTGTTGTGATGACGACTTCATCCTTCCTGTCCGGAGGCAAAATACTGTATACTTAAATCAGCCAAGACAAAACATCCATTACCACATCAAAGCAGACAGGAGCCTCATCCCATGACAACATTATTGGTCACCGGCGGCGCCGGCTTTATAGGCAGTCATTTTATTGCCATGATGCTTAAGAAATACCCCAAAATCCAGATTCTGAACGCAGATCTGCTGACCTATGCCGGATCCCAGGAAAATCTCGCTCATATCAGCGCCCACCCAGGCTATACCTTCGTCCAGGAGGATATACGAAACCGCGAAGCCATGAGCGCGCTTTTCAAGGATTATGATATTAGCCAGGTCGTCAACTTCGCGGCAGAGTCTCACGTCGATCGAAGCGTGACCGAGCCGGACGTCTTCATGACTACGAACGTCATTGGGACCCAGGTGCTGCTGGACACCGCCAAGAATTACTGGAAAACAAACCCCGCAGATCCAAACTGCAGAGTCTATAGAGATGGCGTCAAGTTTCTGCAGATTTCAACGGACGAGGTCTACGGCAGCATTGAAGCGCCTGAGAAGCGTTCTGAAGAAGCGCCGCTGCGGCCCAGCAACCCCTATGCCGCCTCCAAAGCCGCAGGGGATCTCGTCGTCCTGGCCTATGCCCAGACCTACGGGCTGCCCGTCAACCTTTCCAGGTGCACCAACAATTACGGCCCCGGTCAGTATCCGGAAAAACTGGTTCCGCTAATGATCGAAAAGGCCCTACGGAGAGAGCCGCTGCCCCTCTATGGCGACGGACTCCATCTGCGCGACTGGATCCACGTCTCAGACCATTGCCGCGCCCTGGACGCCATTTTATTTGAAGGGTTGCCCGGTGAGATCTACAACATAAGCGGCGGCTGCGAAAAGACTAACCTCGAGGTGGTCCGGCAGATTCTTAAGCTTTGTCAGCGTCCACAGGACCTGATCCGCCATGTCGCGGACCGCCCCGGTCACGACCGGAGGTACGCTGTCGACGATTCGAAAATTAAGCGATGCCTTGGCTGGTTCCCTTGTATCCCCTTTGAACAAGGCCTTCTGGAAACTGTCCTGTGGCATAGCGAGAAATTCAGTAACGCGAACGCATTTGATCTTAGAAAGGACTAACCCGCATGCTTTCACGAATTCAAACTGCCAAGTCCAAAAAAGCTGACAAGATGCAGCGCCATAGTATGGATCTGCACACTAAAAACTTGCTGCCAATAGTCTTCCTCATCCTCCTCACCGTGCTGTCACCGCTACTGCTGACCGGATGCGCCGCTGATCAGAACAACGCTGAAAAACCCGCAAATTCTGGTCCGGCCCAGTCCCCGAATAAACTAGTGATCGCTGACCAATTTGGGTTGGCCTACGCACCTGTAGAGATCCTAAAGGCAACGGACCTGCTTTCAAGCGCCCTGGCCAAACGTGGCCTCGCGGATGTCACGGTAGAGTACAAGCGTCTTGGCAACACCGCCGCCATCCGCGAGGCCATGGTCTCCGGGGACCTGGACATTGGCTTCGTGGCCATCCCACCGTTCCTTATAGGCAAAGACAGGGGCATGGACTGGCGGATCATCACCGGACTTTCGGAAAGCCCCATGGCGCTGGTGACCAAAGACCCGGAGCTCTACGACCTGCGCGATCTGACCTCAGCGCATAGAATCCTCCTGCCCCAGCCCGGCAGCGTCCAGCACATTTTGCTTTCCATGTATGCTGAAAAGACCCTCAAGGATCCGAAAGCCTTTGACAACCAGCTCATGGCCATGTCCCACCCGGATGCCATGATGGCCATGATGAACGGTCCGAATACTCAGCTGCATTTCACTTCACCGCCTTATCTTGAGCAGGAGCTGGCTCAAGAAGGCTACAAAGTCCTCATTGACGGCGAAGCGATCATGAATGGCCCCTTTACCTTTATTGTCGGCATCTGCCCGCAGCGGGTCTACGACAATACACCCCTTTATGAGGCTTTTGAAGAGGCTTTGTCTGGGGCTATCACCTTTATGAATGAAACCCCTGAGGAAGCCATTGCCATTTTAAGCAAAGCTTACGATTATTCTGAAGCGGACTTAAGGCTTTACCTGTCTAACCCGCAGCTGCGGTTTGACAAACAGGTTCAGGGCCTTGAAGTCTTTCACGACTTTATGAGCCGAACCGGCGTGATCCGGACCTCAGAGAACATGAAGGATTTCTTCTGGAGCTCAAAAGAATATGAAAACTAAGCCCGAACGACTTTATAAGCTCATCACCGTCCTTCTCTTTCTCGTCGCCTGGGAGCTGACGGCCATGTATGGTCCTTTTTCGGAGCTTCTGTTTCCGGGGCTTGGCACTATAGGCAAACGCTTTGTGGCGCTGGTTCTTGAGGCTTCACTTCTGACGAAGACCCTCTACAGCATAGGCATTATCTGGCTGGCTATGTTAGTCAGCCTCCTTTTGACAATATTCCTGCTGATACTGACAAGAGCCCTGCCGCCTGTCTCTGCCGCAGTGGAAGTCCTTCGCGCTGTAGCCGCACCCATACCCGGGGTTGCCATCTTACCGCTGGTCATTTTATGGTTCGGCCTCTCCAGGACCTCCATGCTGGTGATTATGGTTCACGCGACCCTTTGGCCCCTCTGGACCCAGCTGAGCCTGGCCGTGGAGAAGCTTATCCGCCGTTTTAGCCGCTTTGAGCGGGCCTACAAGCTCTCACTGTGGACGCGTTTCTGGCACGTCTACTGCCTCGGGGCCGCCGAGGACCTGAAGAGCAGCCTTGGTGTGGCCTGGAGCCGGGGCTGGCGGGCACTGATCAGCGTCGAGATGATTTTTGGCATCACCGGCAGCCAGTCCGGCTTGGGCTGGCTGATCTATGAACGCCGCATGTACATGGACACGCCGGGCCTCTATTCGGGCCTCGCCGCCATTGCCCTCTGCGGGATCCTTTTCGAATCCTGGATTTTCCGTCCTGAAAAGGCTGGTGAAGCCTCATGAACAACACAGTCCACCAGGAGAAAAACAAAACCTGGATCAAAATCAAGCACATGAAAAAAGCCTTTGGCGCTGAAGTCCTCTTTGAGGATTTCAACCTGGAGGTTTACGAAAATGAAATCCTCGTCCTCATGGGCCCCAGCGGCGCCGGAAAGAGCACACTGCTCAACGTGATTGGACAGCTGGAGCCTTACGACGGGGGCGAGATGCTCTACCACCCGGCGCTCTTTGAGGGCATCAGCGTGCCCTTACCCTTTGTCTTTCAGGAGTTCGACACCCTCCTGCCCTGGAAGACAGTGGAGGGCAACATCCGGCTGGTGGCTAAAGGACTGACGGAAGCCGCGCTTAATGAGGTGCTGGAAACCGTGGCCCTCAGCGAGCACCGCCACAAAAAGCCCGGAGCCCTTTCCGGTGGCATGAAGCAGCGGGTCGGCATTGCCCGGGCGCTGGTCTGCCACTCGAAAATCCTGCTGATGGACGAGCCCTTTGGCAGTCTGGACCGTGAAATGCGCCTGAAAATGCAGGACTTTCTCCTGGAGCTTCAGCGGAGAACCGGCCTGACCATTATCCTCGTCACCCACGACCCGGAGGAGGCGCAGAGGCTGGCCACCAGGATTATCCGCCTTTAATCTTTAGGGCCAGCCCTCTTTTTGGGCCGGCCCAGTCCCCAACCAAAACTGCCGATGGTTCCCTGTCCCCCACCAAGAATTTTGGTTGGGGACAGGGAACCATCGGCAGTTTATTTTTGTTTTTGTATGGGGCGGCCCTTTACGCGCTGGCCTCCACCATGGCGCCGGCGAACTGGCTCTGATAGAGGTCCGCGTAAAAGCCGCCTTTCATAAGGAGCTCGTCGTGGGTGCCAATCTCGACAATGGTGCCATGGTTCATGACGAGAATGGCCTCCGCTTCCCTAATGGTGGAGAGGCGATGGGCAATGACAAAGCTGGTGCGGTTTTCCATCAGGCGGTTCATGGCTTTCTGGATCAGGTGCTCCGTGCGGGTGTCGACGCTCGAGGTGGCCTCGTCGAGGATCAGGATGGCGGGATTCGAGAGAATAGCCCGGGCTATAGTCAGGAGCTGTTTTTGGCCCTGGGAAATATTGCTGGCCTCTTCGTTGAGAATGGTGTCATACCCGTCCGGCAGTGTGCGGATGAAGTGGTCAGCATGGGCGGCCTGGGCGGCTTCAACAATTTCTGCTTCCGTGGCGCTCTGCCTGCCATAGGCAATGTTGTCGCGGATGGTGCCATTGAAGAGCCAGGTGTCCTGCAGGACCATGCCAAAGCGGGACCTGAGGGCTTCACGGGACATTTTCGAGATATCCTGGCCGTCTATGGTGATGCGGCCGCCGCGCAGCTCGTAGAAGCGCATCAGCAGATTGACCAGGGTGGTTTTGCCGGCGCCGGTGGGTCCGACTATGGCAATGGTGTGGCCGGGTTCGACCATTAGGGACATGTGGTCGATCAGCGGCTCGCTATCCACATAGCGAAAGGAGATGTCCTCGAGAGCTACGGCGCCGCAGGTTTGGGCTTGCGGTTGGGAAGCAGGACTATCAGCAGCACCGGCCGGGCTTAACTCTTCCGCCTCGTCCAGAACCTCAAAGACCCGCTCTGCGCAGGCAATGGTGGACTGGACGACGTTGGCAATATTGGCGGTCTGTACAATAGGATGGTTGAAGGACCTGGAGTACTGGATAAAGGCCATGACGTCGCCCAGATTGAGGACGCTGCGGGTCATGAAGAGGCCGCCTGCGACGGCTATGACAACATAGGCCAGGTTGCTGATGAAGCCCATGACAGGGTACAGGGTGCCGGAGACGAACTGAGCCTTCCAGCCGGCGTCATAAAGCTCGGTATTGACCGCCGTGAACTTCTGGATAGAATCCGCCTCCTGACCAAAGGCCCGGACGATCCTGTGGCCGGAGTACATTTCCTCCACGTGGCCGCTGAGCTGGCCCATGGCTTTCTGCTGGGCGGCGAAGAACTTCTGGGAGCGCTTGGTGACAGTGAGGGTCGCGAAGACATACAGCGGCAGCGTAACGAGGACTATGAGCGTGAGCTGTGGGCTGATGGTCAGCATCATGATGACGAAGCCCAGGATCTGGACCACCGCCGTAATCAGCTGGGTGAGGCTCTGCTGTAACGTCCCGGAAATGGTATCCACGTCGTTGGTCATGCGGCTCAGGATTTCGCCGTGGGTGCGCTTGTCAAAGTAGCTGAGGGGCAGGCGCTCGAGCTTTTCATCCACCCTTTTTCTGAGGTCGTAGACGGTTTTCTGGGCAACGCCGGACATGACCAGGCCGGTGGCGAGGCTGAAGCCGGCACTCAGCAGGTACATGGCCAGGAGGATGGCGGCAATGGTGCCAATAGCTGAGAAATCAATGCGCCCACCGGTTTCCGCGACGGCCCTCAAGGCATCCGTCAGCTGCTCAGGGGTCATTGAGTCCGTGATCGCGGCGCCAGGGTTTCCTGCGGGGGCATTTGCGGGGGCATTTGCTGGGTCAGGCTCGCCCATCTCAGCGCTGGGGTTTGTTGGCATCTGCGGCAACTGCGGCATCAGGGTGAAAAGCTGACTCAAAATGGCCGCCTTTGCTTCGCCGTCACTTGCCTCTGCCAGGCTTGGCAGGGCTTCAAAGGCTTCGATCTGTGCCCGCTCTGCTGCATTAAGGGCCGTATTTTGTTCAAGCTCGGCCTCAAACTCTGTGCTTAGGGCCTCCTGAACCGGAATCATACTCTGGACCAGATTTTTTGCGACGTAGCCGTCTTTAAGCTTGTTCATGGCCTCCCCGGTGACTCTTGGTGCGGCAATGGTAAAGAGCGTGCTGGCCATGGCAAGGATCAAGACTATGATGAGCTTAGCTCTGTGGGGACTGAGAAATTTAACCAGTCTTCTTAAAGTGCCTTTAAAGTCCTTGGCTTTTTCAACGGGCATGCCAGGACCGTGCCGGCCGAAGCCTGGACCAGGCCCTGGGCCCGGACGGGTGGCGGCTTGACGGGGCATATTCTGTCGGTCATTGTCCCGCATGGCGTTTGTGCTGTTTTTCTGCGCACTCATGCGATTTCCTCCTCAGAAAGCTGGGATAAGACGATTTCACGGTAGACCGGACAATTTGCCAGGAGCTCCTGGTGAGTGCCAATCCCCGCCACTTTTCCTTCTTCCATGACGACGATCCGGTCTGCGTCAATGACAGTTCCAACCCGCTGAGCGACGAGAATGACCGTTGCTTCCCTTGTGACAGGCTTCAGAGCGGTTCTAAGTTTGGAGTCCGTCTTGAAGTCCAGAGCGGAGAAGCTGTCGTCGAACAAGTAGATCTCAGGGTTTCGAACGAGAGCCCTGGCAATGGAAAGTCGCTGTTTCTGACCGCCTGAAAGGTTGGTGCCGCCTTGTGAGATCTGGTGGACATAGCCCCTTTCGAATTCAGTGATGAAATCACTGGCTTGGGCGATCTCTGCGGCTTTGGATAGGTCTGATGCATTCGCTGACTCACGACCATAACGGAGATTGTCTTCAATGCTGCCGGAAAACAGAACCGGTTTTTGAGGCACATAGCCAATTTTGTGCCGGAGGGACTCCAGGGACCATTTGCGGACATCTACACCATCGACTAAAACCTCGCCGCTGATGGTATCGTAGAATCTTGGGATCAAATTGAGAATGGTCGATTTGCCTGCACCGGTACTGCCAATAATGGCCGTGACCTCTCCAGGGCCCGCCGAAAAGCTGACATTCGAAATTGCAGGCGCTTCTGCCCCGGCGTAATGGAAGGTGACGTTCCGAAACTCCACATAACCCCGGTTAAGGCTGGTCTTCACAGGGCTCTGCGGATCCTTGATGTCCGGCTGGGCGTCCAGGATCTCGAGGACCCTGACGGCCGCCGCCTGGGCACGGGGCACCATGATGAACATCATGGACAGCATGACCATGGAGAACATGATCTGCATGGAGTACTGGGTAAAGGCGACAAGGGCGCCCATGCCCATGCTGCCGCTGTCGATCCGGATCATGCCAAACCATAGGATGGCAAGTGCTGTAACGTTCATGACCAGCATCATGGAGGGCATCATGAAGGCCATAATCCGGTTGATTTTAATATAATTGTCCGTCAGGTCGCGGTTGGCCTCATCAAAGCGCTGGCGCTCGTACCGTGTCTGATTGAAGGCACGGATGACACGGATCCCCGTGAGCTTTTCACGGAGCACGAGATTAACACGGTCAATCTTGACCTGGATTTTTCTGAAACGCGGCAGGCCCTTACTGGCTATAAAGCCTATGACCAAGGCCAGGATGGGCATAGCCACCACGAAGACCAGGGTCAGGGCTCTGTCTTTGGACAAGGCGAGCATAATGCCGCCTATAGCCATGAAGGGGGCGCTGATCATCATGCGCAGCATCATAATGACGACGTTTTGAATCTGTGTAATATCATTTGTGGAACGGGTGATCAAGGTTGCCGTCCCAAATTGGTCAATTTCCTTTTCAGAGAAAGAGGAGACGTGGGAAAACACTTCATTTCGCAGGATCCTGCCAAAACCCACAGCTACTTTGGCAGACAGGAAGCTGGACAGGACCGCGGCGAGACCCCCAAGGCCCGCCACCACCAGCATGCTGCCACCGGTGCTGAGGATGACGCCGGTGTCGCCTCTCATGACGCCTTTGTCTATGATGTCTGACATCAGGGTGGGTAAATAGAGGTCTGCCATGGTTTGCAGAAAAACCAGCAAGACGACAGCTGCTACCAGGAATTTGAAGGGTTTTGCATATTTGAAAAGTCTTATCATAATGGTCGTTCCTCCTGGGATTTAAGTACACTTTGCAAGGTCGTCAGCCCTTTGAGGATCGCACTAAGCTCCTCTTCCTCTGCGCCTTGAAGGAGATTCTCAAAGTTCCTGGTCAGGCACTCAGAAAAGCCCTTGTGCTTTGCCAAAAAAGCATCGGTAATGGAGATGTAAACTACCCGGCGGTCTTCGGGACTCCTATCCCGCTGAACAATGCCTTGCTTCTCAAGGCGGTCCAGGATGCCGGAGACGGTGCTGTTGGTGAAGCCAAGGGCCTCACTGAGCTCGCTGACCTTCATGGTGCCCCGCTTGATCAGCATGCCTATGACCATGGACTGGGGCATGGTGAGTCCCAGGCTTTCAAACTCCCGTCGCATAGTCTGCTTGACGGTCATGCTCAGCTCGTGAAAGAGCTTGGCAATGATATATTTTTTTTCATTTGACGCCTCTGACATGTTGAAACCTCCTGATTTTTTGGTAGGGGACAGGGACGGACCGGAAGTCCGGTCCGTCCCTGTCCCCTACCGCAAAGTCTATCTTAGCAGCTTATCTTTAGTTTCGTCACTCCAATCAGAAAGCGACGTACTGAAATATGCTCCAAATGTTTCGCCCACTAATATTTCGTACACTAAATAATATACACTTGGCAAAGCCCAAAGTAAAGCGATATAATGTTATAAAATATGACATTTACTTAAGATGTCACAGAACATCCCAAATCCTAACCTGCAACCCGAATAAACACCCAAAAACCCATACAAAGGAGCATGACACCATGTCCGTATCAGATGTCAAAAAATTTTTCGAAGACCACAACCTCAGCTTTGAAATCATGGAGCTTGAAGACAGCACCGCCACCGTTGAGCTCGCCGCGGCAGCCCACAACGTGGTGCCGGACCAAATCGCAAAGAGCATAGCGCTCTACGCAGGCGATGAAAAATTCCTGCTGGTGACCTCAGGCATGTCCCGCCTCGACAATAAGAAATTCAAAGCGACATTCAAAGCAAAGCCGCGCATGATGAGCGCAGAAGATGTCCTTGAAGCCACCGGACACCCCGTTGGCGGCGTCTGCCCATTTGGCCTGAAAACAGAAATGAAGATCTGCCTTGACGCCTCACTGAAGCGCTTTGACACCGTCTTCCCTGCCGCAGGCGCCCACAATGCCTCCATTGAAATCTCCCCGGAGCGTTTAAAGGAAATCACCCACGGCACCTGGGTCGATGTGTGCAAGAATCCTGAAGCAGAGACACATACCGAAGCTTCGTCTTAAACGTGGCAATGCCAAAGCCTCATACCGAACCTCAGTCTTTATTAATAAAAAACCGCCACCTCCAATTCAAAAAAACAAAAAAGGAAGTGAGCCTCTCCCCAACTGCCGCAGGCGCGACAGCCAGAGTGACTCACTTCCTCATTTTTTATCCTTTATTGCCCAACCTTTACGCCGGCTGAGCGTCCTTACGCTTGCTGGCCCGCAGACGGTCCTGCTCATCCAGAATGCGCTTGCGCAGACGAATAGCCTCAGGTGTAATCTCCACCAGCTCGTCCATCTCAATAAACTCAAGCGCCTCTTCCAGCGTAAACAGTCGTGGATCAGGCACTCGCGCCGCGTCGTCCGAACCAGAAGCACGCATATTCGTCAGCTTCTTGTTCTTGCAGATGTTGACCACCATGTCGTCACGGCGGCTGTTCATGCCAACAATCATCCCTATATAAACTTCCTGAGCAGGCTCCACGAATATTTCCGCGCGCTCACTCAAATTCGAAATCGCATACGCCATAGCTGTACCCGCCTGCTGCGCGATCAGAACGCCATTGTTGCGCCCCTGAATTTCTCCAAAGTGTGGCTCAAAGCCCTCAAATGAACGCACCAGCGTACCTTCGCCACGGGTATCATTGATGAACTCACTTCTGTAGCCCAGGAGTCCACGTGTCGGCGCCGCATATTCCAGGCGCGTATAGCCCTCTTCAGAGTGCATCAGCAGCATAGTGCCCTTTCGCTGGTTCAGTTTTGAAATGACCGTACCGCTATAGACATCCGGCACGTTGATCAGCACTTTTTCCACGGGCTCGCAAAGACGGCCATTTTCCTCATGAAGGAGAACCTCCGGCTTGGAAACGCCAATCTCATAACCTTCACGGCGCATGTTCTCGAGCAGAATCGAAAGATGCAGCTCACCGCGACCTGAGACCTTGAAGCCCTCTTTGCTCTCGAGCTCCTCAACGCGTAGTCCCACGTTGACCTCCAGCTCACGGTCAAGGCGGTCCTTGAGGTGACGGGACGTCAGGAATTTTCCGCTGCGGCCGCAAAACGGAGAGTCATTGACATAGAAGTTCATGGAAAGCGTTGGTTCCTCGATCTCGATCAAAGGAAGCGGCTCAACAAAATCCAAGGCACAGATGGTCTCACCAATTGAGATATCCGGAATCCCTGCAATTGTCACAATGTCCCCACTTGTGCCAAAAGGCTTTTCAACCCGGGCGAGCCCTTCGTTGACAAAGACCTTCGCAATCTTGCCGCGCACGATCTCGCCATTTTGCTTAGCTACGGAAACCGTCTGGCCCCTGGAAATCACACCGCGCTTGATCCGGCCAATGCCGAGGCGCCCAATGTATTCGTCATAAGCCAGAGAGGACACCTGCATTTGAAGCGGTTCAGTGTCAAGATTCGGATAAGCCTCCACGTGCTTGACAATCGTTTCAAAAAGCGGCTCCAGATTAGTGCTCTCGTCGCCCATTTCATGCTTTGCAATCCCCTCACGGGCGATCCCATAGACAATTGGGAAATCAAGCTGCTCGTTCGTTGCCCCAAGCTCCACGAAAAGGTCAAACGTCATGTCGACGACTTCTTCCGCACGCTGGTCGCGCTTGTCAATTTTATTGATAAAGAGAATCGGTCGAATCCCTTGCTCCAGCGCCTTGTGGAGAACAAACCGCGTCTGCGGCATAGGCCCTTCGCTGGAATCCACCAGCAAAATAGCCGAATCCACGGTACGCATGATTCGCTCCACCTCAGAGGAGAAGTCAGCATGGCCAGGCGTATCAACAATGTTGATCTTCACCCCGCTGTGTTCAATCGCGCAGTTCTTGGAGTAGATCGTGATGCCGCGCTCACGCTCGAGGTCGTTGCTGTCCATGACGCACTCGACAACTTCTTCATTGGCTCTGAAGACGCCGCTTTGGGACAGCAGTGCGTCGACCAGGGTCGATTTGCCGGCATCGACGTGTGCGATGACCGCGAGGTTCAAAATGCCTTGCTTTATGCTTGTATCTGACATGATTCCATCCTTCATTCTTTTAAAAAGCCCGCTCATCCAAAGTCGGGAGCAGGCGAAGTAGTTTGTCAACCTTTTTATTATATAATGAACTGCTCTTATGTTCAAGCAAAATCTTGTTAAGCCCGACCACCTAAAACTTCAGCGTACAAAGGTCCCCGTCCAGCCCATAAGGATTATCCGGATACCGCCTCACTGAAAAATCCAGCTTTCTGAAAAAAGGCGACTTCTCATGTGGCACCCTGATCTTCAGCACTGTCAAATCCCGCCGGCTCTCCCTCAGCTCTGCGAACACCGCCCGGGCAGTTTCCAGCTGCTCCACCGACTCCAGCAGCGCGAAATGCTGAATCTCAGCCTCTCCTCGAACCGCCTTGGAAAGACCAATTATGCCGATGGTCCCGGCATCCCCCTCCCCAACCACAAGGTACATCCTGCTCTTAAAGTTGGCATACAGGGCTTCAGAAATACTTTTCACCTTGCCAAACGTGGCCTCTGGGATCGCAATCTGCATCAGCTCGAATAATCTTTCATCCGTATATAAAAGATATGTTTCCTTTGAATCCAGTGTCTTGAGTATCACTTTGTTGTGCCCCTTTTTATCTTAAAGAAAACGCCCCAATTTTAAGGAGCACTTTGTATGCAAAACGACATTGATAAAATACATGTCATCATATCACATCCACCACCTGTCCGCAAGTAGGTCAATGAGGGTATATAGGTAACAAATCCTTAGTTCACACCCCCCAAACCATCCAACCTCGTATTAATCTCCCAAGAAAGGAGCCCCACTATGCCAATTGACGCTATGTTACCTCAGCAAACCGCCCTGAACGAAAGCGCAAAACGCTGGGTGAACGCACGCCAGTCCCACCTTGATGAGCTGCCGCCCCTCCCCCTGGAAGCCTTAAATCCCAAGACGTCCGTCCTTGTCATCATTGATATGACAAATGGCTTTGCCTTTGAAGGCCCCCTCTCAAGTCCAAGAGTCGGCGCCCTGGTGCCAGTTATTAAAGACCTGGCTAAGGCTTGTCTAAATAAAGGCATCCCCGTTATTGCCCCCTCTGACCATCACACGCTTCAGGCGGAGGAATTCAGCGCCTACCCACCGCACTGTGTCTCAAATACAGAAGAAAGCGAACTGGTCAGTCCGCTGAAAGCACTGAGCGGCATTTTAACACTTCCCAAAAACTCTACCCAAATCTGGCATGCCCCAGCCTTTCAAGCCTGGTTCAAAGAAAACGAGAACCGCAGCACCTGGCTCCTGACCGGCGACTGTACCGACATTTGCGTCCTTCAGTTCGCACTGGCGCTCAAAACATATTATCAGTCAGAAAACAAGCCTTCCCGGATCATTGTCCCTGTCAACGCCGTCAACACCTTTGATACCCCGGATCATCCCGGTGACCTGTATCATTTGATTGGGCTCGACCTGATGGCTGCTGGCGGTGTAGAGCTGGTTCGTCGAGTCAACTGATTTGCTCACAAAAAAATCTCTCATTCAAAAGAAGGCAGTTAGCAAGACCTCACGACCAAAATTGTGAGGTTCTCTCTAACCGCCTTTTTGCATGTCTATCACGTCATTAGAGGAAGTACCAGCGTCATTTCTGTCCATTCCCCTGGGGTGCTGTCCGCTGACAGTCGGCCGCCATGCTGTTCTGAAATCGCCCTGGCTATGGCAAGTCCAAGGCCATACCCGCCAGAGCCCTTGGTTCTCGACGCGTCCAGTCTGACAAACCGGTCAAAAATCGCTTCCAGTCGATCCGCCGGAATCCCCTCTCCCGTATTCCGAATCCGCAAGCAGGCCTTGTGCTTTTCACGGGTCAGCGACACCGTAACCCGGCCACCTTCAGGGGTATACTTCACAGCGTTGTCAAGGAGAATCACCAGAGCCCGCCGCAGCCCTTCCGGATCACCTTTGACCATCCCCACCTCCTCCAGTGCAACTGAAAGTTCAACACCATGCTCGAAAAAGATCGCTTCATAGGTCAGAAGGGCTTTCTCGAGGAGTGCCTTCAGAGAGACTTCAATCTTCACGGGCACGCCCACGTGCTCCAGCTTCGCCAGATCCAGCATATCTGTGATGAGCGCTGCCATATGCGTTGTTTCCTGCTTGATGCCATGGATCCACTGGGTCGCCCCGCCCTCCCCAGTCATGCGTGCGTCATTAGTGCTCTCCAGAAGCGCCAGCTGAGTCTGAATCACCGTCAGCGGCGTTCGCAGCTCATGTGAGGCATCCGCCAAAAACTGACGCTGCTTTTCAAAAGCTTCCTGAATAGGACGAACCGCTCTGCTGGCAAAATAGACACTGACCCCAAACAGGATCAGCAGACTGGCGCCCCCTACCCAAAGAAAGACCATCAGCAAATCATTCAGAGAGTCATGAAGCGGCGTTCGGTCAAGTAAGACTATCTTATAGCCAGCAGGCGTTCTCTCAACCAAATAATCGTAGGATTTTTCGCCAATTTTAACTCTTCCAAATGTCCGTCCAGAGTCCGGGTTTGGTACTTTATCAAGTACTCTATCAAGTGCTTTATCAGGTGCTTGATCCACCTCTGAGCTGAGCGCCATAGAACCTTCTTTTTTAAGGATCTTGTCCACCGCCACCTCCAGAGACGGTTCATCCACCTCCAAATGGGACAAGACAAACAAGAGACCACCTTCTTGATCCGTTTCGACAATCAGGCTGCCAAACGTCTCCCTACTTTCGGGGAGCACTTTTGGGGGCGCCCTCATAATCTTCTCTAGGGCAAACTGGCTTTGACGGTTCATGCTGTTCGCCGTCAGTCCGTAAATCGCCCCAAAAATACCCGCAAAAACAAGAACGAGCAGACTCATGATCAGGAGGACAAACCGCCACTTCAATTTTCGAAACATTGTCAGTCCCCCATTCCCAAGCGGTAACCTACGCCCCTGAGCGCATTGATGCTCACCCCAGACTCAAGGAAGCTAAGTTTTTTTCGTAAAAAGCTGATGTAGACCTCCAGCGTGTTGTGCTCCACCTCAGCGTCGTACCCCCACACACTAATGATAATGTCGTCCTTTGGCATCACATGCTGAGGCCGCTCCATCAACAGTTTTAGAATCTCAAACTCCTTTAGCGTCAGCTGCACCTCACCTTTGGGACCTGTTAATATCAGGGTTCCAAAGTCCAGCGTCAGATCACCCACGACCAGACCAGGCTCAAGGACCGGCTCCCCTTTTCGCCTTGTCAGCGCCCGGACTCGAGCAAAAAGCTCCTCCGTCGCAAAAGGCTTGGGCAAATAATCATCCGCGCCTTCGTCAAGCCCCCGCACTTTGTCAGCCACCTCGCCCTTGGCGGTCAAGAGGAGGACCGGGGTGGCAATGCCGCTGGACCGGAGGTTTTTAAGCACTTCGAGTCCATTCATTTTAGGCAGCATGAGGTCCAGCAAGATCACGTCGAAGCGATCCGACAGGGCTGCATCCAGCCCTGCAGCCCCGTCATAGGCTGCTTCCACTGCTATTTTTTGCTTGCGCATCAGCGTACAAAGCGCCTCAGATAAAGCGCGCTCGTCTTCGATCAACAAAACTTTCATAATTTATTAAGCCCCCATCTGCGTCGAGCCTTGCAATCTAACTCAAATCCTCGCTCCTGCTGATTTAAACCAATTTTACCAGAGAAACCTGAAAGGAAGTTGAAAATTTTCCTTTGCATTACCCGTTTTTATTTCAATCCCTCAAATTACAGAACAATTGAAAAGAGGCTGTCCTGCGGGTTCATTTCCGCGGGAGGCAGCCTCTTTCTTTTAGGTTTTTTTGCCGATGGTCACCCACCGCAAGGTCCTCATCACTCAATCTGAGTGGTCGCCTCAAGATGATCCAGCGCCTCTCTCAAATGGATTTCGACCCATTTCGCAGCGCCCTCCCCATCACGGTCTTTCGCCGCTTCGAGGATCTTGTGGTGGTGTTCCTGGGAAAGCCTGTTGTATTCCTCATTTGACAAATAATATCTCAAATAGCGGTCAATGCTCCGGTGCATCATATTGATCTGCTCCATCAAATAAGGGTTGTCACAATGGCTGATCAAAATATGGTGGAATTCCTGGTTGTGGGCACTGATGCCTTTCGCGGTCGTCTGCCGGTCAATTTCTTCAAGCGCTTCCTCTGCCCTTGCCAGCTCTTCGTCTGTTAAATGGGGAACGGACTTCCTCATAGCGCCAACTTCAAGGAAAATTCTGGTTTCGAAGCGTTGCCGGACCCTTTCAGGATCCCACATGCTGACCACAGCGCCACGGTTAGGGATCATGGTGATCAACCCTTCCGTTTCCAGGGTTCTGAGCGCCTCTCTGACTGGGATCAGACTGCTGTTGAACCGCTTGGCAATCTCCTCTTGCTTCAGGTGGCCCCCTAACGGAATTTCACCACTCAAAATGGCTTCCCGGAGCTCCTCTGAAATAACCAGCGGCAAATTGAGGAAGGTCTTCGAACGCTTGATAGGCTTTGACTTTGATGCAGACCTGGAAGACCCACGCTTTGTAGTTGTCTTGGCCTTTTTGCCAGACGCTGCCTCAGGCTTTGCTTCAGTTGAATCCGTCATTTTTTTCGGCATGGTCATTGTCCTCTCAAGATTTTTTCAATGTTTCACCAGCTATTTCTGTGAGCAGCCTAACACCGCTCCGTTTGATGCATTTTATAAGATGTGTTAATTATATCGTATTTTTGGTCACCTTGCTTTATAATTCACAAAATTTGTTCTGAATTATTACGGTTCAATAGTGAATGGCATCCGCCCAATAAAAAAACGCGCTGACACATGGAGGTGGATTTCCCACCTGCAAAGCGCCAGCGCGAACAGGATGATCAATTTAATAACTTTGTTTCAAGTCCATACGCCCAACAGCGAATCGACCGTAAACTCTTAGTACTTGGAGTATTGAACTTTCTCAAGCTCTGGATCATAGAACTCACCAAAGAGCTCTTCGTCAGACGGAGAATCCGGCTGGTCGAATTCCTTGGAGACCCATGTCACGTTCATGTAGTGGTGAAGGTGAACGTTCTCTGAGGTCGCATTGCCTGCCCAGGTACCGCAGCCAATGGAAGATGTCATAGGCATGCCGTTGTTCATGCTGCCGGAGTTTGCCTTGGACTGAGGCTGTCTGACCATGATGCGTCCAACACGGGCAACCATGGCAAGTCTGTGAATGTGGTCCTCGTCAAAGGAGAAGATCCCGACGGAGTGGCCAATACCGCCAACTTCGTGAATCGCCATAATTGCATCTATAGCATTTTGGAACTCACCTTCATATTTGTGTACTGCGAGAAGTGTTGTGAGCTTCTCACGACACCATACGCCTTCGAGGGCGTCATTGAATATGCCAGTGCCGTGGGAGGCAATCAGGAACTTTCTGTCTTCCGGAATTTCAAAGCCAGCCGCTTTTGCCATATCCTGCGGGGAAAGCGCAACTGTATCTGCGAGTCTGTGAAGCTCGTCGTCCCACATTGCCTTTCTTATTGCTTCCTGCTCCTCTGCAGACAGCATGTAGCCGCCAACAGCAACCAGTTCATTAAGCGCCGCATCCCATATCTTCTCGCTGATCACAATGTTGCCATCTGCTGAGCAGCCTGAGCCAAAGTCAGACGTCTTGGAACGCATAGTGTTGAACGCAGCTTTGTTCAGGTCCTGGGCAGCAGTTTCGTCCCAGATCATAGTCGCGTTGCCCGCGCCGACCGCATATGCAGGCGTGCCTGACGTATAGGCGCGGCTGACAACGCCCTGACCACCCGTGGCTACGACGAGGTCACACTTTGACATGAGCGCTTCAGAAGTTGCTTTGTTGATTTTAGCCTTTTGACCGAGAATCTGAACGAGATCCTCAGGCGCACCTACTCTTCTGAGACCTTCTCTCATGAGCTCAATCGTTTTAGCACTGGTCTTCTTTGTACGTGGGTGTGGCGAGAAGATGATGGCGTTTCTGGCTTTGATTGCGTAGATTGCGTTGCCAGCTGGTGTCAGGTCCGGATTGGTCGCAGGAATAACACAAGCGATAATGCCCACTGGCTTAGCGTACTTGACAATTCTCTTTTCTGGCACTTCTTCAATAATACCGACAGATTTCTGTCTGAGGCAGTCACGGAGAATACCGCGGATTTTGAAGCGCTTTGCTTCGCGGCTGACTGGATCGCCAAAGTTACTTTCTTCAATACCCATCATGACGAGCTCGTGGAAGTTATGTGAATTGGCAACGATTTGAGCTACGGATTGAATCGTTCTGTCAATTTGCTCCTGGCTCCAGGTCTCGAATTCACGCTGTGCTTTTACCGCTTTGGCATAGGCCTCTTCGATTTCATCGATAGCATCCTGCCCGAGTTTCAGTTCAGCATAACGTGCTTTCATGTCAACATTCTTGCTCATTCTTGTTCCTCCTCGTAATTGTAAATATCTTGTGTTTACTTGGCCAACCCGTTAATTTCGGTACAATTATTTATTAAAAGTCCTCTTTGCAATAGTAGCCTGTTTGGCTATTCGCCAAAGAGATCCTTTTTAACAACGTCCACCGGCATTTGATGCCCCGTCCAGATTTCAAAAGCTTCCGCGCCCTGCCAGATCATCATGGGAATGCCGTTCATAGTCTTACAGCCAGCGTCCTTAGCCATTTTGATCAGCTTCGTTTCAAGCGGGATGTAGACTATATGCGCCACGAAAAGGTCCGGTCTGAACACTGAAGGATCATTAACCGTAGACTTATCGATTAAATTCTCCTCCTGGCCTTCTGCATTAGTAACAACCTTGTCCATCCCAAGCGGTGTGCAGTCGATCAGGAGATCCGCATTCTTAACAGCTTCAACAACAGCTGCCTCGTTGTATACTACGCCTATCGCATTAACGGATTTGATATTCTCGTGAATGGTCTCGAGAAGCTCAGTCACTTTCTCCGACTCAACGTCAAAGATCGTCATATCCGTAATCCCTGATAGGGCAACCTGAACACCAACCGCCCGGCCTGCGCCGCCGGCACCTACGAGTACAACCCGCTTTCCAGCGAGATCGAAGCCCTCTTCAGCAAGGCCTTTGACGAAGCCTTTACCATCTGTGTTGTAACCAACGAGTCTGCCATTATCGTTGTACACTGTATTTACCGCGCCAATCATTCTGGCCGCCGGATCAACTTCGTCCAAATATTGAAGAACCTTCTGCTTGTGAGGCATTGTGACGTTGAACCCCTGAGCGTGCAGCGCCTTCATTGCCTCAAGCGCTCCAGGAAGAAACCCATCCTCAATTTCAAAAGCGAGGTAGGCATATTCAAGCCCAAGCGCCGAGAAGGAAATGTTGTGCATACGCGGTGAACGACTGTTTTTCAGCGGATACCCCAGTAGACCTGTCAATCTGTATCTGCCGTCAATGCATTTGATCATTTTGCATTCTCCTTTTCGTGGCTGATTCTCTTGTTCGCCATGAAACCATGTCACTATGTAACCTGGTCCTATATAATGCACAGAACAACTTTACTCTGCGTACATCATGCTTTTTGAATAATATCCGAGCTGTCTGGAAATCTGGCGCGAAGCATCCAGCACCAGCTTTGCGAAATATTCCGTGTCCGCTGGGAAACGAAATTTGGGACCGGAAATTGATAAGCATCCAATGACCTTTTGAGAAGCGTCATAGATTGGTGCGGCCACACAGCCTACTTCATAATCCTTTTCCCCAACGCTGACGGCATACCCCATAGACCTGATTTTCTCAAGCTCTAAAATAAATTCCTCAGGGTCCGCTATAGTCAGCTCTGTGATCTTTTCCAGACGTCCTTTCATAAGCTCCCAAATCTCCCTGTCCATAAACGCCAGGATCGACTTGCCTGTAGCTCCTGCCCAGATTGGATAGCGCTCACCAATTCTTACCGTTCGCTTAATTGCTAAAGGACTTTCAACCTGGTCAAAGCAGATTCTGTCATAGTGATCCAGAAGATAGAGGTTCGTTGTTTCCTTGGTCAGCTGGGTGATATTTTCCATAAAAGGCCGGCTCACCGTTCGAATATCCAAACTATCCTTAGCGATGAGTCCTAAATAATATAAGTTGTGACCCAGTTTGTAATGGTTCGTCCTGAAATTCTTCTCTATAAATCCTTCAGACTCCAAAGCCCCAAGCAACCTCAAGGTCGTAGACTTCGCAAGTCCAATTTTTTCCGAAATTTGAGTCAGGGAAAGCTCGCGGTCATCCCATGTAAACGCCATTAAAATGGATAACGCCCGCGATAACGTGCGTACTGTAGGTTCACTTTTGACGTTTTTGACTTCCGACATATGGATTCTCCCTCACAATAGAGCTATGCTCTACAAAAGATGATTCATTAGTTATAGACTTAAGCTTTTGCCGATGGTGATTGCTTCCCAGAAATACCCGCCGCAGGCATGTGAATCGCGACAAGCGCCACAAGACCTATACTTCCAACGGCCATAAATCCGGCGGTAAGTCCAAACCGGCCACTCACCATTCCTATAAGGATTGGACCAATAGTCATGCCAATTGCATAAACCGATTGATAGAATCCCATAGCACTCGATTTATAAGCGAGCTCAACATCCTTGATCGCAATGCCCATCAACAGCGGAAAGGACAATGAATTTCCAATGCCACTAATGAACATAACCGGAAAGAGCTGCACATAATGATTCAGAAAAGGTGTCAAAATACAACTCACCGTCACCAAGGCAAACCCGGCGGACAAAGTTGCCTTCTCCCCAAAACGGTCGCGGATCACAGTGCCCGCTAAGGCCGCAAATAATATTTGAGGCAGCATGAATAAAATATTGAATAAATTGAGGTGAAAGCTCTCAGCGCCAAGCTCTGTTGCCAGCAGCGGCGTAAAACTGTACACCGTTGAAAAGGTGATGAGCTGCGAAAGAAGTCCCAGCAGAGATACAGAAACCAGTCTTCTGTTTTTATAGAGCTGTAGAATATCCTTGAATCTAAAGGTTGCTTTTCTTGCGTCTTTTACACCAGTCTCCTTGAGTTTAAAGGCAATGACCAATGCGACGGCGCCCATAGCGACACTCAGGGCAAAGGCAGCCCGAACACTGAACGCAGCAACCACAATGCCGCCAACAATAAAGGCTGTCAATTGGCCAAATCTATTGGTCGAATTGATAATGCCAATGGCCTTTGTCGATTCTGAGCTCTTAAAGTACTCTGAGAACATTACGGTAATATTGACCCACGTCGCCGCTGCGACGCCGGAAAAGAATCTGGCGACAATCAAGGTCTCCGGGCTTGGTGCAAGCAGTACCAGAAGAGGACTGACCACCGTCATGGAAACGCCTGTCAGCACAAAGATCTTGCGCTTTCCAATGTAATCCGAGTACAAACCTAATGGGACTCTAAGCAGCACCTGACTCAGTCCATAAGCACCGGAAATTAAACCAATGGTCTGCATGGATGCCCCAATTTGGCTGGCATATTTTGTTAGCTGGGGTATGTAGGCATATTGCGAAAACCAAAAGGCCCCTGTCATAAGACAAAACAATATGATGTGACGCTTGCCTTGCGTCTTAAGAGACGAATCCGTCATAGTGATGACCTCTTTTCAATAACCGCGGTATCATCATGCAACGGCCTATTTTGTGAAAATCCGGTGGAACGCGCAGTCGCGCTCCACCGGACTGGTACGTTAAGGCCTAAAGCTCCTCAAGACCTTCAAATGTTCAGTTCGTTGGAATTACTTCGCTTCTTCGGCAGCTTTGAGGATGCCGTCAACGAGGTCTTGACCAATCTTTTCTGCGATAGAAGGATAAACCGTTGCTGCTGCAGCTTCCATCTCGGCTCTGAGCGCGTCAGAAACTTCAACGATTTCTGCGCCGCTGTCCGTAATGATCTTGACTCTGTCCGCAACACGAGCGTCTGCCTGCTCACGAGCGAAAACACTTGCTTCGTCAACTGCTTGGTCTATGATCGCTTGAACGTCAGCTGGAAGGCCTTCATAAAGCGCTTTGTTAGTAACGAGCTGGATCGCGTGGAACATATGGTTCGTGTTTATGACGTACTTTTGCTGCTCAAAAAGCTTGGCGGAAACGATAACTTCATAAGGGTTTTCCTGAGCATCAATGGTGCCCTGCTGGAGGCCAATGTAAACTTCTGAGAATGCCATTGGTGTAGGGTTCGCACCAAGTGCCTGCCAGTAGCCGAGGTGGTTAGGGTTTTCCATAGTTCTGATCTTCTGGCCTTTGAAATCAGCGAAGCTTTCAACTTTTTTGTTCGTGGTCATTGTTCTGAAGCCCTGGTCAGCAAAGCCGAGAAGCTTGAATCCAGCTTTTGCGTAAGCTTCGTCAAGTTGACTGATGAATGGACCGTCGAGCACTTTACGCGCGACTTCAGCATTCGGGAAAACGTTTGCCATATCAAATACGGCGAGTTCAGGAACGAAGTTGACCATAGGCGCTGTTGTCTGGATTACGAATTGAACGTCGCCAAGCTGAACGCTTTCTGCGACTTCACGGTCAGAGCCAAGCTGGCCGTTCGGGAATACTTGAAGCGTGATTTTACCGTCTGAAAGCTCTGCGAGCTTGTCAGAAAATGCTTTTGCGTAGATAAACGTGACGGTGTCTTCAGGGCTGTCAATACCAACGGACCAGGAATAGCTCTCCATTTCAGCCGCAGGCGTTTCCCCAGATGGCTGCTCCGCAGGTGCCGCAGGCTCCGTTGTGCCGCCGCCACATGCCGCGAGTGAAAAGACCATTGCGAGGACAAGTAAAATGCTGACTAATTTCTTCATGTTTTTCCCCAACCTTTCTTTTTTTTGTTCTTTTTCTCTATACATCAGCCCAGTGAAAGGACCATCCTTCCACAGGGCAGTGTACCTCATTGATACTGCTTTTGGGATCTCTTAAAGAAGCGCGAGAGAAATTGCAGGTATAAATGTGATCAAGATCAATGAAACAATGAACATGAATATGAATGGCATAGCCTCTCTTGCAATATCAGCAACCGGTACGCCCGTAAAGGAGCTGGTGACGAACAGGTTGATGCCAATAGGCGGTGTAACGAAGCCAATCGCAAGGTTGACGACCATGATGACGCCAAAGTGAACTGGATCTACGCCGAACGCGGTAACAATCGGCAACAGAATTGGGGTTAAGATCAGGATAGCTGGAGTGGTATCCATAACCATACCTACCAGGAGCAGGAAGACGTTGATGATAATCAAGACGGCAACTTTGGATGTAAAGGTCGACGTAATGGCCATAGCAATGGCCTGAGGGACGTTCATCAGCGTGAGGACACGTGCGAAGCCGAGGGCTGCCGCTATGATGAAGAGAATTGGTGCGTAGGTGGCGACACCTTCTGTGAAAATCTTGATAATCTGATTGAATTTTAAGGATTTGTAGATGAACAAGCTGACAAAGAATGCGTAATACACTGAAATGACCGCTGCTTCAGTTGGTGAAGCGATTCCTGAGTAAATGGAGCCCAGGATGATGATTGGTGCAAGCAGCGCCCAGAAGCTTTCCTTAAAGACTTTGACAAAGCCTTGGGATCTGAGGGCATTGTAGTTTGCCATAATCTTTTCTTTGTCTTCGCCTTTTTTCTTACAGTAAAAGTAGGCATAGCCCATTAAGCACAGACCTATTAAAAGACCTGGCAGGACGCCGGCGAGAAAGAGCGCGCCAACAGAGGCGCCGGATGCCATACCATAGAAGATGAAAGGAATACTCGGTGGAATGATGACGCCAAGACCGCCGGCAACGGCGACCAGCGCTGTTGAGAACACCTTGTCATAACCAAGGTTTACAAGGAGCGGAATGGTCATGGAACCGACCGCAGCTGCAGTGGCAGGACCTGATCCGGAGATCGCGCCATAAAACAGGCAGGTCATGACAACGGCATTTGGTAGTCCGGCCGTTCTATTGCCTATGAAATAAGTAAATACATTGAACAGTTTTTTTGAAATCCCGCCGCGGGCCATGATGATCCCGGAGAGGATAAACATAGGTACAGCGAGGATTGGAAAACTATCAACGCCTGCCAGCATTGCCCGTATGACCATTTCTGGTGATGCCGGGAACGTGGAATCCATGATTCTAGGTAAAATGGCGGTCACGCCCAAGGTCGTTGAAATAGGCAGCGCCAACAAAACTGCTACCAGAAAGAACAGAAATAATGCTACTGGTGACAAATGAATCCCTCCTTACTTTTTTTCAATGTGTTCAAATTTCTTCTTCAACATTTTTGGCAGCGACACGTACAAAGCTCTCTAAGATTCTGAAGACCGCCAGGCCAAAACCGACAACTGCTGCATAATGCACAAAATACATTGGGATCTGAAGCGCCGGTGTCAACTGGCCACTTTTGATGGTAGATTGAACGACATTGAAGGAATAACGGAGGACATAAGAAAAGAAGGCTAAGCTTATAATTTTTGAGAGCAACAGGAGCACTTTTTGAGCCACTGGAGGAAGCAAGTGAAGAATCTGGTCAATTTTAATAGAACTGTGATGCTTGATACAGTAGGCTATGCTGAGGAACGCGGACCAAACGAAGAGGTATCGCGTTAATTCCTCTGACCAAGGTAAAGAGTTGTTGAAGATATAGCGCATTGCGACCTGGTAGCCCATGACCAAAACCATGATGATCAGGAAAATCGTCAGCAGAGCTTCTTCAAAGTGTTGATTTAACCAGCGAATAACACGCATTTTTTCACCTCTTTTTCAATGTCTGGATCTTGATCCAGCGGGGGTTGGAAAAGTTAAACAAAGAAGGCAGGGCGGGCCGGGGATTTGTTGCCCGCCCTAAATTTTATGTGGTCTTGCAGGAAAACGCTTTATTATTCAGTGGCAACGTGCTTGGATCGTGCCGCTTGACCGCCTATGAGTTTGCCTTCAGCGACATTGTCTTTTGGCGAGTAAATGTCGTTGATGTTCCAGATGCCGTCTGTAGGAACAGGGATGTTCTCCATAGGAACATCGATCAGATAAGGCTCGTTGGATTCGAGGGCTTCCTTGAAAACTGCCTTGAATTCATCCGCGCTGCTGATGCGACTACTCTTAACACCATACCCTACAGCGATCTCAGCCCAGTTGACACTGTAGCTGGAGCCATCCGGCTTACGGAAGACAGTGCCAAAAGTGTGATTGTAGTGTGACGCTTCAAGACCTGCAATGGTTCCGAATGCATTGTTGTTCATGATGACCCAGACCACCGGGATGTTGTATTCTACTGCCGTCGCGAGTACGGAAGGGTTTGCGCCAAAGCCGCCGTCGCCAACCAAGGTGATGACTTTTTTATCCGGAGCTGCAAGCTTGGCCCCCAGTACAGCGGCAGGACCGAAGCCCATAGTAGCAAGTCCGCCCGGGTGAAGGATTGTGTCTGGCTGCGTGATGTCAAACTGCTGGCTGACACCGTTTTTGTTCCAACCCACATCCGTTGCAATGATGCCATCTTCAGGGAAGACTTCGCGGACATCTTTCAGGATGCGCTGCGGTGTCATTGGGAATCTGCCGTCATTGGAAATCTCGACGTTAGACGCTTTGAACGCAGCTTTATTTTCAGCGATTGCTTTTTTGAGTTCAGGGCGCTGAATGCCTTCCGGCTTGAGCTCTTTTGCGGCTTCGAGTATCGCTTTAAGCGCTTGCTTAGGGTCAGCAACCGCACCAAGGGCTACAGGATAGTTTCTCCCAATTTCAGCTGGCTCGAGGTCCACTTGAATAAACTTCGTCTTTTCAGCATTAAAGGTAACGTCGTTGTACCAAGAGCTGCTGTCTGCCTCTGCAAAGCGGGTGCCTACACCAAAGATGACATCTGCATTTCTCGTGATATCGTGGACGAAGTCACAGCCCCAAAAGCCTGTAACACCAACGTTTAAAGGGTGAAGGTCAGAAAGCGCGCCTTGTCCCATGAGGGTTCTGGAAACCGGGATCTCCAGGAATTCAACCAAAGCTTTGAGTTCCTCACTGGCCTGAGAAATAAGAACCTGGCCACCCACATGGATGACTGGATTTTTAGCTTCAATAAGCATCTTAGCATATGCCTGGGCAGCTTCTTTGGAAAGTGCCGGACGAATGGTTACTGGATTGTCGTGGTAAGTTCTTTCAAAATGGCTGGTGTCCAGCTCTCTTGAGAACATATCCATAGGGACTGAGATCAGGACTGGTCCAGGTCTGCCGGACTCAGCAAGTCTGAAGGCTTTGTCGAGAATCTCCGGGAACTGCTCAGGTTTATCAATTCTCCATGCTCTCTTGACAAATGGTCTGTAAATTTCGTATTGGGCGCCATCCGCATGCATGTTGACTTCCTGATGCGGGTGTTTGCCATAATAGTAGCTTGGAACGTCTCCAGCAATGACCACCATAGGAATGGAGTCAAGGGAAGCGTTGGCGACACCTGTTGCTGCGTTGGTGAGGCCTGGTCCGAGGTGACAAAGGACGACGCTGGCTTTTTTCGTAAGTCTGGCGTAAGCGTCAGCCGCGTGTGCCGCAAGCTGCTCGTGTCTTACGGAGATGAACTTGAGTTTAGCGTCCTTTAAAGGATCCAGCATAGCAATGACCGTATGGCCGCAAAGTCCGAAAACGTGTTCAACGCCTCTTCTTTCAAGATAGTCAACCAACTGCTCAGAAATCAATTTTTTCAACTTTATATCTCCTTTCCAACATGTCCCAAATTTATACTAAGGATTTTCCTGCTTTTAAAATGAAGCTTGATACTTCCCTGCCTACATAGTCCTGTACTTTCTTGGCGAGGGTGATCAGCTTGTCGAGGTCATAGTCCGTGCGTACGCCCATGGCGTTGACCATATGTACGACGTCTTCTGTAGCAATATTGCCGGATGCGCCCGGCGCAAACGGGCATCCGCCCAGTCCGCCAAAACAGGCGTCAAATCTTGTGATGCCGGCCTGCATGCCAGCGACCACATTCGCAAGTCCCATGCCGCGGGTATTGTGGAAGTGAAGGTTCCAAAGGATCTGAGGATACTTCTCTTTGACAGCTTTCGCGTAGTCGTAGACTTGCTGTGGGTTGGCCATCCCTGTGGTATCAGAAAGGGATAATTCTGTGACGCCAATTTCAAGATAGCTGTCTATGATGGGATAAATGTCTTCAATAGGGATAATGCCTTCATTTGGATAGCCAAAGCCTGTGGAGATGGCGCCTGAAAGAACAATCCCTTTGTTGGCGGCGAAGTTTGCGACTTCCGCAAAGCCTCTGACGGCCTCCTCAGGTGTCTTGTTCAGGTTGCTCAGGGAATGTGCCCTGCTTGCTGAAACGGTGAGCTTTGCTTTCATGATGCCGTTTGCTTCTGCGCGTTCAACGCCCTTGAGGTTCATGATCAGGGCTCTGTACTCAACGCCGTCAAAGCGCTTAAGCTTTCTGGCCACTTCGTCTGTATCCGCCATTTGCGGGACAGCTTTAGGATGGACAAAGGATCCAACTTCAATGATTTTCGCACCTGCAGCGACGACTTCTTCAATCAGCTCCACTTTCTGGTCGACCGTCAAAAGCTTTTCTTCGTTTTGAAGACCGTCTCTTGGACCGACTTCACAAATCTCAATGTAATCCACTTTGTTGTATTCGGAATTCTGACTCATTTATGCACCTCATTCTTTTTAATGCCAGAAGCAGTAATCACTTTCTAATTCATTCATACCGTTATAAGCTGGTTCAAAACTTATTTAAGTTCCATCTAATGGAACTGCATTCAACTGAGCGAAATTTGTATTCAGAATATCACCGTTTATTCAAAATGTCAATTCTGTTTTTCACAATAAATCAAGAATTCTGACGATTCGTTTTATAGATTTATGGCGTCGTGCTGCCTGTTGCTACACGTCTTTTCTTGGATGTGCTTCAAAATAAGCTTTGGCTGTCGCGAGACAACGTCGCGCGTGCTCTGCGTAGCCAAACTCACGGACACGCTGAAGGTTTGGAAGCTCAATGGAATATGGCATTTCAGGCATGCTGTGAATATATGACGCTACATCAATGCCGCCTTCGCCCACATAAGAGCGGGCTTCCCGGAGAATTCTGGTCATCTCATCATGCTCTGTTGGAATTTCAACCGGCGCGTCACAAAGGTGCGCGAAGTGGAACCAAGACTTAGGCAGCTTTGCAAGCTCTTCTGCCGCTTCTCTCGATCTGTGGATGTGGTGGACATCTATCATGATGCCGGCATTGTCCCTGTTCACTGTCTTAAGGACATCAACGGTGCTTTCAAGAGAATTGACTGCTGCAATTGGGACAAATTCAAGGTCTACTGTGAGACCATATTGTTTGGCAAGGTCGCAGACCTCTCCAAATTTCTCAAGATAGTATTCGCGATTTGGGGTCCAGATGCTGCTCAGAACATGCTTTCCACCAAGTTCAGCAGCGACCTCCATTGCCGGTTCATATTTCTTTGGATCCATCCCGTCAAATATTCTTGCGAGTTCAATGTCAAGAAGCTTGACGCCAGTTTCAGCCAAAGCCGTTTTGGTCAGCTTCATCATTTCCTTATTGACGGCGAGATCATAATTTGGTTCCCCAGGGAGCCCCATATAAATTGGTCTCAAGCTGACGTAGTCGTAGCCAGCCATTGATGCTATGTAAGTCATTTCAGGCGGCGGGCAACCCAATACGGTGAGGTGTGCTAAAGAAAACTTGCTGTTCATTGACATTCTCCTCCACTGGTTAATTGCTATTGATTTCTTGACATAAAAAACACGCAGCGCGGATCATGCTTTTATTAAGAAGGATGATGGTCTACGTGATCGAAGTTTCCGTTATAAGTTCCACTGAGTGAAACTCGGTGTCGTTTTTTATCTTGATTAAAGATTACCACCGTTTCCTATTCGTTGTCAATACTTTTTTCCATTAAACAGTTTTATATTCCGCCAGGCGGAACAGTTTGGTGTGTTCAAAAGATTTACTCTCCCATTGGTCAAAAAAGTGGGCTCAAACCGACCAAATAGCCGTTTGAACCCACTTTCTAAATATTCCCTGAAAACTATAATCCCATCAATTCTCTGTTCCCGTGAAGCAAACTCAAAACATCATCCAACAGTTCAACAGAGATCTGGCCAGGCGCGGTGGCTTCTCCTGCTGCACCATAGGTCATTGAAGAACCAAAGACTTCCCCAGCGAGACGACTTAAAAGTCCGGAGGGCGACATGGCGGTTGTGACAATAGGCTTGTCACCATATCTCGAAGCTGTTTCATACGTCGCGTTAAGTAAGGTGAGCAGATCATCCGCTGTATTTGGCATCACCGCAATTTTTGATATGTCCGCACCCAGTGCTTGCATCTTCATCAACGTTCTGATTAAAACGGCCTTCTCTGGCGTGCTCTTAAAATTATGGTAGGAACCCATAACAAGGATTCCCGCCGTATGGATATGATGAATGTTCTCTTCAACGACGTCAGGCCATGAGATCATAGCCACATCCACCATGTCAACCAAACCGCTTTCTGCAGCAAAATGGTTCAGTCGAGTATAGTCCTCCATAGAAATCTCCCTTAGTCCACCTTCTATGAGCGTTCTAAAGGAAAAAATCAAGATCTTATCTGGAAACAGCTCGCGAAGCGCTTTAAGTACTTTGAAGATTTTTTCTTCTTCGAGGATCTCCTCATAAGCATCAGCACGCCATTCTATGACATCGATAGGTAATTTGAGGAGGCTCTGTGCTTTTTCAATAATGGCAGCATCTGTTTTTTCAATTATGGGGACAATGATTTTGGGACGGCCCTCACCAATGGTCACGCCTCTAACCGTATATACCTTTTTCATAATTTGCACACCTCGTTCGTAAATTTTGATTTTCCATATCTTTTTCAAAAGAATAAACTCAAGTTATGTCTGACCAAAACAGTATACACGCACTGCCACCTTTTTACAAAAAAATAAACGCTGGGGAGGCGTTTATTTTTCTGGTGTCTATATTAATTGAAAGGTTGGCGTGGATTTATTAAAGTGCATTATGGACTATGTTGAGTACGACGTCCAGTTCTTCCACTGGAATTTGCCCAGGAGCCGACACTTGACCTACAGCACCAAAAGTCATTGCTGAACCGAAAACTTCGCCCGACAGCCTGGTTATCACACCAAGGCCGCCCATTGACATAGCGACGACTGGCCTATCAGCATATTCTGTTTGCATTCTATTCGTTGCCCGCATTAATTTCAATACATCTTCTCTATTGTTTGGCATAACGGCGATTTTAAGAATGTCCGCATTCATAACTTGCATCTTTTTTAGCCTAAAGATAATCTCTTCCTCAGATGGCGTCTTCTGAAAGTCATGATTCGAGGCTATGACTTTGACCCCATATCCATGGAAAGATTTAATAAGCTTTTCAACGGTCTCATCACCCAACATTATTTCAACATCTATGAGATCCACAAGACCCGTTTTAGCAATCTCATTGTTTAAATTGACATATTCATTAATTCTTATTTCTTTTTCCCCACCTTCTGATTTCGTCCGAAAGGTGAACAGGATAGGCATTTCTTTAAGGGTGTCTCGCAACTGAGCAAGTGTGTTCAGCAGTTTCACCGAATCGAAAACGTCTTCGTAAAAGTCAACGCGCCACTCAATTAAGTCGATCTGCGCGAGGTCCATGCTGAGCGCATTGCCTAAAATCTCACTGCGAGTTCTTCCAACGATTGGCACAATGACGTTAGGCTTTCCTTCGCCAATCGTCAAATCCCTAATCTGAACAGTCCGAATCATTTTAGACCTCCATTCTTTCATCTTAAAAGCGCTCATCAAGCGGAGGCCTTCAGATCTTTCTTTTGTTTCCATTTTTTATAGGTCTCTGTTTGAGTTGTAAACATAACCACAATCATTAGGAATAGCAAGAACGTTATTGGACTCGTAAAGACACTGCCAAATAATCCACCAAGGGTTTTCTTGAGTAAAATACCCCTTCTGTAATTCTCTTCAAGAAGTTTTGTCAAAATGATGCCCAATACTGCAGGCGCAACAGGGTAGTCAAATCTCTTCAAGAAGTATCCAAGAACACCAAATCCGAGCATCCAAAAGATATCATACAGGCTATTGTTGATTGCGTAGGAACCAACTACGGAAAGTATAATGATAATTGGCAACAAGATCCCTTTTGGAATTTCAACAATTTTGGTAAATATCTTGATCCCTGTCAATCCAAAGACAACAAGAGCAACACTAGCTATAACGAGACAGCTGACGATTAAATAGAACATGTCCGGTGTTGTAGTCATCAGACTTGGCCCTGGCTTTAAGCCATGAATTGTGAGTGCACCAATCATAACAGCTGTTACAGCATCCCCCGGAATGCCAAGTGTCAGCATTGGTATAAAAGCGCCACCTATGGCAGCGTTATTCGCTGCTTCTGGTGCAATCAACCCCTCAACAGCACCTTCACCAAAAGGCACTTCCGGATTCTTCACGGTTCTTTTCGCCTGATCGTAAGTCAACAGCGCTGCTATGTCGCCGCCGGCACCTGGCAATGCGCCTACGAGAACCCCAACAATAGAGGATCTGATGGTTAAAGGAATATATTTCTTGATGACATCAAAAGAAGGAATAATTTTGTCTATCTTTTGCTTAACTGCCTCGATATCTTTTGTCGTAATTTGTACTAAGGCTTCAGCAACCCCGAATAATCCAATCATAGCTACAACATAATTGACTCCTGGAAGTAAATATGTAATTCCAAATGTAAATCTTGGCGCTGCAGTCATTGAATCCATGCCTATCGTGCCCAAAAGCACACCCAATGCAGCCGTTACAAGACCTCTAAATATTGATTTGCTGCCAAGGCTTCCTACCATCATCATGCCCATAATACCTAAGAGGAGATAATCTACTGAAGAGAATTTCATTGCCAGTTTAGATACGACTGGTGCGAAAAATGCCAAGGCAATAATGCCAATTAGAGTACCAATTGCCGATTGTGAGGTTACGATCCCCATCGCCCTTCCGGCTTCCCCTTTCAAAGCCATTGGATAACCGTCCAGCGCCGTTGCGACCGCTGCCGGCGCTCCGGGAATATTAAGCAGTATAGCTGACCTGGAACCACCATATACAGCCCCTACGAAAACGCCAATCATAAGTGCGATCGCTGAATTTGTCTCCCAGCCAAATGTGAATGAGACAAGCAAAGAGACTGCCATAGTACCTGACAAACCTGGAATTGCACCAATATAGATGCCCGAGAATACACCAACCGCCACCAACACTAAGAGCAGAGGGTCAGCAAAAGGAACCAACAAATATTGAAAAACTTCCATATTGACGCGACCTCCTTATGGTAAAACAACTTTAAATGCGAAAGAAAATACGGCGAATATAAAGATTAGACTCAAACCTGTCCATAAGATATTCTTGATGAAATGCTTACGCATTAAATAGCACATCGATAACCAAAGAAACACAGGCGTAATTATGTAAAATCCAACATTAAATAACAGCGCTATACAATAAGACAGAATCAATAGCATCATGATCATTACATCTTTCGGAAACATATATGTCAACGATTTAGTTATTTTCTGAAGGAATGGTACGTTTGAGTTCTCTGAGTCAGATTTCATATCGAATACGATAATAAGTCCCGAAAAAATCATAATTAACAAGCTTACAAACAACGGTACTGCAGCATAGGAAGAAGCACCCGGAGACTTTTGATACATTAAAAAGGCTTGATAAGCAAAGAAAGCGCCAACGAGAAATAAGAATACTGGAAAACCCTTTTCTCCAGGATGAAACTCGGTAAATGTCTTGTTAGTGTCTTGATCCAGACCATAGGATTGATCCGCGAGATCCCTGTCGTCCGTCAAAGAAACAACTCTTTTCTTTTTGTTGTTGAATGTTTTATCCATAGCTTTGACCTCCAAATTAAGTATCATTGTGAAGCTGCTCCAAAATAATCTTTTCAGAGCAGCCCCACAACAGCTCTACAGCAAGATCAAAAGCGTTATTTTATACCAAGCTCTTCTGGCGATTTTGTAATTGCGCCTGCTTTGTACAATGCATCAGCTGTATTGACCTGCCAAGTTTTCAAAAACTCTTTTGCGCCGTCTCCTGTTAAGCCCATCGGATTGATATTGAATTGTTTAAGAACGTTCTGATAGGTTGGATCATTAAAGGCTGTTTCAAAAGCAGTTGCTAGTGTCTCTACGATGGCTGGGTCTGTTTCTGATTTTACAAATATGCCATAGAATGGACCCCAAGGAAGGTACTCTGAAAATGCTGGATACTCGTCGGTGATCAGCGGAATATCCGCAAGGACTTCTACTTTTTCAAGTGACAACATTGAAATATATTTCAAATCTCCAGCATTGTGTGCTTCGAGCGCTGATTGAACTTTTGCTATTGTAAAGTCGCATTCGCCAGTGATGACAGCAGTTCGTGCAGTTGCATCACTATCGTAAGGGACTTGCGTAAAAGTTGCACCCGTGATTGCTGTTAAGTAAGATGTGACCGTCCAAGGGAGGCCGCCGGCACCAGTTGTAGCAACTGTCAGCTCGCCAGGTTTTGCAAGCGCAGCATCAATGAGTTCAGTGACTGAATTGTACGCTGAGTTTTCTCCAACGACGACACCTACCGTTTCATCTCCTATGACAAAGACGGGTTCAAAATCTGCATAAGTTAAATCAATAATCTCAAGCATTGTGTAAAGTTGTGGGTTTTCCGCACCCATGAGAAGCGTATAACCATCTGCTGCAGCGTCATGAACATATTGTGTTGCAATAGATCCTGTTCCACCGGTTTTGTTTTCAACGACGATGCTTACACCCAGTTCTTTTTCTGCCAATGAAGCGAGTGGTCTCATAAGAGAATCCGTGCCGCCACCTGCACCCCACTGAACAATACCACTGATGTTCTTAGCAGGATATTCACCATTTGTTGACTGAGGTTGTTCCGCTTCTGGTGGTGTCTGTTCTGTTGGTTGAGGTTGACTGCATCCAAATAATGCGGTAGCGATCAAAACAAGAATCAGTGCGATGGACATGTGTTTCTTCATCAAATCATCTCCCCAAATTTTATTTTGTGTCTCATATGTATTGTGTAATCAAAATATACAGTAAATTCAGTGTTTTTACTAATGCCGTTATTTCATTTTTTTGTTCTAAAAAATTCATATATTCGGATTTTTCATTAGAATCTATCGATTTTGTTCATGATTCATTGACTTGAGCCAAGTGATCGTATAATCTTACTATAGGCAATCAAGACCTGAAATTATTGGACTTCATTGATCGGAGTGAAAACATGAACTTACATCAGCTTTATTATTTTAAGACCATCGCAGAACTGGAACACTACACCAAGGCCTCTGAAAAGCTCATGGTGACCCAATCCAGTTTAAGTCACTCGATTAGCGAACTTGAGAAAGAGTTGAACGTTAAGCTTTTTGAGCGAAATGGAAGAAATGTCATGTTGACAAAATACGGCGTATTTTTTCTTGAATACGTAAAAAAATCATTGAATATTCTTGAAGACGGTATGGCTAAACTCCAGGATTATGCCAACCCAGGTACAGGCGTTGTAAGGTTAACTTATGTCAGTTCACTTCACGACTTCATTCCCTATTTGATCACGCGTTATTATGAAAAAACCGGAAACATCATGACAAAGTTCCAGTTTTATCTTGGCAGCACTTATGAAATTGAGAAGCAAATAGAGAATGATGATGTTGACATTGGATTTTCTACACTATCTATTAACGAAAAACTTGCCTTTCATCACATTGGGGACCATGAGACTGTCTTAATTGTTTCAAAAGACCATCCTTTAGCAGTATTGGATACCGTTGACTTAACAGACATAACAGATGAAAAATTCATCACTTACAATTATCAATGTCAAATCAGGACATACATTGATGCGATTTTTGATAGTTTAAATATCCAACCTAATATTGTGTCCGAAGCGTTCCACGACAATATTATTTTTGGTTCAGTTGCAGCAGGATTTGGTATCGCACTAGTCCCTGAGCCCCTGAATTCAAAATATCCTAATATAAAAGTAATTCAAATAGAGAATGACCTTCCGTGCAGAGAATTACATCTTCTATGGCATAAGAGTCGGTACATGTCACCCGCCATCGAAAATTTCAAAAATTTTATAATTGAAAACGGGAAAATATTTGATGATTATAAAAGAGGCATCGAAGAGTCCTCTCAGATCCTCTTATGATTATTAAGATCTCAATTCAGCCCTAACGAAAAGAAGCCCTCACACTCGAAGGCTTCTTTTCGTTAGGGCGACTATGCAGCTTTTCTAATATCTCGCTTAGCTTTCCATCTTTTATAAGTTTCTGTTTGTGCGACAAACATAACCACAATCAAGGTAAAAAGGATCAAAGTAATTGGACTGGTAAAAACACTCCCAACCAGACCCAACACAGACTTTTTAAGCAAGATTCCTCGACGATAATTCTCTTCTAAAAGCTTTGTCAAAATTATTCCCAAAACGGCTGGTGCGACTGGATAATCAAATCTTTTCAGAAAATAGCCAAGTACGCCAAATCCCAACATCCAAAAGATATCATATAGGCTATTATTAATGGCGTATGAACCAACCACAGACAATATGATTATGATAGGAAGCAAGATGCCTTTTGGGATTTCAACGATTTTTGTAAATATTCTAATGCCCGTCAACCCGAAAAGCAACAAAGCAAAACTAGCAATGATTAAACAGCCCACTATCAAATAAAAAAGGTCAGGCGTATTTGTCATAAGGTTGGGACCAGGCCGCAAACCATGAATTGTCAATGCGCCAATCATGACTGCTGTCACGGCATCACCAGGTATGCCAAGTGTCAGCATTGGAATAAAGGCACCACCAATAGCGGCGTTATTCGCGGATTCAGGCGCGATAAGACCCTCAACAGCACCTTCACCAAAAGGTACCTCAGGGTTTTTAACTGTTCTCTTCGCCTGATCGTAGGTCAATAAAGCCGCAATGTCGCCCCCCGCTCCAGGCAAAGCTCCAACGAGGACCCCAACAATTGAAGATCTGATAGTGAGTGGCAGATATTTCTTGATAATTTCAAACGAAGGCACAATTTTATCTATTTTTTGCTTAACCGCTTCAATATCTTTAGTCGTTATTTGTACCAGCGCTTCAGCCACGCCAAACAGTCCAATCATTGCGACCACATAGTTGACACCCGGCAGCAAATAAGTGATCCCGAACGTAAATCTTGGTACAGCCGTCATGGTATCCATCCCAATGGTACCAAGCAGTACACCGAGTGCCGCTGTGACAAGCCCTCTGAAAATTGATTTGCTGCCGAGGCTGCCAACCATCATCATTCCCATCAGCCCCAACAGCAGATAATCCACAGATGAAAATTTTAATGCCAATTTAGAAACTGCAGGTGCAAAAAACGCTAATGCAAAGATTCCAATCAAAGTGCCAATAAAAGATTGCGTGGTCACAATGCCCATTGCCCTTCCAGCTTCACCTTTCAAAGCCATGGGATATCCATCCAAGGCTGTTGCAACTGCCGCTGGCGCTCCGGGGATATTCAACAATATTGCCGACCTGGATCCGCCATAAACAGCACCAACAAAAACACCAACCATCAAAGCCAACGCTGGATTCGTTTCCCATCCAAAAGTAAATGACACAAGAAGTGATACTGCCATTGTGCCAGACAAACCAGGTATGGCACCTATGTAAATTCCGGAAAAAACACCCACAGCAACCAGCGCAAAAAGAAACAGATCTGTAAAAGGTACTAATACATATTGGAGAACTTCCATCTTCTCCACCTCCTATGGCAATACAACTCTAAAAGCGAAAGAAAACACCATAAAGATAAACAAAAGACTCAATGCTGTCCAGAGAATATTCTTAACAAGATTTTTCCTCATCAAATAGCTCATTGACAGCCATAAAAAAACCGGCGTCACAAAGTAAAATCCCAGTTTATATCTCAAAGCAATACTGTACAGCAATATTAGCCCCATCATTACGAGCACATCTTTTTGAAATATGTAAGACAGTGATCGCTTCACTTTTTCGCCGGTTGGTTGATCATGGTTCACCGACTCAGCTTTATAGTCAAAAATAAAAATGAGTGCAGAAAATATCATAATCAATACACTCACAAAAAGAGGCACCGCTGCATAAGATGAAGCGCCTGGAGCCTTTTGATACATAAGAACGGATTGATATGTAAAAAAACTCCCAAAAATAAACAAAAACACTGCAAAGCCTTTTTCTCCAGGCTGGAATTTTGTTTGAGATTTGGAGGTATTGCTTTCTTCACGATCTTTTAATGTTTGTTTATCTATATTGTTAAGACCAGATTTTCCATTCATTTTCTTTTCCCCCACAGCACAATAGATGAATGAAGCTGTCCCGCATAGAGAACAGCTTCATTTTATCATTCTTATTGGATGCCCAGCTCTACCGGTGATTTTGTTATGGCGCCGGCTTTATACAACGCATTCGCTGTATTAACCTGCCAAGTTTTTAAGAATTCCTTCGCTGGTTCACCTGTTAACCCCATTGGATTAATATTGAATTGGCTAAGCACTTGTTGATAAGATGGATCGTTGAACGCTTTCCCGAAAGCTTCTGACAGGATTTGAACAATTGCAGGGTCAGTATCTGCTTTTACAAAGATCCCGTAAAACGGCCCCCACGGGAGGTATTCCGCGAATTCAGGATAAGCTTCTGTTATAAGCGGAATCTCTGACAGTGCTTCAACTTGATCAAGCGCCAGCATTGAAATGTACTTCAAATCACCTGCCTTGTGAGCTTCAAGTGCAGATTGAACTTTCGCGATTGTGAAGTCGCATTCACCTGTGATTACCGCAGTTCTTGCCGTAGCATCACTGTCGTATGGAACTTGCGTAAAAGTAGCGCCAGTTATTGCAGTCAGATATGAAGTGACCGTCCAAGGCAGTCCTCCGGCACCAGTCGTCGCGACCGTAAGTTCTCCTGGTTTCGCGTGTGCTGCATCAATTAATTCAGTTATAGATGTATATCCAGAATCTTTCCCTACCACAACACCTACAGTTTCGTCTCCAATGACAAACACCGGCTCAAAATCAGCATAGGTAAGGTTAATGATCTCGAGCATGGTATAAAGTTGCGGATTTTCGGCACCCATGAGCAGCGTATATCCATCTGAAGGCGCATCATACACATATTGTGTCGCGATTGAACCTGTCCCACCTGTTTTGTTTTCAACGACAATGCTCACGCCTAATTCTTTTTCTGCTATGGATGCAAGCGGTCTCATCAGCGAGTCGGTACCACCGCCTGCCCCCCATTGAACGATTCCACTTAGGTTCTTCTCTGGATAAGCAGTTTCATCTGCAGGTGTTGGCTGGTCTGAAGGAGGTTGCTCGGTTGGACTGCTGCAGCCTGTTAATAATGAACCCATTAAAAACATGATTATGAATAACGGCAAAATCTTTTTCATCAATTCTTCCCCCTTCATAGTTAATGCTCAAAATAGCGTTTCAATAACTACCAAGAGCACCCACATGACGAAACATTATGCATTTGTATAGAATTTGTTTTCATCGTACCACCGTCCTACTAATGTGTCAATATTCACAAATTTTTGAGTTGTCATTGAAAATAGGTCGCTACGCATTTGTAATCTTTCCCTCAAACAACTGTCACTTTCTCACATAGGCGTTCTAAGAAAATTTACATTGTCAATTTAACCCGCCCCTTGAACCGCCCCAAATTTCCAGCTATACTTAGCATGACATAACCCTGCCACACCGACAACTGGTGCACTGCTCAACTTACAGGAGGTCTATTCCATGAAAATCGCTTTACCTTCCCGCCAAAATAAGATCGACAACCATTTTGGCCATTGCGAGTACTTCACCGTTTATACGGTCAGCCCGGAAAACAGAACCATCACCAATGAAGAGACTGTTGCCTCCCCTGCCGGCTGCGGCTGCAAATCCAACATTGCGGATACCTTGGCAGAAAAAGGTGTTAAACTCATGCTGGCTGGCAACATGGGACCAGGCGCTGTCAGAGTCCTGAATACTGCCGGCATAGAAGTCATCCGCGGCTGCTCAGGAGAAATCAAAGTCGTCGCCGAGAGCTGGTTGAACGGAACGCTCACAGACTCCGGCGAGGCTTGCAACGCCCACGAGCATGGATGCCACAATCACAGCTGACAAAATGACAAAAACCCTCACTTCTGCAATTAAATGCAGTTGTGAGGGTTTTGTTTTTTCCAGTTATCCAGCCGCCAAGACCTTAACGGCCTTTATGCTTCCTCATTCATTTTAAAGGCTTTCAATTCAATAACACGCCTGACATCCAGCCGCATCAGCTGTTCGACAATCTCCAGGCTGACCGCTTCCACAGTCTTGTGATCCGTGTCGATGACCAAGTCCGCAGCACCTTCATAAAGCGACAGCCGCGACGCCATCATGGACTCAATCTTCGCCACAGACATATCATCCTTTAACAGCGGTCTTGTCCCTTCCTTGGAGATACGCTCGTAAACGACTTCCGGGCTCGCTTTCAGCCAAATGAGAACGCCGTTTTTCTTCATGTTCTCCACGTTGCGGTCATCCAGCACAATGCCCCCACCGCCACAGAACACTATGATGTTGTTGTACTGGGCAAGCTCTTCAACTGTTTTGCGCTCAAGCGCCCTGAAATGGGCCTCCCCATGCTCCTTGAAAATTTGGCTGATCGACATATGGGCCCGGTCCTCAATGACCTTGTCCACATCAATCTGATCCATGGCCAGGAGCCTTGACAATTCTTTCCCTACAGTCGTTTTGCCGCTCCCCATGAAGCCCACCAGGGAAATATGAAACGGGAACAGCTTTCTGGACTGAATGCGCCTGCAGCTTCGCAGGACATGAGTGTGAATGCCTTTGATCTCCTCTCTGAACTCGGGATTTTCGACGTAATTCCCAATCTTCTGGATGACTTCCCGCTCCCGTTCTCTGCTGAAGATTGGCACGGCAAGCTCCTTTTTCACCATCATGATTTCCAGGATGATTTCCATGCGCTTCTCCAGGGTCTGCGCCACCTGCCTGTCGCAGGCGTCGACCTTAGCCCGCAGTTCTTCCAATCTGTTCATACGTTTCACTCCCTTCTTCAGCATGGCCGCAATAGAAGGCTTCTTTCAGCTGCTCTATCTTCCCGCCTTGCCTCTCATTAAGTCCCTGGCACTCGCCAGATCTTCTTCATCAATCACGACATCTTCTTTGCCGATGGTCTTCCAATCAAACACCCCCACCAAATCCGCCGCTCTGACAGGCTCAAGCACTTTGGTAAAGCCCGCCCGAAACCCCAGGTAGCCAATAAGTTGTTCAGGTGTCCAGCCACTGGCCATCATAGCACCAAGATCCATGGATTTCTGGCGCTTGGACAAGCGGTGACCCTGCGCATCCACAAGCAGCGGCACGTGACCATAGGCCGGTCTTGGGTAGCCAAGCAGATCCATCAAGTACAGCTGGACTGCAGTTGAATCCAACAGATCAGAGCCCCTGACCACCTGAGTGACGCCCATAGCACCATCATCCACAACCACGGCCAGGGGATAGGCAAACACACCGTCCGAGCGCCGCAGAACCACATGATCCCGTGCCATATCGAGCTGGTGCCGTTGTTCACCATAATTCAAATCTGTGAAGACAATCTCTTCATGTTCATTATTAAGCCGCCAGGTATGCCGCCTCGTCTGAAGCGCCACCTGGCGCTGGCTTTCAGGCATCAGCAGACAGGGATCCTCCGGAATTCCAGTCGTTTCACCTCTGTGCGGTGCGCTGGCTGCAGTGCGTTCCTCACGACTGCAAAAGCAAGGGTAGGCACGGCCACATTCGACCAGCTTTTCGAATGCGGATTGGTATAGATTTTGACGCTCATTTTGTATGTATGGACCATAATCACCGCCGGCATCTGGTCCTTCGTCCCAATCCAGCCCCAACCAAATCAGGTCTTTCATCAATTGATCCCCAAAGGATTTCTTTGATCTGTCCGGATCCAGGTCCTCCATTCTAAGGATCATAGTCCCGCCTTCTGAACGTGTGGACAGCCAGGCCAGCAGCGCCGCCCAAATATTTCCAAAATGCATTCGCCCTGTAGGACTTGGCGCAAAACGGCCTACAGGCAATGACCGCTTATACATACTCATCCCACCTTTTGTCAGTAAGCCAGCAGTCAAAATGCGCTTCCCGTCTTATCTCCCTTAGACACCAGGCCGGATTCTACAAATCATATACGACCCTTTCAATCGTGCCGCTCCAGTACTCAAAATCACCTTCCGGGAGGTTCCAAACCGCACGGACGGTGGACGGAAAACGGACGCCGTCTTTTTCTATGTAATTCTCTGAATAGGCCGTCCAGCGGCGGCGTTCATTTCCGCCCTTGGGATTGGCATAATACCGGTCTTCCGAGACAAAGGACGTGACCTCACCCTGGGCATTAAAACTGAAAACCCCTTCTGCTGTCAATCCTTGATCTGTCAGACGTGCCTTTATGGAAAGTGAATCCCTTGACTCCAGCGTCATACCAGGCAACATTAGAATTCCAGGGATCAAAAAGGCTTCCGCCAGCACTGTTACAACTCCGGATTTTGCAATTTCTTCTGACTGATCGTCAAACACTGTCGCAAGACCCGCTATTTTACCAAGCATGTGCCCTCGACCTTGAGCGTATAAGTCCCTGCCTTCAAAAGGCAGGACACCAAACATTTTCGCAGACATAAAGGCGATCCTCGCCGTTGGAGATGCGGTATTGCACTGTTTCGTTTTAATTGCCATCCAGGGTTTATCAGGTCCAAGTTTGATCCGGCTTTCTTTCCAGATCACTTCGGCGACTTTAGGAAGTGGCCTTTCGTTGAAGCCTGCCATTTCCAGGTAGCTTCTGACCAGCTCAGGCAGATCCGGGAGCCGTGCAATTTCGGTTCCCGGCATTCCCGGTCCAAGCGGCCTTGTGCTTTTCTTTACCAATGCCTCAGACTGATGAACCGCCTCAATAAACTGACGTTTTTCATCCTGGTACAGCTGGTACATCCTGCTCATGAATTCCACCCTCAGTTTGACGTTTTCTCCTAATTTCGAATCAGGATATATGCCATGTACCCAAGATACATCAACATAAACGCTCCGCCTTCAGCCCGTGTAATTTTTGAGTGGGTATGGGAAAAGATAAATAAAATGATCGTGGAAAGGATCATAAACAGAGCGTCCATCAAAATAACGCTGTCGACAACTATAGGCCGGATTGAGGCAGCGATTCCCAAGACAAAGAAGAGGTTGAAAATGTTGCTGCCTATAATATTGCCAACGGCAATCTCACTCTTATTCTTCATGGCTGCTGTCACAGAGGTGATCAGCTCCGGCAGGGATGTACCCACCGCCACAATAGTGAGGCCTACCAAGGTTTCACTCATGCCCAGTGACATAGCGATCACAATGGCGTTCTTAACGACAAGATCCCCTCCAAAGATAATGGCAGCGAGACCACCCACTGTATAGAGCACATATTTGACCACGTTCACCGGTGCCGGATCCAGGTCGTCCAACTCAAATTTTTCACGACTGTTTTTCGCCACTTCAAAAATGTAATAGAGGAAAATCGCAAAATAAGTCAGCAAAATCAAGCCGTCCCCTCTGGACAGCAGCGCGTCTGACTGGATCAGGTATTTGTCAGCGATCAGTATAAACAAGACAACGCTTCCAAGCAGCGCAAATGGGATTTCCTTGATAACGGTCTGTCTTTCTACAACCAAAGGCTGAATCAATGCCGTGATGCCAAGGATAAACACGACGTTAACCAAGTTGCTGCCGACGACGTTGCCTACGGCCAGGTTACCGGTGCCGTTGATGGCTGCCGTAATACTGACCGCGGCTTCCGGGGCGCTGGTGCCAAAGGCAACTATGGTCAGACCAATCAGAAGTGGCGGAATCCTAAGAACCGTCGCGATCTCTGAAGCGCCTTCGACAAAAAAGTCTGCGCCTTTAACTAAAATCAAAAAACCAATAAGAAGCAATACATAAGCCATAAACGTTCTCCAATCATCGTAAATTTCAAGCTCCATCATACCATAATTTTCATTAATTTGAATAAACAATTCCGTGACAAAAGACCCTTCTCACTATTCTAAAAAAAACATTTGGTTGGGGACAGTCCCCAACCAAATGTTCCCACCAAACATCTTAAACAAAAAAAGCGCCAACAAACCTTAAGTTTGCCGGCGCCAGTTTATCCTACTTGTGCTTCACTTATTATGCTTCGCCCTGATCCAACAGGTTTACAGCATCCCCAATTGATATTTGACCACTTCTGATGACCTCCGCGAATGCAGACATAGTCGTCAGCGGACAGACACTTTTCTGCTGAAAAAGTACACATTCGAAAAAACAATGCTTTCCAACTTCTCTGAGCTCAATCACTGCCTCGCCCACTGCAAGCTGGTCTCCGGGTTTTAAGTTCGCGTAATCCAGCCCTGTCGTAATCAGGTTCGCGGCGTATTTTTTCAGACAAAGGCCTGCGCCTTTCAGCGGCTCCAGGGAGTTCAGCGCCTCAGAGGCCATGAGGCTGACCTGTCTGGTGCCGCCTATATGGTAATTGCCCTCAAGCCCTTCCCCTTTAATCAGCATCCCTGACGCCTGCCGGATCATAGGTGTTCCTTTTGAAGCTTTGAATTGAATGCCGCTGAGTTCCAAAGCCCTCACCCCTACTCCGCTTCCAGGACGAAATCCCCTGACTTCCCGCCGGACTTCTGCACAAGCTTAATTTCGTCAATGACCATGGTCCGGTCCATGGCCTTGACCATGTCGTATATAGTCAGGGCTGCTGTTGTCACCGCGGTCAGCGCTTCCATTTCCACACCGGTTCTGCCTACAGTCCTGGCAACCGCCTCAATTTCAATGGCAGCCGCCGCCTCATCCGGCGTAAAGGTCAAATCGACACCCGTGAGAAAAATGGGATGGCACATGGGTACCAGGTCTGACGTTCGCTTTGCTCCCATAACGCCAGCCACCTGTGCTACCGCGAGGACATCACCCTTCTTGACCCCGCCGTTCATGATGCGGTCAAAGGTCTCGGGCAACATCTTGATTCGGCCTCTGGCCGTGGCAATCCGAAGGGTCTCGCCTTTTTCCCCAACGTCGACCATTTTTGCACGGCCACTCTCATTGATGTGTGTCAGCATTACACCGCCCTCTTCTCTATGCTCTCTACTCAATCGTGATCACCTCGCCGCAGTTTTCAACGCCATAGCCGCCCAGTGCCAGCACTTTATTCTTGAAAGCCTCAGAGCGAAGCGCTTCTATAGCACGCTTAACCGGTAAAGCCTGAATATGTGACTCTGCCACGAGAAAATCGTAAGCTTCATCTCCTACCGGTATAAAATCAAGGCCTGTCAGCGCTGCCGCCGAGCGCACTCCAAGACCCACATCAGCGGTTCCTGAAGCTACCGCGGAGGCCACCGCCATATGCGTCGTCATCTCCCGGTCATAGCCCTGAATGCCCTCTGAGTCCATATTCCTGATCTTGAGATTATGATCCAAAAGCAGCCGCGTGCCTGAGCCTCGCTGGCGGTTGACAAATCGTATATCCACCCGGGTCAAGTCCTCAAGGCCCTGAACGCCTTTGGGATTCCCTTTTGGCAGCATAAGTCCCTGGGTTCGCTTGACACCTCGAATCAGATAGCCTTTAAATGTCGGAAAGAGCTTTTTGACGTAAGACATATTGTATTGCCCCGCTGTTTCATCCAGGAGATGAATGGGCGCCATATGGGCTTCGCCTTTAACTATGGCCATGACGCCGCCAAGGCTGCCCACATGGGCACTCGAAAGCCCGGAATCTGGCCACTTGGTGTGAATCTGATCTGCCAGCAGATCAATGACCAGATCGTGACTCCCTATGACGACCACGGTGTTTTCAATTTCTTCAATTGGCCTGAGAAGCCTAACCGGCACCTTCGTCCCCGCCTCAAAGCCCTCACTGCTTTGAGGAATTTCAAGCAGGCCGTCTGCCCGCACCAGGGACATGGTCACACCAGCCCCACGGTTTAGCGGCGTCGCGATCAGCTTGTCACCCACCTTACCCAGCTTGACCCGGACCACCTCAAGGTTTTTGAGGGATGAGACCAGACGCCTGGAAAGGACAGCTTCTGCTGTAGGCCTTTGAAGCGGCCGCTGATGCTGCATGGTATAAAGCAGTGGTTTGACTATAGTATCGAAGACCACCCACGAGGAGACCGGATAGCCTGGCAGCCCAATGACTGGCGCATGGCCAATTTTTCCAAGAATTGCTGGTTTTCCGGGCTTTAGGGCTATGCCATGGACATAGACTTCGCCCAGCTCTGCAACAATTCGGGACGTGAAGTCCTCCGTCCCTGCAGAGGAGCCTGCGACTATAATGACCATATCGCTGGACTCAGCGGCCTTTTTAACCGTCTCGACAAGCAGCGGATAATCATCTGCCACCGGTGCCAAACGGATGGGCTCCCCACCGCACTGGATCACTGTGCCTTCGAAGACCCTGGAATTGGATTCAATAATTTTCCCCATTTCCATAGGTGTCCCAGGCTCTATGATTTCTGTGCCGGTTGGCAATATTGCGACCCTGGGCTTCTTCAAGACCTTCACCGCGTTGACGCCACCGCTGAGAAGCGCCCCTAAATCAATGGGCGTAATCCTATGGTACGCAGGCAGTATGAGCTCTCCGGCAACAATATCCTCACCCACAGGGCGCACGTTCTCCCAAGGTGAGACGGCTGCCCGAATCTCTACCTGTTCCTCACTCAAATCAACGAGGTCTTCTACCATGATGACGGCATCCCATGGATCGAGAATGGGATCCCCCGTGTCCACTATGATGTAATCCTTGCCTTTAGTGAGCACGACAGGTCTTCTCTCGCTGGCTTCATAGGTTGACGCCGCGTTCACCGCGATTCCATCCATGGCACTGGCGTTGAACCAGGGCGCTGACAGGGAAGCGAAAACCGGTTCCGCCGTCACTCGGCCAAGGGCCTCTACCGTTTGAAGCACTTCGTCTTCAAGGGAAATTTCGCCCCTCGCGCAGGCCGATGTATAAAGTTCAATGGCCTCGTTCAGCGCCATATTGCTGAGATAAATATTGCGATCGTGCTTCATCACTGACACCTCCGGGAAAATTTGCTAAAACAGAATGACCTGAACAGTTTGATTTTGAAGGATCCCTTCCTGGGCCGGCTCGATTTGAATGTACCCATCTGCCCGGCTCATCAGCGAGATCATGCCAGACTTGCCATGCACAGGCACCGCGAAAAGCTCCCCGGATCTCATCTCCAGCGCAACCATTTGAAAAGTCGTTCTTCCTGGCGCTGCGTGGATCTTAGAAGAAGCGGCCGCTAAAACCGAACGGGTGCTGAGGCTGGGGGACAGTGCGGCTTCCTGGTTGGTGGTGGCTTGCGATACCATCGGCAAAGCATTTGCCCCTGTCAGTTTTTGAAGAAGCGGCTCCACCACCGCCTTGAAGATCATCATGGCTGAGGCCGGCTGCCCCGGAAGGCCAAAGACAGAAACTCTTCCAATTCTTGCCACAACCGTTGGTTTTCCTGGCTTTATGGCCAGACCATGCGCCAAAATTTCCGAATCTTCAAAGGCCTGTATAACGCGCTGGGTATAGTCCTTTTCCCCCACCGAGCTGCCGCCGGACAGCAGCACGAGATCGCTGTCGGTGATGGCCTCTGCGACAGCTGCTTTCAACGCGTCAAAATCGTCTTTAACGAGGCTCGCCCTGCGGACGCGACCCCCGGCAGCTTCGACCAGACCCGTGATGGTGTAGCTGTTGATGTCTCTGATTTGACCTGCCGCGGGCTTTTCATGGATTGGGACGATTTCATCCCCCGTTGAGAGCACACTGACCTGAAGCGGCGCGAAGACTGTCACACTGTTCACGCCAAGGGCTGAAAGCACGCCAAGCTCCTGAGGCCTCAGCCGGGTGCCACCCCTGAGAACGGTCTCACCTACGGTGATGTCGTCCCCCTTGGACATAACATTTTCCAGTGGTGCCGATGGTCTATGCACCGCAATCTGTCCCGCTCCAAAGGGCTCGGTATACTCTATCATAACGACGGCGTCCGCCCCTTCCGGCAGCGCCCCGCCGGTAGGCACATAGACCGCCTCGCCGGCTCTGACAGCGTGCGCTGCGGGATGCCCCATCTCAACTGCGCCCACGACGCTGAGAAATCCCGGAATGCTTTCGCTTGCGCCAAAGGTGTCTTTAGCCCTGACCGCATAGCCGTCTACGACGGATCTTGAGAAATGGGGCACATCCTCCGCCGCAGTCAGGTCATCAGCCAAAATTCTGCCCAGTGCCTGATTCAAAGGCAGCGTTTCTGTTGGAAGAAGGCTGCTTATAAATGTGTCCTCCAACCTTTTCGTGATTTCAGTCAACGTCAGTACATTGAAAAGATCCAAAAGTGATCACCTCATGATTTGTAGTGGGACGTGCGGCGGAGCGGCTTCAATCTTCCCATCTTCGAGCCACAGCAGTTCTTTGCAGCATCTTTGTGCCTGTTCCGCGCTATGGGTAATAAAAATTACAGTCGCGTTTGTCTCCTCATGATACTGCAGCATTCTGGATTCAAACAGCGCGTTGGCTTGTTTATCCAGACTGGCAGCAGGCTCGTCCATGAGAAGAAGCTTTGGCTTGAAAACCAGGGCTCTGGCAAAGGCGACCTTTTGGGCTTCTCCCCCGGACAGGGTCGTTGCTTTTCGGTCTGCGAGCTCGGGAATCTCCATGCGCTCGAGCGCCTGCTGAATCCTAATCTCGCGTTCTTTCGTCCCAATGCCCCGCACTTCAAGTGGCCAGGCAATATTTTCCTTTACAGTCGCATTCATCATATAAGCCTTTTGGCTTAAATAGGTTATGTCTTTAAACAGACCTTTATGCCAAGGGATCCCGTCATATAGAAACCCGCCATGATCCGGCCGGCCCAGTCCCGCCACCATTTTCAGCAAGGTGGTCTTGCCGGCGCCGTTGGGTCCCATCAGACCATAAAGTCCCCCGGAAGGCAGTCTGAGATTTTCAATATCAAATAAATGGCGCTTTCCATAACGCTTCTGAACTTTTTCCATTATGAGTTCCATCAGATTTCCTCCCCGGCGGCGTGATAGACAAAGGCATTAGCCAGGAAAGCGAGCGCGAGCAGTACAATAGCCATGGCAATAGACTGGGCATAATTGCCCATGCTGTTGTTCATGGCAATATAGGTCGTCATGACCCGTGTATGGCCTTTGATGTTGCCCCCAACTATCATAACGGCACCCACCTCGGAAACCGCCCGGCCAAAACCTGTCACATAAGCCGCGAGAAGCTCCACTCTCAATTCTTTTATGAAAAGCTTAAGCAGGTCAAGCGGACCGCCACCCAAAGTTTTTCCGAGCTCGTATACCTCACGGCCACGTTTTACCGCTACATTGAAGACGATACCTGTCACAATTGGTGTGACGAGTATGACCTGCGCAATGATCATAGCCGTCGGTGTGAAAATGAGCTCCAGCGTTCCAAGCGGGCCACGCCGGGACAGGGCCAGAGCGACTAAAAGTCCCACGACAACTGGAGGCAGCCCCATCATTGTATAAAGTACTCTTGCAAACAGCCGCTTACCTCTAAAGGACTTGAGCCCTGTATAGATTCCGGACACTGTTCCCAGAACCCCTGCGATCAGTGCTGACAGCGTTGAAACAATCAGCGACAGGCCTATGACACCATAAACCTCTGGATCAAAGGACGCCAGCAGTTGAAAAGCCTGCACAAATCCGTCCGCTATATAATCCAATCTGCTCGCCTCCCTTTTGGATCTTTTACTAACACATTGGAGAATGTTTGATTAAATCACTTATGAAGCCTGCCCAGGGCTCAATCTGCCAACGAAAGCGTTTGAGCCCCCAAGCAGTCAACTTCTAAATCCATTTTAATACAGCAGCGGTTCACAGTTTTTTTACTCAGCGTCTGGAAAAAAGAGCGGCGCGCCAAACTTCTCAACGCCAAATTCACTGATCAGAGTCTGCGTTTCATCAGAAACAATCCAGTCGACAAAGGCCTGAGCAGCTTCAGCGTTAATCTGGTCATTCTTGTCCGGATTGACAGCTATGACGCCATATGGATTTAATAAACCATCAAGGCCTTCCGTCACGATTTCCAGTTCAAGATTGTCTTTCATGCTGAGATAAGTCGCGCGGTCCGTCATAGTATAAGCCTGGAGCTCAGAGGTCATTTGGAGGACATCTCCCATGCCTTTGCCGGCAGAGATGTACGAATCGCCTTCCGGTGTCATTTCGACCAGCTTCCAAAGGCTGTTTTCTTTTTTGTGGGTTCCGGAATCATCACCCCTGGATACAAACGAACCGCCGTTATCCATGATTTGCTTGAGCGCCTCGCCGGCATTTGCAAAAGACGCCGCCTTGAGACCGGCTGGATCCGCTGGAGGTCCTACAATGACAAAATCATTGTACATAACAGAAAAACGCTGGATACCGTGACCCTCAGCGACGAATTTCTCCTCGTCTGCTTTGGCATGGACCAGAAGGACGTCTGCTTCACCATCTACACCCATTTGAATTGCAGCGCCCGAACCTACAGCGACAACTTTAACTTCCGCGCCTGTCTTCGCTTCAAAATCCGGAAGGATAAAGTCGAGAAGGCCGCTGTCTTGTGTGCTGGTCGTAGTGGAAAGAATGAGGGTTTGACCCTCAAGAGAAGGAAGTGTTGCTTCTGCAGGTGTCTCAGCAGGGGTTTCCGCTGGTGTCTCAGCAGGCGTTTCTGCCGGGGCTGGCTGGCTGCAGCCAGCGGCGAACACCATCATAGTGATCAGCACTGCCAGCATCCAACGGGTTAAAGATTTTTTTGATTTTGAGTTAATTGTTGATTTCATAACGTTGCCTCCTTAGATTTTGGGGATAAAAAAACATCCTCAAAAAAAGGACGCCCTAAATGAGACATTTTAAGCAATTCAGTACTTATGACGCGTACTGCCACCATAGGTTTTTTAAAGAAGAAAGCGCTTGCGCTCTATGTAAACCCTTGTGCCTAAAATGATTCTATGGGGCTTTTTCCTTTCCTCAAGTGGGAGGCCGCAGGATTTCTCCTGTGACCCGGCGGCTGAACACCATGACGCAAGGTGCGTGTTAGGTCTTTCAGCTCGAAAAAAGCACTGATGAAATTGTGAACCGCTGAGTTAAGTATAACATGCTGTAAATTTAGTCACAATGTGAATTTCACTGAAAAACAAGGAATTCAGGTTGTTTGGGGGTGGAGATGCGTTTGGGTTGGGGGGCCTCTTGAGACCATCGGCAAAGCACCGGAGAATACTGCTTTGGACCAAGGTTGTTTATTTTTTAATTTTCCAAGAGAATTTTGTGATATAATACAATGTTGTATAAAGAAAACTCAACTCACCAACAAAATACGAAATGAGGAAGATGCATTGTGATCACGGTATCCAACGTCAGTTTGCGCTTCGGCGAACGCAAGCTTTTTGAAGATGTCAACTTAAAATTTATCCCGGGAAACTGCTACGGGGTCATAGGCGCGAACGGTGCAGGAAAAAGTACCTTCTTGAAAATTTTGTCCGGCGACCTGGAACCCAATACGGGCGAAGTCATTGTCGCATCTGGGACGCGTTTGTCTGTCCTGAAGCAGGACCACTTTGAATTCGAACAAAACGAAGTCATGGAGACCGTCATTTTGGGCAATCCACGCCTCAGCGAGGTTATGAAAGAAAAAGACGCGGTTTACATGAAAGAAGACTTTTCTGATGAGGACGGCATGCGTGCCGCCGAGCTCGAGCATGAATTCGCTGAAATGGGCGGCTGGGAGGCTGAAGCTGAAGCTTCTGCCCTGCTTCAGGGCCTTGGCATCACGACAGATATGCACGCAAAAAAAATGTCCGAGCTCATGGGCTCGGAAAAAGTTAAAGTTTTACTGGCGCAGGCTTTGTTTGGTAAGCCTGGGGTCCTGATTCTGGACGAGCCTACGAACAACCTCGACATTCAGTCCATCAACTGGCTGGAGGATTTTCTGATTGATTTTGAAGGCACTGTCATAGTCGTCTCCCATGACCGGCACTTCCTGAACAAGGTATGTACCCATGTCACGGACGTCGACTTTGGAAAGATCAAAATGTTCGTTGGGAACTACGACTTCTGGTACGAGTCCAGCCAGCTGGCACTGCAGATGTCAAAGGATCAAAACCGCAAGAAGGAAGAAAAAATCAAGCAGCTTCAGGAATTTATTGCCCGGTTCAGCGCGAACGCTTCAAAATCAAAGCAGGCGACTTCCAGGAAAAAGCTTCTCGATAAAATTTCGCTGGATGACATTCAGCCTTCCACAAGGCGCTATCCGTTTGTAGGCTTCAAGCCGGACCGCGAGGTTGGCAATGACATCCTGATTGTTGAAAATTTGACCAAGTCTATTGATGGCGAACTGATGTTTAAAGATGTCACCTTTTCAGTCCGTAAAGGCGACAAAATTGCGTTTGTTGGAGACAACGAGCTGGTGAACACGGTGCTTTTCAAAGTGCTCATGGGCGAGCTGGAGCCTGACGCTGGCACTGTCAAGTGGGGTGTCACAATCACCAAATCTTATTTCCCCAAAGACAACTCTGAATTCTTTAACGACGTGGACCTCAACCTGGTCGACTGGCTGAGACAATATTCTGTGGAGAAGGACGCGACGTATATCCGCGGCTTCCTTGGCCGCATGCTCTTCTCCGGCGAGGAAGCGCTTAAATCCGCTACAGTCCTTTCCGGCGGGGAGCGGGTCCGCTGTATGCTTTCAAGGATGATGATGTCCGGGGCCAACGTCCTGGTCCTCGATCAGCCTACAAATCACCTTGACCTGGAATCTATCACCGCGTTGAATAATGGTCTTGGCGCATACAGCAGCAATATCCTGCTGTCCTCACACGACCACGAGCTCATCCAGACGGTGGCCAACCGAATCATTGAGCTCTCTCCAGCAGGTATGGTCGACAAGCTGATGACGTTCGACGAATATCTCGAAAGCAAAGGAAAATAATTCTACTATAGGAAGCGGTGTCAGTAAGCTTTAACAGTGAGCTTAAGCTTGGGCACCCGCTTCTTTTTTTTGTTTTGCCTGTGTTAGCAATCTTTAGTACCTGTGCCACGGCCAAACTGTTATAATTAAACTATCTCTGGACATGGAGGGGTTGCAGTGAACCAAACGAGACTAAACGCAGTGACAAATCAGATGCGAAAGCAACACATGGCACAGCTGATTGTATCTGACCCAGCGTCAATTTATTATCTCACCGGCGAATGGATTCACCCTGGAGAGCGGCTGCTCGTTCTTTATCTAAATTTAAATGGCGCCAAAATCTTACTGCTGAACGCGCTATTTCCGCTGGCTTTACAGACAGACTCCGGGCTCACGCTTAAATACTTCAAAGACACGGAGGACGGCGTTTCGATCTTGGCCGAGCTCATGGCAGATGAAGGCGACATAGGTGTCGACAAAAACTGGCCAGCCCGTTTTTTGCTGCCACTGATGGAAAAGCTGCCTCACGCTTCATTTATCAATGGCTCGTTTACCATTGATTCGATCCGGATGGTCAAAGATCAGGCGGAGCAGCATCTTATGAGAAAAGCCTCCGCGCTGAATGATCAAGCAATGCAGCTGCTTCAGGAGGCGGTCTCTCATGACGCCACAGAGCTTGAGCTTAGCGCCGTCTTGAAGGAAGCTTATCGCAGCTTAGGCGCAGACGACCTGTCCTTCACACCTATCATAGCCTTTGGCGCCAACGCCGCCCTTCCCCATCATGATACAGGCTCCACCCGGTTAAAGCCTGGGGATGCCATTATTTGCGACATTGGCTGCGTTAAGGAGGACTATTGTTCTGACATGACCCGTACATTTTTCTACAAAACGGTTTCTGACAAGGCCCGGGAAGTTTACGAGCTCGTTCGAAAGGCTAACTTGGCAGCCATAGAGGAAGTGCGCCCAGGTGCTCGCTTTTGCGACATTGATGCCGCCGCCCGAAAAATTATTGAAGAGGGAGGCTATGGGCCTTACTTCACACACCGCACAGGCCACGCCATTGGCCTTGAGGTTCACGAGTTTGGCGACGTCTCCTCAGGCAACACCGCCCGCCTTGAGCCAGGCATGATCTTTTCCATTGAACCCGGTATCTATCTTGACACTGAATTTGGCGTCCGAATCGAGGATCTCGTCCTCGTCACGGATACTGGCTGTGAAGTCCTTAATCACTTCACCAAGGATCTTGTGGTCATAGGATAACCAGGCACTGCCAGTAAGTAAGACAAGCTTCGCACACACTTTCCTTCAGGAGGACGACGACATGACAAAACTTAAATTTTACGCGCCGCTGCTTGCAGGCATTGCCCTGATCATTTTTGGTATCATCTACCTCTTCCAAGGCTCGTATATTAAAGCAGGCGCTGGAATTTTGGTCGGCTTCACCCTCGCATCTCCATTTTTTTTCGCGCGCCGGCGCTAAGTCAAAGCTTTGGGATATAGAATACTATTCAAAAAGGAGTTGTTGCGAAACTATAACATTTAGTTTCACAGCAACTCTTTTTTTACGCCAATTGGAATTACTGACTTTCAATAATTTTGCTTATTGACAAACCATCCATGAGATCTTGAATTATAGGGTCGACAATAAAGCCTATTCACCGTATTTTTAAATATCTGGTCTAAGCTGCTTTTTTGTACTCGATAATGCCGGTTTGGTTGTTTTGGATTTTGCTATGAAGCTTATTCAGATTTATTGCCATAGCAACCATCATCATATCCGCCACTATTTTTTTCATACCCCTACGACGAAACCGATCATAAGCGAGACCATCTTTAACCTTTGAAAAA
>NZ_FMWL01000010.1 GCF_900103005.1 Acidaminobacter hydrogenoformans DSM 2784 | reverse complement strand
TCCATCCAAGCGGAAGGCGCTTTTTCAAAGGTTAAAGATGGTCTCGCTTATGATCGGTTTCGTCGTAGGGGTATGAAAAAAATAGTGGGATATGATGATGGTTGCTATGGCAATAAATCTGAATAAGCTTCATAGCAAAATCCAAAACAACCAAACCGGCATTATCGAGTACAAAAAAGCAGCTTAGACCAGATATTTAAAAATACGGTGAATAGGCTTTTTTGTCGACCCTATAATTCAAGATCTCATGGATGGTTTGTCAATAAGCAAAATTATTGAAAGTCAGTAATTCCAATTGGCGTAAAAAAAGAGTTGCTGTGAAACTAAATGTTATAGTTTCGCAACAACTCCTTTCATATGCATCTTATCAATTTGAAGCCTTGAGAAGGGCATCCTCTATGGCCTTCAATATCACCTTGCTGCTGTAGGTTGCGCCTGCCACCTGGTCTACATCCAGAGACTGAGCCTGGACGACAACCTCCGTCAGAATTTCCGCATTGGCGCCCTGACCATGCCGGTGTTCCAGAAGCGTCACGGAAACGATTTTGTGATTTTCAATCTCGACCTCAACCTCAGCTTCCACAGGAAATGCGGCGTAGCTGCCAATGTAAACACCGTCTTGCGCTTGCTCCAGATCGATGTCCGCCAGCGGCAAAGCCTCAAGGCCACTCAGGTTTTGTTCAATCCGACCAATGACGATCTGAAAGCTTATAAAAGCCACAACCAGCAACCCTAATATCCAAAGTAAAATTTTTTTCTTCTTGCTCATTCATTGACACCCCTTAAATGCTCTCTTGTGCTCATAAAGCACAAATCCATTGTACCCAAGTTTACAATTTTGTAAACTGGGCGAACTTTGAAATATAAAACTATGCTGTGGCGTACACGAAAAAAGATGATCATACAATATTTTTCCCACTAGCGCAGCCCAAAATTGTAGGCCTCCCTTAACCACTCCAGGAGCACTTCGTCAATCTCCTCAGGCGCTGTGAGGATGAGGTGGTGCATCCATCGGCCAGGGTATGGCTCTAAGGATTCGGTTATTCTGGGGCTTGATAATTGCCGGTTCAAGCAAAAGCTCAGGATAAAATAGCGCTCAGGGCGGCCCTTGACTTTGTGGATGGGAAGCCAGACCCAGGCGAAAGCCCTGTGGGCGGAAAAAGAGATTTGCGTTTTTTGGAGCTTGCGGGTCACGTCGCCGAGGGCGAACAGCTGCGGCTCCAGGGTACAATAGAGGGACAAAAGGTCGGGGGCTGAGGCGAAGAAGTCCGCGATCTGGGCTGTGACGTCTGATTGCACTTTGTCTTGCATTTGTGACGGCCTCCTTTGTGTGGAGAACGAAGTGTAGTCGGAGCTGCTTAGCTTCTTTATACCCACAAGTGTTCAAATCACGGATTGAAATTTGCGTATTGTCTGAGGCTGTTGATGGCGCCTGCGTCTATTTAAAGAAGTGGTGAGCAGGACTGGGAAAAAAAGAAGCAGCCCCTTTACTTGATGGGCTGCAGAATAAGATGTAATCATATAAAGTTCAGCAGAATGGTTTTTTGGAGGGAGGTTTGGTCCGGCCCAGTCCCGCACCACGCGGCCCAGTCCCGCACCATAAGTCCCTGTCCCCCACCAATCACACTCTTTTGTGGTAGTGGGTATGCAGGAGCTCGTGGGACTTGTGGCCCAGGGGTTCTCCGAGCCAGGTTTCGTAAAGCTTCAGGATGTCCGGATTCTTGTGTGACTTGCGGATTGGGAGATCCTGATCAATCTTATAAAGGGCGTCCATGCGCTTTTCCTTGATGTCATTGGTGGAGCGGATAGGCTGACCGCCGCCGCCCAGGCAGCCGCCCGGGCAAGCCATAATCTCAATGAAGTGATAAGGTGATTCACCCCGGCGAACCTCAGCCATTAAGGCCTTCGCGTTGGAAAGACCATTGGCGACGGCCACTCTCAGGACGAGGTCATCCCCCAGCACCACTGAAGCCTCTTTGATGCCATCGAGGCCCCTGACTTCTTTGAAGTCCGGGTTTGGAAGGCCCTTGCCTGTCACTGCTTCATAGGCCGTGCGCAGCGCGGCTTCCATGACCCCCCCGGTGGCGCCAAAGATCGCGCCAGCGCCAGTGCCGAGGCCAAACGGATTATCGAACTGCTCTTCATCAATGTCAGCGAATTCAATGCCGGCAGACCCAATCATGCGGGCCAGCTCACGGGTGGTGAGGACCGCGTCGACCTCCCTGACGCCGCCGGAGGTCATTTCCGGCCTTGCGGCCTCATACTTCTTAGCCGTACAAGGCATGATGGACACCGTGAAGATGTCCTCAGGCGCCAGGCCTTTCAGCTCGGCATAATAGGTTTTGGAGAGCGCCCCAAACATTTGCTGAGGCGATTTGCAGGTGGACAGATGGTCTAAAAGGTCGTCGAAGACGCCTTCGATGTAGTTGATCCATCCAGGGGAGCATGAGGTGACCATCGGCAGTGTACCGCCATGGGTCAGGCGGTGGATCAGCTCGTGGGATTCCTCCATAATGGTGAGGTCAGCCGTAAAGTTGGTGTCAAAGACCTGATCAAAGCCAAGGCGTCTCAGGGCAGCCACGGTCTTGCCGGTAACGATCTCACCCTTTGGCAGGCCAAAAGAATCACCCAGAGCAACGCGCACCGCCGGAGCAACCTGAACGATCACGTGCTTGGACGGGTCTTCAATGGCGGTCCAAACCAGCTCCGTATCATCTTTTTCCACAATGGCCCCGGTTGGACATACCGCCGCGCACTGCCCGCAGAAGACGCAGAGGGTTTCCTCCAGCGGCATCTCGTAGGCCGGGGCAATATTGAACCTTATTGAGCGGTGGGAATGGGTCAGGACGTGGACTTCCTGAACACTCTGGCAGGCCTCCACGCAGCGGCCGCACTTGATGCACTTGCTGGAGTCCCGGACCAGCGCCGGGTTGCTGTCATCCAGCGGCAGCGCGTCCACTGCGTCCTCCAGATGGGTTCTTGAAATGTTAAAGCGTTCGCACAGGTCCTGCAGCTCGCAGTTTCCGTTCCTGTGGCACTTCAGGCAGTCCTGGTTGTGGTTGGCCAGCATCAGCTCGAGGATGCCCCGCTGCATGTCCCTGACCTTCCTGGTGTTGGTGAGCACTTCCATGCCCTCGCTGACACGGGTCGAGCAGGCGGCGGACAGCTTGCGGCTGCCCTTGACTTCTACAACGCAGATCCTGCAATTGGCCTTGATCTCCTGATCCGGGTGATAGCAAAGGTGCGGGATGTTGACCGCGACCTTTTTCGCGGCCTCCAAAATAGTCGTGCCCTCAGGGACGCTGATGCGCTTGTGGTCTATGGTCAAGGTCACTTGGTTGGCAGTCATACCCGCAGCCCCCTTTCGCCGATTGTCTCTTTAGTGCCTGTGACACCCGCTTCAAACGCGTCAGCCTCAAAGGCCTCCGGAAAATGCCGCATAGCGGACAGAAGCGCGCTTTGGGCCGTCTCACCAAGGCCACAGAACGAACAGTTGCACATGATGGTCGCGAAGCGCCTGGCGGTTTCAAGGTCGTCCGGCCTCGGCGCGCCCTCCGCATAACGGGCAATGATCCGACCGATCTGCCGGTTGCCTTCCCTGCACGGCGTGCATTTGCCGCAGCTTTCGTGGATGAAGAAGTCCTGGATCGCTTTGAGGAATTCTATGACGGAGGTTCGGTCATCCACCACCAGGATCCCGCCGGAGCCCACATCCAGCCCTGCCTTATTGAGATCCTCATAGGTGTAAGGTGTACCCAGCAGCGCTGCCGGCGCAATGCTTCCGGACGCCCCGCCCAGCTGGAGAAGCTTGAGCGTCCGGCCCTCTTCAAGACCGCCGCCTATAGTCTCTATGATCTCCCTCAGGGTCATCCCAAAAGGGATCTCGTAAGCGCCTGGATTTTTGACGTTGCCAGCCAAGGAAATGAGCTTTGTCCCTGGCGACTTTTCCGTACCATAGGCTGTAAACGCCTCAGCGCCTTTTTCCAGGATGGCCGCGGCGGCTGCCAGGGTCTCGACGTTGTTGACCAGGGTCGGTTTTTGGAAGAGGCCGCATTCTTTGATGTAGGGAGGCTTGATCCGTGGCCGGCCGCTTTTGCCCTCCATGGATTCAATGAGGGTGGAGCCTTCGCCGCAGACGTAGGCCCCTGCGCCTGAATAGAGGGTGATGTCGAAGTTGAAGTTGGAGTCTTGGATGTGGTTTCCTAACCATCGGCAGGTTCTTGCCTGTTCTATGGCCTTTTCAAGCCTTGGCTTCAGATGGCGGTATTCCTCCCTGAGGTAAATGTAGCCGTGGCCGGCGCCTACCGCGTAGCCGGCAATGGCCATGCCCTCGATGAGCCGGAAGGGGTCATTTTCCAGGAGTGCACGGTCTTTAAACGTGCAGGGCTCACCCTCATCTGCATTGCAGATGACGACTTTGTCTTCACCGGGTACAGCCGCAGCCTGCTGCCATTTTTTGCCGGTGCTGTAGGCGGCGCCGCCGCGCCCTTGGATCCCAGAGTCCGCAATGGTTCGAATCACATCTGCCGGGGTCAGTCCCAGAGCGCGCTTCAAACCTGTAAAGCCGCCAACAGCGAGGCAGCTGTCAATATCTGATGTATTATACTTTCCAAAATGGTCCGTGATGAAACTGACGGTTTTATTCACGCTGACCCTCTCCTTTCTCAGGGCGGGACAGGGCCGCCCTGACATCCGCCTCAGTTTTGAGCGGCCCGTAAACGACGCCGTTGACGCGTATGGCAGGGGAAATGTCGCAGGCCCCAAAGCAAGGCGCTGACTCCAGGTGGTATTTGCCGTCCGGAGTGGTCTCACCCATTTTTATGCCAAGGATGCTTTCCAGGGCTTCTTTCAGCTTGTTGTTTCCGTTGACCTTGCAGACCACACTGTCGCAAAACTGGACGACAATATCCCCTCGAGGCACGTCTGAAAGGGCTTCGTAGAAAGAGATCACATCATAGACTCTGCTCAGCGGCAGGTCGAGCTTCTCGCCAACGTAAACGGCAACTTCTTTGGGGATATACTGTTTTGGCGTATGATCCTGAATTTCGAGGAGCATGCCGACGAGTCGAGTGGGATCCATGGCGTAGGATGCCAGGACGCCGTTAATATGGGCGGTCAGAGTTTCAGTGAGGATTGAGTTTGATGCGGTCTGCGCGCTCATGGGATGACCTCGCTTTCTAATGTAAGGATATGTATAAAATCTCGTATGTAGACTTGAATGAGAACTTGGAATGATAAAATCGAAAGGATGTTTACGTCACGAAACAGTCTGGAATGATCAGGATGCGTTAACAATATTTACATTATGAACAATATGAACTTTATAATGTTAATTATACAACGAAGATGACTTTGTCGCAAGGCGGTGGGAGGATGCACAATTACGGCAATCAATTGCAGTCATAGGTCTTTACAGTCTGTCACAGGCCTTCACAGGCCGACGTGGGCGGTGCTTGCCCCTATAGAACTCAACGATTCCCGATGGCTCAAAAACATGAAAGCAGAAGACCAATAATGAGCTTCTGCTTTTTAATGCGGTTCGATTGTTGTATTTGTTTTTCACAAATTTTTGAGGTTGTGACCAATTTCAGGCCGACCCAATCCCGCACCACGTGTCCCTGTCCCGCACCACGTGTCCCAGTCCCGCACCACGTGTACCTGTCCCGCACCACACTTCTCACTTCATCCTGAAAGTCTCATAACCCTTGTAATCCACAACGTCAACAGCCGGATTCCGCCTCAGCCCCTCCATAATGTGGGCCACTTCAGCTGCCTCAGCGCCGCGCTTCACCAAGAAAGCCTCGATCTCAAACTGGTTCATGGGATGTCGCTTGATGATGCTCAGGACGGCCGCGCCGTGATCCTCGATGCCGCTGTAAAAGCCCTCTGACTCCAGCAGGTCAATGGGAAGCCCGCTCAGAAGCTCCACCGCCCGGCGCATCACAGCCCCATCCACAGCTTCAACCCCGGACTCCGCCGGCGGGCGCACCACAGTGTTCAAATAGAGCCTGTCATAACGCATCGTATCCAGCAGCGCCTTCAGGGCAAGCAATTCAGCTTCGTTGTCATTCATCCCTTTAACGAGCATGATCTCGATCCAAAGCTGGCCTTCATAGCGCCTCGAAAACTCGCGCAGCCCCTCAAGGACCCGGCTAAAGTCCAGCGCGCCATGAGGCCGGTTGATCCGTTTAAACATCCCTTCATCAGACGCGTCCAGCGTTGGCAGCACAAAATCCGCTTCCATCAGCGCCGCCTGAACGTCCTTCTCATACAGCAGCGCCCCGTTTGTAATCACCGCCACCGGCTTGTCCGTCAACCGCTTCAGGCCCTTGATCAGCACCCCAAGCTCCAGATAGAGCGTCGGCTCCCCTTCGCCCACAATGGTGATGACGTCAAAGACTGTCCCGCTTTCAATCACCGCTTGAGCCTCTGCCAACAAATCCGCCACAGGAAAAAACCGCTGACGCGTATTCGTCATATGGTCCGTCCGGCCAAGCTGGCAATACACACAAGAATAATTGCAGGTCTTCTTTGGAATTGGGCTGACCCCCAGGGACAGACCGAGGCGCCTGGAAGGCACAGGACCATAGACATAGTTTGGTGTATTCATGACGCACCTCACTTTCGGCAAATTGTGAAAATGGATGCTGACAGCCCCAATATTCCAAGACGCCAGCACCCATTAGCCTTAATTCATGTCATTCTTCTATCTCTTAGTGATTACAGCCATCCTCATGGGCATGCTGATGCTCGTGGCAAATCGAACCCGTGGACTCGAGCTGTCCCTTCAGATAGAGCTCCGCCGCTTCCTTCGCGGAGTTTCTGACCCCCACGACGACCTCAATGCCCTTCTCGTTGAAAATTTGCACCGCGCCGCCGCCCATACCGCCGGCTATGATGACCTCAACGCCAAGGTCGTGCAGGAAGTTGGGCAGGAATCCCGGCTTGTGCCCTGGATTTGGAACCACCTCGTGCTTGACGACCTGCTCACTCTCCACGTGAAAAACATTGAAATTCTCGCAATGGCCAAAATGGCCCGCCACCATGCCGTTATCACTTGCGACTGCTATTTTCATGTTGTATCTCCTCCATCTTCCGCTTTTTTTATGCCGATGGTCACCTGGGCCCACCATGTGGTTTTAAGCGACCATCGGCAGCTCAATTTTCATGTTTTTTTCTTGACAAAGCCCTGCCCTACAGCCCGTCCAGGGCGCCCCGCAGCAGCGCCGCGTAATCCTCGAGGCCCGTGACTTCCTTTGCCAGGGCCGTCAGAGGCACCAGATCCCGGCGGTCCACCTGTGACAGGTCGAACTTGCGGTTCAGGGCCATCAGCTGCCTGAGGCCGGCCGAAATGCGCTCCAGGTAAGAGTAAAGGCCAATCGCGCCTGTACTCATAACGGCCACCTCATCCCCATAAAGGGCCCGCAGCGGCTTCACCTGGCTGAAAATTTCCTCCACTGAGCCGCCAAGCCGCTTCAGGGGCTGCGGGAGCTCATCCGCCTCGAGAAGGGTGCCTATGTGCTTACCCGTCATGGCTGCCGCCATGGCCGCCCGGCCTATGCCGACCAGGCTTATGTAAGGCGCGCCAAGAGCAAGACCTTTGAACACGTGGTCCTCCATGGAAAACCCGCCGGTGATCGCCACCTGCGGCAGGGCATAGCCCCTCGCCTCCATGGTTTTGAGGATCTCGTAAACCAGGCTCTCGAGCACGACCGTAGGGATGCCCCACTCGTTCATCATCTTCACGGGGCTGTTGCCCGTGCCGCCGCCCGCGCCATCCAGGGTCACCAGGTCCACCTCTTCCTCAGAGGCAATTTTCAGGATCCGCACCAAGTCCTCGGGGTCGAAAGGCCCCGTCTTGAAGCAGATCCGCTCAGCGCCCAGACGCCGCAGCTCCGCTATGCGTTTTTTGAGAGAGCCCTCGTCCCACATAGGCAGTCTGCCCACTTTTTCAAAGACCGGACCTTTGCCCTCATTGAAGCGGGCCGCCACCTCGGGATCGGTTGGGTCCGGGAACACGAGGTAGCCCATGTTTTTCAGCCGGAGCGCGTCCTCCAGCGTTTTCTGGAGCCCCATGCCCTGGATGCCCTTGGCCGCCTGGCCAAACTTGAGCTCCACCGACTTGACCCCCAGGTGCTGCAGGGCGTAGTCCAGGACGCCGAGGCGCTCGTCGTCCTCGTTGGCCTGGAGGACAATGTCCCCGTAGCCCCGCTCGTATTTCCTGAAGGCGCCCACCATATCTGCCAGCAGCGGCGCCGCCGTCACCCGGCCATTTTCGAGGACCAGGCCCTTGTCCTTGGCCACCACGTCCTCGCCAATGACCACCAGCACGCCAGCCATTGCGGCGCCGGCGAAGTAGTCCTGCCAGTTCAGCTTGGCCATGGCGGGCAAGATAATAGGCAGCCTCAGCTTTAAAGGATTTTTTTTGCCGATGGTCGTCTCCACCCCCACCTTCGCATAAGTCGCCTCGTCAGAGTCCTCAGTTGTACCTTTGGCGCCGAACACGCGGCCGTTGATGCTGAGGTGGGAAAAATCCAGTGGGTAATCCTTCTCCGAGGCAAACTGACTGGCGTCCGCCGCGAAGGGATAGGTGGCTTCCGGCCCCCTCAGGGCCGACAGGCCAATTTCGCAAGTGCCTGTGCACTCCATGGTGCAGACGGCGCACATGCCGGAAAAAGGCGAGGTGTGCGCAGGCGTGCGCATGTGGGTATTGGTGACCGTAGTGCCTAAAGCGGGACTGTAGGACATTTTCAGGCCTCCTTAGTGGGGTAGTGTTGCGCTTTAGTGAATGACTGTTGGTTTATACCTCCAGCAGCGGGGCGATTTCCTCAAGATAATTCTCGTGGATCAGCTCGATCATGCCAGCGTCGCAGGATGCAGAGATTCTGGAGTCCATAGGCAGCTTGGCGAGGACCTTGATGCCGTGTGCCTCAGCAACCTTCTCAATGTTGCTTTCCCCAAAGATCTTGTGTTCCTTGTCGCAGTCCGTGCATTTGAAGTAGGACATGTTTTCAACAATGCCATAGATTGGAACGTTCATCATCTGGGCCATTTTGACTGCTTTTGAGACAATCATGGACACCAGCTCCTGAGGTGAGGTGACTATGATGATGCCATCCACCTTGATGGACTGAAAAACTGTCAGCGGCACGTCTCCGGTGCCCGGCGGCATGTCAATGAACAAATAGTCCACATCTTCCCAGATAACCTCTGACCAGAACTGCTTGACGGTATTGGCTATGATTGGGCCCCGCCAGACCACAGGATCCGTGTCGTTTTCCAGCAGCAGGTTGATGGACATGATGTCAATGCCCGTGACGCTCTTGACCGGGATGATCCCCGTATCCGTCCCCATAGCCTTTTTCTTGATGCCAAAGGCCTTTGGAATGGATGGACCCGTGATGTCCGCGTCGAGGATGGCCGTATGATGCCCCCTGCGGTTCATGGTCACTGCCAGCAGCGACGTGACGAGGGACTTGCCTACGCCGCCCTTGCCGCTGACGACCCCAATGACCTTCTTAATGTTGCTCAGGTGGTGGGGCTGCTCCGTAAAATCCGTTTGTTGTTTAGTTCTGTCCGCGCAATCGGAGCCGCACGAACCGCAATCCAGCTGACATACTTCGCTCATTAAATGACCTCCTAAAATTCTTGGTTGGGGACAGGGACAGACCAGATTTCCGGTTGGGGACTGGGCCGCCCTGATGTTTGGTGTGGGACAGGGACTTATGGTGGGGGACTGGGCCACATGGTGGGGGACTGGGCCCAAATGAATTTTGCAGCACTAATCCGCGACTGGGATGTTGTGAAACCCTGGGGCCTGCGTTTTAGCGTCTTCGAATAAATGCTTCATGACTTTGCCATAAACCTCTCTGATGGCTTTTGCCGATGGTGACTCGAATTCCACCACACTCCGCCCCTGGTTCGTCGCTTCGACCACCATGTTGTCAAAGGGGATGTGACCGACCATCGGCAGAGAAAGGGCCTGGCAGAGTCTTTCAATTTCATTGGTTTGTTCCTGGTTGGTGTCGTGCTTGTTGACGCAAACCACCACGTCTGTCTGCAACTGACGGGCGGTCTCGACAATCCGCTTCATATCGCTGACACCAGATACGGAAGGCTCTGCCACAATCAGCACCAGATCCACGCCGCTGATGGAGGCAATGACCGGACACCCAATGCCCGGGGAGCCGTCAATGATGGCAAGGGGAACTTTTACTGCCGCCCCCTCAGCTGACACCTCATTCGAAGTCTCAATCATTTCCTTAACCGCGGATTTAAGTTGTTTCTTGACCTCCGTCACGAGCTTGCCAGAGGTGCCGCTGCCCATTTTGAGCTGGGCCGTGGAGAACACAGCGCCCTCAAGGTAGAGCTTCAGCTCCCCTGCTACAGCTGGCACCATTTTGATGGCACCCACCGGACACACGGCCTCGCAGACGCTGCAGCCTTCGCAAGCAAATGGATCAGAGGTGTACCCCCCTTTTTCCGGAACAATGTCTATGGCTTCAAAGCGGCAGCTTTCCCTGCAAAGGTCGCATTCTATGCAGGCCTCTGTGTCTATGACCGCCTTGGGAAGTCCGTAGTACGGGGTTATTGTGGGGCGCTCGTCGGAGTGCTGCAGGATGAGGTGGAGGTTGGGTGCGTCGACGTCACAATCGGCAAACGCTTTGGCTTTTGAGAGCTGCACGAAGGCGCTCGCCACGGTGGTCTTGCCGGTGCCGCCCTTACCGCTGAGAATCAGAAGCTGTTTCACGGCTCGCCGCCTCCTTCACTTTCAGCAGCAGCTCGGAAAAGAGCGCCGCGTAATGGGCCTGGGAACGCACCAGGATCTCCCCGCTTGAATTGATGGCGCCCAGCTCCAAGTCAAAGGGAATCCTGCCAAGAACCGGGATGCCATTTGCCGCGCAAAACGCCTCAGACGGGTTCGGTGAACCCTCCAGACACTTGTTGAGCACCACGCCATAGGGCTTCTCAAACAGGCGCACCAGTTCATGCACCATCTCCAGGTTATGGGCGCCAAATTTGGTTGGCTCGGCCACCAGCACGCAATAATCCGCGTCCTTGATGCTTTCCATGACCACACAGGCGCTCCCCGGCGGGCAGTCGATCAGCGTCAGCGCGCCGTCACTTGGCGCTTTCGAGAGGACCGCCTTAATAATAGGTACCCCGGAGGCCTGCCCCGGCTTCAAAAACCCGGAGTGAATCTCGACAGCTTCTGAAACACCGCTCATGGTTGTGCCGATGGTCTTATCCACCTCAGCAATCGCCTTCTCCGGACACACGATCGCGCACCCGCCACAAGAATGGCAGACGTCTTCAAACACCATAACTTTTTTGTTGATGTACGCCAAAGCGTTAAATTTACAGAAATCCACACAGTTCCGGCAACCCGTGCAGGCATCGTGGTCAACTTTTGGGATCTTGACGCTGACGGGCGCTTCAGCTGGATTCTCCGGCTTAAAGTAGAGGTGCCCATTTGGTTCCTCCACGTCGCAGTCCAGATAAACAGCGCGCTGGGCAGCAGCTGCCAAATTAACGGAGACCATAGTCTTCCCTGTGCCGCCTTTGCCGCTGAGCACAGCAATTTTCATACTATTGGCCCCCGTTCCCGTGTCCTTCTCCGTGACCGTGGAAACCGGCGTGAAATTCCGTAAGCGCTGCCAACAATGAAGATTTGAACGCTTGGAGATTTTCTTTAGCGGAAGGGTATTCCGTTTTGTAGATTTCCATTTTCGCCGCCGTAAGAACCTCTGCAGCGTTCTGACCGCATCTTGGGGTCAGAAGCGCGTCGACCTTTTGATCCACGAGAAGCTGGGCTGCTTTGACCCCGGCGCCGCCTTGACTGTTCGCAGCTGTGTTTTCCACAAAGGTCGTCTCTTCCGTTTCCGTGTCCTTGATTAAGTAATAGGGTGCCCTTGCCAGGGATGCGCACACAGCGGTGCCTGGATGGTTCTCATCTACCGGTATTGCTACTCTCATAGTAACGCCTCCTGTTTTATCATTGTTTTTTTATCGCTGTTTTCTTCTGTAGTTCATGATGGCTTCCCTTAAAGCGCTGACGCCAAGGTTGGAGCAGTGCATTTTGTTGTCAGGAAGCCCACCCAGAGCATTTGCAATATCCTCTTCGGTAATCGCAAATGCCTCTTCAAGAGTTTTCCCCTTTGCCAGCTCTGTTGTCATACTTGAAGTCGCAATGGCAGCGCAGCAGCCATAGACAAGGTAGCTGATTTCTTCAATACGGTTCTCCTTGACTTTAATGAACATCTCAAGCGCATCACCGCAATCCGGATCGCCCTTGGTGCCCACTGCGTCAGCATCCTCCATCTTGTAAACATTACTTGGACTTGTAAAATGGTGGAGCACTTCCCGCGAATAGATCACTCTTCTCCCTCGCTTTTCATTGTGCTCTCCAGCTGAGCCGCGTACTGCCGGCGGCACCAGCCGCAGCCGTACATGGGCTCCTCTTCGTCGCACAGCTTATAATCCCCGCCCTCGATTTTCAGGATTTTGCCATTGACCAGCGACTCCGCGATTTTCTTTCGAGCTTCGTTGTAAATCCTTTGAACGGTCGTTCTGGCTACATCCATTCTCTCAGCGCAGGCTTCCTGCATCAGACCTTCCAGATCGATCAGCCGTATGGTCTCATATTCTTCCACCGTCATAGTGATGGTTTCGTGGTCCTCAGCCTCCGGATTAAGGGGCCCAAAGAGGTTGCTCTCAGGCAGGCAGCAGACGCGTCGCCATTTTCTTGGTCTGGACATTCAAGTCGCTCCCTTCTGTCGAGTTATGGGCATATGTCCTTTTCGACTCTAATTTTACTCCGTTTTGGGCTTATGTCAATAACCAAGTTGCGGATATCTTCCATTTTGCGCAAATAAAAAACTACCCCCGCAATTCGAGAGTAGTCTTTATCTTATTTCAGGGCGGCCCAGTCCCGCACCACGCGGCCCAGTCCCCAACCAAACAAAGCCATACATCAGCCGCATTCTCTATTTGCCTTGCTTACAGCATGTTCTGATATTGTCATACACTAAACGGAGCTTCAGAATTATTGCCTTACGCCTGGCAGTTTAACCGCCAGGCTTCCAACAACCGCAAGCGTCAGCACCAAATAGAAGATCATAGTATAACCACCAAACCAATCGATAAGCACTCCGGAACTGATGACACCTGCCACCGCCCCTATGCCATAAGCTGTAAATACAACGCCATAATTCTGGCTGTAATTTAGCATTCCAAACATGGACAAGGTTGACGCAGGCGCAATAGCCAGCCAACCGCCCAAATTAAACCAAAAGATTGAAAATGCCAATCCAAAGGCAATTGGACTTGAGCCTTTTGTGTAAATCATGATTAAGGACCCCACCACAATGGACACAAAGGAGATTAACGCAGCGCTCTTAAAAGACAGACGGTCGGTCAACCATCCAAAGACAGGTCTGCCAAGGCCATTAAACACCGCAAAGACCGACATCAAAAGTGCTGCACTGCCTTGAGACAGGCCTACCCACTCAACAGCCACTTTGCCGGTCATCCCAATGAGCATTAATCCAATCATAGCGCCTATAAAAAAAGTAATGTAGAGAATTTTGAAAGACTTCGTCTTCATCATAACCACAGAGGGATATTCCATCTGTCCCTTATGACTTTCTCCATTAACGGTGTCTGCCTCGGATGCTAAGCGCTGTCCCTGGCCCGTTTTGTGATCTGAACTATAGTTCTCAGAAGGATACGTCAAAGGAAGCGCCAGTATAGGGATGATCATACCGAAAGCAGCGCCCAGAATTTTAAAAGTCTGCATACCCCCATAAATCTCAATGAAATGCCTTGCGAGCGGTGCTGTTACAAGGGGAGATAAACCAAAGCCCACAAGTACCATTCCGACTGCCAAGCCCTTTTTATCTGGGAACCACTTCGCCGCCACAGCCATGGGAACCCCATAAGCAATGCCTACCCCTGCACCGCTGACCGCGCCATAAGTGAGGGTCAGCCAATAAATATTGGGCGCATAAGCTGAGCCAATCCATCCAGCGCTTATAAGAAGGGCGCCTGCAGTCATAATGAGACGCGGGCTGAACCGGTTCAAATACCGCCCTGAAATCAGCATAAAGAGTGCATAAAAAGCCAGCGACACCATATAAGGCAGCCCGCTCAACGTCGTACCAACGCCAAATGCTTGCTCAACGGGAATCCTGAAGACACTCCAGGCATAAACCGTTCCGAGGCACATCATCATAAGGTTGCCCAGTACGACATACACCCAGCGATAAGTTTTCCGACTTGCCCCGGTATAAGTTGCATTTTGAATCATACACTGCCCTCACTTTCATAGAATTTGTCCTCCAGATCATAAACGACCTGATTTCTGACCTGGTCCATTCGCGTCTCAAGACGCTCCTGAATCTTTGGATATTTGATACTCAGTATCCTGGCTGCCAGAATTCCTGCGTTTTTCGCATTATTGATCCCAACCGTAGCAACCGGAACCCCTGCCGGCATCTGGACAATAGACAGCAAAGCATCCATCCCTTCCAGGGTCTTGAGCTGTATGGGCACACCAATCACCGGCAGCGTCGTTAAGGACGACACCATGCCTGGGAGATGGGCCGCGCCACCGGCACCCGCTATCACAACTTCAAGCCCCCGAGCGGCTGCAGACTTTGCGTATTCCACCATTCGCTGCGGTGTACGGTGGGCAGAAACCACCTTGATCTCAAAGGGAATCCCCAAAGCTTTCAACTCTATAGCAGCAAGCTTCATCACCGAAAAGTCGGACTCACTGCCCATAATGACGCCTACAAGCGGTCTGTCATTTCCATTAATTACGTCCTTCATATAATGCCTCCCTTTCCAGAGTTTCGATCGAAATCGAACACATCACATTTTTTGCCTTTTCCTGAGCAGCTTCAATACTTTCCCCAAGTACAGTCACATGCCCAAGCTTTCGAAGGGGCCCTGTCTCTTTTTTACCATAAAGATGCAGATAGCATGCTTCCTCCGACAGGAGACGCTCGCTTCCCCTCACCTCATAGGCGCCTCTTCCTTCACCCTGCCCAAGCAGATTCCACATCACACATGGCGCAAGCAGCGCAGTTGATCCAAGCGGCATTCCTGTGATCACTCTAAGCAGCTGTTCAAATTGCGAAGTAATACAGGCCTCAATGGTGTAATGTCCGGAATTGTGCGGCCGGGGTGCAATTTCATTCACCAAAATGTGATTATACTCATCTACAAAGCATTCAATGCAAAATAGTCCATAATCGTCAAACGCCTCAAGGATTTTCATTGCAATGCGCTGGATCTCTGCTTTCGTTTCCTCAGGCAGCCTTGCCGGGACACTGGAATGCATCAAAATCCCATCTTCATGTACATTTTCGGCTATGGGATAAAGCTTAACGCCCTCTCTCCCTCTGGCAGCAAGGATAGAGACTTCCATGGCGAAGTCCGCAAACGCCTCTGCCATGATTTCTTCGCCGGAAAACGCCTCATAAGCCGGCTTCAGCTGCGCTTGTTCTGTCACAATCCAGGTCCCTTTGCCGTCATAGCCATCCCGGCATGTCTTCAGGACAAGCCTCCCCCCAAAAACAAGGAAAGCTTCCTCCAATGCTTCAAGTGAGTCTATTCTCACGAAGTCGGGGACCTGAACCCCAATTTTTCTTAAACGCACTTTCTGATGATACTTGTTCTGAATGATCTCCAAGGTTTTTGCCGATGGTATCAAGCGCGCACCCCTCGCCTCCAACGCATCCAGCGTCGAAATATCAAGGTGTTCAAACTCGTAGGTCAAAACATCCGCGCTTTGGGAAAGCTTCCGCAGCGCCGCCATATCCGAAAACGCAGCGACGATCTGTTGATCTGCCAACTGCCCTGCAGGCGAATCCGGCATAGGGTCGAGCACAATAACGCGATAACCCATACGCTTTGCTTCAATCGTGATCATCCTGCCAAGCTGCCCTCCACCAATAATGCCAATGCGCCCAGGCGGATGAAGTCGTCTGATCCAATTCTGATTTTCTAAATACTCAATCTGATTCATTACGGATACATCTGTCTCATGCATTTTCCATCCTCCAAACACACAAAAAAGCCAACAACAAAAGCCCCGGCATGTCCGGATTTTTTGCTGTTGGCTTACTGTCAACTGGTCAATGACCTTTCAACGCGTCTTCCAACTCTATTTATTTTGATCGAATAATTCTGTTATTTTGAAACCAACTCTTCCAGATCCCGATCCACGACTATCCCAATGAGCTTTTCACCGGTTTTGGTGCTGACGTCAGAATAAGTACTGACTACATTGACCTCAATAAGTCCTTGAATCGCTTCTTCCAAGTTATCTCTCGAGCTTTCAAAGAGCGCCATCCTGACTTTTTTGATCAGTTCGACACCATCTTTGGTCGTCGCGAGATTGGTTTCTGCCTTACTCAAAAAACCTTTAATTCTGACTATAATTAGGTCTTGGAAGATAATAGTCCGAATTTTTTCTGGACCTCTTCCCATGTGTTCAATTTCAAACTTGCTGATAATTTCACTGATTTTTGCTTCCAATTGTCCTTTTGTCATTTTTCTTTCCCTTTATAGTTCTGATAGGTAGGGGGCTCATGATCTTATAAGCCATAGATTACTTGGTTAATATTTTTCACATTGTAACATAGACCTACCACAAAATTCAACACTGAATTGAATAATAATCCATCAACAACGAACTTTTTTTATAAATAATATTTTTATGTACGCATTTTATCATGCGCGATTAAACTATCATTCAATCCGGCCCAGTCCCCAACCAAACAATCCCATTGTGGCAAGCATTAAGTTTGAAAGCTCTCCAACCGCTTTTGAATCCTATAAATTATAAAAGTCATCCACAAAGACGGTGTTTTCTTCTGTCCAAAATCCCAACCCTTCCAGGCTTGCCAGACAGATTCAGGCGTAAACAGACCATCTTGGTCAGCTTTTTCCAGCACTATGTTCAGCATTTCTTCGAAGCGAGGGTCCTGAACCGCTATCTCAAATCTCGAGAGCACCTCCAGGACGTGCAAAATGTCATACCAGATGAAGGGAGCCTTCAGCTTTCTGAAGTCCGTTCCCATGTAAAATATGTAGGGGTGCTTGGTCAGACTATTTTCCCACAAATCCAGAAGCGTTTCGACTCCAATCTTAACTGGTTCACCCAACAAGTGCTGGTCATATAGTGACAGAAATTTTAACAGGATCAAATTCACATAGGGGCACGGGTCCTCTTTTTTTCCGGGTCCCCTGAAATCGCCCAGCTCTTTTGAGACTTTGCAGGGCCAGCCGTTTTCCCGGATGAGACCAATGAGGAAATCGCGGCCTTTGATCACGAGAGGGTCCTCTTTATAACCCATTTTAGCCAATGCATAGAGGCTTACCGGCGCGTCACAGAGTGCCCAGGCCCAGGTTTCCTGGCCATTGCCGCCGTGGTGGGTTGAGATGACCATCGGCAAAGTTATCAGACCTTCCTCTGACGAGTGGCTGAGGACGCCGTTAAGAATTTCTTGGACGCCTGGATCTTCGCGGGTCAGGCCCAAGTCCGCAAGGAAGGCGAGTTTATGGTAGTGCTGGCCGGCACTTTTATGGCTGCTGAGGACCACACCCGGCCATGACTTTAGCTCTCGGATCAGCGCCTCGACCAGCGGGTGGGAGAGCATGGCGGCGCGGGCATCAGATACCGCCGATTGAGACTCTCTGTATTCGAGCAAGTCGACAAACGTTCTGTAACGGACCCAAGGGTCCGGTGAAGCTGATAATACCTCCCATGTCTCCATGGTCAACACCTCGCTAAGATTTAAAATTACAGTGTCGCGGCCGCGCCAATTGCTCAGGGCGGCCCAGTCCCCGACCAAAAAAGCACAGGCAAACCAAGGGGACAGTCCCAAAACTATTAGAGACTGTCCCCAGCATCAAAGTCAAAGCCTTAAATTGAATCCGGACGCCTTTTTAGTCCTTCAGCGTCACTTTTTTCAAGACCATGGCGGTCCGGTTAGGAACGTAAATCTGAAAGCCGGTCTGCTGCTTCATGCCCGGCAGAGTTTTAACCTCGTAGATCACTTCATGGGAGATCAGCCCGTTGCCTCCAAACCTTGGCTCATCTGTGTCCATGATGACCCTGTAGCCGCCTGTATCATTGACTGGGAGCTCGAAGTCGACTTGAGGATCCGTTGGATGGAAATTGAAAATAAAAATGTAATCCTTCTTTTTATATGCGACTAGCTTGCGCATCTGATCAATCCAAAGAGGCTGAGGCACGCCGCCACCCATGAGCGCATTATCGTGCATCAGGTGGATCATGGCGACGTCGAAGTGCTTCAGGTCCTCATATCTGAGGAATGGGTTGTCCGCAAGGCTCCACAGGCGGCGACAGTGCTTAAAGCTCCAGTTGTTGCCTTCCCGAGGAAAATCAATCCACTCCGGATGGCCAAACTCATTGCCCATGAAGTTCAGGTAACCCTCGCTGCCCAGGGAAATCGTGATCAGACGGATCATCTTATGTAATGCCACCGCCCTCTCAATGACCAGGCTTGGACTCTTCTTGTTCATATGCCAATACATATCCTTGTCTGCCATCCTGAAAATCAGCGTCTTGTCTCCGACCAAGGCCTGATCGTGAGACTCTACATATGCAATGCGCTTCTCGCCTGGGCGGCTGGTCGTCAGCTCGTACCAGAGCTGGCCGACGCTCCAGTCGTCATCCTTCTTCTTCAGGGTATTGACCCAGAAATCAGGTACCCCCATTGCCAGCCTGAAGTCAAAACCAATTCCGCCGGCTTCAATAGGCAGACACATCCCCGGCATACCACTCATGTCCTCAGCAATGGAGAGGGCATCCGGCCGCAGCGCCTTGATCAGCTCATTGGCAAACTGCAGGTAGGTTACCGCATCAATATCCGTGTTGAGGCTGAAGTACTTCGCATAGTCGTCAAACGCCGTCCCAAGACCGTGGTCATGATACAGCATGGAGGTCACGCCATCAAAGCGGAAACCATCAAAATGATATTCTTCCAGCCAGTATTTGATGCTGGACAGCAGGAAGTGAATGACCTCATGCTTGCCATAGTTGAAAAGCTTGGAGTCCCAAGCGGAGTGATAGCCTCGGGCACCATGATGGAAAAACTGATGTGAGGTGCCGTCAAATTCGTTGATCCCCTCGGCAAAATTCTTGATGGTATGGGAATGGACCAAATCCATGAGTACAGAAATTCCCATGCTATGAGCCTTGTTGATCAAACTTTTCAGATCCTCCGGTGTGCCAAACCAGGACGAAGGCGCAAAGAAATTTGAGACGTGATATCCAAAAGAAGCGTAGTATGGGTGCTCCATAACTGCCATGAGCTGAACCGTGTTATACCCCTGCGCCTTGATGCGCGGCAGCATGAATTCCTCAAACTCTTTATAGGTTCCCACCGCTTCTTTCTCTTGGGCCATACCAATATGGGCCTCGTATATGAGTGGCGGTTCACTCTGCTCTATTTTAAAGTCCCCATCCGTCCAGTGAAATACTTCCTCAGGCGACCAGATCTGCCCGCTGAAATCATGAGTCTGCGGATCCTGAACTACTTTTCTGATGTAAAGAGGGATACGGTCTCTGTCACCGTTTCGCCCAACTACCCTGACCTTGACGCGGGATTCGTGGGTAAGCGCGTCATGCCCAGGTATATAGATCTCCCAGGTTCCATCCGCATTTTTCGTCAGTGGATGAGAAACCCGGTTCCAATTGTTGAAATCTCCCATGAGATAGAGCCCATAAGCCTCCGGTGCCCATTCCCTGTAAATCCAGCCATCCCCAAAAGGATGAATTCCGAAGTGATGGTGCCCGTTGGCGAATTCCTTGAATGTTCCTTTCTCGCCAAGCAGTGATTTGCGAACGCCCTCATAGCGCCTCATTCGCAGTGCCAGGTCCTCCGCGTAGGGCTTGACCCAAGGATCTATTTTAAATATTTCGAGATTGGGATGGGTTGTTTCAATCACCACTTCATCTTTTTTCTTCACCGTTTTTTCTGACATACTATCGCCTCCACCTGTCTTGTAAAATTGTCAAACGTTCAAAGTGCAACTTAGTGCTTATTTTGACTTGGACACCTCATGGTCTTCATATTTTGAAATATAGTCTTCGACCGTAATTTTTCTGCAAAGCTCCGCGACCAGCTCATAGGGAATGTCGTCCATTTTTTTGAACCTGATGCAGCTTTTACCCATATCGAGCTTGCTTTTAACTCTGGCGGCGTATTCTGCTGCAAACCACGCCTGCAGCTCCGGAAATGCGTATATGCCCATATGGTAAAGCGCAATGTAGTTCTTCTGTGATGCCAGGCTAATGAAGGGCAGCGGTTCCTTTGGATTGACGTGATACCCTGCAGGATATAATTTGTGTGGGACAACATAGCCGAGCATCCCATAGCTTATAGTTTCCTCGAAACCATCGGGCAAATTTTCCAGGATTACAGATCTCAATTTTTCCAGTACTGCTTTGCGTTCAGCTGGCAAAGAATCTAAGTAGGCTTGAGGTGTTGCTGGTTTTTCGACATTTAATTCTGTGTGCAATGCACTATCCCCCCTCATAAAGTGTTCTGCCAGTTAAAGCATATATACCCCATTCCAGGTGATTATGCAGGACCAGCCAAGGAAAATAGGATTTCGAATTTAAGTATGTTCCAGAACTTCCAAGGACAAAAAACGCCCTGTCCAAAATAATGGACAGGGCTGGGTTCACTATTAAATTATGTAGAAAGGGTGTATGTTAGAAATCTGAGCCTTGATGTGCAAGTCGATGGCACTGAACTTCTTTGATTCTCATTTCCTCTTTAAGCTGATGGATTTGCTGATCCTTTTCCTTGAGCATCTCCTCAAGCTCTCTGACTCTCTCTTCACATCTTAAATTCATGTTTTCCATTCATTCCATCTCCTTCGCCAGGGGTTTGATCTGAATCATTTCCCCGAAATTTTTTTCTTAAGTTACCTCTATTTTAAACATAGTTTATGCTGAAAATAAAGCATCGTTATTTAGTGAACAAAACAGGTTGAGCTAACTATTATTGATTAAGCACCTTAAATGCCTGAATTTTCAGACTTTTCAAAACGTTGAAAGACCAATAAAGCAAAAATAATTTTTAAAATAAATATTTATGCTGCACTTTATTGGTATAGTTCGTTAAAAAGCAAACCTTTCTTTCTCATTCTGTTGACTCAATTCTCTTCCTTTGTCTGACACTTTTTATTGCTGTATAATAACGCTATAGAAATCCGCAGGAAAAAGAGGTGTCAAAAATGCGAGAAGCACTGAAATCCAAACTTTATGAGATCATTTTTGAAGCGGAAACTCCAGAAGGAAAAGCCTACGACGTGTTTCTCATCATCTCTATTATCATCAGCAGCCTTTTAATTATGCTTGAAAGTGTCGTTAGCATACAAATGACCTACGGAACGCTGCTGTTTCGCCTGGAGTGGTTTTTTGTCATCCTGTTTACACTGGAATATTTTTTGAGGCTCTATGTCGTTAAACGAAGGCGGCATTACGCCGTCAGCTTCTTTGGCTTCGTGGATTTGTTGTCTATTTTGCCGGCTTACGCGAGTATTTTTCTCCCGACGGCGCGGTTTTTAATGTTAATCAGGGTGTTCAGGCTTCTCAGGCTCTTTAGAATCTTTAAAATGGTGCGGTATGTGGAAGAATCAGGAACGCTGATTCGCGCGCTCAGAGCCAGTCGACCCAAGATCACGGTTTTTTTGCTTACTATTGTTTTCATTGTCGTTTTGGCAGGTGCGCTAATGTATATTGTTGAGGGGCCACAGTACGGGTTTGACAACATTCCGGAGTCTATGTACTGGGCTATTGTGACGGTAACGACGGTAGGTTATGGGGATATTTCACCGCAAACGCCCATCGGAAAGCTCATTTCAAGTTTGCTGATGGTCATAGCTTACGGGATCATTGCCGTCCCAACGGGGATCATCACAAGTGAGCTTTCAGCCGCGGAGAAAAAATCTGTGAAATTGGCGACCTGCCCCCATTGCTTTTCTGAGGATCATGCGGTTGACGCTGTTTACTGCAATAAGTGCGGCGGAAAATTGTAATTGGTCACTTGAACGGACAAAAGCAGCCTGCTCTGGGTTTTGAGGCCCTGAGCAGGCTGCTTTATTGTCTGCTTGATTTTTGCAGCACTGCGTTGTTTATTTGAGTGGCCTGCCTTAACGCTTTTTCATAAAACTGCCAATCAGATTCCCAATGTCGTCCATGATGTCGCCATCCTTGTCAGCATCCAGAATTTTTGAAGCCATCCCCATCAGGCCGCTGTCACCGCGGGACATGGCGCCGTTCAACAAGTTTGAAACACCGGAAGCGTCCAGATTCTGCTGCTTTTTTTGCTGGCCAAGAGCGCCCAAAAGGAGTGGCGCCAGCTGGGTTAAAAGCCCGGAAACCTGGCTGCTTTGGAGACCGGTTTGACTTGCCAGATTCTGCTGGACAACCTGTTTTTTGCCTGACAGGATATGCTCCAGAATTTTCTCGCCGTCATTTGTGTCAACTTTGCCAAGGAATCCATCAAGGTCGTCGACGTCATCTTCTTCATGCTGCTCCAAGGCTTTTGCAAGGGCTGAAGCGCCTTCAGGCGTGCTGGCATTCTGTCCGAGGGCTTTCATAAGGGTAGGGAGTCCTATCTTCGCGAGCTGATTGACTTGCTCTGGGTTTGCGCCAACGGATTGGCCAAGCTTATTCAGTGCATCAGGGTTGTTGAGCTGGCCGGCTAAAAGTTCCATAAGATTCATACGTAGCGCCTCCTTAATTTCATTTAAATGGTTTATACCCAATAGGTTTTGTAAATAACATGATTTTCCAGTTTTGCGGTTTAAAGCTTATTTTGCCGCGAAAGGTGATGGCTGGACGCGATTAATCAAAAAAAAGTGGCAAGCGGATGACTGGCATCCACTTGCCACTTTATTCGCAATACGCGAGTTTGAAGTTTTAACTGCATTACATTTTTGGCGATTCGACCGAACCGCGCTTCAGGTTGGATTTGGAATTAATCAGGATATTAATCAGGGTTTTATATCAGGGTTTTGGTGGTGCATTTTATTGCGTTATGTTGCTTTTTATATCCCTAAACTATCGGCGCGATTATTAGAGATATTTGCAGTAAGAAGATCTCATGTTGGTCATCTCAGTGACGATTTCGTCCACGTTGAGAACCATTTCCATCATGCCGATCTGATCTTCGTAGACATCTGCGTCTACGTCTGCCTTGAACTCTGGCTCTACCGCGTGGTAGACAGAAAGTCCAAGAGATACGCCCGCGAGGCAACCTGCGAACGTTGGGTCACCATTGGTGACGGTCTCAGCTGCAAGACCAGCTGATTCTGCTTCTGCTGCGCCGAAGATGACAACGACATTCTCATGGCCGTACTCATCTGCTAAAGATTTAACCCTGTTCTGATTCTCCAAATCCATGGCCCCTGCAGCCGTTCAGACAAAACACTCTGTTGCGGAATAGACGACTGTTGCGTCGCCATTCGTCTTGACGCATTCTTCGATCGCTTGGCCCGGAACACCGTCACGGTCGCCAATGATGATCACTTTTTTGTTGGCTAAAATGCTCATTCATCCCATCCTTTCTTTTTTCCATAACTACATGGATTAAAAATTTTTATACCCACTCAGATCCTATAAGAAACTTTTATCTGATAACTTAATTATAGTTATATTTTAAACATGTTCAAGGGATTTAGAGGTTTTTCTTGAAATTAATTTGTCGCTGAAGCCTGCCGAAATCTTATTTATAAGCCACAAGTGTTGGAAAGTCTGATGTCGAGCGTGAACTGCGCCTCGGCGTTCATCGTTTGATAAAGCGCCTTGACCATTTCGAGGATCGTGTCCAGCTCACCTGTGATGAGGGTCGACATAGCATTGGTTTCTACGGTCAATGGGTAGGCGTTGATGATTTCCAGAGCCTTTTCCACCGTCGCTGTTGGATCCTGGCTTTGGATGGGTGTAAGGGCTAATTGCGCGCCGACTAACCCAGCGGCTTTTCCAGCGGCTTTTCCCACAACAGACATATGAACCCTCCTCGGTTGATTGCCTGGTAGTGTGTTTCAGAGTCAGTCTTTAACAGGTTTTCAGCCGCTTCTGGCGGTGTAAAAAGGCATTCCCTGGTGCGAACCAGACAATCGGGATAATAAGCCGCCATTTCTTCAAGGGTTTTCAATGCGGCATGCTTGAAGACTGTATCCTTCTGGAAGGGCTCTGAGGTGTAAAGCCGGCCCCATGGTGAATCCAGGTGAATAGTCCCTATCAGAAGCTTACCGCCGGGCTTCAGTACCCTGAAGAGCTCACTGAGCGCACGCTCTGGCTCTTTGACAAATTCGAAAGCCGCCATGGAAAATACGGCGTCAAAGGTATTGTCCTGAAACTCCAGCTGATAAAGATCCATGTGCTTAAAAGTTATTGGTAAATCACCAGATTTTCCTCTGGCTATTTCCAGCATTTCTTCCGAGACGTCAATGCCGGTCACAAATGCGCCTCTCTCTGCCAGTTTGACAGAAAAATTTCCGGTGCCGCAGCCCACATCCAGAATACTTTGGCCTCTTTCAGGCGTAAAGAGCTCAAAGGCACAGGCGGTTTCAACCGCATCCACAAAACTGCCCATTTGGGTGGCGTACCACTGGTCATAATCTTTTGCGACAGCGTTAAAAATAGTCATTTTCATCATCCTTGTCACGCTTTTTTTAACGGGACAGGGACTCATGGTCAGGGACAGGGACGGACCAGCTGCGCGGTCCGGCCCTGTCCCCAACCATAAGTCCCTGTCCCCAACCAAAATCAAAAACTGTGCAGCAGCTTCTTCTTCAGCTGGGTGAAGGTCTCCGAGACCATCATATCCCTATTCCTCGGCCTTGGAAGGTCCACCACAATCTCTTCCTTGATCGTTGAGGGCCGGTCGGACATCAGGTAAATCCGGTCAGACAGATAAATGGCCTCCTCAATATCATGGGTGATAAACAAGATGGACGCCTCCAGCGCGCTGTTGACACCCAGCAGCCAGTCCTGCATCTTGGCCTTCGTCAGCGCGTCCAGGCCTCCAAAGGGCTCGTCCAGCAGCATGATGTCTTTGGAGTAAACATACGTCCGCATCATTGCAGCCCGCTGGCGCATGCCGCCCGAGAGCTGATGGGGATACTTATGCTCAAAGCCTTCCAGGCCAAAGGTCTCAAAGAGTCCTGCCACTTCATCCCTGGCAGCCTTCTTCGAAACACCCTTCACCCGCAGGGGCAGCGCCACATTATCAATGATCTTCAGCCACGACAGCAGCAAGTCCTTCTGGTACATATAGCTCACCAGGCCTTTGCGCTCCTTGACCGGCGCGCCATCAATACGGATTTCGCCTTCATCCTCAAGGATCAGACCGGAGATCATGTTGAACAGCGTGCTCTTGCCGCAGCCGGAGGGGCCAATGATTGAGACAAACTCATTCTCTCCCAGTACCAGTGATACGTCGCTGACCGCAAAGGTGTCCTCAAAGGTCTTCTTAACCCCAACCAGCTCCAGCCTATTTTTTCGGGAGGAAGTCATTGGTAAATGCCCCCTCAGCGTCCAGCTCAGATTCGATCAGGCCATTCTCGAACATCCAGCCGGCGTAATTCGACCAAATCTGAAGATCCATGATGCCCCACTGAGACGCATCCGCTTGATACTGATCCGCCAGATAGATCTGTGACGCCACCGCAATCTTTTCATCCACCTCAGGCGCCGCCTTCAGCAGGGACTTGACCGCTTCTTCAGGGTTTTCCATGGCATACTCATAGCCTTTCGAAGTCGCCGCCAAAAATTTCTCCACCAGCTCTGGCCGCGCGCTCAGCGTGTCCTCTTTGGCAATGATGACCGGGGTGTAGAAGTCGAGATTCTCCTCAAAGTCCTGCAGAAGAATGAAATTGATGGGCACCTCGTTGACCTCAGCCGCAATGCCGTCCCAGCCATAGTAGATCCATGTAAAATCGACGTGATTCTGAGTCGCCGCGAAGAAGTCCAGCGCCCCCAGGTCCACCATTTCAAGCTTTGTGAAGTCCGCGCCCTCCTTGGCCATCAGCCCGCTGAGCACTGCGACCTCAGCCGGCGATCCCCAGCCGCCGTATTTCTTGCCTTCAAAGTCCTTTGGCGTCACAATCCCCTTCTCCACCGGCGAGGCGAAGCCGGAGGTGTTGTGCTGTATGATTGCTGCGATCGCTTTCACCGGAAGGGGCTCAGCCGCCGTCCTGGCGTAGGTGATCTCTTCCTGGTAGGAGATTCCAAACTCCCCCTGGCCTGCGGCGATCAAGCTCGCGGAGCCCCCCTCCGCCGGCTGGATGATCTCCACGTCAAGGCCGGCCTCTTCGTAAAAGCCCAGGTCCTGAGCCACGTAGAGCCCGGTGTGGTTGGTATTCGGTACCCAGTCCAGCACCACCGTAACCTTTTCAGGCTCTGCCGATGGTCCCTGAGCCCCATCCCCCGCCTCCTCCGGCGCCGTCTGCTGACAGCCCGCAAGTGCCAGGGCGGCCGCCAAAATCAATATAAGTCCAATCACATTCAATTTTCTCATTTGTATGAACCCTCCAAAATAATGTCGTTTGTTGATAAGGTGGGATGGCGTGACCATCGGCAACGCACTGCCCTTAATTTTCCCGGTCCGCCGACCAGGGCATCAGAATTTTCTGAAGCAGATCTATGGCCTTGAAAACCGCAATGCTGAGTACCACCACAATCAAAATAGCCGCGAACATCTTGTCCAGGGCGAAGGAATGCCGCACCCGCAGCATATAAACGCCGAGGCCCCCCGTCCCGCCAAGCCACTCGCCAATCACCGCGCCCATAATGGAATAGGTGGCCGCTATGCGAATGCCGGAGAACAAATTGACCAGCGCGCCGGGAAACTTGACCCAGCGGAACTGCTGGAACTGGCCCGCGCCCATGCCCTCGATCAGGTGCAGCTCGTCCGGATCCGCCGCCTCCAGCCCGTCCAGCAGGCTGACAATGATGGGGAAGAAGCAGACCAGCATGACAATCACGATCTTGGGCGTCATGCCAAACCCGAACCACATGCCGAACAGCGGCGCCAGCACTATGATGGGCACGGTCTGGGACAGGACCAGAATGGGATAGAGGCCCTTTTTGACAAGGGGCACAAAATCCATCAGCAGTGCCAGGGCAATGGAAAAGCCAATGGCCGCCAGAAACCCCACCCCCGCTTCCTGCAGGGTGATCCAGATGTGGCTGCGCAGGCCGGGGAGCTCGGTGATCAAAGCTTTCAGGACACTGGTCGGCGCCGGCAAGGTAAAGGCGTCCACCCACCCTGCTTTTACAGACAGCTCCCAAAGGGCAGTCAGCGCGGCCAGGAAGACCGCGGCCGGCCATTTACCGGTATTTGCCGACTTTTTCATCAATCGTCACGCCCCCGGGCTTGTAATCTATCTTGACCACGGAGCACACGCGCTCCGCGCCCTGCTCGACGCAGATTTCCTGGGCGCGCTTCACGATTCTGAGAAGCGCGTCCAGATCCCCCTCCATGGTGGTTTCCATAGGACCCACGGTATGGGCGACCCCGGTGCTCTTGATGTAATCGATCACGGCGTCCACGACGGGGTAGATTTTTGATTCAGGTACGCTTGGAATGACTTGCAGGCTTACATTGGTGAGCATAGCTGTTTCTCCTTTCGCAAATAAAAAAGACTCATCCGAGGGGATGAGTCGCATCTTTGCGTGCTTATGTCTCCTCCCTTCGCTGGCATGATCCAGAGCAGGTGATATGGGTCGGAACTCACAGTTCCCTCTCAGCCAGTTTACTGACTCCCCCGTACATCTTCGTTTCAGTTGTGGTGATGCGTATTGCGCGGTGCTTGTTACGTTGTGTTCGAACACCAACATCATAATCCTTGCTTCAGGATTTGTCAAATGGTTGATGGATGCTGATGTTTTTCGTCTTCGCGGCAGTTTACCTTCTTCGGCGTCTGCGGCGCGGGGAACCATCGGCAGTCTCTGAAAAAGCCGACGCTGTGGCGGACTTTACAGAAGCTTGCTCTGGACTCTTAGCTGGAGACTTGGCAGCCTTGTGATGGCCTTCGAGCTTTTTTCGCGGGCCTTTGCCTGGTGCCCTGGCTTGCGCCTTGACTTGCGCCGGGGCCAGCAGGTCGTCCTTGACCGTGGCATCCAGCGGGAAAGGATGCACCTTCACCTCAGGAATACGTTTGCCTATAGTCTTCTCAATATCCTTCAGCAGCGGCAGCTCCTCCACGTCGCAAAAGGACATGGCGATCCCGCTGAGGCCGGCCCGGCCCGTTCTGCCAATCCGGTGAACGTAGGTCTCAGGCACGTTTGGAAGATCAAAGTTAATGACGTAGGAAAGCTCGTCAATATCAATCCCCCTGGCCGCAATGTCCGTGGCCACAAGTACCCTGATGGCACCCTTCCTGAAGTTCTCCAGGGCGTTCTGCCGGCTGTTCTGACTCTTGTCCCCATGGATAGCCATAGCAGAAATATGGGCCTTTACCAGCTCCCGCACGACGCGGTCAGCGCCATGCTTCGTCCGGGTAAACACCAGTACCGACTCAATGGCCGGGTCTTTGAGCAAGTGGATCAAAAGCTTGCGCTTATTGGCCTTATTGACCAGATAAACGCTCTGGCTGATCGCTTCTACCGTGACAACCTCTGGGGTGACGGACACTTTTGCCGGATGCTTCAGCATGGCATCCGCAAGCGCTGAAATTTCCTTGGGCATGGTCGCCGAAAACAGCAGCGTCTGCCGCTCCGCAGGTACCTTTGCCACAATCCGCTTCACGTCGTGGATGAAGCCCATGTCCAGCATACGGTCCGCCTCGTCCAGGATGAGGATTTTTACTTGATCCAGCTTGATGATGCCTTGGTTCATAAGGTCATTCAAACGTCCCGGGGTCGCGACTAAAACGTCGAGGCCCTCTTTGATCATCTTTTCCTGAGGGCCCTGAGGCACCCCTCCAAAGATGACGCCCGTCTTCAAATGCACGTGGCGGCCGTAAGCGTGAAAGCTGTCTTTTATTTGAATGGCCAGCTCTCTGGTCGGTGTCAGGATCAGCGACCGGATGCCTTTGTGTTTTTTTGTGTGGTGATCCTGGAGCTGATCCATCTCAACGATCCTTTGGAGGGTCGGAATAGCGAAGGCAGCTGTCTTTCCGGTGCCTGTCTGGGCACAGCCCAGCACGTCCCTGCCCGTGAGGACGAGCGGGATCGCCTGATCCTGAATTTCCGTAGGTTCCACATATTGCTCTTCTTTTATTGCTTTTAGTATGGCGGGCATGATGCCCAGTTTCTTAAACTTCAATCTGAAAACTCCTTTAATTTGCCTTTCGCGCTGTTATTTTAAGGTTTCTGTGGCAAAGGCCTAAAGATCATTGTATGCTATTTAGTCCATTCTGTCCAATTTTTGTTGGGGGACAGGGACATCTGGTGGGGGACTGGGCCGGCCCAGTCCCCCACCAGATGTCCCTGTCCCGCCCTGTCCATTTATCAAAAATAATCCTGAAACCTTCCAAGCCGTACAAGTAAAAAAGAGCCGCTTCTCAGCGACTCCTCCAAGGGGGCAAATCTATAAATTTTATAACACGCCGTCGCGCTTCATTTCCTCGAGCAGTTCACCTGCAAGCTTCAAATAATTGTCCCAAGCCGTATTTCGAATCGTAAAGCCACTTGAAGCGTAGTCCCCGGATTCATCCGTTGAAGGCAGCCCGGTGAGATCTAAAAGGTCCTGACGCTCAACGACTTTCGCATTCAACGCATCCATTTGGACATTGAACCCTATTCGTGACGGTTCCTGATATTCAACACTCTCATATTTTGACTGGCGATAAAACTTCTTCAGCGCCGGTTCTTCAATCTCCTCAGGTGAGTTCGCGAAGATCTCGTCATAGCGCACAGAAATGATTTTTCCATCCTCTACCACGACCTGAACAAAGCCCGTTAAGCCGCCGCCCAGCTGCTCAGCAACACTGTAATACTTTTTTGCCGATGGTTGGCCAAGCAACGGTTCAAGCTTCTCAGCAAGCGGAATCATAGACTGATTGATACTGTTCGACGCACCCGTAATCGTATCAAACTCCCCTGTGATGCGCTGCTCCTCAAGCATCTGCTGCTCAACCGCTACGACACTTTGTACCCACGCAGCGCCTTTCTTGTCGCCCATACTGAAATTATATTCAGAAAGTCGTTTCGGCACATTTTGATAGTAACGCTCATAATAATTTGGTCGCGTGATCTCATTGAACTCTATGTAGACAAGCTTGTCCTCATTCTTGACGATCTCCAGCATTCCAAGGTGACCTTGTCTGAAACGCTCCTCAATCGCATAGTAATCCCCTTTAACGATCCCAAGGGGCGGCTGAATGTCCCATTCAAGTGCATTCTCAGTTGATTCGGCAGCCGTTTCCTGAGCAGGCGCATCCGCTTTTGCCGCTTCTTCAGCTGGTTTTTGTGCCTCTGCAGCGCCACAGGCAGAAAGACTAATTACAAGACCTGCCAGCATTAAGAGTTTTAGAGCTTTTGATTTTAGCACCATCTTAACCCTCCTCGAATACTTTCCAATGATTTGTTATATATTTATCATATAGCTTTCCATTGGAAGATCGAAGGTTCAAATCATGGCTTTTACCCTTACAAATTACGGTTATCCTTCTGTCTATACTGCGTTGGTGTCATCCCAAAGTGACGTTTGAATAATTTTCCAAAATACTCGTCGCTATAGCCCAATCTTTCAGCGATTTCATAATTTTTAAATGCATTGTCACTTAACAGTTTCATAGCCCTGTGAAGTTTAACTTTGGTGATATAATCCCCCAAAGTCACCCCGGTTTCGCGCTTGAAGCACTCAGCGAGATAATTCCGCGTCAGATAAAGGGTCTCAGCAATTTCATCTTGTGTGGAGATCGATTCACTGTGACTTAGGATATACGCCTTGATCCTCTGGACAACGGGATGTCCATTTCCCCAGGGATCAAGTGTATCCAAGACCTCAACAAGGGCTTTGAATCGCTGACTCAAAAGGTCGATCCCCTGTGCGTCATCCAAATTTGTAACTGCCAAACCTGTATCAGCCTTCACCCCGAGCTCATCCGATTCACGCCATGTGCCCCATTCCAAACCAACTGGGATTACCTCGCTTTCATCCAGGAACTCCGGAAGCCACGTTAAAGAGCGATTGAGCGCGGATCGAATTTCAAGACAAACCTTGTCGAGGACCGCCTTGGTTTTAATCCAGTCACCGTCCAGCGTCTCATAAGTTGATCGCATGACTGCCTGAAACTGACTATGGGCGCGAAATCTCTCGCCTGTCAACGAAGCGATGACCTCCTGCACCTGACCTTCTGGATAGAACGGCGCCACAGAAGCATTCAAGCTGCTTTTTAAAGTTTGAACCTCAGCTTCCCTGGCTTCAATCGCTTCTAAATGTAATCTAATCTTGGACAACAAATTTTGAAGCGGACCTGCTTCCACGGGCTTCAGCAAATAATCGAAAATCCCATATTGAATCGCCTCTTTGGCAAAACTGAACTCTCCGTAGTCTGACAGAAAGACAACACAGGGCACCAAGGCTTCCTGGTACACCGCCTTCAGAAGCTCAAGGCCGTCCATGACCGGCATACGGATATCCGTAATGAGCACATCAAAGCTTGACCGCCTTAACTTATCAAGGGCTTCAAGACCATCCCGAGCCTCATCCTCAATTTTAAAACCGGAGTCCGCGCCCCAAATCGATAGATTTTTTATTTGTCGTCTAAAAATCTGGACATCGTCCACAATCATAACGCGATACATGGCGTTAATCCCTCCTTGACGCTGGCAGGCTAAAGCAAGCGGTCGCACCTTGACCAGGGGCACCGGCTAAGGTTACCACACCCCCGTGCTTCTCTATGATCTTCTTTACCGTCGCTAGCCCTACGCCCTGGCCCTCAAATTCTTCAGAACGGTGTCCTCTTCCAAAAATTGAAAACAGCTGAGATTTTGCTGATGGTTCAAAGCCAACACCATTATCTTGAACGCAAACCCACACAACGTCAGCTTTCTTGTTTGCCGAAATCATGATCCGCGGCTCCGAGATCGGTCGCGTAAATTTGTATGCGTTGTCCAGCAAATTCATGACGACCTGACGCAGCATGACGCGATCACCTTTAACGGCAGGTAAATCGCTTGGATATTCAATCTGAATTTTTCGGTTTTGGGCGCCCCGGCTTAGAGCTTCAAGACACTCTGCTACCAGGTCTCTCAGATTCACCTCTACCACCCTGAGGGGCATCTGCGACATTCTAGCATATCTCAAGAGATGTTCGATCAAGACGACCATATCCGATACTGTCATTCGCATCTCAACGAGCATGTCTTTACCAGACTGAGTCAAGGTGCTTTCCTGCTCCGCTTCTAACATGGACACATAGGCCTGAATCGCCCTGAGAGGTGCTTTCAGGTCGTGGGAAACCGTACTTGTAAAAGCTTCGAGCTCAGAGACTGCCGCTTCCAACTGCTTTGTCCTCTCTTTCACACGCTTTTCCAGGCCTTCATTGAGATTTAGAATTTCACGGTTGGCTCGCGCCAGCGCCTCTTGCTTTCGTTCGAGATCAAGTTTGGCCGCCAGTGTGCCCTCAACGAATCGCACCGTGACGCCTCCAGCGACAGAGAAGAATATTCCGGAAAGGATCAACGTCAGCTGCGCCTCTTCATTAAAATTAAACCAGGCTATTCCAATAGGCTCACCCCGGACCAATACCCGCTGAACAAAAAGCAGCATCCACGCGAAGACCAATCCTCCGAAAAACATGAGTCCCATGGTCAAGGAATTGCGATGACTTCCCTCGCGAACCTCAATGCCCAATCCGCGGCGAATGAACGGCAATTGAAGAAGCGCATCAGAAAGCGCTAAGAACACTGCTTCGACAACAATGCCTTTAAGTGCGAAAATCATGATGATATCGTTGGGGATAGCTCTGACCGCATCTGGATATAAGAAACCGCCGTTCAATTTCAGAAACAGAGGGAAGAAAAATAAATATAATCCCAGTCTTGCAATACTATAGATCACTTGAAGCACATAGGCATTGAAAATCAGATGCTTTGATTTTTGTCTTCGTTTAACCCCCATACCCTGGGTTCCAATCCAAAGTACATAGGCGATCACCGGCACGACTGATGCCCATCCATTGTATGGCCCCAATATAAACGGATAAACAAAAAGTCCGCCCACGAAAAGGGCAACAAAACCGTATCTTGCGCCCCATGCCAGAGTTATGACCATCGGCAAAACCAGGCTCCATGGGAAATTTATTGAGAACTCGTCAAATGCTAACCGTGTTGAAAAAAATATGCCCGCCAAGCTCGCAACACCCAGAACCCATGAGGTTATAAACTTTTTTCGATCCAGTCCAAGTCGCCTCAGCATATCATTTTCACCACACTTTTCTTCGGATTAAGTTTATCTTAGTCCATTATATATGGAGAATGTGGTCTTTTGATGTTTTTTTTGGTGCGGCCCAGTCCCCCACCATCCGTCCCTGTCCCCCACCAGCAACTGACATTCAAAAAAGGCGCCGGATCCCCCACGGCCACTCTGCCGGGTTCACCAACGCCCGTCTTTCCAAAACGCTCTGATACTTCTGCGTCTCTTCGCGCCTAAGCCTTCACCGCCTCAATCAAATAAGACGCCACATAGTCCTCCGCTTTGTGCCCTGGCGCCCAGGAGGAGATCAGCTCACGGCTGTTGTCCTTTGGCACCAGTCGGATCTCCTTAAAACCGGCCTTTTCCATCATGGCCCTGAGGTCCTCCACATATTCCGCACCGCTGATACAGCTGGCCACCAGCCTGAGATCTGCCTTCATAGCCTCTGGCAGCGCCGCGGTTGCCACCACGTCTGAGGCTGCAATCCGCCCGCCTGGCTTCAGCACTCTATAGGCATCCTTAAAAACCTGCTGCTTGTCCACAGACAAATTGATCACACAGTTCGAAATAATGACATCCACAGAGGCATCCGCCACGGGCAGATGCTCAATTTCGCCCAACCTGAAATCCATGTTCTCGAAGCCCGCCTCGTGGGCGTGCTTTCTCGCCAGCCTCACCATGTCCGGTGTCATATCGACCCCAATCACATAGCCCGTTTCCCCCACTTGACGGTGCGCGAGGAAGCAGTCAAAGCCCCCGCCACTGCCCAGGTCCAGCACGACCTCGCCGGCCTTGAGCCCCGCGATCGCTGTTGGATTGCCACAGCCCAGCGCCATGTTGGCACCCTCCGGAGCATGCCCAACCTCTTCCGCCGAATAACCAATTATTGCAGACGCATCCAGCAGGTTCACCGTCTGAGTCCCGCAGCACCCACTACCACTGCAGCAGCCGCCGCCATCAGTACCCTTATTTTGCGCCACCGCGGCATAATTATTCTGAATATGTTCCCTTATTTTTTCTTTTTCTTGCATTTTAAACCCTCCACAGACTCTGATTATGCTTTAAAAACGCATTCACCCTTACAGACGGTGCAAAACTAAAAAGGACGCAAAAATTTTTAAAAAAAGACACAAGTTCAATTTGAACCTGCGCCTTTTTCAACATTTTTTCTCAGGCTGATACCTCTGAAAGTCAATGATGTTCCCACACCGGTCAAATTCCAGCCGGCAGCAGTCCAGCATCATTTCCTTCAGCAGCTTCCTGCCGCGCTGCACCCTGGACTTCGCCCCAGACACCGACAGCCCCAGCCGTGCCGCCAGTGCCGTCTGCGTCAGGTTCTCGTATTCCGTCAGCATGATGGCCTCCCGGTACTTTTCCGGCAACCGCTGAATCATGCCCGTCAGACAATTTGCCATTTCGGCGTTGGCATTCCCCCCAACCACCAGTACTTCTGCCGATGGTTCCGCCACCCCACCTATACCCTCAACCAAATCCTCAGGGAGTGCCTCAAATGTCTTGCCGCTCCGGTAATAGTCAATAATGACATTCCGGGCAATCTGATAAATCCACGAGTGCAGTTTATCCTGATCCTGCAGCGTGTCAAGCCTCAGGCTGATCTTTACAAACACTTCCTGTAATAAGTCCTCTGCATCATGAGGATTTGACACGCGCCTGGCAATAAACTTTTCAAGGGGCTCATGAAGGGTCTCCCACAAACAAGTCACACAGGTTTCTGCCATGTCATCACACCCTTTCGCGAATTCTTAGGAGACTGTAATATTTCTGTAATATTAGAAACCCAAAATTTAATAAAGCTAGTGCAGGGAGGACGTGACCCGCCTTCTCAGCACCAGCTTCACCACCTGTTCAATTTTCACCTCTTCTTTTTGCCTGAATCTTGCAAGCCATAAGTATCACGACTGATCTCGGTTCAAAGACAAGTTTCAAATGCGCTGCCATCATATCACAAGGTTCTTCAACGATTTCCTTTCCGACCGGCAGCGCCGTGTTGACCGCCATCCGCCATTCAAAACCAAGAGGAAGGGTAGGCAGCACTGCCTCCTGAGACTTCCAGTGCATGTTCATGCCAATGTAGAAAATTTCATCATGCTGATCGTCCTTACCGTCTTCAGCTTTGCCCGCCAGCATAACCCCAAGGTAACGCGTTTCGGCGTCATTTGACAGCTTCCAGGGCTCCAGGCCATGCTTACTCACATATGGAAAGCCGCATTTTGCCTGACCTGTGCTGTCCCTGAGTACCGCATAATGTTTCCTCATGGCAATCATCTTACGGAAGAAGTCATAGACATCCCTGTTTTTCTCCAGAAGCCCCCAGTCCAGCCAAGAAATCTCATTGTCCTGACAATATGCGTTATTGTTGCCATACTGCGTGTTGCAAAATTCATCTCCGGCAAAGAACATAGGCGTGCCCTGGCTGGCCATCAAAACCGCGCAGGCATTCTTAACCAGGCGCTTTCGAAGTGCCATGATTTCAGGGTTGTCTGTCTCTCCCTCAGCACCACAGTTCCAACTGTGGTTGTGATTTTCACCATCTGTATTATTCCAGCCATTGGCCTCATTATGCTTTTCATTATAGCTGTAAAGGTCATACAAGGTAAAGCCATCGTGGCAAGTAATAAAATTGACAGAAGCATTACTCCCCCGGTGAACGGGATCATAGAGGTCATGAGAGCCCGCTATTCTTTCAGCAATAATGGAGGCAAGTCCAGCATCCCCTTTCAGGAAGCGTCTGATATCATCCCTGTAGCGGCCATTCCACTCAGACCAGCGTTTCCAGGAAGGAAAACTACCCACTTGATACAACCCACCTGCATCCCATGCCTCCGCGATCAGCTTAACATTAGCCAAAATAGGATCATGAGCCAAATTTTTAAGGAGCGGTGGATTAGTATCTGGATAACCGTCTTCATTGCGCCCGAGGATGGACGCAAGATCAAACCTGAAGCCATCCACCCTGTACTCTGTCACCCAATACCGGAGGCAGTCCAAAATCATACGCTGCACCACAGGATGGTTCGCGTTTAAAGTATTGCCCACCCCACTGAAATTGTAATACCGACCATCGGGTGTCAACATATAGTAAATATTGTTGTCAAGGCCCTTGAAGGAGATATAGGGACCTCTCTCGTCGCCTTCAGCGGTATGGTTAAACACCACATCCAAAAAAACTTCAATGCCGTTCTCATTTAGTGTCTTAATCAGGGTCTTGAGTTCTTTCCCCTCCTGGTTATATTCGATGCCTGCTGTATATCCAGTATTTGGCGCGAAAAAACAGACAGGGTTATAGCCCCAGTAGTCCAGAAGATTGACCCCATCGACTTCACGCAGATCTCTGCACTCATCGAATTCAAAAATAGGCATCAGCTCTACAGCGTTGACCCCAAGTTCTTTCAAGTAAGGCAGCTTTTCCATCAGGCCGTGAAAAGTTCCTGGATGCTTGACGCCGGAAGAGTTATGGCGTGTAAACCCCCTCACATGAAGTTCATAAATAATCAGGTCCTGCATAGGGATTAATGGCTGTTTGCTGTTTGCCCAGTCAAAGCCATTCGTGACCACTCGCGCCTTGTAAACATCCCCATCGCCCTGTCTATGACCCCATTTGCTCTGCCCCGTCACCGCTTTCGCATAGGGATCCAGCAGGTAGCGTGTCTTATTAAAAATCAAACCATTTTCAGGCTCATATGGCCCATCCACCAGAAAAGCATACTCAAAAGATTCAATATCCAGATCAAAGACAATCATAGAAAAGACATGTCCTATTCTGTAATTGTCTGGAAACGGAATGATCACATAAGGCTCCCCCGCTTCCCGTTCGAACAGCGCCAGGCTGCAAGATGTCGCGTTTTGCGAGAAAATAGTGAAGCTTACCCCACCAGGTACTGCGACTGCCCCATTTTGAAGGAAAAACCCGGGACGGATTTTATGGCCTTCATACTCGTCAATTGGCATCAGCTCACGCCACACAAAATTTTCCGTGCCACTGGAATGCCGGATTGCTTCGCCTCTCACTCTTGACACACGCTCACCCCATCTCTCTTTATTTATTCGAAAAATTCATACCCGACAAATTTAAGCCTTAACTGAAGCTTCATGACTCAGTGTCGCGCTTCCAGATCTACAATCCATGACTCTGGCAGCCACCGCTCAATGATCCACCGGCCCAGGTTAAACCAGCTCTCGCAGTCATCCAGGATCACCGAGTCCCCTGTGACGACCCCAGACGCGATTGCCAGCGTCACATCCGGATTTTTAACTATAACGACCTCTACAGGACATACCCAATTGTTAGCTTCTTCTAAAATCAACTGCCCCAGACGCCCCGAGTTGGAGACTGGCGCGTCCAAAAAAAAGGTCGCGCGAGATGCCCCAAGCTCCCTCAGCGCCCGTCCAATAAGACTTAATGCGCGCTTAGTCTTATCAACGATGCTGTAGGATCCACGCAGGCCTGCCAAATCCCTGAGGACGCCATCCCGGCCGAGAATCAAAGGACTGCCGGACAGCGCCACCTCAAGCAAAATGATCAGGTTGAACCCGTCAATGTTGAGCGGGGTTTGGGGTACCGCGACCATCGGCAGCAAAGTCTCTGCTCTACGGGCGCATTGATGGTGTGTCGCCGCCGCACGCTGAAGGGCGGTTCGCTGCCTGGCGGTCAGCTGGTAATGGCCACCCACCAGATCGACCACTTGTTTGAGTTTATAGTCGCGGTCCAGCAGCCAGATCATCTCGTTGAGTGCCTGCCTCAGCTGCTTCGTCGCCGCCACAGAAAAGCACGCCTCATCAGAAGGATCATAGCCCCGCCGCTTTGTTTTAGGTGTCATGGCAAGCCTTCTTTCGCTGTTTCAATGCTTATATATTTAATATATTACCCATTCTGAGAAAACTCACGACAAATTGCTTAGTAGGGTTTCTGGTTGGGGACAGGGACTTCTGGTTGGTGCCTGTCCCCAACCAGAAGTCCCTGTCCCCAACCAGAAGACGCACCAAAATAGAAGCTGGCCCGCAAGCCAGCTTCCTAAAAAATGATCTATGTCCTCTTAAGTGCATCCAAATTGAACCACTAAGCTGATGGGCTCCGCCCTGCCTTGATGCAGTCGGCGCACGTTCCCGTCATAACAATTGTGATATCATCAATATCATCCTCAAATACCGACTCCAGATAATCGCGCTGCTCAATCATGGACTTGAATATCTCCGGATTACTGTATTCCTTGATTTGGCCGCATACGCGGCAGTGAAAATGCATATGCAGCTTTTTGCGGCTAAAAAGGTCCAGTTCATAAAAACGGTCGTGATGAATCTCGATTTCCTTTATTATACCAAGCCTCACCATCAAATCCAGATTCCTATAAACCGTTGGCACACTAACACCCTGATCTTTGGTGAGCTTGTGAATATCTTCAGGTTTTAAGTGATCGGGTGTCGTGACGAAAAGCTCCGTCATTGCTTTTCTTGAGCGCGTAAACTTGTAACCTTTTGAAATCAGAAGCGCCTGAATTTCCAATACTTTTTTGTCCATTTCTAAATTGCTGCCCCCTTCCAAAAGGCCTTAGCCGGCCTCAAACCAGAACGCGTAGTTTGAATGATGGACTATGCCCATTTGGTCTGTTTCAGCGCACCTTACTGTCAGCTTTAACTCAGAGATCATAGTTTCATTTCCCGTTCTTTTTTGCCGATGGTTGCAATAACCCACCATCGGCAAAATTTAAAGGCTTACTTAATGGACGCCTCAAGACTTTCAACATACCCCTGAAGCCAGTCCCCCTCAAAATCCTCAATACGGCCCTCGTTCGCCTCAATTCTTAACTTAGAGCGCAAGTACCTGGCCCGCCGACAAATAGTGAATGCGATCCCCCATTACCACCTTTAAGGTCTGATAAGCTTTGATCCCAGTGCAGTGGCATGTATAATAAACTGCTTTACGCTTCAAGAGCTCTTCTCCCAGGGCTTTGACTGTCTCCTCAGGCTCCGTCTTGTCCGTTGACCTGGCATAGAGATGAAATCCGCCAATCACGACGTCTGGCGCGCCAAGTCCAATGGCCTCCATGTGGTTCATGATATTGACAATGCCCCGGTGGGCACAGCCTGCAATAAGCACGCGCTTCCCCGCTTCCTCAATCACCAGGTTCTGCTCGTGGTTGAAATCGTCTATTTTCAGGGCACCATCCTCCATCATAAAGAGAGCGTCATTGCCCGAAGGCTTGAACAGGTCCCCCTTTACATCCGAAAAGACCGTCAGCGCATCATTGATTTTTTTAAACTGATCACAAAAAATCAACTGGGGACTTGCGGACAGTGACTGATCTATGCCTATGTACGCGTTGCCTCCGTCGCTTCGGGCTGCGTAATGCGCTTTAAACGCTTCTTTGTGAAGATAAATGTCTGCACTTTCATTGAGACTCAAAAATTTCTTTAAACCACCGCCATGATCATAGTGCCCATGTGAGAGGACCATGAGGTCAACCGCGCTGAGGTCGACCTCCAGCCTCACGGCGTTTGCAGCGAATTTTTCGCTCGCCCCAGTATCAAACAGCAGCTTGTGATTTCCAGTTTCCACATAAAGGCTGAGGCCATGTTCTGTCATAAATTGATCTGATATCGAAGTATTTTCAATGAGACATTTTAAAATCATTTCCATCGCTCCCAGCTTTCAGAAACATTTATCATATCATTGTCGTTTCGGGCATATGTTATTTACAATATAATTATACGCCTAATTCGACTAAGTTCAAACACTGTTTTTCAACATATGCCACAAACTTTTTCTAATGCGCATTACAGAATGTGGTGTAAGAACCAGTGTACGAAAAGCTGATGCTTTGAGTTTAATTTTTCTCACCCAAAACATCAGCTTCCTTCGGCCATAAATTATTCATTTATAGTAGCGCGCGTTTTTAATTAATTAAATTCACTGCCAGCATATAGCAAGAAGAAGAAATCGCGAGTCCTGCAACAATATATTTCAACGATTTCAAATTGATCTTTCCTGAAAAGTTCGCGCCTGCCAAAACCCCAACACCGTGTGCAGCTACACTCACAACCGCCAACAGCATCATATTGTCGAGGTTTGAATTGCCAAAATACCCTATAAATGCCGGAAGCGCAATCGCTATCGAATCCAGCAGGCTGATTCCCACCGCCATTCTCAGATTGACTCCCAAGCTTGCAAGCAATGGCACCATCAGGACTGGGCCTCCTGCACCTGTCAGAGAGCAGATAGCAGCGGTTGCAAACCCCATAATTATCAGAACACCTTTATTTCTGAGATAGTTTGAAGCCACCTTACCTTCATTGTCCTTCTGACGCCTGACAATCAGTGAAATCCCCGAAAAAAGCACAACCGAATATAGCAGTATTTTCGCGATGTCCACGGGTATGATCAAATTGAGCTGCACCCCTGCAAATGCCCCAAATAGACTTCCAATGCATAAAGGCGTGGCAATCCCAAAATCCAAGTGTCCCTGCTTCATGTAGGCGAGCGCCCCCAAGATCCCTGAAGTCAAAAAGGATATGAAGCTCAGCGCTAACGCCTCTGTCAAGGGCATCCCCAGAAATCCATTGAGCGTAATTGGGATCAGAAATCCTGCGATCCCTGAAATCCCAATGAGTATACCAACCACTAAATTTATCAGCAAAATAACTGCAATCATAATTTTTCTTCCTTTAACTTAAATAATTTAATCGACTGTAGCCGCTTTACTTGCCATGTACATAATCTTTTCCTCGTCCAGCGTCAGTACTTTCCGATTCCGCATGATCACTTTTCCGTTGACCACCATATCCGCCACATCATTGGCACATACGGTCTCCAGAAGCGTGTGCGCGAGGTTGTTTGTCGGCATAATATGCGGCTGATTGAGGTCGATCGAAATCAGGTCCGCCACTTTTCCTTTGCCGATGGTCCCAAGACGGTCCACCATGCCCAAAGCGGCAGCGCCACCGGTTGTCGCCATTTTAAGTATAGATTTCGCCGGCAAAATGACGGGATTCGACTGCGTCGACCCTATGTGCGCGTTGATCACCGACCGCATAATTTTCATCTCATTCCACAAACTCAGTCCTCCGTGCGCAGCACCATCTGTGCCAAGAGCGACCGGAACCTTCTGCTGAAGCAGTCTTGGCGTCTGAGGCACCCCTTTGCCTGAATTGGAGAATGGACAGTGAACAACAGATACCCCACGTTCCCGAATCATATCAATTTCTTCGTCCGAGGTCAAAATGCAATGAGCCGCGTGAAAATTTTGCTGGAGCACACCCAAGTCATCCAAGTACTGAAACGGCCTCTTTCCATGATGTTCTAAGCTGAAATTCACTTCATTAGGATACTCATTCATGTGCATATGGAGTTTTGTGTCAGCTTCGAGCGCCGCTTCTGACGCCAATCGAATCAGGTCTTCCGAACAGGACAATATAGAACGGATGGAGAAATGGACTGATAATTGTCCATCTCCCGCACCGTGGTAGTTCTCATACAAAGCCATATTCTGTGAAATCGCTTCTTTCGCTGAGTGTGTCATGTTGCTGGGCATTACCTCTGAATCTATGGTCGAACAGGTCAGCGCACCTCGTAAGCCAGACTCAAGGATCTGCGCTGCAATCGCCTCCATATGCCTGCCGCCAGCTTCAACAAAGGATGTCGTCCCCGACTTGATCATTTCAAGCGAAGCAAGCTGTGCGCTCAGTTCTGCCATTTCTTTGGTTAAACCATTTTCATAGGGCAGCATGATCCGAGTCCAAATCATTGGCAGTTCATCCAGAATTTTTCCCCGAAGAAGCTGCTGCGTGATATGTGTGTGCGCGTCCACGAGACCGGGCATCCACAGCTTATCTTTGCCCTCTATGATCTCCTTGCCTTCTGAACTGTCAATCTGTTCCTCTGGTGCGACCTCTACAATGAGATTATTTTTGATCACAATGGAGTGATTCTTACAAATTTCAAGATGCTCATTCAATACCATTCCGCCACGAATTATCAAGTCATATTTTTTCTCCATAGTCATCCCCTAAATCACGTTGGTAAATTTCAATACATAGTGTGAAATAGTCGCAGAAGCGATAAACGTACCCGTCATGACAAGCAGACCAATGACAATCATCTTCCAGCCTTGCTTTGCGAAGGTCTTGACTTCATTGCCTATGGAAATGCCTGCGAAAGCGCCAACAATGGTCAGAGGTGCGGCGAAGTTGACCTTGGATGCGTAATTCAGAATTGCACCTGAAACTGGTGAAATTGGGCTGGCGAGCAGCATCCCGATCAAAGAGCAGTAGGCAACGACAGGCAGCTTGATTGGGATAATCTTGCTGGCGGCAACGGCCAGCAATGTGATGCCAAGCAATATCAGCACGCCAGGCAAAGACTCGATAAATGAGGTTTTATATCCGACGAAGTTTGCGGTTAGGATGCCTAAACCGACAATCGGCAAAAGTATAATCCATTCCCTGTACCTGATCATCATTTGACTGCCTCCTCTGCAGGAATTTGATTATGGGTATCCGTTGACTTTGAACGACCAAGCGCGAATTTTCCAAGTGTTGGCTCAAGCTTGTTATACAGCCAATTCGTGATTGGAAGCGCCAGAAAGAGTCCAATGTAAATGCCATCAATGCCGGATAAAGTTTCGCTGGTACCGGCAAAAGCCATGATCTGATCTGCCAATTCCGGATAGATGGCTGCGAGGCTTGCGGATGCGGACGCCATCATAATACCCGCACCGACTCCGGAAGCCATTGCCAAGGCAAAGGGATGCCATAGCCCTGTGGCGGCACACATTGTGGCCATGAAGCCAAAATAAATGGTTCCCACCATGCCCCCAACAACATAGATGGATAAGCTGCCTCGGGTCTCGGCAGAATCAGGGCCATAGACGTCATTGACTAAAGCCAGACTCGTTTCGCGGTTTATGGAGTGACAGGCACCAATAGACTCTCTTTTCAGGCCAAGCAAAATTGCGATAGGCAGCGCTATGAAAATTGTGCCCAGGTTGCCGAGCTCCTGCAGGAATAAAGCGGGACCCGCAGAAATGACCTTCATGATGTTGCCGCCCGCTGAGATGCCCAGCTTTGCTATGAATGGGCCAATTGCTACGAGCACCAATCCCGAAGCCGCTTTGACTTCCTTCTCCTTAAAAAACTTAACAGCGTGAGGCCCCATGACCACACCCATGATCAATGCATAGAAGATTGGGAATAAGATCAGCATTCCCGGGCCAACAGGAAATCTTTTCTGACCAATGAGATCAGCTATAATGACGAAAACAATTGCTACCAAATAAATACGCCACTCACTTTTAAAGCGTTCTCCAACCGATGTGTACCTGTACTGGTTTCTGTGATCCATGAATCCATACCTCCTTGTTATTAGGTTGAAATAAAAATAACACAGACCATCGTTTAAAAAAAAGGACAATTGTACATTTTTACTCAGGTTAAATGGATATATAATGATGGTGAGCGTTTGAGAAAAGGAGGGACCACGCTTTGAAATTCGAAGATATTGTAAATAAGTATCCCGAGCTTAGTCAATACGTTTCGCGGATACCTTCTGATCTGAAGACGGCTTTCACATTAAGAAGCTATCCCGCAGGCTGCGTCATCCATCAAAAGGATGATGCGCTGGATACCATCGGCATTCTATTAAACGGCACACTCAAAGTTATTAATGAATTCGACACTGGAAACGCTTATATGATCGAATATAATCACCCTATTGACTTCATTGGGGATGTCACCGTACTGGCTGAAAAATGCTGCACCTCCGTGACTATTGAAGCTGTTTCAAAGTGTACCGTCATTCATTTTTCGCGGTCTGATTTCGAGTCCTGGTTAGTTCAAGATCCTGAGCTCCTGAGAATACTCGCGAGAAATGTAGCTTGTAAATTGTATAATTCCTCATACCGGCATGGCACTGAGCTGTTCTATAAATCGCCCCGTCTGTTGCTCGAATTCATCAAGAGTTATGCGGAGGGGGCGACGCCAGATTCCGAGGGCGTCTATAGAATAACCGAAACACGGCAACAGCTGTCAGAGCAGCTTGGAATGATTCAAAAGACCCTCGACAGGACGGTCAACCGTCTCAAAGAAGATGGGCTCATTTACTTAAACAAAGGGAAAATTTGTTTTACTGAGAAACAGTTAAGTAAAATTCGAAATCAGATCTATTAAGATGAGACAGCTTGGTTGGGGACAGGCACCGCCAGACGTTCAGGCGGTGCCTGTCCCCAACCAAAAACTCAGGAAGTGCCTGTCCCCAACCAAACTGTAATCTTTTATAAACACCAAGCTAATATTTGTCTGATAAGATAGTCTTCGGTAAGATCTAAAGTCAACAAAAAAAAGGAGACTATTCCAATGATGCATGACATTCACATAAAAAATCGGTCAAACTATCTAAAAAGCACCCTAATCCTTTTATCGGCCTCAGGTTTTGTTTTCATTACGGGAACGGTACACCTGCTAAAACACCTCACAAACATCCTGAGAACTGTTTCATTATATAACGCGATTGGTTTAAGCCAAACTGAAGTCCTTGAGCATCTCGTGCACAGCTACAGCTTGTTGATCCTTGTCCAAACTTTAGCGGTCTACATAGGGCTCTCTTCCCTGTTGTTCGCCGCGGCAATAATCAACCAGAAGCTGGCCTCACCCGCCTTTGAAGCCACAGCTTCCGCACGGGCGGAAAAGGATGCCCTTGAGGCCGCGACCGTAATCCTGGCACTGGATAAATTTGAATAAAACGTGATCGCAAAACCTTAATTGTTAACAATAATAGAAGCGCCAATACCTCCATTTAGCTTGGAGATACTGGCGCTTTTGATATTTGAATAACAGACTCATCTCACGCTCAAAATATCACGACGCTTTTACAACAACGTTTTCGACATCTCATCCAACGCGTCCGGATTATTGACCTTTATCTCAATGGTGTAATAAGCTGAAAGGTGCTCCAGCAGCGCTTTATACGCATGGAAAATCCTTACGGATGGCACGCATTCCTGGACCTCAGCTACGCTAACGCCATTTTGCTCCAGAAGGATCATAAGCTCATTGGTGATATAGCCAAGATCCAATAGATATCTTCTATTAAGCAATAACAGTTCATCTGGTTTTACGGCTTTGATTATTTTACGTATGATTTCAGCAACTGTGTAAAACTCAATAGACTTAAGGCTGTCAACCTCAATAGTAATTTTTCGCTGTTGATTCTTTTGATCAGAGCTCTCTTTTGAAACCTGATCTGCAGAAGTCATGAGTCTCAGATAATATTTTTTCAGTGCCTCTTCTGGTGAAATATTTAAATTGCGTCTTAATTGAGCCTCGAATTGCTTGTAATAGTGTATCGCAGCAACGCGATTTCCCATTTTACAATATGTATCCAAAGTTTTAATGGCAAAGTGGTCATTGTAGGGTTCGATCACAGAAAGTTCATTCAGAATCTGAAGCATATTGGCATAATCTTTCATCTCTTCATACATTTCAAGCAGCGCTTTCAAAACCTCAAGCTGCCTGTTTTGACAAACCACGCGTTCAAAGAGAATCATTTCGTTAAACTCATTGCAATTTCTAAGATAAAGGCCCTCTAAAAAATCACCTCTAATGAGCTTTCGAAATTCAATCAGTTCATCCAGTGTATGGGCTTCCCTGGGGTTGAATTGGTCCAAACGGATGCGATCACAGTCAAATTCAATGCTTTCATTGAGCCTGCAATACTCTTTTTTTGACAAGATCAAGCCTTCGCCGGATTCCTTCAAGGACAGCATTTTGCCAATGGTCCACAGATTGTAGCGCAAATTATATTTAGCAGCTTCTTCACTGCTGTCTGGCCATAAATAGGACGCCAGTTTTTCTTTACTCATTTCATAGCCTTTGCTTAACATCAGCAGGCAGATTAGAGCCGTCTGCTTTGTGCTCATTTGATCCTCGAAATTTTCACCATTGAAAATGATATGGACTTTTCCAAGCAGCTGAATGGTCAACATTTGTCCTGACCTTCTGCGCTGAAAACGACGCGCCCTTTCTTAATGGTATTCCTTACTCGAATGTCTTTAATTTGAGCTTCTGAACAACGAATAATGTCCTGACTCAAAATCACCAAATCCGCAAGTTTACCAATTTCTATGGTGCCCTTTCGAGATTCCTCAAAAATTGCAAAAGCAGCATTTGTCGTGAACAATTTAATCGCTTCATAGACATTTAATCGATGCCGTTTTACAGGATGATTCACTGCAGCGTGAATCCCTTGAATTGGATCTGCGGGCGTTACGTCACAGTCTGATCCACCACAGATTAAAACCTCCTGATCCGTAATTTCTCGAAACGGATTTGTGATCAAGCAGCGTTGCCCCAGACGCGCTTCATACATTTTACCTTGACCACCCCAGATACTTTCATAGGATGGAGACATTGAAAAAATTATGCCCAGGTTTTTGGCGCGCTTAATCTGTTCCTCACTGGGAAGCTCAACATGTTCGAGCCTATGCCGCAATCCCAAAACCCCTGTTTTATGACTGGCAAACTCATGGGCTGTAATGGCCTGCTCAATAGCCCTTCCACCAACGGCATAAAGCGCAAGCTGCAGACGGTTCTGATAACACTCAAGGACAAACTGGTTCAGCTCCTCCTGAGTCACATTCAGGCTGCCACGATTACCTGGCGCGTCTGTGTAATCATGAAACAGCGCGGCTGTCCGGGCGTTAAAAGTCCCATCCAGATACATGCCGCCTGCGATCCGTTTTAAGCCAAGGGAGACGACCTTCTGGACATCCATGGTTTGATAGTATAAAACCAGATCAATATCAAAATGGTCTGCATACTCATAGATGAAGTCCGCATCCTTGTCGCTGTATAGTCGTCCGCCCTCCATAGCATGGATGGTGGTGATTCCATTTTTCAAAACACATTTCAAGAAATTTTCAACCGCTTTTACCCTGAGTGTACTTGGAATATCGTTCAAGATATTTTCTCTCAGCCGGGCGTTGGCGAAATGCGTTATGACACCTGTAGGCATTTTTTTCTGATCGAAATGTATCCCTTCAAGGGTAAAAGGAATCTTGTAATACAGCAGCGCATAGGTGTTCAACATACTCACTTGATAGTCAATGCTGTCAATCAGCAGGGGCACATCATTGCAAAGCTTATCCAGAACATTCCGGTCGGGAAACGCTTTTTCTCTAAGCCTATTTCTGTCCAGCTGGATCCCATGAATGGCTTTTCCCGGGTTAGCCCGGTTTTTTTCTTTTACAAGCTTCCCAATTTCCTCGAAGGAAGTCACTTCACTCAAATCCAGGCTCAATGCGTTAAGGGCAGCTTGAACCACATGGAAATGTGAATCGATAAACCCAGGAAGCACAGAACCACCCTGAGCGTCGATCTGAACAGTTGTTTTAGTGATGTGCTTTTTATAATCGTCTCCATTGCCGAGATCGTTGATTTTATCGCCAAGAATATGTACCCAATCATAAACACGCGTCTCCACCATTGTCAGGCAACGCGCATTATGAATCAGAAGGTCTTTGGTCATGCCTTACGCCCTCTTTCATAGCGGATTCTTATGGTTGACGGCCTTAGTGTCCTGCATCCGGTATGACCCCAGAGTCGAATACCCACTCTCCGGCAACCATGGTTCTTAAGATTTTAAGCTTTAAGATTTCCGGTGCTTCAATTTCAAAAGGATCACGGTCTATCACAACGAGATCACTGAATTTCCCCGTTTCAAGCGTCCCAAGCAACGCCTGTTCGCCATTGGCATAAGGGATATTTTTCGAAAAGAGGCAGAACGCATCATAAACCGACAGCTTTTCATGGGGCTGCCATCCTCCAGGCGGATAACCGCTTAGGTCCTGTCTGGCAACCGCCGCGAAGATTCCCGGAAGAGGGTCATAGGCTTCGACAGGACAGTCAGAACCACCCGTCATCATTATGCCCTCATCCCTCATACTTTTCCATCTGTATGCTATACCCAGCCGTTCGGAGCCCAATCTGTCTTCGATCCAGTATAAATCCGTAGAGAGGAAAATGGGTTGGATGTCCAAGACAATCGGCAAAGCTTTGAGTCTTTGTAAGTGTTCATTGGTCACCATTTGCGCGTGAATAATTCTGAATGGCGGTCTTTCAGGCGACGTTAAAAGCTCCGGGCAAACCTTGACCGCATTTTCAATCGCGTCCAGTGTGGCTTCCATTGCCCGGTCGCCAATGGCATGAATCGCTGGCTGCATCCCCCTGAGACAGGCATTCGCAACGGTTTCTTTCAGCACCTCAGGATCGCACAGAATCCCTGTGTTTCCGGGATCGTCTGAATAAGGCACTGTCAGCGCAGCAGTTCTGGCGCCCAGGGACCCATCCGTGAATATTTTGTAGGCGCCGTACATGGTTTTGTCACCCGGCTTCCTATCCTGAGGACCGATCTGAGCCTTTTCAAAGAATTCATCTTTACAGACCGTTACCCTGATTGGCAAGCGCCCCTCTTCTTCCAGCTCACGATAAAGATCAATGCTCTCCTCATAGCGCCACAGCTTGGCCGCATAGGTATGAATGGTGGTGATCCCTTTGGAGGCCATATCTTGCAGGACCTGAGCCATGACGCGCTTTTTTACGTCAGCGGTTTTAAGCGGGTCCGGCATTATATCGTCAAAGAGCTTTGCCGATTGTTCCCTAAACACACCCGTCAAATCTCCTTTTTCATCTCTCTCAATCATACCAGGGAATGCCTGATCGGTTTGGTCATTGATCTTCGCAAGCTCAATGGCCGCGGAGTTGGCCACGAGGACGTGCAGGCAACAGCGCCGCACGACAATTGGATGGTCCGTGCTGACCTGATCCAGGTCGTGGCGCGTTGGCATGCGATTCTCCACGAATTTTGTCTGATCGAACCCAGCGCCGCGAATCCACTCTCCAGGCTCTGTTTTTTTGGCTTTTTCGATCAATTTCGCTTTAAACGCTTCCATGCTCCTGGTCTCATCCAGGGCCACATAAGTTTGATTCTGACAATAGGCATAAAGGTGAAGGTGCGAATCCCCCAGCCCCGGAATAACTGTTTTCCCTTTAAGGTCACAGGTTTCTTTTATATCATGCTTTAACGCTTCCTCAAGACGTCCGGCGAAAACAATCCTGCCCGCCTTGATTCCCAAAGCTTCAACCGTATCGCCTTCTTCTTTGAAGGTGTAGATACGGCCCCCCATCAACAGTAAATCCATGGCTTCTCTCTGCATCTGTAATCCCCCTTATTTCAGCATAGAAAGCCAGGAGCATTTGCCCTGGCTTGTCTATCTCTATTCATTTGTGTATTTTTCAGCGTGAGTGAGCAAATCCACTCAATGGTCAATGGAAAGTGTATCCACCAGGTATTGATAAATGACCTGTGCGGTTTGGACAACAGACTCTATATCGACATATTCATCCGGTCCATGAAAATTTCCGCCTGAAGGCCCAAAGATGATGGTTGGCGCGTTGAGACGGGTGCCAAGATAGTTGAAGTCGCCAATGCTTTGGAAATAATCAATTTCATAATCGGTATCCAAAGTCTGTTTTATGGACTTTAGGAATTTCGCGACCATCGGCTGAGTCTCTGAAACGGTAAAGGGCATGAAGCCTTTTGACCCCTCGCTTGGCGCCTCCCGAAAGTTGATCTTCCAGGTTGAGCGGATGCTGGCCCTGTCTATGGCTTTCTCAATTTCTTCCCGGATGGTATCCTCATTCTCACCGACGACAATATGCCAGAAAAGCTTGATTTTCGCGTAATCCGGCACGCTGCAAGCGCCACCGTCACTTTCCAGACCGACGACACAGGCAGCCCCTGTCCCCAAATGTGGATCTACCCTGTACTCGACGTCTTCCAAAGCCGCGACGACTTTTGCCGCATCCAGAGCGGCGCTGACGCCTTCGCTGGGTAGCGCGGCATGAGCAGCTTTTCCGAAGAATTCGATTTCAAGCCCATAGCCGCCTCTCGCGCCCAAACAAACCACGGGAAACGGTTTATGGGTAAATCCAGCTGAGGGCTCAGTGACTATGGATATATCCACACCTTCAAGCAGGCCTTCTTCAATCAGGGCGTTGGTTCCCATCCCATAGGGGCCTTCCTCGACAGACACATAGGTGCTGATAATTTTCCCCTTGAAATCTTGGTGCTGGGCTTTAAAGGCTTTCAGGGCGATCATGGTCGCTGCACATCCGGATTTCATGTCCAAGGCGCCAAGCCCGTACAACCGGTCTCCCTCACGGTCTCCCGCATAGGGGTCTTTGGTCCAGCCGCTGCTGAGCTGGACTGAATCCAGGTGTCCGTTAAAGCAAATGGTTGGTCCCGGCTGACTGCCTTGCAGTGTCACAATTAAATTCTTTCCGTGAAAATCCGTCACTTGGTCTTCATGATAGTCATGAACGACAGGTTTAAAGCCATTTGAAATAAACCAGTCATTTACCAATGCCATGATCTGCTCTTCTTTGAAATATGGGCTTGGCACAGCGACAAGCGCCTGGAGCAATGTAATGACTTCATTTTGTTCCATTTTCATTCCGGCCTCTCCTATCGTTGTTAGCTCGTCAGGGAATTGTACTCCTTGTTAATTTCCTCCTGCTCCTCTTTGGTGTTATACCATATGAATTTTCCAGTCACGGCGTAAAGAATTGAGACCAAAGGCGTGAAAAGCGCCAGATAGGTAAATGGAAGGTAATCTAAGGTCGCCACACCCAAGGTGCCTGCGAAAAAGACACCACACAGGCCCCATGGAACAAGTGGAGAGGTAACTGTTCCAGAGTCTTCGCAAGTTCTTGACGCAACATACCTTTTTATGCCAAGTCGGTCATAGGATGACAAATACATTCTGCCCGGAATCAGAATGGCGACATATTGGCTGGCAGACAGCATATTGACGGCTATTGAAGAGAATACATGCGTGATAATAAGGTTTCTGGCATTCCTTGTGATGACAGCCATCTTGCCAAGCAGCGCATCCAGAGTGCCGGTTTTTTCAAGAATGCCGCCATAGCTGAGCCCCAAGTAGCCCAGCGAGACTGTCCACATCATAGACTGTAATCCGCCGCGGTTTAAAAGTCGGTTGACATCCGCAATCCCAGTATCAATTGAAAATCCGTAGTTCATATAGCCCATCATCTCATAAAGCGAATAGCCATTGATCACAATAGCCAAAACCATACCCACTAATGAAGCAATGACCATGGCGGCAATGGCGCTGACTTGCTTAAATGCCATTACGACAACGAGTACGAGCGGGATCAAGGTGACGAGGGCAATGCCTGGCGTCACATTAAAGTTCGCGGATAGTCCGGAAAGTATGGTCTCAACGGCTGTTGTGTCCACAGAGGTTGCATTGTAGCCCATCCCAAGAATAAAGTAGATTATCAGGGAGATTACAAATGCAGGAAGAGTCGTATACAGCATACTCTTGATGTGTTTAAATAAATCTGTTTCACACACACCTGCGGCGAGGTTCGTTGAATCTGAAAGCGGCGAAAGCTTGTCGCCAATAATTGCGCCTGATATTATTGCACCTGCAGCCATAGGGCCTGGGATGCCAAGTCCAAGGCCAATCCCCATGAAGGCAACGCCAAAGGTTGCGCCCGTCGTCCAGCTGCTTCCTGTAGACAGAGAAGCAATCGTGCAAATCAAAGCTGCCGTCACAAGAAACATAGAGGGTGAGATCAGCTGAAGTCCATAATACATTAGGACTGGAATTGTGCCTGAAGCAATCCAGGCAGGAATCAGCATACCAATAAACATCAAAATCAGCATTGGAATAGTCGCAATTTTACAGCCATGGACAATGCCGTCCTGGATCTGCGACCAAGGTGTTCCCGTTGCCATCAATAATATTGCAGCAAAGCTTATGGCAAAAACGAGTGTCATATGTATGTCCGGTGAGCCAATTTGCAAAACTTGAATAATGAGCAAGGCGAATAGGAACACGACAATTAATAGCGAAATGGCAAACGACGGTTGAGACTTGGATAATTTGTTTTTTTCCATAACACGACCTCCATAATAGAATGATAAGAACGATTTCTTTCGCGTCAAGCACGTTGCTTAATATCATTTTACACAGAAGCCGTTTAAAAAGTGTTTATAGATGTTTTATTTTCTGAATATTTTGAATATGTATGAGAATTTTTGTTTATTTTACTTTTCAAAAGTTCAAAGTACATACTCCAGCTGAAGGTCCCGTGGATCCCCGTCGAACAGCTCAGGATTAATTTCCACTGCGGCGACACACCCTACCGCATGGTAAAAAGCAATGGTCTCCTCCGCGGACCCAGCGCAAATGTAGAGCTTTTCTGCCCCAAGGCCCCTCGCGGTCTCAGCAGCGATCCCAAACAGCTGCCGTCCAAGCCCCTTTCCCCTGGCCTCCCGCGTGATGAAGAGCTGGTCCAGAAGCATGTAACGCGCCGTTTCACCAAATAACTGACCTTTCAGCGCGACAAACCCAAGCATTTTATCCTGCGGGTCAAAGGCCCCTACCGCGGCACCATCCCCTTCAACCGCTTCAAGCAAATTATTATAGTGGGTCTCATAGCCGTTAGGCCAGCTCGGATCCAAATAATCGATCTTAACAAGCTGCAGCTGCCCCTCTACTTTACGCCAGGCTCTGCCTATATACTGAGAGGCGTCAATGTCTTTAATTTTGCTGCAGTCCTTTTGTTCCAAGGTTCTATATTCGATCATTTTCCCTTCGCCCCCATCTTTTTGTCTCTTTTAATAATACCTTATTGATCCGTCCCTGTCCCCAACCAGATTTTTGGTCTGTCCCTGTCCCCCACCAGCGTCAATTCCCGTCACACACGAACAAAGGCCGCTCCCCCGCAGTTCAGGGGGAGCGGCCTTCCTTTTATTAAACTCTAACTGTAAGTTACCATCCTATCTTCATCCAGCATACACTAAAACTTAACCGGGAACACCGTCTGCTCGCGAACATCAGCAGTAAGAGCATCCAGGGCTACGCCAACCCTATGGTAGCGAAGCTTGTACTGGGCTTCCTTCGTCGTCGAAGGATCTCCAAGCGGATAAGGGATTGAAATCGTAGGAACGATTTTGTTACTGCCCACTGTCTTAGCGACCGGAATCAGGTTGCACATTTGAACAATTGGGAAACCGGCTTTTTCAATTTCTTTAACCATCGTTGCACCGCAACGTGTACAAGTGCCTCACGTCGAGGTGAGAATAACGCCATCCACGCCAGCTTCGCGAAGATACGGGATCATCTCTTTGGCCATTCTGGCCGCTTCAGCTTCAGTTGTACCTGTACCTACCGTGCTATAGAAGAATTCGTGAAGCTTGCCAATCTTGCCTTCCTTCTCATAAGCTCTGAGTGCGTCAATCGGAACTATGACATCCGGATCCGCATCTGCCGCTGCAGGGTCAAAGCCAGCGTGGATCGTCTTGAAGACGCCAGTTTCCAGATCAAGGAGTTCAGAAATGTCATAACGGCCCCAACGGGTTGCGGACGCAGACTGAATTCTGTCTGGGTTAGCAACCGGTACAATACCGCCGCTGGTGATGATCGCGATAGTCGCTTTGGAAAGATCTTCAATTGGAGGCGCTATGTCGACGCGATCTATCTTAGGAATTGGAAGCTCCGTCTGGAAAGGCTCTCCAGCAAGCTTTTTGATAAGCATCTCAACCACGCGATCCGCAGCTGGCTTTTGGTCTTCACGCCAGATCTGGTGACGGACGCCTCTTGGATAGAAGCCTTCCTCAGCTGCCAGGAACATAGGCTTTTCGCCTTCAGGAAGCGCGAGGAGCTTGTCGCCGAACGCCGCCATTTTCTGCGTATCCGCCTTCATAGCTGCAGCACTCTTGCCACCTGGGAAGATGTAAACTTCTTTCTTAAACATCTCGACACCAGGGTTTTCTTCATTCATGGAAGTGACGGCAACGACGCCATACTTGTCCTGGACAAATTTGCTGACAACGCCGCAGGCATTTCCGTAGCGGCCTGCCTGAAATGCCGGACCTGCGAAGAAAATGTCAAATTCCTTGTCTGCCAGGAAGCCTTCAATCGCTGCAATGGCTTCGTCTTGACGTGAGCCCATAAAGTTGTCGCCGCAAATGATCGTGTGTGTAATTTCGGCATTTTTGAGAGCTGCCGCCAGGGCAAGGCCTGGTCCGACCAAACCTTCACGAATTTCAGGCGCGTGGTCAGCCTTTTCCTCTCCGCCGATCCCTGCGAAAAACTGATTGATATACAAAATCGCTTTTTTCACGATGATCTCCCCCCTCTAAAATTCTGCCATGGTCTTTGGTGACCATCCGCATACCTGATCGCCGCAGAACATTGAGTTGTTCTCAAGGATGATGGAGCCATCCTCACGTACTGAAGGCCCGAGTTTTTCATCGTCCTCCCAGCCGCCGGACAAGCCATCTCTGCCAAGCGCTGCCAGTTCGCCAATGACTACGTCCATCGGCGGAAGCTTTATAAGCTCTGAAACGTTGCCGCAGGAAACAATGGCATTCGCCTTGTCATCCAGTGTAACGAGTGGCTGGGACTTGCCATCACGGCCGGTACACTCGTTGGTGATGCCGACGGTCTTAACGCCTGCATTTTCAAGTTCTACGAAGCACTCAATAAAGTCCGCATCCGGATTGCCGTAGCCTTCCTCCGCCAGGACAGCGCCATCAGCGCCCAGCAGCTTCGCCATTTTCGCCACGAATTGTGCCGAACGTCGCTTTTGCTCCAGGGAAACGTTGAGGTTGCTCATGATGACGCCAAGGAAGTTCAGGGACTTGCCATGCTCGTCATAAAGGCGTTTGATGGTTGGATTGTTCTGGAAGTCATAAGTCGCCCATTTAGAGGAACAAGGCATGAAAGAGCCTGAAATCAACGCGCCGTCAAGGACTTCATTTGGATGCATGAACGTAGGGATGAAGTGGTTGAGGTCCCAGCCATAGAGAAGGTCATTGTAGCCCATTTCTTCCATTTGGGATTGCGGCTGCATGACGTAGACTACCGACGGAAGCGCGTTCATTTCAGTGCTGCGCTTTGTAACAGGCTCGAGCTCAAAGACTTCAACGCTCTCAGGCGTCTGCTCCTTAACGGTATTTCCAAGGTATTCTGCAAGTCGATGGGCTGCCCAGCGAAGTGCGTGGTTCTTCTTTTGCTGCTCGTTTCTCTCAAAGGCTTCGTCCGTATCCGCGACGAGGCAAAGGTTGACCAATTGTGAATAATAAGTGAACTTAGCGCCTTCTCCAGCCATGTCGATCAAGCCATCCCCGAAGCTGCCCCAGTGTTTGCCTACAGCCAGAACGCTCATGCCTTTTAAAGCGTGGGTTCTGCCTTCGCCTACCTGGAAGACCTCGCCAGTGACGCCCGGGAAAACAGGGTGCTCAGCGCCAACGCGTGTTCTTGGCTCGATAGCCTCTTTGACCGGTACAATGCGTACAGATTCTCCTGGTCTTGCAACTTGAAGATCCACTTCTGTCAAATGCTCATCAGCATCCTTCAAAAATGCGATGGCCTCTTCCTTGTTGATGGTGAGGACGCCGTTCTCAAACACAGTGCTTGCGCCGAACTGGATGTCGCGTACTAAGAAATTTCCGATTTCCAATCTCACTTCAATTTCACCCCTTGTCAGAATGCGTGCCTTGGTTGATTGTTAATAATTTATTAATTACATATATAGTATATTCGAATGGATTTATTTTGTAAATAGATTTATTTAATAATCGCGTTTATATTTTTCGATCATTTAGAAGCTTTTGCCATTTCCTCTGTTGAGTTATACTAAGTTATTGTGCTATTATGATAACAACACAGACATAAATGAGGTGAAGTAATGACCCAATTCGCAATGGCCAAGAAGGATCTTCAGAAGAGTCGTATTATGAAATATTTCATAGAAGCTGCCCATAAGTTACTTATAGATGAAGGCATTGAAAAGATCACGGCCAGAAAAGTCGCAGATCTGGCCGGCTACAACAGTGCGACGCTTTACAACTACTTCAGCAATTTAGACCATCTGATCTGCTATGCTTCCATGACCTATTTGAAATCGTATTATGCTGAGCTGGATGATTTTGTGGCAGGTACAGATGTACCTCGAGAGATCTTTCTCAAAACATGGGAGCTTTTTTCAAAGCATTCCTTTGAGAATCCAAAGATCTTCAAACTGATCTTTTTCAGTCCTCATAAAAATGAGCTCAAGCAAATGATCGAAACCTATTTCGACATTTTTCCGGAAAACTTTGGGGAGCACAGGGTTGATTTGATTCCCATGCTGAGGGAGGGTGACCTGAAGAAGAGGAATATGGCTATTATGAGCAAGAAGCTTGGCTCGGAGATCCCTGAGGACCAGCTTGAAACGATCAATGAGATAATGATCAATCTCTACCGTGCAACCCTGGACGCCGTTATCTCAGGGGAATTTGAAAACGTGGATGACGCGGTCAGCTATAACATGAGGCTCATAGACTTTACGCTGGATTTGTCCTGTGCGTCTAAGAAATCCAGGAGAACGAAGAAAAAATTATAACTAACAATAAAGGAAGGCTCAGCGTATTGAGCCTTCCTTCTGTGTCTGTATGGTTTTTTATCTGTTTACAGTTGCCATCACCTGTTTATCTTCAAATGCTGACAGCGCTATAGCTTTTGACATTTCAAACAATAATAGATACTGCCCCCCAGGTACGCTTCTTTAGAAATAGTTCCGCCACACATCGCACAGCCTTCCGCTGCGTGTAGCTTGCTCATGTGTGTATAATATCCACCGTTTTTTCCAAATAGATCTTTTTCAGTATCCCTGCCGCCCAAAGATAACATTTGTCCAAGGACTTCTCTGATGCTGTGATACAAAAGATCTTTTTCAGAGAGGTCCAATGAATGAACTTTTCTTTTTGGATGAATATGGGCAGACCACAAGACATCCTGCAGCACACCATTCCCAAATCCCGGAACGCGTTGCTCAGTTGCCAGAAACGCTTTTACGCTTAACTTTTGAACGTTTTCAAGCCCGATCAGCGCTTGGAAATAATCTTTGCTGAAGGCAGAGGTCAAAGGTGATGGCTTTTCCAATGCCGCCTTTCTATACGCATTTTCAAAGGTGCTCTCCTTGAAACACCATAAACCACCATACATCTGTACAACACCACTCAAAGCGGTGCCATCAGAAAACTCAATAAGCATTTGATGCTTATGGGGTCTTTGAACACCCTTATCATGTAATCTAAGATTGGCGCCGTCAGAAAACACCATTCTGATATCATGTGACCTCAGTTCTACCATACCGCCATAGGCGAGCGCGGTCTCAAAGCGCTGACCTTTAAGCAAGCTTTGATAATGTATTGGATCTCCTGAATAGAATGCAAATTTATGTGGCGCGTTATTCATCACCACAGTTATGATTTCACGACCACAGACCGTTTCCCCAAGCTGCCTTGCTATTATCTTGGCTTCAGGCAGTTCCAGCATTATAAACACCTCCAAAATGGTTTAAAGAATTGCTTCCGCTGCGCTATTCTTACCCATTATTCCCTGAATATTTCAGGGCGGCCCAGTCCCCTCCTGCAGCATCGGATGGTCTCTAAGTTGATAGCCCTTCTTTCCCGGATGGTTCCGCCATGTCCAAACTATGCGCTTCCGTTATTTCTTGGATTTCCAACTCTACCCTAGGCGGATGGCCTTCATATGAAGTTTTCTGCAGCCGTTGTTTTTGACTTGAGGAATTCATCGGTATTCACCTCGCGGAGAACACCCTTGCTCTTGGCTAATGGTTGGCACTACCAGACCACGTATCGGACTTTCACCGACGAGCGTGCGCCCATGCCAGGCGCACCACAAAAACGGAAGGCTCGGCAAGCCTTCCGTTTTTTAGTGACATTCACTTGGAATTCGACTACTGCTCCTTTTTACTGCGCTACTGTCGCAAGCACTTCGTCTATGACCTCATCCCCGCAAAGGGCGCGCGCTTCGTCAAAGACCGGCTGAGCAGCTTCCTTCATCTTAGCGAAATCTTCTTCTGTAAATTCAATGATTTCAAGGCCTTCATTCACAAGGTTCTCTTCAAAAGCGACCAACGAGGTATCCGTTGTTTCACGGACCCACTTCTCAAGGTCAACCACAGTTTCTGTAATCAGCGTCTGATATTCAGGCGGCATGCTGGCCCAGATGTCCTTGTTGATGGTATAGGCATTGTAGAACATGACGTGATTGGACTTAACAATGTACTTCTGCTGCTCATAGATCTTGCTGTTGTAAATAGTATCAAGCGGGTTTTCCTGAGCATCTACGAGACCTTGCTGAAGCGCGACATAGAGCTCGCTGAACGCCAGTGGCGTTGGGTTGGCGTCAATCGCTTGCCAGAACATCATGTGAAGCGGATTTTCCATAGTTCTGATCTTGAGACCCGCGAAGTCTTCAAAGCTGCGAACCTCTTTATTGCTGCTGGTTACTCTGTATGTGATTGGCATGATGCTGAGAACTTTGACATTAAGATTGCCGTACTCCTGGTCGATCAGCGCGCGAGCCTTAGTGCCCTCTGCTACAACGGCCGTCGCTTTCTCTATATCTCCATAAAGCGCAGGGAGGTCCAGGAACGCAAGCGCTTTAGAAGTGGAGCCGCCAGCCGTACCCACCGTCATGGCAATTTGCCCTGATTTCTGGTTTTGAATCAACTCGCCAACGCTGCCAAGCTGGAACCCCGGATAAGACTCTACCGTGATTTTGCCGCCGGAACGTGCTTCAATGAGCTCTTTGAAGTAGAGTGTGCCTTTGTGGCCATCCGACTGCTCAGGCGCGCCATGTGCCAAAATCAGATTGAAAGTTGGACCATCCGCTGGGAGCACAGCTTCAGATTCAGGTGCTTCTGCCGATGGATTCTCAGCCGGCACCTCAGCAGCAGGGGCTTTAGCAGTTCCACCACATGCTGTAGCAGAAAAAGCGAGGATCAAAATTAATATTAAGCTCAGTAATTTCTTCATTCGTATGACCTCCTCATAATATTTATTCAAACGGCAAAGCCGCCTAAACACATTCCTTTGATTGATGCCAGTGCCTTACTAAATCAAAGTGCCGAGAATCAGTGAAATTTGAGGAATATAAGTGATCAACGCCAGCGCTATTATGTAAACTCCGCAAAAGGCGAGCGCTTTTTTGCCCAGAACACTGACGGACACCTCTGCCATAGGACTGGCCACAAACAGGTTGAGGCCAAAGGGCGGCGAAATGAATCCAATTGCCAGGTTGAAGACCATGACAATGCCAAAATGAACCGGATCAATGCCAAACTGTGTCAGGATGGCCATGAGCATAGGCGACAGGATCGCAACCGCAGGGCCTGCATCCATAAACATACCTATAATCAAGACTATGACGTTAAAGAGCATCAGGAACATGATGCCACTTGAAAAAGACGTCGTGAAATACTCAGCCAATATTTGAGGCGCCCTCAGTAACGTCAGCACCCTTGAAAACGCTATGGCGAATCCCAAGAGAAGGGCTATAGGTGCATAGGCTTGAACCGCGCCGTCCAGGAAGGACGGAATTTCCCGCACTTTAATAATCTTGTAAGCGAAGACGCTGACCAAAAGCGCGTAAAATACGGACAGGACTGCGGCTTCTGTCGGTGTTACAACCCCGGCATAGATACCGCCAAGAATAATCACCGGCGTCAGGAGCGCCCAGAAGCCTTCTTTCATAACGCCCAGGAAACCCTTTGCCTTAAGCTTTTCATAGTTGGCAGCAATCTTTTCTTTATCCTCACCCTTGACTTTACAGTAGATGTAAACATAGGTCATGAGCATGGCCGCGATCATAATCCCGGGAATAAAGCCTGCTGTAAAAAGCGCGCCAACAGAAGTGCCTGTCATCATGCCATACATAATGAAGGGAATACTTGGTGGAATAATAATGCCTATCCCGCCTGCAGCCGCAACCAGCGCTGCGGAAAAAACTTTGTCATAACCCAGGGAAACGAGGATTGGAATAGTCATTGCCCCCACAGCCGCAGTGGTTGCCGGGCCTGATCCACTGATAGCACCGTAGAATACAGCGGTGATGACCACGGCCATTGGAATGCCAGCAGTTCTTTTGCCCACGAGAAACGCAAACACATTAAACAGCCTCTCTGATATTCCACCGCGGGACATGATAATCCCTGAAAGCATGAACAGTGGGATCGCCAGAATGGGTGTGCTGTCGACCCCGCCTATCATAGATCTTAAAACATAAAGGGCGTTGGCCGGAAAAGCGGGATTGATCATGCCTGGCAGAAATGTTGTGAAGCCTATGGCCATGGCAATAGGAAAGCCTATGACCAGAAGTACGACAAATAAGATCAGGACAATAGACAACATCTCTATGCTCCTTTCGCGTCAGAAATTTCTTCGACGTCAGCTTCTCTTTGAATCTCAGGTTTTTGAACGATGATTCTGATCAGGTACTGGATGCTTCTATACATTGCGAGGGCCATACCAAGGGTTGCGAATGCATATATGTAACCCGTTTTGATTTCTAAAGCCGGACTAAACGTGTTGGATTCAAAGGCAAGCTGGGTCACTATGACCGAGTAATAAGTACAGTAAATGAAAAAGGCCACGGTCACTGTCCACATCAGAATATCCAGCCCTTTTCTCAATACCTTTGGCAAAAGGTTAAACAAGACATCAATCCTGAACAGCAAGTCCTTCTTTATGCAGTAGCCTATACACATATAAGCTGAAACTATAAAGCAATACCTGGCAAGCTCTTCGGCCCAGGCCAAAGCATTCCCGAAAACATAACGCATTATGATCTGATACATTAAAAGACACGACATCACGGCGAGCAGAAAAACCAACATGACGCGTTCAAAATTTTGATCCAGCCACTTCAAAGCTTTCATCATGCGTCCTCCCTTCTACAGCATTCCAAATTCTCGTTTAAAAGTCCTGTAGATCGCTTCTCGAATCCAGTCTGTCAACGGTGCTGAAATCAAATCAAAGCCGTGAGGCACGCGTGGCAAGGAATAAAGCTCCGTAGGCACTGCGAACGACATTAATCGCCTTGCGTAATCAATGCCTTCATCCCTTAGGGGATCATATTCATTGACGATCATACAGGTCGGCGGCAGTTCGGACAGGTCTCTGGCAAGTGCTGGAACCGCGTAGTACGATGGTATTTCGCCCTTGAAGCCTCCCAAATATAATTTCCATACGTTGGACAAACCATCACCCTGGACAAGCGGCGCGTCGTCATAAAACTGAAGGGCTGAAGTGGACGTCGCAAGATAATCCAGTGCCGGGAAATTGAGTACCTGCGCAGAAATTTTTGGTCCGCCATGGTCTCTGAGGTAAAGACATAGACCCGCTGAAATACAGCCCCCTGCGCTTGTACCAAACACACCAATCTTTTCAGGGTTGATACCGAGACTATCGGCATGGGTAATGGCGTACTCAAGTGCCGCCAGGGCATCCTCCAGCTGAGCTGGAAAAACTGCTTGCGGCGCCAGTCTATAACCCACTGAGACCACGGTACAACCTACATGCTTCGCAATTTTCGAAGCTCTGATGTTGTCATTGTCAAGGTCCCCGCTGACAAAACCGCCACCATGGATATTGAGCACCATAGGGACTTTTTTCTCATCCTTATTCCTGTAAACCCTGACAGGAACTTCAGGTGCACCGTTTTTACCAGGGACCTTGAAATCCAAAATCTCAATCCCCTCCGGAGCTTTAAAGTTCATCATCAATTCACGGATGATAGGAGCATTTTCAACAGGTTTATCCTGATCCACCGGTTCAAAATCCATCTTCACCTTCCAGAGGGATTCATAGCCTGGATGCGGCTTATAATTCATGCCTTCTCCTCCTCAAAATATTTTCGAGCATCCGCCATGTCAAAACTATGCGTCAACTTCAGCTCTGTTCAAATTAAGTCAAGTTGCAGGTCAATTCATTTTCGTGATCAATGTCATTGCACTTTTCATACTTTCGGTATTTTTCTGAAAAATACTCCGGGTATGTTTTATAATAAATGCATTTTAACTGAGTGTCAACGCCTTTTAACCAAGAAAAAAATATATTTCTTTTTGTCTAAATTTCTTGATGCCAAGCCTTGACGAATCTCAAAACATTTGCTCAAATGGAAAAAAGATGACCGATGGATTCATAATGATTCAAATTGATTCAAAGGAGGCAGCCCATGGAGATCCAAACTAATAAGCGCGTTCCTCGCGGTGCCAGGACAAAAAAGAAAATTTTTGACGCGGCTATAGAGCTGATCAAAACCAAAGGTTATCAAAATGTCACTATAGACGAAATCTGTGCTGCTTGCAATGTTACAAAGGGCGCATTTTATTACCACTTCAGCACGAAAGAGTCCGTCATTGAGCAGATTCATTTGGACACAGACCAAATCGTCGAAAGAAAAATTGCCCAGCTGTTAAAAATGCCGCCTTCGCTGAAAATTTTTCAGGATATGTCGTATTTTTACGGCGAAATTACTGTGGAAAGAGGCGTAGAAGTTATGCGGCACAAGCTCCACAGCAGTCTTGACTCAGATCCTTTATCAGGTGGATATCACAACTTTTTTGATCCGGAAAAGCGACCTGTACTTAAACTTTTCAAATCGATTTTTCAAGAAATTCAAAAAAACGGAGAGGTTATTCAAGAGGTCACTTTCGAATACTTTTTCAGACACTTGATCATCACTTACAACGGCGTCGTTTTGGATTGGTGTTGCAGTGACGGCAGCTACGATTTGCCCTCTGAAATTGAAATGGCCACCCAGCGGTACTTAAAATCCTTCCAGACAAAATATCAGGATTAAAAAACGCCAAAGGAGGATTAAATCAATGATGCTTGAAACGGACTTAATCATGACCTTAAAAGTGGACATTGGCGCGCATCAGATCGTCGGTGACACAGTTAAGGGACACCTGAAGGTCATCCCAATTACGGGCGGCTCCTTTGAAGGGCCAGGCATGAAGGGCAGAGTCATTCCAGGCGGCGCAGACTGGAACAGTCTGATTGGCGGCAAGCTCCGTCATGTCTTCGCTAAGTACACTATTGAAACGGATGACGGAGAGTTGATTTCTATTGAAAACGAAGGCTACGGTGAAGATACTGAACCAAAGCCATTTATTCGAACCGTCCCCCGTTTTACAGTTCGGGAAGGCAGCCCCTATGACTATCTCAGAAGCGGGGTCTTTGTTGGCAGTTTGAAAAAAGGAGACGGAGAGTTTGTTGAAATCCAGATTTTTAAACTTAGATGACAAGTTCAACGCACATAAAAACCGCCTCTTAATCGCCTTGTACAGGGCGAAAAAGAGGCGGTTTTTTTACGGATTAAATCAACGGTGTGTCCCAGTCCCCAATGGTGCGTCCCTGTCCCCTCCTGAATGTTGCGAGGAAAATGCAGGTATGGGACCATCGGCAAAAATCTTTGCTTTTTAAGTCGTCCACTCACCGTTGGCAATGCCTACAAGGTAGTAGTCGCCGTTGTAGAGCTCAAAGACGAGATAGAGGCTGCGCCAATCCATGCCGCCATACTGCGGGTCAATGCCGTTCAGATAGAGCTCCACGAAGATTCCGCTGGTGTAATAGTTCGGGATGTTGTTGATCATGTTGCCCCGGGAAACGACTGTGTTATAGACGGTCTGGTCCGGAGTGGTGAAATCCCGGGCGTTGACATAACGGTCAAAATAATCCTGCGGCGTCTCGTCAATGTTGAAGCCGCTCCCATCCTGAATGCCCCAGAAATAAACGGTGTTGTCAGCAAGAAGGCCGGGAAGCGCTGCCGCGGAAACCACTTTGTGGGTGTTGTCAATATAATAGTACGGCGAGAACCGGACACCCAGGACCGGGTGAACGTGGGTTGCCAGCTGAGTCATGTCCTCATCCTTAAGGATCTGGGCTATGGTCAGCGCCTTTGCCTGAAGCATGGTTGGAACTACGAAAGGTGGATGGATGGCTTTGGCCATAAATACAGAAAATTCAGCTCTGGTCATGGCGTTATTGGGCTTGAATGTCCCATCCGGGTAACCTTCCGTAATATAGCCGTCAACCAGTGCCATGATGGGACCGAATGCCCAGTGACTGGCGGTCACGTCACTAAACGGAGACGTCGCAGAGCTTTGGGTAAACCCGTAAGCACTTGACAGAACAGACGCGATTTCCGCCCGGTTCATAGCCTGATCCGGTTTAAAGGTGCCATCCAAATAACCGTTCATGGTACCATGTGCCGCAATTGCGCCTACCGCGCCGTTTGCCCAGTGGCTCGCGGGCACATCCGGGAAAGCTGCCGCTTGCGCTGTCAAGCCCAGCTCATTGGCCAGGATCGAGGCCACCTGAGCGCGGGTTATGATTTGGTTAGGCTTGAATGTCCCATCCGGGAAGCCGCTGATCAGATTGAGACCCAGCAAGTGTTCAATGTGGGGCTGGGCCCAGTGTCCGTTGATATCAGGAAAAGTTGAGGCCGCAAACGCGGGTGCCGGTGCCGCGGCCAGTAAAAACAGCGTCATAAGGATTAAAAGATATTTTTTCATTGAGTTTCACCTCCATTATCTTTATACCTTATTGTAGGTATAGCAAACGTGAACACTATAACCAAAATTGTTATCATTACACACAAAGAGGCAACGGATGTCGAAAGGTGGCACCCGCAGATCTCTCGTCCTACAGGAGAGGAGAAAAGCGGTGTCAGCGGATAGCACTCATCACGCCATTTCCCCTTGATCATTTGCAGCGCGGCCCAGTCGCCTCTGGTGTGTCCCTGTCCCCTATGGTATGTCCCTGTCCCCAACCAAGTTTTTCCCTTCAATTTCCGTTTTCGTCGGTCACATTCCACACATTTGTGATAGAATAGAATCCACTTGAACAAACACCGCCAATAATTGGCAGCATAGCACGCTTCACCATCTCACGATACGGAGTGACCTTTATGCAGAATTTTTTAATCCATCGATTCGTCAAGAACCATGAAAACACAAAAAGTCCTGACGTCAGGCAAGCTTATGGCACTATGACCAGCATTGTCGGCATAGTTGTCAATTTTTTTCTGTTTGCCATAAAATTTGTTGCGGGCACCTTGTCCGGCAGTATAGCGATTACGGGCGACGCCATCAACAACTTGTCTGACGCAGGGTCTTCTGTCATTTCGTTGATCAGCTTCAAACTATCGAATAAACCCGCTGACCTTGAGCATCCCTTTGGCCATGCGAGGATTGAATACATTGCTGCTTCCACGGTGGCTATCATCATACTGCTGATTGGCGTGGAGCTGATTCAGACCTCTATAGGCAAAATACGGCAGCCTTCAGAGGTGGATTTCACCTGGCTCACCGCGGGGATTCTGGTCTTCTCGATCTTTGTCAAGCTTTGGCTGACACGCTTCAATGCCAGCCTGGGCAAGCGCATTGGTTCCTCCGTGATGAAAGCCACCGCGGCAGACAGTCTCGCAGATGTCTTGGCGACTACGGTTGTCCTGATCTCAGCGGTCCTCAGCCCAGTGATTGGCTTTCAGCTGGATGGCTACATGGGGATCGCGGTGGCGCTGTTCATCATGAATTCCGGCCTGGGCATCCTTAAGGAAACGCTGGACAGCATTTTGGGACAGGGCCCAACCGAAGAACTCGCAGAGCAAATTGAGAATTATATCGACCGCTATCCAGGGATCAGCGGCATTCACGACCTCGTCGCCCACAACTATGGTCCTAACCGCTGGTTCGCCTCCGTCCACGTGGAGGTAGACGCCGCCGTGGACATCCTTGTCAGCCACGACCTGATAGATACCATTGAGCGGGATATCATGTCCGAGCTGGGGATCCACCTCGTGATCCACATGGACCCTGTGGTTAAAGATGATCCGCTGATCAACGAGTATTGCCAGCTGACAGAAGAAATTGTCACTGCAGTGGATGACTCTCTGACACTGCACGACTTCAGGCTGGTTCGGGGCTCTGCCTTCAAAAAAATCGTCTTTGACGTCACCGTGCCGTATAACTGCAAAAAAAGTGATCAGCGTATTTTGGATGAAATCGAAGCCGCAATGAAAGCGAGGCAAATCAATGCTGTTATCACTATTGACCGCTCGTTTCTGACAAAATCGAATTATAAAATAAAAAAGAGCAGGACTCTTTAAAGCCCTGCAGTTTGCGACATGACGTGATGTGACTTCAGATGACCATTGGCAAAGTCTTAAGAGAGGACTTGATGCCGATGGTCATTTCTATTTTCAAAGCAACAGCACTTGAAATTCAACTTAGAACCCCCGGGTCTGCCCCTCCCAAGGCGGCTGAACGCCATGAGCGAATTCGTGAGCGCCTGGCCCGCCGAGCTGATGGAGCCGCCTGAGGCCGTAAAGGTAGCTGATGACAAGCACCGTCAGCGTCACAGGCGTACCCAGCAAAAGATTTGCCCAGGCCATCCGGGCGAGATCCGCGCTGAAATAAAGATTGATTTGAATCACAAGGCGCATCAGAAAGAGCGCTGCCCAAAGCCAAGTGACCTCTCTATAGGCTGGCTTAACATCCGCACGCCAGTACCAGTCGAGATTCCACCCCCGGGACAAGTGACTGGCCAGAGCGGCCAGGGGCTTGCCGGCAATGAGACTCACCAGGGAAACAGCCAGCATGGCTGCGCTGCTTAGAATTCTGGGGAGAAAATAGTTTTCCGCACGGCCCGCAAAGAGCGCGAAGCCCGAGGCAACGAGGACACCGGCGAGACCGCCAAAAGCATATTTCAGCGGCTGCCTGCGAAGGGCCCTGACAAGGCTGAGCAACAGCGCGGCCGCCACAGAGATGATGACTGCCGTCGTTAAACCCGCCGCACCATTAACTACGACAAAAATAAGCGGTGGAAGCAAAGCATCCAAAGTCTTTGACGAGACCACCAGTTTGAGCTCCTCCATAATTTCCGCGCTTCGATTATGCATGGGCTTTCACCTCGATTCGTTGATGTAGGCTGACTGCAGAAATTGACTGCAAAAGTCGACTTCAGCAGCCAGTCACAGCTGCTGCTTTTTTGTAACAAAGGATCCTGTGCGCCAGAGCTTAACGCTTCGCCATTTCCATCAGCTTCGCCTTATGGTGCCCAAGGTAAAAGTCCAGCCAGCTGCCTTTGGATTGATAGAGCGCCAGAAGGACATAAAGGGCACCAGCGAAAAATCCCAGGATCATCATAAGGATGACCCAAACAGCAGCCAGGACCTTGCTGCTTTCCCTGAACACAATCCACATGGAAAAGAGGACAAAGCCTGTGTAGAGGTCCACCATGGAGACAATGCCCCATGGGTTCGCCAGAAGCTTCGAGCCATCTGCGAAAAAATCTCCGTTGGTAAAGCCGTGAAAAAGTGCAGCGGTCATGGCGAAAAGACCAAGCCATGCTATGACTTTGGCAAGTTTCATTTTGACACCTCCAGCAGAAACGTGTATACCGTTTTTGGTTGTGTTTTCTGGCTATATTTACCCCGAATTGAAAACAACTATCACTTAGCCAATAATCAGCGAATTAATGTTTCTACCGAAAAGTTAAAAGTCCTTCAGCACCGCTTAGGCTTCCTGGATTCTGCGCGTCAGCAGCCAGCAAAGCCCAAGCGCCAGGATGCCAATCCCAATCAGCACATAAAAGCTGGTCTGGTAACTGCCGGTGCTGCTTTGAAGGCTCGCCGCCACCGTAGGCCCAATCAGCGCCGCAAAAAGCAGGTTTGTGACTGCAACGCTGAAATTGCCCGAAAAGTTTTGATGTCCAAAGAGCTTGTGAACCACAGCGGAGGTCGACACCGGACTGCCGCCATAGCTGATCCCCATAAAAGCGCAGCCAAGAAGCAGGAGACCAATGTTAGAGATACTCACCGCAAACGACAGCAGCAGCCCTGCTGTCAGCAAGCAAAAATTGATCAGCCACAGCGTCTTTTTCATGCCAATCCGGTCAAAACCGAGACCAAATACAACACGCCCAACGCCATTCGAAACGGAAACCACACCCACAGCCATTGCCGCCGTGGCAGGCTCAGCACCGAGCTCAAGAATACTTGGCGCGACGTGACCAATAATCATCAGGCCTGCTGAGCTAAGGAGCACCAGCCAGGCGAACAGGATCAAAAAAGATGGACTTTTCATCATTTCACTGACGGCGTACTCCTTAGCGGAAATTTCTTTTTCTGACTTACCGCCGCCCGCCACAGCATGAACAGGCAGCTGAGATGAAAGCTTTTTCCCGGCTATGTCGATCACGACAGACCCTACAATCACAATCAAACCTATCAGAATTCCAATGATTTTAAATGTACTCCGCCAGCCCAAACTGATCAGCAGCGAGGCGCACAGAGATCCCAGCACCAGTCCGCCAAAACCAAAGCTCATCATGAGAATGCCTGAAATAAAGCCTTGCTTTCCCGGAAACAATTTTGTGACAGCACTGATCAGCAAGTTATAGCTCACACCTACACCAAAGCCGCAAAACACGCCATAAAATATGTAAAAATGCGCCAGCTGCTCTGAGTAGCTTGCGGCATAAAACCCGCCCAGAAGCAACACGCCGGCAGAAACCATCAAATAACTTCTCTTGACGCCCCGCATCAGCAGCATCCCAGCGGCCAGCCCACCAATACAAAACATAGCCATGGAAATTGTAAACGTCAATGACGTCTGAGCTCTGACCCAGCCAAACTCCGCTTCAAGGGGCGCGACAAAGATAGACCATCCGTAAATAAGGCCAAGGCACAGCAGCATCAGCATGCTGGTTAGTACAGTCAATGTTCTTGCAATTTTCAAGTTCAACCACGTCCTCTCTCTTAATAAGCCTTAAGCATATTTCGTATAGTGTATCCTATATGCAAAAGACTTGTCTATGCACAGTTTATTGAACCTTTACACAATTTGAACTATTCATTGTGAACATGCCAACAAAGAAGAAATCCACTGACAGCCTTCTCAGACACCATCAGTGGATTTGGACCCATCAGTTATTGGTATTTCACGTCAGCCGGTGAAGCAAGTCTTATTCACGAATGACAAACACCGGTACACTGGAATGATGGACGACCTTATTCGTTACAGAACCAATCAATAGTCTCTTTGCCGCGCCCATTCCATGGGTACACATCATGATCATGTGAAATCCGCCTGATTCCGCAATTTTGACTATGCTTTCTGCAGGATCTCCAGTCACAGTCATAGTTGTAATGGCATCAATTCCTGCCGCCCTTAGCTTTTCTTCAAAGCCAGCCAGCATTTCTTTGGATGGTGTTTCAAGATCCAGTGGCGGCACAGCATACACAACGCCAGCTTCATTATTGTTTCTGACGCGATCTGCAGAAATGACATTAAGGAGTGTGACCTCATAATTCATTTCTGGCACAAAATCCTTCAAATAGCTTATCACTTTCTCCGGAACAGTCTTTGAATCTATAGGTAGCAGCATTTTCCTCATAATATCTCATCTCCTTGACAGATGGATCCAAGAATAGGTTCTATACAGGCATGTTTAATGGACATGCTTCCTGTTTTACTCTTACCCTGTTTTAAGACAACTATTGGCCAATGTGAAAACATAAGCCCATAAATATTTCACCCCATATTGATGAAATTATGACGTCAGTAGTCAATTTCCTTATCCTCATCCAACAGCTTCTCCAGTAAAGCCTCATTAAGTGGCTTATCCCCTGTTCTGATGAGCATGCCATTGACGATCAGGGATAAAACAAGCAGATAGGGGATCCAGCCGTAGTTCCCCGTCAGCTCCGCCGCCAGCAGCGCCCCAGTGAACGGTCTTCTCAGAATTACCGTACTGACAAGGGCAATGCCAAGGACTATGTAAGCATTATACGCCAGCGCAGCTTCACTAAAATACTCTATTGAAACAAGCGCCGTCACACTGCCTAAAATCCCGCCTATGGCCAAAGTCGGAAGGAACACACCTGCAGGAACACCAGAACTGAGACAAAATAACGAGAAGATAATCTTTCCTGCCAATAATGCAACTGCCGTCCCAAGTAGAAGCGTCGCCCCACGCTCAGCCATTAAATCAAACAGAAGAATACCGCCACCCAAAATTTTGGGCATTGCTTTGCTGAAATAAAACGTCATTAAGAACGGCAAAAAAATCAGCGGACGCCATCTGTAAAGTCTCCCCAGCCACAACTGGGTAATTTTATAGGTCAGCCCAACCAGCAGTGATGCCGCAATTAGAAATCCCAAGCCCTGCCAGGAAGGATAAGTCTCCATCTTAAACCTCAGCGTTGGTGCAGTACCAAACAGCCAAAGCCGAATGCCCAGTGCCGTGGCCATCATAAACGTCAAACTAAAGAGCCTCTCAGCCTTGAGCTTCATCTGATACTCCTCAATCCCAAAGGCAATGGCCGCCATGGGAACGCCATACAAAACAGCGAACGCGGTCATGGCGCAGCTGAGAAGAAAATCATTGTTCTTCTTCCCCTTCAGAATAAGTTGCCCAAAATAGGCCCCCAGCTGAATTGCCGGTCCTGCGCTCCCGGCAGATAAGCCGAGGCCATTCATTAAAACAACTGAGCTGAATTTCAGTGGCAGCTCGGCAGCGGGCTTCATTTCCAGCTGATTTAAAAGGACGCCTTTAAGCTGAGGGCAACCGGAGCCACGAATCATAGGGTATTTAAGCTTAAAGTATTGCATCAAAACCGCTGAAGCCAGAAGGACGCCAACATAAAAAACTGGATCCCCCGTCGTCAAACGGGTAAAGACATCCCAATCCAGCAATAGAATCTTAAAAAGACTGATGCTCAGACCAATAAAAATGCCTGCGAGCAAACATTGATGCCACGGCTTATACGCGATCCTCATTGCCCTCACCCCATGCGAAACTGCATGTCATATTTTGAAGATTCATACCCAAATATTGTCTCTTACACACCGCCCCCAATACCCGTGGGGGGTAGACAAATTTGCAAGGATCGTGGTATGATAGCGTTTGTGAAGCATATTTACAACTGGTCATGAAAATTAGAATAAAAAGACCCATACTCATAAATTTCTTTCAGTAAAGGAGAACATTATGCCCAATCTCATGATCCCCATAGAATCCAAAGCCCATCTGACGCAGCTTCTGGAGAGTGAAGAGATCCTCGTCGTTTATTTCAGCTCAGTGGACTGTAGTGTCTGTCACTCCGTCCGACCAAAGCTTGAGGCTCTTTTATCAGAGGTTCCCGTAAAAATTGCCCAGGTAGAATCCACCAAATTTGTAGACATTGCCGGACAGCATCTCATCTTTGCCATGCCTACGGTGCTCATTTTTCAAGAAGGCAAAGAAATCCTTCGGGAAAGCCGCTTTATCGACTTTCAAAAGATCGAGCGTTTAATGAGCCTGGCTTTTGATTAGGACAATGGGGGCGACCGGCGCACGTTCCATTTCCTCAGCTCTGTACATTAGGAAGACCATCGGCAAAAAATATGCCGATGGTCTTTTTCACTTCCACTCTGCAAATGTGGGACTATTTTAAACGCTCTAACCTGATTTCAGTGCCTTCACCGTTTTTCGGATCATCACCCTAATCACATCAGACCACTCTGACCGCTTTCTTGATCGTCATCCGCTGCACGTGGCCAATCCCACCGGCCAAGGAAATGATTTTAAACAATTCGTCCTTTTGCGCCGCATCCCACCAGGCCCCTGCCAGCACCGAAACGCCCGTGCCCCGGTAGGCCTCAGGATACATGGGCGCTGAAGCGCCAACAAGAATGATGTCCCTGGCATTTGTACACATGGATAACAGCGCGTCCAGACTCTGATTGATCAGCGTCGTTCCGCTGATAATGACAATGTCGCATTTAGGCAGCAGCTCGGCCTGCTGTTCCATAGGCGCAACTTCAGCGTCGCCTTTTTCATACATGGAGATGGCCTGATCAAATACAATGAGTGACTTGGCCTGCTGGGCAAAACGCTTGGCGATGCCTGGAATCATCCCAATCATGCCAACCGTGTCCTCCGCTGTAACCTCCAGGCCAAAGAACGGATGACGGTCATTGTCAACGGGCAGACCAAGCTGACGGGAACCCGCTGTCAAAACCGCAACGCCCACACCGCGCTGTACATCATTTTGGCCCTCTTTGGCCATCAAGGCAACCTCATAGGCGTTCTTGCCAATAATCTCCTGCGCAAAGCCAAACGCTGAACAGCCAGGAGGCAGGGATTCCCTTAAAGTGTAAGCGAGGCCCAAGTCACCGTTGTCAAGCTCAATGGCCATCAAGGCAAGGCCTATGACCGCGTCTTTAATCGTGCGCATTTCGAGATAGGGCTGCGCGACTGCGAGGAGGTGGTCTATGACCATCGGCATCACATTTTTGGGGTTTTCCTCCCCAATCGAAGCCATCAGCGCCTGATGGAGCGCTTCAGCAGGCACCTGGTATTCCTCTGGCACCTCAACATGGCCCCAGCCCATGGTCATCTGGTATAAGCCGTCAAATACCAGGCTGCCGTGGTCGACAACCGTATGGGGAATGCCTTCTTCTTCGAGGATGGCCGCGAAACGGTCCGCCTCAAAGGGATTATTCAGGAAAATTTTGTGCACCCTGTACACCTCCAGTTTTCTTTATGCTGTACTGTGAACCGGCGAAGCACCACGGCTGCTAAACAGGCGTGATCAGCACCTTCATGGTACCGCCGCAGACCATGCCCTCGTCTTCGGCCACCTGACCGGTCATGTCTATGTCCAGGTATCTGAACCTGCCGTCCCGGATCACGTCCCGGGCGGTCTGAATGGCTTCTCCTTCACTGCAGCCACCGCCTATGCTGCCAATGGTTCTGCCGTCCATCCATACCACCATCTTTGCCCCTTCTCTTCGAGGAACGGAGCCTTTGGTCTCCACCACCGTCACCAATGCCCTGGTCTCCTGATCCGGTTTTGCGAGCTCACGCAGCACCGTCAAATCCAGTTCCGGCCAGTTATTGGCTTTTCTGTTCGCTTTATCACCTTTTCGCTTGTACTGAATCACCTGAGCCAGGATTGAAATTGCTATTTCCTCCGGTGTCACCGCCCCAATTTCGAGTCCAATTGGCGTGCAGACCGACGCGAGCTTATCCGGAGCCTGCCCTTCTGAAAGGAGCAAGTCCTTCAGACCGGTGACTCTGCGCCTGGAACCAATCATCCCAACATAAGCGGTTTCGTATTTGAGAACGTTTTCCAGACACACTTTGTCATAGCGGTGTCCACGGGTAACAATGACTACAAAGGTTGCTTTGTTGAGCTTAAGGCTGTCAAAGCTATTGTCGAAGCTGTCACAAATAACTTTATCCGCCGCTGGAAACCTGAAATTATTCGCGAAAAACGGCCGGTCATCTACAACAGTGACCTTAAAGCCGGCTTTGGCGCCAAATTCCGCCAAAGGGACAGCAATGTGCCCGCCGCCCAGAATCACCAGCTGCGCCTCCGGGAAATAGGGCTCTACAAGGGTTGCAGTCCCATCTTCAGCCTGCTCAAAGGTAAATTCGCCGCGCTGGAGACCGCCTTCAATGAAGGCGGAAAGTTCCAGCGCATCATCAGACAGCGCCTCACTTTCGTTAGGCTCGCTATTCGTAAAAAGTTTTTTCGCGAGAACATTCCCCTCTGACGCCTGGTTTAAAGTCGTCGCCAGGACAGCTCTGTGTCCTGATTCCAGCGCGTCCATAAGCGTCTTGAACAGCTGACAGTCATTTGCAGATGCACCGTGCGCTCCAGCTGCACCAGTTTTACCATGTGTACCAACAGTACTTTCCGAGGTCATTTATTTCAGCACCTTTCTCAGAAGCTTCAGCTGCTTCTCATTATATTTGGGGTACGCCAGCGTCACATTAAACCGCCCTTTTTTGAGGACGCTCTTACAATGGGAAAACGTCAAAAAGCTTTGTTTTCCGTGATAGCGTCCAATGCCAGACTGTCCCACGCCGCCAAACGGCAGATTGGGGTGCGCCACATGAGTAATCGTGTCATTGATCGCGACACCTCCGGATGAAATGCTTTCAAGCACCAGACGCTCCACCTTCTTATCTGTCGTGAACAGATAAAGGGCCAGAGGTTTTGGATGATGGTTGATGTCGTCAATCACCTGCCCCAGATCCCTGTAGGTCATAATGGGCAGGAGCGGCCCAAAGATTTCCTCCTGCATCACGGCGGCCTCCCGCCCGGGCACATGCAGCAAGGTCGGCTCAATATGTCTGTGCGCTTCGTCGTGGCCACCGCCCCAGATCACATGAGGCTGATCTTTTGCCATCATTTCTGTAAGCCGCTTAAAATGCCTGTGATTTACAATTTTCCCATAGCCATTTCTTTTGTAATGCTCATGACCCCACATAGCCTGCAAGCTGTCCTTCATGGCAAGGACGAGGGCCGCTTTGACATCCTCATGTACATAAATGTAGTCCGGCGCCACACAAGTCTGGCCGGCGTTTATGGTCTTCCCCCACATAATCCTTTGGGCAGCTTCTTTAATATGGGCCGTCTTGTCCACGATCACGGGACTCTTTCCGCCCAGCTCCAGAGTCACCGGCGTCAGATGCTTCGCAGCCGCCTCCATGACTATTTTCCCCACTTTTGCGCTTCCGGTGAAAAAAATGTAGTCAAAAGTCGATTGCAGCAGCGCCGTGTTGGTCTCCTGCCCACCCTCCACACACGCGACGTACTTTCTGTCAAAAGCGCCCTCAATCACCTTCTTGATGACGCTTGAAACAGCCGGTGTCAGCTCAGAGGGCTTCACCACCGCGCAGTTTCCAGCCGCCAGAGCGCCAATCAGCGGTTCGATCACCAGCTGAAACGGATAATTGAATGGCCCAATGACCAGCACGCTGCCATAGGGCTCACGAACAATAAAGCCCCTGGACGGCTGAAGATACAGCGGCGTCCGCACCTTTTGCGGCTTTGCCCAGCGTTTCAAATGCTTTATATAGTCTGAAAGACTCTTGTAGATGAAGCCAATTTCAGTGGCGTAGGCCTCAACCGGACTTTTGCCGAGGTCTTCTGCCAGCGCCGCCATCAATTCAGCTTCGTGCTTCTCAATGGATGCCCTCAGCCGCTTCAGCTGCCTGACCCTGAAGTCTGACGGCCTGGTCTCCAAGGTACCAAAGTACTGTCTCTGAGCTTCAAGAAGCAGTCCTACTTCTTTGCCAGTCATTTCAAGATCTGTCACGCGCCTCACTCCCCAAAGTGCTTTGCCGATGGTCACCATTACCCCAGCCTCTCCATCAGCCAAATACCATAGTCATCAACAATCATTTTTCATTCTCTCACGATTTAACTTCCTTTCAATTTTATCACGTTCTCCCAGCCTTTGTCCTTCACATGATGCGCAATAGTTGCGAAATAGTTAGAATGTTCAGATTCTCATTGCTAACAAGATTTTAACATTGTATAATTATTCCTGTACAGAGAGATAAGGGTTAGGGGAAGCTTTGTCACACAAAAACACACTTTGGAGGGATTTTAAATGAAGAAGGCAACAACACTGTTACTTATTTTAGTCATGATTTTGTCGCTCTTTACCGGCTGTGCAGGTGAGCCGGCAGCAGACGCAGAAAAGGTCATCAAGATTGGCGTTTTCGAGCCTCAAACAGGTGAAAACGGCGGCGGTGGCTTCCAGGAAGTTCTGGGAATCCGCTATGCCAACACCGTTTACCCAACCGTGGACATCAACGGTGAAACTTACAAAGTTGAGCTCGTCGAAGTCGACAACAAATCAGACAAAACTGAGGGCGTTACGGCTGCCCAAAGCCTCGTCAGCGCTGGCGTATCCGCTGTCATAGGCTCTTATGGCTCCGGTGTTTCCATTGCTGCCGGCCCAATTTTCGCAGATGCTCAAATTCCTGCTGTTGCACCTTCAGCTACGAACCCACAGGTTACAGAAGGCAACGAATACTACTTCCGCGTTTGCTTCCTGGATCCATTCCAAGGTACAGTCATGGCGAACTACGCGATCAAAAACGGCGCTAAAACCGCAGCCGTCATCACGCAGCTCGGTGACGACTATTCTTCCGGTCTCGGCTCCTTCTTCGTCACAGCTTTCAACGAGCTTGGCGGCGCTGGCTCAGTCATCGCTGAAGAGCAGTTCCAGACTAATCAGACAGACTTCAAAGCAATCCTGACGAACATCAAAGCTAAAAACCCTGATGTCATCTTCGCCCCTTCCTCTATCACCACCGCACCGCTCCTGATCAAGCAAGCCCGCGAACTTGGCATCACAGTGCCAATCATGGGCGGCGACACTTGGGAAAACGCTACTATCATTGAGAATGCAGGCGCTGACGCTGAAGGCATCGTTCTCTCCACTTTCTTCGACGAAGCTGAACCCGCAACGGACGAAGCAGCCTCCTTCATCACAGGCTTCAAAGAGTATCTCAAGGCTAACAATCAAGGCGAAATCATCCCTGCGGTTTCCGCACTTGGCTATGATGCCTACATTACAGTTCTCGAAGCCGTTAAAGCTGCAAACTCCACTGAAGGTCCTGCCATTAAGGACGCACTTAAAGGCGTCAGCGTTGTTGGCGTCACAGGCTCCATTACCTTCAATGAAACCGGCGACGCCAACAAGGACATGGCTTTCATCAAAATTGTTGAAAATGGCCAGTTCAAGTTCCTCGAAACTGTCACTGTAGAGTAATAGTCCATTTATAACACTTGCGCCTTGAGTGGGGGTATATGCCCCCACTCATTTACATCTTTATTTGTAATCATGCGTCTTGAGGAGGCATCTTTTAATGGACTTTGCTGTTTTTCTGCAACACTGTTTGACGGGAATCTCGCTCGGGGGTGCCTACGCGCTGATCGCGGTAGGTTATACCATGGTTTACGGTATTCTTCGCCTGATCAACTTCGCCCACGGCGACATTTTCATGATGGCAGGCTACTTCATGGTCTTTGCGTCGGCTACTATGCCATGGTACGTCGCGACCCCCCTCGTCCTTATCGCTACCGTTGCTTTAGGTGTCGTCATTGAACGCGCTGCCTATAAGCCCCTTCGGAATGCCCCGCGAATGTCCATCATGATTTCTGCGATTGGTGTTTCATATCTGCTTCAGAATTTGGCCACTTATCTCTTTACGGCTCTGCCAAGGGGTTACCCAACCCTGACTGCACTCAAGAGAATTTTTCAGATTGGGCCTTTGTCGGCTTCACTGGTGACTTTTATTACCCCAATCCTGACACTTGCTCTCGTCTATGTCCTGATCCTGCTCATCAATCACAGTAAAATAGGCATGGCTATGCGCGCTGTCTCCAAAGACTTTGAAACTGCACAGCTTATGGGCATCAAGATCAACCGGGTCATCAGCTTCACTTTTGCAATTGGCTCACTTCTGGCGGCGATAGGTTCCATTCTGTACTTTACGGACAGAATGACAGTGTTTCCATTCAGCGGAGCGCTGCCTGGCCTCAAGTGCTTTGTTGCCGCAGTTCTGGGCGGCATTGGAAGCATCCCGGGCGCCATGGTAGGTGGCTTCATCCTGGGACTTGGGGAAACAGCCCTGGTCGCCATGGGGTATTCCACTTTCAGTGATGCCTTTACTTTCGTATTGCTGATCATAATGCTTATCATACGCCCAACAGGTATTTTCGGCGAGAAAGTGACGGACAAGGTATGATGAAGATGAATAAGAAACTAAAAGTCGTTTTTTCGGTGCTCCTGCTTTTAATTGCGCTTGCTGCTCTGTGGTATCTGGACGCCAACCGGAATCAGTACAGCTACGCGATCTCGATCCTGCAAAGAAGCGCCATTTACGCCATAGCGGCGGTGGCCATGAACATGCTGACTGGCTTTACAGGCCTGTTTTCCCTGGGACAAGCGGGTTTTATGGCTATAGGGGCATACACCGTAGCCATTCTCACCATTCCCGTTGAAATGCGGGCTAATGTTTACTACATAAACGGGATTGCGGACACACTGGCGAATCTGTCACTGCCTTTCTGGGCAGCGCTGATTCTGGGGGGCGTCCTGGCGGCACTGGTCGGGTTCCTCGTTGGAATCCCTGTCCTGAGACTTAAAAGTGATTATCTGGCAATCGCGACACTGGGATTTTCTGAAATTATTCGCGCCATTATTGCGGCGCCGCAAATGGACAGAATCACTAACGGGTCCTACGGACTCAAGAGCATCCCTGCTTTTGGCTCTATTTTCGAAGTCTTTTTTATTGCAGGGCTTTGTATTTTGCTGATGATTCTGATCATCAACTCCTCCTACGGCCGTGCGTTCAAGGCGATCAAAGAAGACGAAACCGCAGCTCAAGCTATGGGGATCAACCTGTTTAAGCACAAGAGCATGTCCTTTATCATCAGCTGCTTTTTCACGGGCGTCGCCGGGGGACTGCTGGCAGTCTTTATGAGATCCATAGACTCCAAAACGTTCCAAATAGCACTAACCTATGATATCCTTCTGATTGTGGTTCTCGGAGGCCTGGGCAGTATCACAGGCAGCGTCATAGGCGCCTTCCTGATGACCGCAGGCAGAGAATGGCTGAGGTTCTTTGACAATCCCCTCATGATTGGCGGATTCCAGGTGCCACTCTTTAGAACAGGCTTCAGGATGGTCATTTTCTCTTTGATCCTCATGGCAGTGGTCCTCTACTATCGGAAAGGGCTCTTTGGAGATAAGGAGTTCACCTGGGACAGGGTCTACAATTATTACCTTCGGTTGAGGAATCGAATACGTAGGAAGACGCCGGGAAGGGAGGACAAAGGCAATGTCTGATCGAGTTTTGAGCCTTGAAAACGTGACCATGCAGTTTGGCGGCGTCGTCGCGGTCAACAACCTCTCCCTGGAGGTCAACAAAGGTGAAATTGTGGCTCTTATAGGTCCAAACGGCGCCGGCAAAACCACTGCGTTCAACGTGATCACCGGTGTTTACGCCCCAACCAACGGCATGGTGTATTTTAAAGAGAAACCCATCATCAGCAACTTTCCGCAAGGAAAGATGAAAAAGCTGTATTCGGGCGAAAATATGGGGAAATATAGCGAGGTCATTCGAAAGACGCCGGATGTCATCACCAAGCTGGGCGTCGCCAGGACCTTTCAAAATATTCGTCTCTTTAAAAACCTGACGGTCTTTGACAACGTTCTGATCGCCAAGCACATGAACATCCAGTCAAATGTCTTCTCCGCGACCCTGAGACTGAATCGAAAAGAAGAAGCCAACATGCGCAAAGAATCCATGGAGCTCCTGGAGATTCTGGGTCTTGCGCACCTTAAGGATGAGATCTCCTCTTCACTGCCCTATGGACAGCAAAGAAAGCTTGAGATCGCCCGGGCGCTGGCGACCAAGCCAAGTCTGCTTCTCCTTGACGAACCTGCAGCCGGCATGAACCCACATGAGACACACGACCTCACTCAGTTCATTCGGCTGCTGAAAGATGATTTCAACCTGACCGTACTGATGATTGAGCATCACATGAACCTGGTCATGGAAATCTCTGACCGGATTTATGTCCTCGACTTTGGCAAGCTGATTGCCTCGGGCACACCAGCAGACATCCAGAGCAATCAGAGAGTTATAGACGCTTATTTGGGGGTGGCTGATGATGAGTAATGACATCCATCTTAAAATTTCCAACTTGAGCGTCGCCTACGGCGGCATTCAGGCCGTCAAGAATATTTCCATTGACGTACCCCGTGGGAAAATCGTGACATTGATTGGCTCCAACGGCGCTGGAAAGAGCACGACACTGCGGACAATCGCAGGCGTCGTAAAACCTAAGGAAGGCTCTATCCTCTTCAACGGGGAGGAGATCCTGGGCAAATCGCCGGATGATATCGTCACCCGGGGGATTACGCTGGTGCCTGAAGGTCGAAAAGTCTTTAGCGATCTCACAGTCTTCGAAAATCTTAAGATTGGCGCTTATGTCCACAAGCATAAGCTGGACGACGACATTGCAAAGGTCTACAAACTTTTTCCACGGCTGGAGGAGCGGGCCTGGCAGTATGCCGGCACCTTGTCCGGCGGAGAGCAGCAGATGCTCGCCGTAGGGCGGGCGCTGATGAGCCGTCCAAAGCTGATCATGATGGATGAGCCGTCTCTGGGCCTGGCCCCACTGATCGTCAAAGATATTTTCAACATCATCAAAACGGTCAATGCCGAGGGCATTACGGTTCTGCTGATCGAGCAAAATGCCAACCTGGCGCTGAAAATCGCAGACATGGCCTATGTCATGGAAACGGGTGTCATCACTATGGAAGGTACCGGTGCTGCGTTGTTGGCAGATGAAAGCGTTAAAGAAGCTTATCTTGGAAAGAGAAAAGAATAATTCCAAATTTGAGAGCCACATTAGTGGCTCTTGTTTTGTAATAAAGTTATAGTGAAAGCTATTAATTGATCCGCATCTCTGAGGATCACAAATTTAGGAGCTGAATACCAATGCCTAACGTCGCCGCATTTTTATCTTATTCCATCATTACAATTTTTACACCTGGTCCAAATAACATTATGTCCATGTCCAACGCAAGCCGCTATGGCTTTAAGAAAAGTCTGCCCTTTAACGTGGGTGTTTTCTTTGGGTTTCTTGTGATCTTAGGCCTGAGCAGTCTCTTCAGTGTCACCTTGTTTGCCCTCATTCCCAATCTCAAGCCTTTCGTCACAGTCATAGGTGCTGCGTATATTCTCTGGTTGGCCTGGAAAACCTATCACAGCAAGCCGATTGATGCTGCAAAAGACGTGAAGCACACCAGCACAGTAGGCACAGGGATCCTTCTTCAATTTGTGAATCCAAAGGCCATCCTCTTCTGCTTGACGACGCTGTCGACGTTCATTGTGCCCTATTATAATTCTTTCTATGTGGTGATGCTCTTCGCACTTTTCCTCGCCTCACTGACCTTTGTGTCGACATGCTGCTGGTCGTTGTTTGGCTCGGTATTTCAACGGGTTCTGAAGAACCACCAAAAGCTGATCAATACAGTCATGGCACTGCTTTTAGTCTATTGTGCCGCTTCGCTTTTTTTATAGTCTTTCAGGACGGGACAGGGGCGCACCATGCGGGACTGGGCCGCACCAAATTGGTCTGGGCAAAGACCATCGGCAAAATCCTCAAAAAATAACGAAGGGAGCACTCGCGTGCTCCCTCTTTCTTTGAAATTGTCGCGCCACCTTCTCGCGGATCGCCTTCGAAAACTCCTATGTGGCCGGTCGCCTAAAGCTCGAAGTCACCAGACGCCTCTGGCTGATACAGGACTTTTTCTATGCGCAACCGCACGGTCCCGGCAGGGACTTGCCATTCGACCTCATCACCCTCCTGATAGCCCAGCATAGCGGTGCCAATGGGCGCCATGACGGAAATCTTGTTTTCAAGGAAATCCGCATCCTCAGGGTAAACGAGGCTATACTCAGTAACCTCCTCTGAATCCAGATGCTTTAAAAGAAACTTGGAATTCATGGTGATGGTTCCCGCTGGGATGTGTTCCGGGGAAACCACCTGCGCGCGCTCAAGCTCCATCTGCAGGTCCTTCAGCTCTTTGGATTCTCTCGCTTTTCCGAATTCACGTTCATGGGCTGCCAGTTTTATTAAACGTTCCTGGTCTATTTTTGTCAACACGATTGCTCGACTCATGGTCTCCAGTTCCTTCCTTTCCGGATAAAATACAGGGGAGCCCCGTTAGGACTCCCTTTTTCTTTAGTATAGCTGATGTTTCTAATTTTGTAAATGGTTGGGTGTTTTTGTTTAAGCTGAGCGACGCGTCACCGTCTTAGTTTACAACGCTCCAAGTCTATTGTTTTTCATCCCCTGGCATCAGCGCAAAGGAAAACTTACGCAGCCGCCCTTCCGACTTAGCATTTGGACCAAGATATTTAACCAAAAGATCGCTAAAATCCTTAAGAAAATCATCACAAACTTCGTCCGTCATATAAATGGGATAGCTTCTGAAGCCAACGCGGTCGTTGACCAAATCATAGTTCGGCCCCGCAATATAATTTGAGAAATCCATAAGCATAGACATGGCAAAGGTGTAAAACAATTCGTAGTGGGCGTCCCTGTCTCCGGAAGCCACAGCTTCTTCTATAGCTTCAAAGGGCTGAGATCTCACTCTGTAGGTTTTTTCCACAGTTCCGCGGACGGGTGTTTCTGATATAACCTCAAGTATGCCTATTTCAAATAGCTTTTTAATATGTCGATATAGGCTGGCAATAGGCACACCGGGAACCGCCTCAGCAATTTCCTTTGACGTCGCTGTGCCCTTTTCTGAGATAACTTGAACAATTTTCATCCGTACAGGGTTCAATAATTCACTGAGTACCTTCATAGCGATCCCTCCCCGTTGGTATATTCTTTACAAGAAAAGCGGCATCAGGACGAGTTGATTGAAAACATGCGCCATGATATGCGCAAGCATGGCATAAATCAGCCCTTTCTTCCAATAGAGCCATCCAAATCCAATGCCAGCAAAACCATTCAAAAGCAGCGATCTGATCACAATGGGCACAGAAAGTCCTATCATTTGAGCCGTCGCAGGCAAATGCCCCAGTGCGAAGAGCAGCGCAGAAACCGAAATGGCAATCCAAGCCTGGAGGTCACTGACATGACGTTTTGCAGGCTCCAGCCCCTCTGCTGCATTTTGTTTTTTCTGGGATCTGGTCAGAAGCCATAGAATGACTGTCATAAGCCCCAGCCGCAAAAGGACCTCCTCAATGATACCGCCATAGAGTACAGCTGCTGCAAGATATAAAGGCGAAAAGCTGAAGCTTTCCATTGCATCAGGAAGATACTGCATAAAAACAAATTTTTCAGCTAACGTTATAACCAGTGAAGAGGCAAAGCCAATCGCCAAAGCAGCCAAAATGCCACTTTTGTCCGGGAGCTTTGCTTCAGGGAGCTCCAGCTTTGTTCTGAGCTTGAATCCAATTGCGGCTGCGACTGCCGTCAACACAGCTGTTTGAAGACCAGAGACCACAAAGAGCATTCCCAAAGAACCCAACTGGTCCATAAGAGCACTGGCCAACTCAGGCGCCATGGTCAAATACTGATAATAAGCGATCAGTATACCGGAAGCAGCGCCAATCAGGGCTAACCACACTACTTTAGTCATAGCTTTCATAACTGTACCTCCATTTTCCTGTTTCAGTATGCAGCAGCAGTTTCATTTTCATATGAGATATTATTATCATTTATGATAATAATATCTCACGAAAATTTAACAAAGTCAACTCAAAAAGTTCAAATTTTACACCTATTCATTGATTAAATCACGGCGCACACCCGTGACTTCAGTCGTGGTTCTTCAATCTTAACAACCAACGTTCATTTTTCATTATGGATTTTCGTAAGTTTAGGGTATAATACTAATAATTTACGAATATTGGAGGGAACTCTATGTCTAATACAACTGAGATCAATACGCCGCTCTACTTTAGCATAAATGAAGTAGCCCAGATCCTGGGCGTCGTCCCAGCCACTATTCGAAACTGGGAAAAACAGGGTTATTTTGTGGCGCAACGCAGCGCCAACAGCTACAGGATTTATAGTCTTGATGATATTGAACTTCTAAAAAAAATCAAACAGTACTCTATAGATGACAGGATGGGTTCAAAAGCCATAAAAAGCCTGCTGGCCTCGCAAGTCGCAACACCGCCTACCCTGTCAGGCTTTGAAGCCGCCGGAACCTCAAACCAGCCAGACAGAAAACTCATCGGCAGCAAATGGCGCCAATACCGTGACAATCAAAAGCTGACACTTGAGGATGTCGCCCGGCAGGTCGGCATTTCCATTTCCTACCTCAGCAAAATCGAAAACGGCCAAGCCAACATTTCCTACAATATTCTCGAAAGACTCGCTTCCTTCTACGGAAAAAGCGTCCTGCATTTTTTCGAACCGGAAGAAGCCCAGAGACATTTGATTGAGCATGATACCGGGGAGCCTATTCAAGCGGGAATTCCCGGGGTAACGCTGAAGTCTTTGATTTCCCAAAAAGAACATGTGCTGTTTCCGGTCATGTTCTATGTGGAGCCAGGCGCGGGCGCGCCTGAAACACATCAGCATAATGGAGAGGAATTTATTTATGTCGTCCAGGGACAGTTCAGAGTCACTCTGAACCATACCGAGGTTTACAACATGAAAGCCGGAGACGCCATGTATTTTAAATCAAGTGATTTCCATAGCTGGACCAACCCGGGAAAAAAAGTCAGCCAGGTTCTATGGGTCCACTGTCCGGTAGAGAGATAGTACATTAGTAACAATAAAACGACAAAGAGGAAGGCGTGAGCCTTCCTCTTTGTCGTTTCTATTTCTTCATTCCTTTTCCACTATCCACCTAAATCACTTGTTCAATGTATCATCAGATAGTCTTTTTCAACTTAGAATTCAGCTTATCCATAATGACGGGTTTGATTTTCGAAATTGGTTCCTTAGTCAAGTCACCCTCTTCACTATGGCTACTCATATTTTCATTCTTGGTAAACCAAAAATGACCCCAATCACTTACGCTGTGTATGGTGTAAGGAATCCCCAAAGCTTTGAGTTTATTTGAAAAAGCGATGGTTTGCTTTTCAGGTATTACAATGTCATCTTTTTCACCATATATTAGCAAAAATTCAGTGTCAAATTTATGATATCTGCTTACTTTTTCAATTTGAACCATTGGATTTGCTTCTTGGTACAAGTCAAATCCTAAAAATGAGCTTGTTCCAAACAGTTTACCAACAACAAAGTCTGTTCGCGTCCTATTTGTATATTCTTCCCACTCAACAATATCGAAAACGCCATATAACGATACAATCAGCTTTACCCTATAACTTGATATGCCACTTTTTAACGCTGCCAAAGTACTCAAATAAGCACCTGCAGAATCGCCTACAAAAGCCACATTCATTGGATCAAGCTCCCATTCATTTGCCTTGGCAACCAAATAGTTAATAGATTTTGACACATCCTCCAAAACACCCGGATATGAAGGATAGTCTGGACCAGAAAGACGGTAATTAATTGACATCGCACAAAATCCATTTTGAGCCAAATACGCGCCCCAATTTTCATACATTTCCTTTGATCCAGCCTGAAAGGCGCCACCATGAATTAGTATAACAATAGGAATACTTTTTCTGTTTAACGGCAAATAGATGTCTGCAGTCAAGTTTTCCCGTTCTGTTTCACCATATACAATGTTTTTTAGTACTTTAACAGTCTCCATATGTGTAACCACCTTCTTGCAATGAATGTTTTTCTTTATTGTACAGATAACATGCTGCTGTAATTGCATTTACTTTATTTTTTAACTTATCAGTTCTTGATGTCATGATCACAGGTGATTTAGTACCCACCAGTACTGATGCACATTCAACATTTGCATAATACATCAATGCTTTACTGAAAGTATTGGAAACCGTCAGCTCAGAAGCAACAAGTATATGTGCTTTACCCGCCACAGGAGAGGCAATTTTTTTGCGGTTTGCCGCTTCCAAACATATAGCGTTGTCAAGTGATAATGGCCCATCAACAATACAGTTCTTTATTTGTCCACGACGGTTCATTTGAGTTAATACAGCACTCTCTAATGTATCAGGCATCGATTCACTTATTGTTTCAACAGAACCGAGCAGAGCCACTAATGGTATTTCATAACCAAAATCCCTTGCAAGCTCAACCGCATTTTCAATAATGAGCTTCTTGCTCATTAAATCAGGCTTAATATTGATTGCGCAATCTGTTAAAAACTGCAGTTCACCATTGTAACCATCGAAAACCGTCACTTGTGTCATTCTTTTATTTGATCGCAAACCAATGTCCTTATCAAGCACTGCTTTCAAAAAAACCTCCGTATGCATCAGGCCTTTCATTGGAATATGCGCTTTTTTATCCTTTACCAATGTCATAGCTTGAAAAGCTGCTTGTTGGTGATCCTTCTCATTTACAATTTCAATTGAATTAAGATCAACACCATGCTTCACAATTGCTTCCCGAATTATATTTTCGTCTCCAATAAAAATGAATTTTGCAATTTCAAGATCAATCGCTTTTTTTGCTACTGCCACTTCATCTTCATCTGCACAAGCGACTACAACTGTCAATTTATCTTCATTTTTTACTTCTTCATAAATTTGATTGATACTAATAATCATCATTTCACCATCCATTTTGGATTAGTATTCTATCAGCGCCTCTTCATTGTTCAGAGCTCGTAATGCCCCCTCAGCAAGAGCCAACATTTCATCTTCGCCTGCAAATACAAAAATATTAGCAATCCAGCTAAGCTTGCATTTCAGTTTTTCAATAAAGTAATCTGAATTCGCCAATCCACCAGTAAAAATGATGGCATCTGGTTTAGATCCAAATATACTTGAAGCTGCTCCAACGCCCTTTATAACATTAAAAGCCATAGCATCATAGACTTCTTCAGCTTTTTTGTCCCCATCTTTAATCATTTTTTCAACCTCGATTGCGGAATTCGTGCCAAGATGTGCCATCATTCCACCACCGCCATTTAATATTCGCTCAAGATCAGTCCTCGTATGCTCACCGGATAAACAGAATCTCATCCAATCTCCCGCAGGCAAAGTTCCTACCCTGTCTAATCCAAATGGCGCATCTCCATCAAGTCCATTCGTAACATCAATCACTCTTCCAAAAGAATGTGATGCAACAGATATGCCGCTTCCCAAATGACAGACTACAATATTCATCTCTTCATATTTTCTATCTAATTGCATCGCTAATCTTTTCGCTACAGCTTTATGATTCAATGCTTGAAAAAAACTATGTCTCTTTATGGAGGGTAATCCGGTATATCTTGCAGCAGGGATCATTTCATCCACACAAGGTGGATCCACAGTCAATGCTAAAATTCTATTGTTTGAAATTTCCATGGCCATTTTACATCCCAATCCGCATGGATGCGTTCCGTATTTATTGCTTTCCGCATCTCTTACCATATCCTCACTAATTTTGTAGACCCCTGATTTAATTGGTTTCACAGAAGGTCCTCTTGAAACTATTGCGCCAAGGTTTTCAATATCAATTTGATTTTTCTTGCAATAGTCTAATACAGATGCTTTTCTGAACTCATACTGATCCCATATATCCTTAAATAACTTTAGCTCATCTACAGAATGCCTTATGGTATGGGCTTTTATCATCTCTTTATTATTAAACAATGCAATTTTTGTAGAAGATCCACCAATATTTATAACCAATAAATCCATTATCTGAAGCCTCCTCCGTCAGAGATTAAGACAGTTGCTATTGTCTATGAAAATAGCGGGAGGGATAACATAACCCGCTCCCGCCAGATTCATGAGTGTAATTCAAACTAAATTTTTAGGATTCCAAGATTCGAAAGGAAAATCAGTACAATAACGATCGGCACAACATACTTGACTACCGGGAACCAGATTTTAACTATGCTGCCCTGGATTGTGCCATTATTGGATACTTCAGCAACGGCCTCTTTTTCACCCCAGAACCAACCTACCAGGATTGCAGCTGCCAGACCGCCGAGCGGCAGGGAAATGTTGGAGCCAAAATAGTCGAAAAGGTCGAAGATGCCTTTTCCAAAGAAAGTGACGTCACCCCATATGCCAAAGCTGAAAGAAACAGCGATTCCAAGAACATAGGCAATGGCACCCACTAAAAGCGAAGCATTCATACGCGACAATTTAAATTTTTCAATCAAATAGGAAACTGGCATTTCCAAGATGGAGATCGAAGAGGTCAGACACGCAATAGCCAACAGTACAAAGAACATAAATGAAAATAGTGAGCCAAGCGGCATTTGCGCGAAGACAGCAGGTAGTGTGATAAAGACGAGACCAGGTCCGGCGCCTGGCTCCATGCCAAAGGAGAACACTGCCGGGAAGATGATGAGACCGGCTAACAGCGCGACTGCAGAATCCATCAATGAAACAATGAGAGAGGTCTTTGGAAGATTTTCTTTTTCATTCAGATAGCTGGCATAAGTTACCATGCCCGACATGCCAACACTTAGGCTGAAGAACACCTGGCCTAGTGCAGCAATCCAGACCCCCGCAGTCACTTTTGAAAGGTCAGGTGTCAGGTACCACTTTATGCCCTCCCATGCATTTGGAAGTGTCATCGAGCGGCCCACAAGCACAATCAGAAGGACAAATAGCATGGGCATCATGATTTTTGTGTACTTTTCAATGCCCTGAGAAATCCCTTTAATAATGATGAAGACCGTCAAGGCCATGAAAACGCCGTGATAGAGCAGGGGTTTTACTGGATCTGAGATAAACGCTCCAAAGAAATTACCCATTTGATCCGGCGCTAATCCATTAAGTCCAAAGAAAGACTGGATGGAATAGAACACCGTCCAACCGCTGACGACTGAATAGTACGATAAGAAAATAAACGCTGAGAAGAAGCCGAGAAATCCAATCCATTTTGCCCATTTTCTTATCTTTCTATAACTGTCAATAGCATTGGATTTCCCACTGCGACCAATCGTAAACTCCACCAGCAAGAGACTGACACCTATTAACAGCATGCAAATGAGATAGACCAGAACAAAAGCGCCCCCGCCATTTGTTCCTGTGATGTAAGGAAAACGCCAGATGTTCCCGAGGCCGACCGCCGAGCCAGCTGCAGCGAAGATAAATCCCAATTGAGACTTAAATTGATCTCTTGGATTTTGATCTTTTATACGTTCTGCTGTTACATTGGATTCTACCGCCATGGTTAGATCCTCCCTATTTGGAATAGTATGTTTCAAAAGGGTTCTTTACTTCCCTAAAACCGCTTCTATTCTGTCAAACGCTTCTGCCATTTGTTCAGTAGGAATTGTACAGGAAATTCGAATAAAATTGTCGCTGTTCGGTCCAAAGGAGATCCCTGGAATTGTGATAACCTTAGCTTCTTCCAACAACTTCATGCCTAGTTCAACAGATTTCATTCCTGTTTTTTCAATGTTTGCAAATATATAGAACGCACCCTTCGGCTTTATGCAGGACAAGCCTTTTATCTGGTTGATGCGTTTGTGCGCATACGCAACGCGATCCTTATAGATTTCCACCATTTCTTTGACCTGAGGTTCACAATTTTTAAGCGCGTAAAGGGCTGCTTTCTGAGATACGGAATTCATGCACATGGTGGTGCCAATATTGATGATTTTCATGGTGTCTATGACTTTTTTCGGACCTATGGCATAACCTATTCTCCAGCCACACATCGCATAAGTTTTAGAAAAACCTGCAATTGTAAAGGTACGCTCTTTCATGTCCGGCAGCGTCGCGAAGCAGATGTGCTCACCCTCATAAATAAAGGCCTCATAAATTTCATCTGAGATCAAAATAAGGTCATGTTTTTTTATGACATCACAGATTTTTAATGCCTCTTCCATCCCAATGACGGCACCCGTCGGATTGCCTGGAGAATTGAGCATGACGATTTTTGTTTTAGGGGTGATGCAAGACTCCAGAAGCTCTGCGGTCATATTGAACGCGTCATCTTCTTTAAGAGGTACAGGCACCGGGACACCATATACATAGTCGATCGCTTGCATGTAAGGCGTAAAGCATGGATCCGGTACAATAACTTCATCCCCTGGATTAACTAAAGCTTGCAGGATCATATAAATGGCTTGTGTGGCTCCTGCGCCGATGATGACTTCCTCCGGCGTAGAGTCAAGGGCGTACTTCTCCCTCCAATATTCCGAAATGGCTATACGCAGATCCTGAAATCCGTTTACTGGTGGATAATGCGTAAACCCGGCCTTGGCAGCTTCCGCCGCTGCGTCTACAATACTGGGATGCGTATGGGCGTCTGGTTCCCCAATACCAAGGCTGATCAGCCCTGTGTGCTTTGACGCTGCTTCGAACATTTGAAGCATAGGTGAAGGCTGAACAGATTTAAACAAATTAGATAATGCAATATCCTTCATGTCACTACCTCCTAAAGGCTCTTTGTCAGTTCAATGAATTCATCCGGTGTCAAGTCGCGTTTTAAAGATAAAGAGAGATCCTTTACTTTCCCTAATAATTCTTGTTCCTGATCGCCAGTCAATACGACATTATTTTCCTGGATCCAAGTTTTAACATTGTCTTTGCCGCTCTTTTTGCCCAGGTAAAGCTTAGGCTCGGATTGACCCGTCAAGCTCCAGTGATAAGGAAGCATGGCAAGCGGTTCATCATTTTTGCAGTTGACCCAAAGACTTGAAGGCATTCCCGTCTCCCAGCCAAAAATTCTATCCCCAACAACAGGCCTTGTTGGCGGTACAGCGAACCTGGTATATTCTGCAACTGCATTTGACAGTGATTTAAGCTGGTCAAGCTCAATACCCGTGTCATAGCCATACAGAACTTTTAATGAAAGCGCGAGGGGCTCAAGCGCGACACTGCCCGAACGCTCACCAATACCATTAACAGTGACGTGAGCTACCTCTGCGCCAGCGGCAAGCCCAGCAATTGTAGAAGCGACACCAAGACCAAAATCATCATGGAAGTGGACTTCTATTGGCACACGGAATTCACTTTTTAGCTTCCTTACCGTATATGCAGCACCTTCAGGAGAAAAACATCCAAAAGTATCAACAAGCGCTAGCGAGTCCATATGCCCCCCCTCAGAAATCTGATGTACAGCGTCAATTAAAAATTCCAAGCTCGCTCTGGATGAGTCTGCTGGAAAAAAGGTGACATAAAGTCCCTCTTCACGGGCTGCCTGTGTTGCTTCAATGGCGGCTTTAATCGCTCTTTCAGCCGTCCAGCGCTTCCCGTACTTAAGCAAATGCTCGCTGCCAGGAATTTCTGCCAAAACATGAGTGACGCCACACTCTCTGGCGAGCTTCATGTCCTCAGGGGTGTTTCTGACAAAAGCAAAAATTTTTGGCCCGAGATTCAATGAAGCAATCTCTTTTATGGCATCTGCGTCTTCCTTTGAAGCCGCCGGCGTACCTGCTTCAATTCTGTGAACACCTGCACGTGCAAGCTTCTTGGCTATTTCAACTTTTTCCTTACGCGTCAGTATGATCCCAGGCTGCTGCTCTCCATCTCTTAACGTCGTATCTAAAATTTCAATTTTTTTGGGGAATTCATATCCCTTTAAGACATCCGCCGCGAAGTTCGATTGACTAACCCACCATTTTCCATCTTCTTTGTAACCCATAAGATCCTCCTTGTAATGTACATTTCTCGTTCAGGCCAACAGCATTTTTGTTTCTCATCATTATAATATCAATTGTTAATCTTTAGAAATAAATGTATCATCATTGCACTATCTTTGTCAATAGTTTTTTTATAGTTGGTAGATCGCTATTATACCTTATCAATTTTCTGTTTGTTGTTGTATAATACAACTACATAATGAGTGTTGGAGGATTTGCATGACAAATAAGTCTGAGAATAATGCTGAGCTCTTTTTCAGCATCAATGAGGTTGCCAAGCTTCTGGGCGTCGTTCCTGCCACTGTACGCAACTGGGAAAAACAAGGATTTTTTATAGCCAAGCGCAGTTCGAACACCTATAGAATCTATAGTTTGGAAGATATCGAGACATTAAAAAAAATTAAGCAATACTCTATAGATGACAAGATGGGTTCCAAAGCCATCAAAAGTCTTCTTATGACTCAGTCGACATTGCCACCTTTAATTGGTGGCATAGATATTTATGACGCAGCCACGCCGCCCAGCCGCAAGCTCATAGGCAGTAAGTGGAAATTATACCGGGACAAGCTTGCTCTGACTCTGGAAGAGGTCGCCAAACAAGTTGGCATTTCAACGTCTTATCTCAGTAAAATTGAAAACGGTCAGGCAAATATTTCTTATGAGATCTTGGAACGCCTTGCGGCCTTTTATGGCGAAAGTGTTCTGCATTTCTTTGAACCTGAAGAAGAAAACAGAAACCTCGTCGAGAAAGGAACCGGGGAACCTGTCCAGAGCGGTATTCCGGGTGTTACCCTTGAATCTTTGATTTCACAGAAAGAGTATGTCCTTTTCCCTATGATGTTTTACGTAGAGCCGGGAGCAGGCGCTCCCGAAACTCATCAGCATCATGGCGAGGAATTCATTTATGTTGTTTGTGGAAATTTCAGGGTTACCTTGAATCACACTGATGTTTACGAAATGTATACCGGAGATTCCATGTACTTCAAATCCACTGAATTTCACAGTTGGATGAATCCAGGCAAAAAAACAGCCCAGGTCCTTTGGGTCCACTCACCCGTTGAGCGGTAGCCTGTACAAAACAAAAAGCGTTAGAAAACTCAAGCCGTTTAACATTTGGCTCAAATTTTCCAACGCTTTTTTATATTTTGTCACTTATAGTCTCAAAGGTTATAGCTTCACATTCTCCCCTGTCTTCATCAGGATCACCCGCTCACAAATATTCGTGGCATGGTCCGCGATCCGCTCAAGATAACGCCCCACCAGGATCAACCCAATAATCTGATCCTCGAGGTTTTCCCGTTCTTTAATAAGAAGCAGCAGGTCTCTGTAGATTTCCTCGTACAGCGCGTCCACCTCGTCGTCCCTGCGGGCGGTCTCATAAGCCAGCTCGACGTTCTGCTGAAAATAGGCCCTGAGGCTGGCATCCAGCATCTCCCGCACCTTGCGCTCCATAACAGGCAGCCGCTCGAGAGGCTTGACCAGCTCGTATTTGCCAAGGTTTATAACGACCTCAGCGATATTGCAGCTATAGTCGCCAATCCGCTCCAGATCCGTCACAATCTTGATGATGCTCACCATATGCCTCAAATCAGATGCCAGGGGACTCTGGGTCGCCGCCAGCGTGATGCACAAATTCTCAATATCTTTCTCAAGCCTGTTGATTTCCGGGTCCTGGGCCAGGATCTGCTTCGCGACATGGACGTCCTGCTTTACAAAGGCTTCCATAGCCTGACCAATACTCCCTGCCGATAGTCGACTCATATACTCAACTTTGCTGTGAATCTCCTTGATTCTATCTTCCATCTGCTCTCTCATGAGCGCCTCCTCTATTGCCGCATTCTGCGCACCCTGCGAGAAATGCGGCACCGATCAACTGACTGCAATACATTAACCGAAACGGCCCGTAATGTAGTCCTCAGTCCGCTTGTCCCTTGGGTTGGAAAAGATCGCTTCCGTCTTGTCGTACTCAATGAGATCCCCCATGAGGAAAAAAGCGGTTTTGTCCGAAATTCTCGCGGCCTGCTGCATGGAGTGCGTCACAATGGCAATGGTGTACTCGTTTTTCAGGCTGTCCATCAGCTCTTCTATCTTCAAGGTTGCTATAGGGTCAAGTGCGGAGGTTGGCTCGTCCATCAGGATGACATCCGGCTGTACCGCAAGGCATCTCGCTATGCAAAGGCGTTGCTGCTGACCGCCGGAAAGACCGTAGGCGTTGTCGTTCAAACGGTCCTTGACCTCATCCCAAAGCGCTGCGCTCTTAAGGCTGTTTTCAGCGATCTCCATCAGGAGTTTCTTGTCCTTGATCCCGTGGATTTTTGGTCCATAGACCACGTTTTCAAAAATAGACTTTGGAAACGGATTTGGTTTTTGGAACACCATACCCACCTTGGTCCTAAGCTCCTCTACCTGCATGGATTTATCAAAAATGTCTTTGCCGTGATAAAGGATTTCTCCGGAAGTCCGGACAATGGGTACATTTTCGATCATTCGGTTCAGGGTCTTGATGAAAGTCGATTTTCCACAACCGGATGGACCAATGATCGCCGTGATTTTGTTTTTCTCTATTTGCATATTGATGTTCTTCAGGGCCTGGTCGTTGCCATACCAGAGGTTTAAGTCCCTGACATCAAAGACATTGTTTTCGTTTTCAAGGTTTTGCGTCATCAAATGAATCTCCTCCATATTAAAAGCGCTTCTGGAATTTGTTTCGGATGATAATGGCGACGGAATTCAGGACAAACAATACCGCCAGGAGGACGACAATGGTCGCCGCGGCAAGGTTCGCGTACTCCGGCGTCAGCACGGTATCCAGTGTCCAGTAGTAAATCTGGATGGGAAGCGCGGTAAAGTCATCTAAAAGACTGTTTGGAACTTTCAGAATGAGGGTCGGGATGCCAAGGACGACAAGGGGGGCTGTTTCTCCAATGGCTCTGGACATGGCGAGGATGGAGCCGGTCAGGATGCCCGGCAGCGCGACTGGGAGCACGACTTTGCGGATGGTCGTCCACTTGTCCGCGCCCATGCCGTAGGAGGCTTCACGAAGGAAGCCTGGCACAGCTTTGATGGCTTCCTGGCTGGCGACGACGACCGTCGGCAGAACCAGCAGGGACATAGTGAGGCCGCCTGCCAATATGCTGGAGCCTAAATTGAACATCCGTCCAAAGACTGCCAGGCCTAAAAGGCCAAAGATCACGGATGGCACGCTGGCGAGGTTGGAAATGTTGACTTTGATGAAGCGCTGGATGCGGCCTTTTGTGGCGTATTCTTCAAGATAAATGGCCGTGGATACCCCAAGGACAAGGGTTACCGGGACCACAATCAGCATCAGGTAGACGGTGCCCAGTATAGCCCCGTAAATACCGGCTTTTTCCGCGAATCTGGAAAGGTTTGAGGTCAGGAACTGAAGGTCCAGCCACCCCATGCTTTGAACTCCAATCCTGTATAACAGGATGGCCAAAACGACGAGTGCGAAGACCGTCGACAGAGAAAACAGATGCTTCAGGCCGTTATTGAGCCTGACCCGCCGCTCTATGCGACTGCTGTCAATTTTAACTTTATAGCGCTCTGCGACGCTGGCTTGTTCGATCTCAAGCATGCTCTCTCCCCTGCCTTCACTTAATAAATTAACGTTCAAGCCTCGCATCAATATTCCTCCCTGTATTTATGAGAGATATGCTGGGCAATCAGATTCATAACCAAAGTAAACAGGAACAGCAGCAGTCCAACGGCATACAGGCTGTAGTAGCCTACCGTCCCGCTGCCGGCGTCACCGCTGGTAAACTCGACAATATAGGCGGTCATGGTTTGCATGGACTGGGTGATATCCAGGGTAAAATTCTTGGAGCTTCCGCTGGCTATGGTCACAATCATGGTCTCGCCAATCGCTCTGGACACCGCCAATACTATGGAGGACATGATGCCGGAAATGGCCGCCGGTATGACGACCTTAAACGTCACTTCGAGGCGTGTGGACCCGAGGCCCAAAGCGCCCTCCCTCATGATGTTCGGGACAGCGTTCATGGCGTCTTCAGATAAGGACGCCACCAGTGGAATGATCATAATCCCCATGACGAGTCCGGGGCTGAGGGCGTTTTTGGCGCCCAAGGTCGGAATCAGCTTCATCAGCAGCGGCGTCACGAAGGAATAGGCGAAGAAGCCGTAGACAATTGTAGGGATCCCCGCCAGTACTTCCATGATAGGTTTGAGCGTGCGTCGCACGCGCTCAGACGCGAACTGGCTCAAATAGATGGCCGCAGTCAGCCCCACCGGCACAGCAACAAGCATAGCGATGAGCGACGTGATGATCGTTCCGCTGATCAGGGGCAGGATGCCAAAAGACGGCTCCGCCGCCAGGGGCGCGAGCTTGGTGCTGAAGACCTGCGCCAGGGGCACCTGGCTGAAGAACTTGTAGGCATCCGTCACCAGCGTCAGGATGATCCCCACTGTCGTGAATACGGACACAAAGGCCATGACGAAAAAGAATTTTGGCATGAACCGGTCAGAAATATGCTTTTTATTTAGAATGTTGCTTTGAATCAATTGTCTTACCTGGGTATCTTGACTCATCTTTTTCACTCCAATTGTTGTTCAGACAAAACTTCAAGATGGGCAGCCCCCGCCCCCACCTTGAAGTTTCAATTTAGTTTCGATTTTCAGCGCCTCAGCGATTATTGAATCGCCTCGAGCTGCGTCATGTACTCTGCGTAGGTTGCTGCCGGAAGTGGCGCGAAGCCATTTTCGCCGGCGAGTCTCTCTGCGCCTTCTGGTGAGACGACATACTTCGCGTAGTCAAGAACCTGTGGTTTGTCCTTAGCGTAGTCGAGGTTCAGGTAAGTGTAGACCAGTCTCGTAAAGCCAGCGTAGTCGAGGTCTTCGCCGATGGTCTCAAGGGTCGGCTCTACCGGACCGCTTCCAAAGTCAACTTTTACCGCCACAAGCTTGTCTGTGTTCGTAACATAGTAGCCAAATCCAAAGAATGCGATGGCATTTTTATCCTTAGAGACGAGGTCCACCAGCGTGGAATATTCCTGTTGGAGGTTTGCGGTAGCGACCATAGGCTGCTTATCCAGGATTTCTTCCGCGAAGAATTCGTAGGTACCGTGGTTCTCGTTCGGGCCATAGAACTTGATTTCTTCTGCCGGCCAGTCAGCACGGATATCCGACCAGAGAACTTTGTCGTCAGCTTTGAAGCTGCCGGAGAGGTACATTTTAACGATCTCTTCCTGAGTCATTTCTGTTGCCCAAGTATTTTCAGGATTGATGACCATGGTCAAGCCGTCGTAGGCGAGTTTGATTTCCATGACATTTTCGCCCATTTTGAGGCCTTTTTCTTCGAGCTGAGCGACTTCTTCGTCTTTAATCTTTCTGGAAGCATCTGAGAAGTCCGTCTCACCTGGGATGAATTTCTTAAATCCAGCAGAGGAACCAGCGCGACCTACTTGGACGCTGACTTCGTTTTGTTCATTGACCATGTATTCTTCCGCAATGTGCGCCATGAGCGGGTAAACCGTACCGGAGCCGTCCACAATAACATCTCCGCTAAGGGCTTCAGCTTGCTCCGCCGGTGCAGCGGCCTGATCCACTGGGGCTTCCGCCGCGGGCTGTGAGCATGCCGCGAAAGAACCGACCATTCCAAGTGCCAGCATAAGTGCGAGTGCTTTTTTCTTTAACATTGAGTAGTCCTCCTAAGTATCGTTTTAATTTTTAGTTTCAGTTTTCAATTTGGGTTGGGGGCGAAATATTAGTCTTGCTGTTTGACTTTCATGGCGCATTGCATTTTAATTGCTTCGTGATTTTATTGTTGTTGCCTCAACCTCACAAACAGAGTTTAACATGGCACATTTCTCTTTGTGTTTTGTCGAAGTTAAACAAATGTTAAATCCATGTTGAATCTCAGGTTTGTGAAATAAAATTCAAATAACACTTGAACATGTTTATTATTTAACTATAATTAAATTGTCGGACAATTATTTGACTACGTCCGCTTTCTTTCTATTTGTCCTTAGCAGTTCGACATTCACCAACGTCGCATCTCCAAAAAAATTCAGGAGGTTGAACTATGGAACAGCATTATGATGTCGTTATTATCGGCGCAGGCCCGGCTGGCCTGTCAGCGGGGCTCTATGCGGCCCGCGCAAAACTGAAAACCGTTATACTTGAAAAGGAAAAAGCCGGCGGTCAAATCGCGACAACCGACGAGGTCGCCAATTACCCGGGCTCCATTGAACACGCTACTGGCCCTAGTCTCGTCGAGCGCATGGTGGCCCAATGTGACGAGTTCGGTGCTGAGCGCGTCAAAGATTCTGTAAAGAGCTTTGATTTCAACGCGAATCCCAAGGTGATTCAAACCGAAAGCGGCAATTTATATTATGCGAAAGCTGTCATTGTCGCAACGGGCGCGACGCCTAAGAAAATTGGCTGTCCAGGTGAACCAGAGCTGACTGGCAAAGGCGTCTCCTACTGCGCGACTTGTGACGCGGACTTCTTTACAGATCTTGAAGTGTTCTGCGTTGGGGGCGGCGATACCGCTGTTGAAGAGGCCATGTACCTCACCAAGTTTGCCCGCAAAGTCACTCTGGTCCATAGACGCGATGAGTTCAGGGCCGCGAAGTCAATTATAGATAAGGTCAGGAAAAATTCAAAGGTTGAATATTTGATGGACTCTGTCGTCGAAGAAATTTACGGCGATGGGATTCTCGAAGGGATTAAGGTTAAAAATGTCAAGACAGGTGAGATAACGGATCTACCGGCACCGGAAGAAGACGGCACCATGGGTGTCTTTGTCTTCATTGGCTATGATCCTGCGACCGCGCTGTTTAAAGGCTGCCTTGATATGGATCAGACAGGCTACCTGATTACAGATGAGAACATGAGAACCAACCTCCCTGGCGTTTTCGCCGCGGGGGATGTCCGTCAAAAACAGCTGAGACAGGTGGTGACGGCCACGGCGGATGGCGCTATTGCTGCTGTCATGGCTGAAAAGTACATTGATGCTTTGTAAAACGTCGTAAGCTCTTTTTAAAACTATATTCAAACAGGAGGGTTACTATGATTATTTTGGACAAAGACAATTTCGAGCAAGAGGTGCTTAATTCTGAAGGCTTAGTGTTGGTCGATTACTGGAATGAAGGCTGTGAGCCTTGCAAAGCATTGATGCCGGATATCGAAGCGCTTTCCCAGGCCTATGGGGAGAAAATTAAGTTTTGCAAGCTAAACACATCCAGCGCGCGTCGTCTCGCTATTTCCCAAAAGGTTCTTGGGCTGCCAACGATCACACTTTACAAGGGCGGCGCCAAAATTGACGAGGCAACTAAAGAAGCTGCAACGAAATCCGGTGTTCAGGCAATGCTGGATGCGGCGCTGACGGCACACGCAGAGGAGGCATAAAATGTCCTACGCAGTATTGAAAGCGGCGGGTTATGTGCTCGTACACACGCCTGATATGATCTTGCAGAATGGTACCACGCAAACGGTTGAAA
>NZ_FMWL01000002.1 GCF_900103005.1 Acidaminobacter hydrogenoformans DSM 2784 | reverse complement strand
TATTGTGCTTAAATCCATCCTTTCGATAATTTTGCACGCCAGTCTGACCTTGCTATCTTCTGGTATTAATGTGCCCACACTAAAATTCATAGGCAGTTGCCAAAAGTGGACTTTCGGGGTATTATGATTTAGGGTTATTTGGTTCTGCATAAATCAATTATACCCTATCGGGACTGGCTCTTGGAGCCGGTCCTGATTAATTTTTTTGAACTAAAAAAGACAGATGGTCATCAAAAATTGATTTCCATCTGTCCCTTCTATTGGGGACTATTATGCAACAGCCCCTTTGTCATTTTGGGTTGGATTTGTTTATGACGCAATCAGCTGGCTCTCCACCAGGAAGGTTTTAACGTCGTAAAGGTGATAGTCAAGGGGAAGGTCATCAATGACCAGCTTGGCAAGCTTTGCCTGGCCGCTATTGACTTTGGAGGCCAGGAGATCGAAGGACTCTGTGAAGAAATCACCATTGCTTGATGCTGAGGCTTCTGAAGGGCTGGAGGCTTTGTGAACCGTGACGCAGCTGCCATTGGAATCGCAGTGGATGGAAATGCTGCCATCATTGGCAAAGGAGAGGCTGCCCAGGACGTTGGCGGTTTTGCCTTCAAAAGTACCGTTCACGACCATGCCGTTGTTTAAGACGATATAACCCTTCATAATTATCCCTCCGTGAATATATATACAATCAATATGATAAATATTATTTTCTCTGTTGTTAATAATAGCACATCCCCATAAATAGTCAACCCTTTTTGCGAAACCTTTTGTGATTTGTTGATATGGTCTTGCCAAGGATTCGATTTTAGCGCGGCTTTAGTGCATAGAGAAATAGGCATAAAAATACCGCTGTTTCACTGTAGTGAAGCAGGCGGCATTCAGGTTAAGTAAATGGGGAGATTATTTCATTGCCACGGCGCCATGAGGGCAAACGGCGACACATTTTTTGCAGCCTATGCAGAGGGCGGCGTCTATAACGGGATAATCTGCTTTAAGAAATTTGCGCTTTTGTGTGACGGCACCAGTAGGGCAAACGCGCTTAACAGGACAAAAAGGTGACTGGTCACATTTCTTTTGAACAATGAAGGCTTTTTTCAAGGTGTGCGGGCTCCTTTCACTACCCCCTACCGAGGGGGTTCTTATGACTACTATACCTGATGGGGATTCAGGTGTCAATGGTCTGGGAAGGGCTTTCGGTTGGGGACAGGGACATATTAGAAAGCTGGTTGGGGACAGGGCCGGACCAAAAATCTGCTTGTGAACCAAGGTGTATGCCACAACCACAAACTCTCCATTGAATCCTGGATGCTGCCGTGAGACAATGGAGTCAGATGAGTTGGCACATAAAGTATAAGTGGAGGCAGTGATCATGAACATTCAAATATTTGGCAAGTCAAAATGCTTTGATACGAAAAAGGCAGAGCGGTATTTCAAGGAACGCGGGATCAAATTTCAGCGGATCGATATCTTGGACAAAAGCCTGAGCAAAGGTGAGCTGAACAGCGTCGCTGCGGCGCTCGGGTTAAACAGCTTGTTTGACATGGCGTCCCCCCTGTATAAGGACCTCAATTTGGACCGCATAGGCGGTCACGAGCTGAGAGCCGAGATTCTTCTTGACCACCCCAAGCTGTTCAAGACCCCAATTGTCAGAAATGGCAAACAAGCCACAATAGGCTATTGCCCAGAGGTTTGGAAGACCTGGGTGTAATTGTTCCCGAAAGTGAGGTCATTGGAATGAACGCAACTTGCCAGTCTGCTTGGCTCAATGCTTATCTTGAAACGCATGGCAGTCTGATGACCATCTCAATGCGGCTGACCACCCATGGCTGATGAGCGGCCTTTGTTTGCCCCGCAGGTCTTGCGGGCCGTCCGGATTCAGACGAAGGCTATGCTGCCATAACGCTGAACAACAGCTATACACTCTTTATTGAAGAAAAGATCCTCCTCGAAAAAGTAAAGGAGAATAGACTTGGGTTTTACATTGAAGGCTATGGGCGGTTTGAGCTGAAATTTGACACATGATTTTATTACTGCAGCCCTCTTCAACCTGTTGACATAACCTGTGTTTGGCGTATAATGAGACTATACAATTCCATAAGCAGATCATCTCCGAAATGGCAAACCGGCTGAAAGACCGGGACGCAAAGTGACGGACCTAAAGCATCTGAAAAAGATGCCAAGGTGGCCGCACCGCCGAAGGATGACTTCACAGGCACAAGACACGTTCCTGGAGCATGATTCTGCATTTCCAAACCAAAAGGAGGAAAAACAGATGAAACGCAACAGGAGTAAGGGGTTAGTGCTTTTTTTGATGCTCGTTTTAATTATGTCCGCAAGCATTCTGCCATCCGCGGCGGCAAAGCCAGAAAAACTACCAAAGATTAAGCCGATGGTCACCGAACAACCAAAACCGCAAAAGGTCATACGTGACACCGACTGGGAAATCAGGAAGGATGCCGCAGAAACCTTAAAAAATCAGCTGGAATTAGAAAAAGAGACACTCGAGGCTGAGTATGAAGCGCTGCTCGAAGCCGGAGATACTGACAACGCCCTGATCAAAGCGGAGGCCCTTGCCGCTGCTAAAGCGCGCTTTGTCCAGGCCAAGGCAGAGCTCAAAAGTGTCATTCGAAACGGCTATACAACGGAAGAGCTCAGTGCCTTAGAGGCCGCAGGTGAGGCGCTGGAAGCAGCAGATGCTTCAATAGAAGTTCTGCCGGTGGAAAACATTATGGTCAAAGGAAAACATCTGGGTTTCGATACACCACCAGTAATCAAAACCGGGCGGACCTTGGTCCCGGTAAAAGCACTGGTCCAGGCGTTCGGGGCGCAGGTCGCATGGGATCCCGCGCTTCAAAAGGTCACGATTACCAAAGATGATCTGACTATGGTCTTGACTCTTGGGGATACCGAGGTCTTCGTCAATGGTGATTCAGTGCAACTGGATGTCCCTGCGCAGGCTATGAATGGCAGAACCGTAGTGCCCCTCAGGTTCATTGCCGAGAAGATGAATTTTGTCGTTACTTATGAGGATGGCGATATTACGGTGGAAGATGCTGAAGAAGCCGAAGAAGCGGATGCGGAAGACGTGGAAGAGCAAGAAGAAGCCGAAGCCAATGACGAAGCTTCTGTGAATGAAGAAGCATAATAAAAGTCAAAAAACTAAGTGAAATAAACAAGGCGCTTGGCTGGGGACTGTCCCCAACCAAGCGCCTTTTCTGATGAACGACAGCTCTGCTTTCAAGGGAAAAATTACCTTGGAGACAGAGCTTTTATTTTCACTTCAAATGCCGCGCCAGCAGCCCCATTGGCCCCCGCATCTCATCCGCCGGTACCTGACCCGGGGCTGAGACCCCCTTACCGGCACAGAAGGTAATGACGGAGTGGCTGAACGCCGCGGCCAGCCGGGTGATGAGGCCGTCGCCACTCATGGAGATGGTCACAGCATGGGTGGCATCCGGCAGATCATTGTAGCGAACAGACGCCAGCATGAGATTCAGGACATCTTCCCGGGACTGAGGCATGACCGCCAGCTTGACAATGTCAGCCCCCAGCGCCTGAGCTTTGAGTAGACGGTTAAGCATGTCCTCCGGCTCCGGTGTGGCCTTGAAATCGTGGTTAGACAGAATCAGCGCGACACCATGGTTCCGGGTAAGGTCACGGATGGGCTCAATCAGGGACTGAGGGCTGGCGGCCTCAATGTCCACCAGGGAGACCAGGCCGGTCTGCACAACGGCTTCAATGACCGCTTGACGGGTCGTCTCTTCAAGGGCCTGCGCGCCGCCTTCTGACGCGCTGCGCAAGGTAAAGAGGATGGGGATGCCGCCCAGGCTGTCATTTAAAGTATTGAGCCCCTCCAGGGCCTTGGCAGGCTCGCCAATCCCTTCAAAATAATCCGCCCGCCATTCCACCAGGTCCGGCTGGTGCTCCAGAGCGGTCTGGCACTCTTCCTTCAGGGCCTCGAGGGTTTTCCCCACAAAGGGCATGGTGATCAGCGGGGTGCCGCCGCCCAGGACTTTGTCCTTGATCTGGATGGGTGCTTTAGTCATATCTTTTCCCTCCTAAGTGCAATAAGAACGTTATAAGCTGCTGACGTCGCGAAGAGGCAGCGGCCGGTCGATCTCCAGCTGCATGAGTTGGTCGACGATCTCCAGGCAAATTTCCTCTTCCGTCTTGTTATCTGTAATAATAGCAATATCCGCCGCAGATTCATAGAGGGAAACTCTTGGATCCAGCATAGTTCCAATTTTGTCCACGGACATGTTGTCTTTGAGGAGCGGCCGCGTGTCATCGGTGGCAATGCGGCTGTAAATTTGTTCAGGGCTGGCCTTCAGCCAGATGACAATGCCGTTGTTTCGGAGGTTGTTTACGTTGGTCTTGTTCAGGACCACGCCACCGCCGCCGCACAGGATGATGACGTTCTGGTGCTGGCTGAGCTCCTCCACCGTCTTTGACTCCAGCTCCCGGAAGTAAGGCTCGCCGTACTGAGCGAAGATGTCGCTGATTTTCATCCGGGCCCGGGTCTCAATGACCTGGTCCACGTCGATCTGGTCCATGGCCAGCATTTTAGAAAGCGCTTTGCCGATGGTCGTCTTCCCACTCCCCATAAACCCAACCAGCGAAATATGATATGGAAAGAGTAAGCGGGACTGGATCCGCCTGCAGCTTCTAAGCACGTGGGTCTGAATGGTTTTGATCTCTTCCCGGAACGTTGGGTTATTGACGTAGCTTCCCATATTTTGAACGACGGCGCGCTCGCGCTCCTGGCTAAAGATGGGCATGCCCAGGGATTTCTTTTCTTCCATGATTTCGAGGATAATGCTGAGTCGCTCTTCGAGGAGGGCGGCGAGTGCCCGGTCGCAGTGGTCGACTTGGCTTCTGAGCTCCTTGAGACGGTCCATAATGACAGCTCCTTTCAGTAAATAAAATGATCTATGTGATCTTGAAGGAATTTTATAATCGTACAGGCAAGGAAAATGCGAAGTGTTTTTGTCAGATGACGCCGCGTTTATAAGTACCTAAGAATCTAAAATAAGGACAGTGTTTTCTGGCGGAGTCAATGGCGTTTAAGAAGGCGTCGGTGTCTGCGCGGCCCTCGGCGTCGAGGTAAATGAAGTATTCCCATGGACGGTCCGGGACGGGACGGGATTCAATGCGGAAGAGGTTGATTTTCTCCTGGGCGAAGTAGCCAAGGATTTCGTAGAGCGAGCCAGCCTCGTGGCGGGTGGTGAGGACCATGGAGGTACTATCGGCCTCAGGACTGGTTTCTGGGGTCTTGGTGAGAATGACGAAGCGGGTGGTGTTGACCGCGCTGTTCTGGATGGCCTTGCCTATGATTTCGAGGTCATAGAGCTGGGCGGCGCGTTCGCTGCCTATGGCGGCCACGGTGCGGTCGTCCTGCTGGGCCACGTACTGGACGCTGACCGCCGTGTTTTTCATAGGCACCTGCCGGATGTTGAGGGTGTTGAGGAACAGGGTACACTGCTCCAGGCCCTGGGCATGGGAGCGGACCTCCCGGATGTCCTCGAGCTTCGCGCCTTTGTGGCCTATGAGGTGGTGGACTATGGGGATGAGGACTTCTCCAGTGATGAAGAGGTCCTTTTCCCGGATGAGGTCGTAGACCTCGTTGATGGCCCCGGTGGTGGAGTTTTCCGCCGGGAGGACGCCGTAGTCAATCTCCCCGGCCAGGATGGCATCCGCGACCTCGTGGAAGGTGGCGTAGGCCCGGTAGTCCTTGTTGTGACCAAAATATTTGAGGATGGCCGTCTCGCCGTAGGAGCCCGGGATGCCGGCGTAGCCCGCGGTGCGGTGCTCCCCGTGAGGGAAGTGCTGCGGCAGCACGTCTTCCAGGTGGCTGTCCTGCAGAGCCCGGCTGGAAGCCAGGATGGTTTTCATGATGCTGAGGATGCGGGTCTGGTGATCCGGATGCTTGACCTGGGAGGCGAGGCGGGCAAGGAGCTTCTTCTCGCGCTCGGGGTCGTAGACGCGCATGCCTATATCTTTTTTGATGTTGCCAATTTCTTCGACAATGGCCATACGGCGCTCCAGGAGCTCGACCAGTTTGTCGTCGAGCTGATCGATTTCATTTCTGTAGTTGTCTAATAAGTGCATGGAAATGGCTCCCTTCGTTTTGTGGTGATGGGGTGGTGGCGGTGTGACCATCGGCAGAAATTTTTGGCTTTGGTTTTAGGCGTTAGTGACTTTGCCGCCGGTTTTGGTGAGGTCTTCGAAGAAGTGCGGGTAGGATTTTTTGATGGCGCCGCTGCCTTCAATTTCGATGGTGCCGGAGGCTTTCGCGGCGGCTATGGCGAGGCTCATGACGATGCGGTGGTCGTTCCAGCCCTCAACCTTCCCACCGGTGAAGCCCTGGACGCCTTCAATGATGAGGCCTTCCGGTTCTTCGGTGATGTTGGCGCCCAGCTTGTTGAGCTCGGTGCGGATGGCCTCGAGGCGGTCGGATTCTTTGAGGCGGACTCTGGCGGCGTTGATGACGTGGGTCTGACCCTCGCTGACCGCGGCCAGGGTGGCGCAGATTGGAACCAGGTCCGGGCACTGGGAGGCGTCAATGACGGCGCCGTGGGTTTTCGATGGGTGGACGATCAGGTCGCCGTCTTTCCACTCGAGGTTGCCGCCCATGTCCTTGACGATCTGGAGGATGCGCTGGTCGCCCTGCTCGGAGACTTCGGAGAGGTCCTTCAGGACGAGGCCGTCGCCCATGAGGCCGCCGGCGATCCAGAAGGCCGCCTGGGAGTAGTCGCCTTCCACGCGGTAGTTGGCGGGTTTGAAGGCTTGGTTGCCTTTGATTTTGTAGTGCTCCGGAGTGACGGTCTCGACGTCGATGCCAAAGATCTTGAGGATCTGGAGGGTTAACGTGACGTAGTCCCGGGATTCCAGCGGCGAGGTCAGGATGATTTCGGAGTCGCCGTCCAGGAGCGGGAGGACATAGAGTAGACCGGTGACGAACTGGGAGCTGATGTGGCCCGGCATTTCAAAGGTGCCTGGGGTCAGCTTGCCTTTAACGGTCAGCGGCAGCTGGCCGGGATAGTCGTAGTGGATGCCCTGGCGGTCGAAGAGGTCGAAGTATGGGTCCAGGGGGCGGGTGGTCAGCTTGCCTGCGCCGGTGAAGACCACGGGGGCGTCGAAGAGGCCCGCGAAGGGGATCAGGAAGCGCAGGGTGGAGCCGGACTCGTTGCAGTGGAGGGGCTCTGTGGGTGCTTTCAGGGTGCCGCTGCGGCGGATGATGAGCTTGTCGCCCTCCTGAACGGCTTCAACGCCAAGGGCTCTGACGGCTTCTGTAGTAGCGATGATATCTTCAGAGAAGATCAGGTTTTCTATGACGCTTTCGCCCTCGGCAAGGGCGGCGGCGAGGACAGCTCTGTGGCTGAGGCTTTTCGATGGCGGGATCCGTAATGTACCGCTGAGTTTAGAGGGTTCTATATGTCTGATCATGGGTTAAGCTCCTTTGGGTTTTTTGGTGGGGGACAGGGACATGTGGTGCGGGACAGGGACGCGTGGTGCGGGACAGGGACAGACCAGATCCGTGTTTCAGAGAGCGAGCTCTCTGATAGCGTAATGTACAACTCACGCTATCAGACGTGCACCTCGCTAGTCCGAATCTATCACTCCAATCCCTATCCCTGAGGCCTTCAGCAGCGAGGCTGCAATCAGGCGGTCGGCGTTTGAAGCGAAGCTGAGGGTGAAGGCCCCCCGCTGATTTTCTCTGGAGTGGTCGAGGGCGAGATCCTTGATGTCCAGCTGGTGCTCGGCCAGAAGGGTCGTGACCTCTGCCAGGATCCCCGGTCGGTCTTCGAGCTCGAGTCGGAGTGGATAAAGCGACACCTCTTCGCTCGGACGTATGGTGATCAGCCCTGACCTGAGCCGCTGGGCTTCGCCCAGTGTCTCGACTATGGCTTCATCTTCGACATCCTGCAGATTCTTTCTGAACCGCATTAAACCCTCTACCAAGGTGTCGATACTCGAAATGACCTCAGACCGGTTATGAACGAAGATGTCCCGCCAGAGGGCCGGGTCGCCCATGGCAATCCGGGTCGAATCCCTGAAGCCGCCCCCCGCGAACTTCAGCTGATCTGTTGGCAGCGAAGCCGCGAAGACTTCAACCAGAATGGAGGCCGTCAGGTGGGGCAGGTGGCTGAGCCGGGCCGTTAAAGCGTCATGGGCTTTCGGGTCCGTTATGACAGGAAGTCCGCCGATTGTCAGCACCATTTGCTTCAGCAGTTCAACCGCGGGGACGCCTTTCACGGCCTCTTCAAAATGAGGATCTGGCGTCAGAAAGAAGTAAGCATTTTCAAACAGAATAGGGGAGCCGGCATTGAAGCCCCCTTTTTCGGAGCCCGCCATGGGGTGCCCGCCTATAAAAATGGCTCCAGTGCCGGTGAGAACGTTCACTGCCGTGTCGTGGACGGTGCCTTTGACACTGCCCACATCCATCACTACGGTTCCTGGTCCTATCAGAGGCAGCGCGCTGACCAAAGCCTCCCGCAGCTTGCCCAGGGGTACCGCTACAATCACCAGCTCAACAGGCTGAGCGACCGGCCCGCCAGCCGCAGACCCATCAGGGTTAAAACCGCCAGGGGACAAAGCCAGCGCCGTAAACAATCCGGACTGTCTGGCCTGCTCCAGGGTCTGAGGGTTTGGATCGTAACCGTCCAGAGCCCCCTGATAGCCCTTGAGCCTCAGGGCTTTCGCCAACGACCCGCCAATCAGGCCCAGTCCCACAATGCTTATGCTCTTAAAAAAGGGAACTTCTTCACTATCCGATCCGTGCATGTCTCAACCCCACCATTTCTTCAGCGTTTTTATCTTCCTTTTCCTCTTCAACCTCATTGTAAATCTGGTTCTGCAGCCTGCAAAGGTTGTGAAGCTGCCCCAGCTGATGCATCAAAATCTCGAACTCCCGAGGCCGGAGAGACTGCGGCCCGTCCGACAATGCTTTTTCCGGCTCGTGGTGGACTTCGATCATGAGACCATCGGCACCCACCGCGACAGCGGCTTTTGACAGAGGCGCCACCATCTCCCGGCGGCCGGTGGCATGGCTTGGATCAATGATGATAGGCAAGTGGCTCAGGCTCTTGACCGCAGCCACCACCGACAAATCCAACGTATTGCGCATATGAGGCTCGAAAGTCCGGATGCCCCGCTCGCAGAGGATGACATTGGGATTGCCGTTCGCCAGTATGTATTCCGCGCTCATGAGGAGGTCTTCAATGGTCGAGGACATGCCCCGCTTCAGCAGCACCGGCTTCTTCGAGCGGCCCGCCCGCTTCAGCAGAGCGAAGTTCTGCATGTTGCGCGCCCCAATCTGAAGGATATCCGTGTAAGCCTCCACCAAGTCGAAGTCTTCGGTGCACATGACCTCGGTGATCACCGGCATCCCATTCGCCGCGCCGGCGTCCTTCAGGAGCTTAAGCCCCAGCTCTCCGAGTCCCTGGAAGCTGTAAGGGGAAGTCCTTGGCTTGAACGCGCCGCCTCTTAAAATGGTCGCGCCAGCCGAACGAACCGCCTTAGCTATGATATCGATCTGCTCCCGGCTCTCTATTGAACAGGGCCCGGCAATCACGGTGAGGTCCCCGCCGCCAATTCTGAGGCCGCCAACTTCGACCACTGTGTCCTCGGGGTGAAATTCCCGGCTCGCCAGCTTGTAAGGGGTCTTGATGCGCTTGATGTCCTCCACGTGCGGGTGAAGGGAGATCACGGAGAAGTCCAGCTTGTTGACGTCGCCTGTGAGTCGCAGAACGCTTTGCTGCCCCCGCTGGGTCAGCTCAACCTCGAGCCCGTGCTGTCGGATAATGTCCATAATGTGTTCGCATTCCTCGTTCGTGGTGGTCGTTCTGAGCGTTATAATCATAATAATTGCCTCCTATGGGTTCATAATTTTGAGTGCTTTTGCCGATGGTCCCCAGATCCAAACAATAACCATAAAAGCCGTCTTCGCTCATGCCACCACCACCTTTCTTGTAATAAAAAAACAGGGCGCCCCTTTACTTAAAGAGACACCCTGCCATAACCAGGTTTTAGTCACTTACCGGCTTATCAGGCCGCAGCCCTCAGTCCGTTCTTTAAGCAATTTGAGGTTCTTTCCAATTTATCGTACGCCAAAAAGCCGAAGCCATAATAATAAAAGCTCCAGCTAAAGTAACCAAAATATTCGGCTGTCATTTTAAGCGTACGTTTGACTGAATTCATCTCAAACCACCCATTCCTTAATTTGACTGTGGCGCCCGTCTGACATAATAATCTGCGGTCACGCCTTTGAAGAATTTTTCTCAGTGTAAACCCATAAGATTCAAATGTCAACCCGAATTCAGAAAATTCCTTTAAAAAAGCCAAACCTTTCACAAATGCGGGCCACAATGTACTACAAAATTTTATAAAGTATTTTATTCAGAACAATCTGTCGCAGTTTCAGGGAAATGTTCGCAAAGGCATTGAAAGAGAGAAACGTTTGACAATCCTTTAGAATCATATTATCATAAGGTTAATTTCATAACATCTTCAGGGCAGGGTGAAATTCCCGACCGGTGGTAAAGTCCACGAGCCGCTTCACAGCGGTTGATCTGGTGCAATTCCAGAACCGACAGTAAAGTCTGGATGGAAGAAGATCAGTTTTTGTTGGTGGTGCTTATTTTCCCGCACCTTCAAGAGAGAACGTATTGTCAAGCCCTGAAGCCATTGCTTCAGGGCTTTTTAAATGGACAGGAATTGGCTGCGGGCAGCCAATTCCCACTGCTGAAAAAGAGGGGGAGGCAGTAGGGTCCGCAGGACCCCGACTGCCTCTTCCATGAAAAGGAGGGCGTCTCATGAACGTACAATATATGAAACGGGCGCTGGCGCTTGCGAGAATCGGCGCGGGACAGACCAGTCCGAATCCCATGGTGGGTGCGGTCATTGTGAAGGATGGAAGGATTATAGGCGAAGGGTATCATGCCTTTTATGGTGGGCCCCACGCCGAGGTAAACGCCATTGAAAATGCTTTGGAGGACGTGGAAGGCGCGGAAATTTACGTTACCCTGGAGCCTTGCTCTCACTACGGGAAGACGCCGCCCTGCGCGCTGAAGCTGATTGAGAAGCGTTTTTCGAAGGTATACGTGGCTATGGAGGATCCTAACCCGCTGGTGGCGGGCAGAGGGATTCAGATGCTCAGGAAGCAGGGCATTGAGGTGGAGGTAGGGCTCCTTGAAGAAGAGGCCCGGGCCCTCAATGAGGTCTTTTTGAAATATATTACTCAGAAAAAGCCGTTTTGTGTCCTGAAGGCGGCTATGACCCTGGACGGCAAGATTGCCACGGTGACGGGGGAATCAAAGTGGATCACATCCGAGGCCTCACGGGCTTATGTGCACCAGCTCAGACATGAGCTCAGGGCTATTATGGTGGGTATAGGCACGGTGCTGGCAGATGATCCTGCGCTGACGACCAGGCTCGAAGACGGTAATGGCAGGGATCCGGTCAGGGTCATTGTGGATTCCAGGCTCAGGATTCCGCTGGAGGCCAGGGTACTGCGCAATAAGTCCCTGTCCCCGACCATAATTGCCACCACGGACAAGGCGGATCCGGACAAGGCTACGGCGCTGCAGGCTATGGAGAACGTGCAGCTGATTATAACCCCTGAGAAGGATGGGAAGGTGGACCTTGACTACCTCATGTTTGTCCTTGGCGAGCAGGGGATTGACAGCTTGCTTCTGGAGGGAGGCGCGACGCTGAACGCCTCGGCGCTGGAATCTGGGATAGTGGATAAGGTGATGATGTTTATAGCGCCCAAGATCCTTGGCGGTCAGAATGCACCGACGCCGGTTGGCGGAAAGGGTATTGAAGTAATTGAGAAGGCTGTTCAGCTGAAGGCCATGAAGGTGGTTCCTGTAGGGGAGGACATTATGGTGGAAGCGGCGGTTGTGGGACGGCTATTGGCAAAGGAGTAGTGGAGATGTTTACAGGGATCATTGAGGAAATTGGAATCGTGGAGCGCATAGAGCACGCGGGGCCGGCGGCGCAGTTGACAGTTCGGGCGGCGCGGGTGCTGGAGGACGTGAAAAACGGGGACAGCATCTGTACGAACGGGGTGTGTCTCACGGTGGTGCGGTTTACGAAGGAGAGTTTTACGGCGGACGTGATGCCGGAGACGCTGCGGTATTCGAACCTGGGGGGCCTGAAGCAGGGTAGCCCGGTGAACCTGGAGCGGGCCATGAGCGCGCAGGGTCGGTTTGGCGGGCACATGGTTTCCGGGCACATTGACGGTGTGGGCGTGATCCGATCACTGAGGCAGGAGGGCAATGCCACATGGATGACGGTGTCACCGCCGGCAGCACTGATGCGGTATGTGATTCAGAAGGGCTCCATTGCCATGGATGGGACAAGCCTGACGGTGGCGCAGCTGGAGGAGAGCGCTTTTAGTGTGTCCATCATTCCCGTGACGAAGGATGAAACCATTCTTCTGAAGAAGCGGGTCGGGGATCAGGTGAACCTGGAGTGCGATCTGGTGGGGAAATACGTGGAGCGGCTGCTGCAGTTTGGACCGGTTGGGGCTGGGGATTCAGCCTCGGAGAAGCACGGAAGTCTCAATATGGATTTTCTGAAGGAGAACGGGTTTGCGTAGGGACTTGCGTTTGATTTACAGTGAGCAAAGTTGCTTAAATAAGCGGTTTATATATGAAAACGGGAGGTGTCCCAGTTATGGGATTTAATACGGTAGAGGAAGCAATAGAGGCCCTGCGGGCCGGAGAAATGATAGTGGTTGTGGATGATGAGGACAGGGAGAATGAAGGGGATCTGCTGATGGCGGCTGAAATGGCGACGCCGGAGGCCATCAACTTCATGGCGCGGCACGGCCGGGGGCTGATCTGCGTGCCTATGCTCAGAGAGCGGCTGAATGCCCTTGGGATCTACGACATGATTGACCGCAACACGGATCCAAAGCAGACGGCGTTCACCGTGTCGGTGGACTCCATGCGCTGCACCACGGGGATTTCCGCGGCAGAGCGGGCTATGACCATCCAGCATCTGCTGGAGGCTGACGCAAAGCCTGAGGATTTCATGCGGCCGGGGCACATCTTTCCGCTGGTGGCCAAGGAAGGTGGCGTACTGCGCCGTGCGGGCCATACGGAGGCGGCGGTGGACCTTGCCAGGCTGGCGGGCCTGCAGCCTGCAGGCGTCATTTGTGAGATCATGAGTGATGACGGCACCATGGCCCGGGTGCCGGAGCTGCTGGAATATTCGAAGATGCATGGGCTTAAGATGATTACCATTGAATCTTTGATTCGGTATAGAACTGGAAGCGAAAGCCTTGTGGAGCGTGTGGCTGAGTCAGAGATGCCTACGAAGTATGGGGAGTTTAAAATGGTGGGTTACATCAACCGCCTGAACGGGGAGCATCACGTGGCTTTGGTCAAAGGGGATGTGGCGACGGAGGAGCCAGTGCTGGTCCGGGTGCATTCCGAGTGCTTGACGGGGGACGCGTTTGGCTCCCTGCGCTGCGACTGCGGCGAGCAGTACGCGGAGGCCATGAAGCGGATTGAGGCTGAGGGCCGGGGGGTGCTGCTGTACATGCGCCAGGAGGGCAGAGGCATTGGTCTGATCAATAAGATCAGGGCTTACGCGCTGCAGGATCAGGGCTATGACACGGTGGAGGCAAACCGGATGCTGGGCTTCGCGGATGACCTCAGGGACTACGGCATTGGGGCACAGATCCTGATGGACCTTGGGCTGCACAAGATCCGGCTGATGACGAACAATCCCCATAAGATTACGGGGCTGTCTGGCTATGGGCTCGAGATTGTTGAAAGGGTGCATATTCAGCTGAACCATAATGAGCGCAATGAGTTTTATATGAAGACGAAAAAGAAAAAGATGGGCCATGAGCTCAAGTTTGAGGAGGAGAAGAAATAATGAAGGTTTATGAGGGCAAACTGGTATCAGACAAACAGAAGTATGGGATTATTGTAGGGCGGTTCAATGAGTTTATTGGCGGGAAGCTGCTTGGGGGCGCGCTGGACGCGCTGAAGCGCCACGGGGCGTCTGAGGATCAGGTGGAAGTAGCCTGGGTACCAGGGGCGTTTGAGATTCCGCTGATCGCGAAGAAAATGGCGTCCAGCGGCCGCTATGATGCCGTAATTTGCCTTGGGGCGGTTATTCGTGGGTCCACACCACACTTTGACTATGTTTCCAGCGAAGTAACCAAGGGTGTGGCGCACGTTTCTCTGGACACGGGGATTCCGGTTATTTTTGGTGTTCTCACCACGGATACTATTGAACAGGCTATTGAAAGAGCTGGGACGAAGGCCGGGAACAAGGGCTTTGACGCGGCGGTGACGGCTATTGAGATGGTCAATTTGATTGAGGAGATTCAGTAGGCTTCTGGGGTGAATGTGGGTTGTTTGGCAGGCGGGGACTGGGCCCGGCCACGCGGCCCAGTCCCCCACCAAAAACAATTCATGCTGTGAATTTTAAAAAACCCAAAACCCCAAAAAACCAAACAGGCTCGCCCTACCTCATGTCTTCTGAGGGAGGGGCGGGCCTGTTTGGTTTTTGGGTTTCTCTTAAAATTTTTATGAGCGTTTTTCATTCTTTACTTCACTTTTCAGTCTTTTGTAAAAGAATGTTTTTCATATTCGATTAACTTAATAGATATAAATTCATCTAATTTTGGAATTTCGATGGTTACGACGGACCAAATAACATCCAAATTAAGGGTGTGATACTTGTGAGCTGTCACATCCCGTAATCCTGCAATAAGTTTCCAAGGAACTTCCTTATACTTTGCTTTGTAGGATGCGGATAATGATTTTGTCAATTCGCCAATGTTGATCAAAGACATACAAATTGCTTTTCTTGATAATGGATCAGTTGTAAAATGTTTAAAATCTAAGCCAACGGAAAAATTCAGGATATCGTCGATATCTTCTTTCATATGTCTAATAATCTCAATGTCTTTCATAAATCACCGTCGATTCTCTCATGATTTTCTCTCCATCTTTAGAAAGCTTGAGAGAATTCAGTGAAATAAGATCGACTTTTCGTTTGAACAGCTTTTCCAGTCGTTGTTGAAGTTCAATGAAAGCGTATGGTTGATCGGCAAAATCAAAATCAATGAGTATGTCTATATCACTATCAATCTTCATTTCATTTCTCGAATAAGAACCAAAGAGCGCAGCTTTGCGTACACCATACTGATTAAAAAGTTGCTCTGCTTTTGCTGCTATTTCGCTTGGAGTCAAAGTTTTCTGTCTCATAAGACCAACACTCCCTTTTTCGAGAAATAGAATTGTACCCTACACAAATTATATGACAACAAAAGGTAAGTGTCAAAGCCACGAACGATGCCCCTGCTGAGCCTCTTTTTCTTATCCCTAACCTACCCCTTCCCCAGCCGCGTCCACCCGCACCACCGGGCCTCCAGCAGGTCTATGGCCTTAAACAGTAAAAGCCCCATAAGGCTCAAGGCCAGGATGCCGCTGAACATCTCCACGTAATCCGCCATCAGCCAGCTGTTCATGATGAAATAGCCTATGCCGTAGGTGGTGGCATAGTTTTCGCCAAAAAAGAGGATTGAAATACTGATCCCCACACTGATCCGCAGGGCAGTCATGATCTTGGGCAGCGTCGCCGGCAAAATCAGGTGCCGGTAAAGCGCACCCCGGCCAAGGCCTAAGGACAGCACCGAAAAATAGAGCTCTTTTGGAATTTCCCGGACCCCATCCCTGGCCGCCACCAGGATCTGAAAAATAATGATTAAAATGATCAGCATAATCTTGGAGGTCTCACCCAGGCCAAACAGAATCATTAAGACCGGTAGGAATGCGATTTTAGGCAGGGGATAGAGCAGGTACACCACCGGGCTGAGCAGCCGGTCCACACGCTGGCTGGCCCCCATCCAGAGCCCAAGGGCACTTCCCAATACCAGCGAAATGCTGATCGCTATCACAATCCGCCCCAAGCTCACCAGTAAATGCCGGCTCAGGACAACGGGCAGTAAAACGAAAAAGCGGAGTATTGCCGTGTGCGGCGCGGGAATGGCCGCGGAGCCCACAAAAAAATGCATCCCATACCAGAAAACGAGGATGGCCAGCATGCCGTAGACCGTTTGAAGAAAGCCCCGCTGCAAGGTGTTCAGACTTTCAATTCGCTTCATACAAATGCCTCCGGATCCTCTGACGCAGCTCAAAGAAAGACGGGTGGTCCCTGAAATCCGCCTCTCCAAAATGCGGGTTTTCCAGGACGCTCGTGATGCGTCCCTGGGACATAATGAAAATCCGCTGGCCCAGGAACGCCGCTTCCTCAATATTGTGCGTGACGACTACCAGTGTAAACCCCCTGGCCTTATGCGCCTCTAACACAAGGTCCTGAATCCTTTCCTTGGTCAGAGCGTCAAGGGCCGAAGAGGCTTCGTCCATGAGGAGCAGGTCCGGCTCCAGTACCAAGGTTCTCCCTATGGCAACCCGCTGCTTCTGTCCGCCGCTGAGCTCCCCCGGGAGGCGGTGACCGAGGCTTTCGAGCCCGAGGGCCGCCAGCATGGCCCCCACCCGGTCGTTGACTTCAGCACCGGCACCGCCCCGGGCTTTCAAGGGAAACGCCAGGTTATCATAAACTGTCTTCCAGGGCAGCAGCCCGTAGTCCTGAAGGATGAGCCCCGTCCCTTGACGCAGACCGGATAGAGGTGCGCCCGCAATGGCGATTTCCCCCGACTGCGGCCGTACCAGGCCCGCCAGCGCGTAGAGCAGCGTCGTCTTGCCACAGCCGGAAGGACCGATCACCGCGCAGGTGGCGCCTGCCGGAACACTCATATTCAGCTGCTTCAGGGCTATATCCTGCTCGTACGCCACCTCAAGGTCCCGGATCCCGATCACTCCACAAACGCCCTTTCAATTAAGTCCTCGTAATTTAAATCAATTTTCTTGCCCAGCACCCGCTCGTTCCACGCCATTATGGTGCTGACATAGGCCTCATCCGGCACTCGTGCCAGGTGGTACTGCGGCATCAGGATCTTGTCCGTGATTTTCGGCTTCAGCTTCAGAGTCTCAACCAGCACGGCCCGGGCCTCGCTGTCATCTGCCTGAATCTCTGTCACCGCTTTGTTGTAGGCTTCGTGGAAGCGTTTCAGCGCGTCAGCCTTTTCATTGATGGCCGTTCCTGTGAAGACCATGACGTCCGGCGAGAAATCATCCGGATTCTCTATAAGAACCTTTGTCAGCCCGTTCAGCTCACCCATGGACGCCATGGGTTCAGGGATGACTGCCATGTCCAGGTCACCCTTGCCAATCATCTCCATGCGCGCCGGGATCTCGTTGATGTAGATTTTTTCAACGTCGTAGCGGTTTTCCAGCGTTCGGTCAGACAGGTAGTTGACCACGCTGACCTCCATCATGCCCACCTTGACCGGGCCACCTTCTTTCAGGTCGCCCTTGACCAGGAAGGGGAATGCGCCGTCGGTGCTGGTGGTGACTTTGATGTCAAAGCCGTTCTGGACGTTGTTCACTAAAGCGATCATGTCCGTCATGGCCCCGTCCAGCTCGCCGCTTTGCAGGGCGCTCTGCCGGTTCATGGCATTAGTGTAAACTTGCACGTCGACGCTGAGGCCCAGGTCTTCAAAATAGCCCTTCTTTGCCGCAAGGAAGATGGGCGCTGAGTCTACGGCAGGCATGACGCCAATTTTCAGCGAGGCCGGTTCAGCTTCGGTATTCTGACTCACTTCACTGCCTGTTTCTGCCGATTGTCCCTCAGACCCACCGTCTGCCAGAACCTCCGACCCGGGTTTCTGACAACCCGTCAGTGCCGCCGCGATCACAATGACCATAGTCAGTCTTAAGATGTAGTATAATGTGTTCTTCATGTGCTTCACTCCTATGATCTACTTGACGGATTTTCCCGCCAGACTCTATTGTAACCCGCAAGAAAGATTGTTTCAACATTAACAATATGACCGAAAATTTCCTTCAATATTTGGTTGGGCCGCATCTGGACAATTATTTTTCAACAAAACAAAGGAAGCTGATCCCCATGAGCCCAAGAGGCGAAATAGGATCAGCTTCCTTTTGCTGTTGAAAAATCACATTGCCCAATATCACTTTGTCGCCTTGCCAGACGATTTTTTGGAACGCTTCCCACTGACCGCTGAAAGCAAAGACTCCAAGCGCTTTAGAACCGCTTTGCGTTCTGTGCCATTCAGTCGCACTTTGCCGGCGATCATGGCGCTGTAATCCTGAAACGCTGCAGTGAGCCTGCTCTCGTTTATGGCGAAAAGGACATTTGGCACAGTGTCTTTCAGCACAAGGACACCGACGTTCTCCCTGATATAAACTGTACAGCTCGAGGAAAAGGTGTCCTCCAGCAAAATGACGTGATAATTGGGATAGGTTTTCAAGAGGTGAATGGTGCGAGCCAGGTGCGCAGCGAACTCAGCCAGGTTGTAGCAGGCTTCGCCAACGCCTATCATCCCCATGAACTTAAATCTGAAGACCTCTGGAATGTCAGAAGCTGCTGTATTGGTGGAAACTTTCCCGTTTTGTGTTTCAGGGGTGGCGGCAGTCAACGCATGCCCATTGCCCTGGGTCTTTGCCAGCGCGAGCAGTGTTTTACGATCAGGCAGCAGTAAAAGGTCTGTGTGTTCATGTGTCTTCAGGTTCTCTTCATGGCGTTTCTGGCGTTTGAGATGGTAAGACGTCAAGGCCTTGATGGTGTCCGCGTCGAGCTGGGCCCTTTCCATCATTGATTTTGCGGCTTCCGCTGGCAGTGTCGCCACAGGAAGACCCTCCCTGAGGGTGATTACGGCAGCGGGCTCTGAATCGAATTCTTCGACAAGGGACAGGACCCCACCGTTATTTTTAGGGGTCAGAATCTTCATGAGCGGACGGCACAGGCTGAGATAATCCTGAAATTCGTTTTCGTAGTGGCTTACCGTCTTTGGACTGCTGAAGGTATGTATTGCTGGAGCACCTTTGGAACGGCTGACGCTGCGGCTGATGAGCGCCATTTTTCCTTCGAGGATGAAAAGGGTGTGCTTGTAAATATCATCCCGGGTTCTTGGGTAATAATAAGGCTCAATGGCACCTGTCATATAAAGCGGCAGCCATTCCCGGATGGCGGACAGCATTTCATCCAGGCCCCGGTTGACAGTGTGGATGATTATGATTCGGTGTCCCTTTTGGATCACTTTCATCATCAGCATGGCCCACTGGTTTGTGAACTTTTTCTCTGCTATAAGCCAGTCCATGGGCTCGTCACTGTAGAGGAAAAGCGGCTCGGTTTTCTCGCTGGTCAGCGCCGTTGCCAGAAGCGTTACCACTGCGTCCCGCTTACCGCTGATCCCGTGGAAGGTGTTCGTTTCCCGGCTGCTCAAATTTCCCAGAAGGGATGCCAAATCAAAGACAGCACTGGAGCTTGGGAAGGTGAAATGCGAGACCTGGTCGAGGAGCTCTCCTATGTTTTCGCTGTCAAGGGCCTTTTGGTCGTTGAGCCAGCTCAGGATCATGGCAGCGGCGGGCTCGGGGTCAATAGGCATTTGGGACGGCGGGGTCTGGAGGGCGTGACAGATGCCGGACCTGAAGGCGTCCACGGCCATGAATTTTGAGAAATACTGGCTGATGGCCGGCAGGTAATTTTCATTTTTTGAAGGCGTGCGGTTTCCACGCCTGAGGCGGCTGACATAAGATGCGTCGAGGTTGATATGTCTTGCCAGCGCGCTGTTGCTGGTGCCGGACAGGTTCATCAGCAAGTCGAGTTTATCTGAAAATAACATGGACACCATCCTCCTGACAATGCGGCAGAAAAGATCACATTGCGTGTTGTGCTTAAAATTGTGGTCTGCGTGGTTAATGATACCCAAACCATCGGCAAAATTTCACCTTTGACACGATTTGTGACAAATAATTTGTCATTGACAGATGGAGGAAAGGGGGTAGAAAACGTTTTTTTTGTGTATCATTAAGTTAGAGGTGAGCGCTATGGCATGGAATGTAAAGCTGAAGGAAGGTTTTTTCAGGACGGTGGACTGCGAATTGACGCTCAAGGGGGACGTTTTGACTCTGATCCCTCGTCAGAAAAAGCGGCATCCAAGTTTAAAGCTGAAGTTTCAGGACATTGACAACGTCAGCCTGAACAGAAAAAATCAGCCCTATCCGGAGCTGGAGGTTAGGACCCTTGACAGGGTTCTGGTGGCTCAGCTTACAGATACGGCCAATGAAGAAATGCTGATTTTGGAATTTAACGCGGCTTTTCAGTCGCGGTTTGTGGTGCTGTGAGCAAGTGCTTGTACCTGCCTGTTGCAGGGTGTTACGCTCTGACCAGGACGTCTGTAATTTCCGCGACGTACATAGTGTGGAAGTCTTTTTCTGGATAGACTTTCTCGATCAGGGCGGTATCAATGAAGCTTTCTGGCTTGAGGTCCTGGGCGAAGAGCTTCCTGCAGCGCATGACCACTCGCGCTTCATCAAAATATGGGGTCCCGTCGATGTGCTTCAGCGTCAGACCGGACCCTTTAATTTTGTCCTCATCTTTGCCGGAGACGCTGCCCATGTAGTTGAGGGCTTTGCGGTGGCCTTCGTCGTAGAAGGTCAGGGTGAAGGTCTCCGCCTGGTCCACAAAGTTTTTGGTGTGGCGCTGCGGCCGGATGAAGACGTAGGCGACGTTTTTGTTCCACAGGACGCCCAGGCCGCCCCAGCTGGCTGTCATGCTGTTGCATTTACCGTCTGCTTCCGCGGTGACCAGCATCCAGTCCTTACCAATCATTTCGAACGCGTTTTGCTGGATGGACTCAGGTTTAACGGGTTTAAATTCGGATTTAAATGAAGTCATGGTTCGACACTCCTTTTTCGTTTTGAATTCCAAAGGCTTCAGGTATTTTGTTTGCCGCTTGGGTGCTCGAGGCCGCAAAGCGTTACAATGCCTATGCATAGTGTAGCATTTTTGAGTGGACGTTAACAAGCTTTGACGGTTTTGGAGGTGTGAGGTGGCTTAGGACTTGGGGCTTGGGGCGGGGGTTCAGGCGGGGACAGGGACGGACCGGATCTCCGGTCCGTCCCTGTCCCCGCCTGAACCCCCGCCTGAAGCGCTCCCAAAGTTTTCTGTTGTCCCAGGCCCTCCCTGGGGTAAAAACATCATGTGCAAAAAAAGAAAGGTGGGATCCAACTTGGCTAAACGCCTTCGTTACAACATGAACGCCTGTATTGGGTGTCAGACCTGCTCACTTGTGTGCTCAACGCTGCTCGGCCAGCATTCCCTGAGCGAGAGCGCTATTTATATCAAGACCAAGGGCGGACTTCAGAGCCCTTATGTCTGCGTGGTCTGCGCTGCCTGTACGGAAAATATCGCGTGCCTCGAAGCCTGCAGGACGGGTGCCCTCAGGGCCAGGCCCGGCGGCGGGGTGATCTTTGATAAGAACAAATGTATAAGCTGTAAACGCTGTGTCAGCGCCTGCGCCATTGGCGCTGTGCAATACAGCGAAAAGCTGGACCAGCCGGTGATCTGCCGGCACTGCGGCACCTGCACCAGGTACTGCCCGCACCACTGCCTCTGGATGGAAGAAGTGGACGAACCTGAGACTGACACGCCTGTATCAACTGAGCCTAAGACCACCGCGCCTGAAGCCACTGCGCCCCGGGAAAACAAACCCGAAGCTGATGGTCCTGAAACCAACACCAAAAAGGAAGGGGAGGGTCAAGCATGATCTACCAGGATTACATAAAAGTGCTCACCATTGACCTGACCGAAGAGACCTACGTGGTCAGCCAGCGCAAAGACCTCAAAGCCTACCTGGGCGGTGTGGGCATTGCCTCAAAGCTTCTGGAAGAACACCTCCAGGAGGACAAGGCCCCGCTGGACCCAGAGCAGTGCGTCGTCTTTGCTATAGGCGCCCTTTCGACCATTTTTCCTATAGTCACAAAAACCGTGGCCATGTTCTGGTCACCTCTGACAGGGGAGCTGGGAGAAAGCTACGCAGGCGGCCGCATGGCACTGACCATGTTCATGGCCCGCTATGATGCCATAATCATCAAAGGGAGGGCTAAGAAGCCCATCTACCTCTCCATCAGCAGCCACAGCGTGGAGTTCAAGGATGCCGCGGCCATGTGGGGCCTGGAGTCAGACGAAGTGGGCCGCATTATCCGTGAGCGGGAGCCGGGGGCTGGCAAGCGCAGCATCCTCAGAATAGGCCCTGCAGGAGAAAATCTGGTCCACTATGCCAGTGTCTGCGTGGATACCTACCGCCACTTTGGCCGGCTTGGCCTCGGTGCTGTCCTGGGCAGCAAGAACCTGAAGGCCATCTGCATTTACGGCAAAGGCGGCCAGGAGATTAAGGACCGCAAAGCCTACTTCAAGACCTTCACGGACATCCACCAGAAAGCCCTGAATACAGACCTCATGAAAAAATACCATGACCTGGGCACCCCAATAGGCGTCTCAGGCATGAACGAATTCAAGGGTATTCCGACCCTCAATCTCCAAACCACCTTCTCCGAGGATATTGAGCCCCTCACCGGTGAGGCCTTTGCCCAGCGCAACCTCATAAGAAAAACCGCCTGCGCCGGCTGTCCGGTGGGCTGTATCCACATAGGCCAGTTCCGCCGGGAATTCGGGCCGGGTTATGAATACGAAGCCGTCAGCGTCAGCTACGACTACGAGCTGATCTTCAGCCTTGGGACCTTCCTTGGCATCAAGACCAGCGACGAGGTGCTGGAAATGATAGAAGCGGTGGAAACCTACGGTCTGGATGCCATCTCCGCCGGAGTGGTCCTGGGCTGGGCAACGGAAGCCTTCCAGAAGGGCCTCGTGGACGAGAGCCAAACCTTGGTGCCCCTCACCTTTGGCAACCAGAAAAATTATCTCAAAGCCTTGAAGCATATCTCTGACCGGACGAACGACTTCTACAGAGCCCTGGGTGACGGCAGCGCCGCAGCTGCGAAGCTTTACGGCGGCGAGGACTTCGCCATGCAGCTGGCAGGCAATGAAATGGCCGGCTACCATACGGGCTACGGCTCCGTCCTGGGTGCCGCGGTGGGCGCCCGCCATTCCCATCTGTGCAACGGGGGCTACGGCTTTGACCAGGCGGAGGATTTCAGTCTGGACACTCTGGTGGACAAAGTCTTTGAGGAAGAGCTCCACCGCTGCCTGCTCAATTCCATGATTGCCTGCCTCTTTGGCCGCAGGCTTTACGACCGCGGGACTATAGTGAATGCACTTGCCTCCATAGGCGAAACCCACACGGAAGAATCGCTGAAGGCCGCCGCTGTTGAGATCTACAAGACCAAGCTGAGGCTCAAGTCACGCTTTGGCTTCGATCAGCTGAACCTCCAGCTTCCAAAGCGATTTTTCGAGACCCCGGGAGGTTCAACCAAGCTTGAACCGGAGGTCCTGGCGGGATTGATGCGGGATTATGCCGCAAAATGTGACGCGCTTTTCACCTCTAAGGACTAAGGCAAGGCTCTGCCGATGGTCCCTGTCCAACAACCCACCAAGCAAAAAGACCCTCGCGCCCGTCAAGTTGCAACGGGCGCAGGGTCTTCTTAATCCTTGTCTTAATTCCATGTCTATTGTTTTGAACGACTTAAATCAAAGCCTGATTTAACCTAAACTTAAACCCTAAAGCTCATAGTACAATCTGAATTCCTCCGGATGCGGCAACGCGCTGATCTGATAATGCTCCTTGGTCAGCCGCTCAATCTGATTGCGGATCAGAACCTCGGAAAAGACGCCGCCCTTCATGAGAAAGTCTTTGTCCGCCTCCAAGGCCTGGCAGGCTTCCAGGAGCGTGGCCGGGAGTCCCTTGACCTTGCCCCGTTCCTCCTCAGGGAGCTTATAGAGGTTGACATCAAAAGGACCAAAGCCCGCCGCCACTGGATCAATTTTGTTTTCAATCCCATCAATGGCAGCCATCAGCATAGCGGTAAAGGCCAGATAGGGATTTGACGTGGCGTCCGGGGAGCGGAGCTCAAAGCGCTTGTTATGGGGCTCAGTGGCATAGCCCGGAATCCGTATGACGGCGCTGCGGTTGGCGGTGCCGTAGCAGATGCTGACCGGTGCTTCGTAGCCTGGCACCAGGCGCTTATAGGAATTGGTGCTCGGATTGGTGAACGGCATCAGCGCTGCAGCGTGCTTCAGAATGCCGCCTATGGCGTAGAGGGCGGTATCGCTGAGCTGGCTGTAGCCGTCAGGGTCAAAGAAGAGGGGTCTGTCACCATCAAAGAAGTGCATATGAATGTGCATGCCGCTGCCCGCCTCGTTCCAGAAAGGCTTAGGCATGAAGGTGGTCGTCAGCCCAAACAGGTGGGCGTTGTTTTTGAGTAGGTATTTCAGCTTCATGGTGCGGTCCGCCATTTCCCTCAGCGTCGCAAACTCTACTTCAATTTCCACCTGACCCGGCCCGCCATTTTCAGAGTGGTGGTATTTCACAGGTACACCGTGGGTTTCGAGAAGTCTGACGGTGTTGCTGCGGAAGTTGTAGCTGGAATCCATGGGTAAATCTACGTGGTAGCCGCCATGGGGCGGGACCTTCGCTCCGAGGTTGCGGTAAGTCGTGTCACCGGTGTTCCAGTCCGCCTGGTCGGCGTCGATTCGAACCTCCATGTGGTGGGTATCAGTGCGGTAGGAAATGTGGTTGAGCACGTAGAATTCGAATTCCGGGCCAAAGAGGGCGCGGTCGCAGATGCCCTGGGCTTTCAGATAGGTCTCGGCTTTTTCCGCCAGGAAGCGCGGGTCGTCCTCAAAGCGGAGGCGCTGGCCGTCCTTTAAGCGGAAAATGTTGGCGAGGAACACCAGGGTTTTTTCATCCGTGAAGGGGTCCACAAAAGCGGTGCTCAGATCCGGAATGAAGACCATGTCAGATTTTTCAACGGTCAGAAAGCCGTAGCTGGAGCCGTCGAAGCCTATGCCTGAGGTGAGGACGCTGGGGCCAAAGCGCTCGCTGGGAATGGAGAGGTGGTGCCATCTGCCTTTCATGTCAATAACCTTGAAGTCGACAATCTGGATGTCCGCCTCTGAAATGTAGGCCAGGACGTCCTCTGCGGTTTGGAATGGTCTCATGATGCTGTTGCCCTCCTTAAAGCTTTCGAGTTTTTAGTAGGGTTGTCATGAATTAATAAAGCGCATTCCTATAGTTATACTAACCTTTATAATTCTATTCTAAACTTCGTTAGAAAAGAGTCAAGGTGCTTAGCTGTAAAACCGTGGAAATAATTTCGCGGATCGGAGCGTTGTTCTGAAAATAAAAAAGGGGGTGGCAGTCCCTGCGGCCACTCATTAGGAGGACTCAAAATGTCACAACATCCTTTAAACATTGTCATCCTGGACGGCTATACGCTAAACCCTGGCGATCTGAGCTGGGACGGCTTTGCCAGGCTTGGCAAGCTCATCGTCCATGACAGGACGGCGCCTGAGGAGATCCTCAGGCGGATCCGGGGCGCCCAGATCGTCATCACCAACAAGACGCCTCTGACCGCTGAGACACTAAGTGCCCCCGAAGCTGCGGACGTCCGCTATATTGGCGTCCTGGCCACGGGATACAATGTTGTGGATGTCAAGGCGGCAAGGCAGCGTGGCATTCCCGTCACCAATATCCCCACCTACAGCACAGACTCCGTGGCCCAGCTCGTTTTTGCCCACCTGCTGGAGATCTGCCACCACGTGGGCGCCCATGACGCCGCCGTGCGCAAGGGGGAATGGGTAAATTCGAAGGATTTCTGCTTCTGGCATTATCCTATGGTGGAGCTTGTGGGCAAGAAGCTGGGGATTATAGGCTTTGGCAGCATAGGCAGCCGCGTGGCGCAGATTGGCCACGCCTTTGGCATGGAGATACTGGTGCTCGACCGCAAGGGCAAGGGCCCGCGGGAGGGCCTGCCATACCGTTTTGTGCCACTGGAGGTGCTCTTTGCAGAGTCTGACGTCATCACCCTGCACTGCCCACAGACCCCGGAAACCGAGGGCCTTATTTGCGCTGAGAGCATAGCTCAGATGAAGGACGGCGTCATCATACTCAACATGTCCCGTGGGGGCCTCGTCAAAGAAGAGGACCTTGCCATTGGTCTCCGCGCCCGCAAAGTCGCCGCCGCCGGTGTAGACGTCTTATCTACCGAACCGCCAAAGCCGGACAACCCGCTGCTGGGCGCGCCAAACCTGTTTATCACGCCTCACATTGCCTGGGCACCATGGGAGGCCAGGGCCAGGCTGATGGAGATTGCCGTTGAGAATTTGGAAGGGTTTTTAAATGGCGAACCGGTAAATGTGGTGTAATTCGGAGGTGGGAAGTATTTGGTTGGGGACTGTCCCCAACCAAATATGTCCCCAACCAAATGTCCACCTCCAAAAAACAAAAAAACTCCAGGAAATTGGCGTCAGCCAAATTCCTGGAGTTTTCACGTTTACTGATCTTTTAACTATCCTTTAAAATCTTCTTTAACCAGCTTGCCATTTTCGTCCCAAGTCATGCGGGTAATTTTTGTAAGGAACTTGACGTCGTTTTCTTTAGCGCATTCGAGGATTTGGAAGACCTTGCTTTGATCAATGCCGGCCTTTTTGACGTCACCGAAAATTTTCATGATGGAGTATGGGTGATCTGGGTCCTTCAGGCAGATCATGCCAGTGTCAGGAATCATCATAGCGTCAGAGATCAGCTTTGCATAATCAATGTCTTTGAGGTCCGCGATAACATAATACTGTGTGTCGCCGCCGAGGTCGTCAAAGGATTTTACTTGCTTGATGCTGAAGTTAGCCTTCGCGACAGCGCTCATAGTTGCGAACAGCGGCAGGATGCCCCAGCCCTTGTGGCCGGAAACGATCATGGATTCCTTGCGGTTCATAGCCTCTTCGAGGTACTGCCCCTGTGCTTCATTCATGAAGCCTTGGTCAACGAGTTTTTTAAGCATGGCATTCATTGAACATTCTCCTTTTATAATTAAATTAGGCCGTCTGATGTCTTTCCCGCCAGAGCGGCGTTTGCATTGAAACCTATAAGTTGCCTCATTAATCATACCATTTTGCTGGAAAAACATAAAGGTCTTAAACCATAAAATTGTTTCGAAAAATTCAATTATTTTATAAATAATTTTCATGAGATGAAAAAACCGCTCACAAGGAGCGGCTTTTTTGAATGCGCACAAAAGTAAACGTGTTTACCAATAAACGTGGATGAGCTCGTCTATGTCCTCTTCAGTGCTGAATAGCCGGACATTTTTGGATTTCAACAAATCAATGGCTTCATCTGCCTTGTTGACCCTGAAGATCATGAGCGCTTTGCGCGGCTTGGTGCCCGCAAAGGCGTACATATATTCAATATTGATGCCGCCATCTTCTAAAATGTCGAGGATGGTGGTCAGACCGCCTGGGGTGTCCTCCATTTCTACTACGAGGACCTCCGTCATTTTCGCGGCAAAATTGTTCTTCCTGAGGATGGCCATGGCCTCCTCCGGCTTGTCCACTATGACCCGCAGGACGCCAAAATCTGAAGTGTCTGCCAGGGTAAGGGCGCGCATGTTGATGCCGGCTTCAGAAAGGACCTTGGTGGCTGCGTTGAGTCGTCCAGGTGAGTTATCCAAAAAGACGGACAATTGTTGGATCAGCATAGAGAAATCCCCCTTCTATCTACATAGAGTTTTCTTGACATTATTATCTCACTAAAGCTTCCGATTGTCGATAACCCGCTTCGCTTTACCTTCACTGCGAGGCAGAGTCTTAGGCTCCACAAGGCGCACCTTCACGGAGATGCCTAACAGGCTTTCGATTCTTGAGCGGATGTTGCTGGCCGTTTCCTCCAGTGCCCGAACTTCGTCGAAGAGGAAGGTCTCAGACACCTCCACATGGACCTCAAGCTGGTCGAGCTGACCTACGCGGTCTACGATCAGTTGGTAGTGCGGCTGGACGTCGCCCATTTGCAGCAGGACGTGCTCAATTTGGGAAGGGAAGACATTGACGCCGCGGATAATGAGCATGTCATCCGTTCTGCCCTGAATGCGGCCAATCCGTCTGAGGGTTCTGCCGCAGGCGCAAGGCTCAGGAATGATGTGGGAAATGTCACCGGTGCGGTAGCGGATGATGGGGAGCGCTTCCTTGGTGAGTGACGTGAACACCAGCTCTCCTTTTTCGCCATCAGGAAGTACTTCGCCTGTGACGGGGTCAATCACCTCGACAATAAAGTGGTCCTCCATGACGTGCAGCCCCTTTTGTTCGAGGCACTCCACTGCGACGCCAGGTCCAATAATCTCACTTAAGCCATAGATATCCAGCGCTTTGATTTTCAATCTGGATTCTATTTCGCGGCGCATATTTTCTGACCAAGGCTCGGCACCAAAGATGCCCACCTTTAGTTTCAGCTCTTCGGGCTTTATACCCATGTCTTCAAGGGACTCCGCAAGAAACAGCGCGTAAGAAGGTGTGCAGGTGAGGACTGTGCTGCCGTAGTCCTTCATGATCATGACCTGGCGGTCGGTGTTGCCGCCGCTGATTGGGATAATGGAAGCGCCTATTTTCTCACCGCCGTAGTGGAAGCCAAGGCCGCCGGTAAAGAGGCCGTAGCCATAGGCGTTTTGGATGACATCATGTCTGTTGGCGCCACCGCTGGTCAGGGATCTGGCCATGAGCTCCGACCAGGTGTTCAGATCCCGGCGGGTGTAGCCAACCACGGTAGGCTTGCCTGTCGTGCCGGAGGAGGAGTGAATGCGGACGACCTCAGAAAGGCTGACCGCGAACATATCATAGGGGTAGTTGTCCCGCAGGTCCGTCTTGTAGGTAAATGGCAGCTTGGCGAGGTCTGACAGGCTCTGGACGTCTTCCGGGTCTATGCCGTACTTCTGGAATACACGCCTGTAATGGGGGACGTTGTGATAGGCCCTGGAAAGCGAGTCCTGGAGGCGTTCGAGCTGCAGCAGATCTTTTTCTTCTTTAGACATACATTCTTTTGCTTCGTTCCAGTATTTTGACATGGGTTCAACCTCCTGTAATCCTTGGCCCGTGAGGGCGCGACGTTGTTAGCGGTGAAATGGCAATGAAATTATGTAAGCTTAGCACAAAAAAAATAAACCCTCATCCTGAAAAGGGACGAAAGGTTTGCTCCGCGGTACCACCCTGATAGGCCAAAGGCCCACTTTGTAAAGACGAGAAAGCGGCTATGGGTTCGGGCAGCTTCCGTATCTTTTTGTCCGGTAACGGGGACAGCCGTTCAGGCCTACAGCGCTGGGGTTCAGCCTGAATGCTCGGGAGAGAACTTCGCCGCGCGGGATCCTGGGAACACTTACAGTCTGGGGGTTCCCTCCCTGAAAGGCCTTGGCGCGATTACTTTTCTCCGTCGACGCAGTTACTTGGAAATAAACTCGTTGACGTGATTATAGGCTTGTCTTTTTCGTGTGTCAAGGTGAATGGAAGAAAAATAGAAATAATTTTAAAAATTTTATAAAAAATAAAAAAAATATAGAAGTCTATTGTGGGGTGGGGTGCAGTTCGAAGGTGCGTCAGGCAGGAATTTTACATGTGGATGTCGAATAGGCGTCGAGTAAGGCGATTTGCTTTGGGTACGAAGGATGTAGAGATAGGTGAAAATTGGAGGGATTGGGGATGGGGGACCATCGGCAAAAACAAGGTTTTTAGGGGTTTGCTTGTGGGCTTCTGAATCCTTTGCCTTAGAAAGTGAGTGGTTAGGATGGAACAGGGCTATGATCATTTGATGGGGTTCAATCTCATTGAAATCGCGAGGAAAATTCAGGTGGCGGTGAGCAAGCGGATGGAGCCGCTGGGGATCACCTTTGCGCAGTACAGGGTGGTATCGCGGCTCTGGCTTGAGGAAGAGATGACGCAAAAGGCGCTCGGAGACGTGCTGACGCTGACCGCGGCGACCCTGACGCCAATGCTGCAGCTGATGGAGCGAAAGGGCTGGATTGAGCGGACTACAGATGAGCGGGACACGCGGTCGAAGAAGATCCGGCTGACGGCAATAGGGACTGAGATTCGGAGACAGGCTTTTGAGGTGGTGCTGGCTTATGAGCAGGAAGAGCTGCGCGTGCTGCCAGAGGAGGAGGTGCAGCTGATGCTGAAGTGGCTGAGGCTGTACAACGCGCATTTAACAGGGGATTGATTCTGGAGGGTGGAATTTTCGAAAATACTTCGGACACGAAATTAAAATATAAAAAAAGATTGAAAAATAGATTAAATAATGTAATATATAGTTAGGGTACGAATTAAAATAAGGAGTGTGAACTATGAGCTTGTATGAAAAAGGTGTCAGCTACGCGGCGGAGCTCGACGGCAAGGATCCGCTCAGAATGGTGCGGAATGAATTTTTCATCAACGACGACGTCATTTACATGGACGGCAATTCACTGGGGCTGTTTCCAAAGGCGGCAGAGGCGTCGCTGCTCAGGGTGCTGGAAGACTACAAGCGCATGGGGATCGACTGCTGGACGAAGACGGAGCCACAGCTGTTTCTGTACCAGGATTACTTGGGGGCCATGATGGCGGGGCTCGTGGGGGCGGCGCCTGAGGAAGTGACGGTGATGTCGAACACAACGCTGAACCTGCATTCCATGATCGCGACGTTTTATGAGCCTACGGATCAGCGTTACAAGATCCTGGTGGATGATCTGACTTTTCCTACGAGCCGTTATGCCATTGAAAGCCAGCTGAGGCTCAAGGGGCTTTCGCCTGAGGCGGGTCTGAAGGAGGTCAAGAGCCTGGATGGGCGGACCCTGGACGAGGACTTTTTGATCGAGGCTATGACGGAGGATGTGGCCATGGCGGTGTTTCCTTCCGTGCTCTATAGAAGCGGTCAGCTGCTGGATGTGGCGCGGCTGACAAAGGCGGCCCATGAGCGTGGGATTATTATAGGATTTGACTGCTGCCACGGTGTGGGGGCGGTGCCTCATGAATTTTCGAAGTGGGACGTGGATTTTGCCGTCTGGTGTACGTATAAATATTTGAATGGGGGTCCGGGGGCGAATGCGGCGCTGTTTTTAAATAAGCGTCATTTTGGCCGGCACCCGGGGCTTGCGGGCTGGCAGGGGTATGTCAAGGATAAGCAGTTTGATCTTTTAAATACCTTTGAGCCGCTCAGGAATGCCGGGGGTTGGCAGTCAGGGACGCAGAACATTTTCAGTATGGCGCCTTTGGAGGGGTCTTTGGAGATTTTTAACAGACTGGGCATGGATCAGGTTCGTGAAAAATCCTTGAAGCTGACAGATTATCTGATGGCCTTGATTGATGATAAGCTTACCGGCTATGGCTTCAGTGTGGGAAATCCTCGTGAGCCTGAGCGCAGGGGCGGCCACGTGGCCCTGGAGCATGATGACGCAGTTCGGATCAATCAGGCCCTCAAGGACAATGGGGTCATGCCGGACTTCAGGGCGCCAAATGTGATCCGCCTGGCGCCAATTGCTCTCTACACCTCGTTCACAGAGGTTTTCAGGGTGGTTGAGACCCTTGTAAAGATTATGGAGGAAAAGCTGTTTGAGAATTACTCGTCAAAGCGGGGGACAGTGGCTTAGCGGTGGGACTGCAGTCAGGGAAAAATGCGGGGGAGAAGTGCATGGGAACAGCGTTTGAACCTTTTCCTCCTGCGGGGGAAGTTACGACAGACTTCTTTTTTTTAGTCGGCTCCTTTGCCTTAAGTCCAAATAGATCAAGGGGATACCTTCATACAGGATTCCCTTGATCTTTTTTTCGCAAGGTTTAACAAATAATTTGATCTTTGTTGCTTTTTATGATGTAATATTAGATTGTAAGAGGTTCACAGAAGGGGGTCGAATCGTTGGATGATAAACTCAAACTGTATGGGTTCAACAATCTGACAAAGACGTTAAGCTTTAACATCTTTGATATTTGTTACACCAGCAGCAGGGATGACCAAAAAAAATACATCGATTATATCGATGAACAATACAATGCCAAGCGTCTTACGAATATTTTGACGGAGGTCACCGAGATGATTGGGGCCTGCATTCTGAATATCGCGAAGCAGGACTATGATCCGGAGGGGGCAAGCGTCACCATTCTGATTTCGGAAACACCAATCAGAGCCAGCGAGATTGACGCCTCCTGCAACATGGGGCAGCTTGCTTACAGGGACGCCATAGTAGGGCATTTGGACAAGAGCCACATTACCGTGCACACCTACCCGGAGAGTCACCCTCAAGACGGCATTTCGACCTTCAGGGTGGACATTGATGTCTCGACCTGTGGTGAGATTTCCCCGCTGAAGGCCCTCAACCACTTGATTGAGTCCTTTGATTCGGACATCATCAACCTGGACTATAGAGTACGTGGCTTTACCAGGGACACGAACGGCCAGAAATTTTACATTGACCACAAGATTACGTCCATTCAGGATTACATTTCACCGGACGTGCTCGACCGTTACAACGCCATTGATACTAATGTTTACCAGGAGAACATTTTCCATACGAAAATGCTGCTCAGAAAGTTTGACCTGGATAACTATCTGTTTTCGACGGAGAAGGTGGACCTCAGCGCAGAGGAGCGAAGAAATATTACGAAGCGCCTGCGCTATGAAATGGAAGAGATTTATTACAGGAAGAACTACCTGTAGAAATTATTAAACTGGGGGGAAGAGGGTGCGTGTCATCAGCTTCCTCCCACTTTTCCTGCTGTTTTAAGGGCTTCGCTGTATTGTGCTGAATAGCTGAAAAGGAGTGTGAAGCGTCATGGACGCTGGACCGAGTAGAATGCTGAAAATTAAAAATGAAGAGGCAGTTTTGCAAGGGGACAAGTCCAGGAGGACGTAGACGCTGATCCGGTTCATCCGTTTTCGCTGCGCGTTTGGCCTGCATCTTGACCTCTTGCGGGCTGCCAATAAGGAGCGAATGCGATGAAACAGATTTTCAAGACCATCGGCGAAAAGCTGGAAAGCGTGGAACAAAACGGGGACGGCTGCTGGATCCACATGACGGCGCCCACGGAGGCGGAGCTGCAGGGGATTTTGCGGGATTTTCCGGACATGGACCCAACGCATCTGCGGGCAGCGCTGGACGAAGAGGAGCGGGCGCGGATCGAGATTGAGCCGGGCTCGACGCTGATTCTGGTGGACGTGCCCATGATTGAGCCGTCGGAGAACAACAAATATTACAATACACTGCCGCTGGGCATTATCCTGGCGGGGGACTCCATTATTACAGTCTGCACCCAGGATGTGCCTCTGATCCGGGACTTTGCAGGGGGGAGCATCCGCAGCTTTTATACCTTTAAAAAGACGCGGTTTATCCTGCAGATCCTGTATAAAAATGCGTCTTATTACCTGATGTTCCTGAAGCAGATTGACCGCCGCAGCAGCCAGATTGAGCGGGAGCTGCACAAATCCCTGAAGAACAAGGAGCTGATCCAGCTGCTGGAGCTGGAGAAGAGCCTGGTGTACTTCTCGACGTCCCTGAGGGCCAACGAGGTGGTGCTGGAGCGGATGCTGCGGCTGGAAGCCATCAAGAAGTACCCGGAGGATGAGGACCTGCTGGAGGATGTCATCATTGAGAACAAGCAGGCTATTGAGATGGCCACCATTTACAGCAATATTCTCAGCGGGACCATGGACGCGTTTGCGTCGGTGATTTCGAACAATCTCAATATTGTCATGAAACTGCTGACCTCGATCACCATAGTTATGGCGATACCGACCATTGTCGCCAGCTTCTTTGGCATGAACGTGCCGGTGCCTCTCGCGGGGCATACGTGGGCGTTTGTGATGATTATTCTCATCACCATAGGCCTGGCGGTGCTGTCGACTTTTGTGATGTGGAAGAAGAAGCTGTTTTAGAGCTTTGTGACATTGCGTTTGGAATTGAATTAAGTGAAAATATACACAAGAAAGCCGCTGCGGCTTCGCGTCCTGAGGGACGTGAGGGGACAGCGGCTTTTGCTTTTTTGGGATTTTAAGGGGCTGAAGCAAGTTTCTTCATGAGCGGGCATAAAGGGTAAGGTCAAAGTCAAGGCCAAGGTCAAAGTCAAGGCCAAGGCCAAGGTTATGCCGATGGTCAATTTCCCCACAGTCTGCTGCCTTCGCACCCGCACCGGCGTTAGAGCATCAGCACGTCTGCCGCAAAATCCATCTTGGCCTGCAGCACGGATTTAAGGTGCTTGCGCTCCTCTGCCAGCACAACTTTGATTTCATCCGGCGCCACATCCGGATAGAGGCGCATGAGCTCGCTCACAAAGATCAGGCCATCGCGCTCGATCTTCTCCGCAATGGTCAGGGCGTCGTCCTTGGCGTATTTACCTCTGACTTTGGCGACGGTGTCCTCAGCGTCATCAAACATATTGTCCTGGATCAAGGCGTTCATGTACTCGGCATCTTCGTCGTCGAGGTCGAGTTCGCCATCATTTGGAAGCTTGTCGAGGAGGGCGGCATAGATCTTTTCATGCCGGAGCTCTTCTTTCGCCATGCGCTCAAAGAGCTTGCGGCCTTTGCCTTCCTTCATTTCGCCGGCAAGAGTCGTGTAAAACTCCGCGACTTTGGCTTCGTTGAGGACGAGGGTTTTAAAGAGACGTTTGCCATCAAATTTGACTGCCACATGAACCATCCTTTCTCTCTTTGAAATAATTTTGGAAAATTTGGGTTTTACGGTGCAAGTTTTACGGTGTAAGATAGAGGTGATTACGGTGTGTTATTACCCAATTCACATATTGATAAACGGATGGTGACAATATAATGCAGAAGGTGACGGAGCTGAATTTGGAACGGGGCATGCCAGATGCGGCGACCGCGGTGCGGCGACTGAAAGATGGCCTCATGACAGCGAAACGTCAGGGTGCGAAAGCCGTGGTTGTGATCCATGGCTATGGATCCACTGGCGTGGGAGGCACAATTCGCGTGGCGGTTCAAAAGACACTGGATGAGGATCAGCTGCGGGGGCTGGTGCGGTTTTGGTTTGGCGGGACGAGCTGGTCCTGGAGAAAAAAAGAGGCGCTGTCAGTCTGCAAGGATTTGGAGCGTTATGAAAGACGGATTAACGGGAATGAAGGCGTTACGGTTGTAATTTTGAAATAGGCTTTTGTTTGCTTGTTTGTTTGAGCACTTTTATAAGCGCATGTCTAAGCGCTTATTTATGTATTTTAGGCACTTTGGGCTGCCAAGGGAGTGATGACATAATGGCGTTGACGGTTCAGAGAAAAGCGGATTTAGCCCTGATCATGGTGGTCATGTTCTGGGGAACTTCCAATTTGCTGACTAAAGTGGGCCTGGGAGATTTAAATGAATTCAATCTAATAGCGCTCAGGTTCGTCATTGCGTTTATTCTGACTTCGGTGATTTTCAGAAAACGGCTGATGGCGGTGGATTTTGGGACGGTGAAGCGGGCTGCGGTGCTGTCGCTGATTCTGTTTTGCGTCTTTATTTTCGCGACTTTTGGGGTCAGGCACACCACCGTGTCGAATGCGGGCTTTCTGACCTGTCTCTCAGGGATTATTGTGCCTATGATCAACTTTGCGTTTTTCCGGATTAAGCAGGACAGGCTGACGGTCATCAGCATTGCAATGGCTATTGTGGGTGTCTGGCTTCTGATAGCTGGGACGTCCATTACCTTTAACTTGGGAGATATCCTGTGTATTTTGTGCTCGGTCGCGTTTGCGGTCCATATTCTGGTGACGGAGCGCCTGACCCGGCAGGTGGATTCAGTGGCCCTCGGGGTGATCCAGTTGGGCTTTGTAGGTGTTTACGCGACGACCTTCAGTTTTGTGCTCGAAACGCCCACGCTGCCGGTGTCCTTCTCAAACTGGATGGTGGTGCTGGGCCTCAGCGTCTTTTCCACGGCCATTGCCTTTGTGACCCAAACCGTGGCCCAGAAGTATACAACGGCGACGCACACCGGCATCATTTTTACCTTTGAACCCCTGTTTTCTGTTATAGTCGCTTATATTTTTCTTGGCGAAGTTCTGTCTTTCAGGGGTTACGTGGGTGCGATCCTGATGCTGGCCAGCCTGATGCTGATTGAACTCAAGTCCCAGTTCGGAAAGGTGGTGTCCAGATGACGCCTTGGACTATGATTTTTGCTGTAGATAGTAATTGGAATATTGGGTATGACGGCGACATGCTGTTCAAGATCCATGCGGACCTAAGGCGCTTCAGGCGTATGACGAAATCCAACATCATCATTATGGGGCGAAAGACCTTTGAGTCCCTCCCGGATCAAAAGCCCCTGCCAAACCGGATTAACATTGTTGTGACGCGGGACAGGGACTTCCTGCGGCAAGGTGTCACGGTGGTTCATGGTCTGGAGGCTTTGAAGACGCTGGTGGAAGGCTTGGTCATGGAGAGCGGCGGCGCGCTGAGGCCGTTTCTGATAGGCGGCGGGCAGCTTGCCAGGCAGTGCTTGTCTTGGTGTGACCATGCGCTGATCACAAAAGTGTTTCGTTCTTTTGATCAATCGGATACGCTGATTCCGAATCTGGACGAGGATCCTGACTGGGTCCCGGTGTGGAATTCGAGGCGTTACAGTCAGGACGACCTGATTTATCAGTATGTCAATTATGAGCGGGCCCAGTCCCGCGTGGTGCGGCCCAGTCCCGCACTGAAAGGAGAGCTTGATGATGGAAAAAGATGAGGTGTGGAAGGGCGCGGTGGTGCCTGGTGGGGTGTACCGGCATTTCAAGGGAAATCGCTATAAAGTCCTTGACGTAGTCCGCCACTCAGAAACAGGTTTGCCGATGGTTTTATATCAGCCCCTTTACGGTGAAGGCGGCCTCTGGGTCAGGCCCCTGGAGATGTTTACAGAAGAGGTCAACGTAGACGGTGCAAAAGTGAAGCGGTTTGAGCTGCAGGAAAATGAAGCTGAGACTGTGGCCGAAAAGACGGATGAGGCGATCTTCCGGAGGCTTATGACAGATCCGGATGAAGGGTTATCGCCTGCACCTGATCTGTACCAGCTCATTTTGGAACAGGGTGGCGAGCGACGCTTTGGGGTCATGCTGACACCTGGGGGATCCGAAAAAGCGGGCGGACTGTATGGCGCAAAGCCCACGCTTCTGCTGCTTCACGGCTTTCCGGGCAATGAGCGCAACTTTGATCTGGCCCATGCCGTCCGGCGACTGGGTTGGAACGTCATGATTTTCCATTATAGGGGTACTTGGGGCAGCGATGGGACGTTTACCTTTGAAAACGCGCTGGAGGATATCCGCGTGGCACTGGCTTATCTGCGTTCGGAGGCGGCGGTGGATGAGTTCGGCGTTGATCCGGAGCGGCTTTTTATAGCAGGCAACAGTTTTGGGGGCTTCGCGGCCATGCTGACGGCTCAGGAGGATCCAGGGATTAGAGGGTGTGTTGCGTTATCTGTTTACGATCTTGGACGGATGGCGAAACTGATCGAGATAGATTCTGAGGCTGAAGCCCAAATGAAGGGTATGTTTGAAAGTCTTGTCAAGCTCACCGTTGGGGGCGACGTCGAGGCCTTGACCCAGGAGATCCGTGATCATGCAGAGGCGTGGGATATTTCCGGGAAAGCGGGTCTGATGAAGGGGCGGCCCGTGTTGCTGCTGGCGGGGTCGCGAGATCTGGATGGCCCGGCAGAAGTTCATTATGAGCCGCTGAGGCAGGCTCTTGAAGCCTCTGGGGCGCTGCTGGAGGCGCATCTGCTGGACAGCGACCACGGGTTTCAGAACAAGCGGGTTGAAGTGGCTTGTAAGATTGGGCGATTTCTTGAGAAGTGGTAAAGAGAAAAGAAAGGAAAATAATAGGAGGGTGTGTGCTGGCAGCTGCCTTGGGGGGCGGCGGACCATCGGCGCCCCTCCCATTATTTTCCTTTTTGTTTTGTGTTGTTTTCCCTTCGCAGTAGTGGTATGCTACAAGGGAATAGCCCAGCCCCCTTGGGGAGGGGCAATTATCCGTTTGGAGGGAGTTACATATGATTTCTAATCTAACGAAGCACAGAAAATCGATCCAGCTCGTCTTTGGACTGGCAACTTACCTGGCAATCTTCGTCCTGCAGGTCAGCCTCTGGGTGGTGCTGGGTGTCGCGGTGGTGCTTGGGGCCGTTTTTGGAAAGACGTTCTGCAAATGGATGTGCCCTATGGGCTTTATTATGGAAAAAATGACGTCGAAGCTTAGCGAGGATGACTCCAAGCGGCAAATGTACAATTATTACAAGCTTGGGTGCCCTGTTTCCTGGGTGCAGGGGCTGCTGAACAAGGTCAGCCTTTACAAGCTGAAGACGCAGCAGGAGACGTGCACGTCTTGCGGGATCTGTGACAAAGCGTGCTATGTGACGAGCCTTAATTCGGAGTTCAGCTTTTTCAAGAAGGATAAGAAAGCACCGGGGGCGGCGTTCAACTGCTCGAAGTGCCTGAAGTGCGTGGAGGCTTGTCCAACGAAGAGTATACAGGTTAGGGTGTAAAAAAAGAGGGGCCGGATTCAAAGATGAACTTTGAATCCGGCCCCCTCCGTTTTTGGTTGGGGACAGGGACTGCTGGCAGGGGACTGGGCCGAATCAAAAATCTGGCAGGGGACTGGGCCGCCCTAATAAATTGAAATTGTGGTCAGTGGTGCCAGGGTCTCTTTGTCAAAGGCGCGGATTCGGCCGTCCTGGACGTAGTAGAGGGTGTCGCCAATGTAGCAGAGGCGGCGGACCCAGGAATAGTAGTAGCCGTCCTGAGGATAGGTCATCGCTGGAAGGCTCTCGAGTCTACCTTTGACGTCGAAGCCGTCCTGAGCATCATAATTCATGATGACGGCGCCGTTGAAGTAGTTGACGCGGTTCTTTTCGCCTTCATATTCATCTGAAATAGTGCCGTCGAAGGCGAACATCTGGTTCTCGAGGTCGAACAGGATGGCTTTATGGTTGTATAGCATTTCGGCATAGCTGCCTGAACCCCCAAGGGTCAGCGTCTGGATCTCTTTTGGCTTACCCATGTCAGACACGTCGAAGAGCGAGAACTTGATGCCTGCGGTGCGGGTGCCTATGACGACTTCTTCGCCGTCCTGATTCCTGGTGTAGATGTCCTGTGTTCCTTGCCCAATGCCCAGGATCAGATCTTCCTCCACAGGGTGCAGATAGTTGGAGAAGCCTGGAACTTTAAGCTCCCCAGTGATGCGTGGGGCTTTAGGGTTTGACAGGTCAAGGACAAAGAGCGGGTCGATCTGTCTGAAAGTGACGACATAACCCTTGTCGCCCATGAAGCGGGCGGAATAAATTGTTTCGCCTGGGGCCATGTTTTCCACTTTGCCTACTACGTTAAGCTGACTGTCGAGAACGTACACTGCGCTTGTGGTTTCGCCGGCCCAGCGGGTGGTGGCGAGGCGCAGGTGCCCTTCGTACTCGTCCATGGAGAATTGGTTGAGCAGGGTGCCCTTGACTTTGCCGCCGCCGGCGAAGCCAATCTTCAGTCCGTCAATGCTGAACTTGGAAAGGCTGGTGGTGGTTCCGGACGGATCGCTGTAATCCTGGCGGGCAATATACAGGGCGTGGTCGTTCATATAGATCTGGGTGCCACTGCCAAGAATGGCTTCCACGGTGGACGGCGTTTCCTTGTCGCGGATGTCAATGGCGGCGACCATCAGGTATTCAGGCGTGGTGTTGCCCGGATAGTACATGACCTGGCTCACGGAGAGTGCCTTGTAGTCGTCGCTTTTAGCGCTGTCGCGAAGCATTGGGAGGACGTCCTCCATGATATAGTAGTAATTGTATTTGTTGACGGCAAGGTAAACGGTGTCGTCTTTTTTGCGGCTTGAGAGCAGGTTGCCCTCGAGTTCGAACTCTTTCAGCAGCTCGGCTTTCCCTGCGTCAGTGATCGTGTAGACGCCGGTGTAGACGAAGCTCTTGCTGTAGTAAGGCGGCATGATGCCAATCCTTAAGTCGTTTTCCGCGTCAACCGTGACCGGTTCAGCGGGTGCAGGCTCTGAAACTGCGTCGTCCATGGTGGCTGGCAGGTCTACTGGTCTTGGCTGCGGCTGGTTCTTGGAGCCAAGGATGATTAAGCGGCCGCTGTCGATATAGAGCTCGGAGATGTGGATCCCCTGGCCGGTTTTGGTATCGACAGGCATGCGGATGGTGTCGGTGAGGGTCATGTCGCGACCATCGGCCTTCACAACGCTGACGACGTTGCCTGAGGCCACATAGATGAACTTGCCGTCCGTCTTGACGAGGTCTGCCTCTTCAATCCCCGCCACTTGTTCGTTGGTGGTGGAGTAGTCGCGGCCCGCGCCCGCTGCAGAATCCTCTGCTGCCGATGGTGACGGCGCCTCCGCTGCTGGTGCCTCTGCGGACGTCTCTGGCACGGCTTCCTTCAGGCCGCCGTACGCGCCATATTGATTGATGCTGTTCGAAAGAAGTGTCTTCAGCTGCCAGAGGGAGGAGACCTTCACAGCCTGGCCAATCTTGGCACGGATGCTTTCGCGCAGCGTCTGGTTTGCCGCAAGATCCACGAGTTTGTCGCCAATGACAATGACGTTGCTGTCATAGCTTACGGCTTTGCCGAGGACATCCTCGCAGATGACCCGCAGCGGCAGCATAGCGCGATTCTCAATGACTAAGGCCTCGGTGTCAAAGGTGACCCGTTTGGCGGGCTGATCCGTCTGGATGAGGTCATAGTAGTTTTTGTTGAAATAGAAGATAAACTGCTTGCCGCCAAATTCGATGACAGCAGCTTGCTTTTGTGCGTCGTAGCTGACTTCTGCGCCAAAATGCTCCGCCACCGCCCGGGCCGGCACAAGGGTCCGGTCTTTGTGAACTATGGCGGCCACGTTAGGATTGTCTGGATCCAGCGGCTTGATGACGCCCGCGGACAACGTCAGCGGACTGCCTATATACAGCGCGATTGAACCGTCTCCGGCAGCCGTTGTCTCGGCCATGGCCGGCAGAGCCGCGGTGATGGCCAGAACGGCCAGCATCAGGATCGATAAAATTTTTTTCACTTGGCTCACATCCTTTATGGTTTATTTGAGTAATGGTAATCAACTGGGGGGGAATTAGATGCCTGAAATTAATCTCAATTGTTATTTACCCGTTTCCTGGCGTCAGGTGACAAATACAAACGGCGTTAACTAATAAGCCTGTTGAATGTCCCCTACATCCCTAAAGGGAGGACCACCTCCTGCGGTGCTTCTGTGCCGGGGATAGGCTGCGTGGCAGCGGCGCTGTGGAGTCTGATCCGGCCGTCTTCCAGCAGCTCAAAGCCTTCATAGGTATAGCTCATGACTTTGTCAATGCCGCCTGCAAAGGCGTCGCGGCTGACGTCATGAGTGACTTGGAACAAAGTGCCGTCAAAATTGACATCCATGAGGATGGGATCGCCTTCAATGGTGTAGGCGACGAAGCGCATGAAGGTGGGCTCGCTTTTTTCTATGGTGCCCTTAAATTTTTCATAAGCTTCCATGTTGCTCAGCTCGCCGTGCAGGTTGACCACGTCGCCGCGCTGGGTGGCTTCTTCGAATGGGTAGTCCGCTGGGACTTCAGCAAGTGGCACAAAGCCATTTATGGTCTCAGAAGGCTGGATCGTTTGTGACGCGCATCCGTTGAACAACAGGGCTGTCAGGATTACAATGACCGCCACAGCCGTTAAATTGTAAAGCTTTTTCTTGAGCATAACCTTCACCTCCGGTTGAATCTGATCGTTGTTGAGAGTACATTCTTTAGACGAAGTGGGGTGCGCTATGGTTCCATTCCGGGTGGGGGTTTGGTCGGGCCCAGTCCCCAACCGCACAGTCCAGTCCCAAGTCGAAGTGTGGTATGTCCCTGTCCCCGACCAGAACTCTGACGCGGCCCAGTCCCCAACCAGAATTCCGGTCAGTCCCTGTCCCCAACCAAATTTCAAGTAGCTTTCAAACGCCAGCTGTGTTAAAGTGTGTATAATCTTTATACACTCAGCAGGAGGATCCATCATGAAAACATTCAAAGAACTCGGTATTTCAGAAGCCCTGATCGCGGGCCTCTCCAAAGCCAGTATAGCCACCCCTACGGAAGTTCAGGAGGCGGTTATCCCATATGCCCTCGCGCGTCAGGATGTGATCGCCCAATCCGTGACAGGCTCCGGAAAAACTCTGGCGTATCTGCTGCCTGTTTTCGAAAGCATTGACCCAAGCTCGAAAGCCCTGCAAGCGGTCGTCATCAGCCCCACCCATGAGCTCAGTGTCCAGATTGGCAATGAGGTCAAGAAGCTGGCCCAAAACGCTGGTGTGGCGGTCCAGTGCCAGGTACTGATAGGCGAAACCAGCCTGAAGCGCCAGGTGGAGGCCCTTAAAAGCAAGCCGCAGATCGTCGTGGGATCCCCGGGCCGGATGACGGAGCTCATCGCCATGAAAAAGCTCAAGATGCACGAGGTCAAGACCATAGTGCTGGACGAGGCGGATAAGCTCATGGATGACACGAAGCTTGCGGACTGCCGCGCCGTTATCAAAACGACACTTCGCGACCGCCAGCTCATGGCGTTCTCCGCTTCCATCACCCCTCAGGCGGAAACCATCCTGACAGAAATCATGAAGACGCCCCAGGTCATCCGTCTCGAAAGCAACCTGGTCAACCCAAATATCACCCACCTCTACGTTCAGTGTGACCTCCGGGACAAGCCGGACGCGGTCAGAAAAATTGCCCACGCCCTGAATACGGAAAAAATTCTGGTCTTTCTCAATAAGAACGAGCATATCCAGAATATGGAGAAATATCTGCGCCATCACAAGGTCAGCGCCAAAGCCATTTTTGGCGCCTCCGAGCGGCAGGACCGCAAGGATGCCATGGAGGGCTTCCGCTCCGGCCGGTATCAGGTGCTCATTGCTTCCGACCTGGCGGCCAGGGGCCTGGACATTGCCGGCCTCAACGTCGTCGTCAGCGCCGACGTGCCAAAGAAAGTCGAGGAGTACGTCCACCGTGTGGGCCGAACCGCCCGCTATACCGGCGAAGGCTACGCCATCGTCCTGGCTACAGCTCAGGAGGAATCCTTCCTGAAGGAAATCGAAACATCCCTGTCCGTCACCTTCCACGAAAAGGTTTTAAAATACGGCAGAATAGAAGATCCCAGATAGAAAGGAGGTCCTGCGCACATGGCTGTTTATGCCAAGGCAGATCCAGAGATGCTGCTCTTTGCGCTTCAAAAAATCATAGAGTCAATTTCCGATGGTGTCGTCATGAGCGACGCACAGGGCCGGCTCATCATCTACAACCAGGCACAGGAGAGGCTCGAGGAATTGCGGGGCACCGAAATCATAGGCAAACCCCTGTGGGAGGCCTACGGCTATGATCCTGAAAACGAGTCTGAGCACCGTCAGGTCCTGACCAGCGGAAAAGCGGTGGAAAACCGCTACGAAGCCCACGCCATCAACAACGGCATCCCAAAATACGTCTCTTACAGCACCTATCCCATCATTAAAAACGGTGAGGCGGTAGGCGTCTTTTCCATCAGCAAGAACGAAACCAAGCTTCACTCCCTCCTTGAGGAAGCCATTGAGCTCAAGCGACGCTTCCTCAGCCTGGATCCTGAAATGCAGGAGCCGGTGGAGGACCCGGGCAACGGTACCCGCTACAGCTTCTCCAACATCATAGGCGACAGCGAGGCGACCCGGCAGCTCATCAAAGAAGCCCAGAAGATCGCCTGGCTGGACAATAACATTCTCATTGTAGGGGAAACCGGCACGGGCAAGGAGGTCTACGCCCAGAGCATTCACAACCACGGGAAAAAGCACAAGGAGCCCTTCATAGGCATCAACTGCGCCGCCATCCCGGAAAATCTCCTGGAGGGCATCCTCTTTGGCACCGTGAAAGGCGCCTACACCGGGGCACTGGACCGAAGCGGTCTCTTCGAGGACGCCCGTGGCGGGACCCTGTTCCTGGATGAGTTGAATTCCATGCCTGTGTCCATGCAGACCAAGCTCTTAAGAGTTCTTCAGGAGCGCAAGGTCAACCGGGTGGGCGGCTCCGAGTTCGTACCAGTGAAATGCCGGGTCGTCTGCGCCATGAACGAGGATCCCCTCAAGCTGATTGGCGAAGGCAAGCTCCGCCAGGATCTCTATTACAGAATTGGCGGCCTCAGCCTTTATATTTTACCTCTCAGGCAGCGGCCCGAGGATATCCGGTGCCTGACCCGCTTTTTCATCCAGAAATACAATCACATGCTGAACACCCATGTCGAACAGCTTTCCGAAACCCTGGAACGCGCCTTCGAAAACTACGGCTGGCCAGGCAATATCCGGGAGCTTGAGCACGTCATAGAAAACCTGATGGTCCACAATGATGACCAAACCCGCGTCCTTGAAGGCACTCACCTCCCCGCGTATCTGAAAGCCTCCCTGAACCTGGGGACAGACAGCGAGCGGCCAAAGCCCCAAAGGAAAGAGCCCCTCAACGACCGGGTGGACAGCTTCGAACGGGAAATTATCCTGGACGCCCTCTGCCGCAACAGCTACAATATCTCCTCGACCTCCAGGGAGCTGGGCATTATCCGGCAAAGCCTGCTTTATAAAATGAAGCGCCTGGGAATTGAAAAACCCACCTCGTAAGCTTCTGTATAGAATTTATACAGATTGTAAAATATTTTGCATCCCGATTCCAACGTCTGATGACAGCGATGTGTATGAAAATTATACACCTCGCTGTTTTTTGTTTTTGATAAATTGTGAGCGAAACTGAAGCACCAGAAAAATATTGTGCATTTTCAAGGCTTACAGTGATTTTTTGCCGATGGTTCCCATAATTGGCACGCTCCTTGCTTTATACATTGGCAAGTCAAACAACAATAAAATCAATAAAAGGGGAGATGCTCTGGCGACAAATCTGAATTTCCTTGCTCAGTTAAGACGGCAGCGCAACGATTGTTAACGACAATGTATAAAAACTATACTTTGGTGTAAAATATTTTACATTCAAAATGAACGTTATTACCTTAAAAGTGTACAGTTTTTATACAAAAATAAGAAATGCAGTTTAAAGAAATTTTAAGTGAATTTCTAAAAGACAGTAGTTGCAACATGTTCAGAAAAATAGAAACACCTGATCAAACTTGGCATACCTTTTGCTTATATAAACGGCATAGGTCAAAAAACTTTTCAAATTATAAGGAGGACATTCAAGTGGCAAATGCAGAGATTTTATACTCGGTCAAGGCGCAGCGCGGCGACACACTTCGTTGTAAAGGCTGGAAACAGGAAACCATTCTCAGAATGCTTGAGAACAATATGGAGAATGCTGAGATTCCTGAGCTTCTCGTCATTTACGGCGGAAACGGCAAGTGCGCGAGAAACTGGGAATCCTACCACGCTATTGTCAAGTCACTGAAAGAGCTTGAGGACAACGAAACCCTCGTCATCCAGTCCGGTATGCCGGTGGCGATCTTCAAAACCCACAAGCTTGCCCCACGCGTCGTCATGGCGACTACAAACATCATGAAGGCAACCTGGGAAGTCTTCTATGACCTGCAGGATAAAAACCTCACCATGTTCGCCCAATATACGGCGGCACCTTGGGAATACATTGGCACACAAGGCGTTATCCAGGGCACGTTTGAAACCTTGTCCGCAATAGCCATCAAGCGCTTTGACAATGACCTCAGCGGCAAGATTTACTTGACTGCCGGCGCAGGCGGCATGGGCGGCAACCAAAGCTGGGCCATGAAGATGCACGGCGGCGTCGCGATTATTGTCGACGCGGACGAGCGCGTCCTCCAGCGCAGAATTGAAAAGAACTATCTGGACATGTTTGTCCATTCCTTTGATGAAGCGAGAAAAATTGCGGAAGAGCATGCAGCGGCCAAGAAGCCTGTTTCTATCGGTATTGTAGGCAACGCTGCGGACGTCTATTGGGAAGCGTACGAAAAAGGCTTCCAGCCTGACATTGTCAGTGAAATGTGCCCATGCCATGACCCAATTTCCTACATTCCATCCGGCTACACTGGCGAGCAGGCAGACGAGTACCGTGCCCGTGACAGAAAAGCTTATCTTAAAGATGCCCAGGACACTATGATCCGTCAGCTGCGCGCTATGATCGCGTTCTCCAGGAAGGGCGCTGAAGTCTTCGAATATGGCACAAGCATCCGTAAAGAGTGTATGGATGCCGGCATGCCAAAAGAAGAAGCGAAGCAAATCCCTGGCTTTGTCGCAGCGTACATCAGACCGCTCTTCTGCGAAGGCCGCGGACCTTTCCGCTGGACTTGCATCTCCGGCGAAGCCTCTGACCTTGCGAGACTCGACGACCTTGCCCTCGAAATCTGCGCAGGCGACCCACTTGTCGAGCGCTGGATCAAGCTGGCCAGAAAGCATCTCCCTATTGAGGCGCTTCCAGCAAGAATCTGCTATATGGGCTTTGGTCAGCGTAAACGCTTTGGCCTTGCGGTCAACGACCTGATCAAGAAGGGCGAAATCAAGGGTCCTGTAGCGTTCTCCCGCGATAACCTCGACAGCGGCTCCATAGTGAACCCTACCTTTGAATCTGAGGATATGAAGGACGGCGGTGACCTGATCTCCGACTGGCCTTACCTCAACGGCCTCCTCAACGCTTCTGCGGGCTGTGACCTCATTGCAATCCAGGCGAACTACTCCATGGGTGAAGCGGTTCACACAGGCGTCACCATGATTGCGGACGGTACAGAAGAAGCAGACCTTCGCCTCGAGGCGTCCCTGACGGTTGACTCCGGCATTGGTGTTATCCGCCATGCTCAGGCAGGCTATGAGACGGCGAAAGATGTCGCCAACGGCAAAGGCAAGCTGACGACTGACAGCATCAAAGTGCCGCTCTGGTGGGAGCCTGCGGACAAAGTGACCTTTGGCCCAACTGGCATGCCGCCAAGATAGGCTTAAATATAATTTTTATAGAAGTTGAACCAAATTCAGCGGTTCATTGACCACGACCGGCGATGTGCGACGCATCGCCGGTTTACTTGTGAAGGAGTGTGTGAAGTGAACAATGACAGCAAGGCACCCAAAAAGGCTGACTTAATCCTGAAAAACGCCTCTCAGCTGCTGACCTGTGCCGGAACAGACCCCTGCCAACTCGAAGTTCTGACCAATGGCTGGGCAGTCCTGGCGGGGGACCGTATTGTCGGTGTAGGTGGGGACAGGGACGCCCTGGAAGCCTTCAAAAAAAATGGCGGCTTTGACTGCAGCAATGCTGAAGAACATGATCTTAGCGGAAAAGTTCTGGCTCCTGGCTTTGTGGACTGTCATACGCACCTCGTCTTTGGCGGTTCCAGAATGGATGAATATGTGGCTAAGCTTCCCAGAGGAGATATGGAGGCGCTGGTGCGGCGGGGCATTCCAACAGGCCTGGCAGCCTCTATGGCCATGACCAGGGAAGCTTCGGAGGAAGCACTTACTGAAAGCGCCGGCAAGCGCCTCGAGAATCTCATGGCCTCCGGCATTACGACAGTGGAAATCAAGAGCGGCTATGGCTTTACGACAGAGCACGAGCTGAAGCAGCTGCGCGTTATAGAAAATTTGAGAAAAAAGCTGCCTCTTGACCTGCACGCTACCTTCCTGGGGGCCCACGGCTGGCCGCCAAACATGAAAAAAGAAGACTATATGGACCTCCTCCTGATGGAGATGATTCCTGAAATTGGACGTTCGGGCCTCGCCACCGCCTGTGATGTCTGGTGCGACGACGGCTATTACACGGCAGCGGAGTCAGAAAAGATCCTGAGCAGGGCGCTGGACTTTGGTATGAAGCCCAAGATCCACACGGATGCCTACTCGCTGATTGGGGGGTCTGAGCTTGCGGTCGAAATGGGCATGCTCTCCGCGGATCACTTGAATTACACGTCTTACGCGATCATGGAAAAAATGGCGACGGCGGGCATTCCAGGGGTGCTGCTCCCCGGTACGGACTTCAACGTGAACCATCCGGTACTGACGCAGCCGGGGCTTATGCTGAAGGCGGGGATGACCCTGGCCCTCGCGACGAACCTTAATCCTGGGAATTATGTGGAGTCCATGGCTTTTGTTCTGGTGCTGGCCTGCAGACGACATGGCATGACGCCGGGTGAGGCGGTTCGTGCCGCGACCATCGGCGGGGCAGTGGCACTTGGGCTGCAGGAGGACCGGGGAAGCATTGAGGTAAATAAGCGCGCAGACCTTCAGATCTGGGACACGCCGCGCTATGAAAATATCATTTACCGTCAGGGGGCGAGCCTCGTGGAGACGGTGATTAAAAACGGGCAGATTGTCTTTGGCCGTCTGACCCCAGAAAGGTGATATGAAGATGACTCAGAATCCTAAATATTCTTATAAAGCTTTGGAGCTGATCCTCGATTCCCGGGATGTCACGGTGGGCGGGGGATCGGCATCCGCTGTCTCGGCGGCCATGGCGGCCGGATTAATAGGTATGGTGGCCAGGCTGTCCACAAAAAAAGACTACGGCTTGAGCGCGGCGGCCCACGAGGAAGTCGCAGCGCGCTGTGACGTGCTGGCGCCTGAACTCATGCAGGGCTCTCTCGACGACATGGCGGCCTTTGCCATGATCAAGGCGGCCTTTGGCCTGCCAAAGGAAAGTGATGAGGAAAAACAGGCCCGCGCCAAAGCGATCAATGACGCGGCGGTTCAGGCGGCGCTGACCCCTTACGAAAATGCAAGGCGCGCCATGGAAGTCCTCGAGCTGGGCAGGAAGATCAAAAATGTGTCCAATCCTGCCGCGGGCTCGGATCTTCTCATAGGTCTGCACCTTTCTGAAATTGGCGTCAAAGGCTGTATAATGAACATGGAGGCGAATATGCCGCTGATCAAGGACGCGGAAAAGATTGAGCTTTTAAAAGGCTACATCATTCAGTTGAACAGTAAACTATAAAGCCTGCTTGGAGGGTTGAAACGTGAAAGTATTGTTAGCAGAGGTTAATGTCAGCGAAGGCAGAAATCTGGAGAATATTGAGGTCATGAGGGCCGCGCTTATGGAGGGCGCGGTGCTGCGCCTCCTTGAAGTCAACTCGGATAAAGATCACAACAGAACGGTGTTTACCTACAGCGGTGAACCGGAAGAGGTGCTTGAAGGAACGAAGCGGCTGGCAAAGAAGGCGGTGGAGCTGATTGATATGACGCATCACAGTGGCGCGCATCCAAGGATGGGCGCGGTGGACGTCGTGCCTTTTATTCCTGCGCGGGATGTGACCCAGGAAGAAGCTCTCGAAGTCGCCCGGGCTTTTGGCGCGTTTCTTGGAAGCCTTGGTGTGCCAGTGTACTACTATGAAGAAGCTGCGACGAAGCCGGAGCGCAAGAGCCTTGTGGACATCCGCAGGGGAGAGTATGAGTCTTTTGCGGAGAAGATGAAGCAAGAAGAGTGGCGTCCGGATGAAGGGCCATTTGAGTTTGTGCCAAAGAGCGGGGCGACGGTCACTGGCGTGAGATTTCCGCTGGTAGCCTTCAACGTTAACCTCAGGACGGATGATTTGGCGGCGGGCAAGCAGATTGTCAAAGCGGTCCGGGCTGCCACGGGTGGGTACCAGAACGTCCGGGCTATTGCCCTTGAGATCCCGGACAAGAAGATGGTTCAGATTTCCATGAACTTGACGCAATATCAAAAGACGCCTATCCACAGGGTCTTCGAAACTATTAAATCTGAAACAGAGAGCAGAGGCATTCTCATTGCGGATACCGAGCTTGTAGGACCGGTGCCGGTCATGGCTCTTGAGGATATGATGAAATTTTATCTCAGGTGCTACAGCTTCAACATGGAGCAGCTTTATTAATTCGTTGGATGAGCAGTTCGCTTAGGTGAACGTCAAATGGGAAAGGCAGGAATGAGTATGTCAGAATATATTTTACTGGATGGCAACACCGTCAGCATAGAGGATGTTGTCGAGATCGCGCGTTTTGGGAAGCTGGCTGCGCTGGAAGACGAAGCTAAGTCCAGAATTGTCAAATCCCGTGAATGTGTTGAGAAGTTTATTGCCGAGGGTAAGGCCATATATGGGCTCAATACTGGCTTTGGTAAATTCAGTGATATTGCCATAACGGCAGATCAGCTTGACGAGCTTCAGCGAAACCTGATTTACGCGGATGCTGTTGGGATTGGGCGGCCGTTTGATACAGAAATTGTGCGGGCCATTATGGTCCTGCGGGCCAACGCGTTAGCCAAGGGATTTTCGGGTATTAGGCTGTCCACAGTAGAGACTTTGGTTGAAATGGTGAATAAACGCGTCCATCCTATCATCAGGGAAAAGGGCTCTGTGGGCTCCAGTGGCGACCTCTGTCCTTTGGCGCATTTGGTTCTGGTCATGATGGGCGAGGGTGAAGCGGAATATAATGGCGTAGTAATGCCGGGGGCTGAGGCTATGGCGAAAGCGGGTATTGAGCCGGTCGTCTTAAAAGCCAAGGAGGGCCTGGCACTCATCAATGGCACTTGTGCCATGATGGGGGTTTCCGTCCTCACGGTTTACGATGCGCTCAATCTCCTCAAAACCGCGGACATTGTGGCAACGCTTACTGTCGAAGCCCTCGAAGGCATCCGGGACGCGTTTGATCCGCGGGTGCATAAAGCCCGCAACCAGAGGTGGCAGGAGGCTGTCGCGCGAAACCTCCTGAGGCTCTCGGAGGGCAGCCAGCTGACGACGGCTCAGGGCGAGCAGCGCATGCAGGATGGGTATACCCTTCGCTGCGTGCCTCAAATTCATGGCGCCAGCAGACCGGCTTATGAGTATGTGCGGGAGGTCATTGAAAACGAAATCAATGCAGCGACTGATAATCCGCTGATCTTCCCTGATGGAGAAATGGCCGTTATTTCAGGCGGCAACTTCCACGGTCAGCCTGTGGCGATCGCTATGGATACGCTGGGCATTGCCGTGGCGGAGCTCGGAAACGTTTCTGAACGACGCATTGAAAGACTGGTCAATCCGACCTTGAGTGGACTTCCGGCATTCCTGGTTAAAAATGGCGGCTTGAACTGCGGCTTCATGGTGCCGCAATACGCGGCAGCGGCAGTCGTCTCAGAGAATAAAATCCTGGCGCATCCGGCCAGTGTGGACTCCATCCCTACGTCTGCCAACCAGGAGGACCATGTCAGCATGGGGACCATAGCAGCGAGAAAAGCCAGGGAAATCCTTGGACACGTGGAGTATGTTCTGGGCATTGAGTGGCTCTGCGCGGCTCAGGCAGTGGATTTTAAAGATAAGGGACTGCTCGGTAAAGGCAGTCGTATGGCTTACAATACGTTGAGGGGGGCGGTGACCTTTATGGAAAGCGACCGGATCATCTACCCGGATATGGATCAGGCGTCAACGCTTATTCATAGCGGGGCTTTGGTCAACGCTGTTGAAGCGGTTGTGGGAGATCTGGAATAAAGTTGGTTGGAGCCTGGCACTTTTTCTTTTGGGAAAGCGCCAGGCTTCTTTTTTTTATTCAAAAAGGGGAGAAACAGTTGAAATTGTATGCATACACTATTGTGAAAAGTGAAATTGTATCTAAAAACACCTGGATTGTGCTTTACAAGTATGTATAATGAATTCAAGACTAAATTAAAGAGGTGGCTGAAATGACAGAATTGAATGTAAAGAGACCATCGGCAAAAACAGAAGCAGCAGTAGGCACAGTTGAAGAGAACAGCAGATCAATGACTCAGGTGGCAGCTGAAAAGCCCAGATCTGTTGCCAGAGAGGTCACTTTGAATGGCCTCTTGATCGCCCTGGTCTTCGTAAGCACTTACCTGATCCAGATCCGGCTTCCCGTGTCAATGAACGGCGGGTTGATCCATATGGGCAACGTGGCGCTGTTTACGGTGGCCCTTGTCTTTGGGAAACGAAAAGGTGCTATGGCAGGCGCTTTTGGCATGGGGCTGTTCGACTTGGTTTCAGGCTGGGTGGCCTGGGCGCCGTTCACCTTTGTTGTGAGAGGGGTTATGGGCTATCTGATTGGCCGTTTTTCAGAGGGCTTTGAGCGGGCATGGTGGAAAGCGCCTGCCGCGGTCGTTTTGGGCGGCCTATGGATGCTGGCTGGTTATTACGCTACAGAGGGGATTTTGTACGGCAACTGGATCGCGCCAGTGACTTCGATTCCCGGAAACTTGACTCAGCTCGCCCTTGGAGCCGTTGTCGCGATACCTTTTTCCGGTATGCTTAAGAGTAATGCTATAAAATTCATGAAATAGGGGAAGGTGAGGGGTATGACCTTTAAAGAAAAGCCATATTTGATTATGACGCCTGGACCAACTCAGCTGCATCCTGAAGTCCTTGGCGCGCTATCGCAATTTGAAACAAATCCTGATTTGGACCTGGATTTCCTGGAGGTTTATAAAGGTTTGTGCCATAGGATTTCGGTAAAAATGAATGCATCAGGGCCAACCATTATTTTGGCTGGCGAAGGCATCCTGGGCCTGGAAGCGGCATGCGCGTCTCTGATTGAACCTGGAGACCGGGTTCTGACCATTTCAAACGGCATCTTTGGAAGGGGGTTTGACGACTTTTCAACGATGTATGGAGGGGCGTCCGTGCTTTATGAAGGCGATTTGAGGCGAGGTCTTGATCCAGACAAACTGGAGGCTTTCATAGCCGAAAATGGCCCGTTTAAAGTGGCTACGGTTGTCCAGTGCGAAACCCCTTCAGGGATAACGAATGACCTTGAGGCCGTTGGGAAAATTCTGAACCGGCACGGCATTCTCTCCATTGTGGACGCGGTATCTTCTTTTGGCGGTGAGCGCCTTGAAGTGGACGCCTGGGGGCTGGACGTTGTGCTCAGCGGCTCGCAGAAAGTCCTTTCCGCGCCTGCTGGACTCAGTACAGTCACGCTTAGTGAGCGGGCCGTCAAGGCCATCAAAGACAGAAAGACAAAAGTTGCATCCTATTACGCGAATTTGTCAATTTGGCTGGATTTTTACGAAAGAAAGTCGTTTCCATATACCCAGCCGGTTCAGATGCTGATGGCGTTCGACATGGCGGTGGATCGCCTTGAACCTCGCGCTTCAATTGAACAGCATAGAGTCTATGCGGCGGCTGTGCGAGAGACGTTCAGGAAAACAGGCTTTGAATTGTACGCGCTGGATCACGAATCCAATACTGTGACGTCGGTACTCTTGCCAGTTGGAATCGATTTCAAGACCCTTTTCAGTAAAATGAAGGAAAATCATGGTGTCCTGATTGGTGGCGGCTTTAATTTCTTAGAAAATAAAATTTTCCGGATTGGCCATATGGGTGAGAATCTGGCGGCTGAAAAGCTCGCCGTGACACTGGATGCCCTTCAGGCATGTTTTGAAGACTTGGGGGTCAAGACATATAAAGGGCGTTATTCAGAAGTTTTTCTGACGCTGTTGAACGAGACCCGCTTCCTGTAATTCACGGCGAACCGATCATCAGCAGGGTACATTGTATGGACAAAAATAATTCGTGACAGTGCTCTTAAAGCTGACAAGCCCCTTTACATTACGCAGGCGCTGTGTGATAATAATGCTTTGATGAAAGCGTCAACAGCACGGCAAACGGAAAATGGGAGGGTTTTGTCTTGAAAATCGGGTTCGATCACAACAAGTACATCGAAGAACAATCGAAGTATATTCTGGAGCGGGTCAACAATTACGACAAGCTGTATCTGGAATTTGGGGGCAAGCTCCTGGGTGACTTTCACGCCAAACGTGTCCTGCCTGGCTTCGACGAAAATGCGAAAGTCAAACTTATGCACCACCTCAGAGATAAGATCGAGGTCGTCATCTGCGTCTATTCCGGAGACATTGAGCGCAATAAAATTCGCGGCGATTTTGGCATCACCTACGACATGGACGTCCTGAGACTGATCGACGACCTCCGAACGTATGAACTTGATGTGAACAGCGTCGTCATTACCCGCTATGACAATCAGCCGGCCACCACCGTTTTCATTAACCGCCTGGAGCGGCGCGGCATTAAGGTTTACAAGCACTTTGCCACTAAAGGCTATCCTACGGATGTAGACGCCATTGTCAGCGACGAGGGCTATGGGAAGAACCCATACATTGTCACTACCAAGCCCATTGTACTGGTCACTGGGCCGGGACCTGGCAGCGGGAAACTGGCGACCTGCCTGAATCAGCTTTATCACGAGCACAAGCTTGGCCGCGCAGCCGGCTATTCCAAATACGAAACCTTCCCAATCTGGAACGTGCCGCTGAAGCATCCTGTCAACATTGCCTATGAAGCAGCTACGGCGGACCTGAAAGATGTCAATATGATTGACTCCTTCCATTTTGATGCGTATAACGAGGTCACGGTCAACTACAACAGGGACATTGAAATGTTTCCGGTGCTTAGGAGAATCATAGAAAAGATCACTGGCGAAGCCGCGGTCTACAAGTCTCCTACGGATATGGGCGTCAATCGCGTAGGCTTTGGGATCATTGATGATGAAGTGGTCAAGGAAGCCTCCCGCCAGGAAATTATCCGCAGATATTTCAAAACGAGCAACGAATACAAAAAAGGCTTTGTCGAGAAAGATGTGTCTGACCGGGTGAAGCTGATCATGGAGGAGCTCAACCTCAAAGAGGAAGACCGCAAGGTCGTTATGCCTGCTCGAGCGTACTCCGCCAAGCTCAGAAAGCAGTCCAACAAGAACGAGCTTTCACCAGTGGTCGCGCTTGAGCTGCCGGATGGCGTCATTGTCACCGGAAGAACTTCCACACTTATGGATGGATCCGCGGCAGCACTGCTCAACGGGATCAAGCATTTGGCGAACATTTCAGATGAAATTCACCTTATTTCCCCAGTGATTCTTGAGCCCATTGTCGACTTAAAAGCAAACAAGCTCGGCAGCCGCAACACTTTGCTCGACTGCGAAGAAATCCTGATCGCCCTGAGTATTTCCGCGGCGACAAACCCAACGGCCCAAGTTGCCCTTGACAAAATCTCTATGCTTAAAGGCTGCCAAGCTCATTCGACGACTATTCTCAGCATGAATGATGAGCAGACTTTCAGAAAAATTGGGATTGATTTAACTTGTGATCCGGAGTATCCATCTGAAAGTCTTTACTACAATAATTAAATATACTGTTTAGCCGGTCAAGAAAAGCGCCTGGCCACACCACTTCACTTTGGAAATGGTGTGGCTTTTTTCATTTAAGCATTCTCAAGGGGCGTCGAAAGTGATATTATGAAAAATAATGTGTATGTATACTTTTGACAGAAGCCGCTGATGCTGCAGGGGTGACATTTTATGTTTGTCATCCGCTGGCTTTATAGTTGCTCTTATATAGCAGATTTAGGGGGATGCTCATGAAAATTATTGATCTGACGCATTTAATCAAAGAGAATATGCCCGTGTTTCCCGGAACAGAACCCCCGGTCCTCGAGGCGGCAAATACGCTGGAAAGAGATGGCTTCCGGGAGAAAAAGCTTCATATGTATTCACATACTGGCACGCATATGGATGCGCCGGCACATATGATCAATAAAGGTTGGACCCTTGACCAAGTTGGGATTGAGGCGTTTTTTGGGCCAGCGGTCAAAATTGACGCAAGAGGCCTCAAGAGGATTGAAAAAATACACCTTGAACCTCTGACAGACTCTGGTGCTGAGTTCTTAGTACTCTGGACGGGCTGGGATCAGTATTGGGGGACAGAAAAGTACTTTGGGGCGTTTCCTGCACTGAGTCTTGAAGCTGCGGCGTGGCTCACGGGCCTCTCTCTAAAAGGGATTGGTGTGGATGCCATTTCCATTGATCCTATGGATTCTGAGGATTTTGCCGTTCATCTTGAACTGCTTTCAAATGACATGGTTTTGATTGAAAATTTACGTGGTCTTGAGCAGCTGCCGGAGCAGTTTATTTTCAGTGCAATGCCTCTGAAGCTGGAGGACGCGGATGGATCGCCAGTACGCGCGTACGCATTGCTTGAGGCGGACAAGCTCTAATATACAGGATTGTGACATGCTTACAAAAAATAGTCATGGTTCTTTCAAAAGGCATTTTTAATGGCATTTTAAAGTATTTTTATCTGAAGGACAGAAGGGAGGAAGGGACACGGATACCCTTGACCAAAGTCAAGGGAGATGGATTCCAATGCGGTTTCACTACAGCGCAGCGGCTTACATGCAGATTGGTGTCTCGCCATATATGAAACTTGCAATGATTGGATGCGGCAACATGGGTAAGATTTTGCTTCAGAGCGTGCTTAAAGCGGGGAAGCTTACGCCCTCCGAATTTTCAGTCTATGACAGAAATCCTGACAGAAGAAAAGCTCTGGGAGAGCAGTATCCAGGCCTGGATTTGCCGGATAATCCCTATGAGTGCGTTTACGAAGCAGATTATCTGTTGCTTGCTATCAAACCTTATCAATACGCAGCCATGCTTGCAGAGGTAAGGGACTCGATTTCCAAGGAAACGGTGATCATCTCCATTGCGGCGGGCATAGGTACCGAGCACCTCAAGCGCTGGATTGACCCAGAGGTCAAAGCGGTCATTACAATGCCAAATACACCGGCACTGGTCAACAAAGGCCTGACGGCGGTGTCCTATGGTGAAGGCCTCAGCGAAGAAGAGAAGACTTTCGCCCGGGAGCTCTTTAACTGTGTAGGTGAAGTCGTGGAGATTGAAGAAAAACTGATGTATGTTGTACCTGCAATCAGTGCTTCTGCGCCAGCCTATATTTATGTGCTGATAGAAGCTATGGCGGATGGCGGCGTCATGCAAGGCCTCCCAAGGGATCTGGCGTATAAGATGGCCGCCCTGACGGTGGAGGGTTCAGCCCGCATGGTACTTGATACCGGCAAGCATCCTGGTGAGTTGAAGGACCTGGTAACTTCGCCAGGGGGCACCACCATTGTAGCGCTAAAGAGCCTTGAAAATGACAAATTCAGGGCAGCCATTATCAACGCCATGGAGGCTGGCACGAAGCGCGTTGAACAGATGATGAAAGGGCAACAACCGTAATTTGTAGATAAGTAACAAAACAATATGTGGAAAACCGCAGAAAATTTTGAGCTCTTTGCAACTTTCTGTTACAATGTTCGTGTAACTAAACGAAGGTTAAGGAGCGTTGTGAAATGGCGATAGCTTATCAAGGACACATCCTTTTTACCAAACAACCGGATCGGTTTGAAATTCATGAAAATGGCGTCGTGATTGTGGACGAAGGCAAAATTTTGGAGGTGCTTGAGGCACTGCCGGAAAACAGGGAGGGTCTGGAAATCTTCAATATGGGAGATCGCTTGATCGTTCCGGGCTTTGTCGACCTTCATTTCCATGCGCCTCAGTTTCCAAATCTGGGTCTTGGTCTTGACAAAGAGCTGCTCCCATGGCTTGAGGATTACACCTTCCCTGAGGAAGCCAAATACTCAGATATGGAATATGCCGAATCGGTTTTTACACGAGTGGCCAGAGAGATTTGGCGTCAGGGCACCACTCGGGTCGTCCTGTTCAGCAGCGTGCATAAAGAAAGCACCGAGCTGCTCATGTCAATTTTTGACAGAGCTGGACTGGGCGCTTATGTAGGCAAGGTCAATATGGACCGGAACTGTCCGGACTTCCTGGTAGAAAACACGGAGGCCTCCATAGAGGCGACCCGTGCATGGCTCGAGTCGACCAAAGACAAATACCCTCGAGTCAAACCTCTGATTACGCCGCGGTTTGTGCCTACCTGCACTTCAGAGCTGATGCGGGCACTGGGGGATCTGGCTGAAGCCTATGATGTTCCGGTTCAAACTCATATCTCGGAAAATCAGGCAGAGGTCGAATGGGTCAAAGAGCTTCATCCTGAAAGCGCGGACTATACTTCCGTTTATGAAGATCATGGCTTATTGGGAGATCGGACCGTTCTGGCGCACTGCGTCTTCAACACGGAGGCGGAGATCGCTAAAATGGCAGCGCTTGGTGTCTTTGCGGCCCATTGTCCAAATGCCAACTATAATCTTGCCAGTGGTATTATGCCCGTGAGGCAGTTCTTGAATGCCGGCGTTAAGGTGGGCTTGGGAACGGATGTAGGGGCTGGGCATAAAGTGTCCATTGCCAGTGTCATGAGCACGGCGATCCAGGCATCCAAAATTGCCTGGCTGAATTCAGACAGAACCTTGGCCCCACTCACCACGTCAGAAGCGTTCTATCTGGGCACCAAAGGCGGCGGCGCCTACTTTGGCAAAGTTGGCAGCTTTGAGCCTGGATATGAGTTTGACGCCTTGGTGATTGATGATCACCGGCTCGGCGTCACTGAGGGAAGAACACTCGAAGAAAGGCTTCAGAGATTCCTCTATATAGGGGATGACCGTGACATTGTGACAAGATTTGTCTCAGGGGACGAGATTTTGGAGCCCTCCATGTAAGCTGAACGCGCAATTTATTAAAACCAAAAATAAAAAAAGGGAAGTCGGTGTCAAACAGTCAGTTTCAACTGACCATAGACATACGCTTCCCTTTTTTGTTTTAGTTCTTGACGGATACAACCTTCAAGGAGACACTGCCTCCAGGCGTGAAAATATTCACGACATCCCCAGCTTTGCGTCCTATGATCGCTGAGCCAATGGGGGATTCATTCGAGATTTTCCCTTCAAAGGGATCTGCTTCAATTTTTGTGACGAGCGTAAAGTCATCCTGGTCGCCACTTTCGATGTAAAGAACCTCGACTTCTGACCCAAGCCTGACCTGATCCTCAGTGTAATCACTGACATCCTCCAGCTCGTAGCTTTCAAGCATTTCTTTTACCTTTAAAATTTCTGTCTCGTTTAAAGACTGCGCTTCCCGTGCGGCATGGTATTCCGCATTCTCTGAAAGATCGCCGAAGCCGCGGGCTTTTTTGATTTCTTCAGAAATTTCTTTTCGCTTTCCAATCAGCAAGTCGAGCTCGCGCTCTAACTTTCCTACTGCTTCCTCGGTTAAAATGAGTTTCTTCAAGTGATCACTCCTTCGATACAAAGACCATCATACCAGAAAGTGAGATCAAAATTAAGCGTTTTTTAATATTTTTTTAATTGTTGTCTTATTATTTGTCATTTCTTATAAGTTGTCAGCCTGCTGTTTCAAACTTACAGCCCTGCCCATGTGGATCTCAAGGTGGTCCCCTGGAAAGGCTTCAGCCTCCTCCGGGTGATGGGTCACGAGGATCATGGCCTTCCCGTAATGTGCCTGAACGGACAAAAGAAGTCTGATGGCGTTGTCCCGGTTGGTCCGGTCAAGAGCAGCGAAGGGCTCATCCATAAGAAGAATGTCCGCTTCAGAGGACAGCGCCCGTGCGATCGCTACGCGCTGACGCTCGCCGCCGGACAAATCAGCAGGATACTTTGATGCCAAGTGGGCAATCCTTAGAAAATCCAGTTGCTCGTGAACTTTCAGCTCAGAGTCTGAAAGGCACTTGGCGTTAGCGAGGCGTCTGGTGCCTATGAGACGCCCATAGCGCTTAGGCCGTTCACGAACGCCAAATATGACATTTTCAAGTACAGTCATGTGCGGAAACAGCGCCAGGGATTGAAAGATATAACCGATTCTCCGGTCTCTTGGTGGCAGAGATACGCCGCTTCTGTTATTGTAGAGCTCCCTGCCGTTTAGCCTCAGATAGCCGCCGTCTGGCTCTGCGAGTCCGCAGATCAGGTTGAGCAGCGTTGTCTTCCCTGAACCGGAGGGCCCCATAAGTGTTAATATTGGTGATGCAGAGCGGTGCGCTATATCCAGCGTGAAGGCATCCAGCTGCTTGATGAAGTGAAAGTCTATCATTGAGAACAGCTCCTATCATTGAACTTATTGAGTCCGGCTCTTATCGAGCAGAAAGTTGACGCTGAACATGGCAGCTATGCCTATAGTCAGAGAAATGACCAGCAGCAGGTTGGCCGCTGTGTGGTCGCCATTCTCTGCGGCGAAGTAAAGGGCGGTTGGAATCGTTTGGGTCTTGCCCGGAATGTTTCCCGCTACCATGAGTGTCGCCCCAAATTCACCAATAGCCCTGGCAAATGACAACGCAAGCCCTGTCAGAAGCTTGGGTCTTGCAAGGGGGAGCGTCACTTCGATGAAAATGCGCCATTCATGTGCGCCCAGGGTTCTTGCCGCATTTTCAAGTCGGTGGTCCACCCCCTGGAAGCCGGCCCGGGCGCTTTGATACATCAAGGGCAGGGAAACGATCACTGCTGCGATCACCGCGGCGGTCCAGCTGAAGAGGAGGGTTTCGCCGGTGGCGAGATAAATGAGGCTGCCAAGCCAGCTGTTCTTGCCAAGGGAAATCAGCAGCAAATACCCCACAATGGAGGGCGGCAAGACCATCGGCAAAACCACCAGGGTCTCTATGACCCTAAAAGAAGTTTTCTTCGAGCGGGACAATGATCTGGCCAGCAGGGTGCCAAGAAGGCCCGTCAGCAGCGTTGAGACTGCAGCAATTCTAAGGGAGAGAAGGACCGCACTGATAATTTGAGCTTGGGACATGGTCATCACTCCTGTTCGGCAAGGTTATAGGCGACACGGAATATCACTGTGGCAGGGAAAAGCCGTAGGACTCGAAAATGGCAGAAGCCTCTGGGCTGCCCAGGAAGTCAAGGAAATCTGCCGCGGCTTCTGCCTGAGGGCTGCTGGCGCTGACTGCCGCAGGGTAAAGAATTGGCCGATGGCTTTCCGCCGGCAACATGACAACAAAAAAGTCGCCTTCCAATAAACCGGCATCTGTGGAAAAGACAAAGCCAGCGTCAACGGCGCCTGAATTCAAATACTGAACGACTTGACGCGCGTCCTTGGCAAAGAGCTGCTTGCCCTCGATCAGGCCATTCAAGCCTAAAGCCACCAGAGACTCCATGGCATACTGACCAACGGGAACACTTGAGGGATCCCCAAGGGTTATGCGCTCAGCCTGAGTCATGTTCACAGGGAGGGTTTCCAGGGTCACGGCTGATTTAGAGACATAGCAGATTTGATTGCTCAGAAGATCTCGAATGGTGTGGTCCAGGAGCTGGCCGGATTCAGAAAGGGTGTTCATATCCTTGGAGGAAGCCAAAAAAACCAGATCGAAAGGTGCGCCTTCTTCCAGCTGCTTTCGGAGGGTGCCCGAGGAGGCGTAGGAAATTTTTAGAACAACACCTTTTTGTGCATTATACAGGGCTGAAATTTCATCCAGGGGCTTTGTCAGGGAAGAAGCTGCACCAACGACCAGTTCCTGCCCAGAAGTTTGGGCAGAGCCTCCACAGCCAGATAAGCCAAAAAGCAGGACAGACAGGAGTACAAATAGTGAAGCTGTGCGTCTTGAATCAGGTCCTTCTATTGGTTTTGGGCTGAATAAACAACTGTTAAGGGCAGATCTTATATCCCTGATACCGTGTAACAAATTGAGAAAGCTCATATAGTTGTCCCCTTCGTTATGTATTTTAAAGTATAACGCTGTTCTAAAGAAATCGACACAGAATTAATGTGTCGAATTCTATGGCCATTATAGCACAAATTAATAGACCCTGACAGAGAAAAAAGTCTTGCAATGAAGTGAACTGAAAGTTATTATAAAAAAGACGAATTGAATACAAAAGGTGTATATATTATTAAAAACAACTAAAAAATAGTTCGCGCACACCACAAACGCGCTAAAATTGATTGCGCAATAAAACGAAGTTTCTTGTGCGTGCAAATAATGGACGAAGGGAAGTGAAGGTGTAAGCTGTGTTTCGTAATTGTGCCATAGCTGCAGCCGCTAAAATGCATGACTATTTGAATCAATTAGTTGAAGCTTACGCACCGGCTGCGAGGCAGGGGAGAGTTGCAACATATATTCCCGAGCTCGCAAAAGTTGATCCTGACGGAATTGGCATTTGTGTCAGAACGGCAGAAGGCCTCTATTGCGCTGGAGATGCGGAAACGAAATTCACCATTCAGAGTGTGTCAAAGCCAATGGCACTTATTCTGGCGCTAATGGACTGGGGTCCTGACAAAATTTTCGAAAAGGTGGGCAAAGAGCCTACAGGTGATCCCTTTAATTCAATGATCCGGCTTGAAACTCACGAAAAGCACAAGCCTTTCAATCCCATGATCAATGCGGGAGCTATTTCTATAGCTGCAATGATCAAAGGGGATTCCACAGCGCATAAAATTGAAAGACTTCTGGGATTTGTCCGGAAGATTGCCCACAATCCCAATATTGAAATTGACCAGCGCGTTTATCTCAGTGAAAAGGAAACTGGACACAGGAATCGTTCAATTGCCCATTTTTTGAGGGCTATGAAAAACTTTGATCAGGATCCGGATGAGGTGCTTGAAGTTTATTTCAGCCAATGCTCCATCAGCCTGAACTGCTCGGATTTGTCCAACATGGCTATGGTTCTGGCGCTGGATGGAAAGTGCTACGTTACAGGCGAGCAGCTGTTTCCGGTGGAATACGCGAAGATTGCCAAAGCTTATATGGTGACGTGTGGTATGTATGATGGCTCAGGCGAATTTGCGATTCACGTTGGTCTGCCTGCGAAATCAGGCGTCGGCGGCGGCATCATGGCGGTTTCGCCGGGACAAATGGGGATTGGGGTTTATGGACCTGCACTGGACCCTAAAGGGAATTCTGTTGTTGGCATCAAGATGCTCAAGGCTTTGTCTGATACATATAACTTGAATATTTTTTAAAATGTTTTGTTTCGCAGAAATTCTTCACCATGATTAAAAAATAACGCAAATCCATGGAAAAAATTTTAATATAGGTTTATAATGATAATAAGTCTTAAACATGGAGCGTGCGTATGCCAAACAATATCGGTGATAAAATCAAAGATTTGCGTTTGTCAAAAAAAATGACCTTAAAAGAGCTCAGTGAAATGACAGAATTGTCCATTGGCTTTCTTTCACAGGTCGAACGCGGTCTGACTGCGCTGGCGATCACGTCTCTTGAAAAAATTGCCAGAGCGCTGGATGTGGACCTTTCTTACTTCTTTCCTCTCAAAAAGAGAAGCAATGACGTGATTATGCGGTCCTATGAGCGAGAGGTCGCGAGGGTGGACAGCGCGCATTTTATTCATTATCACTTGAGCAATGATTTGGACAACCGTGATATATTGCCGCGTATGATTGAAATATTGCCTAAGTCAGAGGATGAGATGCTGTCACCTTATCAGCACGAAGGCGAAGAGTTCATCTATGTATTGGAAGGCATCTTCACTTTGTATCTGAACAATGAGCGTTTTGAGCTTTACCCTGGTGACTGCGCCCATTTTGAATCGAGTACGGTACACAATTGGGCCAACTACACGAGCAGAATGGTGAAGATCCTGCTTATCAACGTACCGAATGGGTTTAAGCATTCGGATGTCGTCGAACCAATGCTGTAAACTTGCCTCCATATTCCTTGGAGTGCAGAGGCCTTAAGTCTCTATTTGACTAAAGGCCTTTCTTGCATTATAATGGCTGTAATTCAGCAGATCAGCTGTGATGGGAAGAGTAACGCGACTGGCAAACTGCAGCGAAGCGGGGAGGGTGTAAGCCCGCTGTTATGTAGACGTGTGAAAAACGCCCCGGAGCTCCTGACCGAACGCTAAGTCCCTTGAATGAGCATTATTCGGGAATAGCTGGTAGATTCAGGCGAGTGACCTTCGTTAAAAGGTCTTTGAGAGGCCATAGCTGTTTTATGGCAATCAGGGTGGTACCGCGAATTACCTTTCGTCCCTTGTCTTTGAGAAGGAATGGAAGGTTTTTTGTATGTTTGAAGTCACCAAAAGACTACTCATAAATCAAAGAATAATTGGAGGAATCTGCATGCAATTGATGAAGGATTTAATACTCAGCTACAATGAGCTGGCAGGAAAGTCAGTTACTGTAGGGGGCTGGATCAGGACGGTCCGTGACAGCAAGAACTTTGGTTTTATTGAATTGAATGATGGCACGACTTTTAAGAATGTACAGATCGTCTTTGATGAGTCCCTCAGCAATTTTAAAGAAGTAGCCAAATATCCTATTTCGACCTCCCTGATCATCACTGGAGAACTGGTTTTAACGCCTCAAGCCAAGCAGCCGTTTGAAATCAAGGCGACAGAAATTGTCATTGAGGGGACTTCGGATGCGGATTATCCGCTTCAGAAAAAGCGTCATACCCTCGAATATCTGAGAACGATCGCTCACCTCAGACCGCGGAGCAATACTTTTTCAGCGGCTTTCAGAGTCAGATCCGTGGCGGCATTCGCCATTCACCGCTTTTTCCAGGAAAAGGGATTTGTTTATGCGCACACGCCAATTATTACAGGCAGTGACGCGGAAGGTGCCGGTGAAATGTTCCGGGTGACGACTTTAGAGCTGGGGAACCCGCCCAGAACAGAGTCAGGCGCTATTGACTTTTCTGAAGACTTCTTTGGCAAAGAAACCAACCTCACAGTCAGCGGTCAGCTGGAAGCGGAAATTTTTGCGCAAGCCTTCAGAAACACCTATACCTTTGGTCCTACCTTCCGTGCTGAAAACTCAAACACGGCACGCCATGCCGCTGAATTCTGGATGATTGAGCCTGAAATGGCATTCACGGATATTAACGGCAATATGGAAATTGCGGAAGAGATGATCAAGTACATCATCCAGTACGTCATGGAGCAATGCCCTGAGGAAATAGCATTCTTTAACGAGCGTATTGATACTGGTCTTCTGGAGCGGCTGACCAATGTCGTCAACTCTGATTTCGCGAGGGTCACTTATACTGAGGCTGTCGAGCTGCTCGAGAAAGCTGACGTTAAATTTGAGTTTCCAGTCAGCTGGGGACTGGACCTTCAAACGGAGCACGAACGTTATCTTACTGAGAAAATCTTCAAGAAGCCTGTCTTTGTCGTCAATTATCCTAAGGAAATCAAAGCGTTTTATATGAGACTGAATGAAGACGGAAAAACTGTCGCAGCTATGGATCTTCTGGTTCCGGGCGTTGGCGAAATCATAGGCGGTTCTCAGCGTGAAGAACGCTTTGACAACCTGGTTCAGCGCATTAAAGATATGAATCTTAACGTTGAGGATTATTGGTGGTACCTTGAGCTCAGAAAGTATGGCACCACACGCCATGCGGGCTATGGCCTTGGCTTTGAGAGAATCCTCATGTATTTGACGGGGATCACGAATATTCGTGACGTTATACCGTTCCCGAGAACCGTAAAGACAGCGGAATTTTAACATCCCAATCCCAATAAAAAAGAGACCGAAAGGCCTCTTTTTTTTACAAATTATTAGAAATCCACTGTTCTCTGGTATAGCGGCGTCACCTGTTCTACAGAATGTAAACCGCTGAGGGAGGACAGGTCATCCATCAGTCCGGCGAGATCAAAGCCCTTTTGAAATTTCAAGGCTATGGTTATGACTGCCGTACGATCACTTTGATGATCCAAGTCAATGTCTTGAATAAGACACTTATGAAACCCGGTGACATCCCCAATTTTTCCAATTTGTCCAGGGGTATTTTCTGAAACAATGCGCAGGATCAGCTGCCTGCGTTTTCTAAGAATGCTTTTTTCCATTCGGGCGAATACCTCAAGAATGATAAAAACGGTCAGTGTGGTTATGGCGCTTATGGCATAATAACCGGCGCCAATGGCAAGACCTATGCAAGCGACGGTCCAGAGACTGGCGGCAGTGGTCAATCCTTTGACAGAATTGCCTTCTTTAATGATTGTTCCTGCGCCTAAAAAGCCAATGCCGCTTATGACCGCAGCGCCAAATCTGCCTGGATCCAAGTTGACAGTGTCCCCGTAGCCACTGATCATCACGCTGTTGATCATCATGACCAGTGTGGCGCCAACGCTGACGAGCATGTGCGTTCGAAAACCGGCAGGCCGGTTGACCCTTTCACGCTCAAGTCCAATCAGGCCACCGAGCACACAGGACAGCAGAAGCTTGATCAGCATATCCGAACTAACCATAATTTGCGGCATTTTAATCCCTCCAGACTTAATGGCTGCATTTCCTTATTCATAAGTTTATCATTCGTTGCGCTCGAGAGCGATGATTTTTTAGAATTTCGGGTACAATCAGAGTGAAAGAAGACTTTTTGAATGAAAGTTGTGTTGTTGTTTGACGCTTTTTTGACAGTCGGGGCCTACTATAATCATAGCCTCGCGATCCAGGGAGAGTGTATGAATTGAAAAAAATTCTGATCACGGGCGCGGCAGGACAAATTGGCACTGAGCTCACGACCTATCTTCAATCCATTTATGGAGATGATCAGGTCATTGCCTCAGGCAGGCACGAAGAGCTTCATTTTAACGCAATTTATGAAAAACTGGATGTGCTGAACGCGGGTCAGCTTGTTGAAGTCATAAGAAGGCACCGGGTGGACAGTGTGATTCATTTGGCGGCTATTCTGTCTGCCAAAGGAGAATCTGATCCGGAAGCCCTCTGGCAGATCAACATGAACGGACTTTACAATGTGCTTGAGGCGGCTAAAGCCACTTCAGTCTCAGTATTTACGCCCAGCTCTATAGCGGCGTTTGGTCCGGAAACACCCCTTGACCGTACACCCCAGGTGACCATTCAGCGGCCAAGAACGATCTATGGCATTTCCAAAGTCGCAGGTGAACTCTTGTGCGATTATTACTACCATCATTTCGACGTTGACACCAGAGGTGTACGATTTCCAGGTTTGATTTCACACGAAGCACTTCCTGGAGGCGGCACGACAGATTACGCCGTGCACATCTTTTATAAAGCCATTGAAACAGGCGGGTTTATCTGTGATTTGGAACCAAAAACTTTTCTGGACATGATGTACATGCCTGACGCCCTCAGGGCCATTGTTGAACTGATGGAGGCATCACCAACGAAACTGGCGCATCGCAATGCTTACAACATTACGGCTATGAGTTTTTCACCCGAGATTTTGGCTAAGGAAATTCAGAAACACCTTCCAAACTTCAAAATGGCGTATGATATCAATCCGGTAAAGCAAGCCATAGCGGACGCGTGGCCCAATTCTCTGGATGACGGCTGCGCAAGGACGGATTGGGGCTGGAAACCCGAATACGATCTTCCTGCCATGACAACCCACATGCTTAAAGTGCTCGGCGCCAAGCTGAGGCCGGCGTCGACACCGTAAACATAAACCAAAATATGCGAATGGAGGAAATTTAAATGGCGTTCAACAAAATTGTTCAATGTGTTCCAAACTTCAGTGAAGGTAGAGATCTCGCAAAAATTGATAAAATTGTCGAGGCGTTCAGAGGCAAGGAAGGCGTCAAACTTCTCGATTACAGCAACGACGAGGATCACAACCGCGTGGTCGTCACCGTTGTCGGTGAGCCTGAGCCGCTGAAGCAAGCTGTTGTCGAGGCAATGGGCACTGCTTCACAGCTGATCGATATGACAACCCACCGGGGCCAGCATCCAAGAATGGGCGCTACAGACGTCGTTCCTTTCATTCCGATTCAAAACATCACTATGGAAGAGTGTGTCGCACTGGCTAAGGAAACGGCAGCCCTTGCATTTGAAAAGCATGGCGTGCCTTCTTTCCTATATGAAAAAGCCGCATCAGCCTCTCACCGTGAAAACCTTGCAGAGGTCAGAAAAGGCCAATTTGAAGGCATGGCTGAGAAGGTCAAAGAAGAAAAGTGGCAGCCGGACTTTGGCACAGACATTCATCCGACAGCTGGCATTACGGCCATTGGCGCAAGAATGCCGCTTGTGGCTTTCAACATCAACCTTGACACCAACAATCTTGAAATCGCGAACAAGATCGCGAAGAACGTTCGTTTCCTTTCTGGCGGTCTGAGATATTGCAAAGCGATAGGGATAGACCTTGCTGATCGCGGTCAGGTACAAGTTTCCATGAACATGACGGATTTCACAAAAACGCCGCTTTACCGTGTATTCGAGCTCGTCAAAATTGAAGCGAAACGCTATGGCGTCAACGTCGTTGGAAGCGAAGTCATAGGACTTGTGCCTATGGAGGCATTGATCAGCACAGCGGAATATTACCTTGGCATAGAGGTTTTCTCAATGGATCAGATTCTCGAAAAAAGAATTATGGAGTAAGCTTATGACTAAAAAAAAGGCAGAGGATAACCGCATCCTACTACTCGAAAACGCGTCTCAAATCGTCACCGTCAGTGGTTTTGAGGCAAAAAAAGGTGAACAGATGCAAGATATTGGGGTCATTGAAGGTGGCTCAATTCTTGTAAAAGGGGATCGCATTGAGAAGATTCTGATGCCCGGGGAGTCTACAAGGGATCTGGTTCCTGACGAGGTGATCGATTGCAGGGGGAAGACCATTTTGCCTGGTTTCGTAGATTCTCACACGCACCTGGTCTTTGGCGGATATAGGGAGAATGAATACAATTGGCGTCTTCGCGGAGACTCCTATGTGGACATTATGAATCGTGGCGGTGGAATTATCAATTCCGTCCGCGGCACACGAGAAGCTTCTTTTGAGATCCTTTTTGAAACGGGTATGAAACGACTTGACAGCATGACCCGCTTTGGCGTCACAACAGTGGAGGCCAAAAGCGGTTATGGACTTGATAAGGAAACTGAGCTCAAACAGTTGGAGGTCATGAAGGCGCTTCAGGATAACCATTCACTTGATCTCATAACCACTTTTATGGGTGCCCACAGCATCCCTACGGAGTACAAAGGCAGAGGCGCTGAATTTATAGAGTACCTCATAGAAGAGGTTATGCCCGTTGTCAAGGAACGAAGCCTTGCTGAATTCTGTGATATTTTCTGCGAAAAGAATGTGTTTTCTGTCGAAGAATCCAGGCGGCTGCTCAACGCCGCAAAGGCTATGGGCTTCAAGCTTAAGCTCCACGCAGATGAGATCGTCCAGCTGGGCGGTTCTGAGCTGGCGGCGGAGGTGGGCGCGGTTTCCGCGGATCACTTGCTTCAAGCATCAGATGAGGGCATTAATGCCATGGCAGAAGCAGGCGTTGTGGCAACGGTGCTGCCGTGTACGGCGTTTAGTCTGAAGGAGCATTACGCTCGGGCACGATACATGATTGAGCGGGGCTGTGCCGTCGCGGTCGCAACAGATTTCAATCCGGGCAGCTGCTTCACAGAGTCTATACCGCTTGCGATTGCCCTGACAACTCTGCAGATGGACATGCGGATTGAAGAAGTTATCACGGGCCTGACTTTGAATGGGGCCGCAGCAGTTGGCCGGGCTCATGAAATTGGCAGCATTGATCCTGGCAAGAAGGCAGATCTCGTCATTCACGAGTTCCCATCTTATCAGTACATTCCTTATCATATAGGCGTCTCCACAGTTGAAAAAGTCATCAAGAATGGTCGGATGATTTTTGATGCTTCTAAAATTGAGATTTTGTGATATCTTTATATAGTCAATTTGATGAAGTTGAAGTATACTGATATCATAATTGTTTAAGGAGGAGTAAATTCATGTTATCCAATATGAAAATTACCGAATTTTTGGCGGCCACCTCTTCAGATGCTCCAGTTCCTGGTGGCGGCAGTGTCGCTGCGCTTTCTGCAGCAATCGCGTCTTCCCTTACGGAAATGGTCGCTAACTTAACTATCGGCAAAAAAGGTTACGAAGAAGTTCAAGATGAAATGAAGGCAATTTCTGAAAAAATGAGCGCCTACACGCCAAAATTCGTCGATTTCATTGATAAGGATGCCAGCTCCTTCGACGACGTCATGAAAGCGTTCAAGCTCCCTAAAGAGACGGATGAAGAGAAGGCGGCAAGAACGGCTGCGATTCAGAATGGCATGAAGCTTGCTGCCAACGTGCCTCTTGAAACGGCTCAGGCTGCTATGGAGATTCTTGGAATGATAGAAGCGGTTGTCGTGAAGGGCAACAGCAACGCAGTTACTGATGGCGCTGTCGCTGCCATGATGACGCGTACGGCTGTCCTCTCCGCGCTTTACAATGTCAAGATCAACCTCGGCTCCATCAAGGATGCGGAGTACGTTGAGAAGGCTGCGGCTGAAGTCGCCCGCATAGAGAAGGAAGTCGTTGAGATCGAAGCAAGAATTCTTTCACAAGTTAAGCTTTAATTTATAAAACATTCGAAAAGCCCTGTGGCCACTTCACACTGAAGTGGCCACAGGGCTTTCGTTGTCTTGTCAATTGTCACCAAATACCATATAATAAAGTAAAGTCATTGAATGAGGTGATTGGTATGGGTTTCAAGATTATTGCGGACAGTTCCAATGATATGACACCTGAATTGCAATCGAAATATCCAGTTGAGATAATTCCGTTTAAGCTGACGCTGGACGGCAGGGAATATGTGGATGATGCACAGCTTGATCCCATTCAGTTTATCACCGACATGAGTGCGGCGAAGGATGTACCGCGCTCGGCCTGCCCTTCTCCAAATGATTTTTTGGAAGCGTTTGAAGGGGATGAGGACTGCTTTGTCGTCACAATCTCTTCAAAGCTGAGCGGCACTTACAACAGCGCTCAAATTGCCAAGGAAATGTATCTGGAAAGCCATCCAGATAAAAAAATTCACCTGGTGGATTCCAAAGCGGCGTCGATCGCTGAAACCCTGATCTCCATGAAGCTCCACGAGCTGATTGAAAAAGGGCTCGACTTTAATGAGATCATTGAGGTCATCACGGGCTATGTCAATGAAATGAAGACTTTCTTCGTTTCGGAGTCGCTGGATAACTTAATTAAGAATGGTCGGATTTCAAAACTGAAAGGTGTGCTCGCCACTGCCCTGAGCATTAAGCCAATCATGGGCGCTGAGGACGGAGAGATCCGGATGTTTGACAAAGCCCGGGGCTCAAACAAAGCTTTTGACCGCTTGGTGGAAATGATCATGGATAACGCCAAATCTGTGGAAGATAAGATCTTAGCGATTTCTCATGTCAACAATCCAACCCGGGCGGCACATCTCAAGGCAGAACTTCAAAAGCGCTGTGGCTTCAAGGATATCATTGTTGTTCAAACCCGCGGTCTCAGCAGTTTGTATTGCGATCGTCAGGGCATTATTGTGTCGTTTTAAAATTCAAAAAAAAGAAGAGAAGGCGCTGGGCGCCTTCTCTTTGTGTTTGTCAACGACTTTGAATTTGTAGTATCATGTCTGGTTAAGTTTGGTGACGCGATTACTCTTCGAAAGAAATCAGGTTGTGGCGATATTCAGTGTAAATTGATTTCAAAGTAGCCATCTTAACCATCATTTCGACCTGCAGCTCGCTTGCGAGATCAAAATCTTCTTTATGGATGGCTTGCTTTATTTTTGCAAATAAGGACTGTTTGTCGAGGCTGTTTTTCATGAGTTCATTGCGAAGAGAACGTATTTTTTCCCAATTGACGACATCCAGATCTGTTATGTCATCAAGGCCGTGCAACTTGACATAGTGCCTGATCAAGTCTTCGTTAATTGGTATGACGCGGTTCGTGAGCTCTGTGATCCACTGACTCAAAATAGTCGCTTGATAGGATTCAATAATCTTTTCAGGGAAGACATCTCCTCTCGTCAAAATAGAAACCTTCTCTTTATAGGATTCGAAGCCTTTTAGATTTTCCCAAACGGTACGGGGCGGTACGCCGAAGAGTTGGTTGCGCTCTTCGCTGGTATAGTGTTCAAAGACATCTTCTTCACTACGATATTCTCTGAATTTTTCAAGGTATGCAGCTTCCTCGCCATATTTTTTCGACAATTCATTTTCCAGTTCCGCTTCAGTAGACTTGTGCTCCAGGACAAAGGAGATTCCGTCAAGCATGGCCTGATAGACAGCAGCTGTCGTCAGATATGAATTGGACGTAGGGTTCGGAGAACGCAGTTCGAAACGTGTCGCAAAAGGATTGTCCATATCCCTGATCAAACCGATTAGGACAGTTCTGTTCCGCGCTGGAACCTCAACGGTATGTCCCAAACAGGAAACGATACAAACCGGCGCCTCAAAGCCGGGTTTCAATCTGTTGAAAGCGTCGTTGGAAGAAGTGACGAAAGGATTGATCACCTCATAGTTTTTAAGAATGCCCATAAGGGCGCCCCAACCCAAAGGGTTTAGATAAGAGTCTTTCATATTTTTTGGAGAGAACAGGTTCAGCTTTCGTCCGCTGCTCAGCTTGACTGCGACGCCAACATGATGGTGCTCGCCGTTTCCGGCAACACCTTCTATAGGTTTCGCGCGGAAGGTAACCTTCAATCCCTGACGGGCAAAAGTCTCACTGATAATTTCCCGTGCGAAGAGCTCGTGGTCAGCAGATTGAAGTGCTTCGTCATATTTCCAATCAATTTCCAGTTGCTCCATGATGTGCGTAAACTGACTCATACCAGACAGTTTGGAAGGGACGCCACCGACTTCCTTATGTCCCATTTCAGCATGGTAACCGTAGTTGTCAAGGTTGATTAAAGCTTGCTCCATGGCAGTTCTCACTGGTCCTACCGTGCGTTTCCAGTATTGCTCTTTCAGGACTTGGGAAGCGCTCAGTTTTTCGGTATCTGTTCTGTAGTCAGGAGTTTTGACCCAAAACTCCACTTCAGTAGCCATAGTCATGTAGACTTCTTCCACGGTTTCATCTGAAGCAAAACCCAAGAATTCTCTGGCGTAATCGTTTTCTGCCAACCACGCTTTTAGAGTTGAAGTAAAATATTCTGTGGAGCGTTTTAGCACGGACCTTGAGCAAACCGCTTTACCATTATGATAAAGGAAGGCAGGAATGATTAATGTGCCGACAGGGCGTCCTGTAGCGTTATCCCTGTTAGCCAGATTGTAGTCGACCATCCATTTCACATTGCGGTCTGGTATGAGGTCGACCTTAGCGTTATTGATCTGGGCAATTTTAGGCAAGTAAACGCTTGAACCATCCGTCTGGACGCCATGATGTAGAAAATTTTCAATATCCTCGAGAAAAATTTTAACTGGAATTTTTTCATCCGTGCTGTTGTTGCCGAGATCTACAGCAGTAAGGGATACAAATTTAATTTGCGGATGATCTGCCAGCAGTTGTTTTATCGATGCTTCGTCGTGATGCGAGACGGGAATAAAATATAGAAGATCGTTCACAATACACCTCCGGACTTTTATTTGCGCTATCAAAATTATTATAGTGAGATAAATTGTAGATGTAAAGTAAAAAACATCAAATTTGCTAATGAAAACAAAAAAAAATCATTAAACAGACGAAATAGTGCGCATGATAAATAAAATTATTTGTTTAATGTTCGTCAATTTGGTTTTTTGAGAACTTTTTGTAATAGGCGATCACAGTGATGGCGGTGAGTGGGCCCAGGATCAAACCTGAGAATCCCAAAAAGCGAATGCCAAGGTAGAGCGACAGCAGTGTAATCAACGGGTGGATGCCAATGTGATGACCAACGATTTTGGGCTCAAGCATTTGACGCGTCACCGTGACGACGGCATATAAAATCAACAGTTGGACTGCGGCGGAAACGTCAGAAAGAATCAGTTTGGAAACAGCCCACGGGACATAGACAGCTGCGGGTCCAAGCGCCGGCACCACGTCCACCAGACCAATTCCCACCGCAATTGGCAATGCGTTTGGAACTCTGAGAATTAAAAGTCCCACGAGAGAAACAGAAAAAGTTATGGTCATCAGGGTGAGCTGTGCTTTGAAATAGCCAGTTGCAACTCTCCAAACATCCTGTTTGAAGGTCTGAATATAAGGGTTATCGTGGACCCAGCGCTGAATCCAGGGTTTAAACTGCCTTTGGATCCGTATTCTGTCCGCGGTGAAAAAGAACGTCGAAATTAAAATGACAAAGATCGAAACGACAATGCGCGGCAGGGATTTCAGCATGCCAAAAGAAGATTGCGCCGCTTCGGAAAGAAGCGTCGCCAAGGCTTCTGCCATTCTGGACCATGCCGTAGCCAAAAAACCCTCATATTCCTGCGGCAGGTTCAGGTAGACCTTTTCTATTACATTCAAGACACGGGTGTTATAACTGCTCAGGCTATCAATCCATCCCGGAATCTCCGGCAGCATATCCTGGAAAGCCACGACGCCCATAACCCCCAATTTAAACAGCAGGAAACCTCCCAAACTTATGGTTAAAGCCATAAGCACCAGGACAATCAACGCATCTGGCAGCTTGATCCAGATTTTGATACGATCCACGAGCTTGCTTAGCGGACGAGACAGCAGATATCCCAGCCAGAAGGGCAGGAAAATGAGCAGCAGTGGAATAAGCTTTGTATAGAAAAGAAAAAGAAAGAAAAGTCCCAGCGCAATCAGACTAAGTTTGGACAATACGATTGAATTCACCAGGATCACCTCCAAGTCATTACAACTGATACCCATTTCGCGCTTATAGTCCACTCTTGATTTTCTGCGGTCAATCCATTATAATGATAAATGATTATGATCTGATACTAATAACTAATTATAAACGGAGGTTATCATGAGCTTGTTGAATCAAAAAAAGATTCTGGTGATGGGAGTTGCCAATAAATGGAGCATTGCATGGGGCATCAGCAGAAAGCTGATTGAGTCAGGTGCACAGCTCATCTTTACTTATTATGGGGAAAAAAGCCTCAGGGGCCTTGAAAAGCTCGTTGAAGAAGAAGGGATCACGGGTGTTCGCATGATCGAGTGTGATGTGACTCAGGATGCCAGTATAGAACAAGCTTTTGGAGAGATCGCTGCCAAAGAAGGCAAGATTTTTGGCGTCGTCCACAGCATAGCGCACGCGGATAAAAATGAGCTGGATGGAGATTATTTCAACACTTCCAGAGAAGGTTACAGCATGGCTCAGGACATCAGCGCGTTTTCACTGGTGGCCGTCACCAAGCACGCGCTCCCAATACTGGAAGAGGGCGGCTCTATTGTAACCCTTACTTATCTTGGAGGAGAGCGTGTCGTCAAGAACTACAACGTCATGGGCGTCGCGAAAGCGGCGCTTGAGATGAGCGTGCGATATCTGGCCCATGACCTTGGTCCTATGGGCTTCAGGATCAATGCGATCTCTGCGGGGCCGGTCAAAACTTTGGCGGCGAAAGGGATCAGCGGATTCAGTACGCTATCTTCCAACTTCGTCGATAGAGCCCCAATGCGCAGAATGGTAACGACCGAGGAGATAGGCGGCGCAGCCGTATTCCTGCTCAGCAATCTTGGCAGTGGCGTTACGGGCGAAGTGCTGCACGTAGACTGTGGCTACTCTATTCTTGGGTATTAGCGTTTGGCTGTTGAAAAAAATGAAATAATTGTATAGGATCGCGATTGACTCGACAAAATTTGAAGGAAGATGACTGGGCTTGGGTTTGCCCGGCTCATCTTCCTTTTCCTTATACTTCCTAAAGTCCGTTGCAGGTAAGCGCATTTTTGATATAATGGTAAAGTTAATAGCCTATGGAGGTGACCTCATATGCACCTGAAAACCAATCAACTTAATAACATGCTCGTCGACCTCGACAGGGCGCTGACTCGGGGTGAAACTGAAAATGTTGTGGAAGCGATTCAAAGAATCCGCTTGATTTGCGATGATATAGAGCTTTCCATTCAGGATGAGATCGACTATGCCAAACGCCGGGAGGAAGCGCTGCGTTTAAAATACAAGCACGAGCTGATCAACGAGGTTGCGTTTCTGATGAAGCCCGTTACCATAGAAAACGTTTATGACGGTGATTATCTCGACCACTTTGTGGAAACCCGCGCCCGGCAGTTGTCTGAAGGTGGGGCGGAGGAAGCACACAATACCTTTTGGACAGAGTATTTGACGCTGCATGGCAATGTATTTGGCTCAGTACCTGTTGATCTCTTAAAGCCGGCGTCAGTGGCTTATCTGGAAAAGTCCGGCTGGAAACCTGTGCAAGTCAATGTCTATGATTTTGGAGAGAACCTGGAGGTCACTATGGCCTTTTATGAATATTGTGACGAAAAATTTGGCCGCTATATTGTCGTTCAGGAATCCAGAACAAATGCCTATCTGGTGCTCTCATTTGGGGCGTAGTGCGCTGCAGTGCGTTAGTGAAACAAAAACTGGGACTATCACTGGGAGAGCGTTGTGTATTGCTCCGGGAAAGGCGGAAAGCAGATCATGTTTGAACATCTTGGGCACGACCGGTTGGACTTCAGGGTTGAACCGGCACAAGCAGGCTTAAAGGTCATTGACGTCATGGTTCAGTGGATGGACTTGTCTGTACGGCAGGTGAAAAACGGAAAGAATCGAAAGGCTGTGCTTCTGAACGGAAGGCCGGTATCCGTGAATGGCTTTGTGAGAGCCGGAGACCTTTTGACCTATTCTATGGAGATTGAAGAGAATTATTTTGAGCCAGAAGAGATTCCCATTTCGGTGGTGTTTGAAAATGAAGACTTGGTCCTCATCAATAAGCAGCCTTTCGTTGTGGTGCACCCTACTAAAAGTTATCCGGCAGGGACTATAGGCAATGGTCTTGCCATGCGCTTCAAAAAGAAAGGGATCAACCCCAAAATCCGGTTCATCAACAGACTGGACCGCGACACGTCCGGGCTGCTGTTGATCGCGAAAAATCCGTATGCCCAGCATGTGGTCACGGAACAAATGAAACGGGACGAGGTGGAGAAAAGGTATCTTGCGCTCGTGCATGGTGACCTAAAAGCGGACGAAGGCACCATTGACGCGCCAATTGGCAGGCCGGATGAAGAACGGGTAGAGCGCATGGTGATGGCTGCTGGCCAGCCGTCCACCACCCATTACTGGGTCAGGGAGCGCTTTGGCAGCGCGACGCTGGTGGAGGTACGCCTGGAAACCGGCAGAACCCATCAGATCCGGGTCCATTTCAACCATTTGGGCCATCCGCTGGTGGGAGATACACTTTATCACGAGGCGTCAGAGGGGATCGATCGTCAGGCGCTTCACGCTTTCAAGCTGTGCTTCCGGCTGCCAAGAACTAAGGAATACCGGTGTTTCGAAGCGCCTTTGCCTGAGGATTTTGAGCGTCTCCTCAGCGGGCTGAGATCCAAAAGTTCAATCAGGATTTGATATTATTGCGATCCTGTATTATAATGTAATCAGTACTCTGGGGTGTGCGTTATACGGATTAAATTCAACCACTGGCATATTATCGGGAGCACGCGTTTTTCGAGCGATGGCAAGCCGGCCCGACCGGAAGTCAGGACTCGGGAACAGTACACCCACTTAGGTGGAGTGTGGTGCTGAATTTCATCCTCGACGGCACTCTGGAGACATCTTCATTTTTTGAAATGGAGATTTTTTTTGCGGACAGGGAGGTGGCGCATGCAGCCTTACTATGGAATAAGTATTGATAAACAGGACGCTGAACATTTGTACATTCAGGTGTACAAGCATCTGCGGACCCTGATCTTCAACAATTCCATCAAGCCCCATGAGAAGCTGCCGCCAATTCGAAAGCTGGCAGTGATCCTGGGTGTCAACAACGTGACGGTTGTCAATGCCTATAAGCTCCTTGAGGAAGACGCATTAGTTTATAAAAAAATAGGCAGCGGCACTTATGTCGCGCCAGTAGAAGAGGAAACAGACAGCGAACGGGACTTCGAAGCACGGCATCATGCGGTCCCTTATGATTTTTCCATTTCATCCCCTACGGCAGACCTCTTTCCGGTCAAGGACTTTAAGACCGTTATAGATGAGGTGCTGGAGCGGGATAAGGGCTATGCCTTTGGCTACCACGAGAGCCAGGGCTTTTTTCCGTTTCGGCAGTCTTTGTCAGCAATGTTTGGGGGATCCAGCGTCGCTTTGGACCCTGATCAGATTCAGATCATTTCAGGGGCGCAGCAGGGCATTGATCTCGTGGCCAAATCCGTTCTGGATTATGGCGACTATGTCTTCGTCGAGGCCCCTACTTATACCGGCGCGCTGGCAAGCTTCAAGCTCAAAGGTGCGCTCATAGTCGAAATCCCCATCCAGGAGGATGGGATCGATCTTGAGCTCCTCAGCCTTCAAGCAAAGAAGCTGCGCCCAAAGCTCATTTACGTTATGCCAAACTTTCAGAATCCCACTGGCTATTGTTATAGCGACGAGAAAAAGCGGGGACTGATTGAGATCGCGAAGTCCTGTGGGGCATGGATCCTCGAGGATGACTACGCTGCAGACCTCAACGTGGGAAACGAGCCTGCAGTGCCTCTCAGTGCCTATGACCCCTATGACAGGATCATTTACATCAAAAGCTTTTCAAAGGTTTTGATGCCGGGACTCAGACTTGGCTACATGGTCGTGCCGGAAGCGCTTCAGGACGAAATTGCCATGGCAAAACACGCCACGGATATTTCTACTTCTGGTCTGTTGCAGCGTGCGTTTGACCTTTATATAAGAAAAGGACTCTGGGACAGGCAGATCATTCAAATGAAAAGAATCTACGACAAGAGGCACGCAGTCATGGCCCGTTTTCTAAAGACTCACGAAGTGCCCTGGGTACATTATCATTTGCCTCAGGGTGGCTACAATTACTGGATTACCATGGATCCGGGGCTTAATGCGGATGAACTGATGTGGCGGCTGAATAAGAAGGGCGTGGCAATTTTATCTGGAAGCACCTTTTATCATCTCCAGCTGAAAAGCGCTTCGTTTCGCATCAGTATTGCAGCTGTAGGCGAAAATGAAATTGAAGCCGGGATGAAACTTGTTTTTGAAGAAATTGAAGAAATGTACCGCGAAATGTCCGGCAATAAGCCGGGGCTGATGAAGTCACAGATGCTGTAATCCTCGTTTTGAAAATCCTGACGTTATAAGAGCAGGATTCACCTTAATCGGTAAGAAAGATAGGAGTTTTTTATGTCAAATCAGGGATTTATGCCCGTCAATCAAGAAGATTTAAAGGCGCTCGGCTGGGAGCGTCCAGACTTTGTGCTGGTGACAGGGGATGCTTATATTGACCATCCAACCTTTGGGGCGGCGGTCATAGGCCGTGTTCTCATGGATGCGGGATTTAAGGTCGGCATTCTGTCACAGCCGGACTGGAAAACTACAGATGCTTTTAAGACCTTTGGCCGCCCGCGTCTTGGATTTCTGGTGACCGCCGGAAACATTGACTCCATGGTCAACCATTATTCTGTCAGCAAGCGGCGAAGAGATAAAGACGCGTATTCGCCGGGTGGGAAAATGGGTATGCGTCCTGACCGGGCGACGCTTGTTTATACCCAAAAAATTCGGGAAGCTTATTCTAAAATGCCCATCATCCTTGGGGGGATAGAGGCAAGCCTCAGGCGCTTTGCCCATTACGATTATTGGGATGACAAGGTCAGAAGATCCATGCTGGTAGATTCAGAGGCGGATCTATTGGTTTACGGCATGGGTGAGCATCAGATCGTTGAAATTGCCAATCTGATGAATGAAGGCTTCGAGCCTAAATATATCCGTCATATTCCAGGGACGTGTTATGTAGCGGCTTCAAGGGATGAAATTTTTGAAGGGATCGAGATTCCTTCTTTTGAAGCGGTCTCGGCTGACAAAGTGGCCTATGCCAAGGCATTTATGACCCAGTATGACGAGCAGGATCCCATCCGTGGAAAAACGCTGATCCAGGCTCATGGCACGCGCTGGCTGGTCCAGAACCCGCCGGCAATGCCCCTTGACCGCAGTGAGCTCGACCGCGTTTACGCGCTGGACTACAGGCGCGAAATTCATCCGGCCTATCAGAGCTTGGGTGGCGTCCCAGGTATAGAGGAAGTCAAATTTTCCATCATTTCTGAACGGGGCTGTTTTGGCTCCTGCTCTTTCTGCGCCCTGACCTACCATCAAGGCAGGATAGTACAGAGCCGCTCGCATGAGTCCATTGTGGAAGAAGCGAAGCGCATTGTTCAGGACCGTGAGTTTAAAGGCTATATTCATGATGTGGGTGGCCCTACTGCCAATTTCAGGGCCCCATCCTGCAAAAAGCAGCTGAGGCTGGGCACCTGCAAGCACAAGCAATGCCTTTATCCAGAGCCGTGCAAAGATCTCGAGATCGATCATGAGGATCTCAGGCTGCTTCTCGGTAAGCTGCGGGAGGTGGAAGGCGTCAAAAAGGTATTCCTGCGCTCGGGTCTCAGATATGATTATCTGATGGCAGATCCAAACCCGGCGTTTTTCAAAGATTTGGTGAAGCATCATGTCAGCGGACAGCTTAAAGTTGCCCCTGAGCATGTTGCCACAGAGGTGCTGGACAAGATGCAAAAGCCAGCCGGTAAAATTTACGGAAAGTTCGTGGACCGCTTTTTTGAACTCAGCAAGCAGTGCGGGCTTGAGCAGTATCTGGTGCCTTATCTGATGAGCTCTCATCCGGGAAGTACACTGCACAGCGCCATTGAGCTGGCCCTTTATCTGAAGAAGATTGGCTATCAGCCAGAGCAAGTCCAGGACTTTTATCCAACGCCGGGAACCCTCTCAACGACCATGTTTTATACTGGCCTTGATCCAAGAGACATGACGCCGGTTTATGTGCCAAAGAGCAAGGAAGAGAAGCAAATGCAGCGTGCGCTGCTTCAATTTGGAAGACCTCAGAATTATGAGCTGGTTCACAAAGCCCTGGTTCAGTCTGGCAGAACGGATTTGATAGGGTTTGGACCCAATTGTCTCATCCGTCCAAGGGATCAGTCAAAAAATGAACCTTTAAAAAGAGGCAAAGCAAAAGGCACTTCTTCAAAAGCTTCGCAGCCAAAGCCAGCTTCTGAAGGAAAAAGAAAAACGGGATCTCAAAGTTCCCGTGCCAATAAACGGTCTGACAGACCAGTCCACAAGAAGAAATAAAAACGCAGCGCGTTATAGACGCTGCAGAATGATAGAATTTTGGAGCTGATTTTATGTTATCTAAAGAAAAACTGGAACGCATCAATATTTTAGCGAATAAAGCAAAAAACGAATCTTTGACGGAATCTGAGAAAATTGAGCAAAAACTTTTGAGAGAAGAGTATCTGGAAGCGTTTAGGGAGAACTTCAAGCGCCAGCTGGACAATATTGAGGTCCGGTATGTGGATGAAGACGGAAATCCTGTAGAGGATCAGAAAGCGGGTCACTCGGTGAAGTCAGACGGGCTGAGTGGAAAGCTTAGTTAGGCGTGGGCGGCTGTCACTATCGGCAGGCTTCCAGGCCTTTTAACTGGAAATGATATTTAATTTTAATTAAATGAGGTGACGGCATGACAATATCAAATGAGAACACTGGGAACAGCATAGACGCAAAGGACCGGCTGAGCCACAGCTTCCCGCTGGTGTGGGAGCAGCTGGATGAAAAAGAAACGGCTGCGGTGTTCGAAGTAGCGGAGCGCTACAAAGCTTTTATCACAGCGAGCAAGACGGAGCGCCTTTGTGCGGCTGAAATCCTTCGAGCGGCTGAGAAAAACGGCTACCGGGACATGGATCAGCTTCCGGAGGGCTATGTGCCGAAGGCAGGGGACAAGCTCTACAGGGTTAACCGTGGAAAAGCGCTTGTTATGATGGTTCTGGGGCGCTCGCCCCTTGAAACGGGCATGCATATTGTGGGCAGCCATATTGACGCGCCGCGTCTTGACCTGAAGCCCGTCCCACTTTACGAAGATACTGACATGGCCTTCTTCAAGACGCATTACTATGGTGGTGTCAAGAAATACCAGTGGACATCCATACCGCTGGCGCTCTATGGCACGGCCAGGAAGGAAAATGGTGAGCTCGTCGATATCCGCATAGGGGATGATGCCGGGGATCCGGTACTGTTCATTACGGACCTTTTGCCCCATCTTGCCAAGGATCAGGTGACGAAGCCCCTGGGCGAAGCTATTACCGGGGAGGGCCTCAATGTCCTCGCAGGCAGCATTCCGCGGCGACAGAAGCCACAGGAGACTCCTGAGGGTGCGAAGGGCACTGAACCGGATGCTGGCTCAAACGGCAAAGATAAGGTGAAAAGCCATCTTCTTGAGCTTCTCGAAGCCCGCTATGGCATCACTGAGCGGGAACTGATCACGGCAGAGCTTGAAATTGTACCGGCAGGTGGGGCCAGGGATGTTGGGCTCGACCGGGGCATGATTTCTTCCTATGGCCATGACGACCGTGTCTGCGCGTTTGCCAGCCTTGAAGCCATTCTGGGGATAGAGGCACCTGATAAGACTGCTGTGGCCTATTTCACAGACAAGGAAGAGGTCGGCAGCATGGGCAACACTGGCGCGGAATCCGCATTTTTCGAGACCACCATAGCGGAGCTGCTGCTGCTTGAGCAGGGAAGTTATCACGACCTGATGCTGCGTCGCGCGCTGGCGAGGACGGAGGTTCTGTCTGCAGACGTCAGTGCCGGCTTTGACCCGAACTATGCGGAAGCTTATGACAAGCGCAATTCCGGCATGATGGGCCGGGGCCTTGAAATCATGAAATACACGGGCGTCAGGGGAAAATCCGGGAGCAGTGATGCCAACGGGGAGTTCTTCGATAAAGTGGCACGGCTCTTTGAAGCCAACGCAGTCTGCTGGCAGGTTGGAGAGCTGGGCAAAGTCGACCAGGGCGGCGGCGGTACCATTGCATACATCCTTGCCAATAAAGGCGCTGAGGTCATAGACTGCGGTGTGCCCGTCCTGAGCATGCATGCGCCGTTTGAAGTCATCAGCAAAGCGGATCTCTATATGGCCGCCAAAGGCTACAGGGCGTTTCTCAACAGATAAAAAAACAGGCGGACCACCTGGAAGTTAAGACTATGTCTCTTCCGGTGGACGCCTGTTTCTTTCTCTTAAGATTCAATGCTTTTGCCGATGGTCTCGGCACACCAGCTTTGCACTACTTCCCCTCACCCTTTTTGTACTTCATTTCGTCTTGAATAAAATTCTTAAAGGTATCTGACAACGGGGACAGCACTCTTTTTTTATGGAACACGAAATAAAATGAGCGCAGGATGCAGAGTGCCTCATGGGCGATCAGCTTAAGTCTGCCATCCTCCAGTTCCTTCTTGATGGACTGAAGCGAGAAAAAGCTATAGCCCATGCCAAGCTCGACCATCCTTTTTATAGTCTCATTGCTTTCGACTTCAGCGATAATTTTAAGTGTTTCCGGGTCGAGGCCGGCAGATCCCTTTAGAAATTTCATGGCAGCCGTTCGGGTGCCAGACCCTTGCTCCCTTAAAATCAGGGGCAAATCCTGAATCTGTTCAGTTTTTATAGAGTTCAGTCCGTTGGCAGGTCCGGCCAAAACGATTTCATCCGCCATGATATCAATACAGTCCAGCTGGGCCGATTCTGGCTTCGCGCCCACGATCCCAAAGTCAATTTCACCGGACAGGATTTTCTCAAGTACCTGGGAAGTGTCATGCTTCATCAAATTGTACCTGACATCCGGATAAATCAGGCTGAAACGTTTAAGGGCGTCCGCTAAATAATATTGTTCAGGGATGGAGCTCGAGGCAATTTCGAGAACGCCTTCAATCTTCCCCTTATATTCTTCAAGTGAAAAGAATGCGTGCTCCTTTTTGTTGAGAATACTGATGGCGTGCTCATAAAAGATTTCACCGGCTTGGGTCATGGAGATTTGTTTGTTGGTCCTGTTGAATAAAATGGTTCCCAGTTCTTTTTCCAGTGTATGTATGTGGTTGCTTATGGTAGGCTGTGTCAGATAGAGCTTCTCTGCTGCCCTTGAGAAGCTTTTGAGCTTCGCGATCATGACGAAGCTTTCCAGTTGTTTAAAATCCATGGATTCACTCCTAACGATATTTATCTTTCTTATTCTATCATACACAAGGGATTATGACAGTGAAAAAGAGGTATGTATGTAACGAAATCCTCTGCAGTTTGCAGACGAATTGCGAAAGACAGGCGGGGATACTGCATGAAGAAAAAAATTATGGTGGTAGATGATGATCCTTATATCCTGAATTTAATGAAGATCTATCTGGAACATGAAAGCTATGTGGTACTGCCTGTCAGTGACAGTACCAAAGCCATGGAAACATTCAAGTCAGAAATGCCTGAAGCTGTGCTTCTGGATATCATGATGCCCGTTGTGAATGGGTTCGATCTGTTGCGGGCACTGAGACGGATCAGCAATGTTCCCGTCATAATGCTTTCTGCAAAAGGTGAGACATTTGATAAGGTGACGGGTCTTGAGCTTGGCGCTGATGATTATCTTGTCAAGCCTGTGGATCCCACGGAGCTCATGGCAAGAATCAGGGCCGTTTTCCGGCGATATAATGCCCGGACTGAGGACAGCAGAGTCCTGGAACAGCCTGGCCTTCAAATCGATCTGGACCGTTTTACGGTCACCTGTCAGGGTGAGGCAGTTGTTATGCCGCCCAAAGAACTCGAGCTTTTATATCTTCTAGCGTCCCATCCCAATCAGGTTTTTACCCGGGAACAGCTCCTGGATAAAGTTTGGGGGTTTGATTACGCAGGCGAGAGCCGGACGGTGGATGTCCATATCAAACGCCTCAGGGAAAAACTGCCCGGGAATGATATCTGGGAAATTAAAACTGTTTGGGGTGTAGGGTATAAGTTTTCAGTATAATCTTCAGGTTGATCAGGCGGTGATGATTTGCGGACCATTTATTTAAGACTTTCTATGCTCTATGTCGTCATACTCTTGATTTCCTATGCCTTCATTGTCATAGGCGTCAATATTGCCATAAACAGCTTAATGGTCAGCCAGAAACAAACTATTTTGCTGGAAAAAGCCATGGTCTTTCAGCAGATCTATTCGGATTCTGCGGCTAATGGCATTCTGGATGTGAATCGGCTCGAAATTGAGGTGCAGTCACTCGAAAATTATTTGGGTGCCCAAGTGTTGCTGGTTGACCGTCAAGGCCGGGTGTTCATGTCGGATGCCAATGTCACAGACCTTATTGAAGAGGCGGAAATCAGCAGTCAAGACCTAAACCAGCTTTACTCAGGAGAAATCATACAAAAGCGGACGTCGCTGAATCAGTTTGGTCAAGACCAATATCTGCTGATAGGGTATCCAATCATTATTAAGGCTGAGGTAGAGTATGTGCTGTTTCTCATAGCCTCCATCCCGGAAATCAGTATGACAGCCAGAGATGTCAATATTGCGGTTGCCATTGGACTGGCCCTAAGCGCAATTGTAGCGCTGTTTATGCTCTTTTCATTTTCAAGGGCAATGAGCCGTGAGATCAAGGACCTCAATGAGATCGCAAAGCATGTGACCAGCGGAAATTTTGACATGCGGATTCAAACCAGGCGCCAGGATGAAATAGGTGAATTGGCGGTAAGTTTGAATACCATGGCTGAAGCGCTTATGAAACTGGAGGAAACAAAGCAGAACTTTATTGCGAACCTCAGCCATGATCTCAGGTCGCCGCTTCAGTCCATCATAGGGTACACAAAAGCCCTTTTGGATGGCACCTCGGAGCCAGATAAACAAGAGAAGTATCTGTTGATTGTTTTAAACGAAAGTGAACGGCTGACGAAGCTGGTCAATGATATCTTGGATCTTTCAAAGATTCAGAGCGGCCATCTGGTGCTGAAGAAGATGAACTTTGACCTTCACGCTTTGATTCTCAATGAACTGGATAAGTTTGAGGGCAGAATTGAACAAAAAGCGCTTAAAGTCGTTGTAGACTTTATGGATGAAGGCTGTCAAACCTATGCGGATTACGCGAGCATTCAGAGAGTGTTTCAAAATTTGATCGATAATGCGGTCAAATTTGTGGATCAAGGCGGTAAGATTGAAATCAAAACTGAGCTTCATGACCAGAAGGTGCTCATAAGTCTCAGGAATACAGGTACAGTGCTTTTGCCTGAGGAGCTTCAGGAAATATGGCAGCGCTTTTCAAAGCTCGACAAATCCAGAAGTCAGCATAGAGCGTCGCCTGGTCTTGGTCTTGCAATTGTCCGTGAAATCATTAAGGCGCATGATGAGCGCATTGAGGTGCTCAGCACGCCTGAAGTTGGCGTTCTGTTCCAGTTGACGCTGCCTTTTGTGAGCTGGCAGGGATAGGTCTGTGGCCTCTTTATTAACCATTTTGAAAAAGTTTTTTTAGAAACTGTTCACAAAATCTTCACATTTTTTTTATAAACTGAATATGAACTTCGAAGTAAGCTTCAAACACGCAGCATATTAATCTTATAGTTGAAGGATGGTGAAATCATGGATCAGCAAAATTTCAATCAAAGTTCTGAGTCTGATGGAAATATTGGGGTTGAGAGACTACAGGCGAAGAAGCGTTCAAGTTTTGCCAAATTGCTGGTCATTGTATTGATTCTGGCAGTTGTGGGTGGTTTTTCCGCTGGCGCAGGCGCCATGTTTGTCAAGAATTACCTCAATTCGGATGAACCGGCTGAAGCGCCGGTCCTGACGACGCAGCCGGCGGTTCAGACGAATACCGTCATTACTGGAGAGGGCAGCGCGGATATTGCCAATATTGTAGAATCAGTCGGGCCAAGCGTCATCAGTATCACGAGTACGGTGTCCTACAGGGATTTCTTCAATATGGAACGCACGGCGCAGTCATCCGGATCAGGTGTTATTTATGCAGTTAACGCCGAAGCAGTGGACATTTTAACTAACGAACACGTGGTTGCTGACGCGAAAGAAGTTATGGTTCAGCTAAAACCAGATCAGTACTTCAAAGCTGAAATCGTAGGCAAGGACAAATCCACAGACTTAGCGATTATAAGAATTCCGGCATCGGAAATTCCGACAGAGGTCCTGAGTACAGTGAAAGCAGCGCCTTTTGGTGACTCTGACCAGTTAAGGGTAGGGGAGCCGGCAATTGCTATAGGCAACCCGTTGGGATACAACAGCACAGTAACGGTTGGCGTGATCAGTGCTGTGGACCGGGAAATAAGGGACAAGAACTCCCTCAAGCTCATTCAGACGGATGCCGCCATCAATCCGGGCAACAGCGGCGGCGCACTCGTCAATGCACGTGGTGAAGTTATTGGCATAAACACTATCAAAATCGCGAGTGCGGAGGTAGAAGGCATAGGCTTCGCTATTCCGAGCAATTCAGCAGTACCTATAGTCAACGAGCTCGCGTCCAAGGGCTTTGTTTCCAGACCATACCTGGGGATTTATGGCATGGAAATCAACGCGGAAACCGCGGAAGCCTATGACATGCCTGTGGGGATTTACGTTCGCGGGGTCATAGAGGGCTCCGGCGCGGAAGCAGGCGGCATTGAGGCGGAAGATGTCATCATTTCAGTGGATGATACGAGAGTTGAGACTATGACGCAATTGTCAGATTTTCTGAATCAGAAGCAGATTGGGGACACCGTCAATGTCAGATTGGTCCGGGGAGGCCGCACTTTAGAGCTGGAAGTGGTTTTGACGGATGCCAATTCGTGATTTGAGTCAAGATCAAAGGTATTAGTGATGTCGTGGCGCGCTACTGAAGGGTGGCGCGTCATTATTTGTTTTTGTGATTTCATGAGTTCAATTGGGTATGATAATCCAAAGATAAAGTTACAAAGATTTGTTTATGGATGGGAGTGAGTTCCATTTGAAGCTGACTTTACTTGTGGACAATCAGACGCTGGTTGATCGCTATTTTTTAGCGGAGCCTGCTTTTTCTGCGTGGATCGAGTCGGGAGAGGTGAAGCTTTTGTTCGACACGGGTTACTCAGAGGTCTTTCTTGAAAACGCCAGGCGTTTAAAGCTGGAAATCTCTGAAATGGATGTGCTGGTGCTCTCCCACGGGCACAGCGACCATACCTGGGGTCTCCCCGCTCTCGCGGCGCATCTGAGGCAGAACAGGCGGCGGGAAGATCGTGTAAAACTGGTTGCCCATCCGGATGTCTTTGAAGAAAAAGGCATGGATGGTGAGATTTACGGAGTCGACTTTAACATCAGTGATTTTGAGGATATTTTTGAATGTCAATTAAGTAAGACGCCGGTGGACTTGGGGGGTGGTTTGACCTATTTGGGCGAAATACCAAGGGTCAATGATTTTGAAGCCAAGAAGTCCATAGGTCTGAGACGGGTAGATGGAAATTGGCTGGAGGACTTTATTCTGGACGACAGTGCGATTTCCTATCTGGGAACAGCAGGTCTCGTCGTCATATCCGGATGCTCACACAGTGGTATAGTCAACATTGTCAGACATGCCATGACACTCAGTGGAACAGATCAAGTCGTTGATATTTTAGGAGGCTTTCACTTACAAAAGCCAACTTTTGAGCAGTTGGAAGGGACAGCGGTTTTTCTTGAGGGCCTTGGACTCAAGCAACTGCATGCCAGTCATTGTACGGATCTGCCCTCGAAATGCAGATTGATGCGTACGCTGCCTTTGAAGGAAATTGGTTCCGGAAGTGTCTTGGAGTACAGGTAGTTATTCGGGGAAAAGGGGGAAAATTTGTTATGAAAGGGTATCGATACCGTTTTAATGGGCATGGTTTTAATCTGATAAAGGTGATCTCCAGAATCATTGGTTCAAATTTTGAACCTGTGTTTTTTGAAGACCGCGTTGAATTTGTTAATAAAGATGGCGCTGTTTTCATGACCCTGTTTAATGACCCTGACAACATAAAGCTGGTATTCCGGGTTTCTGTCCCTAAGCTGGAAGGCGTCACGGAAGCGCACATAGAAACGCCTGACGGGCATGTCAACCTCTGGACTTATCTGGGGGATAAAGTGGAAGACGCTGTATTCCTTTCTGAGATTGCCCTTGCAAACTACAACAGCCATCATGAGACAGAGGCTTGAGGCTGCATTTGTGATTTAAACGTGAAAAAAATCCCCTGAAGCCAAAGCTTCAGGGGATTTTTTCCTTTTGGTGCCCGAAGGCGGATTCGAACCGCCACGCCTCTCGGCGGCTGATTTTGAGTCAGCTATGTCTGCCGTTCCATCACTCGGGCGTACGCTGCAGGCTATTGTGACCTGCAAGAAGTATAATAGCACAAACCGAGGTCAGAGTTCAAGCGTTAATTTTGCTTTTCATAAATATCAGGCGGCATCATCAGCTGAAATTATAAAAATATCCTTAAAATTCTGTAGCCTATGGCACTGTCCGGCAAGTTTGTAATATAATCAACGGGTAGAAAGGAACAGGTGAAGGTCTTTGAAGAAAATTTTTCTGATGCTGGTCGCCCTTGTGGCGCTAATGAGTATGAAGTGGCATTTTTATTACGAAATGGTTCAGCTTTCGGAAGGCAGCCTGATGGCGGTCATTCTGACTGTGATCATCAGTTTGTGGGTGTTTTTTGCCCTTGAGAAGGCAGGAAAACATAAGGGTGCCTGGCTGTTTGTCATTTTTTACGGACTGGTTTCTTTAATATTTTTGGTGGATGTAGTTTATTTCAAACAGTTCAATGCAAGAGCAACGGTTCGCATTCTACAAAATGCAGGTGTCATAGGGGATATTGGAGACAGTATTCTCGCCATTTTATCACCCAAGCATTTTATTGCTTTGATTGACATGCCATTTTGGATAGGCTTAACAGCGCTGCTCCACAAGCAAGGTGAACGTTTCTCCATTCGCTGGAGAATTTTAGTGCTTTTGCCTGCGCTTATGGGAATTTTGTTTTCTGTACCTCAACTTAGAATTGCCTATACTGAAAAAATTGGCGCACGTGAGTTTTTCGGCTTCCATGTTGAAGATTTGGTGTCCAGTGTCAACGGTCGTTTTTCGGAGCTGATGGTAGATCAGTTTGAAATTTTGGGGAATGTCAGCATAAAAAATAAAATCTATCAGGATCCTGAGGCGCTGAAAGCTCAGAAGTACTGGGGCATTGCAGAAGGCAGAAATTTGATTGTCATCCAGATTGAGTCGTTTCAAGACTTTGTAGTGAACCGCAGTTATGAGGGGCAGGTGTTAACGCCATTTTTGAATGAATTGATTGCTGGGGAATCGCTTTATTTTGACAGTTATTATCAGCAGCTTGGGATGGGAAATACCTCGGACGCTGAATTTGCGACAAACAATGCGATCTATCCTACGGTCTATGGCCAGTCCTATGCTTTGTATCAGGAAAATGACTTTAGAGGACTCCCGTGGCAGCTTAGAGATCAAGGCTATACGGCTTTAGCTTTTCATGGTTATAAAGGAGATTTCTGGAGCCGTGACATCGCTTATCCAGGGCAAGGCTTTGAACGGTTCTATAGTGAAAAGGACTTTGTCATTAATGAGCCCATTGGTTTTGGCTTGAATGATTTCGAATTCTTTGAGCAGTCCGTTGAAATACTGAAGACTTACAAACAGCCGTTTTATGGTTTCCTGATCACTTTGAGCAATCACCATCCCTATCAGCTGCCGTCTGAACTGCAGGAAATTGAGCTGAATCCGGAACATCAGGGGACACTTTTTGGCGACTATTTACAATCCGTCCGTTATACGGACAATGCACTCAGATTCTTTTTTGAAAAGTTGAAGGATGCTGGCTATTATGAAAACTCTGTGATAGCACTTTATGGCGACCATCACGGCTTAGTAATAACGGATCTTGAATCCAAGTCAATTTTGGAGGATTATTTGGATAAACCCTACGAGTTTGACGAAATGCTTCACATTCCTCTCATTGTGCACACACCAGGCTCTGGTGTCGGCGAGACCATAAGCACTATTGGGACTCAGGTAGATTTTATGCCAACAATCATGAATCTCATGGGCATTCCAAATGATAATTTTTTGATCTTTGGGCAGGATCTGGTCAACGCGACAGAGGGCCTTGCAGCCTTTCAAGCTTACACCGCCTTTGGGTCCTTCATAAGTGAAGACTTTGTCTTCGAAATGTCACGGGAATACATTTTCAATAAATCAAGGGCCTGGAATCGCAAGACAGGAGAGCCAGTGGATGTCAATCTTTGCTATAGCCAGTATAATGAGGTCAAAGAAGAATTCGCCGCATCCAAATATATTTTGGATCACAATCTGTTGGCGGATGCAAAGACCTACTATGGAGAATTCGCGAGTGAGGATGGCACGGGAATTCTTGGCCAGCGGGAAAATATCACGCAAGACGTTGTCTTTGTTGGGGGTCATCCAGTCAATGGCATGACGGGAACAAATTCCAAGGAGGCCATGGACTTGGCCTTCAAAGCAGGGGACAGGCTATTGGCGCTAAATTTTTCCTGGACAGAGGATGGGGAGATTGTGGCTATGGAGAATCCCGCCAAGTTTTCTTCACTGTTGGAAGCGCCGTTTCAAGTGGAGGATGCGGAGGCCTTTCGAGCAGCACAGCTGATTGGGGACTTGACGCAGCTCGACCTTAGAGGCTCGCTGACATGGCTCAGCCGTCATAAGGATGTTTTGGTTATGGCTTTTACAAATGGCGGCAGTATAGAATTTTCAAAATATCTTTATGATAACTTCCGCGACGCTTTGTCGCGCTTTGTCATAGTCGTGGACTCCTTTGAAAAGTACAATCGCTTAGGGTTTCTAAACGTTGATAGGATAGCGATTGATGCGGATGCCCTGAAGAATTCAAATGAGGATTTAAAGCAGTTTGTAGAAAACAACTCAGTTTACATGGTGATCACAAGTCAATCCCGAATGGATGAAGACCTGATGCAGACGATTGCGGCGTCAACCAATCTTTATGTAAAAGAGGGCGGTGAGCTCTTACGCTTTGAGCCCTAAGGCCGGGTGAAGTGATGAAAATATTTCTGTAATTTGGCGGGTCAGGCGCAAAGCGCCACTGTTTAAAAATTCCATTCTCCTTGCGGTAGGTGGAGATCTGTGTTATTATGTAAACATAATGTTATGAGGAGCGGTGAAATGGATCCAATAACCCATGGTGTCATAGGTCTCGCGATTTCTACCTTTTCGGGGACTACACCCAGTTTGGACAATCCTGTTGCAATTGGCGCTGCCATTGGTGCCATGATTCCTGACTCAGACGTCGTCATTCGTTTGTTTTCGAATGAAATGACTTATTTGAAACATCACAGAGGCTGGTCACATTCCTTGCCCGCGCTGACGTTGTTTTCAGCGGCAATTACTTTAGGGCTCTCGGTATTGATGCCGGGCTCACTGTCTTTCGAAGTATTCTTTTGGACGTTGATGGGCGCTTTGTCACATACCGTCTTTGATATCCTGAATTCCTACGGCGCTATGCTCTTTAAGAAAAAGCGGAAATTAAATCTGTTGACTCTATATGATCCCTTTATAACCTTGATGGCGGTTTATTTGATTTTCTCCGGTGAGAAGTCCATTCTCGAGTATGGCTCTGTGGTGCTCTTATTCGCAGCCTATCTGGCGCTCCGCTGGAAGATGAAGCAAACTGCGCAGACCCATGTTTCAACAGCCATTGCTCAGCAATATGAGTTTAAGCGCGTCACAATTTTGCCGTCGCTTAAGGCATTCTACAAATGGGACTTCGTGGCGGACACGAGAAGCCATCACATTGTTGGAAAGTATAATCTTTTTACGAGAAAGCTTCAGATTATTGCGAGGTATTACAAAAAAGATTCCCAGCACTTAGGGGCCTTTGACAATTCGAATTTGGGCCGGTATTTCAGACGGTTCAGTCCGAACATCCACCTTGAGGTTCTGGAGCATGACAACCACATTGAGCTAAGGGCTATTGACCTACGGTATTATATGAAGGATACTTTTCTTCATCATGGGACGTTGTTCCTGGACCGAAATGGCGAGATCATGGAGTCATATTTCCATCCTTACAAACAAAATAAATGGATTCCGGTACTTGAGGGATAAATGACTATTAAGACCGTGGCTGTGGCTGCGGTCTTATTTTTAATTCTAAATTAGCCGCTGGTTGTGAATTTTTTGCTGACATGGGTATGTATGCTTGGAACCAATTGAGGAACAGTGGCGTCTAAAGCACTGAAAGCCTCGATCGAGGGAGGGATTCAAATTGACATCCAATAATGATACGCTTTTGATCCAGAAGAGTAAGCAGGGCGACGTGCACAGCTTTGAGCTGCTCATATCCAAATATCAGGTCTATGCCTACAACATTGCCTGGAGAATGCTTGGCAATGAAGAAGACGCCAAAGATGCGACACAGGAAACGTTGATTAAGGTCTTTAAAGGACTGGATAAATTCAAGGAGAATTCTGAGTTCTCCACATGGCTATATACCATTACAGTAAATACCTGCCGTGATTTGTTGAGAAAACGAAAAAAATCTATGGCCATATCAGTAGATGATACAGAGGACAAGATCCCAATCCAGCTGGTGGCTGATGATGCTGCTGGTCCCGAAGCGCAGCTTGAACAGAAAGAAGTGGCAGGTCAGCTGTTGACGGCACTTGGCAAAATACCGGAATTTCAAAAGACGGCTGTTTTGTTGAGGGATGTTTACGGATTTTCTTATGAAGAGATTGGTGCCATTGAAAATTGCTCTGTTGGCACCGTCAAATCGAGGATCAGCCGTGGACGGCACGGATTAAGGACTTTGATCCTCAATGAACGAAGCAAAAACCTTCAGGAAGGGGGGACGATCTGATGCGTGACACTTGTTTGACAGACCGACTTCACGACTACATGGAAAAAGAAAATTATGAGATGGATCCCCGGGAGCTTGCTGCCACAGAAGCGCATTTGGAACAGTGTCCTGATTGTCGCGCCTATCTTGAAGATATGACGCTTCTGAAGGGGGAGCTGGCGGCTATGCCACTCAAAGCACTGCCTGAGACATTTGAAGAAGAACTGCATGCCAGACTGGTGGAAGCAGCTGAAGAGAAAAAAGCCTCTGGGCGTTCAAAAATTTTGGAGTTCGCGCATTCCAAGCATTTTAAAGTATTGAGCGGCATAGCTGCGGTATTGGTTATTGGAATTGTTGCAGTTGCAGCGGCGGGTGGACCGCTTATGAATTTGATTGGGATGGGCAAGAGCGCAGAGTCCGTGTCGGATATGGCAATGGGAGAGGCGCCACAAGCCCCAGCTCCAAGCCGCGCTAATGTTGAGATGGAATGGGCGGAAGCGGGTGCTGTGGCGAAAGATGGTTATGGCGAAGCCGGCACTGTCCCTATGGAGCCTATGGCGCCAGCCGGTTCAGCGGACAGCTTTGATCCGGCAATCTACGGCAAAATGATCATTCGCAATGGTGCCATTGACCTTGAGGTCGAGGACTTCGACGTCACCTACAGCCGTATTGAGGAAATTGTGAGTGCGCTGGAAGGGTATATTGAAAGCGCGGATACCTATTCGACGCCTGTCTATGACAGCAATGGCCGAAGAGGGGATCTCCAGGGCGGAAATGTAAGCTTAAGGATTCCAAGTACGCGGTTTGACGCTGCTATGCAACAGATTAAAACGCTGGGAACAGTGACGCGTTCGAATATTTCTTCCTACGATGTTACGGAAAGCTATGTGGACACACAAAGCAGAATCAAGAATCTTGAAGCGAGAGAGCTCAGGCTCAGGGAGCTCCTGCAGCGTGCTGAAGATATCAAGGACATCATGGAGATTGACCTTCAACTGGCGAATGTCCGAACAGAGATTGACAGTTTGAATGCCATTCTGAAGAGCTACGACAAATCGCTTCAAATGTCTTCAATCCAGATTAGTCTTCGTGAAAAAGATTTGAGCGAAAGTACAATTACAACCTTGGATGACAACCTGTTTGAAAGAATGCGAGCAAATTTCATCCGCAGTATCAATGCAGTCCTGCAGTCCTTGCAGGCAATTCTGATAGGGTTGGTCGCTATACTGCCATTCCTGGTCGTCTTTGGATTCGTCTTCTATGTGATTTTAAGAATTGTAAGAAGGCTTATTAGAAATCGCAAACAAAATCTATAATCTGAAATGCTAAAACTGCCCTGCCGATGGATGCTCGCGAAGAGTGTTTTGTCAGCAGGGCTTTTTCTGTTACAATGTTTAGGTAGACATTGAAAATCTATCTAAAGCATAGAATAAACTGCCTATAGAGGAGTGGGAACAATTTGGAAAAAATTATGATTATAGACGGCAACAGCTTGATGAACCGCGCTTTCTTCGCGCTGCCGCCGCTCACGAACAAGGATGGGGTCCCGACCAACGCCATCCATGGCTTCCTGTCAATGATTTATAAGATGATTGAGACTTACGAACCGGAGTATATGAGCGTTGCCTTTGATCTGAAGGGGCCAACCTTCAGACATGTGGCCTATGATCAGTATAAAGGCACCCGCAAGGGGATGCCGGAGGAGCTCAGGGTTCAAGTCCCAATCCTCAAGGAGATCCTTGACGCGCTGAATATACACCGGATGGAGCTTGAGGGCTTTGAAGCGGACGACCTGATTGGAACTATATCCAAGCGGTGCGGTGAACGGGGACTTAAGGTGTTCATCGTTACTGGGGATAAGGACGCCCTTCAGCTTGTGGATGATCAGATTGAAGTGCTTTTTACAAAAAAAGGGATCAGTCTGATTGAAAAATATGATGCGGCGGCGATTTTTGAAGAATATCATTTGACGCCGCTTCAGTTGATTGATTATAAAGGACTTAGCGGTGATGCTTCAGACAACATCCCTGGTATTCCGGGCGTTGGGCCAAAAACGGCGATCAAGCTGCTTGAGACATTTAAAAGCGTAGAAGCGGTGATCGAAAATCTCGAAGAAATTGACAACAAGCGCCTGCGCGGATTGGTGGAGACCCACGCAAACCAGGCGCTTATGAGTAAATCTCTCGCGCGAATTGAGACAGGGGTCCCGGTAGAATTTGAGCTCAGTGAGTTTGCTGTGGAGGAACCCAAACTTGAGGAAGCCAGAGCGCTGTTCTCGCTTTATGAACTGAAGTCACTGATGGGGCGGTTGAAGTCAGAGGTTACCATAGCAGAGTCAGAAATGCCTGTCACAGCTGAAGAGGCCATCACGTGGATCGTGGATGAAAAGGGATTGAACGCGCTCCTTAAGACAGTGCGGGCATCCAAGCAATTGGCGGTTTACAGCTTGATCGAAAAGATTCATGTCAGGGATATTCGACTGGCGGGTGTGGGTGTTGCGCTGAAAGACAGGGCCTGCTTCATTCCTGAATCAGCAGATTTGTCGCTGGCTTCTGAGTTTTTAAAGGCCATTGGACCTGAAACCGAGATTGAAAAATGGAGCTACGACTTAAAAAGGGAGTACCTCTTGTCTTATCAGCTCGGCTACAAGCTCGAAAATGGGTGCTTTGACATTGCTATAGCCCGTTATTTGATTGATCCTTCGAGATCCAGTGAGAAGCTCTCAGCCATGGCCTTTGAAAGGCTGAATATGAACCTTGCGGAAGAGGAAGCTGTCTTTGGAAAAGGCGCCAAAGCCGTTTCTGTGTTTGAAGCAGACCAGCAGTCAGCAGCGATGTACGCACAAAACTGTGCCAGGGCAATTTTTGATCTCACAATCCAGATGAAGGGCGAAATTGAAAGTGAGAACATGGCACAGCTCTTCAATGAAGTTGAAATGCCATTGGTAGAAGTTTTAGCCAATATGGAGTTCGAGGGGTTCAACGTGGACCTGAAGGAACTGGATGACATGGATGTCATATTGACGGAAAAACTGGGCACCCTTGAAACTGAGATTTACGAGCTGGCGGGAGGGACTTTCAACATTCAATCCCCCAAGCAGTTGGGCGAAATTTTGTTTGATAAATTAGGTCTGCCTGCCCAAAAAAAGACAAAAACCGGTTATTCCACCAGTCATGATGTTCTTGAGAAGCTTGAAAAGCATCATCCAATCATTGCTTTGATCATGGAATACAGGATCTACAGCAAACTGAAAAGCACCTATATTGATGGCCTCCGCCAGGTTGTCAATCCCGTCACCGGGAAGATTCATTCCAGCTTGAATCAGACGGTGGCAGTAACGGGAAGGCTCAGCTCCACAGAGCCTAATTTGCAGAATATTCCAGTCCGCCTGCCTCTTGGCAGACGCCTCAGAAAGGTCTTTATCCCGAGTCCTGAGCACACTTTGCTGGATGCGGACTATTCGCAGATTGAGCTTAGAATATTGGCGCATTTTGCCAAGGATGAACGTTTGATTCATGCCTTCAGAAACAAACTTGATATTCATACACAGACAGCGGCGCAAGTCTTTGACCTTGACCCCAAGGATGTTACCAGCCTTGAAAGAAGCCGTGCCAAAGAGGTTAATTTTGGAATCGTTTACGGCATGAGCGACTATGGCTTGTCTGAAAACCTTGGGATCTCCAGAAAGGAAGCCAGACTTTATATTGACCAATACTTCGCTAAGTATCCCAGTGTTAAAAAGTATTTGGATGATACCATTGAAGAGTGCAGAACCCATGGATACGTGACGACAATCCTCAATCGAAAGCGTTATGTGCCGGATATTCACTCAAAAAACTTTAACCTCCGTTCTTTCGCTGAAAGGACCGCCATGAATACGCCTATCCAGGGAAGTGCAGCAGATATCATCAAGATTGCCATGGTAAAGGTGTATCAAGATTTGAAGAAGGGCGGCCACAAGTCAAAGCTGATCCTTCAAGTGCATGACGAGCTGCTGATTGACTGCGTGCCAGAGGAGCTTGAGGCTGTAGAACGACTGCTGAAAGGCGACATGGAAAGTGCTGTTAGTCTCGAAGTGCCCATTGAAGTCGATATGAAGTCTGGCTCAAACTGGTATGAAACCAAGTAGTCTATATAAAATAGTTGAGACATGACTTGGATCTGGAGGTGGCCAAAGTGAAAGTATTCGCGATAACGGGGGGAATCGCCAGCGGCAAATCAACAGTGACTCTTTGGCTGCGGTCAAGAGGCTACATGGTGATTGATGCTGATGAAATAGTAAAAGACTTGTATGGTAAAGGGGATCCCATCTACAACGCTATAGTGAAGGTCTTTGGTACTGAGGTCCTTAAACCGGATGGAGAAATTGACCGGCAGAAGCTTGGCGGAATTGTTTTCGGTGATGAAGCCTCAAGGCTACGGCTCAATAATGCGACCCATCCCATTGTAGAGGCTCAGATCGCAGATAAGATTGAGGCTGCAAAAGCAAAGGGCATTTCCGTGATTTTTGTGGATTCTCCGCTTCTTCTTGAAAAGGGGCCGGATCCAAGATATGATGCTGTTATTTTGGTCTACGTGGATCCTGAGGTTCAATTAAGCCGGCTGATGGAAAGAAACCATTTGAGCGTTGAGGATGCTGGAAGGCGTATTAAAAGCCAAATGCCCCTTGGTGAGAAAAGGTCACATTCAGACTTTATCATTGACAACAACGGTACGCTGGAGGCGCTGGAGCTTCAACTGGAAACATTGATAGAGAAGCTGGAGGTGCTGGGACAGCGTTAAGCAGGGCCATACAAGCCGGTGCTTTACTGAATGAAAAACCTGTCCAAAGTAATATTTCAGGTATATTTTAGACAATAATGTTGTCAATTTTGTTGACTTAATAGCTTGGGAGAGGTATAATGAATTTCGTCGGGTTAACCGGCGAATACATGCGAGAGTGGCGAAACTGGCAGACGCACTATCTTGAGGGGGTAGCGGGCTAATGCTCGTGCGGGTTCAAATCCCGCCTCTCGCACCAGAAAGGACGATTTTATATCGTCCTTTTTTTTACCTTTTTTTACTTCTCTTGTTACTCAAGCAACAGTAAATGGAGGGCTGCAGATGACAAAATACGCCAGGCTGCTGGGAATAACCGTGTTTATAAGTGTGGTGCTGTTAGCGACGGGCTGTTTTAACCAAACCAGTGAAGTCCCTGCTGAGCAAGAGCTGAGTTCAGTTGATGAAAAGCAATCTGAGACGGATGCTGCCGCGGAGGCAGAGCCTGCCGCGGAGGCGGAGCCTGAAGCAGCTGAAGAGGTTCATGACGATCTCGAGGACTTCAATGCTTTCAGCACGCTTTATGCCAAGTCCTCAGGGATACAGAACCTTTATTATGAATTTGAACTGCGCGTTGAAGGGGTGTCCAGGGAGTATTATTCCGCCTGGGTCAGTGAAGATCACATACGGTTGGATCCCTTTGATCAAAAGCACAGCATTTTCGCAGACAAAAAAGAGAAAACAGTTCAGGTATTGGATCGAACGACCGGGGTTCTGTCACCAGCAGACTATGATGAGGCCTTTTTCAATGGGATGATGTCACCGGCCGCTTTTGATGAGTCTCTTGACCAAGATATGTTTGAACATGTACATTTCGAAGGGTCTGCACTTGTAGACGGGTTGCCTTGTGATGTTTTTGAAGTGCATTCTTCGGACTTGAACGTGACCTATTACTTGTGGAAGGACACTGGCTTGTCGGCCAAAGTGATTGCGCAAATAACAGGTTTCCCTGAATATGAATACTATTTCAGGAGCTTAAAGCCAGATGGTGCGACCGTAGAGGCTCTGAATCCACCGGCAGATACTGATGTCTCTCAGGAAATGGTTATACTGCCTTCTATAAAAGTCGGACAATAAAAGTTTACGTCACAGTAGGGGAAAATGGCTTGAGTGCTATTTTCCCTCTTTCTGTTTTTGTGCCAATAAGGTGGGCATGCGATAAAAGTTGCTGACCTTTGACGCACGATATAGTTATTTTTATCTGTCGTAACCGTTATTATTTTGTCAATAAGCACTTTGTTTTTGAAAAATATTTCAGAAAAAAACCTTGGAATCCCCATTTTTATTGGAACGCTTCTGTTAATCAAATAACGCTCGAAGCCTTATAAATATTTAATTGACGGCACTTTCAGTTGACAGTGGGCCAAGATGTAGTAAAATTGTTAAGAGCACTAATTTTATTGATTGTATACTGTATAATTTACTCAAGGGGTGAAACCATGGGCATTTTTTCTTTCAAAGGTGGGATCCATCCGCCGCATGCAAAGAAATTCACAGAACACAAGGCTGTAGAATTGGCTGTTGAACCATCAACAGTAGCAATTCCTTTGAGGCAGCATATTGGCGCGCCTTGTGACGCGCTTGTGCAGAAGGGGGATTATGTTAAGGTTGGCCAAAAAATTGGCGAACCGGCGTCCTTTGTATCTGCTGCTGTGCACTCGAGCGTTTCAGGGACTGTCAAAGAGCTGAAAGTCATGGACACGCTCGGAGGGAAAGATCTATGCGTCGTCATAGAATCAGACGGTCAAAATGTCGTTGACGAAAGTATCAAACCGCATCCGCCGCTTGAGACGCTTGAACCAAAGCAGATTCTTGACATCATTAAAAGCGCGGGTATTGTGGGTATGGGCGGCGCTGGATTTCCAACGCATGTTAAGCTTTCGCCGCCAAAAGAAAAGACCATTGACTTTGTCATTCTAAATGGCGCGGAATGTGAACCGTTTCTTACAGCGGATCACCGGCTGATGCTGGAAGCGCCGGAAAAAGTCGTACTGGGTTTGAAAGCGCTGATGAAGGTTCTTGGCGTACCAAAGGGTTACATAGGCATTGAGGACAACAAGCCGGATGCCATCGAGTCTGTAAAAAAAGCAGCATCAGCATCTCCTGAGATCGAGATCGCGTCTCTTAAAACGAAATACCCACAGGGGGCTGAAAAACAGCTGATCTTAGCTGTTACTGGTCGAGAAGTGCCTTCTGGCGGACTTCCTATGGACGCGGGCGCTGTTGTGAACAACGTGGCGACTGCGGCAGCGATCGCTGAGGTTCTGACGACAGGCATGCCTCTCATTGACAGAATTTGTACAGTAACAGGCTCCTGCATCAAAGAACCAAAGAACCTTCGTATAAAAGTTGGGACTATGCTGACAGAGATTGTCGAACAGTGCGGCGGTTTTAATGAAACACCTGGAAAAATCGTTTTGGGCGGCCCTATGATGGGAATCGCGACGTCCACTTTATCCATTCCGTCGACAAAGACAACTTCGGGGATATTGACATTTAATGAAGCGGACTCCAAGACGCCTGAGGCGCTGGCCTGCATGAAGTGCGGCAAATGTGTCACCACTTGCCCGGCTTATCTTGAGCCGGTCTATATCAGCGCCTATGCGCTTATTGACCAATTTGACATGGCGGAGAAGTATTCTGCGCTCGATTGCATTGAGTGTGGGTCCTGCTCGTTCATTTGTCCGTCCAAAAGACCACTTCTCCAGTCCATCCGTTTGGCAAAACGTGAGATACTGGCTCGAAGAAGAAAAGCATAGGGGGATCGGCAGATGGAACAACAACAATATAGAGTATCATCGTCGCCGCATTTCAGAAGCACTGAGTCTGTCAGTGGCATAATGCGGGACGTCGTTATTGCACTATTGCCTGCAACAGCAGCAGGGATCTATTTCTTTGGATTCAGCGCTCTGATTACAGTGCTCCTTTCTGTGGGCGCGGCGGTAGCTACAGAGTACTTTATTCAGCGCTATATGAGAAAAATACCTTCGACCATTGGGGATTTCAGCGCTGTCGTCACTGGCCTTTTACTTGCCTTGAATTTGCCGGCATCTGTGCCTTGGTTCATTCCGGTGATTGGCTCTGTATTCGCCATTGCCATTGTAAAACAGGCTTTTGGAGGACTTGGCTTCAACTTCATGAACCCTGCCCTTGCAGCCCGCGCGTTTTTGATGGCCAGCTGGCCTACGGATATGACGACTTGGGCAGTTCCAAGAGCGGTTGATGGCATTACCGGACCAACGGCTCTCGGTATTTTGAAAGAAGGGTTGCCGGACAAGCTGCCATCGGCAATGGACGCTTTGATTGGCAATGTTGGAGGCTGTATTGGCGAGACTTCGGCACTGCTCTTGATTTTAGGCGGACTCTACCTGGTATGGCGCGGCGTCATTGATATCAGGATTCCAGCGGTCTACATAGCAACGACTTTTGTTATTTTATTCGTCTTTAACGGCTTCGACATTCAAGTTGCCTTCCTCCATGTTTTGATAGGCGGCCTTATGCTCGGCGCGTTTTTCATGGCGACAGACTATTCCTCAACGCCAGTCAATTTCCGCGGTCAGATTATTTTCGCCTTTGGCGCAGGATTGCTGACGGCGATCATACGGCAGTTCGGAGGCTATCCTGAGGGCGTTTCCTATTCAATCCTTCTGATGAACGTCGCGACGCCGCTGATCGAGAAGTATTCGAAATCACGTGTGTTCGGAGGTGGCAAGAAATGAAGGAGATCATTAAATTAGGCTCAACGCTTCTGTTGATTTGTCTGGTGGCTGCGGCGGCCCTTGGGGTGACGAACGAAGTAACCATCGGCAAAATCCTTGAACAGCGGGAGACGGCAAACCAGCTCGCCCGTCAGGCGGTCTTGCCTGACGCTGCAGAGTTTGAACCAGTTGATGAAGCAAAGCTTGCGGATATTCAAGGCAAAGAGCCACTGGTGAAAGAAGTTTATGCAGGCGTCAAGGACGGCGCGGTGATTGGCTACGTCATCAAGACGGGCCCAAATGGCTTCAGCGGCGCGGTAGAGGTTACGACTGGCATCACGGTGGACGGCGTCCTTTCGGGGGTAAGAATTGGCAACCATGCTGAAACACCGGGTCTGGGCGCGAACGCGACTTTGCCGCTGTTCTATGAGCAGTACAACGGCATGTCCGCGGCTCAGGAGCTCGGCGTTTCCAAGACTGCAAAAAGTGACACGGAAATTCTTGCAATCACCGGTGCAACCATCACTTCTCGTGCTGTGACAGATGGCGTCAATACTTCCATCCGAGTTGCGCAGACGCTGGATCGGTAGAGGGGGGCGCAAACTATGAATATAAAGCATTTAACAAATGGCTTAGTCAAGGAAAATCCAATTTTCTTCCAGCTGCTTGGCATGTGTCCGACTTTGGCGGTCACGACCAGCGCTCAGAACGGTTTGGGTATGGGACTCGCGACCACGGCGGTTTTGGTTGGTTCCAACGCCATGATTTCGCTGCTTAAATCCATTATTCCGAATAAGATCCGTATACCGGCATTTATTGTAGTTATCGCTTCCTTTGTAACTATAGTCGGGATGGTCATGGAAGGCTACGTGCCGGCGCTTTTCAAGTCTCTGGGCTTGTTTATCCCGCTGATCGTTGTTAACTGTATCATCCTGGCACGCGCGGAGTCCTTTGCCTTCAAGAATGGCGTTGGCGCTTCGGCACTTGATGGCATAGGCATGGGCCTTGGCTTCACTTGGGCGCTGGTGCTGCTTGGCGCGATCCGGGAGCTGATTGGTTCCGGGCAAATCTTTGGAATCACGGTGCTTGGCGCGGCATATAAACCTGCTATTGTCATGATCCTGCCTCCGGGCGGCTTCCTGACACTGGGGCTGGTCCTTGCGGTTTACAACGTCATTAAAAACAAGAAAGCGGCCGCTGGCCAATAGGAGGTGAAACGACATGGAAAACGCTAGTTTGTTTGTCATTCTCGTCAGTTCAATTCTCGTCAACAACTTCGTCCTGTCTCGCTTCCTGGGCATCTGCCCATTCCTTGGCGTTTCAAAGCAGGTCGACACGGCAATTGGTATGGGTCTTGCCGTCACCTTCGTCATGACGTTGGCGGGCATTTTGACCTACTTCATCCAGTATTTCGTACTGGTACCGCTGCATCTGGAATATCTTCAGACGATTTCCTTCATCCTCGTCATAGCTTCCCTGGTACAGTTTGTTGAGATTGTGCTTCAGAAGACGAGCCCAACGCTTTACCAAGCACTTGGCGTGTTCCTTCCTTTGATCACGACGAACTGCGCGGTACTCGGTCTTGCTTTGCTCAACATCCAATACAAATTTAACCTGATTCAGACTATAGTCCACTCCGTGGGCGCAGCGCTTGGTTTTTCTCTGGCGATTGTGCTCTTTGCCGGTATTCGTGAAAAACAGGTTATTGCAGATGTCCCACTGCCTTTTAAGGGATTCCCGATCGCTTTGATCACTGCAAGCTTGATGTCAATCGCTTTCCTCGGCTTCACGGGTCTGGTATAGAAAGGGGTGTAGACTTTGAACGTAACCAATATCATTACTTCCGGCGCGACGCTGGGTGCTATGGGCTTAGCCTTTGGCGCGGCGCTTGCGTTCGCTTCACAAAAATTCGCGGTTGAAGTTGACCCTAAGGCTGTCCTCGTCCGCGAGGCACTGCCTGGCGCAAACTGCGGCGGCTGTGGCTTTCCAGGCTGTGATCAGTTTGCTAACGCCGTCGCTTCAGGCAATGCACCGGTCAATGGCTGTCCTGTGGGTGGCGCGGATTGCGCTTCGGCACTGGCTGAGATTATGGGCGTCAACGCAGAAGTCGGTGTCAAGAAGGTTGCGCATGTCATATGCAAAGGCGGCGACGAGAAGTGTCGCACAACCTTTAAATACGAAGGTATTACGGACTGCCGTGCTGCGGCTATGGTCGCTGGGGGCGGGAAAGCCTGCACTTTTGGTTGCCTTGGCTACGGAACTTGTGAAAGGGTTTGTCCATTTGACGCGATTCACGTTATGGAAGACGGTTTAGCAGTCGTTGATCCGGAAAAGTGCACTGCATGCGGAAAATGCATAGAGGCGTGTCCCAAAACAGTCATTACTTATGTCCCTTACGGTCAGCAGGTTATTGTCAACTGCAACAACAAAGAAAAAGGTCCACAGGTCAAGAAGAATTGTGATGTTTCTTGTATTGCCTGTGGAATCTGTGAAAAGAATTGCCCGTTTGATGCGATCCATGTCAACAATAATCTCGCATCCATTGATTACGATAAGTGCACAAGCTGCATGATTTGCGTGGAAAAGTGTCCGACCAAATGTATTGCGGGAGACCTTAGCACACGCAAGAAAGCACTCATCGATCCGGAGAAGTGCATTGGCTGTACGCTCTGTAAACGCGTATGCCCAACAGAAGCCATTACGGGTGAACTGAAGGAGACACACGTCGTCGATCCAGAAAAATGTATTGGCTGCGGTGAATGTGTAAAAAAATGTCCGAAGGATGCCATTACTATGGTATAATCCATCGACGGGTCAAGCGGTAGCGCATGGGGCGAGCTCCATGCGCTTTGCTTATTTTGAAGAATCATTTGTCCCGGTTGTTGCGGCGTTTTCTCAGTGATAACATAATGGTTTTTGTCATCTTCAGCGCCTTGAATGGCAGTGGATTAAATGCTAAACTGTAAAAAGTACCTACGCTTTAAAGCTGTGGGTTTGTGATGGTAAAATATGTAAATCTGTGTTATGCTATTTATGAGAGAATGTCGGAGGGCGTTACCTTGAAAAAAAATACACCCCTGCTCCTGATTTTTATTTTAGTTGGCATCATTGCAGGTGGACTTATTGGTGATGTTTTTGGAAAAAGCTTGCCAATTCTGTCTTATGGCAGGTCCATAGGCTTTGATTCTTTTACGGTTGACCTCGCGATACTGCAGTGGACTATGGGTCTTAAGCTTCAGTTAAATGTCGCTGGAATAATTGGGCTGCTGATTTCAATGTTCCTATTTAAGAGGTTTTGAGTATGAGAAAATTATTGTTGGCTTCAGAATCACCGAGAAGGCGAGAGCTGATTGGACTATTGGGGCGTGATGTGACCTGTACCAGTGTTTCTCTCGTTGAGCCTATGGACGATTTGGAAACGCCAGAGGAAATTGTCATGGCACTGTCTTTTGAAAAGGCCTGGAAAGCAGCTCAGGATCCAAAATGGGAAGATTACGTCATCATAGGCTCAGACACTATTGTCTGCCTGGAGGGTAAAAAGCTCGGGAAGCCTGAAAACGAAACCGAAGCCCATAAGATGCTGATGCTCCTCAGCGGCAGAAAGCATCAGGTCTATACCGGCCTCTGCATCTTATGTCCAGCGCTTAATTTGAAGCTCGTGGACTATTCTGTCACGAATGTGGAAATGGGTCCTTACAGCGCTCAAAGAGCGTTGAGTTATGTTCAGACCGGCGAGGTTTTTGGAAAAGCTGGCGCCTATGCTATACAGGGTCTTGGCGCAACCCTTGTCAAAGCTATTGATGGTGATTTTTTTACAGTGGTCGGATTGCCAGTTTATCTTTTGGGGCAGCTTCTCGAACAGCATTCTCTCTAAATACTTGGGAGAGGAGCCGGTCTATATGGCTATCAAAATGACCATGAAGTCCATGCCAGAAGGAGAGCGTCCAAGGGAAAAAATGATCAAAACTGGTGCAAGCGCGCTATCAAACGCGGAGCTGATTGCGACAGTTATTGGCAGCGGCAGCAGTCAGGAATCTGCGCTGACCCTTGCTCACAGAGTTTTGTCTCTGGATCCCAAAGGCCTTAGCCACCTGGCGGGGGCTAACATTGAAGAACTCAGTTCAATACGGGGTATTGGTGTTTCTAAAGCATGCCAGATTATGGCTGTGGCTGAACTTGGAAGGAGAATTTGTTCGGAGCAAACGTCTGTGAAGGTAAAGGTTGCAGGTCCTGCAGAAATCGCTGAAATCATGATAGTTGAAATGCGTCATCTGGTTAAAGAGGTTTTCAAGGTCGTCTTGCTTGATACAAAAAATCAAATTATTTCAATTGAGGACATCTCAGTGGGAAGTCTCAATGCGTCCATTGTTCACCCCAGGGAGGTTTTTCAGCCCGCTATTCGAAGGAGCGCCAATGCTGTGGTATTGATCCACAATCATCCAAGCGGACATCCGGAACCGAGCACGGAAGACAAGCGTGTCACTGAGCGTCTGGTGGAAGCCGGTCAGCTGATGGGTATCCAGGTTTTGGATCACATTGTCATTGGAGATCTCAAGTATTACAGCTTCAAAGAGCATGATATGATGTAGCTGCTGGAAACAGCTGCATAGCTATAGGAAAAGATCATAAGGATGCTTTGTGAAGTTCGCACAGCGCCACATTACTGACAGAACAGGAGGAAGATCTGGGAGGACTTGTACCGTAATCCAGACGGAGGCACCCGGATTCAAAGATTATGAAGTGGTTTGGATTTATGACTAAAGATATTGGGATCGATTTGGGTACCGCGAATACACTTGTTTATGTGAAAGGGAAGGGGATTGTTCTCAGAGAGCCTTCTGTCGTCGCTATTCATTTGGATACTGGTGAAGTACTCAGTGTTGGCCTTGAAGCCAAACAGATGATTGGCCGTACACCCGGCAGGATTGTAGCGATCAGGCCCTTGAGAGACGGCGTCATTGCTGATTTTGAAGTGACTCAGAAAATGATACGGTACTTTATACAACAGGCCTATCCAAACAAATCCATGCTGGCAGCGCCAAGAATTATCATAGGGGTTCCAAGTGATGTCACCGAAGTTGAAAAGCGTGCGGTTATTGAAGCGGCTTTAGCTGCTGGGGCAAAGGATGCCTTGATTATTGAAGAACCAATGGCTGCGGCCATTGGGGCAGGTATGCCTGTTTCTGAAGCTACCGGCAGCATGGTGGTCGACATAGGCGGCGGCACGACGGAAATTGCTGTTATTTCGCTGGGTGGTATTGTTACAAGCCGCTCAATCCGAATGGCTGGCGATTCTATGGATGAAGCCATAGTACAGTATATCCGCAAACATTACTCTTTGATGATTGGCGAGAGAAGCGCCGAAGAGATCAAAATGGCTATTGGTTCCGTAGAGCCAGTGGATGAAGAAGCCGTTTTCGAAGTTACGGGAAGAAATCTGATGACGGGTCTGCCTCGCAGCATTTTTGTCAAAGGCGCTGAGATCAGAGAAGCCCTCAGAGAGCCTGCCAATGCAATTATGGACGCTGTAAAGTCTACGCTGGAAAAGACACCGCCAGAGTTGTCTTCAGACATCATGCTTCAAGGGATCATGGTCACCGGGGGCGGTGCGCTTCTTAAAGGGATGGCTCAGAGGATCAGACGGGAGACAGGCATGCCGGTTCATATTGCTGAGGAACCGCTGGATTGTGTCGCCATAGGCACGGGAATGGCGCTGGATAATTTTGATGAATTGAAATCTGTTATGGTACACGCCAAGAAATATCGCTGAATGGGTGACGCGGATGCATGCTTATCCAAAATGGAAGAAAATATTAATCGTAGGTGCCTCAATTTTGCTCCTGACCTTCATGGGGATCTCGGCAGGCGGACGCTCGAGCGTAACGGGTGTTGAGAATCTGGTTGCTGAAGTGGTCTATCCCATTCAAAAGTTTTTTTATGGGATCAACCAATCGATTGGCGCGCGCATTGAGCCTATAGCGGCGCTTTATGAAAACGCCCGCGAAAACGAGGCTCTGAAAATAGAGGTTGATGCGCTCAGGGCTCAGGTTGTGTCGCTTACTTTGGAGCAGAGAGAATTGATAGAACTGAGAGAATTGAAATCTGCCCTGAATTATGTGGAGGCAGCCTCTATTGATAATTATGTATCTGCTTCAGTATTGTCCAAGGATCCTGGAAACTGGTATGAGAATTTTGTCATAGACGCGGGATCCAGAGATGGCGTAACAAAAAATAGCGCAGTCATTAACGGAAGCGGCCTCGTGGGTATGGTCTATGATGTTGGAACAGACTGGGCCAAGGTTGTGACGCTTATTGACAAGCGCAGCACGATCAGCTTTTCGTCGCTTGGCATTTTGTCGCCTTATGATGGCCAGATTATTGGGAGTACGGATTATGTGCTTAGAGGTCAGATCTTTGATCCGACAGCACGGATCAGCGAGGGTGATCTCCTTGTTACCTCGGGTTTGGGGCTGTTCCCGAAAGGTATTGTCATTGGAGAAATAAAAGAGCGGATTGAAAACAGAGATGCGCTTCTTCCTGAAGTTGTCGTGCAACCCTTTGTGGATTTTCAGTCCATAAAGAAAGTTACTGTGATTCCGGCGGGTGCCGTTGGTGTTGACACAGAAGCTGAGCTTGAAACTGAAGGCGAGGCGGAGAGCGAATGAAGCTATTGTCATTGGTGCTTTCCTCGCTGCTCGTCTATCTGATTCAGACGACCTTTGTCCTGAATTTCAGGTTTTACGGCGTGGCTGCCAACTTGCCGCTGATTTATGTTGTCATGGTTGCACTGCTCTTTGGCAACCGGGTAGGTCTCGCTGCCGCGTTTCTCTCAGGACTTCTTTTGGATGTCCTTTATTCTCAAGCAGTGGGCATAAACATCTTCATTTTCTGTGCAATTGCGATCCTCATAGACCTGTTTGACGAAGCACTGTTTAAGGACAACTCCCTGACGCCGCTTATTCTGATCGTTGCTGGAACGGCAGTGTATCATGGTCTTTTTCTGGCTCATGCTTATTTTTTCAACCTGCCTATTATTTCGGGCAAGGTCGTCGCTGTCATTGCCATTGAATCAGTACTCAACGCGCTGATTGGACTTCTGCTTTACAAATATGTCGTTCGCCGGTGGTTTGGGTACGAACTGAGATAAGGAGCTTTACATCATGTTTAAACGCCTGGCTGACAGAAAAAATCACATAGGGTTATTCTTTTTGATCGTTTTCGGACTGATGCTGTTCAGGCTGGCCACAATTACGATTGTGGAAGGCGACAGCTACCTTGAGAAATCCGTTAACAATCGGCTGAAAAAAATTGCGGTCTATGCGAAGCGGGGCGAAATTTACGACAGAAATGGCGTACTTCTGGCCGGTAACATTCCTGCGTTTACGCTGGACATCATGGCGAGCAGCCTTGAAAAAACTGACCTTAACCGTGTGAGTGTCGACTTGATGACCATGCTGGACTCAAAGGGAGAGGGTCATCTTGAATTCCCTATTCGAATTGAAGACGGCAACTATACTTTCCGGTATGATGACGACAGAATCAAGTGGCTCCTCGACCGGGGCTATCCGGACTATTTCACCGCGAAAGCGGTGCTTGACGACTACAGGGCCAAAGAACAGCTTTCAGAAACACTGAACGACCAGGAAGCCTATTCTATTATGATTCAAAAGGGCATAATTTTACCAATTTCCATCAGCAAGTTAAAATTTTGGAATGAAATTGAGAAAGAGAACTTTCTGAAGATGTATGGTCTTGAACAGGATGTAACGGCTAAGGATGCTTTTGATTTAATCAGATCCAGGCGGGAGTTCGCCATAGATGATAAGTACAGTGATGAGGAAGCCTACAAGATTCTGATCGTCAGCCATGCGCTGAAGGAAAAGGGCTATCTAAAGTACGAACCTATCAAAATCGCTTCAAACATTTCCAAGGAATCCGCGATTCAAATCAGCGAGCGCGCAATGGATTTGCCAGGTGTCAATGTGGGTGTTGAGCCTATCCGGTCTTATCCATTTAAGAATGTCGCGTCGCATATCCTCGGCTATATTGGTAAAATTTCGAGTGAGGCTGAGATTTCAAAGTATGTCAATGACAATGGCTATGACAAAAACCAGCTCATTGGCAAGGTCGGAATTGAAGGCCATTTTGAGCTTGACCTCCATGGCGAGAACGGGTATCGATATATTGAGGTAGACGCCCTTGGCAAAATGGTTCGGGAGCTGGATGATGGTTACTATGGCCTCAATGCAGAGAATTCAAGCGCGGGGGAAGATATACGACTGACGACGGACATAGAGCTCCAGCAGACCCTTGAGGCCGCGCTGAAGCATGGGATTGAACAAATCAATATAGGCGGTACATTTACAAGCCAGTATGGCAACTACAACTACAGCGAAGCGTATCCCAACGCCAGGACGGGGGCCGCGATCGCCGTTGATGTAAAAACTGGGGAAGTGCTCGCAATGGCCAGTTACCCGGATTATGACCTCAATCTGTTTTCTACGGGAATCACCTATAAGGATTGGGATAAGCTTTCTCCTGAAAATCCAAATGACCCGCTGGCCCCGAGGCCGCTGTTCAACATTGCGACCATGACCGGCGTTCAGCCTGGTTCTGTATACAAGATGTCAACGGGCTTCGCGGCAATGGAACATGGGTTGAATCCTTATCAGAAGCTCTACAGTGACGGATATATCGAAATTGGCGGCACGAGCTTTGGCTGCTGGTATTGGAACGGGTATAGAGGAAAACACGGGTTGACTGATTTTTTCAGGGGGCTTGAAACCTCTTGCAACTACTATTTCTTCAATATCTCAAGCGGCTATGACCACAGAAACCAAAGGCCGCTGAACTACACCATGTCCACTTCGGATTTTCTTGAAAAATCAAAGCTGCTTGGTTTTGATGAAAAAACCGGTATGGAAATTGAGGAAGTCAGCTATGGCATTCCAAATCCTGAGCAAAAGCGCATTGGTCTCGAAAGATCTCTTAAATCAAGGCTGGGGATGCTTCTTCCGGATTATTTTCCTGCAGCTTTGATCAATACAGAGGAAAAAGAGGAAGCCGTGCTGACGACAATTATTGGCTGGTCAGAAGAAAATCCAAGCCGTGGCACAATCATCAACCGGTTGAAAGAGCTTGGCGTTGATGGGAGTCTGGGCACACCGGACAGGCTTGCTGATATTGTGAAATTTGACTATTTCAATCAGATGATGTGGCATCAGGGAGACACTTTTAACCTTTCCATAGGTCAGGGTGACCATAAGTATACCGTTGCACAGTTGGCCAGGTATATTATGATCATAGCTAATGACGGCTATCCCTACGAACTGACGCTTGTGCAAAGTGTAGGCAGCGAAGCTGTCAATAAAAACGCCGGTGTCGAAAGGATTGCCCTGAACAACACGAAGACCTTTGAACACCTCAGGACCGCTATGCTTCAGGTGACGCAAGGCGCTAACGGCACTGCGAAATCAGTGTTCCGAGGTTTTCCGGTAGGCGTGGGCGCCAAGACGGGGACTGCGCAAAATCAGGGAAAAATTCCACCAGCGGATGAGGTCGCTTATTTTAAAACTTATCTTAAGCGCATAGACTCGGCTTTGTCTCAATCTAAAGTAGATGAGGAAACTGCGGCAATTTTGATAGACCGGAATGAAGAAGTGGCACAGATCAGAAAACAAATGACGGGCGCTTCAAAAGAGGCTTTGCCAGCTCTTGAGAGCAAACTGAGCAGTCTGATCAGCCAAGGGTATCTTACGGAAGCCAGCGCTATGCGGGCTGCCATCAAATCTCTGAGTTCAAGAGGTTTAACGGATGCCAAGATCAATGAGTTCCGCAAGGACTATGACAACTTTGCCTGGTTTGTTTCTTTCGCGCCCTATGAAGATCCGCAAATTGCGGTGGTCGTCATGGTGCCTCAAGGCGGACACGGCGGTTATGCAGGGCCTATAGCCCGTGAAATTATAGGAAAGTATTTGGGTATCGGCGAGCTGAATGTTGGAACTTCCTCAGCAACAGGCGCGGAATTGAATTCAAACTAATTGGTCATGACGCAGGGACACAGTTTTTTGAAAGAGAGTGATTCAGTGAAAACTAAGGTAGAATTTAAAGGCACCAAAGACGGGATTATCCTACAAATGGATCCTGAGTGTGAATTTGAAGAGCTCTTGGAAGGCTTGCATGAGAAAATCATACAGGGGAAGAACTTTTTTTCCGGAGCGACGGTGCTCGGTGTTGAAGGTCGAACCTTAAACCGAAGGGAAAAAGAGGAAATTGAAAAGCTTTTCAGTGCATCCGGGATCAAAGCCTCGCGGCTTGACTTTATAGAGCGATTGGGACATAATTCAAGTAGTGAAAAAATCAAGACAGAAAAAACAAACCCTGAAAAGCGTGAAATAATTCCAGCTGAGGCAGTTCCGAAAAAGGACGTGATCAACGCTTCAGGGGCTGTGCAGACAAACGCTGAAGCCGTTGGCCAAAGGCGTGAGGATCAAGCCAAAATTGTGTTTGGTACGCTCAGGTCCGGAAGGAGCATCACTTACGCAGGGCATGTCATTGTAGTGGGAGACGTCAATCCTGGCGCCGAGATTGTGGCTGAAGGGCACATTGTGGTAATGGGAATTCTGAGAGGTGTGGCGCATGCCGGCTCTGCAGGAGACACCACAGCAACCATTACGGCATTTAAGCTCAACCCAACACAGCTTAGGATTGGCGCGTTGATCACCAGACCGCCGGAAGGCGGCCAAGCGCCGGACATTCCGGAAATCGCAAGAATCAGAGACGGCAATATTATGATTGAGCCGTATCTTTAAAATTAGGGGGACTGTTGAGATGGGTGAGTGCATTGTAGTAACATCCGGTAAGGGCGGCGTCGGTAAAACAACGACTACGGCCAATTTGGGTGCCGGATTATCATTAAGGGGAAAAAAAGTCGCGGTTATTGACGCGGATATTGGTCTCAGGAATCTCGACGTCGTCCTTGGACTTGAGAACAGAATTGTGTATGATTTGGTGGATGTCGTCACAGGCAATTGCAAATCCCGTCAGGCTCTGATCAAGGATAAGCGATTTGAAAATCTTTTTCTGCTGCCTGCGGCACAGACTAAAGATAAGGATGCCGTGTCCCAAGCTCAAATGAAGACCCTTTGCGAAGAACTCAAGCTTGAATTTGATTATGTCCTCGTCGACTGCCCGGCCGGTATTGAGCAAGGGTTTAAAAATGCTATAGCTGGCGCTGACAGAGCAGTAGTTGTAACGACGCCGGAGGTTTCCGCAGTTCGCGACGCAGACAGAATCATAGGGCTGCTTGAAGCGGCTGAACTGAGAAATCCCAAACTGATTGTCAACCGTGTGCGCCATGATATGGTCAGACGTGGGGATATGATGAACATTGAGGATATTACAGACATTCTCGCTATTGACATTATTGGTGTTGTACCAGATGATGAGAAAATCATAATCAGCACAAACCGCGGTGAGCCTGCCGTGGCGACGCAATCACTCTCTGGTCAGGCATTCAGAAACATTGCCGCAAGAATTGACGGCGAAGAGACGCCTTTTATTGATTTTGACCAGGGTAACGGATTTTTTGACAAGTTGATCAAGTTGTTCAACTTCAGCAAGTAGAGGAGGGCTACTATGTTTGATCTTTTAAAATTCCTCAGTCGGCAGGAGTCGAGCAAAAACGTTGCAAAAGAGAGACTTAGGCTTGTTCTGGTCCATGACCGCGCAAACTGCTCGCCGGAGCTGCTTGATTTAATCAAAGAGGATTTGATTGTCGCATTGTCAAAGCATATAGAAATTGATCAGGACGGCTTTGACATTCAGATTACCAAGACAGATGCCAGCAATAATGGTTTGCCTGCGCTGGTCGCCAATATTCCAATAAGGAATATGAAACGCAGCTGATTTTGAGACTGCGGCAGCTGGTAATCTCGCTTCGCGGCAGTAAAAGTTGAGAAGGAACTCTGACGGGCTGTATCTTAGGTTATGCTTAAGACTCAGCCTTTCTTTGTGAGGTGCGGTATGTTCAATTTAAAGCTTTTTAAAAACATTGACTTCGGACTTCTTGCGGTGGTGATCCTGATCTTTGGAATTGGACTGGTTATGGTGGCCAGCGCTACGGATTTTCAAGTGGATGGGTTAAACCGCAAAGTTGTGATTCAAAGCATTGCTTTTGTGATTGGTTTGGTTTTAGCTATCTTGGTGATGATGATTGATTACAGAATTATGGGGGATTTGCAGCGGGTCTTTTATGTTTTGTCCATCCTGATCATGCTGACGGTCTATATACCGGGGCTTGGTGTAAGGCAGTACGGGGCGCTGAGCTGGATTGACCTCAAAATAATGTACTTTCAACCTGCTGAAATAGCAAAGCTGGGCTTTATCATTTCCTTTGCAAAATTTCTGGAAAAGCGGGGCGGCAGGATTTCGAGCTTTAAGGACATCCTTGGCATTATCTTGTTTGTACTGCCATTTCTGGGCATATTGCTAATTCAGCCGGATTTGGGGATGGCGTTGGTGTTTGTTTTTATTACCATCGGCATGGTCTATGTGGCGGGAATCGATTTTAAGCTGGTTCTTGCAGGGCTCGCAGCCATGGTAGTTGGTGCGCCTCTGGCTTATCAGGTCATGCAGCCTCATCAGCGCATCAGAATTGACGCGTACCTGCACCCGGAGGATCTGTCGCTGCCTGGCAATTATCATGTCATGCAGTCAAAAATTACAATTGGATCTGGGCAGATGTTTGGAAAGGGCTTGTTCGAAGGCGTCTATCATCGTTCGGACTATCTGCCCGTCAAGGAATCTGATTTTATATTTGCGGTTTTAGGGGAAGAGCTTGGCTTTGTCGGTGGCGGCATAGTCATTTTTCTCTACTTTTTGTTCCTCAATCGCCTGATGAATATGGCGAAAAAATCAAAGGATTTTTACGGTGAGCTGGTTATTGTGGGCATTGCGTTTATGTTCGCGTTCCAGATCATTGAAAATATTGGCATGACCATAGGGCTCATGCCGGTGACGGGGATTACGCTTCCATTTCTCAGCTACGGCGGCAGCTCAGTCATGACGTCCATGATCGCTGTGGGCCTTGCGCTCAACGTTTATATTCGCAGAAAGCGCAGCAGCTTCAGTCAATAACATCTCTCAATCGGAGGAATTATGATCAAAGAAAAATTGAATTCAATTCTTGACCTCGTGGAAAAACCTGCAAGATATATTGGCATGGAAATGCATAGTATCCAAAAGGCTGACGAAGAGGTCAACGTACGCTTTGCTTTTGCTTTTCCAGACACCTATGAGGTGGGCATGTCTCATCTTGGGCTTCACATCCTCTATCAAATGATCAATCGTGAGAAGGGGCTCCAGTGCGAGCGGGTTTTCGCGCCATGGACGGACATGGAAGCCGTTATGAGATCGGCTGAAATTCCGCTTTATACCCTTGAAAGCTACAAGCCGCTTTCAGAAATGGATGTGGTTGGTTTTACGCTGCAATATGAGCTGTCTTATACCAACATACTCAACATGCTAAATCTTGGTGGCATTCCCATGCTGAGCAAAGACAGGGGGGCCGAGGATCCAATAGTGATCGCCGGTGGTCCTTGTGCTTTTAACCCGGAGCCCTTGGCTGAGATCATGGATCTGTTCGTCATAGGTGAGGGTGAGGCGGTGACACTTGAGCTGCTTCGACTTCTGGAAGCTATGAAGCTGGCGCCAAATTTTGAGCGCGCTGCATTTCTCAAGGCCGCTTCGCAGCTGGAAGGCATTTATGTGCCGTCGTTTTATGACGTGAAATACAATGAAGACGGTACACTGGCTGCCTTTAAAGCTCTTGAGCCAGAGGCGCCTTCGAAAATCAGAAAACGCCTCATGAAGGACCTGAATCAAACCTATTTTCCAGACAAGTTCATTGTTCCTTTTATTGACACGGTCCATGACCGAGCTATGGTCGAGCTGTTTCGAGGCTGTACAAGGGGCTGCAGGTTCTGTCAGGCGGGTATGATTTACAGACCAATCCGCGAGCGATCTTCTGAGGAAGTCGTCCGTCTTTCAGAGGCGCTTCTTGCCTCCACAGGCTATGAGGAGCTCTCGCTGACCTCTCTCAGCACCCTTGACCACAGTGAGATCAGACCGACTATTGAGGCGCTGTCAAAATTGAATGAGGACGCTAAAATTGGGCTTTCCCTACCGTCCTTAAGACTGGATTCTTTCTCTGTCGAGGTGCTGAAAGAAATCCAAAAAGTTCGCAAGACAGGCCTGACCTTTGCGCCGGAAGCAGGTACACAGCGCATGAGGGATATTATCAATAAAAATGTGGACGAGCAGGATCTGACCGAGACCATGCGTCAGATCTTCGAGCTGGGATGGGACAAAGTCAAGCTGTACTTCATGATTGGCCTTCCCTATGAGACTATGGAAGATGTGGATGGAATCAATGACTTGGGGAATCTTGTGACAGGTATACACAAGCACGTCGCTTCACCCCTTAAGAGTAAAGGCTTGTCTGTGACTATTTCCGCGTCCTGTTTTGTGCCAAAGCCCTTTACGCCATTCCAATGGGAGCCACAGGACAGTCTTGAGCAATTTGAGGAAAAACAACGTCATTTGAAGCAGCGAATCACCAACAAGAAGATCAAATTCAGTTATCATGACGCCAGGACCTCAAGGGTTGAGGCGGTTTTCGCCAGAGGTGACAGAAGAGTTGGGAAAGCTCTGATTGAGGCTTGGAAAAGCGGGGCCCGATTTGATGGCTGGGGCGATTATTTCAGCTACGAGCGCTGGGTGGAGGCTTTCGAAAAAACCGGTTTGAACATGGATTTTTTCGCCACAAGAAAACGCAGCTATTCTGAACTTTTGCCATGGGATCATATAGACGCAGGGGTAGACAAGCACTTCCTCGTGATTGAAAACGAAAATGCTAAAACCGGCAAAGTAACCCAGGATTGCCGGGATGGCTGCATAGGCTGCGGCGTCAACGTCTGCTGGGGAGGACTTTGCTGATGACTTTATTAAGGATTGAATATACAAAAACAGGTCTTCTCAGATATCTTGGTCATTTGGATATGGTCCGTCTTTTTGAACGCGGCTTCAGGCGCGGTCAGGTGCCGCTTTTGTTCTCTCAGGGCTTTAACCCTCATCCCAAAATTGCCTTCGCTGCGCCTCTTTCAGTAGGTTACAGCAGTGAAGCCGAGCTCGTTGAAATTGAAGTTGAGGCGGGGTGGGAGGATCAACAGCTTAGCCGGATTTTTTCAGAATGCTTTCCATCAGAGATCGCTTACCGAAGACACAGAATTCTTGGATCCTCCAAATCACTTATGAGTATGATGAGATCTTCAGATTACCAGCTCGTCTGGTCTTTGCCAAAAGCTTTCTGTGAGGATGCTGTGAAGGTCGTTGAGGGCTTTGAGGCGTTAAGCAGCTTAACGGCCGTTAAGAAATCCAAAGGCAAAAAAGACAAGGAAGTGGCACTTAAGCCAATGGTTCACACCCTCAAACTGATCAAAACCGGGGAGCCTGTGACACGTAAGGTCGTGACACCTGCTGAAGTTCTGGAAATTGAACAGTGTGATTTAACTATTGTGGCCACTTTGAATGCCGGTTCAGAATCCAACCTCAAGCCTGACCTTCTTATGGATGCCCTTGCAAAGCTCGCCGGTATGGAGGGTGGAACCCCGGGTACTGCCCTGCAAGTCCATAGAACAGCCCTTTATGGAGAAGGCGGCAAGGCGCTTTTTGACATGGAATAGGAGTCTGTAATGAGAGAAATTTTTATAGATTCTCACTTTCTTTTTAAGAGAACTGCGTTGGTTGAATCAGGAAAGCTTAGCGCGTTGACCATTGAGCCCCTTATTTCAGAGCCACTTGATGGCGCAATATTCTTGGGGCGTGTAACAGCTATTGTAGAATCTCTCGAGGCGGCATTTGTCGATATAGGCCTTGACCAGGATGCCTTTTTGCCTTTTCAGGATCTTCCTGACAGGTTAAACAAAAATAGTCTAAAAAATGGATCTGAGCTTTTGGTTCAGCTAAAAACAGAGGGGAATCGATTTAAGGGACCTAAAGTAACGGGCAGACTTGAGCTTCAGGGACGGTATCTCGTCTTGATGCCGGAAACCCATCAAAAATCAATCTCTAGAAAGCTCAGAGACAATGAGAAGCGCACTGCGCTGATGACACTTGTAGATGAAGCAGTTGGTGCGCTTGGGTATATTGTTCGCACAGAAGGGACGCTGGCGGAGCCTTCCAGTGTGGCAGAAGAGGCACAGCGGCTGAAAAAGGTCTGGGAAGGTCTCTCGAGGGCTTATGTGACGGTCAAAGCACCAAAGTGTGTTGAGCCAGGTCTCAGCGCCTCGCAAAGACTTCTTCTGACCCATCTTGTCCAGCCAGGGACTTCTCTGGTATTGGCGGATCCGGGAGATGCGGCGGATTTGGATAATTTTTTTAGGGACTATGGCCTTGAAGCCAGCGCCAAAGATGCCGTTAAAGGAAAGAAGAGGAATCCTCTCTTGTTTGAGCAGTTCTACCATCTCGAGAAACAAATGCAAGACTTGCTTGACAAAAAAGCAGAGTTTGATGGCGCTTATCTCTTGATTGAGCCTACGGAGGCTTTTTTGGCAGTCGACGTCAATGCAGGGAGCGCGGCATACAACAGCCGTAAATCCGCTGTGATGAAACGACAGATCAATGAGAAAGCGATCCTTGAATGTCTGCGGCAGCTGGAGCTTCGAAACACAGGCGGCATGGTCATGATGGATTTGATTGACGCTGAAGGTGAGCGCGAGCGCGAACACTACAACCTTTTCTTGAAAAAGACTCTGCGAAATGTGTTTTCTGGAATTTTTGGCGCTGAAGTCAACAGGCTGGGTGTTCTCAGCTTGACCCGGAGAAGGATGGGGAAGTCTTTATCTGAAATCATGCTGTCACCTTGCGGCTGCTGCGGTTCCGGCTGGGTGCTGTCTGCTGCAGCTCAAATGGACAGACTGCTGAGGGATGCTGTAAGAGACGGCCGCGGGGTTCAGTGCTTTCGCGTCAGCAGCGGTATTTTTGAACTGACAGTCACGCTTGCGCCTTTGATTTCTAAAATTGAGCAGGCGTTTGACCTGCAGCTGAAATGGGAGAAAGATGAGCAACTTAATTTTTTGCCCATTCAATACAAAAAAACCTTGTGAAATAAGTTGAGGTCGTATATAATTAGAACGATGTTCAGACAGCTATCTTTGATTGTCTGAAAACCGCACGGGAAAGGCTTTGAAATGCAGCGGAAGGGTCTTCAGAGTAAGACAGGCCGCAGCTGCCCGGTCCGGCGAGTTCTCTAAGAGGAGGTGCAAGTTCATGTACGCAATTATTGTAACTGGTGGTAAGCAATACAAAGTTCAGGAAGGTGATGTTTTCAACATCGAAAAACTGAACGTGGAGGCAGGCGAAACTGTTGAATTCAACGAAGTTCTCGCGGTTTCCGGAGATGAAGGTGTCACAGTTGGCAACCCGGTTGTCGCTGGCGCAACAGTCAAAGCTTCTGTCGTTGGAAATGGCAAAGGTAAAAAAGTGACTATTTTCAAGTACAAGCGCAAGAAAGACTACCGTAAAAAGCAAGGACACAGACAGCCATATACGCGCGTAATGATCGAAAAGATCAGCTTATAGGCCATTACAATGGTCAAAGCGCGTGTCGTTTGGTCAGGCAGCGTCCCAATTTTATTTGAGATTGAAGGCCACGCCGGACAGGCGGATTATGGACAAGATGTGGTTTGCGCCGCAGTTTCTGTTTTAGGTCAGACAGCCCTTGTCTCACTGGATGAAATTGCTGGTATTCATAATTTGGATTTTACAGTGGAAGAAGGGTATTTATTGTGCCGCTTACCTATGGATTTGTCAAAGGTTCAGCGAGAAACAGCCCGTATTCTGGTTGAAAGTATGGTTCTGGGGCTTCGCGGCGTCGCGGAAAGCGCTCCAGATTTCGTTAAGTTATTCACTGAGGAGGTGGAATCTGATGCTTATTAAGTTTAATTTGCAATTGTTCGCGAGTAAAAAGGGTGTTGGTAGCTCAAAAAACGGTCGTGACAGTGCATCCAAAAGACTCGGCGTTAAAAGAGCAGACGGTCAGGTCGTTACGGCTGGCAGCATTCTTGTTCGTCAGCGCGGCACAAAAATTCATCCGGGCAACAATGTTGGCCGAGGTGGGGATGACACACTTTTCGCGAAAGTTGAAGGTGTCGTTAGATTCGAAAGAAAAGGCAAAGACAAAAAGCAAGTCAGCGTCTACGAGGCGTAAAACATTAAGCGCATGTTCAATGTCCATCTCACTTCTGTAGATGGACATTTTTCATCTAAATGGTTGATTGTGAAAGCAGGGGTTTTAAAATGTTTGTAGATAAGGCGGAAATATTCGTCAAAGCCGGTAAAGGCGGAGACGGGAGAGTCAGTTTCAGAAAAGAGAAGTATGTGCCAGCGGGTGGGCCTGACGGTGGAGACGGCGGACGCGGAGGCAGTGTGATCGCCATTGTGGATGAAGGCATGCGCACCTTGATGGATTTTCGTTATTTGAAAAAATATATTGCGGAAAATGGCGAAAATGGCATGAAGAAAAAGATGTTTGGCAAGGATGCCAAAGATCTTGTGTTTAAAGTACCGCCTGGAACTGTCATACGTGACGCCGAAACAGGCAAAGTCCTCGCGGATCTCCTAAAGGCTGGGGATTCGGCAGTCATTGCCCGTGCGGGCAAAGGCGGACGGGGAAATGTTCATTTCAAAACGGCGACGCGGCAGGCGCCAACCTTTGCAGAGCAGGGGACTTATGGTGAAGAGCGAAACATCATTCTTGAGCTCAAGATGCTTGCGGATGTTGGCCTGGTTGGTTATCCCAACGTGGGCAAGTCGACGTTCCTGTCCGCTACGACTATGGCAAAGCCAAAAATAGCGAATTATCATTTTACGACTTTGACGCCTAATCTTGGTGTCGTTGAAGTCATTAAAGGAAAAAGCTTTGTACTGGCAGATATTCCGGGCTTGATTGAAGGCGCCAGCGAAGGCGTTGGTCTTGGCCATGAGTTTTTGCGCCATGTCGAGCGCACACGTCTCATCATCCATGTGGTAGACGTTTCGGGGACAGAAGGGCGCGATCCGTCAGAGGATTTCGTCAAGATCAATCAAGAGCTGGAGCGATATAGCCAAGCGCTGACAGAACGCCCTCAAGTCATTGCCGCCAACAAAATTGATCTTTTATATGACCGGGAAGGTCTGGATGCTTTTGTTGAGGAGATGACCGCCAAGGGTTATAAAGTGTTTCCAATCTCAGCGGCGACCGGTGAGGGTATTGACGCTCTAATGTATTATGTTACGGAGTGTCTCGATACTATAGAACCGCCTGTCATACACGAAGTCGTGGAGGCTTTCGAGGACAGCGCGGATCTGGATCAAACCATCAGATACAAGAAAATTCATAACCTCTATGTGGTTGAAGGTTTGCCCATGGAGCGGCTTGTTTATTCTACAGACTTTACAGATGTAGAATCCCTGAGGCGCTTCCAGGAAATTCTCAGAAAATCCGGCGTCATTGATGAACTCAGGAAGATGGGGGTTCAGGATGGAGATAGTGTACGCGTTGAATCTGTTGAGTTTGAATTCTACGACTAAGCAGAAGGGTTAACTTCTGATATACACTAATAGAGCTATGGAAAAGAGGAAAATCATGTTAAAACCAAAACAGCGAAGCTACCTAAAGGGCTTGGCTAATCCCTTGAAGCCTTTGGTCCATATTGGAAAAGAAGGACTTTCTGAGAACTTGCTGGCTCAACTTGACGAGTGCCTGACCTCTCATGAGCTCGTCAAGGTGTCTGTGCTTGAAAACAGCCAGTTAAGCGCTAAGGAAATCGCTTCTGAGGTCTGTGAGAAGACGCGGTCTGAATTTGTCCAAGCCATTGGCAATCGGTTTACCCTATACAGAAAGAACCACGAAGAACCGAAAATACAGCTGCCTAAGTAAGGAGGCTGCCTGTCATGAAAACTGAGGGCAAACGCATAGGACTGATGGGTGGGAGCTTTGATCCCATACATTATGGCCATTTGGTGCTCGCCGAAGAAATGAGATCCAAACTTTCCCTGGATAAAGTGATCTTTATACCTGTAGGCAGGGCGCCACACAAGCGTGCCGAACAAATGACAAAGCCAAGACAGCGATATGATATGGTGATGTTGGCAACTCTGGATCATCCAAATTTTGAGGTGTCTGCCATTGAGATTGAACGCGAGGAAGTCACCTATTCTTTCGAGACTGTGGCGCACATTGCCAAAAACAGCGCACCAGGGGACGAATTTTACTTTATTGCCGGGGCGGATGCCCTCATGGAACTGGAAACCTGGAGATCTGTGGAGGTCCTTTTAAAAATGGTCACCTTTGTAGGCGCAGCCAGGCCAGGAACGGATCAGCAGGAGTTGATCCAAAAAATGGAGCAGCTGAGACAGAGGTACGGTGCAAGCATCAAACTTGTCGAGCTGCCGGAGCTGGATATCTCTTCGACAGATCTCAGGCGCAGAGTCCGCCTTGGGCTCAGTGTCAAATATCTCATGCCTGAGTCAGTATCGCTTTATATTGGCAAGCATAAGCTGTATTTGAAGGAGCTTTCCCATGAAAGATTGTCAGATTGAAAACCTGAGTCTTTGGTTTCCAATTCTACAAGAGGACTATGATAGAATTTCAGGACGGATCAAGCAAAAAAGGCTAAAGCACACTTTGGGTGTTTTGGAATCGGCCTGTGTGCTTTCTGAGCGTTATGGCGGCGATCTTGTCTCCATCTGCAGGGCTGCGCTTTATCATGACCTTTTTAAAGGTGTCGAGAAAAGCGAGCTCTTAACTATAGGGGGGTCACTGGGTTACATCATCTCAGGGGCTGTAGACGAGCGTCCGGAAATTGCTCACGGCCCAATTGCGGCCCTTTGGCTGGAACATGAAGGCATAGTCAAGGATTCACTCGTCCTGAATGCAATTCGTTATCATACCATTGGGCGAAGGGACATGTCGCTCGAAGAGAAAATTGTCTATCTGGCGGATGCCATTGAACCGGGTCGTGATTATCCAGGGGTGGAAACGGTTCGGCTTCTGGCTGAAACGTCGCTGGATCAGGCACTGCTCTGTTCGGTCAGCCAAACCCTTGAGTTTGTCTTAGCCTCTGACAGTCCAATTCACCCTGAAAGTGTAGAGATGAGAAACGCTTTATTGGAAACAATAGAAAAGTGAGGTCATGTTATGGAATCCAACCAGAACTTGGCGGAGGAAATCGGCAGGCTGATCGATTCCAAAAAAGGCGATGATATCGTAATTTTGGACCTTCGCGGGATCTCTTCCGTTGCGGATTATTTTGTTATAGCGAGTGGCAATTCGGATCGTCAGGTGGTCGCTATCGCGGATCATGTTGAAGATGAGCTCGCCAAGCACGGGATTTATTCCAAATATAAAGATGGCATGAAAACGGGACGTTGGGTGGTCATAGATTACCATGACATTCTGGTTCATATTTTCCATAAAGAAGAGAGAGATTACTACAATCTCGAACGTTTGTGGAACGATGCCAAAAAAATTGTATTGACAGTTGACAGCAAAGGGTCAATTCATTACAATTAATCGTAATAACATATAGGAAGCTGTCAAAATCAGTAGGCAGAGCCACTTTTACAGAGAGCCGGTGGAAGGTGTGAACCGGTATAGTGTACGCTGAACTCGTTTGACGTGAATTGCTTCGGGCTGATCTGCCAAATATGGATCGTTGAGTGGACATGTATGTCAATTAGGGTGGTACCGCGGGCTTTGGCCCGTCCCTAAAGATCATAATAATGTCCATTTTTTATTTTATCCTAAGGGAGGGTTTTTGTTGAAATATCAGTATGCTGAGATCGAAGAAAAATGGCAGCGTCAATGGGAGCAGGATGAAGCTTTTAAAGTGGTTGACAATCCCGAGGCAAAGAAGTACTACGCGCTTGAAATGTTCCCATACCCATCTGGCAAGCTCCACATGGGTCATGTTCGCAACTATTCCATTGGAGATGTGGTGGCGCGTTTCAAAAAAATGCAGGGGTATAATGTCCTTCACCCAATTGGGTGGGACGCATTTGGACTGCCGGCTGAAAATGCAGCTATCGCAAACCAAATCCATCCGGATATCTGGACGAAAAGCAATATTGCTGAAATGAAGAAGCAGCTTAAGCGCCTTGGCCTCAGCTATGACTGGGACCGTGAAGTGACGACTTGCATGGAGGACTATTACAAGTGGACTCAGTGGCTTTTCGTCAAGTTTTATGAAAAGGACCTGGTTTACAAGAAAAAATCTCCGGTAAACTGGTGTACCTCTTGTGAGACAGTCCTTGCCAATGAGCAGGTTGTAAGCGGGTTATGCGAGCGCTGCGACAGTCCTGTCGTCAAGAAAAACCTGTCCCAGTGGTTCTATAGGATCACAAACTACGCGGATCGCCTGCTGGAAGATATTGAAACCCTTCATGGCTGGCCGGATAAAGTTAAGACCATGCAAAAAAACTGGATTGGCAAGAGTATAGGTGCTGAGATCGACTTTGGCATTGATGGCTTTGACCAAAAGCTTAAAGTGTTCACAACCAGACCAGATACATTATATGGGTGTACCTATATGGTGCTTGCGCCAGAGCATCCTTATGTGGCAGAGTTAACTCAGGGCACTGAGTTCGAGACACCAATCCGGGAGTTTACTGAGCGACTGGCACGACTTTCAGAGATCGAAAGAACGTCAACAGAAGCAGTCAAGGAAGGTCTGTTTACGGGACGCTATTCGGTTCATCCTCTTACGGGCGCTTTAATTCCAATTTATGTGGCGAATTATGTCCTTATGGAATACGGTACTGGGGCTATTATGGCGGTCCCTGCCCACGACGAGCGGGATTACGATTTTGCGAAGAAGTATGGACTGGATATTGTTGAGGTCATAAGACCATCGGCAGACAGCCCTGAGGCGCCGGACGCGCTGTATACCGGCAAGGGGTTCCTGGTCAATTCTGAGACCTACAACGGCATGACCAGTGAGGACGCGAGCCAAAAAATCATTGAAAAACTTAATGCTGAAGGCATTGGGAACGCAACGACCAACTTCAGGATTCGCGACTGGCTGGTTTCACGTCAGCGTTACTGGGGATGTCCAATTCCTATGGTCAACTGCCCGACTTGCGGCATAGTGCCGGTTCCGGTGGAAGAGCTTCCTGTAGTGCTTCCAAGGGACGTCAAGTTTTCCGGAAAGGGCGAATCACCGCTGCTGACCAGCGAAACGTTCATGAATGCAGTCTGTCCGACTTGTGGCGGACATGCGACCCGGGAAACGGACACCATGGATACTTTCGTTGACTCTTCCTGGTATTTCTTGAGATACACAGACCCACACAATGAAGAGCTGCCTTTCTCCATGAAAGCGGCCAGCTACTGGATGGATGTAGATCAATATATTGGCGGCGTCGAGCACGCTATTCTCCACCTGCTGTATTCACGATTCTTTACAAAAGTTATGTATGATCTTGGCCTGTCGCCGGTTGGGGAGCCTTTCAAAAACCTTTTGACACAAGGTATGGTCCTCAAGGATGGGGCTAAAATGTCGAAATCCAAAGGCAACGTTGTCAGCCCGGATGAAATTATTGCAAAGTACGGGGCAGACACAGCACGCCTGTTCATTCTTTTCGCTTCACCGCCTGAGAAGGATCTCGAGTGGTCGGATGATGGCGTGGACGGTGCGCACCGTTTCCTCAACAGGGTCTTCAGGGCGGTCACAGATGAGGACGCAGTTAAAGGCAGCGGCGAGGTTGTGTTGACATACGAGGACGAAAAGGCCCTCAACTATGTCATGAACCGTACGATCAAAAAAGTGACAGAGGACATTGAAGACCGTTTCAACTTTAATACAGCGATCAGTGCCGTCATGGAGCTGGTCAATGAGATGTACCGTTACCGGGAAAGTGGAAAAGACCGCTGGAATGGACCGCTTTATGGCGCTGCCTCTGAGGCGCTGGTCAAACTGCTTGCACCGTTTGCGCCGCATCTCATGGAGGAGCTGTGGCATGGGCTTGGTAAAGAAGGCAGCGTCCATGAGGTGGCATGGCCTGCTTATGACGCAAAAGCCCTGATTCTGGACGAAATTGAGTTTGCCGTTCAGATTAATGGCAAGGTTCGAGACCATCTGGTCGTCTCCAAAGACGCGACCCAGGAAGAAATAAAGAATGCGGCTCTGGCGCTGGATAAAATTTCAGATGCCGTCAGCGGCAAAGAAATCGCCAAGGTCGTTGTCGTTCCTAAGAAGCTTGTAAATATTGTAGTGCGGTGATGAAGATGACAACAAAATTGAATCCGATCATTCAATCCTACATTCCGCTTGTTAAAGGGATCGCGGCAACCTTTGGAAGCCGCTGTGAAGTGGTGCTTCACGATTTTACGGATCTGCAGCATTCCATAGTCGCCATAGAAAACGGCCATGTGACAGGGAGAAGCTCCGGCAGCCCAATGACAGAGTCGTCTTTAAAGCTCGTTCAAAACGGAAAAGTGGATGAGGATATCGTCAACTATACTGGAAAGAGTGCGGATGGCCGCGTGCTGAAATCGACAACGGTGTTTATTAAAGATGAGCATCAGAAGGTGATTGGGTGTTTCTGCATCAATTTTGACATCACAGAGCTCGTGGGCGCGAGATCTGTACTTAATGACATCATGAAGATTTCCGAGGATTTCCAGGAGCGACCAAATGACGCGAAAAATCTTAATGTCGTCAGTGTGGTCTTGACAGACCTTGTCAAGGAAACTTTGGATGAGGTCGGAAAGCCTATCATTTATCTTTCTAAGGATGATAAGGTCATGATGGTGGATCGACTCGATCAGAAGGGCGCGTTTTTAATTAAGGGCGCAATAGATTATGTCGCCAATGTCTTGTGCGTCTCAAGATACACAATCTATAATTACCTGGATGAAATCAGGGAAACCAAATAGGAGGAGATTTTATGAACGGCGTTATGAAACCCAAGGTCATTGCAACAGAGAAAGCACCTGGTGCTGTAGGCCCTTACTCGCAAGGTATGAACGCAGGCCCTTTCATTTATGTTTCAGGGCAGCTGCCAATCAATTCGGCAACCGGCGAACACTACACGGAAATTGAGCAAGCGGCTAAGCAGTCACTTTCCAATTGTCTGGCCATTGTTGAGGCTGGCGGTGGTACGCTTGAGACTATTGTGAAGGTTGAGATTTTTATCCGCGATATGTCGCTTTTCTCCAGAATGAACGCCGTTTACGCTGAGTTCTTTGGGGATCACAAACCAGCCAGAGCGGCTGTCGAAGTCTCCAAACTTCCGCTTGACGCTGTAATTGAAATTCAAATGATTGCTTTTACGGGAACACATTCTTAGCAGCAATCTGACAAAGATAAAAAAGGCAGGTGCCGGGTTTTAAACCGACACCTGCCTTTTTAACTTAAGTTTACCTTTTCGCCGGGTTCTGTGTTGAAGTTGGTCGCCTTGCCCTGGTCGTCCGGGCGGCCTGCTGCCGTCCGGAAGGGTTTGGAGACTGAGCGCGCTTGGATTTTCCATTCAGTTTAGACATGATCAATCGCCAGAGAAGCAATGAAAGGAGTATTTTGATTCCAAGGATCACAAGCGCTCGTGGAGAGGTGTCTATGCTCAGCCATGTGCGGTTGAACAGTGTCGTTTCTCCCAGGGCAGATTTGTCATTAATATCCGTTAAAGTGATGAGAGGGGCTTCGGTGATCAGTGCGCCGCCTGCAGAATAACGGATAGTGCCTATTTGCTCGCCCTCTTTTACAGGGAGATCGAAACCGGGGCGCATTTCAACTTCAAAGGTAATGTCCTCAGGGGAAATGGCGGCGGGAATCAGTGCTTTGATCTCATCCTGAGAATAGAGTGGGATCTTGACTTTTTTATTGCCTTCGAAATCAAAATAGCTGATAAGCGCATGCTTTTCCGCAAAGGTGTGAGAGGAATAATTTTCAAGCCCAAAATCAATCAGTGTTCTGGTGTCGAGATACAAAAAATTCCCCTGTGCTTTCAAAATCACTGAAATTAAATTCTTGCCGTCTTTGCTGGCGCTGCTGACGAAGCACTGCTGAGCGGCATTTGTGTATCCGGTCTTTAACCCTGTGATGGCATCATATTTTATATCTACAGTTTTACCTCTATAGTCGATTTTGTTGCCCGATCCCGTGCCGTATAAAAATCTGTTGCTATTGATCAGATGCCGTTTCTCTGGTTGTTTGTCTGTTGGCGGAAGGTCGTAGCTCACGGTTTTGACTATTTCGCGAAGTTTGTCGTTCTTTATGGCTTCCAGCGCGATCCTGGAAAGATCATACGCTGTTGTCACGTGCTCGGGATCCGGAAGGCCGTTTGGATTGGTGAAATGTGTATTCAAGGCGCCGAGCTCGGCGGCTCTCTGATTCATTTTTTCAGCGAATGCTTCTATGCTGCCGGCGTCGTAAATGGCCAAGGCTTCGGCAACATCATTTGCCGAGGCCAGTAGCAGCGCATACAGCATTTGCTCAACAGTAAAGGTTTCTCCTTCAATGATATATATTCTGCTCCCTGTGGCAAAGGGGGATTTGGCGTCCACTGTCACGATTTCATTCAGCTCATGATTCTCGAGGATGAGTAAGGCCGTCATCATTTTAGTAGTACTGGCCGGGTACATCAGATCATGGCTGTTTTTTTCAAATAGGATTTGGCCGCTGTCGCTGTCAACGAGAATGGCAGCGTGGGCGTTGAGATCGCCTGGCGCCAGCGCGAAGGCGGCGCTGCCACAGAAAAGCGTTATGCCGCAAAGCAGTGTCATTATAGTCGTCTTGAGTTTCTTTATGATCATGGGCCATCTCCCTTGAGTTTTCTTAAAAAATATTATAACATGGATTTATCAATTGAAAAATAACAATATATAACAAATATGACAAAAGGAGGTATATATGAAGCCGTTTTCTGGATTATTCCTTCTGGCAGTGATCGCGGTGCCCGCGGCGGTCTATCAAATTCAAGAAGTTAATACTTTTCAACTTCAGACAGCCCTTGAAAAAGATCCGGTCCTTGTCTCCCAGAATAACAAAAGTTTTAGGTTCGAAGATGAAGAGATAAAATCACCTTCTCCTGATTTGTCCCAAGATCAAGTTCTTGCCGGGAAATTGACGCAGACAAGTATGGATCAAGATTTCAAGCGTGAAAAAGCAGTGGTCAGGGGACTCGTAGATCAAAATGGCACAAAGGGGGAGCGCTTGACGCCGCTTCAACAAATCAATCTCATGAAAGCTTCAGATTGGATGGAGGTTAAAGGGATTGGTGAGGTGACCTCCCAGCGTATAGTGCATCTCAGGGAAGAAAAGGGGGGCTTTGATTCGCTGGAAAACCTCCTGGAAGTCAAGGGCATTGGGCCAGCCAAATATGATGCCATCCTGGCTTGGCTGAAAATTGAGTGACTGCCTTAATACGCGATTATTGAACCAAGAAAATGGTTTATGTATGCCTCAGGACGCTTTATTGATAAATTCAATGTGTAATGTCTATTTTAGTTTGATATAATCATAAGGATACAACGCTTAAAATTATTGTATACGACAGGAGGTGGCTGCTAATGGAAGCCAAACGTTTGACACAACTCAGCAACAGCTCTGGCTGAGCGGCCAAAATAGGGCCTGAGACCCTGGCACAAGTGTTGTGCCATTTACCCAAATTTGAAAGTGACCGGCTTCTGGTTGGTCTTGATACCTCAGACGACGCTGCAGTTTACAAGCTTAACGAGGAAACCGCACTGATCCAGACGCTGGACTTCTTTACGCCTATAGTGGATGATCCTTATATGTTTGGGCAGATCGCCGCAGCAAATGCGCTTAGTGACGTCTACGCTATGGGCGGTACGCCGCTTATCGCGCTCAATATTGTGGCTTTTCCAAACTGTTTGCCAATTGAAGTTCTTGGTGAGATCCTTCGTGGCGGCGCTGATAAAGTTAAAGAAGCCGGGGCCCTTTTAGTGGGCGGGCACTCCATCGAAGACAACGAGCCAAAGTATGGCTTGTCAGTTACCGGGACGGTGCATCCGGACCGCGTTCTTGCCAACGCGACGGCAAAGCCCGGAGATGTTTTGATACTGACTAAACCTGTAGGTGTGGGTATATTGAATACGTGCATCAAAGAGGAGCTTCTTGAGCAGGGGCTGGTAGATGAGGCCATCAGGGTCATGGCGACACTTAACAAGGTCGCTGGGGAGCTGATGATGGAAGTTGGCGCAAACTCGTGCACAGATATAACGGGCTTTGGCTTGATTGGTCATGCCCTTGAAATGGCGGAAGGCAGTAAGGTCAGCATTGAGCTTGAGAGCCATGTGGTTCCGGTTATGGAAGGTGCTTTGGAAAATGCCGAAATGGGCCTTGTTCCAGCAGGTGCTTATAAAAACAGGGACTACGCGGGCGAACGGGTCTGGATAGACACGTCCATCACAGAAGCTATGGTCGACGTGCTGTATGATCCGCAGACCTCCGGAGGACTGCTCATATCCCTGGAGCCAGATAAAGCTGAGATTCTTGAAGGTTTGTACAGCAGTTATCTGTCTACACCGTTCGCGAGAGTGGGAAGGGTCACGCAGCGGCGTGAGAAAGCCCTTTATGTGCTGCCATAGGCAGCGACTTTCTTCGGATAGCTTTATAAAATAGACTGTAAACGAGGTGTCTTTTGTGAGAAAAAATTTGCTTCGCGCGATCCCAAAGGTAGATGACTTAATCGCTGAGGAACGCATTGCAGGACTGCTCGAAAGCGCGCCCAGGAGCCTGGTCCTGGAAGTCGTCCGGGAGGCGCTGTCGTCTCTCAGGCAGGAGCTGGTCGCTTGTGAGGAATCTGAGCTGCCTGAAAGTCTGGACCTCAGCGCCTTGTTCAAAAAGATATCAGATGAAGTCAAGCGGCGCAATGGCTTTCATTTAAAACGTGTTATCAACGCCACCGGTGTCGTGATCCATACAAATTTGGGACGCTCTCTGATAGCGCCCTCCATAGCGCAGCACCTGACGGAAGTCAGCTGTTATTATTCCACACTGGAGTATGATTTGGAAACAGGAAAGCGCGGGACGCGTTATTCCCATGTCGAAGATCTGCTGTGTGAGCTGACAGGGGCTGAGGCAGCGCTGGTCGTCAACAATAACGCGGCGGCGGTGATGCTGGTTTTGTCGACTATAGGCAATGGAAAAGAAGTGGTGGTTTCAAGAGGGCAGCTCGTCGAGATAGGCGGCGCCTTCAGGGTGCCTGACGTCATGCGTGCCAGCGGTGCTGAGCTCGTCGAGGTTGGCACTACCAATAAAACACATCTCAGGGATTACGCGGCGGCTATCAACGAACAGACGGCTGCTGTCCTGAAGGTGCATACCAGCAATTACAGGATTCTTGGCTTCACCAGTGAAGTGGAGATCGAGGCGTTGGCAGGTCTTTGTAAAGAGAAAGGCATACCGTTGATCGAGGATCTGGGGAGCGGCTCGCTGATCGATTTTTCTCAGTTTGGGCTGATGAAGGAGCCTACCGTCATTGAGAGCATGAAAGGCGGTGCGGATGTGGTGACCTTCAGCGGAGATAAAATGCTGGGGGGGCCACAAGCCGGGATTATCCTTGGAAGAAAGCACTGGATTGACGCCATGAAAAAGAATCAATTGACAAGGGCTTTGAGAGTCGACAAGATGACCCTTTGCACGCTTGAAGCGACCCTTAAGCTCTACAGGGACCCTGAGGCGGTTCGCAGAGAGATACCGACACTGCGCATGCTGACAGAGCAGCAAGAGACCATCCTGCCGCGGGCTGTGGCGCTGCAGTCGCGCCTCGAAGCTCTTGGCGAGGCCTATGAGACAGCACTTTATGAAACTTCAAGCGAAGTTGGCGGCGGCTCGTTGCCTCTGGAAAAACTGCCAACTTGGGCAGTGGCTGTGAAGCCTTCTCATTCATCTACCCAGCGACTGGCTGAAGCCCTCCGGGCGAGGATTTTGCCGATAGTCGCCCGTGTGGTCGAAGATCGTCTGATCTTTGATCTCAGGACCATACAGGAGGGCGAGTCGGATGAAATCGTCCTCGCGCTGAAAGCACTGATATAAAGGAGACTCGTTATGGCACATGTCATTATAGGAACCGCCGGTCACATAGATCATGGCAAAACGAGCCTGATCCGGGCGCTGACTGGCATTGAAACGGATCGTTTTGAAGAGGAAAAGAAAAGGGGCATCACCATTGATTTGGGATTTGCTTACTTTGATCTGCCCAGTGGACGCAGAGCGGGCATTGTTGACGTTCCCGGACACGAGCGTTTTATCCGCAATATGCTGGCTGGCGCCAGCGGTGTAGACCTCGTGCTTCTGGTCATTTCCGCGGAAGAAGGGGTCATGCCTCAGACTCAGGAGCATTTGGATATTTTGTCCCTGCTGGATGTCAAAAAGGGCATAGTCGTTTTGACAAAAGCGGATCTGGTGGATCCGGACTGGCTGGATATGGTGCAGGAAGAGGTTCGCGAAAAACTGAAGGGAAGCTTCCTGGAAAATGCCCCTATGCAAAGTGTGTCTTCAGTAACTGGACAGGGACTTACTGAACTTGTAGCACTCATCGATCATATGCTCGAAGAAGTGGCGCCAAAAAAAATTCAAGAAACCCTCAGACTGCCTATAGACCGGGTATTCACCATGACAGGTCATGGGACTGTGGTCACAGGTACTTTAGTTGAAGGCATTCTTAAAGAGGGTGATCCCGTTGAAATTTATCCTAATGAAAAAATGAGCCGGGTCAGGATGATTCAGGTTCACGGCGCGTCAGTCAAAGAGGCTTTTGCAGGACAAAGGGTCGCCGTAAATCTGGCGGGACTCACCAAGTCAGAGCTTCATAGAGGGGATGTGCTCGCGAAGCCGGGCAGTCTCCGTACGACACATATCATTGACGCCACTATGAAACTTCTGGAATCGACGACACGCACCGTGCATCACTGGATGCGGGTGCGGATGTATCAGGGCACCAAAGAGGTTTTGTGCCGTGTTGCCCTGCTCGACAGAGAAGTTCTGAATCCAGGGGAGTCGTGTTTTGTGCAGCTGCATCTTGAAGAAGAGGTTGCGTTCAAGTATGGCGACCATGTGGTCATCAGATTCTATTCGCCTCTTGAGACCATAGGGGGAGGCATTATCCTGGACCCCAACGCGCACAGACATAAGCGTTTCAAGGAAGAGGTCCTCGACCAGCTGGCTCTCAGGAGTTTGGGAGACAGCAGGCAAATCATCTCAGACCTCATTTTTAGGGAGAGCGCTCAGTGCCCTGACGTTTCAGGACTCACGGTTACTTCTGGACTTCCGCCGGTCGAAGTGGCGTCTATTGTGGCCACAATGATAGAAGAGGGCGAGGCCTTCCAGGTTGGCGACTCGAAGCTTGTGCATGCGGCATTCATAGAAGAGCGCGGTGAAACCCTCCTTCGTCTGCTGAACGACTTTCATCAGAAAAATCCTTTGCGGGCAGGCATTTCCAAGGAAGAGATTCGCAGTAAACTCTTTTCAGGCATGAAAGGACGATTGTTTGATGATGTCTTGAATCTCTATCTCCAAAAAGATTTGATCAAGATTAATGGAAGCACTGTGATGATGACGGGTTTTGAAGTCACGTTGTCACCAGCTCAGAAAGCCAAGCTGGAGGCGCTGGTGAAGCTTTACAAAGAAAATGGATTTAATGTTCCTAATCTCCCGGATGCCCTTGCCAGCTGCCAGTTCAGCAATAAGGACAAGGATCTGGTGGATTTGATCTTTGATCAGGGTCTGCTTGTCAGAATCAATGAAGCTATTGCACTGGAACGTCAGTGGTTTGAAGAGGCAAAAAGGCGTCTGTTAACCCATTTTGAAGGGAGTGCGGTGCTTAATCTCGGAGATTTCAGAGATTTGCTCGAGACCTCCAGAAAAGTCGCAGTGCCGCTTTTGGAGTATTTTGACGCTAATAAAGTGACCGTTCGGGAAGGAGACGCCCGCCGTCTTCGCAAATCAAACGGTTAAGCGCTTATTTATTACGGGGATGGTGAAGCATGGACGAAAAATTGTTGGTGGTTGATGATGAGCCAATTTTGCTGAAAGGCTTAAAGTTCAGTCTTGAGCAGGATGGCTATTTGGTTGAAGTGGCATCAGACGGCAATGAAGCCTATGAAAAAATTATGGGTAATGAGTATGATTTAATTGTCCTCGACCTGATGCTGCCGGGCATGGATGGCCTTGAGGTCTGCAGGCGTGTCAGAGAGTCTTCCATGGTGCCCATCATCATGTTGACTGCGAAAGGCGAAGATTCGAGCAAGGTTCTTGGCCTGGAATACGGTGCGGATGATTATTTGACCAAGCCCTTCAACATCCTTGAACTCAAGGCGAGAATCCGTGCCATTTTGCGACGCGCAAGCGTCCCGGATCAAAATGTTGCGACGAGTCAGTTGAATGTTGGAGATTTCAGTATCAATACACTGGGGCGGAAGGTTGCCATTCAGGGCAGGGAAATCAATCTGACAGCGAAGGAATTTGATTTGCTTCTGCTTCTGATTATGGAGCGGGACAAGATTTTTTCCCGCGAGGCGCTGCTTGAGAAGATCTGGGGTTATGAATACTTTGGGGATGTGAGAACGGTGGATGTCCACATACGCAGACTCAGGGAAAAGATTGAAGACAACTCTTCTGCGCCGCGTTATATCATGACGAAATGGGGCGTCGGCTATTATTTTAAAGAAAACTAAACGCTTTGTCAGCATTCGTTGGAAGCTTGTTTCCACCTATCTGATCCTGATGTTTATAACCATGCTCTTGGCCATCTCGTTTTTAGGCAGTACTATGAGGACCTCCTATATACGAGACCGCAATTTGAGTCTCCTGACCCAGGTCAATATTCTGTCCAACCAGATTACGCCCAATTATTATGGTATTGAGATGGAAAATACCAGAACTTATCTGCAGGATTTAATCAAAAATTACAGTCTCGACATCAATGCGAGAATCTTGCTTTTAGACAACACAGGAAAAGTCCTGATTGATTCCTATGACGCAATGGCAGACAGGGATTTCAGCACCTTGACTGAGGTCCAGTCAGCGATCCAGGGCTACGATTCAAATCAAGTTTATAAGCTTCCAAGTGGTGAGAATGTCATGTATGTTGGCGTGCCCATTTCGGACAGAAACGAGGTCATGGGGGTTCTCCTGGCATCGTCTTCTATAGATGAACTGCTGGAAAACGTCTCGTTGATGCTGAGGCGGGTGGCCCTGCTTTCAGGGCTTGGTCTTCTCTTTACAGGTATGGTGGCCTTTCTCTTTGCTCAGGTTATCGCGTCACCTATTGAAAAGATGATTCAACTGGTACGGTCTTTTTCAAGGGGAGATTTTGGCGTTACCATTAAAATTGGGGCTAATGACGAAATTGGACAGCTGGCAGAATCTTTTAACGATATGGCTGCGAAAATCAGCCAAGTGGATGAGCAGCGCAAAAAATTTGTTTCGAACGTTTCCCATGAGCTCAGGACGCCGCTGACTTCCATGAAGATCATTTCTGAAACTTTGCTTCATGAGCCTTCCTGGGACGAAGGTGTTTACAGAGAGTTTCTTCAGGATATTGATGGGGAAGTGACCAGACTCAACCACATTGTCGAAAGTTTGCTGTATCTGGTTGACCTTGAGCGGGAAGAGCTGGTTCTCGAGACCCAGATCACTTACTTGAATTATGTGGTCCATAACGTCGTCAGGCGTTTAAAGCCAATTGCGGATCAGAAGTCTATACGCATTGAGGTTCATGAGCGCGACAAAATCCAGTTTTATCTGGATCAGGGGAAAATTCAGCAGTGTCTGATTAACTTAGTGAGCAATGCGATAAAATATACGCCGGAGCATGGCGAAGTTGTGATTTCCATATACAGAGAGCTTGGTGATGCTTGCGTGGCTATTATGGACACGGGGATTGGCATTCCAGAAAAGGATCTTACGCAAATATTTGACCGGTTTTACAGAGTTGACAGGGCTCGGGCGAGAGCCACCGGCGGAAGCGGTCTGGGCCTTTCAATCGCAAGGCAGATTGTGACTCTTCATGGCGGGGACATCCAAGTCAGCAGCACGCTCAATAAAGGTTCAACGTTCATTGTACGCCTCCCTATTCGACAGCAGGGGGTGGGTGGATGAAGAGAATCTTGATTTTGATGCTGGTCAGCTTCGCGTTTCTTGCGACGGTTTTCAGCCTTTATCAATATTTTTCGAGCACGGCCCTGAAGCAGGCTGTCCTGCCCCCAGAGCTCGCTATTGAGCCTAAACCTACTGATATGAAAGTCAGGGTCAATTTGTATTTTCCGCACGAGAATAAGCTTCGCATTGAAGAGCGTATTGTGACAGTCACTCAGGAACGTCTGGAGGAGGCGATTGCGCAGGAGCTGCAAAAAGGACCCAAAAATTTAGCTTACACGGATCTGTTCAGCGGGGATGTCAGTATTCTGGATGTAAGAGTCAGCAATAATGTGGCCTATGTTAATTTATCAGAAGCTTTTCTGGATCAAAGCTATGTGGCGAATGAAAAGAGTGAACTGTTCGTTTGGTCTATTGTAAATTCCTTTACAGAAATTGACGACGTCTACAGGGTTCAGATTTTGATTGAAGGCAGGCGCAGGGACGTACAAATTGGAAATTCCAACCTCTATGAGCTATTAACCAGGAACAGATCTTTTATCTATGAGGAACGGAGATACCCTTCAAGCAGCGTTATTGAGTTCGTTGAAGCCGTGTCAGACCGGCGTTATGACTTAGCCTATACGTATTTGACAGCTGAGAGCCAGGAAAATTATCCGTATGAAGAGTTTAAAGTCGCTGCAGACAGGCATTTTGAAAGCTTTAACGGCTACAGGAGAACCATCCACTTTACTCAAGGGTTTACAGACTCCTGGATTGTGTATATTAAATACGACAGTGCTGACCGGACAGACCAAGAAGTTGCCACGAGTCGCTTTGATTTGTGGGAAGTCGTTCAGGTGGACGAGGACTGGAAAATAGTGTTCAACAAGTAGGATAGAATCCAGGCAAAAAAAAGAAGGGGAAATGGACGCCGCGTAAGCTTTTCAGCTTTTTGACGCGAATCATTTCCCCTTCAAAATTTTAAATTGGCGGGAGTACGTGGGAATCGAACCCACCCAAGAAGCTCTGAACTCCTCATACTGGTTTTGAAGACCAGAGGACACACCAGCACCCATCTACTCCCGTGATAAGGCACATTTGAAAGTATACCATAAGATAACAGCGCCGGCAAGGTCTAAAAGTTCTGTTTAATTTAACCTATGCCTTGTTCTTCTTGCTGCCCATTTTGGATTCTTCGCCTTTTAAGAGCTTACGGATGTTGGAATGATGCCGGAAGATTACCAGCAGGCCCATTAGGATCGAAGCGATCTGGTAAACCGGCGAAGGATCTGAAAAGTAGACGAGGATAGGGAAAAGCACCGCCGAAATGATGGAAGCCAGTGACATGTACTTCGTTACAAAGAGGATTGCGAATTGAAGGACAATGAGGATGACGCCAATGAGCGGCGCAGTGCCAAAAATCATCCCGGCCGAAGTGGCGACACCTTTTCCGCCTCTAAACTTAAGTGTCACAGGGTAACAGTGACCAATAACCGCGAACAGCGCCGCGATCGCGCCAGCCTCCTGGCCTGCAATGGCGTTCCCAATCAGTGCCGGCAGCAGGCCTTTGAGAAAATCTCCAATAAACGCAATGATGCCCGCTTTTTTTCCGAGAACCCTATAGACATTTGTGGCACCGGTGTTGCCGCTGCCGTAGTTTCTGATGTCAATCTGGCCAAGCATCCTGCTGGCAAGATACGAGCATGGGATACAACCGAATGCGTAACCCAGTAAAGCAAACCCCGCGAGTGAAATTCCCGACAGGGCGAACAGACTTTCTGAAGCCATAGGACACCTCCTGACTCCGTCAATTTTAACACATTCGGAGGCCGTACTCCAGATGAAAATGCTATGTCGGCGGGTGAAAATTTGACGAAAAAATTTTGGCGGGGAAGACGTGACCATCGGCAGAAGCCTTAACGCTGAATGAGGCGGCAGGAATGGGGTATCAGTGGTTTGAGCCTGTACTTTCGGCTTATTCCCCACGGGAATTTTACTTCAGCAAATTTAGAGACAGAGGTGACCCTATGGACTTTACCATGGAACGAAAACTGAGAGTGGGTATCAGTGCCTGTATGTACGGTTCAAAAGTGCGTTACAACAACAAAGGCTGGGATATGCTGGAACCTCTTGGCCGCGAGCGGAACGATTTCATATGGCATCCGGTTTGTCCGGAAGTTTTGGCGGGGCTGGGTGTACCCAGGGACTCCATACGGATTACGGGTCCAAGCGGCAGCGACGTCTGGAAGGGCGAAGCAAAAGTAATGTCTTCAGGCGGCCGGGAAGTTACCAAGTCGCTGATGAACAGCAGTGAATTTTGCATCAAGCTGTTGAAAGAGGCCAGAATTGACGCGTTTATCTACATGGAGGGCAGTCCTTCCTGTGGCGTTTACAGAACGACCCTCAGGGACAAACGCCTTGGGAAACCGCCAGGAGTCTTTGGCCACAAGCTCCTTGAGGAGGCATTTTTTCTGATCCCGGCGGCGGACCTTCAGAGCCCCCTGAGGTGGTGGGATTGGCGCAGGCGGCTGTATGCCTTTGCCTGGCTCAAGGATGCGCCACTTGAGAACAAGGCGGACCTGTATGCCATTTGGCACAGGATGAAGTTTGTCTGTCAGGAGGTGGACCAGGTCAATGCCAGGGCTTTTGGCCACCGCATCGCGAACCTGGAGGATCCTATGACGTCTGGACAGCTCGAAGCGCTGCGCTTTGAGATTCTCATGATGCTGAGAAAGCCGTCGACGCCGGCCAGGATCAAGAATATGCTTTGGAAAAACTACACCCACGTCCGCAAAAAACTTGGGCAAGATGTTGAAGGCATTAACAAACCTGAGGATGAGCGCGGGATCACGAAGATTGCGGAGGAGCTGATCCTCATGGAACGCGTCGCCTTTGAAAATGATATCCTTATGGGAACGACGCCAATCAGCAACCGGGGGCGAAGGGGCAGGTAGAGCCTATTCACCTGAATTATTCAGCCTTTTGCCGGCGCCTGGAATTTCTGCGGGTGCCGGTGATTCTTATGCCAGGAAATTGGAAGGGGGGGAGGCCGGCGCCAAGGCAGGGCGTTTTTTGCCGATGGTTCCGGTACACAGCTTTGAAAGGATTATTGCTGGTTTACAGAGATTTGCGCCTGGAAGACCAGACCGCGCTGAACGAGGCACTTCGTGAAGCTGACGAGCTGGCGGTGCTTTGGATTTATGACGAAAAGGCAGAGGGGATCCCCTGGGATCAACGAGTCCGCAGCCACGGCCTCAGGGCTCGGCTGACGGCTTTTAAACACTTCAACGGGCGCCTGAAAACAATAGGCCACCAGGCAACGCTGCTGACAGGGGACTATACAGAGACGCTTATTGCCTTGAAGTCGGAAATCTATGATTTTGACAAACTTTACTACAACCGGTTTTACGACCGGGTGGGAAACGCCATGACCCTGGCGGCGGAGGTGCTGGCAGAGAAGTACGGGGTTGGCGTTTCTGTTTCAGAGGATATTATGCTGTTCGAACCGACCAGGATTCTGAAAAAGGATGGCACGCCGTATCAGATGTTTACACCATATTACAGACAGTGGCTGGAGCGCTTTCGTTCAGCGGCGCCAATGGGTATGACATCTCTGCCTGAGATTCAGGCGCGTTCTGTGGCGGTAAAAGGATTGGATTTGACTGTCTTCAATTCGGTGGCGGATAGGGATAAAGATAGGGATAAGGATAGGGATATGGCTGTGGTTGTGATGCCCCATCCGGCTTTGGATGGCGGCTACGAGGCAATGGCAGCACAGTGGAAGGCGTTTCTCGAGAGTCCTTTATCACGCTTTTCGGAGGACCGGGATTATCCCGCCAAACAGGCGACCTCGGGGATGTCGGTTTATCTCAATTCTGGGATGCTGTCGCCCCGTCAGTTTGTAAGTGAGCTAGTCAAAGTGGCAGATCACGAGGCAGTACTCCGTCAATATGTCTGGAGGGAATTCTATCTGCAGCTGCTGCACCATCAGCCCCACGTCCTTGACGGCGCCATGAGGCCGGAATACGCTGGCGTCCGCTGGGAAGAAAATCCGGCTTATTTTGAAGCCTGGTGTGAGGGAAAGACGGGTGTTCCAATTGTGGATGCAGCCATGCGCTGCCTCAAGTCAGAGGGGCGGATGCACAACCGTCTCAGAATGATTGCAGCGAGCTATCTCGTCAAGGACCTTCATGTCAACTGGCAGCTGGGGGAACGTTATTTTTGTGAAATGCTGGTGGATTACGAACCAGCGCTGAATAATGGCGGCTGGCAATGGAGCGCTTCAACGGGGACGGATGCCCAGCCGTATTTCAGGGTGTTTAATCCGTGGCAGCAGTCCCTTCGCTATGACGCTGAGGCGGCTTTCATGAAAAAGTGGCTGCCAGAGGTTGAGAAGGCGTCAGCCGAGCTGTTTCACAAGCCTGGCGGACTGATTGCCTATGGCTATCCGCAGGTCATTGTGGACCACGCCGCCGCGGTGAGGATGACGAAGGCGCTGTATCAAGAGGCCAGACAGGCTTACGCGCGCCAGGATGGGGAAAACTGAAGTGTTTGAGGCGCAAACTACCCGCCGCGGCGGGTAGTTTGTTTTTGGTTGGGGACAGTCCCCAACCAGACTTTGCTGACTTTTCTGGCTTTGGTGAGGCTGGTGACAACCATCCCGTTTTTTTTTTGCACATCTCTACAAAAGCCATGTTCACAAATTGTTTACATTTCAGCAGTTGCAACACTTTCACGGAAGGGTTATAATGCATCTGAAGTGTTACCAATTTGAGGTGGATTATATGAAGGCAATTTGGATCGCGGGTCTCGACGTTGGATCAACAACCTGTAAAATGGTTGTCATGGATCAAGCTGGCGAACTCCGCTACAATCAATATAGACGGCACATGTCAGACATCAAGGGCACAGTCAGGGCCATGATGACGGAGGTTTATGAGACCTTTGGGGACACTCAGCTAAAGTTCAAGGTCACGGGTTCCAGCGGCTTATTAATCAGTGACCTTCTTGGCATTCCTTTCGTTCAGGAAGTCATAGCCGGGACTAAGGCCATAGAGACTTTGTACCCTCAGACGGACGTGGCCATTGAGCTGGGCGGGGAAGACGCGAAGATTACTTATTTTGGGACCTCCCTGGAGCAGCGCATGAATGGCGTCTGCGCCGGCGGAACAGGCGCGTTTATTGATCAGATGGCGTCACTCCTCAGTACAGATGCCTCTGGCCTGAACGAAATGGCTATGCGCTATAAAGTCATTTATCCTATTGCATCCCGCTGCGGCGTTTTCGCTAAAACTGATATCCAGCCGCTTTTGAATGAGGGGACGCCCAAAAACGATATTGCTGTATCCGTACTTCAGGCGGTGGTCAATCAGACGATCAGTGGCTTGGCATGCGGAAAACCTATCCGGGGCAATGTCGCCTTTCTGGGTGGTCCGCTGTATTTCTTGTCGGAGCTCCGGCGCAGGTTCGTGGAGACACTGGACCTTAAACCGGGTGAGATTATATTTCCTGACCACGCGCATTTCATGGTAGCCATAGGCGCGGCATATGAAGCTAAGGATTCGGAACAGCTGCTTTCACTGAAGACTTTGGTTGAGCGGCTGCCAGATTTTGACATTAAGGATGCTGAGCAGATTCCTGAACTGGAACCACTGTTTAGGGATGAGAGCGAACTTACAAACTTCAGGAACAGACACAGACAGGCAACGGTGGACCGGGCGGATTTAAGCGCGGCGCGAGGCCCAATTTTCCTTGGCATTGACGCCGGCTCCACGACCACCAAGGTCGTGGCCGTGGATGACGACCTGCGCCTCCTGTTTACGCATTATGGCTCCAACGGTGGCAGTCCTCTGAAATCTACCATAAGCGCCATCAGACAGCTCTATGAAAAAATGCCTGAGGCGGCTTATATTGGCGCCGCCACGGTTACGGGCTATGGTGAGCATTTGATCCGGGAAGCCATCCAGGTCGACCATGGCGAGATCGAAACCGTTGCCCACTACAAGGCGGCAGACCATTTTCTTCCAGGTGTTCAGTTTGTCATTGACATAGGTGGACAGGACATGAAGAGTATGCGAATCAAGGATGGTTTCATTGAGAGTATCATGCTTAACGAAGCCTGTTCTTCAGGCTGCGGTTCTTTCATTGAGACTTTTGCCGGCTCTCTGGGCTACCCAGTCACAGAGTTTTCAAAAGCGGGCATGCAGGCGTCCCATCCCGTAGACCTCGGAACCCGCTGTACGGTTTTTATGAATTCAAGAGTTAAGCAAGCCCAAAAGGAAGGGGCCGGTGTTGGTGACATTTCCGCGGGCATTTCCTATTCCGTGGTCAAGAATGCCCTTTACAAAGTGATCCGCCTCAGAAATCCTGAGGAAATGGGGGAGAAGGTTGTCGTTCAGGGCGGAACCTTTTACAACGAAGCTGTCCTGAGAGCCTTTGAAAAAACAGTTGGCAGAGAAGTTGTGAGACCAGACATCAGCGGCCTTATGGGTGCCTTTGGCGCTGCGCTGATCAGTGCCCAGAATTACATTCCAGGGACGTCTTCCGCGATCCTGCCGCTGAACAAGCTGGAGAGCTTTACCTATAAGACCTCTACGGCACGCTGCCAGACCTGCGGCAACCATTGCCTGCTCACTATCAACCAATTTGAGGGCGGCAACCGTTTTGTTTCCGGCAACCGGTGTGAGAGAGGCCTTGGAGAGCATAAAAAGCTTCAGGCGCCACCTAATATTTACCAATATAAATATGACAGGGTCTTTGATTACAAGCCGCTTCCAGTAGGGGCGGCGGTTCGTGGGACAATTGGCATCCCAAGGGTTCTGAACCTGTATGAGGACTACCCGTTCTGGCATACCTTCTTCACGACGCTCGGCTTTAGGGTTGTCATTTCTGGGCGTTCAAGCCATGACCTGTTCCAAAAGGGCATGGAGACCATTCCTTCCGAGTCCGTTTGCTACCCGGCAAAGCTGGTCCACGGGCACATCGCGGATTTGATTGAGAAGGGCGTCGAACATATTTTCTATCCTTCGATTCCTTATGACATCAAGGAAGTGGACTCCGCGGAAAATCACTTCAATTGTCCTATCGTCACCTCTTATCCGGAGACGATCCGGGTTAACATGGATGATGTGCGTCAAAATAAAGTACATTACATGAATCCTTTTCTGCCTCTTAACGACGAAACGAGGCTAAAAAAGATCCTGACGCCGTATATAGCGAAGCAGTTTTCCTTGAAAAACAATGACATCCATAATGCCATCAGCGCAGCCTATCAAGCGCTGGAGGCTTACAAGGCTGACGTGCGCGCAAAAGGCGAGGAAATTCTGGCGTACCTGTCTGCAACGGGAACAAAGGGCATAGTCCTGGCGGGCCGTCCATATCACATTGACCCGGAGGTCAATCACGGCATCCCTAATGTATTCGCCAACTATGGCCTCGCGGTGCTTTCCGAAGACGCGATTGCCCACCTTCACGAGGGTGACAGAACCCTCCGGGTACTCGACCAGTGGCGTTATCACAGCCGGCTCTACAATGCCGCGCATTTCGTGGCAAGGAACAAAAATCTCGAGCTGGTCCAGCTCAATTCCTTTGGCTGCGGCCTTGACGCCGTGACCTCTGACCAGGTTCAGGAGATCCTGAAGCGACATGACAAGCTCTATACTTTAATCAAAATTGATGAGATCAACAATCTGGGGGCGGCACGCATCCGGATCCGCTCACTCCTTGCGGTCATGAAGGAGCGGGACAAAGTTGACTACGAGCCACAGCTGCTGTACCCTGCGGATCAAAAAGTCAAGTTCACCAAGGAAATGAAGACGACTCATACCATCCTGGCGCCTCAGATGTCGCCCATTCATTTTGACATGATGGAGCACGCCTTTGCCCGCCATGGTTACAAGCTTGAGATCCTGCCGTCCGTGGACACAGAGGCTATCAACGAAGGCTTGAAATACGTTCACAACGACGCCTGCTACCCCTCCATACTGACCATAGGTCAGATCATGGCTGCGCTTAAATCCGGCCGCTATGACCTGTCGAAGACGGCAGTCATCATTTCCCAAACCGGTGGCGGCTGCAGGGCCTCGAATTATATTGGCTTCATCCGCAAGGCTTTGAAGGATGCGGATATGTCGCACATACCGGTCATTTCCCTCAACGCGGGTGGCCTTGAAAAATCTGAAGGCTTTAAGCTGACGCTGCCGCTGCTCAGGCGGCTGATCATAGGCATGCTCTACGGCGACGTCCTTAGCCGCGTGCTTTACAGAGTCCGGCCGTACGAAAAGGTCAAAGGCTCCGCAAATGCGCTCTATCAGAAATGGTCGGAAATCTGCAGCAAAAATGTGGAGGACGGCCGCCTCACGACCTTCAAGAAAAACATTACTCAGCTCGTCAAGGAATTTGATACCCTGGAAATCCATGACATACCAAAACCCAAAGTAGGTATTGTCGGAGAAATCCTCGTCAAATACCACCCTACCGCCAATAACAATATTATTGAATTCCTTGAAACGGAAGGCGCTGAAGTCGTCGTTCCGGATCTCGCGGACTTTTTCCTGTACAGCAGCTACAACAGCGTCATCAAGCACAACTTGCTGGCAGCGTCTTACTTCAAGAAACTGGCGGGCAACATGGTCGTCCAGTATATTGAGTCTTTCAGAGGCGTCATCAAGGACGCCCTCCACACCAGCAAGCGCTTTGAAGCGCCAAAGTCCATAATGGACAAGGCCAAGGGCGCTTCGAGGATCCTGTCCCTGGGTCACCAAACCGGTGAGGGCTGGTTCCTGACAGCCGAAATGGTCGAGCTGCTGGAGTCGGACGTACCTAACATTGCTTGCCTGCAGCCCTTTGCCTGCCTTCCGAACCATATCACCGGCAAAGGCATGATCCGCGAGCTCAAGCTCAACTTCCCGAACGCGAACATTGCCGCCATAGATTACGATCCTGGTGCCAGCGAAGTCAACCAAATCAACCGCCTTAAGCTGATGCTCGCAAACGCGAAGAAAAACCTCGAGGCAGCGGCAAAAGGCACCCCTAAAGTCTGATCTGTTCTAATCAAAGACTAAAGGAAATTTTTTTGCCGATGGTCACAGTGCCCACACCCGAAAAAAATTGCTTAACACCTTTACTTTACGGGTAACAGAAAAACGCCGGTCAACGCACCACGACTGTAGGCGCTAATTCCGCTGACCAATTAAAAAGCCCGGACGGGATCGCCTGTCCGGGCTTTGTCATAACGAAAATTTCTCAATATAAAAAATGAAATTGGAGGTACATCATGAGCTTTAGGCAACTCACTGAGCAAACGGGAATATTTGAAAGCGCTGTCAGCATAGGCGTACTGAAGCTGGCGTCCGGCTTTGCCCTGATCGATTCCGGCGTCGAGGACAGCGCTGTCAAAAAAGCGCTGCAAGGCGTTGGTGACACCTGGGGTACGTTCAAAGCGATTTTGAACACCCATGCCCACGCGGATCACATTGGGGGAAACGCCTGGTCCGCCCGAAACCGGGGTGTTAAGATTTACGCCACAGAAGGTGAGAGCCACTATATTGAGCACCCGGATCTTGAGCCCCACTTTCTCTTTGGCTGCGCGCCAATTTCGGAGTTGCTGAACAAATTCTACTGCGCCAAGCCGTCCCTGGTGGATGTCAAACTACGCCCCGGGGTATTTGAGCTGGAGGACCGCAGGCTGACACTGGTGGATTTAAAAGGGCATAGCCCGGCTATGCTGGGCGTGATCACAGAAGAGGGACTGTTCCACGTGGCAGACGCAGTGATGCCGGAAGCTTTGGTCACCAAGCATAAGCTGATGTTCGTCCACGACCTGGGGCAGCATCTTGAAACGCTGGACAGGGTTTCCAAGCTTCCAGCCAGTGGTTATTTGCTGTCCCACGGCGGCTACAGGTCAGAGATCCATGCGCTTATTGACCTTAACCGGTCAGTGCTTCTGGAAATCAATGACCTCATTTTCAGTCTCGCCTCAGAAGGCGCGGAGGATACGACCATTCACGCGGCGCTCTGCCAGCAACTTGATATGGTGGAAACCCCGGGTCAGTATTATCTCAACCATACTGCTGTCAGGGCACACCTCAAATATTTGAAGGATCAAAAAAAACTCAAGCTGCAATGGGAACAAGGGAGGCTGCTTTGGGTGCCTGAAGGGGCTTAAGTGAAGCCTGTTTTACCGGTTATATCAGCACCTGGAGCGCCTCTTCAGCGGCGGCCAGCGCCTCAGCCAGCTTTTCAGCCTTTGGTCCGCCCCCCTGAGCAGTGGTCGCGTTTCCGCCGCCACGTCCCTCGAGGACGGCAATAGCGGGCTTAAAGACTTCTCGGATATCCAGCTGTCCAAGGGCTTCACCTCTGGCGCACAGCAGCTGAGCCTGAGCGCCGTCGCTGCTCTTGCTCGCAAGGATGAGGACGCCTGAAGGCACGCTTTTCAGGGCTGATGCAGCCAGAACGCGCAGCTCTCCCATCTCCTTCGCTTCCAGGATGCGGATCAGCTGATTTCTTTCAGCTTTATTCAGCGCGTCTGCAAGGCCCTGGGCTTCGAAGTCCAGCAGCGCAGTTTTAGCGAGACGCAGCTCTTTTTCGAGTCTCGCTTGACTATTTAAAAGCTTCTCAACACCAGCGACAATTTCTGAAACGGGTGTCGCCAAAGTCTGACTCAGCACTGTCAAATCTGCGTTTTTATTAAGCGTGTCCCGGATTGCTCTCTCTCCGGCAAGAAATTCAATTCTGGTGCCTGCTTTGTAGTTTTCAGACCGGGTCACAATGACACAGCCTATGCCGGCGGTGCTTCCGGGGTGGGTACCACCACAGGGCGAGTAGTCCAGGTCGCCAATTTTTATGACGCGGATGTTGTCCTCGACTTTAGGCCTTTTCCTGAGCGGCAAGGCCTGAAGCGCTGCCTCATCTGGATATAGCGCCTCAATAGGCAGCGCCTCACGGACCGCTTCATTAGCCATGAGGACTGCGCGTTCCAGCATTGCCTTTTCAATTTTCTGATCCAGGTCAATGGAGGTGTAAGCTTCGCTCATGTGAAAGCCTATGGTTTTGGCATTACACAGTTCCAAGAGGCAGGCGGACAGCAGGTGCTGGGCGGCGTGCTGCTGGGTATGGTCAAGACGTCGGTCGCGGTCGACCCTGGCAACTTGTGTTCCAAGGGGCACTGGCCTATCGACAATATGAAGCACTTCTTTTTCGCCATTCGTCATAACCATGGTTACGGCCGCGCTGCCTATATAACCAGTATCGCTGGGCTGTCCACCGCCCTCCGGATAAAAGGGCGTCTGGTCCAGGGATAGAACTGCGCCTTCTGGATGGGGCTCGCAGCTGAGAACCTGGACCTCACATTCCAGAAGCTCTGGTGTTTCGAGATAAATAAGACGTGTCATTTGGGTGTTCACTCCTTTAGAATTTTTCAATAACGTTCAGGGCAGCGTAAGCGCAGTCCCATTAGGCGTACAGCATGGACAATTTTCCTGTTAAAGTCTATAATATCATAGAATCCGCCGTTTACGGCAACCTGAAAGTGAGGACAAAAAATGCAGCGTACTACAACTATTTGGCAGGATTGGCGTGAGGCTACTGAGGATCTGTTGTTTTTCAGCATGGAACCCCGCTTCGCGCAGATCATAGAGCAAGCTGACTCGACTTACCGCGGAGAAGAAACCGCTGAAGTGCATCCCGCCCTGTTCGAGGATTATCTTCTTTATGTCTACAGGCAGCAGGGGCTTAGCTTTGCTGACCGCTACGGCCAGGAAGCCCGTACGTATTCAGAATTTTATCAGGCTGCCAGACGCAGTTATTTCAGCGGTTTTGAGGTCATGCGCCACGGTGATCATAGCTTTTTAAAGGATGTGTTCACCAAACGTGATTATGCGCTGCTCAATCCTGAAATTTTAGAAGGGGTCGATTTCCTGGCCGGCAGAATTTTTTTCTTTGAAAATGGTCACGTGATTGCCCCCAACTTTGAAAGTTATCAAAAGGAATCCATGGAAGCCTTCAAGCGCGCGATCCTTGAACGGCACGCTGAGGAGCGGGCGGCGGAAGACCTCGGAGAATTCCTTTCAAAAAACGCACTTCTCATGATGCGGTACCTCGACATTCTGGACACCATTTTGGAAGAAGAGCTTACTGAAGAAGAGGCGTTTTTCGTCCATCAGGCCACTTATCTTCATCAAAGCCTTGAAGACATAAAAGTGGTGTTGGACGCGGCCGCAGAATGCGAGATTGCTTTGGATGAGCCGGAGGACCTGATTTACAGGCTTATGCATGAGGGTGATATCCTTTCGGAAATTGTTCTGATGAAGAATAAAGTTGTTCTCGAGTGTGTCGAAGCAGAGGCATTGACAGCCGCAAAGCGCTGGTTTGAAACACTGCTGGGCGGCCGTGCAGTTCATTTCGCGGATGAGGTACTTTCCATGGAGGATCTGTTGGAATCCTGAAGCCATTAAAAGACGGGAGTTGACACGACTTGGAAAGAACGCTGAAAGCCTGCTATGAAGCCTGGGGCGGCCTCGACAGGGAGATGCACCAGCAGCACCGGGACCAGACCGGCAGCTTCTACACACCCTTTGACGTGGCTTACGAGACTGTAAAAACCGCGGCCGTTCGCAGGCTGTCTTATGTGGCAAAGGTAAAGCCTGATGAGGTACAGCGCCTCTTCGATCAGCCGGAATCAAGCCCGGAGACTGCCAGTCAATGGTTAAAGCGCATGGTGAAGTGGCACGTGGTCGACCCGGCGGGGGGTGACGGCGTCTTTGCCGTGGCGTGGCTCAGTTTTCTTGAGCAGCTGCTCGTGACACTCGACATGGATCACGGACTCCTGACCGAAGCTGCAATCCGGACACATCTCTTTGACCTGCAGCCTGAGCCTGTCGCCCAATACAAAGATAGGATGTCAGCTTACTTTGAGCTGCCGCCGGACGCTCTGAGCAGCTATACAGGGAATGTGCTGGATACGGACAGGTTGTTTCAAAGCCACCCGGCAGCTGACGTCCTGGCTGGTGGCGGCTATGACCTGGTCGTGGGCAATCCGCCGTATATAGGCGAGAAAAATCATAAGGCCCTTTTTGACGAGGCGAAAAGCTATCCCTTTGGCGCAGCCCATTACGAAAAGAATATGGATTTTTTCTATTACTTTATTCACCTTGGCATTGCCCTTCTCGCTGAGGGTGGCGTCATGGGGCTGATCACCACGGGTTATTTTTTTACTGCGGACGGCGGGGCCGGCCTCAGGAAGGCCATGTCAAGCCAGGGCAGCTTCACGGATATGGCTCGTTTTGGAGGCGGATCCCTTTTCAAGGATGCTGCGGGTCAGGACAACGTCATTTTTCATTACAGACGGGGAACCAAAGAAAATTGCCGTTATGTAGAGGTTCCAGCAAAGCCAAAAGCTTTACAGGCTTCAGAGCGCTGGCGGCAGGCTGGTGATATTTTGACCTTAACACCTGGTCAGATTGTAAGCCGGTTCGGAAATTTTTATTTTTCCCTTCATCCAGGTGAGCCCATGGCAATTGAGGAAATAGAAGCGTCCTGTAATCGAACTTTCGGAGAGTGCTTTGAGGTTCGCCAAGGCATAGTCAGCGGCTATGACAGGGCCCCGGAGGTGGGCGTTTTTGTCTTAACGCCGGAAGAGGCTGAGCGACTTGCGCTTGAAACCTCACTCTTGGTACCATTTTACAAGAACAGTCAGGTCAAGCGCGGTAAAGTCGACGTGGAAGCACGCTTCCAACTCCTTTATATACCAGGGGAAATCCAAGAATTTGAGACGCGGTTCCCGGGGGCTTTCAGGCATTTGAGCCGGTTCAGGGAAAAGCTTTCAAGGCGCAGGGAAGTTAAGAATGGGGTCAGACCCTGGTATGCGCTGCAGTGGCCAAGGACGGAAGCCATGTTTGAAGGACCGAAAATTGTAGTTCCCCACCGGGCGCTCAATAATGCGTTTGCCTATACTGATCAGCCTTATTATGGCAGTGCGGACCTGTATTACCTGACGCCAAAGGAATACAGCGAAACGTTTGAGCCTTGCGGAGATTCCAGCAGAGAGACGGTTGGACAAATGACGTTTTGGGAAGGCGTTTCAGAAGCTGCAGCGTTAATGATTACAAACGAAGTCAAGGCTTCAGGGACACTGACGCTAAGCCGTGAAGATCTCATAGCAACAGCGCTCCTTCTTTCGACTGATCTCTATGCTTTCTGGCTCAGTGTCAGGGGGAAAAGAAAGGGTGACGTCCTTGAGCTGTACGCGACACCGCTTCGCCAGATGCCGCTGCCGGATTATAAGTCGGCCGCGCACTGGTATGATCCTCTGAAAGCTATGGCGGTGGATCATTACAGCCGCTATGGGGAGCTTTGCGACGAAGTGATCAGGCGTAAGGCGAACGACCTTGCCTGTGAAGGGCTGAGGCTGTCAGAGGCCACAATTAAGACTATAGAGACGTTTGTCGCCAGTAAAAACAAGTGACGGACAACGTCATAACTGATAGAAAACAATACAAAATGGAGGTAACCTTATGAATAGAGCCGTTGGCATTTTTGCGCATCCGGATGATGAGGCGATCATTATAGGTGGAACTTTGATTCAACTTGCGGAAATGGGCTGGGAGACCCACCTGATTTGCGCCACTAAAGGGGAGGCCAGCACGGCCTACGACAGAGAGTATGTCAAAAAAGAGGATCTTGGTCCGGTAAGAGAGCAAGAGCTGCTGAAGGCCGCAGAGATTTTAGGCGTTAAAGAAGTTCAGTTCCTGGATTATTTAGATGCCACTCTGGTGAATCAAGACGAGGCTGAAGCAGTCGCCAAGCTGTCTGAGCGCCTGAATGCCCTTCAGCCGGAGCTGATCTATACCTTTGAAGTCAATGGCATCTCTCACCATCCGGACCATAAAACCATTCACCAGTGGGTGATGAAGCTTCTGAAAGAAGGCAGGCTCAATTATGAGCCTCAGGCGGTTTATCTGGCTACGGTGGATAACCGTGCAGGCCGGTTGAAAAACGGTAAACTTATGGGCAGCCCAATTGAAGAAATTACCACGATCATAGAGATTGAGCGGGTGGCGGCGCAAAAGGCAAAGGCAATTCTGGCCCACCGCACCCAATTGAATATGCTTGTCAATAACGGGCTCATTGTGGATGGGGCGCTTCAGAGAAATCACAGGCACGAGTATTTTATCAAGCTGGATGGAAAGGGTCAGGCGGTTCAGTTGGCGGAGAAAGAGACGCAGCTGCCTGAAGTCCATAAGCCGTAAGCGAAAGTGTATGGGTCAGTGATGCCTTCTGCAGGTTTTTTAACCTCCTTTGCAAGCTGCTGCGCTATAGTGTTGCGATACAATTCGCTGTAATTGGTGTTGATGCGCCGCAGGGATCAGTGTATAATCCACTGCAGAGGTTATCCAGCAGTTAGACAGAGGGAGGAACGACACCTTGAAAAAACTTACGACAAAGACTGTGGTCCTGATTGGACTTTTGGCTGCGCTTGTGGCGATTGGAACAACCATGATCCAGATTCCAATACCAAAAGGCTATATTCATATAGGTGACAGCCTGGTCTATATTAGCGGGATTGTCCTTGGACCGTTTTATGGGGCTTTTGCTGCGGGGATTGGATCCATGATCGCTGATTTTCTCACAGGCTATACCATTTACGCGCCAGCGACACTGGTCATCAAGGCGCTGGACGCGTTTCTCGCCGGTTGGATTTTCAAAGCGTTTTACCACAACGGGCAGACAATGGCGCGTCTTACGGGGGCTTATATTGTAGCTTTCATTGCCGGCGGGGTCGCCATGATCGCAGGCTATTTAGCCTACGAAATCGTGTTGTATGGCTTTGCCCAAGCGGTAGCAGGCGTGCCTTACAACCTTACCCAAGCTATAGGCGGGGGAATTGTGGGTTATCCGCTCTTGATCGCGTTTAAGAAGGCCAATTTACTGAAGCGGATGAATCCAAATGAGCTGGATTCGTTTGCGGATCGAGACAGAAAGTAAATTTGATAGTTTGTACTTAATTGAACAGCAAGTGGAAGGAAGGGACGCTTTTATTCAGCGCGCCCTTTCTTTTTTTATTTTTTGTTTTATGACACATTATAAAATTGACATATAATTACATTAAATGCAATAATAGCTATACAGAGGTTGTGCTATCCACATTGACGCTTCAGCCCTGAACCAATCAAAACACGAAGGGGAAATGCCTGTGCGGCGACCAGCGCTCAATCTCTGGGTAGGCCTTGCTTTTGGAATAATGGCAGCTGCAGACCGCATAGTGTTGTGGTTGGCTCTGAGTATAGCTGTGGGCATTTCATGGGTAATGACGGAGCCCTGGACGGGCCTGAGCGAAGCTTTGGGGAGGCGAGAGCCGGCCGCGTCCCGCGGGACAGCGCTTTTTCTGGTTTTGATATCTTTCTGGGCAGGCTCTTGGCTCATGACCAGGCAGGAACAAGCTTTCAGGACAGAAAACCCAGTGGTCGTGACAGCCGTAGGTTATGTGGACCGCTACAGTGCTTTGAGTGAGGAAAAACTGATCTACTGCGTATCCGTCCATGACGGGGAAGACATAGGCTTGCCTGAGACCTTCAGGGCTGTTATCAAACCTGAAGTGCATCTTGAAGTGGGGCGGTATTACAAGATGACCTTAAGCCTTCAATCGGCAGCCCTGCCCAGGAATCCAGGGATGTTTAATTACAGACAATATTTGGATTCGAGAGGGATTGGGTTTCAGGGCACGATCGACCGAGTTGAGCGTTTGGATCGTGGGGGTCACTGGAGAATCTTCCTCAGAGAACAAGTCCGGCAGGAAATTTTGAAGCGGCTATTGGCAGGAATGGGGGAGGACGCTGGGCAGCTGGCGGCAGCCATGATCCTGGGCGACACCGCGGACCTGGATCCGGAGCTCCTGGCCGTCTACAGACAGACGGGTACGGCTCACATCCTTGCAGTGTCCGGTCTGCATTTTGGAATTTTGTTTTCAGGTGTGGAGATCGCCTTAGACCGTTTAAAGCTGCCCTATAAGATCAAAAAAATCTGTCTGCTGGTGATGGTGCTGTCGTTTCTTGGATTAGTGGGGTTGAAAAGCTCAGCTATGCGCGCTGCAGGGATGCTGATTTTGGCGGTGGCCCTTCAAGCTTCGGGCAGGCCCTATGACCGTCTGAATGTCCTTGGGCTGGTGGGGGCGGGGCTTCTTGCTTTCAGGCCAGTCCTACTGTTTGACGTGGGTTATCAAATGTCCATGGCGGCGGTTTATGGCATTGCTGCCATTCTGCCTGCATTGATTAAACCAAGTCCAGCCTATAATAATGAGGAGGGGCGCCGGGGCTTGAAACTTCTCCATGGACCGGCGCTCAGCCTGTCTGTTCTGGCTGCTGCGGCACTGCCCGCGGCAGTGCACTTCAATACATTGACGCTGATTTCCATCCTGGTCAATCTTCCCGTGGTTTTTCTCACTGGCATAGCGCTCCCTCTGGCGTTTATCACTGTTTTAACGTCGCCGCTGCCTGGTATTCCGGCGCTGACCGGGTGGTGCTCTTCCCAGATCTTACAGCTGATTGAGGTGACGGTTCGCTTTGCTGAGAACGCGGTCCAGCAACCATCTATGGTCGTGGCAACGCCGGGGCTTTTTACCGCAGGTGGAACTGCAGGGGCTCTTGGACTTTTTGCCCTGAGGCGCCAGCGAGCCCAGGTCTTTGAAGCTGGACGGCTTCAGCTTACAGCTGCAGCTTTGCTCCTCACGGTGATTGTTTTTTCTCTGCCCGTTGAAGCTTGGCTGCAGCCCATGGACCGGGTGAGATATTTTGATGTGGGTCAGGGGGACGCGGCTTTGCTTCAGACCCGCGGCGGCGAGAATATCCTCATTGACACTGGAGATGGACGCACGTTTCGCGAAATGGATCAGCTGCTGCTCAAAACAGGTGTCTCGCGTCTCGATCTGATGGTACTGACACATCCCCACCTGGACCACACAGGCGGCGCGGAGGCGGTTCTGAAGCGCCTGAGGGTGGGCGCACTTGTCATTTCCGCCGCTGTTTCCCCTGAAGCCTATGGCAGTCTGATCCCTTTAGCCCAAAGTGTGGGCACTGAGCTTCTTGCAGCAAGTGCCGGCGATCAGATTCAACTCAAAAATAGCCGTCTCCAGGTACTCAGTCCTTTTGCCCATAATCGAGCGACAGATCCCAACCAAGCTTCCATAGTCCTTCTTTTTGTCTCCGGAGAGATTGCGTTTCTCTTCACCGGTGATATCACAGCGCGGCAGGAGTATGCTATAATAGACGGGATTCCCGACTTGAAAACCATCCTGAAGGTCGCCCATCACGGCTCGAAGACTTCCAGTGACGAAGCCTTCATTGCCGCTCTGAATCCAGGCCTCGCTGTGATCTCAGTGGGACGAAACAGCTTTGGTCATCCTGGAGCTAAGACACTTGAAACACTTGAGCGCAGCGGATTTTTGACTTTTCGCACGGATGAAAGCGGTTGTGTGGAGATCAAAACTGATGGAACTGCGGTCTATTTAAAACGTATGACAGAGTAATTTCATGGCCGGGACAGGGACTGTCTGGTGTCTGCGGAATCATGGCCCGTGTAATATTTTTATGGAACTGGAGTGGTTATCTTTGGCCTATAAAGAGTTTTATGACGATTTCAAAAGCAATGCCCTAAAGCCGCTATATCTTTTCTGGGGGCCTGAAACTTTTTTGATGGACAGTATGCTTGCCCATGCGAAAAAAGCCCTGATTGAAGAAGCCACAGAGCCCTTCAACTATCAGGTTGAAAACACTGAGCAGCTCAGTGCTGAAGCTATGGTGGAAAAAATGGAGACGCTGCCTTTTTTATCAGAGCGCAGATTGATCGTTTTCAAAAATGCCGGGTTCTTTGCCAAGAAGGCAGCCTTCAGTCCAGCTGGAGAAGCTGCGTTAAAGGCATGCTTTGAGAATCCGCCCCTCTCTACTGTGGCAATTTTTATCTGTGGGCCTAAGCCGGATAACCGCTTGAAATGGAGTGAACGACTTGGAAAAAGCGGCCGAGTCGTATCCTTTGACCGCCTGGATGCGGCTGAATTTAACAAGTGGATTGCCCAGCGCCTGAAAAGGAGCGGCATTGAATCTGATGACAGGACGCGCCAATTTCTGGTGGACCGACTGGCTTACCTCGATTACCGCGCAGAGGTTTCCCTTCAGGAAATAGACAAGCATCTTGAAGTGCTGATCTCTCTATGTTCGGGAAAGGGGCCTCTGACCAAGGCGGAGATCCTCAAAGTCGTCCCGCAGAATCTCGAGGCCAGCAGCTTTAAATTAGTGGATGCTGCGGTGGCCCAAGACTTGCCAAAGGCTCTGGCTATGGTCGAATTTCTCCGTGCTGAAGGTGAATCCGAAGTCCTGCTTCTCGGCACCTTATATAAAGCCCTGACGCAGCTCCATCTCGTGCGGCTGATGTCAGATACGGGGTACAGTGACGCGGACATAGCCAAGCGCCTGTCCATACACAGTTACCGTGCCAAGCTGCTTGCGAAGCAAGCCAGATCGATCGATACCACGTTGTTAAATGATTACATTATTGAGGCGGCCCGACTGGATCACTGGATCAAGTCAGGCAGGGCAAACGCCTGGATTTCACTGGATACTCTGCTGACAGCCATATCTGTCAGGCGCCCGCTCAGACCACTTAACCTTACGCGGTAATGGACAGGGTGAAGGCACTTACAAAGCTTGAAATCCATTATAAACACACAAAAAATTGGTTGGGGACAGTCACCAACCAATTTCCTTTTAAATAAAAAAGCGTATGACACCCAAAGGGATCATACGCTTATTTGTCAAGTTGATTTCTCAACGGCTCAACTTATTTGAAAGTGAACACTTTCTTGGGGAACGTGACGGCGTTTAAGAAAGTTTATTCAGCGATCATGTCTTTGAGACGCTTATTGAGACGGGAAATCTTTCTGGAAGCCGCGTTCTTATGAATAGTACCTTTGCCGGCTGCCTGCGAAAGCTTTTTCTCAACGAAAGTCAATTTTTCCTGAGCGAGCGCTTTGTTACCAGCTGCGATTGCCTCGAGGAAACGCTTTTCTGCAGTTTTGAGAGCAGATTTGCGAGACTTGTTTAAAAGCGTCTTCTTTTTGATGACTGAAATTCTTTTCTCGGCAGATTTGATATTTGCCATTTACTTTCACCTCCCACTTAGATCTTCAACAAAAGTATTCTATCACGACGAAATACAAAATGCAACGATAATTAGAAGGTAATTAATTGAACCTTCTACATAAACGTTGTTAAGGTTTTGCGGCTGTGTTATAATTGTTAAGATTTTAGAGTAGAAAATTACTCTGAACTGCAATGATTGGGAGGAATACTTTAATGTCGAAACCGTTGAATCGACAGGATAAAATAAGGAACTTCAGCATCATCGCGCATATTGACCATGGAAAGTCGACTTTGGCGGATCGCTTGATCCAGTCCACCGGACTTTTGACGCAGCGTGAAATGAAGGAACAAATCCTGGATACCATGGACCTTGAGCGGGAGCGGGGCATCACCATCAAGCTTCAGACCACGCGCCTCGTCTATAAAGCCAAAGATGGGGATGAATACATCCTCAACCTGATAGATACCCCGGGTCACGTGGACTTTACTTATGAGGTTTCCAGAAGCCTGGCAGCCTGTGAGGGCGCTGTGCTGGTGGTGGACGCGTCACAGGGCGTCGAGGCCCAGACCTTGGCCAACGTTCACTTGGCGGATGTCCAGGGCCTTGAAATCGTTCCGGTACTCAATAAAATTGATCTGCCAAGCGCAAGGCCGGATGAGATCAAGCATGAAATTGAGGAAGTCATAGGCATCCTCGCGGAAGACGCGCCTTTGATCTCAGCCAAGGATGGCCTGAATATCGAAGACGTGCTGGAAGCCGTAGTGAAGAAAGTGCCGGCGCCGAGCGGAGATGAAAATGGGCCTCTTAAAGCGCTGATCTTTGACTCTTATTATGATTCCTATCGCGGCGCTGTCGCTATGGTCCGAATAAAAGAGGGCCAGGTCAGGAAAGGTACCAAGATCATGATGATGGCCGCGAAGAAAGTTTTCGAAGTCGCCGAGGTGGGGATCTTTATACCATCGGCAACGCCTGTAGAGGTTCTTAAGGCTGGAGATGTCGGTTATATTACCGCCAGCATCAAAAACGTTAAAGACTGCAGAGTCGGCGACACTATAACAGACGCGGACCGGCCGGCGGCTGAGCCACTTCCGGGCTACAAAAAGGCGCAGCCTATGGTTTATTGCGGGATCTATCCGGCGGAAGGGGAAAGCTATGACGTCATCAGGGATGCCCTTGAAAAGCTTCAGCTGAATGACGCGGCGCTGACCTTTGAGCCTGAAACCTCCGTTGCGCTGGGCTTTGGCTTCCGCTGCGGATTTTTGGGCTTGCTGCACCTCGAGATTATCCAGCAGAGACTCGAGCGCGAGTTTGATCTCGATTTGATCGCCACGTCCCCAAGTGTTATCTACAGGGTGACGAAAACGGACGGCGAAGTCATTATGGTTCAGAACCCTACAAATCTCCCTGAGCGCCAGTCTATCCTGACCATGGAAGAGCCTATAGTGGATGCCCATATTTTCTGCCCTACGGATTATGTTGGAAATATCATGGAGCTCTGTCAGAACCGAAGAGGGGTCATGCTCTCCATGGACTATCTGGATGCAAAGCGTGTCAGGCTCCATTATGAGCTTCCATTGAATGAAGTCATCTATGATTTCTTTGACGCGCTCAAGTCGAAAACCCGCGGCTACGGTTCTCTGGACTATGAATTTAAGGAGTACCGTGAATCAGATCTTGTCAAGCTCGACGTGCTGCTGAACAAGGACCTTATTGACGCGTTTTCAATGATCGTTCACTCGACGAAGGCCGTATCAAGGGGCAGGGTAATCTGTGAAAAGCTGAAGGAAGTCATCCCGCGTCACCAGTTCGCGGTGCCTATTCAAGCCTCTATTGGCGGCAATATCATTGCCAGGGAGACCATCAGCGCCCTTCGCAAAGACGTGCTTGCCAAGTGCTATGGCGGCGACATCTCCCGTAAGAAAAAGCTGCTTGAAAAGCAAAAAGAGGGCAAGAAGAAAATGCGACAGCTCGGTTCGGTTGAAGTGCCGCAGCAGGCGTTCCTCGAGGTGCTCAAGTACGACGACAACAAGTAATCCGTTCCGTAAGCCTGTGAACGGGGACGCTCAAAAATTTCGCAAGCAGCGGCTTCGCTCCTTATTGTAACGGGGCGAAGCTGCTTTTTTGTGGTGGTTGGTGGTGGGGGACAGGGACAGACCACGCGGGACAGACTGTTTGGTTGGGCCCAGTCCCCCACCAAACAGCAGAGCTTTGGTAGGGGACTGGGCCCAACCAAAAAAATGGAGGAAAAGTAATGGGTCTTGGATTATACGTACACATCCCGTTCTGCAAGAGCAAATGCTACTACTGTGATTTTTGCTCCATGCCGGATTTGAGCCGGGCAGAGGATTATCTGGACGCTCTGGAGATCGAAGCGACGCTGCTGATGCAGCACTATGGGAAGCTGAAGCCTGAGACCCTCTTTATTGGAGGTGGAACGCCAACACTCCTCGAAGAAAAGGCATGGTACAGGCTCGCCAAATTGTTCAACCAGACCTTTGACCTCTCAGCGCTGACAGAATGGAGCGTTGAAGGCAATCCCGAGTCTGTGTCGCCGTACCTGGCTCAGACCCTGAAAACCATTGGGGTCAACCGGTTCAGTATGGGCGTTCAGAGCATGGACGCCGGACTCCTGAAAACAATAGGCCGCATTCACGGGCCTGAACATGTTGAAAAGGCCTTTGAGGCGCTTAGGCGCGCGGGTTTTGACAACCTCAACCTGGATTTAATGACAGGCCTCCCGGGACAGACCCTTTCAGCCATAGAGGACGTCCTGTCCTGGGTCAACCATTTTAAACCGGAGCATGTATCAGCCTATGGTCTCAAGATAGAAGAAGGCACACCCTTTGACCTCATGGAACGCCGGGGCCAGCTTAACCTTCCGGACGAAGCGCTTGAGCGCGAAATGGACCACCGCATACGGGCGGTTTTGGGCGCGCAGGGTTATGAACACTACGAAATCTCAAACTACGCGAAACCGGGAAAAGCCTGCCGTCACAATCTCAATTACTGGAACTGCGGTTCTTATGCAGCCCTTGGCCTCTCTGCCCATGGCTACCTGAATGGCGAGCGCTATGAAAACACCTCTGATCTTGATGCCTATTTCTCGCGGCTCAATGAAAAGCAGCTGCCTGTGATCTCCAGGGAAACCATAACCGCTCAGGAGGATGAAAAAGAATGGCTGATGCTGCGGTTAAGGCTCTCCGACGGGATTCCCCTAAGCATTTACGAGAGCCGCTATGGAAAAGTACTGCTGGAAGAAAAGACAGGCGCGGTTAATAAGCTGATCCGGCAAGGCTGGATCGTGATTGAGGAAAATCACCTCAAGCTGACAGAGGAAGGTATGGACTTTGCCAATGCCGTCATAGTGGAACTCTTTTAAGAAAGCCGTCATGAAGTTCATAAAGTTGACGGAGCTCATGCAATGCTATGAAAAGTAACCAGCCAAGTCCGGGATGTCACTGGTTTTTTCTGTAGAAACTCTTGACAGCAAAGGAGAGCGGTGGTATTCTAAATTTGATCGAGTTAGCACTCAATCAACATGAGTGCTAACAACAAGGATGTGAAGCCATGCAAATCAACGATCGAAAGCTGAGAATATTAAAGCTCATTATCGATGATTTTATCGATACCGCTCAGCCTGTGGGTTCAAGAACCATTGCGAAAAAATTTCCAGTGGGCATCAGCTCCGCAACTATCCGAAATGAAATGGCGGACCTCGAGGAGCTGGGTTATCTCCTGCAGCCCCATACTTCTGCCGGTCGCATTCCCTCTGAAGAAGGGTACAGGCTTTACGTCGACCGGCTGTTGACGGACGGTCCCATTGACAAGGATCAGATCGACCTCATCAAAGGCCTTCTCCATGGCAACCTGATCGAGGTTGAGGACGTAGTGCGGCAAGCCGCGCAGCTGCTCAGCCAACTGACCGGCATGGTCTCTGTAATCTCTTTGCCGCAGTTCAAGAAAAGCCGGCTCTCAAACTTCAGGCTGGTCAAAATCATACACTCAAAGGTGCTTATGATTCTGGTGGCGGATTCAGGCGTTTTCAAGTCCATTCCCATTGATTTCGTAGATGTCGAGCAGAGCGTATTGGATACCCTTTCGGATCTCATTCGTCAGCGTTTCCACCAACGCCACATTGAAGAGATCGAAATCAGGAAAATGGGCGCGCTTATGGTAGAATTCCCTGAGTACCGCCGTGTGCTGGAGTACCTCCTGCCTATTATCAGGGAGACCTTCAGGGAATTTGACAGAATGGAATACGTGATTGAAGGCAAGGACAAGATTTACGCCATGCAGGACTTTGACGAGCGTCAAAAAGCCAAGGCCCTTTCAGAAGCCCTCGAGCAGCACAAAATTATCGAGCAGCTGATTGGGACTATAGAGCTCGAAGGCATTACGGTCAAGATTGGCTCAGAAATTGGACTTGAATCATTTGCGAGCTGCAGTGTCATTACGACGCCCTACCGTGTCAACAACGAAGCGGTTGGGAAAATAGCGCTCCTTGGACCTACGCGCATGGATTATGGCCACGCCATGACCATGGTGAACTACATCAAAGAAACTTTGTCGGAGCTCTTCTCTGGCATCCATTTATAAGACAGGCAGGTGTAAAGGTTGAAAAAACAAACACATAAGGAACATGAAGCTGCAGAGCCTACACAGGACTCCACGCAAAACAGGCCTGAGGCAGCAGACACGAACCAAAGCAATACGGTGGCCGATGGTTTTGAGAACAACATCAAAGCCGAAGAGACCGCTTCGCCGGTGGACGAAGAAAAACTCGCCACTGACAAAGAACTCAAACGTCTGACGGATGAAATCGCCGCAAAAAGCGACGCGTTTCTTCGCTTGACAGCCGAATATCAAAACTACAGAAGGCGCGTCGAAAAGGAAAAGCAAGAACTGATCAAGTTTGGCAACGAAAAGCTGGTCGTGGACCTTCTGAAGGTGCTGGACAATTTCGACAGAGCGCTCAGTACAGTGGACTATGACTGCGAAGAGAATAAAAACCTCGTCAGCGGCATTGAAATGATTAGAAAAAGTCTCAGTGACCTTCTGAAAGATTACGGTGTCTCCCCAATAGAAGCTGTGGGACAAACTTTCGACCCTGAGCTGCACCACGCTGTTATGACCGAAGCCGCGGAGGGCGTCGCGCCTGACACGGTTTTGGATGAATTTCAAAAGGGCTACACGCTGCATCAAAAAGTCGTTCGTCATAGCATGGTAAAGGTTTCGGCGCACGGATAGACATCAATAAAAAATGATAATCCTTCAGCAACGCCCAAGTAAGGACAGCACGGACTTAAGTGACAAATGATTATTTAATTATAGGAGGAAATTACAATGGCAAAAGTAATCGGTATTGACCTTGGCACCACCAATTCCTGCGTCTCTGTTCTCGAAGGCGGAGAGCCAGTTGTCATCCCTAACGCGGAAGGTAACAGAACGACACCTTCGGTCGTGGCGTTTTCAAAGAGCGGAGAGAGATTGGTCGGCGAAACCGCAAAGCGTCAGGCAATTACCAACCCAGATAGAACCATAGCTTCCATCAAGAGAAATATGGGCAGAGACTTCCATGTCGAAATTGATGGCAAAAACTACACACCTCAGGATATCTCCGCTATGATTCTCCAGAAGCTCAAAGCAGACGCTGAGGCTTACCTTGGAGAGAAAGTCACAGAAGCTGTCATCACTGTTCCGGCATATTTCTCTGACGCTCAGCGCCAGGCGACAAAAGACGCTGGCAGAATTGCCGGTCTTGATGTCAAGCGGATCATCAATGAGCCAACGGCGGCGTCCCTTTCTTATGGCCTCGACAAGACTGAAAAACAGCAAAAAATCCTCGTTTTCGACCTTGGCGGCGGTACCTTTGACGTCTCCATCCTCGAAATTGGCGACGGCGTTTTCGAAGTTCTCGCGACCAACGGCAACAATCACCTTGGCGGTGACGATTTTGATGAAATCGTCGTCGATTTCCTGGCTGAAAGCTTCAAGAAAGAAAACGGCATTGACCTCCGAAAAGACAGAATGGCGCACCAACGTCTGAAAGAAGCTGCGGAAAAAGCCAAAAAAGAGCTTTCCTCCGTTCAAACGACCAACATCAATCTCCCGTTCATTACGGCTACGGCGGATGGCCCTCTCCATCTCAATATGGACCTGACCCGAGCCAAATTCGATCAATTGACTGAGAAGCTTGTAAACATGACCATTGATCCACTCAAGAAGGCGCTCGCGGACTCAAACCTTCAGGCAGGAGACCTGGATCAGGTCATCCTCGTAGGCGGATCGACGAGAATTCCAGCAGTTCAGGCTGTCGTCAAGAAGTATACCAATAAAGAGCCTCACAAAGGCATCAACCCGGATGAATGTGTCGCCCTCGGCGCTGCGATCCAGGCCGGTGTTCTCTCCGGTGAAGTGCACGACGTCCTGCTCCTTGACGTAACGCCGCTTTCACTTGGCATTGAGACCCTCGGCGGCGTCTTTACAAAGCTGATCGAGAGAAATACAACGATCCCTACCAAGAAGAGCCAAATCTTCTCAACGGCAGCGGACAATCAGACGGCCGTTGACATTCACGTGCTCCAGGGCGAGCGTCCAATGTCCAAGGACAACACGACCCTTGGCCGCTTCCAGCTGGATGGCATTCCGCCAGCGCGCCGCGGCGTTCCTCAAGTTGAGGTTACCTTTGATATTGATGCCAATGGCATTGTCCACGTTGGCGCAAAGGATCTCGGCACAGGTAAAACTCAGCACATCACCATTACAGCGACGACGAACCTGACGGACGAAGAAATTGAGAAGAAAGTCAGAGAAGCAGAGATGTTTGCTGAAGAGGACCTCAAGATCAAAGAGCTCGCGGAAGTCAGAAACAACGCGGACAACCTGATCTATGAATCTGAGAAGGCCCTCGGCGAAATTGGCGATGGCGCGACAGAGGCTGAAAAAGAAGACCTCAAGGAAAAAATTGAAGCTGCCAAGAAATCGCTGGAAGGTAACGACGCAGACGCCATCAAAGCGGCTGTTGAAGCACTGACCAACGCGTTCCATCCAATCGCTCAAAAAATGTACGAAAAAGCTTCAGCAGAAGCTCAGGCTAACGCCGGTGCAAGTGACTCGACATCCCATCCATCCGGAGACGACACTGTCGTTGACGCCGATTACGAAGTCGTGGATTAACGGACTCTCAAGACGCCTAGCGCATAGAAGACAATCTGCATAGGCGTCTTCTCCATCCAACGAAAGAAAGGCGGTAGGGATTTTGGATAAAAGGGATTATTATGAGGTTCTAGGCGTCGCCAGGGGTGCCTCTGAGGATGAGATCAAAAAAGCGTTTCGAAAGCTGGCGATGAAGTACCATCCCGACAAAAACCCGGATGATAAAGAAGCTGAAGCTAAATTCAAAGAAATCAACGAGGCTTATGAAGTCCTCAGTGATACAGAAAAACGCAATCTTTATGATCAGTTCGGGCATGCCGGCGTCAATCAAAACTCAGGCGGTTATGGCGGCGCAGGCGGCTTTGGTGACTTTGGCGGTTTTGAGGACATCCTCAATGAGATGTTCGGAGGCGGCTTTGGCGGCTTCCGCTCCAGCGGCCGCAGATCCGGTCCGGCAAAAGGCGCGGATCTGAGAGTCGACTTGACTTTGACGTTCGTTGAAGCGGCGTTTGGTGTCGAGAAGAAGATTGAGTTTTACCGTACGGAAGATTGTCATACCTGCGGTGGGACTGGCGCTGAAGAAGGCTCGAAAGTCAATACCTGTTCCCAGTGCGGCGGCAGCGGTGAAGTGAAATACGCCCAGCGAAGCCTGTTTGGGGAAACTATTTCTGTGCGTCCATGTCAAGCCTGCGGCGGAACTGGCAAGACCATAGAGAAACCATGCCATACCTGCAAGGGCAAGGGCAAGGTCAAAAAGAAGCGCACGATAGACATCAAAATACCAGCAGGTGTTTCAACCGGCAATCAGATGACCCTCAGAGATGAAGGGGACCTTGGGTCCAAAGGCGGACCAAGGGGGGACGTCTATGTCGTTCTCAAAGTGCTCGGTCACGAGATTTTCAAACGGGATGGCAATGATATCTTCTGCGACATAGAAATTTCTTATGCCCAGGCAGTGCTTGGCGACGAAGTCATTGTGCCAACCCTCGACGGCAAAGTGTCCTATAAAATTCCGGAGGGGACACCAAGCGGCAAGACCTTCCGGCTCAAAGGCAAGGGCGTACCTGTGCTCAATGGCTATGGCCGGGGTGATCAGTACGTCCGTGTGATCGTCAAGATTCCGACAAAGCTGAGCGAAAAGCAAAAAGAAGCGCTTAAAGCTTACTCTGAGGCCATGGGAGAAAAAGTTGGCGCAGAAAAGCCGGATCAGTCCAAAGGCGAAAAGAAGTTTTTTGAGAAGGTCAAGGACGCCTTCAACAACTGATAGAGGCTATTCAGCTAAAAGCAGATTTGTGCGCTGCCCCTGTGGAAAAGGGCCCGCGCTCAGGTCTGCTTTGCTGTGTTTTATACCTTGAGATATGATATAATTTCGAGGGGTGCCCCATTGCAAAGTTGAGGCGCTATGCTGCAGGACTGACCAAGTATTGGAGGAGAAACCATGAAATGGTTTGAGGTAAAGGTTAAGACGACGTCAATTGCCGTTGACGCTGTCACAAATATATTGTATGAGCTTGACGCTCAGGGCATTGTCGTTGAGGATCCCAATGACCCTATTTTCAATGAAGGGTATGAAGGTGATTGGGATTACTTTGACAAGAGCGAAATCAAATTTGAATTTGAAGGCGCCCTGGTCAAGGCATATGTTGAATCAGACGCGCCCGAAGCCCTTGTACCGGTAATTCGGGCGCAGGTAGAAGGACTAAAAAGCTTTGGCCTCGATCCCGGACTCGCGGAGGTTGAGATTAAAGAGATCCGCGAATCAGACTGGGCGAACGAATGGAAAAAATATTATCATCCTGTCCGGATTGGTAGACACCTGATCATTAAGCCTTCCTGGGAAAGTTTTGAGCAGGAACCCCTCGATCTGGTCATAGAACTGGATCCGGGCGGCGCTTTTGGCTCCGGGACACATGAAACCACGACGATGTGTGCTGAGTTTCTGGAGGAAAATGTGGAGCCTGGGGACAAGGTTTACGACATAGGCTGCGGCAGCGGTATTCTGGCCATTGCTGCGGCTAAACTTGGCGCGGGGGAAGTCGTTGCTGCGGACATTGATCCGGCGGCAGTGGCTGTGACCCGGGAAAATATTGAAGCCAATCAGGTCACAGAGGTGGTTCAAGTGTACGAAGGGGATCTGATGCAGGTCGTCAGTTCACCAGCGGACTTCGTCGTCACCAACATCATTGCAGATGTCGTGGCGCACCTTGCAGGCAGCATGAAGGCCTATCTGCGTCCTGGCGCGGTCTGGATCAGCTCTGGCATCCTCGACAAGAAATTGCCCATGGTTCTTGAAGCCATGAATGACGGCGGATTCGAAATCCTTGAAGTCCGTGAGAGAGGAGAATGGCGCGCGCTGATGGTGCGGGCCGCAGACCATGCATAGAATTTTTATAGAACAAAAAATTGTGGCGTGCCCAAGCCAAGTCAGAATTGTGTCCCAGGAAGAAGTCCATCACGCTCTCAGAGTCCTCAGGCTGACTGAAGGCGACCGGATAGAGCTGACAGATGCTGACGGCCAGGAGTTCATTGCGCAGATAAAGGCTGCGCATGCAGGCCAAACTCAGGACAGTTTCATAGATGTACTGTGTCTTGAAAAAGTGGAAATCACGAGAGAATCTCCCGTACAAATAACGCTTTTTCAGGGGCTTCCAAAGCAGGATAAGCTTGAGCTCATCATCCAAAAGGCAGTCGAGCTGGGTGCGGTTCGGATCGTGCCTGTTGAATGCGACCGTTCGGTCGCTAAAATAAAAGATGCTAAAGACGCGGCAAAAAAAACGGAGCGCTGGCAGCGGATCGCCCATGAGGCGGCAAAGCAGTCAAAAAGGGCCGTGACCCCAGTGGTTACTGAGCCCATCAAGCTGAAGGCTGTTGAAGCTGAGCTGGATCCAGAGAGCCTTAAACTGCTGGCCTATGAAGGGGCGGCCCTTGAGCCGCTTTCAGCGCAGCTGTCAGGCCCCTTCAGAAAAGTTGCTATAGTGATAGGGCCGGAAGGTGGCTTGACGGAGAAGGAAGTGGCGTATCTTGAAGTGCTTGGTTTTAAGACCATCGGCCTCGGTCCCAGGATCCTTAGGACAGAGACAGCCGGTCTTGCGCTGATCAGCATCATTCAATACGCGCTTGGAGATATGGGAGGAAGATAGAAAGGTGTCAAGAACAGTAGCTTTTTCAACCTTGGGGTGCAAAGTCAACCAATATGAGTCAGACGCCATGGCAAAGCTTTTCAGGGACAAGGGGTATGAAATCGTTCAGGAAAACGCGCCGGCAGATGTTTATGTCATCAATACCTGCACCGTCACGAACTTGGGAGACCGGAAATCCCGGTCCATTGCCAGACGTGCGCGGCGGCAAAATCCCATGGCGGTGATCGCCGTTGTGGGCTGCTATGCTCAAGTTGCCTCAGCCGAAGTCATGGGGATAGAGGGCGTCAATTTAGTGCTGGGGACCAACGAGCGGATGAAAATTGTAGATTATGTAGAGGATTTGGGCCCTTGGGATAAGGTCAGCGCTGTGGGGGATATCATGGAAGTCGCTGAGTTTGAAGAGCTTCAGATTGACGAACACGGCGACCGCACCAGGGCTTTTATCAAGATTCAAGAGGGCTGCAACCAGTACTGCAGCTATTGCATTATTCCTTATGCCAGAGGGCGGATCAGAAGTCGGAAAATCGACCATATAGAATCCGAGGTGGCGCGGTTGGTTGGACACGGCTTCCGTGAGTTTGTCCTGACGGGGATTCATATTGCTTCTTATGGGAAAGAGCTGGAGAACAGTCCACCCGAGGCAGAGGCGCTTAGCCTGATCGATGTCATTGAGCGGGTGGACGCCATTCCGGGGGTGAAACGGCTGAGGCTTGGCTCCATAGAGCCCATGCTGATGACTCAAGCCTTTGTCGAGCGGCTGAGCCAGCTAAAGTCCATATGCCCCCATTTTCACCTGTCCCTGCAGAGTGGGTCTGACCGGATCCTCAAGCGCATGAATCGAAAATACACAGCCGCGGAGTTTCTGGAGGTGGTGGACCGGCTGAACCGGCATTTTGACAGGCCTTCTTTAACCACGGACATCATAGTGGGATTCCCAGGAGAGACGGAGGATATGTTCGAGGAAACCATGACGCTGGCTGCTAAGGTGGGCTTTGCGAAAATTCACGTCTTCCAGTATTCCGCCAAGACAGGAACGCCTGCCGCCGCCATGAAGGACCAAGTGGAGCCTTCTGTTCGCCACGACCGCAGTGAGCGGTTGATTGCGCTCCAGAACGTGCTGGAGTCAGCTTACAACGAAAAGTGGCTCGGCAGTATCAAAGAAGTGTTGTTTGAAGGTGTCCCGGAGCTGGGTATAAAAGAAATCGAAGGCCTGACGCCGGATTATTTGAGAGTCAAGGTTGAGGCAGGCCCGGGCTGTATTGGAAAAATTGCGAAGGTCAGGCTCGAAGCATTGACAGAGCATGGCTTTAAAGGCACGCTTATCGAGGAGGCTTAGTATGAAGGATTGTTTGTTCTGTAAAATAGTGAATGGGGAAATTCCATCCAACAAAGCGTTTGAAGATCAAAAGCTGGTCGTTTTTCATGACATTTCGCCCGTCGCACCGGTTCACGTATTGATTGTGCCAAAAAAACACTTGAAGTCACTCAATGAAGTCGGGCCGGAGGATGCTGATCTGATCGCCCACGTTTTCAAGGTGGCCGCCCAAGTCGCAGCAGAACTTGGCGTCTCGGAAAATGGATACAGAGTCGTTAACAACTGTGGGAAGGATGGGGGACAAACTGTAGATCATCTCCATTTTCATCTCCTCGGCGGGCGTTATTTGGATTGGCCTCCAGGTTGAAGCAAAGGGCCTTGGCCCTTCTTAAACCTTCAATACTGGATGGCGCGACTGTGAAAACAAAATGAAATAAGCTGATTTCAAACCTTTAGCGCCAATTTGCGCGCTCAAGTACGAAATACAGTTGCTTTTTGAATACCCCTAATGTATAATATTTTAGTATTCTGTTATTATTCCTCTGTAACGACAGCGGTGCTGTCACCAGAATGCAAGTTTGACACGGGGGGAGGGAATAGCTGTGGCAGGAGTTAAAGTTGGAGCTACCGAATCAATAGATAGTGCACTTAGACGTTTTAAAAAAGAGACGTCAAAAGCTGGCGTCCTTGCGGAAGTCAAAAAAAGGAAACATTACGAAAAGCCAAGCGTACAACGCAAGAAGAAGTCCGAGGCTGCGAGAAGAAAGAGCAAGAGCAAATCTTTCTAGTCGCTCTCCTTGGGTACAGGGGTGAGTGGAATGAGTTTGAAAGATTTGTTGATGCAAGACCTCAAGGCTGCCATGCAGGAGAAGGACGTCCTTAAAAAGACGACCGTCACAATGCTGCGCGCCGCTGTTAAACAGGTTGAGGTCGATCAGCGCATAGAACTTCAGGATCAAGATATTGTGGAAATCGTAGCCAAGCAAATCAAGCAGAAACGGGCGGCCATTGAAGAATTTTCAAAAGGCGGCCGTCAAGATCTGGTAGACGAGGCATTGGCCGAGATCCATATCTTAGAAGCCTACCTTCCGGAACAGCTTACAGAGGAGCAAATCAAAACTATGATTTTGGAGGCGATCGCTGAAACAGGCGCTTCTACTCCAAAAGACATGGGTAAAGTCATGGGAATCATGACACCCAAGACAAAAGGGTTGGCAGACGGGAAGCTGGTTGCCACACTCGTCAAGGAACATTTAAACCAGTAATTGAGAGGCCGCTGATTCAGCGGTCTTTTTTTTATTTTTGATTTGGATTTTTCAGTGCTTTTGAAGTCTAATACAGCGGATTGTGATAAAATCAGTAATAGAACGGATTAACGCATCAGAAAGGGTGGATCAATCGATTGGAGACGCACGAACGAAGAATCACTGTAGATAATTTGGAAATCTTATATAAATTATTTGGTAACCTGGACGAAAATTTAATGCGCATTGAAAATGCGTTTAAGGTTAAGCTTGCTTCCAGAGACGGCGAGATCATTATCATTGGAGAGGATCAGACCGTACATGTCGTTGAAAAATTGATTGAGGTTCTGATGGGGGCTATTAAAGCGGGTGAGGTCCTGGATGCGCAGAAGCTCGATTATTTTATAACCATGTTCAGGGAAGGTGAGGGCGACAAGCTCCCAGGGCTTTCAGACGCGATCCTTGTAGTGACCTCCAAAGGGAAATTTGTTAAGCCCAAGACGCTGGGACAGCAGAAATATGTTAAGGCTATCCAAAAGTATGACGTGACGTTTGGCATAGGACCAGCAGGTACCGGCAAGACCTATCTGGCTGTCGCCATGGCAGTGAAGGCTTTCAAAAACGACGAGGTTTCCAGGATTGTGATTACCCGGCCGGCGGTTGAAGCGGGGGAGAGTCTGGGCTTTCTGCCCGGGGACCTTCAGATGAAGGTGGATCCTTACTTGCGGCCGCTCTATGACGCGCTGTATGATATCCTTGGGACAGAAACCTATTTGAAATATAAGGAGCGCGGGCTGATTGAGGTCGCGCCTCTGGCCTATATGCGGGGCAGAACTTTAGACAACAGCTTCATTATCCTCGACGAAGCCCAGAACACTACGATTGAGCAGATGAAAATGTTTTTAACGCGCTTTGGCTTTGGCTCAAAAGTCGTCGTCAATGGAGACGTGACTCAGATCGATTTGCCGTTCGGAAAAAAATCCGGCCTGGTTCATGCGGCTGAGGTTCTCAGATCCGTAGAAGAAATCTCTATGGTAGAATTTACAGATCGTGACGTCGTGCGGCATTCCCTTGTACGTCGTATCATTCAGGAATATGATAAATTTGAGAAGCGTCAGCAGTATAAAGAAATTGCAAAACAGGAAGACAAGCTGGAGTCAAAAGCCAAAAAAAACCGTCAGAAGCAGGACGGGCATAATACAGGACGCAGATAAATTTCATCAGGGAGGGCTTAGAGATGGTGCATATCAATTTTCAGGATCGACAGGAGCGCAGGTCGGTGCCGGAATCGCTGATTTCGAAATTGACGGAGGTCATAGAAATGGCCCTTGAGTATGAAAATCTTGAGGACTACGAGTGTGAGGTCGACCTGACTTTGGTGGATGACGCTGAAATTCATCAGCTCAATCTGGAACACAGAAGGATCGATAAAACCACAGATGTACTGTCCTTCCCCCAATATGACGCTATCAAGGACATGGAGGACCTGCCGGATCCCATTTATCTTGGTGACATTGTCATCAGTGTAGAAAGGGCGATTGAACAGGCAAAAGAATTCAATCACAGCTTCGAACGGGAATTGTGTTTTTTGACGGCCCACAGTATGCTGCACCTGTTTGGGTATGACCATGAGACTGATGAAGCGCAAAAAGAGATGCGGGCCCTGGAGGAATCAATCCTGGAAGAGCTTGGCGTCACCAGAGAGGTGTGAGGATGAGGTGGCTTAAAGGTCTGCCGGGGACTCACAGTCTTTTCGACGACGCATCTGCGAATAAATGCACCTTTACCTTTAATAGAATGACCTTGTGCCTCACTCTTGTAATTTTGGTGGCTGCTGCTGCGGTGGGGTGTACCGCGAAGGGGGCGGCTACGGAACCATCGGCAGAAGCACCGGCCGTGGAAGAGGTGCCCGTACCTTTGCCGGAACCTGAACCAGAGCCTGAGCCAGAGCCTGCGCCGCAGTCAGAGGAAAGCCAGGCATGGACGGCGCGCTGGCTTGAGGAGCGACCTATTTTTGTCATGATGGACAACCATTCGGGGGCCAGACCCCAGTCGGGATTAAAGGAAGCGCTCTTTGTCTATGAGATGCTGGCGGAGGGCAACATTACCCGTTATATGGCGGTGTTCACCGGTACAGAGGATTATGAGGTAGGGCCCATAAGAAGCGCGAGGCCTTATTTCATCAACAGGGCCCTGGAATATGACGGGATCTATGTCCATGTCGGCGGTTCGCCTCAGGCTTTTGCGGATCTGGTCAATTTAAAGGTAGCGGATGTCGACGGGCTTTCGGCGGGGAAAAATGTCTTCTGGAGGCGAAGTCACAAAAAGATACCGCACAACATGTACTCAACCCTGGAGGCGATCAGAAGGGACGCGAACAGGCGAAAATACAGAACAGAGGCGAGCTTTGAGGTCCCTGTCTACGCGAGTGCGCCTCTCCAGTTGGAAGGGGAGGCTGCGGCTTCTGTAAGGTTCGTCTACCGTGAAGGCAGCAGCGGCTACGCGTCAGGGTATAAGTACGACGAAGCTTCAGGGCTCTATCAGCGTTATGTCAATGGAAAAATTCACGTGGATGAGCTTGATGATGTGCCAATACAGGCGGCGAATGTGATTGTTCAGACGGTTAGGGCTAAAACCGTTGATAATGAGGGCCGACTGGTTATGGAGGATGTGGGCTCGGGAAAAGGCTGGCTGATCAGTATGGGCACGCGAATCCCTGTCAAGTGGGAGAAGGCGGACAGACGGGCGCAAACGGTTTACAAAATGGAAGACGGCACACCCATTGAATTGATGCCTGGGGTGACGTGGATTCAAGTTATCCCGCAGTGGCTTGAGCCTGTTTGGAATGAGGAGGCGTAATTATGGAGACCACCTACAAAAATTTGATAGATAAGGCCTATGAGGCCATGCGTTATGCTTATACACCTTATTCGAAATTCAAAGTGGGTGCGGCCCTATTAACGGACACGGATGAGGTTTATACCGGGTGTAATATTGAAAGTGCTTCTTATGGGGCGACAAATTGTGCGGAACGCACAGCGCTTTTCAAAGCAGTATCGGAGGGGCACAGAGCCTTTAAAGCCATTGCTGTGGTGGGTGAAGCAAAGGTTCCAACCTATCCATGCGGTATTTGCAGACAAATGCTAATGGAATTTGGCGACATGGATGTCCTGCTTGATCAAAACGGGACTTTGGTGATTCACAGACTGTCTGAGCTTCTGCCACATTCCTTCACCGCGTCAGATCTATTTCAGCTTTAACCTATGACCAACGCGTTTTGCGTTGTATCATTTTACATTTAAGTCAGGAGGAAAACAGTTGCCATTCAAATCAGGTTTTGTATCCATCATTGGAAGGCCCAATGTTGGAAAATCAACACTTCTCAACGCGATTACAGGAGAAAAAATCGCCATTATGTCGGATAAGCCACAGACGACTCGAAACAGAATTCAGGCGATTTATACCACTAAAGAAAGTCAGATTATCTTCGTCGATACGCCGGGGATGACAAAAGCTAAAAATAAACTTGGGGACTTTATGATCCGAACAGCCCTGGATACCCTTAAGGAAGTGGATGCCATCATTTTTGTGGTGGATGACTCTTTGTCCCTGGGACCGGCGGATAAATTCATCCTCCAGCATCTCGAGGGCATCAAGACGCCCGTCATTTTGGCGATCAATAAGGTAGATAAGATCATGCCGGACCAATATGCAATCATTACCAAGCTCTACAGCGACTATGATTTTATAAAAGAGATCATCAGCATCTCAGCGCTGCAGGGCGCGAACATAGGCCCTCTGGTCGAAAAAGTCATAGGGTTTTTACCGGAAGGGCCTATGTATTACCCTGGAGACATGATTACTGACCAGCCTGAGCGGGCTATTGTAGCGGAGATCATTCGGGAAAAGCTGCTGCACTATCTGGATCAGGAAGTGCCCCATGGCGTGGCGGTCGAAATTGAGGCCATGAAAGAGCGTGAGAACAGCAACATGTTTGACATCCGGGCGGTGATTGTCTGTGAGCGTGAAAGCCACAAAGGGATCATCATAGGCAAGGGTGGAAGGAAGCTCAAAGGTGTCGGCAAAAGTGCCAGGGAAGAGATTGAGCGCCTGTTGGGTGCCAAGGTCTTTTTGGAGCTCTGGGTTAAAGTACGGCCAGGATGGCGGGACAACGACCTTATGCTCAAGAATTTTGGATACAAGGAATAATCCTCAGGGGTTGAAAGCAGCCTCGTTGAGGAAAGGCTGAATAATCTGCTCGGGGGTGACCTATGGCAAATCTGCAGGAGCTGGAACAGGAAGAACTGATAAAGCAGTTGATAGAGCTGCTCGAGATTGGAGCTTATGAAGCAGTCCGGGCACTTGATGAAAAGCTGCATTATGCCGACCGCGCAGAAATTATGGAAGAGCTAAGTGAAGAGCTCAGACAGACGTATTTTGAGCTTCTGGATTTTGAAGAGGCTTCTGAAGTCTTGGAAGAAGTAGGCTCGGAGCTGTTCTCCGAATTGATCGAGGGCATGGATGAGGAGAAGCGCTCTAAAGTCATAGACAATATGTCCCAGGATGATATTGTCGACAAGCTCTCAGGCTTAACTGAGGAGAAGCAGGAGGAACTCCTCTCCTACATGGACGAGGATACGGCATCTGAAGTCGAAACTCTCCTTGAGTATGAAGAAGACTCTGCCGGCGGTCGGATGACAAAGGATTATGTCACACTGACGACGGAAATGACCATTGATATAGCCATTGAATATTTGAGGCAAAACGCGCCAGGCGCGGAAACCATTTACTATGTTTTTGTGACGGATGAAGCTGGGATCTTAACTGGGGTCATTTCTCTGCGGCAGTTGATTGTCGCTTCACCAGAGACAAAGATCAGTGAAATCATGAATGAAAACGTCATTTCGGTCTATGATGATGAGGACCAGGAAGAAGTCGCAAGGCTCTTCTCCAAATACGACTTTATGGTTATGCCGGTCGTTGACAAAGAGGAGAAGCTCAAAGGGATCATCACCGTTGACGACATTCTCGACGTCATTGAAGAAGAAGCGACGGAGGATATTTATAAATTTGCGGGCTCCTCAGATTTGGAAATCTATGAGGAAGATGACGCTTCCTGGCTTCGCGTCGTGAGATCTGTTCGTTCGCGGCTGCCTTGGCTGATTATCACAATTTTTGGTGGCCTTTTGTCCGGAAGCGTGGTCGCACGTTATCAAGGAACTCTGGATGCGAATGCTGCTCTCGCAATGTTCATGCCGCTTTTGGCCGGCATGGGGGGGAATGTTGGTACCCAGTCTTCGACCATTACAGTCAGAAGTATTGCCGTAGGCTATGTTGAAGGAAAAGAAGCTGTCAGGACGTTTTTCCTTGAAGTGGCGACGGGATTCGCAGTGGGTCTGGTGTGCAGCGTGATAGTCGGTTTGGCGGCCATGCTGACAAACAGCAGTACCGTTATCAGCCTGATCGTTGGAATTGCCATGTTTTCCAATATTGTCACCGCAGCGGCCATTGGTACGCTGGTCCCTATGATCTTCAAGAAGCTGGGCGTTGATCCGGCCGTAGCGTCTGCGCCATTTATATCCACTACTGTTGACATAACTGGCCTCACTATTTATTTTTCGCTGGCGACAGTACTTATTGGAAAGTGGATGATATGATATGCTGCTGACGACTAAAGCCATTGTCTTGTCCAAGCGCAGGCTTGAGGACAACGACGCGCTCGTGACGCTTCTAACGGAGCGCTCCGGCAAGCTGAAGGCCATAGCGAAAGGTGCGAAGTCTTCAAGATCCATGGTCGCGGCGACCACACAACCGTTTACCCTTGGGGAATTTGTCCTGGATGTGGGCGCTTCCTGGAACAGGGTTCGCAGTGTGGATGTTCTGGAGTCTTTCAGACATATTCAGGAGGATTTATTGCTGATGGGCTATGGCGCTTATTTCCTGGAGACTGCCGCGCAGCTGCTTCAGGAGGGCGAGGAAAACCGGGGGATGTTTAAGCTGCTTTCTGAGGTTTTGAGAGGGATGAATGGCTACGACCATCGGCAAAAAACAGAAGGAGAAAAGGCTGCGGATTCCGGGGCTCTCGACCTTTCCTGGGTCAAAGTGGTCTACGAGCTGAAGCTGCTGTCGGTACTGGGTTTTGATATTCAGCTGAAGCGCTGCGTGCGGTGTGGCGCAGAGGGTGCGCATGAGGCTTTCAATGTGGTGGAAGGCGGGGCGGTTTGCCAGGCCTGCGCGCTGGAAAGTGACGACAGGATTGGACGCATGCTGTTTAATATTATGGATTACGTTAAGAACCAGGGCGTTGAGGTTTTACTTGTCACAAAAATAAATCGTTTATACGTTCACAAATTGGATATCTTATGTAAGAGATTCATGACCCAGCATTTGGGGTATCAAGAATACAAGAGTCTTGAGTTCTTGAAAGCCATTAGAAAAGTTTGAGGAGAGTGATCTGATGAGTACTGTGACAATTGAAATGGTTGATGAGGTCCGCAACAGAACGGATGCGGATTACAAACTTGCTAAAGAAGCCCTTGAAATTTGCGGAGGCGACGTGCTTGAAGCCGTGATTTATATTGAGTCTCTGAAGACTTCCGGTGAGAAGCAGAGAAGTGAATTCATCAACCGCGGGACAGATTTGATCGAGAAGCTCAGAGAGCTTGTCAGCAAAGGCGTCATCACCCGGATTCTCGTTATGAAAAATGAGCATCAGGTCATGAATATTCCCGTCATTGCTGGCGGCGTCGCGGCGCTGGTCTTTACCACGGCTACGATTGCGGGGATTCTCGCAGCAGTGGCGACAGGCTGTCATATTAAAGTCGTCAAAGAGGATGGCGAAATTCTGGATCTCAATGACATGACGGAAGAGTCCTTCAAGAATTTTATGGACGCGACAGAGAAGACGGTGCAGAATGTGAAGGATAAGCTTAAGAAAACTGCGGATTCTGAAGTGGAAATTGATCCACAGGATGAGTTTGCGCATGATCCGGATGGCGTTTCCATAGTCGTGGATGAAGAGGAGCTCGAGTCCTACGAGAAAGAGGATGACCATTATTTCGGAGAAGGTCACTTCATGGAGCACGGCGCTGTGGAAGAGGATGAAAAGTAGCCGCAGGGCAGCTCAGAAGTTTCAGAATCACTGTGTTTTCCGTCTGGACAAGACTGGAGGCCTGTGGTACAATCCATTTAAATTCATACGGATGCGTTGAAAAAGAGGAGTAAAAGGGTTAGACATTTCAGAGAGCCGGCGACAGGTGCGAGTCCGGTATGGCGTTCCTTTGAAGGCACTTTGGAGCATCGTCTCAAAGTGGGCATTTTGCCAACTAGGGTGGAACCGCGGAAGACAGGCTCTTTCGTCCCTAATCGGGATGGAAGAGCCTTTTTATTTGCGGTTATATTTTATTAAACAAGCAGGAGGGAATCTGATGTCAAAGGTAACTATGGAAAAAATTGTTTCATTATCTAAGACCCGTGGCTTCGTTTTTCCGGGCTCTGAAATTTATGGCGGCCTGGCAAATACTTGGGATTATGGTCCTCTGGGTGTTGAGCTGAAAAACAACGTCAAAAAAGCCTGGTGGAAAAAATTCGTTCAGGAATCCAAATACAATGTTGGGTTGGATGCTTCAATTCTTATGAACCCTCAGGCGTGGGTCGCCTCTGGTCACGTAGGCGGTTTCGCGGATCCGCTTATGGACTGTAAAGCTTGTAAAGCGCGTTTCAGGGCGGACAAGCTTATTGAAGACCATTTTGCGAAGCACGGCAAAGAGGGCGTCGTTGACGGCTGGCCTCATGAACAGATGGAAGCCTATATCCGTGAAAATCACATCAAGTGTCCGGAATGCGGAAAGGCTGACTTTACGGGAATCCGCCAGTTTAACCTGATGTTCAAGACTTTCCAGGGCGTTACCGAGGACTCCAGCACTCAAATCTATCTTCGTCCGGAAACGGCTCAGGGCATTTTTGTCAATTTCAAAAACGTTCAAAGAGCTTCGAGAAAGAAAGTGCCTTTTGGTATTGCACAGGTCGGGAAATCCTTCAGAAACGAAATCACACCGGGCAACTTTACCTTCAGAACCAGGGAGTTTGAGCAGATGGAGCTGGAATTTTTCTGCGCGCCTGGGGAGGATCTTGAGTGGTTTGATTACTGGAAGCAGTACTGTCTGGATTGGCTTAAAAATCTGAACATGAAGGATGCCTCCATCCGTTCCAGGGATCACGCAAAAGAAGAGCTTTCCCACTACTCAAATGCGACAACGGATATTGAGTTCCTCTTTCCGTTTGGCTGGGGTGAGCTTTGGGGTATAGCAGACCGAACGGATTTTGATTTGAAGGCGCACATGACCCACTCAGGTGAGGATCTGCGCTATGTTGATCCAATGACGAATGAAAAGTACGTTCCCTATTGCATTGAGCCGTCACTCGGCGCGGACCGGGTGACGCTGGCGTTTCTCGTGGATGCCTATGAGGAGGAGACGCTTGAGGATGGTTCAGACCGGGTGGTAATGAAATTCCACCCTGCGCTTGCACCGTTCAAGGCAGCGGTATTCCCTCTCGCGAAAAAGCTTAACGATGAGGCTGTCAAGGTCTTCGAGATGTTGTCCAAGGAATTTATGGTAGATTATGATGACTCAGGCAGTATTGGCAAGCGTTATCGCAGGCATGATGAAATTGGAACACCTTTTTGTATCACCTTTGATTTTGATTCCCTCGAGGATGGGCAAGTGACGGTTCGTGACCGCGACACAATGACGCAAAAAAGAGTCCCAATTGCAGAGCTGATTGACTTGATTAGAGAGAGTCAGGCGTTCTAAGTCAGTTAAGCTGTTTATAAACTGTACACTTCAAAGCTGGCGCACAAGCAGACAAAAGTTCTGCTCATGCGTCAGCTTTTTTTCTTGGAAGTGTATTGGAAAAAAAACATAAATTTCGCGGTTAAATATAATGATAAACAAGATAAAGTGTAGTAGAATAGACTCAACGCGCTAAATAGTGCAACACATTAGACGGAGAGGAGTGTTTTATATAGAACTCAAAGAGCGCCACCATGAAATTCTGGAGATTGTGAAACGCGAGGGCCCCATTACCAGTGAACAAATCGCCAGTCTGCTGAATATCACAAGATCCGCAATTCGATCAGATTTAAATCTGCTGACCATGTCCGGAATGCTGGAAGCCAAGCCCAAAGTAGGTTATATGTATGTTGGGAGTATGGAGCGTCAAAAAATAGCGGATTATCTCAACGCGATCCGTGTCGGTGATTTAAAATCAAGGCCTGTGGCCATATTGGAAACCACATCCGTCTATGATGCTGTGGTACTGATGTTTCTTGAGGATGTTGGCTCAATTTTCATCACGAATGAAGAGCATTATCTGTCTGGAATCATTTCAAGAAAAGATTTGCTGAAGGCCGCGATTGGCGGAGGTGATATACATCAGATGCCAGTGGGTATCATAATGACTAGGATGCCCAATGTTGTGACTGTTGCTCCAAGTGAGCCCGTTGTTGAAGCGGCGAGGAAGATTATGGAGCACGAAATTGACGCGCTGCCGGTGGTGGACGAAATTTTCCGAAATGGTCAGGTCTTTTATCGTATTGTCGGGCGCTTCTCGAAGACCAATATTACAAAGCTTTTTGTAGAAATTGGGAACAAATTGGGGGGTGATTGGTTTGAGTAAGAAATTTCATGTCTATGTCATTTCAGACTCGTTGGGTGAGACCGGCGAAATGATGGCCCGGGCCGCTGCCGAGCAGTTTGGAGGAAATGAGTACGAGATCAAGCGCTATCCTTTCATCTCAAACGAAGAACAAATTATGGAAATTGTTGAAGAAGCCTCAGCACACCGCTCCATTGTTCTTATTACAACTGTTCTTGTAAATCTCAGGGATAAGCTGAGAGAGGAATGTAGCCGCTATAACATTCCTATGGTGGACCTGTTGATTCCGGTCATGGATGTCTTTTCCAACTTCCTTGGTCTCGAGCCGGCAGGGGAGCCGGGTCTCGTTCACAGGCTGGATGAGCGCTACTTCAAAAAAGTCGAGGCGGTAGAATTTGCTGTTAAATATGATGATGGAAAAGATCCAAGAGGCGTCAAAAAAGCGGACTTGGTTCTTGTAGGCATCAGCCGGACCTCCAAAACGCCTTTAAGCATGTATCTCGCTCATAAAAATATTAAAGTGGCCAACATTCCTTTGGTGCCGGAAGTCCCAGTTCCGGAAGAACTGTTTGAAGTGCCGGCCAACAGGATTATTGGACTCACGACAAGCCCATACAAGCTGAATGAGATTCGTTTAGAGCGCCTTAAAGCCTTAGGGCTGGACAGTCAAGCCTCTTATGCTGACATGGGAAGGATTTTGGAAGAACTGGAATACTCAGAAAAACTGATGAAAAAGCTTGGGTGTCCGGTGATTGACGTCTCGAGCAGAGCGGTCGAGGAAACAGCTAATATTATTGTCGAAATCATGAAAAAAAATATGCTTATATGAGGTGATGAGATCTTATGAAAAAATGGGTTTATTTCTTTGAAGAAGGCAACGCGAACATGAAAGCACTTCTGGGGGGAAAAGGCGCAAATCTGGCTGAAATGAAACGTATTGGACTGCCGGTTCCTAACGGTTTTACCATTACAACAGAAGCTTGTAATGCTTATTATGAAAACGGAAAAAATTTAGGCGAAGAGGTTAATTCTCAGATTTTCGAATACCTGAAAAAACTTGAGGGCATTACAGGAAAGACATTTGGAAGCAAGGAAAATCCATTATTGGTTTCTGTCCGGTCAGGATCTGTTTTCTCCATGCCTGGCATGATGGATACTATTTTGAATCTTGGACTCAATGATGATACAGTTGAAGGCCTGGCAGCGTTGACTGAAAATCCAAGATTCGCCTATGACAGCTATCGCAGATTCATCCAGATGTTCAGTGATGTCGTTCTAAAGGTAGCGAAATACAATTTTGAGCATGCTTTAGAAGCTGCCAAGCGCAACAATGGCCTTACTTATGACACGGATCTGACGGTAGATCACCTGAAGGCATTGGTCAAGACTTATAAGGATATTGTTATGAAGGAGACAAGAAAACCGTTTCCACAAGAGCCTGAAATTCAGTTGATCATGGCAGTCAACAGCGTTTTCGAGTCTTGGGATAATCCGCGGGCAAATATTTACAGAAACTTGAATGATATTGCGCATAATCTTGGGACTGCGGTAAATATTCAAGAAATGGTCTTTGGCAATATGGGAGACACTTCAGGTACCGGCGTCGCGTTTACACGAAATCCATCAACCGGAGATAGTGCATTCTTTGGCGAGTTTTTATTGAATGCCCAGGGCGAAGATGTCGTTGCTGGGATCAGGACGCCAAAGCCTATTTCAGAACTGAAAGAGATCATGCCTGAGGTGTACAAACAATTTATTGAAATATCCAAGAAATTGGAAACACATTATAAGGATATGCAGGACATAGAGTTTACTATTGAACGCGGCAAATTGTTTATGCTGCAAACCCGAAACGGCAAGAGAACTGCGCCGGCAGCAGTCAATATTGCAGTCGATCTTGTGGAGGAAGGCCTGATAGACGAAGAGACTGCCATTATGCGTCTTGAGCCGGATCAAATCGATCAGCTGCTCCATCCAACCTTTGATGAGGTTGATCTCGCGAACGCGAAAGAGATCGCAAAAGGCCTTCCAGCTTCGCCGGGTGCTGCTTGCGGACAAGTCTTTTTCAGCGCTGAGGATGTCGTCGCTGCTCAGGCGAAAGGGATTCCTGCCATGTTGGTTCGACAGGAGACGTCGCCGGAGGATATTGAAGGCATGGTCAGCTGTGTGGGCATTCTGACCTCCCGCGGGGGTATGACCTCACATGCGGCGGTCGTCGCCAGGGGCATGGGCAAATGCTGTGTGGCGGGATGCGGTGAAATAAAGGTTGAGGAATATGCCAAGCAGTTTCATGTTGACGGTTTGGTCGTTAAAGAGGGCGACTATATTTCCCTTGACGGCAACAATGGAAGGGTCTTCCTTGGAAAGATCCGCACGAAGGAAGTCGAACTCACAGGTAACTTTGGAAAGCTGATGGCTTGGGCGGATGTGCACAGAGTCCTCAAAGTCAGAACAAATGCGGATAATCCAAGAGACTCCAAAGTCGCCGTGAAATTTGGCGCGGAAGGCATAGGCCTTTGCAGAACGGAGCACATGTTCTTCGAAGAGGAGCGCATTCCTGTAGTGCGCCGCATGATTGTCGCCAAGACTATTGAAGCGCGCAAGGAAGCCCTTGACCTTCTTCTGCCATTCCAAAGGGCAGATTTCATAGGTATCTTCGAAGCCATGGGTGAAAGACCTGTTACGATCCGCCTCCTTGATCCTCCGCTCCACGAGTTTTTACCTCACGAGGACAAGGATATTGAGGCACTTGCCAAAGATATGAAGATTTCAGCAGCTGAGCTGAAATCCATAGTCAATGACTTGAAGGAATTTAACCCAATGCTGGGACACCGGGGCTGCCGACTGGCTATCACCTATCCGGAAATTTATCAAATGCAGGTCAGGGCAATTTTTGAAGCCGTTGTGGATGTCGTGAAGCGACTTGATCTCAAAGTGAAGCCTGAAGTCATGATCCCACTGGTCGGTTTTGAAAAAGAACTTGAAATTCTCGCTCCGCTCGTCAGAAAAACTGCAAACGAGGTCCTTGAAGAGCATGGCCTTCAAATAGACTACAAAGTGGGCACTATGATTGAGGTTCCAAGAGCTGCACTGCTTGCGGACGACATTGCGAAACACGCTGAATTTTTCTCCTTTGGCACCAATGACTTGACTCAGATGACGCTGGGCTTTTCCAGGGATGACGCTGGCAAGTTCATGCCGGAATATCGCAAGAAAGAAATTTTTGAAAAGGATCCCTTCCAGACGATTGACCAAAAAGGTGTTGGCAAGCTGATGAAGATGGCTATTGAGCTTGGAAGGGCGCAGAGGCCGGATATTAAGCTCGGAATTTGTGGTGAGCATGGCGGCGAGCCAAAATCTGTCGAGTTTTGTCATGCTATTGGTCTCGAATACGTTTCCTGTTCACCGTACAGAGTGCCAATCGCAAAATTGGCTGCAGCTCAAGCGGCTATCAAGGCAAAGAACGGTGAGAGCAAGACGGGGATCAATCTATAGACCTATAAGGATCTGAAAGTGTGGGAACGCGTTTAAGCCAAAGCTGTCTTAATTGAACTTCAGCATTCAGAATTGAGAGGAATCGGTTTCAAGGGACATTTAAAGTTCTGTTGGGGCCGCTTCCTCTTTTTTTCCCTTGCTTCGAGAGAAAAAGTAAAAACAGCAAAAAAGATTTTAGAAATAAAGGATTCCAGGGAGGGCGTATCGAATTATTAGCGAGCGCCATAAACGGAGGTGGGGCTAATGTCCATCAGAGAACGGACAGAAGCTATAGAACGGGTGATTTTGTCTGAGCATGCCATGCTGGCGAAGGATTCTTTGGGTCGGTTGATCCCGGAGGACCAGTGTGCTATTCGTACGGCGTTTCAGAGAGACCGTGACAGGATTCAGCATTCCAAAGCGTTCAGGCGCTTGAAGCATAAAACCCAAGTCTTTTTATCACCAGAAGGGGATCATTACAGAACTCGGCTGACACACACATTGGATGTTTCGCAAATCGCCAGGACTATTGCGAGAGCATTGCGACTTAATGAGGATTTGACTGAAGCCATAGCTTTGGGCCATGATTTAGGACACACACCATTTGGTCACTGCGGGGAAATGGAGCTTGATCAAATCCATCCCGGCGGCTTTGATCATAATGCCCAAAGTCTGCGGGTGGTGGATCTTCTTGAGATCAGAACTGACGGAAGGCGCGGCCTGAACTTGACCCACGAAGTGCGGGATGGGATTTTGAGCCACAGCGGCGGGAAAAAACCTCAGACACTGGAGGGTCAAGCCGTTTCCTTCAGTGATCGGATTGCCTATATCAACCATGACATTGATGACGCACTCCGGGCAGGGGTATTGCATCCTTCCGAGCTTCCGGAGCCTTATCTCAGGGTTTTGGGAAAATCCCACAGTCAAAGGATCAACACTTTAATCATTGATGTTGTCAATCAAAGCCGTGGCTTAAGCCAGCTTTCCTTCAGCCCTGAAATTGCGGAGGCCTTTATTGGGCTGAGGCAGTTTATGTTTGACAATGTCTATCTCAATTTGGACGCTAAAAAAGAAGAGAAGAAGGCCCGCGTTGTGCTCAGGATGCTTTATGACTACTACAGGGACCATCCTGTGGAGATGCCTGAGGAATATTTTGAGCTCTATCAGGGTTCAGAGGGCATAGAGGCTGTTAAGGATTACGTGTCGGGCATGACGGACCGGTATGCTGTACTTCAGTTTCAAAAGCTGTTTGTACCGGACTTTTGGACCTAATTAAGCTGCAGATGACGTCAAGGCAGAGACGTTTTGATTTTAGTTGTCGCCATGAGATCCTTAAATATGAAAAACTATTTTGATTTTAAAAAAATAAAGGAAAATTAAAACAGACGTTGAATTCTCTATACAGGATATTTCCTTAAGAAAAGTGGGTACAATATGTCTAAGTATACAAATGACGTCGCAGAAGCTTTGCTTGAACGCGTAGATATTGTCGACCTTATTGGCCGGTATGTTCAGCTGAAGCAGACGGGAAGAAATCACAAAGGACTATGTCCATTTCACAATGAGAAGACACCAAGCTTTATCGTCTCAGAAGATAAGCAGCTCTACCATTGTTTCGGCTGCGGTGCCGGGGGCAATGCAATAGGCTTCTACATGGCTATCGAAAGCCTGGATTTCATTGATGCTGTCGAAGCGCTGGCAGAACGCTATGGTTTGGATCTGGACAGGTACCGAACGCAAAATTCTGTTCAGGAGCAAGAAACGGCATCACTGAAAAAAACACTTTATCAAATTAATCGTGAGGCAGCAGTCTTTTACTTGAAAAAGCTGAAGGAAGATCCGGTGGCTCAAGCTTACCTGAAGCGCCGGGGCATTGACGCACTGACGGCCAGAAGGTTTGGTCTCGGTTTTGCACCGGATGCCTGGCAACCGTTGACAGATCACTTTGACCCTCGTCAAATCCCTGATTTGCTGAAGGTGGGGTTGGTGGATCAACGCAAAAATGGAAATGGCTATTATGACAAGTTCAGAAACAGGCTGATTTTCCCCATTCAGGATCAGCGACAAAATATAATTGGCTTTGGCGGGCGGGCCATTGGAGACGAAATGCCCAAATATCTGAATTCACCTGAATCAGTGATTTTCAGCAAGGGTACTGCCTTTTACGGCATTCTCCAGGCAAAGGAAGCCTTGTCAAAGCTGCGAAGCGTCATAATCGTTGAAGGTTACATGGATGTGATCATGCTTCATCAGGCTGGAATTTCAAACGTGGTGGCAACCTTGGGAACGGCAATGACTGAAGCCCATGCCCGGGTTCTGGACCGGTATGTGGATGAGGTCACACTGTGCTTTGACGGTGATGAAGCTGGCCGGAAAGCCGCGCTTAGAGGTGTGAGCCTGTTAAAGGGTATGAAAGCCAAGCTTAAGGTATTGACGCTGCCTGTCGGTCAGGATCCGGATGACTTTGTCAGGATGAATGGCGCGGAGGCTTTTAGAAAGCTGGTGCAGGATGCTGTGTCGTCCACGGCGTTCTTAATTCAAGCCGCAAAATATAAATACAATCTAAATGCACCAAATGAAAAGCTTGAGTATTTAAAAAATGCAGCAATGATCATAAGGGGACTCGACAGCGACGTTGAAAAAAGTTATTATATAGATTACGTGGCAAAAGATCAGTCCTATGATGTCAACGCCATTTATAGAGAAGTCTATGGACATTCCAAGTCCAGACCTAGTTATGAAAACAAAAAGCAATTTGAGAAAGTAGCAATTGACACCACGCATTATAATGCTATGCTTGAACTCGAGAAAAAAATGCTCGAAATTGCCATTAGAGGCAAAACGGCATTCGAACTCGTCTGTTCTGAGCTGGATCTTGAGCAGCTTACAAACAAGGAGTTCAAGGCGCTTTTCAAATGTCTGGAGCTTTATTACAGGGTCTATGACGCTGTTGCGCATGAAGATGTTGCAGAGATGTTTGATGTAGAAACAGCTGTGCGATTCGATCAGCTGGCCAGACAGAGCATTGTAAATGATAATTTGGCCCGGGAGGCTATGGTGACCAGGATCCATTATAAGTTGGCAAAGCTGGATGCACAAATTGAAGCGCTCAGAGCTGAAAGGGAAAAGCTGGAGGAACCACGGGAAAAGGCGCTCAGCCAAGCGGAGGTTACACAGCTCAAGCTCGTTTTGATCAGAAAGGAAATGGAATTGAAGAAAATGAAAGCAGAAGCGGTCAAGGAAAGAGATTCCTTGAGAGGAGGGACGTCGATTGGCTAAAATAGATCCGCAGCATCTTGAAACCGTCAAAGAGCTGGCGAATAAAGGAAAAGTTAAAGGCAATCTTACTTATTCGGAAATCGAAGACGGCTTATCGGAGCTCGATATCGACAAGGATCAGATAGAAGACATCTATGACTCATTGGCTTCCATGGGCATTGAGGTCATAGGCGAGAAAGATTTGCTGGATGATGAGCCTATACTGGAAGATGATGAAAACGCAGAAGAACCAGAGGTAGATATTGAGGATATCTCACTTCCTAAGGGCATTAGCATTGACGATCCAGTGCGTATGTATCTCAAGGAAATTGGAAAAGTGCCGCTGTTGACCGGGGATGAAGAGATTGAGCTGGCCAAGCGTATGGAAGAAGGGGACGAGGAGGCTAAGAAAAAGCTCTGTGAAGCGAACCTCAGACTTGTGGTCAGTATAGCGAAGCGCTACGTCGGTCGCGGTATGCTGTTTCTCGACCTCATTCAAGAGGGCAATTTAGGCTTGATAAAAGCCGTCGAGAAATTCGACTGGAGGAAGGGTTACAAGTTCTCCACTTACGCGACCTGGTGGATTCGTCAGGCTATAACCCGCGCCATTGCGGATCAAGCCAGAACAATACGGATCCCAGTGCATATGGTGGAAACCATCAATAAGCTGATCAGAGTATCGCGTCAGCTGCTGCAGGACCTCGGGCGCGATCCAAAACCAGAGGAAATAGCGGCGGAAATGGACATGAGTGTTGAAAAAGTCAGAGAAATACTGAAGATAGCCCAGGAGCCCGTGTCTCTCGAAACGCCTATAGGCGAAGAAGAGGACAGCCATCTTGGTGACTTTATTCCTGACAACGACGCGCCGGCGCCGGCAGATGCCGCGGCTTTCTCCATGCTAAAAGAACAGCTTATGGAGGTGCTCGAGACCCTTACACCAAGGGAACAGAAGGTTCTGAAGCTGAGATTTGGACTTGAGGACGGTCGTGCCAGAACGCTTGAGGAAGTTGGGAAGCAGTTTGATGTCACCCGTGAGAGGATTCGTCAAATTGAAGCTAAAGCATTAAGAAAATTGAAGCATCCTAGTCGAAGCAAAAAGCTCAAGGATTATCTGGAATAGGCATGAGGAACAGGCAGTTGTAAGCCGGCGTGCCGGCTAAAGTGGAAGGAAATTGGCGCAGTGGAAGTCGTAACCTGGCTTCCTGTGAAGTCCAATTTCCTTTCGTCGATTAGAGGGGGATTGCAGCGCTGTGAAATTGAGATTGACACCAAGGCTCAGGGCGGTCGCCGCCTTGGTGCCGGAAGGGGCGAAAGTGGCGGATATTGGCAGTGATCACGCCTATGTGCCGGTGGATTTAATTCGGTCCGGACGTGCGCAGCTGGTCATAGCCAGCGACGTACACCAAGGACCGGTGGAAAATGCGAGAAAAGTCGTTGCTATGGCAGCTCTGGAAGATAGGATAGAAGTACGTCTTGGCTCAGGCTTTGAGGTATATGGTCCTGAAGAGGTAGATACTGCTGTACTGGCGGGCATGGGCGGATTTTTAATACGTGATTTGATCCTCGAAGCTTTTCCCTTGGTCAAGACTCTAAAGTGTCTTGTGCTTCAGCCTATGGTGGCTATTCGGGAGCTGAGGGTCTGGCTTTTGGAAAATGGCTTTGAAATTATTGAAGAGCGCGTTGCGCAGGAAGGCCAGAAGTTTTATGAGATCTTTTCTGTTCGTTATACTGGCATCAGCATGCTGCAGGTCGATTTCAAGACTGCTGAAATGGGCGTTGACATGTTCCGGTCTGAAGACGAAATTGCCATGAAGTATTTGGCGCATAGGATCCGAAAGACTGAAGGCGTGCTCCGGGCGCTATCCCAGGCGAAGAACAGTGAGAAAACTGAAATTGGCGCTTTTGAAGCGCGTTTAAAGCTGCTGAAGGAGGTTGAGACGTGCTTGTCAACTCAAAAAAAATAATCAAGCTCCTTGAAGACAGGTTTCCGACCCGGTTAGCCGCGTCTTGGGATAATGTGGGTTTTCAGGTGGGCAATTTAAACAGCACCGTTAATAAAATCCTTGTGGCTTTGGAAATTACCCCGGAGGTCATCCAGGAGGCTGTGGATGTCAATGCCGACCTGATTGTCTGTCATCATCCACTTATATTTGAGCCTTTAAAAAGTTTGACGGAAAGCAGCCCGGTAGAAGCTATGCTTCGAAAGCTGACAGCTTCCAGAATTGGCGTTTATGTCGCTCACACCAACGCGGACGCCGCACCTGGCGGGACTGTGGACGCATTGCTTGAGGCATTGGGCCTTGAAAGGTCAGAAATTATGGGTGAGGTTTTTAAAGAGCCGTTTTTCAAGCTTGCTGTCTACGTACCGGAACATGACACAGAAGCGGTTGCAAAGGCAATGTTTGAAAGTGGCGCCGGTCATCTGGGTGCTTATGCAGAGTGCAGCTTCAGCGCACAAGGCACTGGCACATTTCTGCCGCTGGAAGGCGCGAAGCCCGCAATTGGAGCGGTTAATGTCCGTGAACAGGTGGCAGAGAGGAAGCTTGAGGTTCTGGTTCCTCAGCAAGCCGTCAGAGCAGTTGTGAAAGCAATGCTGGAGACACACCCCTATGAAGTGCCTGCTTATGACCTGTGGCCATTGAAGGCGCCAGAGCAGGTTTATGGGTTTGGGGCTGTCGCCTCAATACCGCACACTGAAGCCGGCGGACAGAACTGGGTGCTCATGGATTGGGCGCGGCACGTCAGAAACGCTTTAAAAGCGCCTGGAACAAGAATGATTGGTTCGCCTGAGGCGCTCATACACCGCGTGGCTGTTGTGCCAGGCGCAGGGGGTTCTTTTTATAGAGAAGCGGCTCAAGCTGGCTGTGACCTCTTGATTACGGGGGATGTAAAATATCATGACGCTCAGGGCGCTTTGGCGCTTGGACTTCATTTAATTGACGCCGGTCATTTTGAAACAGAGCTGCCGTTCGTCTCCCGGCTTGCGGCGCAGCTGAGTGAGGAACTTGAACAAAAGGGTTACGAAGCCCGGGTTGTCATTTCTAAAGCATCTATTAATCCTTTTTCCATTGATTTTTAATAATAATAAGCCTATAATGAATGAGTGAGTAAACCAGACAATCGCGTGCTTTAACGGGCACGAGGAAAGTCCGAGCTCCATAGAGCAGGGTGCTGGGTAACCCCCAGTGGAGGCGACTCCAAGGAAAGTGCAATAGAAAGATACCGCCACAGTAGATAAGCTTCGGCTCCTGCTGCGGTAAGGGTGGAATGGTGAGGTAAGAGCTCACCAGCGTTCAGGTGACTGGACGGCTCTGTAAACCCCGCCTGGAGCAAGACCAAGTACGGGATGAGAAGGGAGTTGCTCGCTCCCCCCGGTTGGTAGGTCGCTTGAGCCCTTCGGCAACGACGGGCCTAGATAGATGATTGTCTAATACAGAACTCGGCTTACAGGTTTGCTCACATTTTACTCCATAAAAAAAGCTCGTTGCTTAAATACAAGCAGCGGGCTATTTTTATGTTTTTGATCAAAATTGTTAAAATTCGCAGAAAGTCTAAAGGATAGACGTGATCTGTTTCACAGCGGCCTCAATCTGCCTCTCCCGGCCAGGCCTGGACCAGTCAATGATTTTTTCAGCGACTACTTTCGCACCTTTCGCCTCAACGAGTTTTCTTAATCCTGCCATGGCCTGATTGCCGCCCATAGCGTGAAGGGGAAAGGCGTGTGTGATCAGCAAAACGGTTTTCTTCTGACTGAGTGTCTTCTCAGGAAGCGCTGTCAGGTAGGCGACCATTTCCTGGGCCAGCATAAAACCTTCTGTGTGGGATCCAAGGAGGATGGCATCAAAGCTGTCATAGTCAGGCTGATCCTCTATCCGCAGGAGCACAGCGGGGCGTCCTGCGCTGGATAGGCTGGCTTTCAGAGTTTCTGCGACAGAGAGCGTATGTCCGGTCTTTGAGTGAATAATGATGCCGATGGTCATAAAACTTACCCCCATGATTTTTTTTTACACCTACAGCGTACGCCTAAATCTGGCGCTGCGCAATATAAAAATAATCGTGAAGGTCACAAATTTTTCTTAAGCCTACAGATTCTCTTCAGGCATTGCTGGCGCCCCCATCAGACGGTGATGCCCGTTATAAACGTTGAATCTGTTGCCTCTTGTAAAACCCACAACCGTCATATCATAACCCTTGGCGGCTTCAATAGCGCCAAACGTTGGGGCGGACCTGGACACCACCGTGGAAATACCTGCATTTGCGCATTTTCCAATAATTTCAGAGGAAATCCTTCCACTGAAGAAGATAAGCTTGTCCTTCAGTGAGACACCATCCAGCAAAGCTCTGCCTATCACCTTGTCCAGGGCGTTATGACGGCCAATATCATCAAAAAAGGAAAGGCGCTGGGTGGAAGAGGCGAGACTGCATGCGTGGACACCGCCCGTCGTCATAAACACTTCTGAGCTTGTTGTAAACGCCCGCATGGTGTTTAAAACAAAGTCCGGCGCTATACTCCCTGAAGCCAGGGCTTCAGGCTCAATCCTTGAGATGGACGGTTGCCCCTGATAAAGTCTTGCGCCGCTGGTCGCTATAGTCCGAGTCCCTTTGACCTCGTCAAAACCGGCGATCTTGGCAAATGCTTCTCCGTTCTTAACATCCATCCCAAGCTCAGTCAGGTCGTTGGGATGATCTATGAGACGCTCGCTGTAAAGAAAGCCGTAGACCAGCTCTTTTAAAGCAACCGGGCTGCAAAGCAGCTTGGCCCAAGAAGTGCCATTGACGTGCAAATGCAAGGTGTATTCGCTGACGACCTCATCCTGATAAGCTTCCCAGTGGCCGTCCTCAAAGCGCAGCATAGGTGTTGTCTTTTTCAAATGCACCCCATCCTTTGGAAAGTATTGTTCGGAGAGTCTTTCCAACTGCTCCGGCGTGTTCAGATTGTCAAAGAGCGACCAATCAGATGAGAAGCTGCGGGTTGTCGCTTCTTCAATGTAACAGACTTCAAACTGCTCGAGAAATTTGAAAATATTTCGCCTGCCAGATTCGACGAAACCCTCTATTTCAGAGATTAAGGAACGATGATAAAATCCGTGAAAGGGTTCAATCCATTCTCCAAAACGAGAAACACAGGCTTTTTCATTTTTCAGCCGCCCCATCATATAACGGGCAAATGCCGCTGAAAATGAGGGCATATCACAGGCCATCAAGTAAATATATTCGCTCTCTGAAGCCTGAAGCCCTGCGTGAATACCCGCAAGCGGACCTACCCCATACAGACGGTCCGAAACAACGCGAACAGGGCGGCCCGCGTAAAGCTCAGGCCGCCCTGTTACCACAACGATGTCCTCAAAGACTTCGGTCAGCTGCCTGAAAATCAGATCTGTCAAGCGCATGTCGCCTACACAGAGCGTCTGTTTGTCAAAGCCCATACGGGAGCTTTGGCCTCCCGCCAATAAGACAGCTGTGCCGAAACGTTTCAATAAGTTCACCTCGTTCTGCTGCAATTAAGTTAAACGGTTTCCAGTTTTTCAACACTTACCGCACAAACCTTGAGCTCAGGCATGCTGGAAATCTCGTCCAGCGCTGAGGCGTTTGTGAGGATATTCGCAGCGGTTTCTGCGAAGTGGAACGGCATAAAGACAACTTGATCTTGAATGGTATCTGTTACCCGTGCCTTGACTTCCAATGTGCCTCTGCGTGAAGCAACTTTGACGAGCTCGCCATCTTCAACACCCAGTTTTTCAGCTGTGTTTGGAGAGATCTCTATAAAGCCTTCTGAAGCAATGGCATGGAGACCTTCAACGCGCTTTGTCATAGTTCTGGTGTGGTAATGGTACAAGATGCGGCCAGTGGTCAGGATAAATGGATAAGCTTCATCTTGAAGCTCTGCGGAGTCAACGTGATGCACTGGTACAAAAAGTCCTTTGCCTCTTGAAAACTTGTCCTTGTGGAGATAAGGCGTACCAGGATGATCTGGTGTCGGACAAGGCCACTGGATGCCCTTGTGCTCGATGCGGTCATACGTGATGCCGCCGTAGAGCTGCGTAGACTGCGCGATTTCCTTCATGACATCCTCTGGTTTTTCATAAGGTACATCCATGCCCAGGCGCTTCATGATTTCTACGAAAACTTCCCAGTCCGCCTTGGCTTCTCCCGGCGCTTGAACGGCCTTTCTGACACGCTGTACCCGGCGCTCGGTGTTGGTGAAGGTGCCATCTTTTTCAGCAAAGCAAGCGACTGGAAGGACGACATCTGCAAGCTCGGTGGTCTCTGTTGGGAAGATGTCCTGGACGATCAGACAATCCAGGTTTTCAAGGCTTTCGCGGATATGCGTTGTATCAGGGTCAGATACCATAGGATTTTCTCCCATGATGTACATGAGCTTGATTTCACCGCTGTGCGCTGCCTGCATCATTTTTGTCAGAGGGAGGCCGCGTTTAAAGGATAGCTTGGCATTCCAAAGCGTCTCAAACTTTTGGATCACTTCCGGGTTGGTGACCTTCTGGTAACCAGGGAAATCATCCGGAAGACCGCCCATGTCACAAGCGCCCTGAACGTTGTTTTGTCCACGGAGTGGGTTAACACCGCTGTGGGCTTTGCCAAGATTGCCGCACATCATAGCCAAATTTGACACGGTCATAACGTGGCCTGTGCCGGTGCTGTGCTGGGTGATCCCCATGGCGTAGAAAATGGCAGCTTTGTCAGCGTGGGCGTACATCCTGGCAGCTTTTCGGATGAGATCCGCGTCAACGCCGCAAATTTCTTGAGCTTTTTCCGGTGTATATTCTTGAATCACGTCAATCAAACCGGAAAGTCCAGCTGTGCGCTCTTCAATAAACTCAGCGTCATATAAGCCCTCGTTGTAAATGACGTTCATCATGGCATTGAGAAGCGCCACGTTGGTGCCAGGTTTTAGCTGCAGGAAGACATCCGCTTTTTCCGCGATCTCTATGCGTCTTGGATCAGCAACAATAAGTTTGGCGCCGTTTTTTACAGCTTGAAGGATTTGAGCACCTATGACCGGATGGTTTTCAGTCGTGTTGGAGCCTGTGATAAAGGCGAGGTCAATTTTTGGTATTTCAGGGATGCTGTTTGTCATTGCGCCGCTTCCGAGTGTAGTCGCAAGACCTGCGACTGTAGAAGCATGTCAGAGGCGGGCGCAGTGGTCGAGGTTATTTGTCCCGACACCTGCCCTGAAGAGTTTCTGCATCAAATAGTTATCTTCATTTGTGCATCTTGCAGAGACCAGGCCAGCAAGCGTGTCAGCACCATAGACGTCCCTGGTGTGCTTGATTTTGTCTGCAACAAAGTCCAGGGCCTCATCCCACTCGACTTCCGTCAAGACGCCATGCTTCCTGAGCATAGGTTTTTTCAGACGGTCTGGATGGTCGATAAAGCTGTAGCCGAATTTTCCTTTAACGCAGAGCAGACCCATGTTGGAATGTTCATTGACAGGTTCAACGTCTACAACTTTGTTGTCTTTGACAATCAAATTCATCTGACATCCAACGCCACAGTAAGAACAGGTCGTGTGTATTTTTTTGGTCTCCCAGTTTCTGAAACGTTCCTTGCTCTTAGGCATAAGGGCTCCGACCGGGCAAACTGAGACACAGTTCCCGCAGGAGACACAAATTGACTTATCCATGCCTTCCTCGAACGGATGGGTAATATGGGTGTGGAATCCGCGCTCGCTGAAGCCAATAGCTGAGGTGTTTTGAAGTTCATCACAGACTCGGACACATTTTCCGCAAAGGATGCATTTATTTTGGTCGTTGTAGAAAAATTTGTTTGAAGCGTCTACTTCGCTGACGCGCTTTGCGCCTTTAAAGGCATCAATATCAATCTCGTAGCGATAAGTATAGTCCTGAAGCTTACAGTCACCTGCTTTGTCGCAGACGACGCAGTCATTGGGGTGGTTTGCCCAAATCAGTTCAAGTACGGATTTCCTGGCATCAATGACAGCAGGTGTTTCTGTGTTGATCACCATGCCGTCCGTAGCTGGGGTTGTGCATGAAGCCACCAGGCTTCGTGCGCCCTGGACTTCGACGACGCACATCCGGCAGGCGCCATTTGGAACCAGGCGCTTGTCGTTGCAAAAGGTGGGTACAAACAGGCCGGCTTCTTCAGCCACCTGCAAAATGGTCTTTGGCAAATCTACATGTATGGTAGTCCCGTTCAGGGTCACCTGAGCCATGTATTCGTCCTCCTTACGATATGAATTCAAGCGGGCGCTTCAATTAGGCCTCGCGTTATTTCTTGATAATCGCATTGAACGGACACTTGCTCATGCAGGCGCCGCATTTGATACACGCGTCCGGATCAATATAGTGCAGCCCTTTGACTTCACCAGTGATACAGCCGACCGGACAAACTTTCTTACAAAGTGTACAGCCTTTGCAGGCGTCTGTGATGACATAAGTGAGCAGTGCCTGGCAAACGCCGGCTGGACAGGTCTTCCCAACAATATGCGCTTCATACTCTGTCCTGAAATAGCGAAGGGTAGAGAGCACCGGATTTGGCGCGGTTTGCCCAAGGCCGCAGAGGGATGAGGCTTTGATGTTTTTCGCCAGCCGCTCAAGCTTTTCAATGTCCTCCATCTCGCCTTTGCCTTCCGTGATTCTGTCGAGAATCTCGAGCATACGCCTTGTGCCTTCCCGGCATGGGACGCACTTACCGCAAGACTCATCCACAGTGAAATCGAGGAAGAAGCGGGCAATGTCGACCATGCAGTTGTCTTCGTCCATGACGATCATCCCCCCCGAGCCCATCATGGAGCCCAGAGCAATTAAGTTGTCATAGTCAATAGGCACATCAAGGTGATCTGCGGTGATACAACCGCCGGAAGGGCCGCCGGTCTGGACCGCTTTGAATTTCTTTCCGTTTGGAATGCCGCCGCCAATCTCCTCAATGACATGACGGAGCTTGGTGCCCATTTCAATTTCAATCAGACCGGAATTGTTGATCTTGCCGCCGAGGGCGAAAACTTTTGTACCTTTGGATTTTTCTGTGCCCATGCTGGCGAACCACTCGGCGCCGTTAAGAATGATTTGCGGGACGTTGGCAAAGGTTTCAACATTATTGATGACGGTTGGCTTTCCAAAGATCCCTTTGTGGGCAGGGAAAGGCGGCTTTGGCCGCGGCATGCCCCGTTCGCCCTCAATGGAAGCGATCAGCGCGGTTTCCTCACCGCAGACAAATGCGCCGGCACCAAGCCTGATCTCCATATCAAATGAAAATTCAGTCCCAAAAAGGTTTTTGCCAAGAAGCCCATGTTCTTTGGCTTGTTCAATGGCGATTCTAAGACGTTTAACCGCTATAGGGTACTCCGCCCGAATATAGACATACCCTTTCTCCGCGCCTGTGGCATAGCCGGCAATGGCCATGGCTTCGATCAGACAATGTGGATCCCCCTCGAGAATGGAACGGTCCATAAAGGCGCCAGGGTCTCCTTCGTCTGCGTTACAGCCAATATATTTGATTGGGCCTTCTGTTTTGGCCGCGAATTCCCATTTGAGACCTGTAGGGAAGCCGCCGCCGCCCCGGCCTTTAAGTCCGGATTGCTTGACGATTTCCAGGACTTCTGAAGGCTTCATTTCCGTAAGAACCTTGCCAAGGGCTTTGTAGCCGTCATAGGCTATGTATTCCTCAATGACCTCAGGGTTGATCACCCCGCAGTTCTTAAGGGCGACCCGGTGCTGCATCTTATAGAAGGTAACATCACTGAAGGATGTGGCCAGCTGCTTCTCTGGCGGAGCGAGCTTATCCCTGTAAAGCAGCGACTCAACGACGCGGCCTTTCATCAGATGCTCTGAAACAATGGTATCGACATCTTCGATCTTGACTCTGGAATAAAATGAGCCCTCAGGATGGACAATACAGATGGGGCCTTCCTCGCAAAGGCCAAAGCAGCCCGTACGGACGACCATTACCTCCTGGTCCAGGCCTTGCTCTGCAACCAGTTCCCTAAAACGATCCTCTATCTTGTCGGAGCTTGAGGACGTACATCCTGTGCCGCCGCAGATGAGGACGTGTGATCTGAACAAACTCATTGGCATAAGCCTCCTGTCATGGTTTTACTTTTTTAGTTTGCCGATGGTGAATGCTTCAACAACCTGATGATTCACCAAATGCTCTTTAACGATCTGTCTTGCCTTTTCTTCAGTCATATGGACATAGGTGACTTTTGGCTCACCTTCGTGAAAAATCTCAACCACTGGCTCAATGCTGCAATCGCCAAGGCATCCAGTCTGTATCACTCTTATGTTTTCAAGCCCTTGCTTCTCAATTTCATCCAGGAAAGTCAGAAGGACCTGGCGTGCGCCAGCAGCCATGCCGCAATCATCAACAGCTACCGAGACGGTATAGTCTCCTTTAAGTGTGCGAAGATTGATCCGTTTATACACGTCCTGTTGGATTCTTTCAAGTTCAACTAAAGATTTCAAGCGGAAACCTCCTCTGCAGTTTTACTATATTTCTCAAGTATGCCCTGGATATCTCCCTCAACCAGCCGTCCATAAACCGCGTTATTAACCGTAAGAACTGGCGCAAGACCACAGGCGCCTATACAGCGGGTGGCTTCAACAGAATAACGGCCGTCAGGAGAAGTCTCGCCAACCTTGACGCCGAGACGCGTGACAATTTGATCCAGGAGCTTTTGTGCACCTTTGACATAGCATGCGGTGCCAAGACACACGGCTATGAGATAATCTCCCTTTGGTTCCAGCGTAAATTGTGAATAAAAGGTGACGACGCCATAGATTTCAGCGAGAGGGATGTTGAGTGCTTCAGAAATAGTCTTTTGAACTTCATACGGAATTGCGCCAAAAATGACTTGAGCTTCATTCAGAACAGGCATCAGAGGCCCTTGGATATGTTTATACTGCTCGATGACATTATGTAGCTTCTTGAAATTTTCTTCTGTTAAAATGTTCTTAGCCATGAAGCATCCTCCTGACTTCTTTTATTGTTGATTTGATTTTATCTTATTTTATCGATTATGAATATATTAAACTTATATAATTGTAGAAATTTTTTGAAAAAAAGTTTTATCAACACTAAAGTCATTGCAAACACAAGCTTATTACTCGGAATTAAGTGGGACAAAATTTAAGTAAATTATATCATGATTTCATCCTCGTGAAATAAATGTGAAAAAATGAACAATGATGGAGACCTTGGGAGGATGCATTGGCCGGGCATTTTAAATTTCCCTTGAATTATCCCGTTCAGTTATGATACGCTGGTAAAAATGAATTGGCGATGGTGTTCGCCGTTAAATGCCAAGGGCTGATGACACCTGTCGAAGTAAACGACAGGGTCATTTTTTGTTTTTGAATGTTAATTTTTAGGAGGGTGCGAAATGGCGACGGGTTTAGCGGTTGTGACTTTGCTTGGATTATTCATGAACTATCTTTTTTCCCGGATAAAACTCCCCGGACTGCTTGGGATGCTGATCCTGGGCATAATTATTGGACCCTATGGCTTAAATTGGATCGCTTCTGACTTAATGTTGGCTTCAGCGGATTTCAGGAAAATTGCATTAATTATTATTCTGTTAAGAGCCGGACTTGGCATCAGTCGTGAAGCTCTTAACAAAGTAGGACTGTCCGCAATAAAGCTCAGCTTTATTCCGGGCGTCCTGGAGGGTCTTGCGGTTGCGTTTATGGCTACAATCATTTTGGAGTTTAGTTGGATTCAGGGTGGAATTTTGGGGTTCATTCTTGCGGCAGTCTCGCCAGCCGTTATAGTTCCAATGATGATTCAACTTTCAGAGCGCGGTGTGGGAACAGATAAAAATATACCCACCTTGATCCTGGCGGCAGCGTCCGTGGACGATGTCGTGGCAATCACCATATTTTCTGCTTTTTTAGGGATGTACAGCGGAGTTCATGTCAACATTGGCATTCAGTTGGCGTGGATCCCTGTTTCCATACTTTTGGGGATTGGCTTTGGCATCGTCAGCGGGCTCGTATTGGTGAAGCTTTTTGAGCGTCGCCACATCAGAGATACCAAGAAGGTGCTGTTGATTTTAGGCATCGCCATAATGCTGACCGCGGTGGAGACAGCGCTGAAAAATCGTTTGGAAATCGCGGCGCTGCTTGGTGTCATGACAATAGGCTTTATACTCCTTGAAAAGCGCCCGGTTGTAGCGCACCGTCTATCTGCCAAGTTCGGCAAGATCTGGGTGTTCGCGGAAATATTGCTCTTTGTGCTGGTTGGGGCACAAGTGAATCCCGCGGTAGCGGCAGAAGCAGGCGGGAAGGGGCTTCTGATTATTGCCTTTGGTTTGTCCGCCAGAAGCCTTGGCGTCCTTATTTCGACGGCAGGCTCAAAACTGACGGCCCGAGAACGTTTGTTCTGCGTCATGGCCTACTGGCCAAAAGCCACGGTGCAGGCTGCGATTGGCGCCATACCACTGACCTTGGGCGTCAAAGGCGGTGAGGTAATCATGGCGGTCGCGGTGCTTTCAATTCTCATTACAGCGCCACTTGGCGCAGTGGGAATTCGTTTTGGGGCGCCTCGGCTGCTGTCGCAAAACGAGCCACCATCGGAAGCCATTCTTTAGGGTGGCCCTTTACGGGCCAGAGGGTGTCATTCCAAAAATTGACCCTTGTCTCAGAATTGTAAAATAGTGGCGTCTGGTCATTTTTTAAGGACATGGTATAATGTCAGTACAGATGTCTTTTGCAGTTCAGTGAGCAAAATGACGCATCCGTGAAATAGAGGGGAGTAGGCCAACTTTATGGATTACAAAAAAATTGCATTGGTGTACAACTCCTATTCGGGAATGCACAAGCCATCCTGGAAATTAGAACCTTTGATGGCGTTCCTGGAAATGAAGGCTGAGGTTGAGTTAATAGATGTCGCAAAAGGCATTGACATTGAAGCTGAAGTTTCAAGGGCTTGCCAAGCTGGCGCGGAGCTGATTATAGCCTGCGGCGGTGATGGAACCGTCCATAGCTCTGCCAACGGGATTCTTAAGGGAAATTCAGAAGCGGTACTTGCCGTGCTTCCTTTTGGAACGGTGAATGACTTTGCTTCTGTCTTAGGGATGAAGGATAAAATTGAACATTTTATAACTGTGCTGGAAAAGGGAACGACAAAGAAGATAGACGTTGGAATTTGCAACGGGCTTTACTTCATTAATGTCGTTGGAGTAGGGGCATTTACGGATGTGGGCTATGCCGTGCCCAGGCCACTGAAGAAATTGTTTGGCCGCTTGGCATACCTGGTTTATGGCATCAAAGACAGCCTGAAATATTTGAAAGAGTCTCACCGGGTTAAGTTGGAAATCAATGGTGAGGTCATTGAAGAGGACCTCACTTTATTTACAGTCACGAATTCCAATTCTGTAGGGGGCTTCAGGAATTATGCCAGGCCTATTGAGCTGGATGACGGGAATTTATACCTCATGGTGATGAAAAAGTCGTCCTTTATGCAGGCGGTAAAGATTGTTATGAACTACATAAATACGCAAAAATTCGCTGGAGAGACCATAGTGTATTACCCGGTAAAGCATTTAAAGGCCTCTTCCATGGATCTCATGAAAATTGATATCGATGGTGAAGAAGGGGGCAGGCTCCCCATAGAAATCAAAATTTTGGAAAAAAGAATGAATGTCTTAATGCCAAAAGAATAAACAGGATAAATATGGGTATATCGTCCACTAACATTAACTAATGTGGTAGAGGAGGAGACTCATGTTAAAGGAATTCAAAGCTTTTGTGCTAAGAGGCAATGTTGTTGATCTCGCGGTCGCAGTCGTCATTGGCGGCGCATTTGGCAAGATCGTCACCTCACTCGTCAACGATCTCATAATGCCTTTGATAGGATTGGTTTTAGGTGGTGTAAGCTTCGCGAATCTCAAGTATGTGATTACGCCGGCTTCAGAAGGCGTGGAAGAAGCCGCTATACGTTATGGCGCCTTCATTCAGTCCATGGTGGATTTTGTGATCATTGCTTTTGCTATCTTCCTGGTAGTCAAGCTGATCAATCGAATGAGGAAAAAGCAAGAGGAAGCGCCTTCTGCGCCACCTGAGCCACCTCGTCAGGAAGTCCTTCTTGAAGAGATCAGGGACTTACTCAAAAAGTAATGAAAAGTTGCAGAAGTAACTGTTGAATAACATGCAGTGAAGTAAATCAGTCAAATAAATCAAGGCACAGAAGGTGTGGTCCAGGAAGTTGAGGCAAGACTTTCTTCAGCACACCTTCTTTCTTGTTGCAAGAGAGGATGAAAAATTTGACAGTTGCAGGATTCATCAGAAAGAAAAAAGTGATTTTGGATGTGGATACCGGCATTGATGACGCGATTGCCATCATGCTGGCTCTGGCTTCGCCAGAGCTTGAGGTTATTGGGATTACCACAGTTTCCGGGAACATTGATTTGGAGTCGGCAACGAAAAATACGCTGAAGGTTTTAAAGCTGATTGGAAGAGAAGCGTTACCGGTTTTCAAGGGGGCGCTGAAACCTTTGTGGCGTTCAATAAGGTATGCCAAAGAAGTTCATGGGGACTGCGGCTTGGCGGGACAACTGGCAGAGCTTCAGCCAGGCGAACCAAGCGAGGTTGATGCGGGGACATTTATCAAGTCTCAGTTAGAGCAGTATCCCGGTGAGATCACTTTAATTATGACCGGACCTGAAACCAATTTAGGTGTGCTGTTGATGCAGGACCGTGATTTGGCTTTAAAATTCAAGGAGATCATAGTCATGGGAGGCGTCGCTGAAGGGCGCGGCAATGAATCTCCGGTGGCGGAATTCAACATTGCCATAGATCCGGAGGCTGCGGATCTTGTTTTTCACAGTGGCGCGCCACTGACTATGGTGGGACTGGACGTCACGCGTAAGGCGCTGCTTCGGAAGACGGATATTGACGCGCTGACTGCAAGCCCGGATATAAAGAAATTTGTAGATCAGGTCACAATGGAGTACCGCCAAAGATTTTTGGCAATCAACGGCTTTGAGGCGTGTCTGATGCATGATCCTTTAGCTGTTGCCGTGGCAATTGACCCATCACTTGTAAAATGCATCCATAGATATGTGGGAATTGAGACAGAAAGCCGCTATTGTGACGGACAAACAGTTTGTGATTTTGATGGCCGCTGGGGAAAGTCACCTAACGCTCAAGTGTGTATAGGTCTGGATGCAGAGCGATTTATTGAGCTTTTAACCACCAGACTGAATCGTTATTAATATTTTCAAAAAAAGCTTTGACTTTTTGAACGAGAGGATTTAAAATACGTATTAAGTAGAATTCATATTAAATCAGTCGGAAATACGTTGACGAAGGAAAGTAATGTTGACAAGTCTTTTCAGAGAGAGGGTGTCGGTGGGAATCCCTTATGACGGTCAGTGTGAAGTGCCCTTCTGAGTCGCGCACCGAAAGTTGAGTAGGCTGCGCCGGGTTCTCCCGTTACAGGGATCAGGCATGAAAGTGTCCCAGAGTTAAAGTTAGAGTGGAACCGTGGAGCAAACTCCACCTCTATGCACAGTCAGTGCATGAGGTGGAGTTTTTTGTCGTCAGTTAAAATGTCAGGCAAGTAAGAAGGGAGCGCAGAAAATGATTTATAATTCATTGCTGGAAATGATTGGTCAAACCCCTGTAGTAAAATTAAATGCTATGCCTCTTTCACAAGGTGCAGAGGTTTACGTAAAACTTGAAGGAAAGAATCCAGGTGGCAGTATCAAAGACCGGGCAGCCCTCGGAATGATTGAGGATGCTGAGAAAAAAGGGAAACTTAAGCCGGGGATGACTATTGTCGAACCGACCAGCGGCAATACTGGCATTGCCATTGCCATGATTGGGGCTTTGAAGGGCTACAAGGTCGTGATTATCATGCCTGAGACCATGAGTATTGAGCGGAGAATCATCATGAAAGCTTACGGCGCTGAGATCCTTTTGACAGAAGGCGCGAAAGGCATGAAAGGTGCCATTGAAAGAGCGTCTCAGCTGAAAGAGGAAGATGACAATGTCTTCATACCAGGACAATTCTCAAATCCGGCGAATCCTGATATGCATTATAAGACAACAGCCCAGGAAATCCTTAACGATTTTGAGCGATTGGATGTCTTTGTAGCCGGTGTTGGAACCAGCGGTACAATCAGCGGTGTTGGGAAGCGTTTGAAAGAAGAGCGTCCTTTCATAAAAATTGTCGCAGTTGAGCCGGCGAATTCGCCAGTCATAAGCGGCGGACAGCCAGGATCTCACAAGATTCAGGGGATTGGCGCCGGATTTGTGACGGCGCTTTACAATCAGGATGTGGTGGACCAGCTTATGACGGTGGAAGATGATGACGCTTATCAGACAGCTAATCGATTGGCCAGGGAAGAAGGCTTGTTTCTGGGCATTTCTGCTGCAGCCAATGTAGCAGCGGCCCTTAAGATTGCGGCTGAACTCGGGCCGGATGCCAAGGTACTGACAGTGGCGCCAGACAGTGGAGACAAATACCTGTCTATGAATGTATTTAGGGGTGAAGCATAATGTTCAGAAATATAAAAGCTTATTTGGAGACAGTAAAAGAACGTGATCCTGCAGCGCGATCCAATCTTGAGATTATTCTTCTTTACCCAAGTGTACATGCTGTTGGTCTGTATAGAGTTGCCAATTGGCTGTATCGCCACAAACGTTTTTTTTCCGCGCGTTTTATCTCTCAATTCGCGAGGTTCATGACTGGCATAGAAATTCATCCGGCTGCGACAATCGGCAAAGGTCTGTTCATTGATCACGGCATGGGTGTCGTTATTGGTGAGACCACTGAAATAGGGAATTACGTGACCCTTTATCAGGGCGTCACTTTGGGTGGCACTGGCAAAGACAAAGGTAAACGGCATCCTACTATTGGAGATGATGTGGTCGTTGGTTCCGGGGCGAAAATTCTTGGTCCTATAACTGTATCCTCTGGAAGTAAAATTGGCGCGAATTCTGTCGTGCTTCACAATGTTGAGTCATTTTCAACAGCGGTTGGCATTCCAGCCCGCATGGTACGCAGGGGACAAGTCATAGAAATTGACAAATATAAAGAAACCGAAATTTATAATCATATGGTCATTTAATCCTGAGTCAGAACAGCGATAAAGGGAATCCTATTCCAAACGCCATATAGGTGGTTGGATCAGGATTCCCTTTAATTTTTGGACAAATCTTGGGTTTTGATTTCTGAGAGTTCAAGGCGAACCAAACGCCCTCGGTCATAAAATAAGCTTTTGCCGCTTGAGGGTTTGTGATACTCTTCTGACATAGTTAGGGGCAGCTGGAGTCTGTAGTGCATGCCACTCGTGCCCGAGGCATAAATTGGGCTGAGCGTTCCGCCGTGCAGCTCAATAAGCTGCTTGGAAAGATAAAGACCAAAGCCTGCGCCCTCTGACTTAACGGAAAACTCCGACTCGAGCTGATGGAATTTTTGGAAAGCCCGCTGTACTGAATCTTTAGGAATGCCAAGGCTGTTGTCTTCAAAGTCAATGAAAAGACTTTCATTGCCACTGGAAAGTTTCAGTTGTATGCAAGGTTTTTGATCGTTGAATTTGAAAGCGTTGGAGATCAGATTCAGGATTATTCGGTCCAGCTCATAGGGATCGACTATTGCTTCGAGTGACTTTAATGAAGTTGAGAGATGAATATCAAGGGCTTTTGGGTCAAGAACCTCGTTAATCCATTTGATCAGCTCGTTGAGCTCAAGTACGAGATCCACGCGCTTCAGGTCGAGGGTGTAGTCTTTGTTTTCAAGATGATTTGCGTCAATCAGATTATTTATGACGCGAAGCAGTCTCATACTGTTATTTTTAGCTATGCCGGTGTACTTGGAAAATTTGTCTGCGGAAAGTGTGCTGGATTGGGTCAGTACACTGCGCTCTGCGGCATTGACGGCGTTCAGGATCAGACTGAGCGGCGTACGCAGCTCGTGGGACAAATTGATATAATATTCATTTTTATAGCGTTCTTCGTTGATCAAAGCCGTCCAGAGCTCTTCGTTGGCATAGTTAAGCTGATTGAGCTCAGCGGCCTGCTTTTCGACATCCCGTTCAAGATGGTAGCTTCTATAGGAGAACGCAAAGGTTGCAGCTGCAGAAATCAGAAAGAAATAGTTGAATAGGGACAGCAGATTTGATTCTTCACTGTTGCTTTCAGGTATGGAAATCCATGTCTTGACCAAAGTTTGAAGTCTGCCGGATTTCTTAAGGCTTTGAATAAAATTATTAAGCTCGAATTGAAGCAAAATATCACTGGCGCTAACAATGAATGAGTTTTCTTCTAAATAGAGTGTCGTTTCGAGTGCCTGGATCTCCAAGGCGTTTCGTTCGCTCAACAATAATAGTCCAATCTCTTTGGGCATGAAAGCCGCGTCGTATTGATCTTCCAGAAGGCCCTCCAGCGCTGAGTCGTGATTTGGCATGGGCATCAAGCTGTTGCGGGTTGACTTGTTTTCCAAGAATTTGTCTAAATTATCATTGCTCCTGTATCCTATGCTAAGCTTGCCTGAATCCTCAAGAAATAATGATAAAAAATCAATTTTTTCCGCTGCGGATTGCTCAACAAAGAGTGTATAGGAATGGATATAGAAAGGTTCTGTCAATCTCGTAAGCTCAGGGGCAGAGATTCTGTTCCCAGAGTAAATGACATCATAGCTGTCCGCGGATATGAGACGGAGCTGCTCAGTATTTAAAAGCTCAAACTGAACGGTATACCCAAAGGACTCAGAAAATTCACGAAGCAGGTTGACAGCCAAACCATCCGGCATACCATTTCGGTTGATAAACATTAATGGGTAATCATCATTCAGACCCACAACTTTAAGGTTTTTTTGATTCGCCGTCACTTCGGCAGCACTGAAAGGCGCTGTTGTGTTGAGATCCAAAGGCGTGATTTCCTGGCTTGATGAGAAAGCAGCTGACGCGCTCCAGAAAGCCAGAATGGATATGATGAGAAAAAATATTAAATTTGTGAGGAACTTCAAGGGCCCCCTCACTTCCTCTCTTCTAATAAAGCAGTCTTGGCAGCAGTGATTCGAGCATCATGACGGCAGCTTCAGGTGTCTGTTCACCTTTTAATGTATGGTGAATCTGGTTCTGAAGCAGGAGCGAGAGCTCGTCATAATTCGCGACTTTAGGTCTTGGTCTGGATTGGTTGAAATAGTCAAGCATAGTTTCCAGAAACGGCATACGCTCCAAAACTTCCTCATCCGAGTACAGCTCAATTCTGGAAGGGATATAGTTATATTTCAAATTAAGAAGCTTTTCGTTTTCATAAGTCGTCAGAAATTTGATCCATTGAACAGCCTCTTTCTTGTGTTTTGAATCCTTTGAGACCATATACATCCAGCCGCCAAGTGCGCCATAAGAGGCGTGACCGGGTTTTGTGCTCGGAAGGGGTGCCACAGCGATTTTGTCTTTAAGCGCCGGCGCTTCGGAGAGCTTTCGCCAGCCTGTAGGCCAATCTCTCATAAAAATGAGGTTGCCTTCAATAAACGCCGCTCTAAGGTCACCGCTTGAATATGTCAAAGAAGCTTCTGGAACGATTTTGTAGCGGCTGATCATGGACTGCATTAAATCAAGTGTTTCCGCTACACCCGCGGCATTAATCCTATAAGGCGTTTCAGAGGTGTCGATCTCATAGCCGCCAGACCATAACATTTCAAAAAAGCTGCAGGTTAATCCCTCAAAGTTTTTCCAGGAAGCGGAAAATCCATTGAGCTCCGGTGCCTGTGCCTTTATTGCAGACGCGGTGTCAATGAGCTCTGCATAAGTTTTTGGAACAGGGTAACCGTACTTCATCAAAAGATCTTTTCTATAAAACAAGACGCCCGAATCAATTCGATAAGGGATTCCATAAAGCTTTCCGCCGACCGTAGCTGAATCGATTGAGCCTTTTAGATAACCGCCAATTTCATCCTCATTAAAATAGTCATCAAGATTCGCAACCCAATCTGATTTAACAAAAATTGACGGCCAGGTGACATCAGCGTCCAAAACATCAATGGAACCGTTTTGAAGAGAAAGCTGGCTGCTGATAATGGCATATTTGTCATTGGTGTCGTCTGGAAGTTGGACATAGTTGATCTTGATTCTTGGGTTCTCATTTTCGAAGACGGCAATGACATCCTCCATGACACCCAGCTTATCCGGGTGGGCGTAAAATTGTAAGGTTACCGTGCGGTTAAAAAAATAATAGAAGTTGACCGCAATGGCTGAGGTCAGAATTAAAGCCAAGAGGATGATGTGATTTTTTTTCATGTATTCGCGACGCTCCTATGGCAATATGGGTTTTCGATCCAGCGGACTGGACAATACTATGGTGGTCCGGGTATTTCCTAATTGCTGAATGCGGTCAAGCAGCTTTTCCAACTCAATGGTATCCGACAGCAGAACTTTGATAGTCATGCAGTCTTCACCTGTCAAGTGATGACATTCGACAATTGCAGGATCATTGTTGACAAGCTGCAGAAATGCCCTGTGCTGATTGACCATCATTTGAACATTGATAATGGCAAATACACGTTTCCCAAGCAGCTTTGGATCGACGACAGCAGCGTATCCCTTAATGATGCCAGACTCTTCAAGGCGTTTTACCCTTTCGCTGACAGCGGGAGGTGAAAGTGCCACAAGGTTGCCTAATTCTTTCATGGATATGCGGCCATCTGTTTGTAAAATTTCAAGAATTTTAATATCTGTAGTGTCCATTTTTTGCCTCCTCAAAAAACGAAGGAATTTTTGAAATTACCTAATTAATGAAAGCCATCACTATATTATCACTTTTCAAAACAAATGTACATTATTCAAATCGAGTGATAATATCTTGTTAAAGAGTGTTTTTGATTTTATTGAGGAGGCAATAATGTTATGACCCCCGTTAAAATAACTGAAACTGTATTACGTGACGGACACCAGTCCCTGATCGCAACAAGGATGAAAACAAGTGAAATGCAGCCTATACTTGAAAAGATGGATTCTGTAGGGTATCACGCCATGGAGGTTTGGGGCGGTGCTACTTTTGATGCCTCCCTTAGATTTTTGAATGAGAATCCATGGGACCGGCTGCGTTTGATTCGTAAGCACGTAAAAAACACAAAGCTGCAAATGCTGCTTCGAGGTCAGAATCTGCTTGGATATAAAAACTATCCGGATGATGTTGTCAAAGAGTTCGTTAAGCACGCGGTGTTCAATGGGATTGACATCATTCGGACCTTTGACGCTCTCAACGACCTCAGGAATATTGAAACAGCCATTCTTGCCACCAAAAAAGAAGGGGCACATGCCCAAGCGGCGATCTCTTATACGGTGTCTCCTGTTCATACCATTGAGTCGTTTATTGTCCTGGCAAAGGACATGGTTTCCATGGGCGCGGATTCGATCTGCATTAAAGACATGAGTGGTCTCTTGACGCCTTTTACAGCCTACGAACTCGTCAAGGGCCTGAAAGCCAGCGTTGAAGTTCCTATTGAAGTGCACTCCCATTGTACGAGTGGCCTTGCGGACATGACTTATTTGAAGTCTATTGAAGCTGGGGTGGATATTATAGATACGGCAATATCCCCTTTTGCTTTAGGAACATCTCAGCCTGCCACAGAGGCCATGGTAGCTATGCTCAATGAAACAGACAGAAAGACAGGCATTGACCTCAACATTTTGAATGAAGTCGCGGAACATTTCGCGCCAATGCGGGAAAGGGCGCTTGAAACAGGCCTTATGGATCCCAAGATATTGGGAATGGACATCAATACGCTGGTATACCAAGTTCCAGGCGGAATGTTGTCAAATTTGGTTTCTCAGCTCAAGCTCCAAAATGCCTTGGACAAATATGCGGACGTTCTGAAAGAGGTTCCAAGGGTCAGAGAGGACCTTGGGTATCCGCCTCTGGTGACGCCAACGAGCCAGATTATTGGTACCCAGGCAGTATTGAACGTCATCACTGGCGAACGGTACAAAATGGTGCCAAATGAAGTCAAGGCATACGTCAAAGGGATGTATGGCAAACCCGCTGTCCCTATTAAAGATGAGATCATTAAAAAAATTATTGGAAATGAAGAAGTTATCACCTGCAGGCCGGCAGATTTACTCAAACCTATGCTTGAAGAAAAAGAGAAGGAAATTGGCATGTATATTGAGAATCCTGAAGATGTACTCACCTATGCACTCTTTCCGCAGGTGGCGCTCGACTTTTTCAAACTTCGGATGGCTGAAAAATACCGGATTGACAATACTGTTGGAAGTCAGGAAGAGAACGTTTACCCAATATAAGTGTATCTGATATAGGGTTATCTGAATGGTTCATCTTAAATTGAATGTGGCCCAAAAATGAAAATGAAAAGGAAATTGGCGCAGTGTGGCTGGAAACAGTTTGGCAACCTGCCCCAATTTCTTTTTTTTTCTGAGGGTATGTGTATAATAGAAGAGGGAGGTGAGTATGGTGATTGAAATTCAACCTCAAGTACTATCGTTTCTCAAAAATTCAGGCAAAAATGAGTTGGTGGTTTACAGGACGACTGAAGGCAGCTGCTGAGCAATTCATGATCTGACCCTGGTCAGGGTCGGCGGATTGCGCCAAGGTGAAGGAGAGATGTTTGAAGCCTTTGAAGCAGATGGAATAACGGTATGGCTGGATACAACGCTGGAACAGTCTGAGCATGTGGTCATTCGAATGGCGGATTATGCCTCGGATTTGCCGGACCGCGACTTGGTCGCAGATGGCGTTTTCTAATTTGATCTGTGAAGCTTATGCGGCTGAGACTAAAAAGATAATTTATCAAAACGCGTTCGTTAATGTGTAAAAGTGCTGGAACGCAATAAAAAAGATCATGGGGGTCCATATGGCCGGAGAGAAAAAGACGGAGCTGTCACCGCAAGAAAAAAAGGCGCGGCGTACCCAGGCTCGAGTTAGGGAAAATCAAGCACGACGCGCCGAACGGGAAGCGTTGGCAATGCAAAAATGGTCGGTTATGCGGCAAAAGGGCATGTTGCACTATGTGATTAAGCAAGGCCTGTTCGCATGGACGCTGATGACAAGTGTCATTTATATATTGCTGCTGGGCGTCTCGCTAAAATTTCAATTTACCTCTGAGATTTGGCTGCAAATAGGCGCGGCGGTACTTTTTTTCGCCATAGGCGGCATTCTTTTTGGCTTTGCGACGTGGTATCTTTCAGAGTCCAGATATAAACGCCATATGGCGGCTAAAACAGGAAAGAGAGACGCAAAAAAAACGAAAAAATAAAGTAGCTTTTCAATAAATGAGGAAGCTCATCTCAATGTAATCAAATCTTTGATTTCATTGAGATGAGCTTCCTCTTTTATTTAATTCAAATAATGTAAAAATATGGTTGATTTTCTACGCGCATATGGTAATATAAGGAAAAAGGAGGTGGGAAGTCTTTGTCCGTTAGTCTCTATTATCCTAATTCTGAATATTTGGCAGCTCTGGAACTTGCCTCTCTATCCTATGATTTGATTACCTTTAGGCTGAGGCTGTTTTCTGATGAAGTACTTTGGCGAAATTCAGTTCTGGCAGAAAGTTTTTCGGGGATTGCCGCAGCGCCGCGTTCTGTTCTCGAAGCTACTCGGCTGAACGAAAGTACAAAGGTTATAGTGCTGACAGAACAGTACTGCTCAGACACTAATGCATTTTGTATTTATGATCCCATTGATAAAATGAATCAGCTGGTTTGGAGCATGCTCTCCGTGGAAGGACTTTTTAGTGAAGATCGTGGTCTTAACTGCCTGTTTTCATTCGCGGCATATCATCAGCAGGGACATAGCTTTGCGTCACTAAAATCTCAGTTGAGGCTTCACATGCCTTTGGCAAGTATAGTAGATGTGACCTCTTTGACGGGTTTGACGTTCCAGGCTGATGGCGAGCTCTCTGATTGGCTTTGGCAGGACGCCAAAAGTGCGTTGAAGGAGGGTAGGTGCTATGCTTTGGCTTATAATCCGCAGGACCTTATAGTGACGACTATGCCTGAATGGAAAGAAAAGCTTGCGAGTGCTGTACAGCGCGCAGTCCATCCTATTTGGTTCTGGTGTGGCGCAGAATGGGGGACGCTGCTGTTTAAGCTCATGCCACAAATTAAAAGTTTGTGCTGGATCTGTGAGCATCCCAAAGACTTTGAACTGGCTGAAAAATGGATGTCGTTCATTAAGTCTCAGCAATCCGGGACTGCAGGCTATTTGATTTCGCGAAGAGGTTCTTATGACTCGGACGATTTTATAAGAAAAGGCACACTGGATGGCAGATTCGAATCCATTGACGACTATGTGCGTTTTGCTGCGACAGGGGGGAAACTGTAAGCTTGGCAGTTCTGGAAAATGAAGAAGCACTTTTCGAAAGGCTGTGCAGTGACCTTGCTGACCGTCTCAGTGATGAAGCGGGTGTTGAAACAGGGGTTAGGCAGAATATTGAAGCTTGGATAAAAGGGAACAAAGCATTGTCCACGCTGAGCACCATAGAAAAAATCAGTCTGTCAAAAATTTGGCTGAGGCGGATTGAGGGCTATGATTTTCTCGAGCCCTATTTGAAAGACCCCGAAGTTACAGAAATCATGGTCAACGGGCCAGACAAAATATTTGTTGAGACAAGAAATGTCATTAATCAGGCTGAATACCGTGTGTCAGGTGAAAGGCTCAGACAGTTAATTCAAAAAATGGTCTCAGAGGTGGATCGCCGCGTCAATTTTAGGGACCCTATTGTAGATGCGAGGCTTAAAGATGGCGCAAGGCTGAATGTGGTCATGCCTCCCATTGCACTGGACGGACCTTATTTGACAATCCGTAAGTTCAGAAAAGACCTATTGTCGCTTGAAGCACTCCGCGACAGTGGTATGATGGATGATCAGCTTTTTGGATTTTTGAAGGGCGCTGTCTTTTGCCGTCAAAATCTGATTATCAGTGGTGGAACGAGTTCCGGCAAGACTACGCTGCTCAACTGTTTGAGCCGCTGTATTCCCGCAGTGGAAAGAGTGATTTCAATTGAAGACAGCGCTGAGCTGAATTTAAGTGAAATTGAAAATCTGGTCAGACTTGAAACGCGCCCGCCAAATACTGGAGACGGGCTGGAGATTACCATGTCTGATTTGATCCGTACAGCCTTGAGAATGCGGCCTGATCGAATGATTGTTGGTGAGATACGAGGGTCAGAAGCACTGGATATGCTGCAGGCGCTAAATACAGGACACGACGGGTCCATGTCCACAGGGCATTCGAATTCAGCAGCAGATATGCTGGACCGAATTGAAGCAATGGCAATGATGGCTGGACGCAGCTCATCAGAAGGGATTCGACGTCAAATTGGCTCCGGTGTGCACTGGGTCATACATTTGAAAAAAGATGCGGATGGCTCAAGAAAAATTCAAGAGGTGATCAGAATAAAAGGTTTTGTTCAAGGTGCGGTGGTGTTTGAGACTATTGTCTCGGAGGGATTTGTCATTGAGAATATGCAGGCGTTTGATCAGGTGCGGCTGCATGGTTAAGCGCTTCAAGTGGATCAAACCTGTATGGTACAGCACTGCGCCAACAGGGATACGCCTTAGGCTTTGGGGTTTTTGGATCATGGATAGTATGATTTCTACCTGGATCTATTTTGCGCATCCCGGTTTCCTGTTGCCAGTTCTTGTGGTTAAACTGCCAGCACTCAGTTTACAGGCTCAAATGATCGCTGTGAAAACAAGGGAGACATTTTTATCAGATTTTGCGAAATTTTTATCTGCCCTTGCTGCCACGGCTTCTACAGGAAAGTCACTGCACGGTGCTTTTGATCAAACGGTGAATGAATTTTCTTCTCCATGTTCAGCTCTGGAAATAGAGCTGCGGCGTCTTCGTCAATTGATGTCGCTGGGCACCCCTTGTGCCACAGGTCTCGAAAGGATGGCTATGAAATTTGGACTGGATGAGGCGGCGGATCTCGCTTCACACATACAATACGCGGAAACTTACGGATATAGCATGCCTGACGTTTTAAAGCGTTCATCAGATTGGATTGGAGGTCAGATACGCCATAAGCGGCAGATGACGAGTCAAATGACTGAAAAGGTAATGGAATTCAGGCTGACTTCCAAAATGCCGCTGCTGATTTTGTTGATTCTCAATATCACCTATCCGGATTATTTAAGCGCACTTTATACGACGACAAGGGGAAGAGGGCTTGTCTTGATTGCAGCGGCTTCTCTTGAAGCCGGAGTATTTCTGTTTGACCGAACACGGCTGAATCAGCTCAAGTCTAAGGGGTTGATGGGATTTTAAAACGATTTGCAATAAATGGTCTTAGAAAAACAGTATTAAAGTATAAAATGTTGGAAAATACATACCGTAGTTATGGCCTTGATATGGCGCCCGTCAAAATTATAAAGGAGGGTTTTCTGATCTGGGTGTCCTTTTGCGTCATGATCACTGGCCTGCGTCAAGTGTTGGTGTTATCATTTTTCACGACATTCCTTTTCATGCTGGCGGGTATGCTTCTCGTGCCTTTCGTTGTCTTGAAAGGACTGGAGGAGCGCCGCAATGTCAGAGGTGCCATACTCAATCAAGCGATTTATGGGATGACTTATCGTTATGGTTTACTCATACAAGGTGGGCACAGTTTAAGAAAAGCTTTGCTGATCGCTATGGAAAATGAAGCGGAGACCCTTATGTCTTTTCCCGCCTGGCGTCAGACAAGGCTCCGCCTGATTCAAGGTGGGGATTATGAGGCGGCGGTCATGCCGCTGATGGTTTTAGAGCATCAAGGGACAAAAAACTGGGCGAGAAGCTGCCTTTATGGCGAAAGAAAATCAGAAGAAGACGTGGTAAAAATGCTTCATGACTGGATGGAGGCGTTCAGAGCGGACGCTCAGCAGTCTGAAGCCACACAACTGGTGACTGGTCAGCTATGGTTGATGATGCCAGCTTTTTTTCAATTTGGCATTTTGATGGTTCTGCTGATCAGTCCAATTTTTATGGGAGGGTTATAAACATGAAAAGACTCTATTCAAGATCATCTGACGCGCTGAAAAACTGCCGGGGGCTCGGAACGGTAGAGCTGGTCGTTCTTGTCGTTGTGCTGATAGGTCTGGCTTTGCTCTTCCGAACTCAAATTACAGAAATTATGACTGGAATTCTTGACAACATTGATACGGAAAATATCACAATTCAGACCAGGTTGCTGACAGCTGGAATCATGATATGATGCCTGAGCTTGTAAACGATGGACAGTCACGTCTGTTCAGATTTGAGACCGCTTACCAAACGCTGAATTTATATGAAATGAATGTGCTGAACCGTCATCCAGAGCGACCGTACATAATTCCATTGCTAAGGGAACGGGACGAGGAAACGCAGCTGATCTTTGCGCTTCGCAGCCATATGACATTGGATCAGTGGCTGAGGCGATTCGCGTCAGATTATCATGACCTGCTGGCTTTAATTGAAGCCCTTGCGGAGCTGCTGGAACAAGCCTCCAATCATTGTCTGAGACTGGAGCAGTTTTGTCTCGAGCCCTCCCGCATTTGCTATCATACGACAAAAAAAAGGGTCGAACTGATCTATCTGCCTCTACGTCATACGGCATCGAGTTTCGAGCAGCAGTGGATCAAGATGCTTCGCGAACTTGAGGTTATGTCAGCCATGAGTTTAAAGCCTGAGGGCCGGGAGGCGTATCTAACCTTCATTGCTGAGGCGGGAGGACGTTATGAACGGCGGGAAGCCTACTTGAAATGGATTAAGCAATGGTTTGCTGCTGACTATGAAAGAAGAGTCCCAACTGAAGAAGTTGTTGTTGAAGGACAACGCAGCATTGATTTTTTATCAGAACAAAAGACCATTATTGAAAAGGACGGCTTTGTCAAGCCAGTTGCGGGGTTGTCGCTCCCATCAGCAGAAAAGCTGAAGCTCGGCCGTTCTTTTGTTAAAATGTTGGGCAAGTTCAGAAAGAATGGCGCCGAAGCGGTTATCGCGGACCAATTCAGAACAGAAGAGATCAAGCATGAAAAGCCTGAGGTCCAAAGGCTCGAGGTCTCATCCTTCAGGCCTGAATTTGTTGGTACGACGCTGCTGTCAAACCAGGAACAGCCCAAAGGGCAGCTCATTTTACAAAATCAGCAGCCCTGCAGGGTGTTTGAGCTGACAAAACCTGTCACGCGAGTTGGAAGGAATAAAGTAGTTTGCGACGTCGTCATTGACTATGATATTACCATAGGCAGGCTTCATGCAGAGGTACACCGAATTGATCAGGGCTATTTTCTTAAGGACTTGGATTCTTTAAACGGAACTTACTTAAATGATCAGCGATTGGAATCACAGACGCTGTATAAGCTCAAGGGGAATGATGTGCTCCGTTTGTCAGAACTCGAAATACTATTTTTGTAATCCGGTAGGCAGACGTGTCAGCACACTTCTCTAAGATCATCCAATACAAGAAAAAATATGGCACTTGTAATAGTCTTTAGCCCTTAACCCTCATTCCTTATGGACTCGCAGCCGTACGCTGAGACACAGAGGGGGGGCTTTTTTATTTTGGGTCTGCAGAGCTTTTGATGTTGGTTTAAAATGGATGCAATGTTGTTGAAATGTCAATTAGCGGGTATAATTAAACTAAAAATGAACAGGAGTTTATCATATGCAGGTTTTAAAAGACCAAGTCAGAAACCGAATCATCACATCTGCAAAATCCGAATTTCTGGAAAAAGGCTTTGCCCACGCTTCAATGAGAGTTATTGCAGAGAATTCAGAAATTACAGTTGGAAATATTTACCGTTATTTCAGTTCAAAGCAATCTTTGTTTGAGGAAGTCGTCCGTCCTGCGTACCTGAGTTTAAAAGGACTTCTTGAGTCCATTCAGATCAATGAGGAAATCCCCCTTCCGCCTGAGCGTTACCAGGTGATCAGGGAAAAATTTGTCGGTGAGATTTCTGACGCTATATCAAAGTATCATGGTGAGATTCTCATTTTGTTCAATGGCACGGCGGGAACAAATTACGAAGATGCCATAAACGAAGTGTCGAAATTGATTTTTGATGTGCTGGAGAAATATGTGATGGTGCCACTTGCAAGCCGCAAATCAGTCCAAAATTTAAAAGCGCTTGGCCGATTGATTTCCAATGGCCTTGTTGAGGCCATAAATGACCTGCTGCTTAGAGTGGACAACTCAGAAAAAGAAATTCTCGTCAGCGAGCTTAGGACAATTATTGACTTTTATTTCCGTGATCTCGTGACCAGATTTGATTAAATAACCAGGACCTCCGTGACTTCAGTCGCGGAGGGTTCAAAGACGAAAGAAGGCAAGCAGTCATGACTAAGACCAAAATTCTAACTGCGGTGTTGATGCTCTTTATTGGAGTGATGGGCACCGCTTGCACGCAACTGGAAATTACTAGTACAGGACCAGTCAAACAGCCTGTTGAAGTCATTGAAATAAAGCATGAAAGCTATGACCTGAAGCAGATGTTCAGCGGAAGAATCAGCGCGGATTCAACAGAAGCACTGAGCTTTATGTCTTCTGGAAAAATCGCTGAAATTAATGTAAAGGTGGGGGATTCCGTTAAGAAGGGCGCATTGCTTGCACGACTTGACAATCAGGCTCAGAGCAGCGGCGTCAGTGGCAGTGCAGCTCAAATTAAAGCGGCTGAAGAGAGTGCCGCAAAAGCAAGGCTATCTTTAGAACATTTGGAGAAGACGCTTGAGGACATGAAGGCGCTCTATGAATCAGGCGCTATTTCAAAGGCTGAGCTCGACGGCGCTGAGCTTCAGGTTTCAGTAACCAGGTCGGATTTAAAGGCGGCTGAAGCCCAAATTCAAGCTGCGCGGGCAGGTTACAGCCTGAATAGCACTTACTTAAGGGATACTAAGCTTTATGCGCCAAGAAGCGGAATCGTCTTTGAGGTGTTTTATGAAACGGGAGAAGTGATCTCCGCTGGTTATCCGGTACTCATGCTTGAAGGCCAGGCCATGACAGCGGTTTTTGGCATGTCTGCGGCACAAATTTTAGAAGATGATTTTGAGCGGGAAGTAGAAGTCATTTATAACGGGGCGGTTTTCACAGCGCCCATCACCAAGATTTCCAAGCTGCCGGATGATGTGACTCAAACTTATGAAGTTGAAGTGACTCTGCCGGCAGGCAGCTATCTTATTGGATCGACAGTGGAGATCTATGTTCTCCAGGGCGAGGTTCGCGCTGTCAAGCTGCCTATTGATATTGTCCTCTCTGGAGAAAATGATTTTGTCTATGTTGTGGAAGAGGGAAAAGCCGTAAAGAAAAACGTCGAAATAATAACCGTTCAGGACAATCAACTATATGTTGAGGGGCTTGAGGACGGGGACCGAGTTATAGTCAAAGGCATGAAACTGGTAAAACCGCTGGATGATGTTGAAATCATCAGCGCTTTGAGGTGACGGCCATGAGACAATGGATTCACGCGGCAATAACGAACAGAAAGATTACGCTGTTTATATTGATGCTGCTGATCATGACGGGCGCCTTCAGCTTTTACGAAAGTCCAAGGCAAGAATACCCGGAAATCAATGCGCCTGTGGCTATGATCACCGTGATCTATCCAGGGGCCTCTCCAGCAGATGTTGAAGAGAGAGTGACCACAAAAGTGGTCAGCACGCTTGAGGAAATAGAAGGTTATGATTACGCCTATACCTATTCTTACAACAGCGTTTCCGTTACATTTTTGAGACTGGTTTATGGAACGGATGTCGACGCGGCGTGGCAGGACCTTGAGGACAAAATGGATGATCTTCAGCCAGAGCTTCCGCCTGAATGCCAGGCGATCCAGACGAATACAGACCTGGTGGAAACAGCAGGGCTGATGGTCACACTAACAGGAGAGAATTACAGCTATAACGAGCTTAATGATGTGGCAATTCAACTTAAAGACGCGCTGAAAGGCATTCAAGGCGTGAAGCGTTTTGAAATTCTTGGAAAACAAGAACGGGAAATTGTGGTTGAAGCAGATTACAGAAAGCTCAACGATTTGGGGATTTCCATGAGAGAACTTTATGGCCTTCTTCAGGCTCAAAATGTGGAGATCCCTTCTGGGCAAATTGAGGCGCAAGGCGCTAAGGTGAACCTAAGAACTTCTGGACGTTTAAAAAATCAGGAGGAGATCCGCAACTTGGTGGTTGGCGTGTCGCCTCAAACGGGTCAGACTGTATTTTTAAGGGAAATAGCAGAGGTGTCTTTTCGGGATGCGGACACCGCCTATAAAATTTTACAGGACGGTAAAAATGCGATTCTGCTGACGGGGTATTTTCAAAAAAACAAAAATGTCGTACTGGCAGGTGAAGAAGTTAATGCAGTCATAGACAGCTTCAAGGCAAGTATGCCAGAGGATCTGGTCATAGAAAGCGTACTGGATCAGCCGGAAAACGTCAGGCAATCTGTAAATACATTCATGGTTAACCTGCTGCAGGGCGTTGCCTTCGTCTTGATCGTCGTCCTGCTTGGCATGGGTCTTAAGAACGCGTTGATCGTTTCGACCGCAATCCCTGCTTCAATCATGATCTCATTCATTTTCATGGGTTTTTTTGGCATTGAGCTTCATCAGATCTCAATTGCGGCTTTGATTGTCGCCCTCGGTATGCTGGTGGACAATGCCATTGTTATCATTGACGCCATTCAGGTACGGCTGGATGAAGGATTGGAACGGGAGGAAGCTTGTATCAGCGGCGCGAGGGAGGTTGCAGTTCCTGTCCTGACGTCGACACTCACGACTATCGGCGCCTTCTTGCCTTTTATGCTGTTGCCTTCGATCGCCGGGGAATACATTGCGAGTCTGCCAAGCATCATTATGATTTCACTCTCAGTATCCTATTTGGTTGCGATTTTGGTCATCCCGTCGCTGGCTTATATGTTCCTGGGGCCGTCCCGGAAAAAGAGCGGGGGCAAAGGCGTCATCCGACTATTTTTTGAAAGGGCACTGCTTGCGGCATTCAGATTCAGGGCGCTGACACTGGTGCTGGTTCTCGCGACGCTGGGCTTTACGGTCTATGCCGCACTGTCATTGAATCTCAAGTTTTTCCCATATGCAGACACTGACAGGATTTACATTGATTTGCGGTCTGAAAACGTGAGCTCAATAGAGATCACCGAGGCGTTGGTACAAGATGTCCATAAAGTGCTAAGCCAGGACCCGCTGATTTTATCAGAGACAACTGCTGTTGGCGGGGGCCTGCCCAAATTTTACAATACGTTGCCCATTGTACCTAACTCCAACGACAAAGCCCAAATGATGCTCAGGATAGATATGGCTGCCCTTGAGGCCAAGGAAAGCGGCGCGGATCTGGAAGCTTATGCGGCAGCGCTGCAGCATGAGCTCGACCAGGTGCTGACGGGTGGACAAGTGTCCGTGAAGCTTCTTGAACAGGCAGAGCCCATTGGTGCGCCGGTGCAGCTCAGGCTCCTTGGCAATGATCTGGACCAACTGGGCGAAGCCTCAGAGCGTTTACAACAGCTGATTTCCAAGGTGGAAGGGACTGAGAAGACCGACACGGATTTCGAAAACAGGGTTTTTGAGTATGTCGTCAGGCCAGATCTTGTGCTCGCCGGCAGCTCAGGTTTGACACAATATGATCTTCAGAGTGAAATCAGTCTGGCCCTCAGAGGTCAGGCGGCCACCACGATACGGCTCGAGGATGGGGACTATGACGTCCGCCTTAAAAGCAACATCTCCAGTGTAGACGAGCTCAGAAGCTTTGGTATAAAATCCTCCGCTTCAGAACTGAAAATACCGCTTGGCGCAGTCGCAGATGTCGCGTTGGCCAGTGAGTATGCGGTTATCAAGTCCTATAAGGGAAATTTGGCCACCGTGGTCATGACGGATATTGCGCCAGGCTATAATGCTGTGGACATCCAAAGGGAAATTGTCTCGTTGATCGATCCTGTGGATTATCCTGGGATACAGTTTAAATTTGACGGAGAAAACGAAAAGATTGTAGAAAATTTTGGAAACATTGGCTCCTCAGCGGTGCTGGCTGTAATGCTGGTCTATTCCGTGCTGCTTTTTCAGTTCAGATCCTTTACGCAGCCACTGCTCATTTTATTGACTATTCCGCTCTCTGCGATTGGTTCGTTTTTGGGCCTGTATTTTCTGGGTTTTGACCTTTCCTTTGTAGCTATGCTTGGTATTGTGAGCTTGCTTGGCATTGTAGTCAATAATGCTATAGTGCTGATCGATTTTATCAACACAGAGCGGGCGGAAGGGAAATCCGTGAAAATCTCATGCATAGATGCAGTCGAAAAGCGTTTTCGCCCCATTATGCTGACGACCATAACGACAGTGATTGGCTTGGTGCCCCTGGCGCTTTCGGGGAGTGCGCTCTTTGTGCCTATGTCCGTGGCTTTGATGTCTGGGCTTATGGTATCTACACTTTTGACGCTGATCATTATCCCAATGGTTTATTTATGGACCCATCGCGACGCGGTGCCAACACCAGTGGAAGAAAAGCCTGTCAATGAGGCGCCTTGAATAGAGTTGACAGCTCAAAGCCTGGCACTGTGGATTTTCCGGTCAACAGGGTGGCGCTTTGGTAGGGATCAGGTTATAATAAAAATACGAGTCTAACTATAAAAATGAGGTGATCCTTTGAATCAAGATATCAAAGAAGTTTTAATCAGTGAAGAGGCGCTGAAACAGCGTGTCAGCGAGCTTGGCAAGGCAATATCTGAACGGTATAAAGGTCAGGAGCTTTTAATGATTGGTGTCTTGAAAGGCGCGAATGTCTTTATGAGTGATTTGATGCGGGCTGTAAGCGTTCCCATTCAGATTGATTTTATCGCGGCCAGCAGTTACGGCAGTTCGACGGAAAGCTCCGGGGTCGTCCGTATTGTCAAGGATTTGGATTACAGCATTGAAGGCAAGCATGTTATGATAGTCGAGGATATTATTGACACAGGCTTGACATTAAAATATCTTTATGACAACTTCTCTGCCAGAAAGCCGGCAAGCCTTTCCATTATCTCGCTCCTGGATAAGCCTGAGCGCCGCAAGGTCGAACTGACGGTGGATTATACGGGCTTTGTCATACCGGACGAATTTATTGTTGGCTACGGGATTGACTATGCTGAAAAATACCGGAATTTGCCATTTGTAGCGACGCTAAAAGCGGAGGTCTACACAAAGTGAAGCCCAAGCTGGTGATCCTCTTTGGCGGACCCAGGCCAGAGAAGAATACGGACCAGGCACTGGATTTGGTGTTGTCTGGCATCTCGATAGAGAAGTTCGACGTGACGCGCTTTGACCTTCGAAAAATGAAAATTCATCCATGTACAGGGTGCTATCACTGTGCTGAGTCAGGGCGCTGCGTCTTCAGGGACGACATGGACCTCATTTTGAAAGCGGTTAATGAAGCGGACGGCGTCATTTTGGCGACGCCGTTCTACTTTAATTCAGTCAGCGCTTTGACGAAAACAATGATTGACCGTTTCCAGGTGAAGTGGACCAGTAAGTTTATGCTGAAGGAACGTTCTGCAGAAAAGTCAAAGAAGGGGCTTTTGCTGGTGACCGCTGGCGCAATTCAGAAGAAAAATGAAAGTGACGGTGCCAGACTTGTTGCGGAGCTGTTCTTCAAATCTATCCGGTCAACCTTTGATGACTTCCTGTTTATTGAAGGGACGGATTCGCAGCCTGTCAGTGAACAGCTGGAGCGGCACTCCTGGCTGAGGGAAACGGGTGAACGCTTTTCTGAAGGAATTTTAGCGGCGCTGGTATAGTGTTCTTTAACGTATTTAAGCCGTACCTTAAGCTGTTGCCAAAGCCCAAAATGAAATTCTTTCGACCGCAACATTCACATTTGACAAGCGTCCTTCAATCTTGGATAATGAATGTATAGTGTATACAAAATAGGAGGTTGTTTTTTTATGGTTAAAGGTTATGTTCCAGTAGGTTTGTCTAACCGCCATGTGCATCTTAGCAAGGCACACATTGACATTTTGTTTGGAGAAGGCCACGAGCTTTGTGTTTTCAAGGATCTTTCCCAGCCTGGCCAATTTGCTTGCGACGAGAAAATTGAAGTCGTAGGGCCAAAAGGCGCTCTTACAATGCGCGTCCTGGGACCTGCAAGAAATGAGACCCAAATTGAGGTTTCCCTTGCGGATGGCTTCGCTCTTGGCGTTGTGCCTCCGGTCAGAGACTCCGGCGACCTCGAAAACAGCCCTGGCGCTAAGCTGGTTGGCCCTAAAGGCGAAGTGGTCATTGATAAAGGTATCATAGCTGCAGCGCGCCATATCCATATGCACACCTCTGAAGCGGAGCAGTTTAGCCTCAAGGATAAGGACATTGTATCCGTTAAGGTGGAAGGGAAGCGCGGATTGGTTTTTGACAACGTTCTCGTCAGAGTGCATCAGAATTATGCGCTCGAAATGCACCTGGACATTGATGAAGGCAATGCTGCAGGCATTAAAAACGGGGATAAGCTCGCCGTTATCTAAGGAGGTTTTTTAGTGAACCTTGCAGGTTACATTGATCATACAATTCTGAAGGCGGATGCGACGCGCGAGCAAGTTATACAGGTTTGTGAAGAAGCAAAAACCCATGGTTTTTGGTCAGTCTGTGTCAATCCTTATTACGTTTCCCTTGTCGCGGAAGCATTGAAAGGCTCGAGTGTCAGGGTGTGCTCTGTCATAGGCTTCCCTTTGGGCGCCAGCGTCACGTCTGTCAAAGCTGCTGAAACGCGGCAGGCTATTGAGGATGGCGCGGGTGAAATCGACATGGTCATCAACGTGGCAGCTCTGAAAAATGGGGATGACCAAGTCGTTCTACAAGATATTGAAGGTGTTGTTGCTGCCCTTCAAGGAAAAGCAATTCTCAAAGTTATTCTCGAGACATGCCTCTTAACGGATGCGGAAAAGATCAAAGCTTGCAAACTCTCCAAAGCTGCTGGCGCTCACTTCGTAAAAACCTCCACCGGCTTCAGTACGGGTGGCGCGACTGCAGAAGATATTGCCTTGATGAGGCGTGAGGTTGGCAGCGACATGGGTGTCAAGGCATCTGGCGGCATACGGAGCAGAGAGATCGCGCTTCAGATGATTGAAGCCGGCGCGAGCCGGATTGGCGCAAGCGCATCAGTCGCAATTGTTTTGGGTGAAGAAAGCCAGTCAACCTACTGAATCTTAAGAGTTATTAAAGAAGATCGCATGTTTGTCATGCGGTCTTCTTTAAATTTAATGCTTTTTTTATTGAATCGCGGCGCTCAACATATTAAAATGGCAACAAGGGAGTGAAGTAAATGTACCAATCATATTCAGGCTTAACAGGACTTTTGATCCTGATCGCTGTTGTCATCTTTACGTTCTGGATTATTTTCGCAGCTGGGAGCTTTTTGCTTGGAACCCCTATTGGTTTGGCCATTCTAACCTTGTTGATAGCAAGACATTACTGGAGAAGGCACCAGCTTCAAAAGGCCATGTACCAAGCGCAGGCACAGTGGCAGCAAACACCAGGCGGGTCAGGTTCAGGATTTGGGTCCTTTGGAGGCTTTGAGAATGATGGCGCCGGTAATGACGCGCGGCCCCATTCCGAATACGCGGAAGAAGAAACACATGAGGCCGGCGTGGACCGAACGGAATACAGTGCTGCTGAAGACGTACAGTATAAGGAAGTAGAATAAAACGGTGGCAAAATTGATCCAATAAAGCTGGTGCTAAGCGCGCCAGCTTTTTTCGTATGCTTGGGCTGGAGCCCCAGAATCTCCGTCTTGAATTGAAAGTCCGGGATGTCTATAGGAACAAGTTGCCAAGCCTCTTTGCAGGAAACTGTTGAAGGTTCAATCCCATTATGTTACTCTCTTATTAACAACTTATTTTAAGCGCTAAAGAAAGTAGGGGATAACTTGGAGATCATTTTACCACTTACCCAAGACCAGATAAAATGGGTGAATCGACTCACGATTCTTCAAATCATACAGAAATTCGGAGAAATTTCCAAATCTGAAATCGCGAGATATTCCGGGTTGTCGCCTGCGACGGTGTCGAATTTTTCTGAAGCTTTGATAGCAGATGGACTGATCAACGAGAAAGGGATAGGGGAGTCAACTGGTGGTCGAAGACCTACGGTCTTGACACTTGATGAACAGCGCCATTTTATGATAGGCATTTTTGTTTCTAAATATGGGATTTCCTCATGTGGCATGACGCTCAGCGGCACTGTAATTGAAGAAGATGACCTCTCTCTGTTTGGCGACAGATCTGGCAGCAGAATACTGGACAACGTCTGTCGAATCGTTCAGGGCATGATGAAGTCGTTTTCAGAACGGCTTTGCCTGGGTGTCGGAATTGCCGTGGAGGCAGAGCCCTATGGGCAGGATAGCTTTCTCATGGGCAGCAACGTGCTGATCAGAAAGCAGGAATGGCTGGACCGAATCCGAGGGCTGGGCTGCAGCTCGGTGATCATAGAGATGAAGTCAAGTGCAACGGCCATAAGTGAGAAGCTCTATGGCAAGGCTAAGGATGCGTTCAGCTTCTTTGTGCTGGACATTGGGGAGCAGATTACATCTGCTTATTACTATCAAGATGGTATTGTCAAAGGTTTTAATCAAGGGGCTGGAAATATTGCCCATGTGCGGGTGAGCAACCGGGCTATTAAATGCAAATGCGGAAAAACAGGCTGCTTCAATGCAGTGGCATCGACCCTTGGTATAGAAGAGCGGTTCTTGATTAAGCTTAAAGAGGGAAATACTTCAAGCCTGGTGGAGGACTTAAAAGGGGATCTGACAGCGGTTACAGCGAAACAGATCTATGATTATGCCGTACTGGGAGACAGGCTGAGTTTGTCAGTCATCCGTGAAACAGGCGGCTATATTGGCACGGTGCTTTCTTATGTCATAAATGCCATTAATCCTGAAGTGGTGTTGATCACGGGTATGTACAACGCAAACAGCATTATGAACCGCGAAATCAATAAATCCTTGAATAAGCTTAGTGCCCATAGAAACTTGAACAGGGTTTACATAGGCGAGGGTGGGATGTATCGATACACGCCAGCCTTAGGGGCGGCGGCTCTGGTTGCCCACGAAAATCTGCGTCTCAGCTTCAGGGGATTGCAATAGCGAAGGCGTTCCTTCTGATCAAAAAATCAAAAGACGGCAAGGCTCTGATTTGAGCTTGGCCGTCTTTTGTGTTTGCTTGGGCGTAGTGCAGATTTTAGGCTTCAACACCTGACCAGAATTTAAAATTTCAACTGGTTCAGAAGAGGCTGAATATCTGTTGGCTTACGTTCGACAGACGCCAGGTGATCTGTCTTGATGTGGTCGAGACGGTCGTAATAGGAGGGCTTGTCCTCCTTGAAGAGTATGCCCACAGGAATGCCGTCATCTCCCCATTTCAGGGATTCCGCGAAAGCCGCGACTTTGTCATAAGGATCATAAGATTCGGGAACAGCATAAACTCTGTCTTTGAACCATTGATAGGTATTGACTTTGTTGAAAGTCACACACGGCTGGAGGATGTCCACCAGTGCATAGCCCCGATGGTTCATGGCCGCCTTGAGGATTTCCTTCAGGAAAGCCTGGTCGCCGGCACTTGCCCTTGCAACGAAGGAACAGCCCAGAGAAATCGCGAGCGTTACAGGATTAAGAGGATCAATCCGGACCCCTTCAATTTGAAGTGTCGTCTTTTGGCCGGTTGGCGTCGTTGGGGAAGCTTGGCCTTTGGTTAAACCATAAACCTGATTGTCATGGATCAGATGCGTAATGTCAAAATTTCTGCGGATGGCGTGAATGAAGTGATTTCCGCCCTCAGCGAGAGCGTCGCCGTCTCCGGTATTTACAATCATTTTTAATTTCGCGTTGGCCACATGCGCGCCAAAGGCAGCAGGAAGTGCCCGTCCGTGAAGGCCATTAAAGCCATTTGCGTGAATATAATGGGGAAGCTTGGCAGCTTGGCCTATGCCAGAGACGATCAAAAGGTCTTCCGGTGTAAGGCCCAGATCTTCAAAAGCCGCTTTCATGCTGCTGAGGATCCCAAAGTTTCCGCAGCCTGGACACCAGGTGTTTTCTTTGTTGTTGTCAAATTGGGAAGTCTTCACTTTTGAATCATCTCCTCGTAAGCCTTCAGGATATAACCAGGGCTGAATTGTCTTCCGTCATACTTCAGGATAGAATGGTGAATTGGATGGGTAAGCTCTCTGGCGATCAATTGCCTCAACTGGCCTTGGTGGTTGCCCTCGACGTTGATGAGGCGGGCGCCGCGCTCAATCAGTCTGGTCAGCTTAACGACAGGAAGCGGGTACAGGTCGCCAAAAATAAGTGCACCTATTGGCTTACCCTGCTCGGTCAGCGCTTCAACAGCCGTCTCGACAACCCCCGCCGTAGCACCCCAGCATACAAAGATGTCCTTTGCTTCAGGGTTCCCGACCACGCGGGGTTCTTCCATTTCTTTGGCAATCTCTTTGAGCTTTGCCATGCGTCTGTCATTCATGGCAACTCGGTTGCTGGCACTTTCGGTGACGCTGCCGTGCTCGTCGTGCTCGTGACTGTCATTCATGACGACTTGACCTGTCATGCCAGGTACAGCCCGCTGTTGAACCAAGGCTCCCAAGTCGTGATGCCTGTAATCCTCGCTTGCTTCCTTTAAAAGGTAGCTTTCGATTTTCAGGGACTTGAGATCAGGCTCTCTGACAGTAGAGGTGGAATCCGCCAAATATTGATCCGAAAGCAAGATCACGGGAACGCGATATTTATCCGCCAGGTTAAAGGCGCGGAAGGTTTTGTAGAAAGCATCTTCTATAGAGTTGAAGCTGAGGATGATCCGTGGAAATTCTCCTTGAGAGGCGTTCAGCACAAAGTTGAGATCGCTTTGTTCTGTTCGGGTGGCCATCCCGGTGGCGGGACCTGGCCTCTGGACATCGAGCATGACAACAGGAACCTCTGCGACCGCCGCAAAACCCAGTCCTTCCACCATTAGCGCGAAGCCGCCGCCGCTTGTGGAGGTCATGCTACGGAGGCCGTTTGAGGCTGCCCCAATGACGCTGTTGATCGCGGAAATTTCATCCTCAGCCTGCTCGACAACCAGAGGATACCGGGTTTCATACTGCGTGAGATAGCTCATGACGCCGGTTGATGGCGCCATAGGATAAGCGGAATAAAAGCCTACGCCTGCTGCAAGGGCCCCCAGTGCCACTGCTTGATTACCCGACATGACGAGATGATCCTCGTTCGTTTTAGGTACAGAGCTAAGGACGCTGTGGGTTGCCTCGTAAGCCAGTCTGGCTGTTTTGGTGTTGGCATCTATGATCTCTTCACTCCAGCGCTTGTCTACCAGATGGTTCAGCGTACTTTCCTCGAGGCCTATGGCTTTCACAATTGCCCCCAGCGCCACCATGGAATAACCCTTTGGATTTCCAGTTTGCTTAAGAATTTCTTTAAAGTTGAGGCGCGTCACTTGATGCGTGCAGGACTCAGGGAGGACAACCTCCGCGTCGCAGATGATCAATCCTTTTTCGTTTAGCTGCGGATAATAAGTCTGAATAATTTCGCTCGTGAGCGCAACAATGACGTCGAGCGCGTCATCATGACACTTCACAGGAAGGTCTGACAAGGTTACTTGTGTGAAATTCGTGCCACCGCGAATTCTGGACATATAATCCTTGTAGGAATGAAAGTGAAACCCTTTTTTTGTAAGAAGCCGCGTCAGAAATTGGTCAATCGTATTTATCCCATGACCTGCCGAGCCACCAATCAAAATGTTGATTCGCATTTTATCACCTCGTCGTGTATTGGCATAGCTGTGTTTCACGGTGTAATATATCTTCGACCCATCACATCAATACTAACTTTTTACCCTTTCTTGTTTAATTGCAAACAAATTGGGAAAATAATGAAGGTACGAATTGACTATAAGAACAGCATAGGAGGAAACTCAATGGTATTCAATTTTGCAGGAAAAGACGAAAAATTGGCAGGCAAACCTGTTGAAGTCGGTCAAGCAGCCAGCGATTTCACAGCGCTTAAAAGAGATTTAACAGAGTATGAATTCTTTAAAGAAACTGAGGGCAAGGTCGTCTTGATTAGTTCCACACCGTCACTTGATACAGGTGTTTGTGAGTTTCAAGCCATCAGATTCAACGAAGAAGTCAGCAACTTATCAGAAGACGTCGCCATTGTGACCATCAGCTGCGATTTGCCATTTGCGCAAAAGCGCTTTTGCGGCGCTAATGGCATTGACAGGATTGAGGTTGTGTCAGATCACAGGAATTTATCTTTTGGCAATGCCTACGGATTTGTTATAGAAAATGTTAGGCTTCTCGCCAGAGGAGTTGTCGTCATAGACAAAGAGAGAGTGGTCCGTTATGTGGAATATGTTCCTGCTGCAAGTCAACACCCGGATTATGATAAAGCCATAGAGGCTGTTAAGGCATTGGTGTGAACTTAATAATCTAATGAACATTTAAAGGCAGCCTTCAGAGTTAAATTAATACTCAGAAGGCTGCCTTTTTCACGTTTATCTGTTATTGAATTTACAGTTTGGAATTTTGGGAGTATCAGATCTTGATTTCAGTCCATTTTCTTTGCATGAGCTTCGCAAACATTACAATGCAAAACAGGGCATAGGAGATGAGCTCTGCATACCAAGCGCCCTTGAGGTCAAAGCCAAGCAGCCGGATGAGGATAAAAGCAAGTGGAACGTTGAACAGCCATACCCTCAAAAAGGAAAGCTGCATAACGATTCTTGTGTTGCCAGAGCCCCTCAGCACGCCGGACATGACCAGCATAGCGTTGAGAAAAGGTTGAAGGAAAGCGCTTAGGACAAGGACGGGGATGATGGCATTGATGACACCCTGATCACTGGTGAAAAGCCTTGGCCATAAATTGAGAAAGAGCAGGAACATGGCAGCCATGAAAACACCCCAGGAGAGACCGAGAAAAGTTGACTGCTTTCCGGTTAAATAAGCAGCTTCGGGATCATTTTCCCCAAGGGCTTTTCCCGTCAAAGTCGCTGCGGCTATTGAGATGCCGACAGCCGGCATATAAGATATGGATTCGAGGTTGATCAGAATTCTGTAAGCGGCTTCAGAAGTTGTGTCCAGTGTGCTGATAATGACGTTGACCGCGATAAAACTCCCTTGAATCAGCGCCTGTTCAACGGCCCCTGGAAAACTGATCCTGAAAAGCGGTGCAAAGATGGCTTTAGTTGGCAGCATGTCCTTAAGATGCAGATGGACTTTTTTCCTCAAATCCAGTAAAATTGCGGCGTACATGGCCACCGTCAGCCAACGGGCAGCGAGCGTGGCTATAGCTGCGCCTTCAATGCCCAAAGGACTGAAGAAGAAGAGGCCTTTGATGAGAATGTAGTTGCCGGCAATGTTGAATAAGTTCGCGATCAGCGTGATTTTCATGGGGGTGCTGGTGTTGCCTGAGCCTCGAAGGCTGGCGGCAAACGAAAAGGACAGGAACATGGGAAGAATGCTGAGACCTATCCATTTAAAATAACGTCCTATGTACAACTGAACTTCTTCAGAAGTTTCAAAGATTGAGAAAATCTGATCCTTAAATATATAACAGGCTGCTGTAATCAGAAGCCCCAAGAGCAGATTCAGAAAGACGACTTCGCTTACGGTTTTGTTCAGACGGGTATAGTTGCCTTCACCAAAGCTACGTGAGATCAGCGCTGTGCCGCCGGTGTTGAAAGCGGTGAAAACAAAAATCAGGGTAAAGATGATCTGGTTGACGAAGCCAGAAGCGGAAAGCGCCGCGTTCCCAATCATCCAGCTGATCATCAGCGTATCTGCCATTCCCAGCAGGGTATCAAAGCTCATGTCAATGATCGCTGGCAATGATAATGACACTATATTTTGGGTGGTTGTTTTTTTCTTTGTCATCCCTCATGACCCCCGATGACAACAGTTTAGCATATTTCACCCTGTAGAACAATCAAGAGAAAAGGTTGTATCGTCATCTGAATAAAAATATTTTTATGGTGTAATTTTGTTATAAACTTTCCAGGGCCCAGTCGATTGGCTCGATACCATGATCCATTAAATACCTGTTTGCTTGACTGAAGGGCTTGCTTCCTAAAAAACCCCGGTAGGCTGACAGGGGACTCGGATGAGGGGCTTCCAAAATCAGATGCGCCGGGTTTGTCAAAAGCTTTTTCTTAGTCTGAGCAGGCTTACCCCACAAAAAGATAACCAGCGGCCTGTCTTGATCGTTGATTACCCTAATGACGGCATCCGTAAAGTTTTCCCAGCCTTTTCCCTGATGTGAATAGGGCTGATGGGCCCGTACCGTCAAGACAGTATTGAGCAGCAATACGCCCTGATCAGCCCATTTTTTCAGGTAACCATGATTGGGGATAGTACAACCTAAGTCGTCCTGGAGCTCTTTGAAAATATTTTGAAGAGAAGGCGGGATCTTTTGTCCTGGCAGGACGGAAAAGCTGAGCCCGTGGGCTTGGTTGAGATCATGGTAAGGGTCCTGGCCGAGCAGCAATACTTTGACACTTTCCAGTGGCGTATAGTGCAGGGCGTTAAAAATGTCATGCATGGGTGGAAAAACCTGATGCGTTTTGTATTCCTGAATCAAGAATTGACGCAGTGTCAGATAATAAGGTTTTGTAAACTCTTCAGACAGGACGCTTTGCCAATCGTTTTTTAATATAATTGCCATGAGGGCAGGTGCCTCCTTTTGTGATGGCGTATGGAAAGTTTACCATCGGCAGAGATAAGATTCAAGAGTGCCGGGGTTTGAATGCTCGCGCAGTGGCTGCAAACAAAGTCCACCAGTGTTTTATAAAATGAGAAAAGACGACCTTCAAAAGAAGATCGTCTTTCAGTGGTGCGAGAGATGGGAGTCGAACCCACACAGGCTTAGCGCCCATAAGAGCCTGAATCTTACGCGTCTGCCAATTCCGCCACCCTCGCGCGGCACTACTACAGTATATTCGAAAATAGGACTTTTGAAAAGAGTTTTTTTTGCTTTTTTTATGATTCTGTAAAAAATATTGAAACTTTGCTGTCATAAGTCTTTTAATGCCTTATAATGTTATTGAGATCTTATTAGGAGGAAGCGTATGGGGTACAGCAGTGGGATTAAACCGCAGGTTAATTTAGGTGCGTCATTGATGCTTGAGCCCTCTCAGACGTTTCTTCTGGGCATCCTCATAGGTGTCATAGCGATCGCGGCGTTTATGATGATCCGTAAATATCTGACAACTGTGGCGAAGTTAAATGATATTGAAGCGAAACGCGGCATATTCAAAAATCATTTTTATCAGTTTTTGGATTTGTTTCCCGTGGGTATACTGGGTCTCAGCCAGAGCGGAGAGATCCTGATCAGGAATTATTCTGTGAAGTCATTGACGGGTTTAGAAACACAAGGCCTTAAAGATATCAGAGAGTTGAATTGTTTCACTGAAGCCCAGTTGGAATGGCTGATCTTTCAAATTCAGCAGCCTGGGCCCAACAAAGAGATGAGTATGCAAATTAAGACAGCTGCCGGTGCAAAATCCTTGCTGGTGAGTGTCAATGTGCCAGCTGAGCGTGATCCGGAGCTGCCTGCGGCATACATTCTCATTCAGGATCAGACTAAAGAGAAATCAATGAGCGGCCTTTTGAGGCAGCAGAACAAGATTGAAAAAATGAACCGGATGTCCGTGGGAGTGATTCATGAGCTGAAAAATCCTTTGAGCTCTATCCAAGGCTACATCCAGATGCTGGATCAACGTTTGGATGACCCAAATTTTGTGAAACTGGCTATGTCGGTGCTGCCAGCAGAAATTGACAGAATGATGGGTTTAGTGGATAATCTGCTGAAGTACGCTAAGCCGTCAGCCTTAAAAAAAGAGAGGTTTAAGCTTCGGCCGCTGGTTGAGGATGTGGGGCGATTCTTCAGAGTGGAGATGACGGCCCGCCGTATTCAGCTTATGCTTGAAATAGAAGACGAAGTCGTGTATTTCAATATCAATGGACTGCGTCAGGTACTGGTCAATGTTTTGTTGAATGCTGTGGAAGCCATGCCTGCCGGGGGACAAATTGAGGTTACTTCGAAAAAAGAGCGCAATTTAATATTGCTTCAAATTCAAGACCACGGCGCAGGTATGACAGAAGAAGAGCTTGAACAGATTCTTGAGCCGTATTTTACAACGAAAGAGAATGGCTCAGGTATGGGCATACCTGTCTCTCACCAAATTATAACAGAGCTCGGCGGCAGGTTGATGTTTGACAGCGCCCTTGGTGTTGGAACGACGGTTACAATAGAAATTCCGTCAATCGAAGATGAAATGGAGTGAAGGCGCGTTGAAAGTCAGCAGTTTTTTTAAATTAGTAGAAATTCAGACAAAGGTCGCCAGTGTTTTCCCATTTTTCTTTGGGACGCTGTACGGGGTTTGGACCCGGGGGTCATTTCGCTGGCTTCCCGCGCTGGTCATGCTCTTGTCACTGATTTGTATTGATATGGCGACAACCGCAGTCAACAATTACATGGATTATAAACGTGCCATTCGAAGAGAAGGGTATGGCTATGAAGAGCACAACGCCATTGTCAAAGATCAAGTTGAAATTGACCGTGTCAAGATTGTGATTATAACCTTGCTGGGATTGGGGTTGATTTTTGGCCTGGTTCTGGTATGGCTGACAGATTGGATCGTGCTGCTGGTAGGTGTCGTGTCCGCTGGGGTTGGTATCTTATATTCTTATGGACCGGTGCCCATTTCCAGGACGCCTTTGGGAGAAATTTTTTCCGGTGGATTTATGGGAATTTTGATTCCATTCCTGGCGTTTTATATCCAGTATCCTGTAGGGACATTGGTTGCGGTAGGATGGCAGCTGGAATGGATGACCTTGGGTATTGATGCAGGTCTGCTGTTGAAACTCGTGTTCGTCAGCGTCCCTTTCGCGGTGGGGATCGCCAATATCATGCTGGCCAACAACATTTGCGACTTGGAAGACGATCTGGTGAACCGCAGATATACATTGGTGGCGTATATTGGACAAAAGCAAGGGACTGTGCTTTATCAAGTCCTGTTCTCGGCAGCTTACGGGGTGATCGTCATAGGGACCGCACTTGGCTGGCTGCCTATTTTCGCAGTGATTGGCATAGCTACCGGGCTGCCGGTATACAAACTAACGAGGGAATTTAGCGCACGCCCGGATAAAAAAGAGACTTTCGTGAATGCAGTCAAAAGCTTTGTGCTGATCGCAGCGGGCATGGTATTAACAATGCTGATCGCGGTGACTTACAACTACTTTTTTTAGAAAATGACAACTCGACAGGCAGACAGACAAGTGGTGATAAAATGGAACGCTGGAAAATAAATCTTTATGCTTTGTGGCTGACCCAGGTATTGTCTTTGACGAGCTTTGGACTGGGGATGCCATTTTTGCCTTTTTACATTCAAGAAATTTCTCCTATGAGCCCGGAAATGGTGAAATGGTATACCGGTGTGCTGAATGCACTGCCAGCACTGACCATGGCAGTGATGTCGCCCATCTGGGGTGTGGTCTCGGATCGTTACGGCAGAAAGCTTATGCTGCTGAGAGCCATGGCGGGCGGCGTTTTAATTATTGGGTTGCTGGGCTTAGTCACCGAGATGTGGCAAATTGTTGTGCTCAGGGGGCTGCAGGGCATCTTTACCGGTACGGTAACCGCAGCCCTTGCCTTTGTGGCCAGCAATACACCTTCGAAGAATCTGTCCTACGCTATAGGCTTCCTGTCTTCGTCCACCTTTTTGGGATATGCTATTGGACCAATTATAGGTGGTATGGTCGCAGAATGGTTTGGTTACCGCGTCAGCTTTTTCGTGGGTGCGGGACTGATGCTCGCAGCATTTTTAATGGTCTATTTCATAATCATTGAGGATCCGAAAAGCTATGGTCAAAAACTGGAGAAGCAAAAAAATGATGTCCCCTGGTACAAAATTTTTACACCCGCCATACTTATGCTGCTCATAGTGCTGTTGATCAATAGGGTCACCAGGACGGTGTTTACACCGTATATTCCAATTTATGTGGCTGAGGTCATTCCCGCAGGAAAGAGCGCGACGCAGTGGACGGGATACATCAATGGTTTTGCAGGTTTTTCAACAGCTATGGCAGCAATCATTATCAGCAGGATAGCAGACCGTTATGATAAACGCCGCCTTATGTTTCTGCTGGCGTTTGTCACCCTGGGGCTTTCCCTGCTGGTGCTCAGAACAACGGGGATCCTGTCCTTCACCCTGTTTTACGGTGTTATGTTCTTTACACTTGGTGGGATTGAGCCTATTGCCATGGCCATGACGGCGGAGCTGACGCCAGCGGACCGGCGGGGGACGCTCTTTGGTTTCCAGGGGCTGCTTGGCAGTATTGGGATGGTCATGTCGCCTATGTTTGGCGCCTGGGTCTCGGTGGCATATGGTGTGCGTGCGATTTTATGGATTATTCCGGTACTTTTGGTACTCAATCTCGTTATCTTCGCGATTCGCGGAAGATACGCGAGGCATCATGGCAAAGCTCAAGGCAAGGCCGCTGAACAAGCTGCTGAGAAAGTATGATTTATTGGGATCCGTGAAAATAAAGCATATGAATAAAAAAGGTTCAATGAAACAGCAAAGGTGCTGTCATCATTGAACCTTTTTATATAGTCCGTGAGAGGTCTTTCTAATAGGTTTGGAGGATTATGGACTATTCTTCACCCAGCTGCTTTCGCTTTGCCTGGACCTGAGTTTTCCAGGCGTGGAGCCCCAGGGACAGCCCAATAACACCGTAGGCGACGAAAACTCTGAAGTATTCACCAATTTGAGCGTTTCCAAACAGGTTTTTACCCGCGAACGGTGAAATGATAAACATCAGGTGAAACAGCGTTGTACCAAGAATTGCCTGGCCGATGGTCGCTTTATTGACCGATGCACCGCCAATCAATATAGAAGCGACTGCAAACATGCCAACCTGTTCGTGGGAGCCGTAGGTATTGAGAGTCCCAAGATTCTGGAGAAAGATCAGCTGTCCCCAGGCGGCAAGGACAGTTGAAATCATAATGGAGATAATTCTGACGCGGTCGACGTTGATCCCGGACACCTTTGCAACGTGCATATCTTGTCCGACTGTCCTGAAATCCTGACCGAGCTTGGTTCGGATGATGAACAAGTTAAAGGCACAAAGCAAAAGGATCGTACCAATAGTCGCAACCGGGAACTTGATCATGGCGGTGAGACTCTTGGAATTCAAAACAGAGACAGACAAAACGATCCCTAAAATTGACATAACGGTATACATCAAATATTTTGGCAGCTTTACCCGCTCAATGACGTCGTTTCGCACTTTGAAGACCTTGTATACACTATAAATGGCCGCAATTGCGGAGAAGCCTGCAAGGGCAGGGAAGAAACGCGTCTTGTAGATACCGTCCAGAGCGTATAAGACGCCATCTTTAAGGTCAATGGTGTTCTTGATGCCCACACCGCTGGAAAGGACAAGAACAGGATTGTCCATAGGGATCAATGTGCCAATGAGAAACAGGAACAGGAATTGATACAAGCCCATGGCAAAGAAGCCAAGAATCATGGAGGTAATCATTTCCTGACCCTTTGTTTTGTTTAGAATCTTTCCAGTCATCCAGCCAAAGAGGAGGGCAAAAGGCACGCTGATCAGGGCGGCCAGCAGAAATCCCGGCAGACCGGTGATTTTCCAGTGGGTGACCGCTATGAGCGCGATTTGACCGGCCATAGCTCCAATGACAATACCAAAGTTGAGGCCCATGCCAGCTAAAACAGGAATGATCAGAGAGAGGACTAAAAATGAGTTTCTCGATATACGAAGCACCAACTCATTCATGACAAAGGCAGCAGGTTGTTTGGCCAGCAGGAGCCCAAAAAAGCAAATGACAACGAAGATGATAGTAACAATGTTGTCAAATGCGATCTGTCTGAAATCAATGGCAGGTTTTTTGAGGGTTGAGGTTTTCGCTTCTTCTATTGCAGGCATTTTAGGTTCCGTCATGCTAATCACCCCCGCCGGATACTTTTGTCAAAGAGTAGAGTATAATGCCGTTCTGAACAATAATTCTTGCGATTTCAGAGAGGTTGCCTTCAGTGACGATTTTATTCGCAACCGGCAGAGAAACTGTCAATAATCCTTGGAATAAGAAGGTTCCAATTATGACGTGCATGAGTGTGGCTTTGTGGGATGAGGCACCGCCAATAAGAATTGCGGCGACTGCTGCGAAGCCCATCATCATAGGTGCCTGGTACAGCTGGAAAAATCCATAACTTTGGGAATAAACAATAATTCCAACAGCACCCAGCATTGTGGAAAGTATTGTGCCTATGATTCTGGCGCGGTCTACCTGAATGCCAGTTGCCACGGCGAATTTGGGGTTGATGCCCGCGGCACTCATCATAATGCCGGTCCTGGTCCTCAGGAACAAAAACATCAACAAACACATGGCCAGAAAGAATAGCAACAGCCCAGTTGGCACAGTAACACCAAAGATCGTGAAGTCCCAGAAGTGGTTCAGGAGTTTATCATATTTTCCGGTCAGCGTAATGGTGGTTCTGAGACCATCTCCAATAGGCCATTTGATTTCAGGACTATGGAACGGCATCACGAGCCAGGCAATATTCATCAGTGAAACCGCAGAGAAGCCCACGTAGGTGGCGACAAGCATTTCAGAGCCTTTGACGCGGTTGAGCATCAAGCCATAGAGATAGCCAATCACAGCGGCTATAGGCAAAGATACTAAAATGGCAATTATGAAACCATTAAGACCAACGAGGTTCATCTCAATACTGACGAGTCCGCCAAGCAGTCCGCAGACAATCCCTAAAGGCAGGCCAAAGTTCAGGCCTATGCCGCTGTGAATGCCAGGAACCATAGCCAGGACAAGTACGCCATTCATTCCGGTTCTGACCAGGGTATCTGAAATCAGGGAATCCAGCGGAAGCTTAAGGAAATATGCGGAAACCAGCAGGGCCATGAAAAACGATAGGATGATCAGACGAGGAAGCCCGAATTGCTGGACAAACTTTTGAAAGCGCTCTTTCATCTTGCTTCCTCCTTTTCTATGAGTTTTCCATAATCCCCAGACATCATCAAACCGAAGTCCGCGTCACTGTCGTTAGGGGCAAGGATCCCTTCAATCTTTCCTTCGGTCACTATGGCTATACGGTCGCAAATTGATCTTAGCTCCGCCAGCTCACTTGAGGTCATGACAATGGTCATGCCATGTTCCCGATTAAGCTTAATGAGGGTATCCAGTACAAGTTTTTTAGCGCCAATGTCGATGCCCCTTGTCGGTTCTGAAACGAAGAGTATATCCGGGTTCAGCGTTAAAGCCCGTGCTATGCAGACCTTTTGCTGATTGCCGCCGCTCAACCTTCTGGAAGGCTGGTCAGGTCCAGTGCAGCGAATGTCCAGGTCCTGGATCAACTTATTCGCATGGTCCCTGACTTCTTTGCCGTTCTTCTGAGTGACGGGTCCGTACTTCCTGATAAAGCGCTTATGGATATGCATGGAGGAGATGACAATGTTGTCTTCAATAGAACTATCAAGGAGAAGTCCAACACCCCTTCGGTCCTCGGAGACAAAGGCAATGCCTTTTTTTAAAATGGCTTCAGGCTGGCTGAAGGGGAGTACTTCCCCTTTATAAATGGCTTGACCGGACGCAGGGTAAAGGCCCATGACGCCGTTAGCTATGCCTATTTTACCTTGCCCTGCAAGACCTCCCAGCCCAAGAATTTCACCTTTGTGAATCTCAAGATCAACGCCTTTTATTTGTTCACCAGGCATCTGCACCTTGAAGTTTTTGAGCTGAAGCAAGACTTCGGGGGTCTTGGAGATATCACGGTTTTCGGACAACATAGATTCAATTTCCCGTCCAACCATCATGGCAGCAATTTGCATGACATTCGTTTTGGCGGCTTCAAGGGCAGCGACCTGTTCGCCGTCCCTTAGGATTGTGATGTCATTGGCAATTGCCATGACTTCTTCGAGCCTGTGGGTTATAAATAGAATAGCTATACCGGCGTCGCAAATCCTTCTCATAGCGGCCAGCAGCGTTTCTGCCTCACTTTCGGTCAGTACGGCTGTAGGTTCGTCAAATACCAGCAGGCGTACATTTCTCTTGTCGATTTCGCGTGCAATCTCAATGAACTGCATATAGCCAACAGGCATGCCGGCGACGCCTTGACGTTCATTGATGTCAACGCCCAGCGTATCAATGGCCTGGCGCGCATCTGCATTCATGGTTTTTCTGTCTAAGGTTTTCATTGATTTTCCAAACAATGTGCTGACTGCGTTGCTTTTCAAGATCTCTCTGTTCAATTTAATGTTTTCTGTGACCGAGAAGCCCGGAATCAGCATAAATTCCTGGTGTACCATCCCAATGCCATGTTCCATGGCATCTTTTGGTGATTTGATAAGGACTTCCTTACCGTCTATCATGATTTTTCCATTGTAACCGCCGGTATTATGTATGACAGGCATTCCGAAAAGGATATTCATTAAAGTGGATTTGCCGGCGCCGTTTTCACCCAGCAAGGCGTGAACTTCACCAGCCCGGGCATTAATGGTGACACCTTTTAGTACTTTGTTGCCAAAGTAGTCTTTTTCAATGTTTTGCATGGATAGGACATAAGGCTCGCTCAAGCTGTACCTCCCCTGAATATGTCATTTGTTTCACCAATTCATGTAAAACCGGAGGCGCCTGAAAAGACGTCCTCCGGTGCGCTGAACAAATTTTAATGTGGCAGCTCTTTTAATCTTTTAGAATGTGATATAGTCGGAGAGGACCATGAAGAAGTTCTCGAATGTGTTGCCAGTGCTTTCGTTTGTGAAAGTACCGAGCGTGATTGGTGAACCAGCGATTTCTGTAAAGATTTCTTCAACTTTAGCTTTGTCGACTTTGTCAGCAGTTTCGCCGTTGAGGTAAGCAATTGAATATTCAACGCCGCCTTCGACGAACATCATGTTGACCGGAATAGGCCATGTGGAGAATTTGCCTGTACCGCCGCCTTCTGCGATCTTAGCAGTAATTTCGCCGACGAGGAAATCAATGTCGCCTTTTTTGTCTTCAGGAATCTCGATGCCAAGGGCACCCGGATAACCATGGTAAGGAGAAGGGCAGCACTGCTGCGGATAAAGCGCGCCACCTTCGAGGACGGACTTGATCAAAGGCTCCTGCATTGAGCAGTTTGTGCTGAAGAAGGCAGTTTCAGTGCCATATTCCTGAATTTTCCTTGGAACGTCTTCAAGGATGAACTGCTGTGCACCAGGGACGCCTGCGTCGCCAGTTGGGTCTGGAGCTGTGGCATCAACGAAGGTAATGCCGAGGCGCTCGCATTCAGATTTAAAAATGTCTCTGCGCATTGCGAGGAGCTGATAGGACATGTGACGAGGGAAGGAATAGTGAACAAACGTCTTGGCGCCCATATTCTGAGCTTGTTCAATGATAGTGTAACCCATGCCGAGCTCATCAGCCTGGAAGACAATGTCAGCTTTGCTGGCGATCATATCAGGGTCTTCGCCAGGAACGCCTGCGATAAAGAGAACGTCATCTCTGATCTCGCGGACTTTGTCGATTGCTGCTGAAGTGCCTGGAACTGCTTGCACGATGACAATAGCTTTGACTTCTGGGTCTGAAGCCATTGAAAGTACGTTGGCAATTGTGGTTTCAGTTTCTTTCATGAAGTTGTCCGGATAAGTCTGTAGAATGATCATGTCGCCATATTTCTCTTTCATTTTTTCTGCGGCGCGATATTCTTCCTCACCCTGTGAAACTGTGCCTGTCATGATCCCGATTTTATAAGCTGGTGCTTCCGGTTCAGCGGCAGGCGCTTCGCCTTCAGCTGGTGCAGCAGGCGCGGGCTCTGCTTGTGGTCCGCATGCGGCGAGGCTGAAGAGCATGACTGCAAGCATCAACAGTGCCAGAATTTTTTTTGACATTATGTATCCCCCTTTACATTCTTGGTCAGCAGCGCTCTGACCTATGAGAAAATTCTACATGAATTTACCAAATCCTTCAATGCTGTAAAAAATACAAAAATGTATATATACAGCGCGAATGAATAAAATGGAAAATGATACAATTTAATAATTCAAAGAATTCTGAAACATCAACGGTTCTGACAGATATTGATAAAACGGTTCATGTTTTGGGTTTTCAGTTGTTAAGAAAATTTCATATCTCTTAAAGCTATTTTATCCTTTGATCCGCCAAATTTGAGTTCTGTCATCCTTGAACATCCCATGACTCAAGTCAAGGATTTTTCCGTCACGCTCATAAAAAAACCTCGCAGTATCCTGCGAGGCAATCAAAAGCAATCCGTTTTGTATGAATACTAAAGTTAAACATTGAAGCGGAACAATATGACGTCGCCGTCCTTGACTTCATACTCCTTGCCCTCCAACCGGACCAGACCTTTTTCTTTGGCGTGTGCCATAGTGCCTACTTTGATCAAGTCCTCATAAGCAATGGTTTCTGCACGGATAAAGCCTCTTTCAATGTCAGAGTGAATTTTGCCGGCCGCCTGTGGGGCTTTGGTGCCGCGCCGGATCGTCCATGCACGAACTTCCTGCGGCCCTGCCGTGAGAAAGCTGATCAGGTCGAGGAGGTGATAGCAGGCGTGTACCAGCTTGTCAAGTCCTGCCTCATCCAGACCGAGGTCACTTAAAAATGCAATTCGGTCTTCTTCATCAAGTTCTGCGATTTCTTGCTCGATCTTCGCGCAGATTACGACGACTTCTGCTTTCTCAGTCGCTGCGTGTGCTCTGACAGCTTCGACATAAGCGTTGTCTTCGCCGCTCATGAGATCATCTTCAGAGACGTTGGCAACGTAAATAATGGGTTTATAAGTCAAGAGGTTGAAGCTTTTGGCCAAACGATCCTCTTCTTCGGTCAAATCAAGAGTTCTCGCACTTTGGCCGGACTCGAGGACGCCATTAATCCGCTCGAGAAGATCGAGTTCGCCTTGAAGGGACTTGTCTGCCTTCAGACCTTTTCGGGTCTTGTCAATTCTTCGTTCCAGCATCTCCAGATCCGAATAAATGAGCTCGAGGTTGATCGTTTCAATGTCGCTGAGCGGCGCAATTTTTCCCTCGACGTGGACGACATTTTCGTCGATGAAACAGCGTACGACGTGAACAATAGCGGCGACTTCCCGAATGTGTCCAAGAAATTTATTGCCCAGACCTTCACCCTTGCTTGCGCCTCTCACCAGACCAGCTATATCATAAAACTCAATTGCTGTAGGAACGAGCTTTTGAGAGTTGTAAAGCTCCTGCAGGACATTTAAACGCTTGTCTGGCACTGCAACGACGCCAACATTTGGTTCGATGGTACAGAAGGGATAATTCGCGGATTCTGCGCCCGCTTTGGTGATTGCATTGAATAGTGTGCTCTTTCCAACGTTGGGTAGCCCAACAATTCCTAATTTCATGAAATTCAACCTCGCTTATTTTTCAGGTGCCTGACTTTTCAGTCGCCGCACTCATACTTGACTCACTTGAAGATTATAATAGAAAACAAGTCAAGATGCAATTCAATGGAAGTAAAATGAATCCAATTGCATTTCCAAATTTTTATGAGCGTCTCTTAATGGAAACGAAAAATATAAACATCATATTATGAAGGGTTGAATGAGGAAGATTATTTTAATATTGCGCAAGTGATAATAAAAATCATTTGCAGCATGTGTTTTTAGTTGCTATAATAGGAATTGGCTTGATTTTACCGCGGCAATCCAAAATCTGGAGGTAAAGCATGGCTAGACCCATGGGACCAAAATTCAAAGAATGCAGACGACTGGGACTGAATGTCCACGGTCATCCAAAAGCAATGGATCGCTACAAGCAGGGCATGGCCAGGGATGATCGAAAGCTTTCCAAATATGGAGAGCAGCTCCTCGAAAAACAGCGGCTTAAAGCTTACTACGGCGTCATGGAAAAACAGATGACACGCTATGTCCGCCGCGCTTTTAAAAGCCGTGAAATCCCCGGCAATTTTCTCGTTAGAGCCCTCGAAACACGACTGGATAATCTGGTATACAGGGCAGGCTTCGCATCGACACTCAGACAAGCCCGCCAAATGGTCGTTCACGGCCACGTGGCTGTAAACGGTCAAAAAAGAGACATTCCCAGCTTGCCAGTCAGCGTTGGGGAAGTTATAACGTTAAAAACAGACGCAAAATTATTTCTTGACAACTTCGATACCACATCAGGCACAGTACCTTATCTTGAACGCAGTGACTCTGAGCGGTCTGCAGTTCTGACCAGACTGCCTGACAGACACGAAATTCCCGTAACAATAAACGACGCGCTGATCGTTGAATTTTATTCCAAACAGCACTAATAGAGTGTTTGCCAGTGAGTTTACACCCAACAACCAAATCATTTATAAAAATAGCAGGGAAACCTGCTGTTTTTTTTAAAAAAAGGTATAATATAGAGAAATCGACTAAGTCACAACCAAGGTGATCCTATGAAAGAAAAAGTCAAATACAGTCAGCTTGCACCAGGTGTCAGACTCGCTTTAATCAAATCAGGAAAATTCAAAACGGATCTCGTCAGTGTTTATTTGAAGCGTCCGCTGGACAAGGCTGAGGCAACTTACAACACTTTATTGGCCCGCGTCCTTGAACGTGGAACGAAGCGCTATCCGACAACCCAAACCTTCAATGCTCATCTGGACAATCTTTATGGTGCCTTGCTCTATTCAGATGTCACAAAAATTGGAGAGATCCATATTCTTCAGTTTAAGACTCAGCTGCCGCGAAGCCCGTGGATTCTCGACATGAATCCATTAAAAGAGGCCATTGGCATACTTAATGAGATCATATTCGAACCGGCTCTGGAGAATGGCGCTTTTATAAGTGCCTATGTCGACCAGGAAATTGAGAATCTTAAGCAGGAAATAGAAAGCCGTACAAATGACAAGAGCTCTTACGCCATGGACCGAATGGTGGAGCACATGTGTCCTGATGAGCCCTATAGTGTCTATACCTACGGGGACGTTGCCTCCCTTGAGGCTATGAACGCTGAAAAACTCTACCAGCATTACCTTAAAGTATTGCATGAGGCTGAAATTGACATTGTTGTCTTTGGCGATTTCGAATTTGAGGATGCTTTATCTGAATGCAGGACGGCTTTTGCTTTCTCCGGTGAGCGGAATGCCCTTCAAGTGATCTCGCCTTGGAGAAACTCACTTGGCAAGGTCAAAGAGATTGTTGAGCGGACGGATGTTAATCAGGCCAAGCTCGTTATTGGCTATAGAACTGAGATTAGCGGTGAGCATCCGCTCTACTATCCTGCAATGCTGTTCAGTACGGTCCTTGGCGGGACGCCAAGCAGCCGTCTTTTTAACCGGGTCAGGGAGCAGGAAAGCTTGTGCTACTATATCCAGTCAAAATATGACAGGTTCAAAGGTCTTTTAATGGTGATGGCTGGTATTGACAAAGCCACTGGCTCAAGAACCACAGAACTTATTGACGAGGTCTTCGAAGACCTTGCAAGCGGCAGCGTTACCCAGGAAGAGCTGGATATCGCTAAAAAATCAATTGTTTCAGGGCTGAGATCTATCACGGATTTTCCAAACAGCTACAGCAATTTCTTGTTTTCTCAGTGGCTTTCTCACGAAGAGCTGGACATTGAGAAAATCATCAGCAAAGTTAATCAGGTCAGCGCGGCGCAGTTGTCTGAAGCTGGGAAGACCTTCAAAAAGGATACCTGGTATGTGCTCACGGGGGAGGATATCGAATGAATAAATGGACACGTTACTCGGATCCTCTGCTGAATGAGACCATACTAAAACATAAAATGGCATGCGGACTTGAGGTGTATCTCCTCGTAAAGCCCGGCTTTGCCAAAAAATTCGCATATTTTGGAACGAAATATGGAGCGTTCAACAATGAGATCATACTGAGTGGAAAACAGATATCGCTGCCACTGGGCGCGGCTCATTTCTTGGAACACAAGATTTTCGAGGACAAGGAGAAAAATGTGTTCAACGCGTTTTCAGAGCTTGGCGCTTCAGTGAACGCTTACACAAACTATACTTCTACGGTTTATCATTTCTCAACCAGTGAAAATTTTGAGCCCAGTCTTGAAAAGTTATTGGAGTTTGTTCAGAGAACGCATCTGACTGAAGAAAATATAGAAAAGGAAAAAGGCATTATCCTCCAGGAAATTGCTTCTTATGAGGATGACCCAGGGTTCAGATGTTTGGTCAATCTGCTAAAAAATTTGTATGTAGAGCATCCGGTGAGGGAGGATATTGCGGGCACGCCAGAATCAGTGTCTTCAACGACTAAAGAAGACCTGGAACTCGCCTATGAAACCTTTTATGTGCCTGACAACATGGTTCTCTTTATAGCGGGAGACCTTGACCCGGATCAGGTGCTTGCCATAGTGGAGGAACGCCTGGAGGACGACTTCAAAAGCAGAAAAAGCAATTTTGAGCTGGTTATGCCCAATGAACCGTCCGGTTGTTTGAACCACCTTATTGAACAAGAAATGGCCGTGCCTGCGCCTCTTTTTGAAATGGCGCTGAAGCACCAGTCATTACCTTATGGTGACCAGGAGACGCTGAGGCATACTATGGAAATTAAAGTCATTTTGGATGCCCAATTTGGTCGTGGTTCCGTATTTTACAACAGAATGTACGAACTTGGTATTTTTAATCCAACCCTTTCTATCGATTTCACACAAGGACAAGGGTACACCTATACCATTTTTGGAGGAGAGTCCACGCGGTATGAAGAGGCCATTGAAGCCTTTCGTTCAGAAATTGGGAGAATCCGGGCGGATGGGCCTGACCGTGAAGCGTTTGAGCGGATTCGCAGAAAGATGACCGGTAAGTTTATAAGTGCTTCAAATTCTCTTCAATACCTGTCAAGCGCGTTTATGCATTATTACATGAAGGGTCACCATTTGTTTGATTATCTGAAAACCATCCATGAAATAAACGTGGATGAGGCCTATGAAACTTTTAAGGTCATGTATGAAAATCCGGATGAAGTCATCTCGGTCATTAAGCCAAGAGGAGAGAAGCTATAGTGAATCCAGTTGCATTTGAAATATTTGGAATTGGCATACGTTGGTATGGCATCTTGATTGCTGCGGCCATGCTGATTGGTTCAGTTTACGCTATTCGGGAAGGCAAAAAACTTGGTTATTCTGAAGACCATTTATTGGATTTGATATTGGTAGTTCTTGTCAGCGCTATAGTAGGCGCGAGGCTGTGGTATGTCGCGTTTAACCTGTCGTATTATCTGGCGGATCCAGCTGAAATTATTAACCTTCGAGGTGGCGGCCTTGCGATCCACGGTGGCGTTGTTTTTGGAATTGTGGCAGGCTATTTTGTGACGCGTTGGAGAAAGCTGGATTTTTTCAAAATGGCGGATATCGTAGCGCCGGTTTTGGCCCTCGGCCAGGCGATTGGAAGATGGGGCAACTTTGCCAACCAGGAAGCCCATGGCGGTCCAACCGACCTGCCTTGGGGGATCATGATTGACGGCGTAAAGGTGCATCCTACATTTCTGTATGAATCCTTATGGAATGTAGCGCTATTCGCGTTTCTCATGTCCTTCCGGAAAAATAAGCCTTTTGATGGCGCGCTGATGTTTTTATACCTGATCATCTATTCAGTGGGCCGTTTCTGGATTGAAGGGCTGCGCACGGACAGCTTGATGGTGGGGCCTTTCAGGACTGCCCAAGTGACAAGTATTGTTATGATTGCCATAGGGGCGGCGGCTTGGTTCTGGCAATCCAAACGAAAAAAATCATAAGAAAATGATTTTTAATGCAACTTTCTAAAATTATTGTGTTTGAACACGACTGTTTTTAGAACGCATGTTTTATATCGTGGAAGTACCTGAAGACGCTCGAAAGAGCGTCTTTTTTTATTTTGGTCCAAATATTGGACGGTTTCGAAGTGCTGTTAAACGCTTGGATAATTTTATGCAATATTTTCAAAATTTTGTGTGAAACCTATAGCTATATTCTTCAGAATCATGTAAAATATAATCATTAAGTGGGTAATAGTGGGTTATAGTGGTATAAAGTGTTACAAAGATTATGAAGTTTTCATGGAAAGGGGGCGCGTCCGTGTTTATAGGTGAGTTTACACACGCTTTGGATACAAAGGGACGCGTCAGTATTCCGTCAAAATTTAGAGAAGCTTTAGGCGATCAGTTTTACATAACAAAAGGTCTCGACAACTGCCTTTTTGTTTTTCCAAAAAACGAATGGCAATTGTTCGAGGAAAAATTAAAAGCACTTCCCATGACGAATAAAAACGCACGCGCATTTGTCAGGCTGTTTTTTTCTGGAGCCTCAGAGTGTGAGCTTGACAAGCAGGGCCGGATCTTGATTCCCCAGACGCTGAGAGAGCACGCTGGAATTGAACGTGAGGCTGTGATTATAGGGACAGGGACCCGTATTGAGGTCTGGAGCCAGGACGGTTGGAACGGTTATATTGATCCTGAGAATATTGATTACGACGAAATAGCAGAGCATATGGCCGAACTTGGCATTTAACAGACTTTAAAGGGGGAATGACCGTGGCGTTTGAACATGTCAGTGTATTGCTGGAAGCTTGCATTGAAGCGCTGGAGATCCGAGAAGACGGAGATTACGTGGATTGTACCCTTGGCGGTGGAGGTCATTCTGAAGCCATTTTGGAACGGCTGCCCAAAGGCCGGCTGGCAGGTATAGATCAGGACAAAGAAGCCTTGGCGGCTGCAAAGGAAAGACTGGAACGCTTTGGAAATCACTTTGTTCCTGTTCACAGTAATTTTGTCAACCTTAAAACAGTTGTCGAGGACCTGGGTTGGGATGGTGTAGACGGTATACTGATTGATCTTGGCGTTTCTTCCTATCAGCTCGACGAAGCTGAGAGAGGCTTTTCGTATATGAATGATGGCCTTCTCGATATGAGGATGGATCAAACACAATCATTGACCGCTGAAGAAGTCGTAAACACATACTCTGAAAAGTCACTCTACGAAGTTATACGGGACTACGGTGAAGAAAAGTGGGCATCAAGAATAGCAAAATTTATTGTTGAGGCAAGACGGAAAGCACCCATTAAAACGACTTCAGAGCTTGTCAGCATCATCAAGGCCGCAATACCCGCAAAAGCCCGTCAGGATGGGCCACATCCAGCCAAGAGGACTTTTCAAGCCATTCGGATTGAGGTTAATGACGAGCTTGGCATCATTGAAAAAACAATACGTGACGGTGTATCACTTTTAAGGCCGGGCGGCAGATTCGCGGTCATTACATTCCATTCCCTGGAGGACAGGATTGTAAAGCAGACATTTAAAGATTTGGCAACTGCCTGTACATGTCCTCCGGAAATCCCTGTTTGCGTATGTGGAAGAAAGTCTATAGTCAAGAGTATAACGAGAAAACCAATTCTGCCTACGGAAGCAGAACTTGAGCAAAATCCCAGAGCCAGAAGCGCAAAGCTTAGAGTAGCGGCAAAACTGTAAAGTTCAGGGGGCGTGAGCATGTCAGCTGCAAGAACTATGACGGATTTTCAGGATTATGATGACTATCGTGCTTACATATTAAAAAAGAACGTTGAAGACGCGGCCTTCAGACATGAAATTAAAGCCATGCACAAGAAGCAGCGCCATAGATTTGCGGTCACCCTGCGGATCATAGCGTTTTCAGCTTTCCTTTTTGCCATGCTGTCCTTTTTAGTAATCCGCTACGCAGATGTTTATGAAGCGAAATACCATATTCATGCCATGACCTCTGAAATCAAACAGATTAACCAGGAAATCGAGGAGATCAACGCGTCAATGGACAGTACGGTTTCTTTGGAAAACGTTGAACGCGTGGCTGTTCAGGAGTTGAAAATGCAGTATCCCCAACCGGAACAGATCGTTTATTTGACATCTAACTGGAAATACTCCCTTGACAGCATTTCAAAAAGTGATTATGTTGTAGAAGACAGAATGACAACAGGCGCAGATGGCATTCCTAACTGATCTCCCTTTAACCATGAATCATCTGCGCGTTCAGTATTGCCGCAAGCGTCTGAAGGCATCATGCGGCTATGTTGAAAAGTGGAAGGAAGGCTTCTATGACGAAACCAAATAAGATGCATCGAATTCGTTTATGGGCTGCCTATCTTATAGTCAGCCTTATTTTATTCGCGCTGATAGGAAGATTGGCTTATATACAAATTATTAATAACGAGTTTTATCTGACTAAGGCGCTCAGCCATCAAATTCGGGATATTCCACTTCCGGCAATGCGTGGTGATATTCTTGACAGAAACGGTATGAAGCTCGCTTTTTCCATGAGTACCTTTACGGTTTGGGCACGACCGGCGGATATTTCGGATCCAAATACTCATGGAGAAGCATTGTCGACAATACTGGACGAACCTGCGGCGCTTATCGCTGATAGAATTGGAAATCCAGAAAGCAAACTGGTTCGTGTTGCCAAGGGGCTCACCAAGTCCAAGGCGGATTTAGTCCGCAACAAAGGACTTAAAGGCATTTGGGTGACGGAGTCCAGCAAGCGGGTCTATCCTTATGGAAACTTTGCTTCTCATATAATTGGACATTCCACTGAAGATGGGGATGGCCTGTCAGGCATTGAACAGATGCTTGACGATTCACTGTCAGGGCTTGACGGAAAAATTGTCTCTTATACAGATGCTGCTGGGCGTACACTTCCAACCGGGGACGAAAAGGTTTACAGTCCTGAGGATGGCTATAACGTCGTGCTGACACTTGATGAGGTCATACAGCACTTTACGGAAAAAGCGGTTGATGGCGGACTGAAAGACTTTGGCGCAAAGCGGATCATGGCTGTTGTCATGGATCCAATGTCTGGAGAAGTGTTGGCAATGACGACAAAGCCAGATTATGATCCCAACATGCCAAGGGATTTGTCAGCTTATTTCAGCGAAGAAGAAATAGCGGCTATGGACAATGACGCCATGTTTGAGGCGTGGAACAAAATTTGGAGAAATCCAATTGTCAGTGACACCTATGAGCCTGGATCGACTTTTAAATTGTTGACAGCGGCTGCCGGCCTTGAAGAAAACAAAGTTACTGTAAATTCAACGTTTAACGATAAAGGCTACATCATAGTCAATGGTGTCAGGCTTAACTGCTGGAGAAGCAACAATCCCCATGGACTTCAAACCTTGACACAAGGGCTCGAAAATTCATGTAATCCAGTCTTCATTGAAATTGGACAGCGCTTGGGAACAGAAACATTCTTTAAATATGTTGAGGATTTTGGTTTTACAGAGAAAACCGGGATTTTACTGCCTGCAGAAGGCAACGCCCTTGTTCAGCCCAAAGATAAAATTGGTCCAGTAGAGCTGGCCACCATGTCCTTTGGTCATGGCGTTTCAACAACCCCAATCCAGGTCGCTACGGCTGTTTCTGCAATCGTCAACGGGGGGAATCTGATGCAGCCGTTGATAATTAAAGCTTTGGCGGATGATGATGGCAATGTCGTTGAATCCTTTGAGCCCAGCGTGCGTCGACAGGTCATCTCAAAGGAAACCTCTGATGAAATGAGAAAAATGATGGAATCAGTTGTTCTCAAAGGTTCGGGTAAAAAAGCCTACATTCCCGGTATAGGGGTCGGTGGAAAAACTGGAACGACAGAGAAGCTTGTAGATGGACGCTACTCCAAAGATCTCGCTTATGCTTCATTTGTAGGCTTTGCGCCTGTGGAGGATCCAAAAGTTGTCGTGCTGGTCATTGTTGATGAGCCAAGGGACATCAACTTTGGCAGCGTTGTCGCAGCGCCAATTGCCCATAATATTTTGCTGGATACACTGAGATACATGAAGGTTGAACCGGAAATCCTGGATGCTGCGAAAATGGTTACGGTACCGGATTTGAAGGGAAAGTCTTTCAAACAGGCGCAGGCTATTCTGGATGCCTCCGGACTTTTACTTAATTCTGTGCCAATTGACCTTGACGACCCTGAAGCTATAGTTCAAATGCAGTATCCGGTTGCTGGAGAAAAAATCAGGCAGCATTCAATTGTAATCTTATCTTTTGATACGACCCATTAAATTTTTAAAGCAAAAAATGCTATAATGAAAAGGCAATTTGTTGTATACTGAATTGCCTTTTTGTTTTATCCAAACTCAGGGGAGCAGTGACGCTTGTTTTATGCGCGTTATGCAGCGCTTCTCTGTTAATCTGCTGCAGGATGTGTTTGCTATGATGCTCAAGTGCCTTTTGGATGGGCTGCCCTATCAATGTTTGATGGGAGACTTAGATACAGAAATTAAAGATCTTAAGACTGACTCCAGGAAACTGGAAGAGGGAGATCTTTTTATCGCTTTAAAAGGTTTGACAACAGATGGCCACGCCTATTTGGATCAAGCGGCAAACCGAGGTGCGGTGGCAGCACTCGTAGAGAGACCTTTAGAAAACCCTGGAATATTGGGTCTTTCTTGCGTTGTGCTCGTCGAAGGACTGTCAGACCAGCTGGCTTTAATTGGGTCACGATTTTATCAGGAGCCTTCAAATGCCCTTAATGTTATAGGGATCACAGGTACGAATGGGAAGACCTCAGTGGCGCAAATGCTGGCGGACGCTCTGGAAAGTCAAGGCAAGCGGATTGGGGTTTTGGGGACCATAGGCAATCGCATTGGTGACCAGTTCTTTGAAACACAAAACACGACCCTGGAGCCTGTTGGTCTGCAGCGGCTGTTTCGACAGGCTGTTGACCATGACGTTACGCATTTGGTGATGGAGGTCTCTTCTCATGGTCTGGCCCTGGGACGCGTAGATTTCACACATTTTAGGTGCGCGGTATTTACAAATCTGACAGAGGACCATCTCGACTTTCATGGGGATATGGAAGCTTATTTTCAGGCGAAAGCAACTCTGTTTACTTTAAATGAGGGGGCTGCAGTCATTAATGCCTCAGATCCCTATGGAAAGCGTCTGATCGAGCAGCTGCGAAGGACTGGCAGACCCGTACTGACCTATGGTGTAACCGGGGACTGTGATTTCAGGGCATCACAGATTTCCTGGACGCAAACGGGCACAGTCTTCACGCTGACCATGCCTGATGGACAACTGAAGGTTCAGGTCCCGGGTTTAGGGCGAATTCAGGTCTTAAATGCATTGGCTGTTTTTGCTGCCTTGTCAGCCCTGGGGTTCAACAAGGAAGCTATTGCGGCTTCTGCAGGAAGCTTAAAGGCGGTACCAGGAAGAATGGAACGTATAAAAGGGTCATGGCCTTTTGATGTGTTTGTGGATTTTGCCCATACCCCGGATGCGCTTAAAAATGTGCTGGAGATAGCGAGGGAGCTTACGAGGGGCAAGCTTATTGTTGTGTTTGGATGCGGCGGAGATCGTGACCGCGGGAAGAGGCCGGTCATGGGGCGTCTGGCAGCAGAGCTTGCGGACCAGGTCTATCTGACCAGTGACAATCCAAGGTCTGAAGACCCTGAAGCGATTTTGAAAGAAATTCTCGCTGGTATACCCGAGTATTTTATGGATAAGGTCACGGTAGAGGATGATCGTCATCTATCCATTTTTTTGGCTGTGGAAGGATTGCAGCCTGGGGATGTTCTGATAATTGCTGGAAAAGGCCATGAGACCTATCAAATAATTGGTACAACCAAGCATCATTTTGATGACAGGGAAGAGGCTGAAAGAGCTTTGTATTTTTGGAAACGGTTATCGCAGTCACGCGGTATGGAGACTCAGCTTGGCTGATAAACCATGGTATATTATAAACTTTCAACCATTAACAATTGTGTTAACGAAAAAAGAGCACAAATTTTAGCAGTGGAGGCATTTTATGATTCAGTCCTATTTACTGGCGGCGCTGATGACGCTGGCAGTTGGGATCGCGCTTGGCTATGCGCTGATCCCCCTTTTGAGAAAGATGAAATTCGGACAAAGCATTCGTGAGGAGGGGCCCAAGGCCCATTTGGCAAAGTCCGGCACACCTACTATGGGCGGTCTGATCTTTATGACAGCCGTGACTGGAATTGTACTTCTTAGAGGTGAATTTGGCCCGGAAGTCAGGCTGTTTATGCTCCTTTTCTTAGGGTTAGGTGCAGTGGGATTTGCAGATGATTATCTGAAGATCAGCAGGAAGAAAAACCTTGGATTAAGGGCATGGCAGAAGCTTGTGGGGCAGTTTGCAGCTGCTTTGGCCGGCGCGTGGTATGCGGGTGCGGCATTTGGGACGGAAATTTTAATCCCTGGAATAACGCAGTCCTTTGACCTTGGGCCGGTATACTTTCCTTTTGTGGTCTTTGTCATTTTGGCGCTGTCTAATGGCATCAACCTGACGGATGGCCTGGATGGGCTTGCGGGCTCTGTGACTGTGCTTGTGGCAGTGACCATCGGCATAATCTCTTACCGAACAGGTGCGCACAGTAATGGCCTATTAGCTTGCATTCTCGCAGGTGGGTTGCTTGCGTTCTTGTTTTTTAACCGTTATCCCGCCAAAGTGTTTATGGGGGATGTGGGCTCGCTGGCGCTCGGTGGGGCTGTCACGGCGCTTTCGCTGTCGACGGGGACCGTGCTGTGGATCCTGATCTTTGGAATCATATATGTTATAGAAACGCTCAGTGTCATCCTTCAGGTGGGCTCTTTCAAGCTGACTAAAAAGCGTTTGTTTAAAATGGCGCCAATTCACCACCATTTTGAGCTGACTGGGTGGCACGAGACAAAAGTCGTGTGGATTTTTAATGCTGTAACTGCCCTTGGCTGTGTCATCAGCCTCTGGCTGCTGCGTCTGTAGGAGGGAGTATGAATATGACAGAAAGCAAGCGCGCTTTAGTGGTTGGTCTCGCAAAATCAGGTATTCCTGCGGTTAAAGCCCTCAATAAGATGGGCTACGCAGTCGACTTAAATGACCTGAAAGCTGAAGAGGCTTTTATTGAGATTTTACCTACGCTTAAAGGCTGCTACAGGGAGACCCTCTTCGGTCAGCATCCTGGTGAGGTTTCAGGTTATCAGCTCATCCTGGTAAGTCCCGGCGTCCCTATGGATTTGCCATTTGTCAAAGACGCTGAAAAAGCGGGTGTTGAAATTATTGGAGAGCTTGAGCTTGGTTACCGACTTGCGAAGGGAAAATTCTACGCAATTACCGGTACAAATGGCAAGACGACAACGACGGCTTTGACAGGAGAAATATTCAAGGCGGCGGGGCGGCATACCCTCGTTGCGGGCAATATTGGTCAGTCTGTCGTCGACGCGGCAGAGGCCTCGACTGAGGAGACGCACTGGATTACGGAAGTCAGCAGCTTTCAGCTCGAATCCATTCATAGCTTTCATCCAAAAATATCAGCAATTCTGAATGTGACGTCAGATCACTTGAATCGTCACAAAACAATGGGGAATTACATAGATGCCAAATGCAGAATTTTTGATAACGCGTCCAGCGGTGACATTATCATTCTAAATGCTGATAATCCGGAGACACTGGCTCTCAAAGAGCGGGCTGCCGGGACCGGTGCCAGGACAATCCTTTTCAGCCGGCTGCGTGAAGTCGAGGATGGCCTCTATTGTGATCCAAATTCAGGCGCGTTGGTGGTTAAAAACGCTGAGAACGGTGTAAGGGAAGTCATTACCCATAAGAGTGAAATTTTTATCCCTGGAAGCCACAATCTGGAAAACGCCTTGGCAGCCAGTGCCATTGCTTATTTCGCGGGCATTTCCAAAGAGGTTATTCAATCCGTACTTAAATCATTTCAAGGCGTTGAGCACCGCATTGAATTTGTGGCGCAAATTGACGACGTTTTATATTACAATGATTCAAAAGGCACAAATCCAGATGCGTCAATCAAGGCCGTAGAGGCCATGACGCGACCGACGGTCCTCATTGCAGGCGGCATGGATAAAGGCAGTACCTTTGATGAATTGATTCAGGCTTTTGATGGACGCATTGTCAAGCTGGTTGTCCTCGGTGAAACGGCGCCGCTGATCGAAGCGACAGCCGGCAGACTTGGTTTTAACGCTGTGGAAAGAGTCAATAATATGGAGGAAGCGGTGCGCAGCGCGGCGTCCAGCGCGCCTGCAGGCGGCGCGGTTCTGCTGTCTCCTGCTTGTGCCAGCTGGGATATGTACGAAAACTTCGAGAAGCGGGGAGAGCACTTCAAGCGATGTGTCAATGAATTGAGGTGAAGGTCATGAGGAAGGAAATTGAAGGCGTTGATTATGCTTTACTGATCGCGGTGATGCTGCTGGTGTTTACAGGCGTCATGATGGTTTTCAGCTCGAGCTTTTACTATGCCATGGCCACGTGGGAAAACAAATATCTGTTTCTTCAGAAGCATCTGGTCTGGGCCGGTGGTGGTGTCGCTGCCATGATTGTCGCTTCCATGGTCGATTACAAGTGGTATAGAAAGATTGGGTTTCTTTTGTTTGTCGCCAGCTTTGTCTTTTTAGGTCTGCTCTTTACACCCCTTGGGGTTGAGATCAACGGTGCGGTGCGGTGGCTGGATGTTGGCCCGCTGACGTTCATGCCGAGTGAATTTGCCAAAATTGCTGCTATAGTTTATATGGCCGGATTTTTGGAAAACAGGCAGAGGAAACTCAGTCGGTTCTCGTCCGGGATGCTGCCAGTCCTCTTTATAGTGGGCGCCTATTTTGTCCTGATCTATAAGCAGCCAAATCTGAGCAATGCGATCACTATTAGCGGCATAATTATGGCCATGGCCTTTGTCGCTGGAGTCAACGTTTTTCAGCTTCTGACCCTTGGCGCCGCAGGCGGCGCGGGCATTTATCTGGCAATTTTGTCGAATGAATGGCGCGCCAAGCGGTTCCTGACTTTCCTCGACCCGTTTCAAGATACTTTTGGAGATGGCTGGCAGGTAATTCAGTCACTTTACGCGTTGGGTTCCGGCGGGCTGTTCGGTGTCGGTTTAGGGCAGAGCACACTGAACAAGCTGTATATCCCGGAGCCACAAAATGACTTCATCTTTGCCACTGTAGGTGAAGAGCTGGGTTTTGCAGGGGCTGCGCTATTGATTGTCTTATTTATGTTTTTGCTTTACAGATGCGTACGTGTTGCCATGAACGCGCCTGATCAGTATGGGTTGTTTCTCGCGGCAGGGATCACATCCATGATAGCGATTCACACCATAATTAACGTGGCGGTCGTGACCTCTTCCATGCCTGTGACGGGTCTCCAGCTGCCATTTATCAGCTATGGCGGAAATTTCCTGCTGATGCTTATGTTTTCCATGGGCATTATGCTCAATATATCCAAACAGTCAAAAGTGATTAAATAGCGAAGTTGGCCCGTGATGTCCGTCATGGGAAGTAGAATCGATCGAAGTTAGGAGTCTTGATTATGCGAATTATCGTTACCGGCGGTGGAACCGGCGGACACGTCTATCCCGCGCTCGCTGTGGTTGAAGCGTTTAAGAACCTGGATCCAAATGTTGAGGTCCTGTTTGTCGGTTCGAATAGAGGCCTGGAGAGGGAAATTGTTGAAAAGTCAGGACTTGCTTTTGTGGGTATGGAGGTCAAAGGTTTTCAAAAGAAAACCCCCGGAGATATTCTGGAGACAACTATAAAAGCAGCCGGAGCGGTTTTGAAGGCTTTGAGACTGATTAAACGTTTCAAACCTGACTTGGTATTCGGAACAGGCGGATATGTCAGCGGGCCTATGGTTTTGGCAGGTACGCTGTCTGGGAAATTCACAGCAATTCATGAGCAAAATGTCCATCCCGGAAAAACGACCCGCATGCTCGAAAAACGCGTTAAGCGGACCTATATCAGTTTTCCTGAGACTTTGTCTGCCTTGAAACATCCGGAAAGGGCGTTGCTTACCGGCAACCCTGTCAGGTCGCAGTTCAAGCACCTCGGCAAAGAACAATGTCGCGCTAAACTCGGGATTGATGAGGCGCTCCTCGTCCTCTCATTTGGCGGCAGCGGCGGTGCAAAGCGGCTCAATGAAACCATGATGCTCGTTATGAATCATTTTAGGAATCATCCTAAAGTCAGAATCATTCATGTGACTGGAAAGGCACACTATGAGCGTTTTATGAAACTTCTCGAGCAAAATGAGTTCAGTATGGGCAACAACCTGAAGGTTATGCCCTATTTATTCGATATGCCGGATTATCTGGCCGCGGCTGATCTTGTCATAAGCAGGGCAGGGGCGACTACGATCGCTGAATTGACTGCGGTTTCAACACCTTCTATCCTGATCCCCTCGCCAAATGTCAGTGAGAACCATCAGGAATACAACGCAAGGTCTCTGGAACGGGCTGGGGTAAGTGTTCTCCTTCCAGAGCGCCATTTGAATGACACAAAAATTATCAGCATGATCCAGGAATGGGTCGAACAACCTGAAAAGCTTGACAAAATGAAGGGAAAATTTGCATCCGTTCAGCGCGGTGACGCTGCTGATCTGATCGTGAAAGACCTTGTTCAGGCCATGTCTGCGAGGTGAAGACAAGGATGATGACAGAAGCTGAATACCATTCACCTTCAAAAGCAATGACATTACTGGTTGTGCTGTTCGCCGGGGTTCTCGCGCTGTTCGCCGTGAGCCTGATCATGACGGATTTTTACAAACTTAAAACAGTGATTTATACCCCTAACCCTTACATGACGGAAGAAATTTTGCTTGAGCAGATGGGGATCAGAAAGGAAAATAACATTGTGTTCCTTATGTCGGAACACATTCTCGAGCAGCAGCTCCTGACGCATCCTTTTATTGAACAGGCTGAGGTTACCAAAATCCTCCCTGGAGGCCTTGACGTGAAGCTGATTTATAGGACGCCATTTTTCAGTATCTATAACAGCGGATTTTATATTCTTCTGGATGAATCTCTGCGTGTACTCGGTGTGGATCCGTCAGAGCCGGAAGCGGTGGGTGTCTCTGGTTTTCGTTTTAGAGAGTTCAAAATTGGCCAGAAAATAAAAGTAGAAAATCAGCAAATCTTAGAGCGAACGGTGGATTTGGTAATCCTGATGAAAAAATCGCACCTCGCCTTTTCAAATGTGATAGAGTATAAGGACGACAGTGTATTTGTCCAGACACAAGATGGCATCAGAGGAAGCTTTGGGGAGGTTGAAAATGTTGAGCGCCGCTTCAACGACTTTGTTGTCATTTACGAAAGTCTTAAGGAAAAGGGGACGACGACGGGGCTGATCGATGTCAGTACGGAAGGCCTTCCAACCTTCAAACCCTTTGATCAATAGGAGGTCAACCTGCGTGAAAATCAAAAAAGATCAGTGGATGATTGGCTTGATCTGCATTGTTCTTGGCATATTTGTAGCCATACAGTTCAAAGCAGTTCAAAAAAATGTCCTTCAAGGCTTGAGCCCTATTCAAAAATCCACTCAGCTCGTGACAGAACTGACAAAAATAAAAAACGAGCGGGATTTGCTTCAGAGCGAAGTAGAGACCTTGGCCGCAAGGCTTAAGGAAATTGAAGAAAGTGAATCCAAAGGCAGTGTTCTAATCAAAAATCTGAATGAGGACTTGAATCGCTACAAGGCGTTATCAGGGCTCGTAGATGTTGCCGGGCAAGGCATTGAAATCCTGATTGACAACCCTCAGGCCTCAATTGACTCCACTTACGAATCCAACCTTGTCTATGATTACGAACTGATTCTATCCATGGTGAACGAGCTGAACGCAGCTGGCGCTGAAGCCATCAGCATCAACGATCAGAGGGTGCTTAGCACCACGGAGATCCGGGCGGCGGGCAATGACATCAATGTCAACAAAATTCCACAGAATTTACCTCTGATCATTCGCGCAATTGGCAACAGCATTACCCTTGACAATGCTATAACCAACAGAATGGGCATTGTATCCGAACTCAGGGATCGAAAATATGTTGTGGAAGTGAAGCGTATGGAAAAAGTTACGATTTCCAAGTACGCCGGTGTTGTTGAATTTCGTTATGCCAATATTGTCCAGCCATAGCGCCAAATGGGGGAAAACTAAGTGAAAGTGAATCGCAGTAAAGCTTTGATCATGATGCTGATGATCACTTTGGGAATTTTGATCGCGCTTCAACTGAAGGTGACCAACCTCGGATACAAATATGTGCAGATTTCCGACCTTGACGGTTTGCAGCGGACTATAGTCAAAGAAAAGGCTGAGATTGAACGGCTGTTGGCCTTGAAAGATCAGCTCATAGAAAAGACGGTGCAATACGAAGCGGCCCAAGATCCAGAGGTATCATTCGCTTCAGTATTGATAGAGGAGATCCGGCTTTATAAAGCCTTTGCGGGGTATACAGATTTGGCGGGACCTGGTGTCGTCGTTATTGTCTCTGATGGTGAAAGAGATTTGCAGAGTGGTGAGGACCCCAATACCCTTATTGTTCATGACTATGATATCAGAGCCTTGATTGATGATTTGCGCAATGCCGGTGCAGAAGCAATTGCCATAAACAACCAGAGAATTCTTTTGGGAAAAACAGAGCTCTATTGCACCGGACCGACTATACTGATCAATAATCAGGTATTCGCGCAGCCCTACGTGATCACAGCCATTGGCAACAGGGATCGGCTTATTGAGGTGACTGAGGGTCCCAGCGGTTATGCCGGCCTGCTGCGACAAATAGGACTTTATGTCGAAGTCAATTCCAGTATCAATGTCAAAATACCGGCTTATTCGGGATATAAAAATCCCCTGTATCTGAATCTGATGGAGGAAATCATGCCATGATCATTGCTGTTATAGGTATTCTAATTGGCCTCGGTATTGGCTACCTCATACCGCTATCCATTACGACAAGCTTTTCCATCTATTTCTCGGTAGCCATATTAGCCGCCATAGATTCAGTTTTTGGCGCTATTCGTACTTCAAGGGAAGGCACCTTTGATATGGTGATCTTTATAAGCGGCTTTTTCACAAATGCCATACTCGCGGCTTTCCTTGCCTACATTGGAGATAACTTAGGCGTTCCAATCTACTATGCCGCTGTTTTTGCCTTTGGTGTTCGCCTGTTCAACAACCTTGCGATTATTCGAAGAGACATTATTACAAGCTATCGGCAGAAAATGACAAAAAATACGTGAAAAAGCTATCAAATTTGAATTATTATATTCTTAAGCACCATATGTTGTGGTATTATGAAATTAATATTTAGCGAAAACACAAGATGAATGACATAGAATAGACGAGGGGGCTAAATAGTGTTGGAATTTGATATCGATTTGGAACAATTTGCCCAGATCAAAGTCGTCGGCGTCGGCGGCGGCGGCAGCAATGCCGTAAACCGTATGATAGAGGCTAGTCTGAAAGGTGTACAGTTTATTGCCATTAACACAGACAAGCAAGCCTTGTATAACTCCAGAGCCGAGTACAAGATTCAAATTGGTGAAAAGTTAACCAGAGGTCTCGGTGCAGGTGCGAATCCTGAGATTGGAAGCAAAGCTGCGGAAGAAAGTCGGGATGATGTCTATCAAGCGCTTCAGGGCGCAGACATGGTCTTTATTACTGCAGGCATGGGCGGCGGAACCGGTACTGGCGCTGCGCCAATTATTGCGGAGATCGCGAAAGAAATGGGAATTTTAACGGTTGGCGTTGTAACGAAGCCGTTCACTTTTGAAGGCAAGCGTCGAATGACGCATGCCGAGCGCGGTATTGAAGAGCTCAGAAAAAGGGTGGACACCCTGGTAACCATACCGAACGACCGGCTGCTCGAAGTGGTCGACAAACGGACCTCCATTGTCGAAGCGTTTAAAATAGCGGATGATGTACTTAAGCAAGGTGTTCAGGGTATTACAGACTTGATCGCAATTCCGGGACTTGTCAATTTGGATTTCGCGGACGTTAAAACCATTATGTTTGAACGCGGTCTTGCCCACATGGGTGTCGGCCGGGCCAGCGGGGACAACCGCGCCATTGAAGCAGCCAAGCAGGCTATTCACAGTCCGCTTCTCGAAACTACCATCAATGGGGCAAAGAGCGTCCTGCTCAACATCACAGGCGGCACGAGCCTCGGTCTTCTTGAAATCAATGAAGCTGCTGAAATTGTCGCTAAAGAAGCTGATGAGGATGCAAACATCATATTTGGTGCTGTGATTGATGAGTCGATCAAGGACGAAATCAGAATCACTGTTATTGCGACTGGCTTCGAAGATGTCATCAAGAAACAGCAGGAAGCCAAGGCTGAAGCAGCTGCTATTGCAGCGGCGGCTCAAGAGGAAGCACCAGCTGTCGTCCAGGAATCACCAGCGCCCCAGGAAACTGCGCCAGCCCAAAATGCAATAAGAAATGCCGGAGCCAGTGACCAAGGTGAATTTGAGATTCCGCCATTCTTAAGAAAAAGAAGGTAACGCGTCGACTGAAAACAACTTTGCGCTTCAGTCTGGGACCACCTGTTCTCAGGTGGTCCTTTGTTTAATATAAGGAGGCATACGTACTTGAATTGTCCATATTGCGGCGACAGTGAAACAAAAGTGATTGACACGCGTCCTGCGGACGAAGGTGCGTCCATCCGGAGACGACGCGAGTGCACCCAGTGTAAAAGTCGCTTCACAACTTATGAAAAAATTGAAGAAGTGCCTTTGGTCGTTGTCAAAAAGAACATGACCAGGGAGTCCTTCAATAGGAATAAGTTGCTTGGCGGGATAATCAGAGCGTGTGAGAAACGCCCTGTCACAATGGAACAGATGGAGCAGCTCGTGGACTGGATTGAGAAAAAGCTCCAAAATACGTTGGATAGAGAGGTTTCATCTGAAATGATCGGTGAGCTTGTGATGCTGAAGCTCAAAGAACTGGATGAGGTCGCCTATGTCCGTTTCGCATCTGTATACAGACAATTTAAAGACATCAACACTTTTATTGACGAATTAACAAAACTTTTGAACGAAAAAAAGCGACCTGAGCAGTGAGGAATCCTTATGTCAAATCTTGAATTCAAATCATTGGATAAATTCCCGGAACTTGTGGCCGGCATGACAACCCGTCATGGCGGTGTCAGCACGGGGATCTTTGAAAGCAATAATATGGGAATATTCGCAAGCGACCCTGACGACAAGGCCATTGTGAATATGAGAGCCTTTATCAAAGCACTGCCTGTTCGGCTTTGGAAAATAGCCGCAACCAGACAAGTACACGGCACGCATTATGCAGTTTTGGGAACAGAGCCGCCAGAATCTATTTTTGAGCCAGGCTTCTCCGTGTTTCCAGAAACGGATATTCTGATGACGAACCAGCCAGGTGTGCTGTTAATTACTTTTTATGGTGACTGTGTGCCTATACTCGTCTATGATCCAGAGCACCATGCGGTCGGGTTATGCCACAGCGGTTGGAAAGGCACATCCCTTAGAGCCGCCGCTGCGCTTGTTGAAGGGATGACAAAGGAATATGGCAGCAGACCGGCTGCGCTTCACGCTGTCGTCATGCCAGCAGCGGGGGTGTGCTGCTATGAAGTGGGTTTTGATGTTTCAAGTCTTTTCCAAGCGTATTCGGAGCAGCTTGTTCCATTCGGAGGAAAACATAAAATAGATTTGAAAGGGATCAATGCAGAAATCTTGAAGTCCTGTGGTGTGCCTGAAGAAGCCATCGAAATTTCGCCACTTTGTACAATGTGTGATGACAGATTTTTCTCGAACCGCAGAGATGGCGGCCATACCGGTAGGATGGCCGCGTTTGCGTGTCTGAAATCAGTGGGTGAGGTGAGGGCATGAAAAAGGAACGGGGTCATATCATCTCCAAAGTTGAAGCGGGCTCTATAGCAGAAGAAATGGACATAGAGACAGGCGACCGGCTTTTGTCGGTCAATGGAAAAGAGATCAGAGACGTTCTGGATTTTCTCTTTTACTCCGGGGATGACGAGATTGAAATTGAGATTATGAAGCCAAGCGGGGAAATTTGGTCCCTTGAGATCGAAAAAGACTTCTATGAAGAGATTGGAATAGAATTCGGAAATCCAATTTTGGATGATGCCAAGCATTGTCACAACAATTGTATTTTTTGTTTTATTGATCAACTCCCCAAGGGGATGCGGCAATCGCTGTATTTTAAGGACGACGATTCGAGACTTTCATTTCTGCAGGGGAATTATGTCACATTGACAAATGTCAAGGAACAGGATCTCGACAGGATGATTGAATATCAATTGAGTCCGGTCAACGTTTCAATCCATGCGACCAATCCTGAGCTGAGACAGCGCATGCTCAACAACCGATTCGCCGGTGACATCCTCGAACGGCTGAAAAAACTGACGGATCACAGAATTGAAGTCAATGGCCAGATTGTGCTGGTTCCCGGGGTCAATGACGGGGAAGAGCTTGACAGAACCTTGAGGGATTTGTCGCAGCTTGGTCCGCATCTGGTAAGTCTTGCGGCAGTTCCGGTGGGCATGACAAAATTCAGGGAAGGCTTAGCGCTCCTGACGCTTTATGATCAGAGCTCTGCTTCTGAGCTGATTGATCAGGTTTCTGCCTGGCAATCGACATTTTTGAAGACCAGGGGGAGCAGATTTATCCATCTCTCAGATGAATTTTATTTGACGGCCGGGCGACCAGTTCCCGAATTCGAGGCGTATGAGGGGTTCAGACAACTGGAGAATGGGGTAGGATTGATTCGAAAATTTGGAACAGAAGTTAAAGCGGCGCTTGAACAGTTACCATCGCCTCAAACACATTTGTCTAATCAAAGGGCGTCCAGAATGACCGTTGATATTGTAACGGGTACCCTTGCGGGGGCGTTTATGACACAGCTTGCACAAGAGATCATGATGAAGCTGCCGGAGCTTGAACTGAGAGTTCATTCCATTGAAAACAGCTTTTTCGGTAATACCATAACTGTAGCGGGTCTGATCACTGGATCCGACATCTATAATGCCCTCGAGCAGATCCATGATCTGAACTATGTACTGATGCCCGAAGCCATGCTGAAATCAGAGGAAACCATACTTCTGGATGATTGGACCGTCGAGCAGCTCAGCGATAAGCTGGGCGCAGAAATTATCCCTGTCAAAGTGGAAGGGCTGGCTTTAATCGCACAGCTGCGCGAGCTGCTTGAGAGCGTATCCGGCTGAAGTCCCCCTCACAGAAAAAAGAAAACCAGGAGTGAACATGATGAGAAAACCAGTAGTTGCTGTTGTTGGCAGGCCAAATGTAGGCAAGTCAACCTTTTTCAATAAAGTCGCAGGTAAGAGAATTTCAATTGTTGAAGATACCCCGGGTGTCACCAGAGACAGAATTTATGTAGATGCAGAATGGCTGAATTACAAATTTACCATGATTGATACCGGTGGTATAGAACCGGATTCAAAAGACGTCATATTGTCACAGATGCGTGAACAAGCACAAATCGCAATTGATACGGCAGACGTGATATTGTTTATGATCGACGGGAAGTCGGCTTACACCACGGGGGATGAAGAAATTGCGCTCATGCTTCAGCGTGCGGGCAAACCCGTCATTTTGACTGTCAATAAGGTGGACAACGCACTTCCCAACGAATTTTATTACGATTATTACAACCTTGGCCTGGGTGAGCCTTTTCTCATTTCAGCTATCAATGTGCTTGGGATAGGGGATTTGCTGGATGAGATTGTGCAGTATTTTCCGAAACCATCGGCAACTGAAGAAGAGGATGAAACGATCCATGTGGCGGTCATTGGCAAACCGAACGCCGGGAAATCTTCTCTGATCAACAGCATCCTTGGGGAACAGCGTGTCATAGTGAGTGAAATTGCCGGAACGACGCGTGATGCCATTGATACGCCTTTTCAATACAATAAGGATGACTACGTTTTTATCGATACAGCTGGAATCCGGCGGAAGAGCCGGGTCAACGAGAGTATTGAAAAGTACAGTATTTTAAGGGCTTTAACGGCGATTGAACGCTCAGATGTCTGCCTCCTGGTGCTGGACGCCTCAGAAGGCGTGACAGAACAGGACAAAAAAATTGCTGGCTATGCCCATGAGGCTGGCAAAGGGGTTATCATTGTCGTCAATAAATGGGACCTGATTGAAAAAGACAATTATACTTTCAATCAATTCGAGAAGCTGGTTCGCAACGAGCTTGCCTATCTCCAGTACGCGCCTATCCTCTTTGTTTCCGCGGTGACAAAGCAGCGCCTGTTCAAGCTGCTTGACACAATCAAGCACGTTTCAACGGAATGTGCCAAGCGCATTTCCACCGGCTTGCTTAATGATGTCCTGAATGAAGCAGTCATGCTGACACAGCCGCCGTCAGACAAAGGCAAGCGCCTGAAGATCTACTATATGACCCAGGCGTCAGTCAAGCCGCCAACTTTTATTCTGTTTGTCAACGATCAAGAGCTGGCGCATTTTTCTTACGTCCGCTATATAGAAAATTTCCTTAGAAAAAATTTCGATTTTGTGGGTACGCCAATCCGCTTTATTGTTAGAGAGAAGAAGGAAGTGAAAGCGTGAAGATTGCGGTTTTAGGCACCGGCAGCTGGGGAACGGCGCTGGTCAAAGTATTGCTTGATAATGGACATCAGGCAGCATTTTGGGGTCGCGATCCACAGCAGACTGAAGTTATTGAAAAGACGCGACATAATGCGAAATACCTGAAGGGTGTTGAACTCGCTGGCGATCTTGAAGTGACTTCTGATTTGGACAGTGCTGTTTTGGGGGCAAAAGTCATAGTTTTGGCAGTGGCATCCCAGGCCATCCGGAGCTTGCTGAGCCAGCTGAATGCCGCGCTGATCTCTGAAGATGTCGTCTTTGTGAATGTTTCAAAGGGCATTGAGCTTGGGACGCACCAGCGGATCTCTGAAATTGTCCATTCGTTTTTTCCTAAGCATAAATATGTCGTGCTGTCAGGGCCGTCCCATGCGGAAGAAGTCTCTGCCGGCATTCCTACTACCCTGGTATCCTCCTCAGCGAGCAGGGGTGCAGCTGAGCTCATTCAGGATGTCTTTTCAAATGAGTCGCTGCGCGTCTATACAAATCCGGATGTTATAGGTGTCGAGCTCGGTGGGGCGCTGAAAAATATCATAGCACTGGGCGCAGGCATCAGTGATGGCCTTGGGTTTGGCGACAATTCGAAAGCTGCGCTTATGACCCGTGGCATCGCTGAGATCGCAAGGCTCGGCCGTTCGCTGGGTGCCAGCAGCGCAACCTTTCAAGGCCTCAGCGGCATAGGGGATTTGATCGTGACCTGTACGAGCCTTCACAGCAGAAATAGAAGGTTTGGCATGCTGATTGGCCAGGGCGTTCCTGTTGAAGCAGCTTTGAAGGAAATTGATATGGTGGTTGAGGGATATTATACGATCCATTCCGCCTATGAACTGTCCCAAATTAAAGGCGTGGAAATGCCTATCACCCGGGAGCTTTTCAGAGTGCTCTACGAAGGTGAGGGCGCCAGGGAATCCGTCAAGCGGCTTATGCTCAGGGGCAAGAAGCATGAGCTTGAAGAAGCTGCAGAAGCTTTGAAAATTTGGGATTTGGCTGAATAAGATAAATAGGTTAAACAATCAAAAATGCCACACTTGAGAAGTGGAATAATTTGGTTATCTTTACAGCTATGCTTTTTTCCTTTAGAATAAAAATGAAAATGCTTAATGGGATTTTAAAAAGAAGCAAAGGGGGGATGGTGCATGCTCAATCATCTGACAGCAATGACGCTGCTACTTTTAGGCGCTTCAGTCATAGGCTACCTTTTCTCCGCTTTAAAAGAAACTATGGATTTTAAACGAGCGGTTGTTCGCTTTAAGAGTCGAAAAGTGACTCAAAGTGTGATCGACCAGTATGATGTTAAAATATTCAAGCTCGGCGGCAAGCGCGTCAATATTGGAGACGAGGTTAAAATTGTTTTGGACAACGAAGAGCAGTTAAAGGGTTTTGTACTTGGCGCCAAAAAGAAATTGAACGCTTTGGCGGTGATTACAGAGCTGGATGAAATTGTAGAGCTGAATATCAGGCAGATTCGTAAGCTCAGGATCGTGACCAAATATGGCCGATTGTTTTAGTATGAAACAACATCACGACGGGCAAGAACAGGAGTGGAAATAGTGAGAATCAAACACTATGGGCGGTTTTTTATGTCTATGCTGATTCTGGCACTGGCCCTGTCTGCGATTGGCATGATGGTATATCGCACCTGGTATCTCAAGGAAACGGCATACGAGGTGAATTTTGATACCCTCAACATCGACAAAACGTATCAAGCGGTGATTTTCAGAAGAGAAACACTCGTGAGAAGCAACGTCGGAGGTACCGCTGCCTACGCAACAGAAGAAGGATCGAGAATCAAGCGCGGAGAGAAGGTTATGGAGATTCAAAGCGACGGGCAAACTGCCAGCGCTTTGGAATCGAGCGAAGCTTTGACTTCGGTCAAAATCGACGAAATGCTGACCGTGGATATAGAAAACCTCAACAAAGAAATTGAAGCCCTTGACAGCTTAATTCATCAGGAAGCGGCGCTTCAAAACTTCGAGCGGGTTGGAGAGCTGAAACAGGATCTGATGTTGAAGCTGGATAAAAAAATGAAGCTTCTGGATGACAAAAGCCTTCTCAGAAAAGGGGCATCGTCCTTTAAGCAAGCTTATGTCGGTTCCCTGGAAGCGGTTGAGGGGGAGTTGGTTGAGTTCTTCAGCCAGGACACGGGCATTGTCTCCTATAAATCGGACGCCCTCGAGCAGACGCTTACCATTGAAAATCTGTATACAATTGATTATCAGAAGCTGTTTTCTGAGACTGATGTCACTTTAAGGGATCTGACAACCGAGCTGGTTGCGCCAGGAAGTATCGTTTACAGACTCGTAGACCCTTCGACTTGGTTCATTGCAGCACAGATTTTAAAAGAGGAAATTGACCTTTACGAAAAAGACAAAGTTTTGGATGTTGAGTTTGAAGGCAAAAAGATTGTCGGTTCAGTAGCGGATGTTTTCGAGAACGGGGGAAACGGTATACTGGTCGTCAAAATCAACGAACTGCATCCAGATTTTTATACAAAACGTTTTGTGGATACGAGGATCATCAGGGAAAACTTTCAAGGGTTAAAAGTAAGGAAGTCCTCTATAGTCACTTTGGATAATGTGACAGGGGTTTTCGTCTTGGATATCGATCACAGGGCATTGTTCAGACCGGTAAAAATACTTGGCTATAACGAGGACTTCGCCATAGTGAAGGACGGCTATCTGTCTGTCGAAGTTGACGGTGCTTTGGCACGGGTAAAGACACTTGAAGCAAGAAATCTTGTCTTGATCGATCCGGCTGGCGTCAAGCCAGGTGATAAATTTGAACAGAGGTGATTCGTGGTGCTGACAATAGATCAGTTAAAAGACCGTCTTGCGCACGTTCAGGAGAGAATTAAGGATGCGGCCGTCCGCTCAGACAGAGCAGCGGAGGATATTGTTCTGGTCGCTGTGACTAAGACGCAGAGTATTGAAACCTTGCAACTGGCATATGACGCAGGCATTCGAACCGTGGGGGAGAACCGGGTACAGGAAGTCAACGCAAAATGGCCAAGCTTCGAAAGACGGTTTGAATGGCATTTAATTGGCCATTTGCAAACGAATAAGGTAAAATACATCATAGATAAAGTCGCGCTCATACATTCTGTAGACAGCTTAAAGCTTGCAAAAGAAATTTCGAGGCAAGCAGAAAAGGCGGGCATCATCATGCCCGTGCTGATCCAAGTCAATCCGGCTGAAGAGGAATCCAAATTTGGCCTCGCTTCGGATGAGGTGGTCACTTTGGTTAAAGCCGCATCAGCGCTTCCAGGCATTAAAATTGAAGGGTTGATGACCATAGCGCCTTTTGTGGAAGATGAGGCGTTTCTCAGGCAGGTCTTCCGTGAAATGCGCCAAATCTTTGATCAGTTGAAAACAGAAGTCATCCCTGGCGTCGAGATGAAGTATCTCTCCATGGGAATGACGCACGATTTCGAAATAGCAATTGAAGAAGGCGCAAACATGGTGCGAATTGGTTCAGGCATATTTGGAGAGCGGCAGTAGCGAAGGCGACAGCTGCTAGTCGCTGCAAGGCAATTCTAAGGGAGGGGGCACAAACCCATGGCAGAAAAGTTTATTGACAAGGTCAGAAGCATGATGGGATTTGAAACTTCAATGGACGAGGAAGTATACGAGGAAGATTTCGCGGAGGATGAAGATGGCGGCTATGAACGGGGTTATGCCGGCGCGCCGGCAAGTTATTCAAATCCTAACAAAGTCGTCAATCTGCATAAGAGTCAAAGCATGAAAGTCGTCTTATACCAGCCGCGGGACTTTGAAGACACGCGTGCTGTCATTGACAGTCTAAAAGGCAAAAAGCCTGTCATTTTGAATATTGAAGAGCTTGATCCTGAGCTCGCCAGAAAAATCTTTGATTTTTGCAGCGGTGCGCTTTACGCCATTGACGGACATATTCAAAAAGTTTCAAGGGGAATCTTTATCCTGGCACCCAGCAATGTGGATATTTCAGGTGATGTCAGAGGGGAGCTTGAAAATAAAGGTGTTTTTGCATGGTCTGCAAGAAAAGATGGCTTTTAGTCAACAGGAGGATTTAAATGACTTTATTGAAAACAACTATGCTGTATTTTTTGAATCTGGTAGTGTTCCTCATCCTGATCCGGGCTGTGCTCAGCTGGTTTATCAGAGACTTGAGGAATCCTATTGCCGCATTTGTTTACCAGATAACGGAGCCGCTTTTGTCTCCCTTCAGACAGATCATCCAGAAGCTTGGTTATAACGGAATGATCGATTTTTCACCTATACTGCTGATCATTACCGTGCAGATGCTTTCAAACTTTATCCTTCGGTTATGATGGACAGATCGAGGTGGCTTGAAGGTGCCCGGGATGAAGCGACACGGGCTCAAATGGCAAAGGTATTTGATCATTTGATTCAATGCGAACGTCAAAACCGGCCTGTATTCACTGATTTCATAAATCCGGTGGTGCAAGACTTATGTCTGGCCCATTTTAATGCGGGCTATGACCGTGGGGATTTGCCATTTATGGTGTTTGAGGGCGGACATGAAAGCTTCGAATCCTGTGTTGTTGGCTTTTATCCTTTTGAGGATGAGGCAAAAGCTCTCAGAGCCCCCATAGTATTACTCGAAATTACAGCGTTTGAAGCAGCAGTCTCATGGTCGCACAGGGACTTGCTTGGTAGTCTTCTGGGATTAGGGCTATCCAGAGAAAAATTTGGAGATCTCAGAGTTGGGAAAGGCGCTGCTTATGTTTTTGTCCTTGAAAAACTTGCGCCATTTGTCCTTTCGTCACTATCCAGAGTTTCAAAGGACCCAGTCAGCGTTTCAGAAGTGCCCTGGTCGAGCTTTCCTTTAGAGGAAGCTGGCGGAGAACTGCTGTTCAGAACTGTTAAATCGCCCAGGCTGGATGCGGTCATTGCCGCAGGCTTTGACCTTTCCAGAGGTCAAGCTCAGAAGCTGGTTGAAGCTGAGCGGGTAAAAGTGAACCATAGACCTGTGAGCAAGCCTGACAAGACTGTTCCGGAGGGCGCGGTCATTTCAGTTCGGGGATTTGGGCGTCTGGTGCTAACGGCGCAATTAGGACAATCCAAGAAAGATAGGGAAAAAATGCAGCTTAAGCGGTTTCGTTAGCCCATGAATTTAGAGAGGTTCAACAAGAACGGTTGACGTTCAACTAAAATTGTAATATAATTTTGCAGTGTATACAGCGAAGATGGGAAGAGTATTTCAAGTCATGTGTCTTAAGAGAACCGGCGTAAGGTGCGAGCCGGTGTCCAGCTTGAAAGAAAATCACCCCTGAGCTTCCGGAGCGCGCTATATTTTAAAAGCCAGCTTTGGACGTCAAAGCCGCGTTAAGGCTTCTGAGTGGTGTTCCGTTTACGGGACGCAAGCTGGGTGGTACCGCGATCAATGATCGTCCCTGGGCATGTTTTTGCTCAGGTTTTTTTTGTGTTAAAAGTCCGGCAATTGTCGGAACATATAGAATAGGGGTGTTGATGCGTGCATTATCCTGAATTATCAAAGAAACCGGTTTCAGAGACCGAAAAAGCGCTGAGAGGTCATTGGGACCAGATTGACTTGCTCCATCAAAGTGTCAACAGCCGTGAAGGCAGTCCAGGGTTTGTCTTTTATGATGGCCCACCGACCGCGAACGGACGGCCGGGCATACATCACGTTTTGGCGAGGGCGCTCAAGGACTCAGTTTGCCGCTATAAGACCATGCAGGGCTACCAGGTCAAAAGAAAAGCAGGCTGGGACACTCATGGGCTACCGGTGGAGATCGAAGTTGAAAAGCGTTTGAACCTCAACAACAAGCTTGAAATCGAATCCTATGGCATAGAAAACTTCAACCAGCAGTGCCGGGATTCTGTCTTCGAATATGAAAGCGTCTGGCGTGAACAAACAGAGCGGATGGCTTATTTAATTGATCTTGAGAACCCATATATCACTCTGGACAATGATTATATTGAAACAGAATGGTGGATTTTGGATCAATTCTTTAAACAAGGCTATATTTATGAAGGCCACAAGATTTTGCCTTACTGCGCGCGTTGCGGGACAGGACTGGCTTCCCACGAGGTCGCCCAGGGGTATCAGGAGATTAAGACAGCGACAGTCTATGTCAAGTTTAAACGCAAGGATGCGGACGAGTACTTCCTGGTATGGACAACGACACCTTGGACACTGGCTTCCAATGTTGCCCTTACTGTAGGTCCTAAAGAAATCTATCTCAAGGTTAAACAAAATGATGAGATCTATTATGTCGCCAAAGCTTTGGCACCGGCTGTGCTCGGAAAAGAATACGAAGTCCTTGAGGAAATGGATGGAAAATCACTGGAATATGTGGAATATGAACAGCTTATGCCATTTGTCAAGGCAGATAAAAAAGCGTTTTTTGTGACTCTGGCAGACTATGTTACGACTGAGGACGGCACGGGCATCGTTCATACGGCGCCTGCCTTTGGTGAAGATGACTATAATACAGGCCTTCGTTATAACCTTCCTGTGCTTCAGCCCGTCAATGAAGATGGGAAGTATACGGAAACCCCATGGGAAGGCAAATTTGTCATGGACGCGGATCCGGAAATTATTGATTGGCTCAAGGAGACTGGCAAGCTTTACAAGCGCCAGACCATGGCCCACAATTATCCGCACTGCTGGCGGTGCAAAACACCGCTGCTCTATTACGCAAAACCAAGCTGGTATATTGAAATGACAAAGCTGAGGGATCAGCTGATCGATAACAATAATACAGTCAACTGGCACCCTTCCTATGTTGGCGAAAAGCGTTTTGGAAACTGGCTGGAGAATGTCAATGACTGGGCGATTTCAAGAAGCCGTTACTGGGGTACGCCACTCAACATCTGGCGCTGTGATGAGTGTGGACAGACGACCTCTGTCGCTTCCCGACAAGAGCTTGTGGACCGCGCGAAGGAGAAGATTGGTCTCGACGTTGAGCTGCACCGCCCTTATGTGGATACCATTCACCTGACTTGTGACAAATGCTCCGGCAATATGACCAGAGTTCTGGATGTCATTGACTGCTGGTTCGACAGTGGAGCTATGCCATTCGCACAGCATCACTGGCCTTTTGAGAATAAAGAGAATTTTGACGAGCTGTTCCCGGCGGACTTCATCTGCGAGGGTATTGACCAGACTCGAGGGTGGTTCTATTCCTTGCTTGCCATTTCGACTTTTGTCATGGGAAAAGCGCCATATAAGAATGTGCTTGTCAACGATTTGATTCTGGACAAAGAAGGCAAGAAAATGTCCAAGTCCAGAGGCAACATTGTCGATTCATTTAAGCTTTTTGATCAATATGGCGCGGATGTCGTGCGTTGGTACCTTTTCTTCGTTTCACCAGCCTGGACACCAACCCGCTTTGATGAAGAAGGCGTTCGCGAGGTTGAAAGCAAGTTCTTCAGGACTATAAAAAACGTTTATAATTTCTTCAGCCTTTATGCAAATACAGATCAGGTTGACGCGACAGAAAAATTCGTGCCTCATGGGGCGCGTCCTGAACTTGACCGCTGGATTTTATCAAAGCTGAATCGTCTCGTAAAGGAAGCTACAGAAGCTCTGGAAGCTTATGATACAACAAAGGCAGTTCGCAAAATTCAGGAATTTGTCAACGAAGACCTTTCCAACTGGTACATCCGCCGTTCCAGACGTCGCTTCTGGGAAACGGAAATGTCCGAGGATAAAATTGCTGTCTATAATACAACTTACGAGACACTGATCACGGTCTGTAAACTGGCGGCGCCTTTCGCGCCATATGTCACTGAAGAAATTTACCGCAATCTGACGGGTGAAATGTCTGTGCATCTCGCCATGTACCCTGTCGCGGATGACGCCTTGATAGATGAACGCGTTGAGCAGCGCATGGACTTGATCAGGGACTTGGTGACGCTTGGCAGAGGTGCAAGGGAGTCGGTTAAGATTAAGGTTCGCCAGCCAATTCAACGGGTTTATGTGGATGGACGTTATGAAGACCTGATCTCAGATCTATCTGACCTGATCGAGGAAGAACTCAACGTTAAGGAAGTTGTCTTCGCTGAAGACCTTGGGCTCTACATGAATTTTTCACTTAAGCCAAACTTTAAGGTGCTCGGACCGATACTCGGAAACAAAATGGGCGCATTTTCAAAAGTGCTCCAGGCTTTGAGCCCACAGACGGTGGCACCTGTCCTCAACGGTGGTGGAACTTATGAAATTGAGCTTGAAGGTGAGCCTTTTGTACTGGATCAGGAAAATGTACTCGTCAATATTTCCGCGAAAGAGGGCTTTACTGTGGGTATGGACAACAACTTGTTCATGATCCTTGATACGACCTTATCAGAGGCGTTGATCCTGGAAGGCTACGCCCGGGAATTGATCTCAAGGGTGCAGCAAATGCGTAAAGCAAATGATTTCAATGTTCTTGACGAAATTAAGATTTTCTACGCATGTGACGACCGTTTTAACGAAGGGATCCAGGCCCATAGCGACTATATCAAGGGCGAGACACTTGCCGTAGAGCTCCTTAGAGGTCAGGAAGCACCTTATGAGTCTTATGTACTCAATGATTGTGATGTAAAACTGTACGTCGAAAAGATCTAAAATGAATCTATGAACGTGCAGCGGCATGATAGATGCGCCGCGCAGGTACAAAAAGAAGACAGTCATAGCAGGGACCAGCCTTAGGGCTTGTCCCTGTCGCTGTCTCGGCGTGGAACAGTTTTGAAAGGGAAGGAGGACTTGGGATGCAGGAGGCACGCGTAGAGACTTTGCGCTTCGAATACGAAGATATGGAAGCGGAGCGTCTGGATGTTTATTTGAGCCGGATGACGGGCGCCACATCCAGGACCTATCTTCAGAAACTGATCAAGGAAGGTCAAGTGACTGTTAACGGACAGGTCGTCACAGTCAAGAAGGAAAAACTGAAAAGCGGAGATATTGTATCCCTGGCGCTTCCGCCTCTTGAGCCCATGACGCTTCAACCGGAAGCAATCCCTCTCGATATTGTCTTTGAGGATGATGACCTCCTGGTGGTCAACAAGGCCAGCGGCATGGTGGTTCACCCTGCCCCGGGAAGCAGTACAGGCACCTTGGTCCACGCACTTCTGCATCACTGCAAAGGTCAGCTTTCGGGAATCAATGGCGTCGCGAGGCCAGGCATTGTCCACAGATTGGACAAAGATACTTCGGGCCTTATGATGGTCGCAAAAACTGATCGAGCCCACCGCGCGCTTGCAGAGGAACTTAAGAATCAGAAGTCCATCCGGCGCTACTGTGCTTTAGTTGTGGGTGTCATGAAACATGAAGAAGGGCGTATAGAAGGGCCAATTGGAAGAGATCCGAAAAACAGACTCAGGATGGCCATAGTTGAAGGCGGTAAACCTGCAGTAACACATTATAAGGTCCTGCAAAGATTCCGTCATTATACGCTGGTGGAATGCAGACTTGAAACTGGACGCACCCATCAGATCCGTGTTCACCTGAGATCTATTGGCCATCCTATTGCCGGGGATCCTCTTTATGGCACCAAAACACCCCTTTTTCCTCTGGAAGGTCAGTTTCTGCACGCCAGAACTTTGGGATTGACACATCCAGTCACTCATGAATTGATGATATTTGACTCAGAGCTGCCTACACGCTTTATAGCTGCTCTCGAGAAAATTGAAAGGCGGGATCAATCTGGAATTTAAAGCGAGCATTATGGACGCTCAAGCGATTTCAAGGGCAGTGACCAGGCTCTCACATGAAATCATTGAGCGCAATAAAGGGATTGAGGATGTCGTCATTGTAGGTATTCGTTCACGCGGTGAACCGCTGGCCAGACGCATAGCAAAAAAGATTGAAGCCATAGAGGGCGCAAACGTCAGGACGGGTGCCCTTGATATCACAAAATACAGGGATGACCTGAAGTCTGACCACCAGTCTCCGCTGGGACAGTGGGAGCAAAAGGCCTCAATGGATCAGACTCAGACAGCCAGCGATATCTCCTTTGAGATCACTGGTCTGAATGTGGTGCTGGTAGATGATGTCATTTATACGGGTCGTACGGTAAGAGCTGCCCTGGATGCTTTGATGGATTTTGGGAGACCTAAGACCATTCAGCTCGCTGTTTTAGTGGACCGAGGACACAGAGAGCTGCCAATCCGGGCAGACTACGTTGGAAAAAATGTACCGACCTCAAGTCGAGAAATCGTCAAGGTAAGGTTGACTGAAAAAGATGAAAAAGATGAGGTTATAATCTACGAAAAATAAGGGGCTTATGTTCAAAATACGTATTAGCGCATAAGAAAAGCGAGGGTAGGTTTTTAAACAGATTTAATCCTTCCTCGCTTTTTTATGTTTTGTCCCTTTGGGGTTTTGAATCTCAGTTTGGCAGCTGCAGTCTTTTGACAACAGCTTCATCCGGCGTGACATAAATGGTTTTATACTGGACGTATATCACCATGCCGGGCTTTGCGCCAGAGGGTTTTGAGACGTGCCGTATCTCGGTGTAATCCACCGGGACCTGACCGCTCAGCCTGGCTTTGGAGTGCCACGCCGCCAGCATGGCAGCTTCATAGAGGGTTTCCTCATTTGTGGTTTTTCCATGCGTTCGAATGACGACATGTGAACCAGGAACGGATTTTGTATGAAACCACAAATCTTTGTTGGAGGCGGTTTTCAAGGTCAACTCATCATTTTGGACATTGTTGCGCCCAACCAGTATTTCAAAACCGTCTGTGCTGAGATATTGCAGAGGCGCGGATTTTGGACGCTTATCCTTTTTTCGTCCACGACTCTTCATATAGCCTTCCTCAGCGAGCTCCAGCCGGATTGCCTCGAGATTGGAGGCTTCCGTCGATTGCTCTATTTGAAGCAAAACACTTTCAAGGTAATCAATTTCTGCTTGAGTCTGAGTCAGCTGAATCAAAATTTCTGTTTGCCCGTTTTTCAGCTTCGTATATTTTCTGAAGCAGCGCTGGGCATTTTCGACAGGTGTCAGTCGAACATCCATAGGGACCCGAATTTCGGGCGCACCTTCTTCAAAGAAGTTCTCGACCACCGCTTCATGATCCCCTTTTGAAAGCCTGTAGACATTTGCCATGATCAGCTCACCCATTTGACGCTGCGTTTCGGCATCCTCCGCGTGCTTCAGATCCACCTCAAGATGACTTTTTTTATTGATCACGCGCTCGAGTCGGTTTTCAACCAGCTTTTTCATTGAAGCTGCTTTTTGTTCCAAACGATCCTGGAGGTCTCTGTCTTCGAACATTTGGTTGACACAGCGTGAAGGCTCAAGGACTTCGGACAAACGCCCTGAAGCCTCGAGACGCAGTGAGGGTGCTGCCGTCATGTCCAGCGGTTTGCCGGCATCATCCAAAATCAGCCGTGTTTCCAATGCTTCAGAGACCAACTGATGCTTCATCTTTTTAAGGACGGACTCCAGCGACTCCCGGGGGCCTTCACCAAGTCCGGATAGAAGCTGATCCGGATCAACGCCTGCCTCGAGGCAGAGCTGCTGACAGAGCGCAGGGGAGAAGCCCTGATAAGTTGTCAATAACCACTTTTGAACAGATTTTGATGAAAGAGACAGTTCGTTAATCGCCGGAGCGTTCGCCTCAATATCTGATGCTGCTGAGGGGCCAAATAACGGCGGAGCCACATCCCTAAGATCCAGTTTGCCGCCGGGCGGCAGTTGGTAGACAACGCCGGGATAGATCTGACGGACCCTTGAAATGGCGCTCGATATTCTCTTTACAGAGTCCACAACCACCTGAGTATCCGCCTGGTAAAAGATCACATTGGAATGCCGCCCCATGATTTCCGCACACAAGACCCTTTCCACCCGGTTGCCCAACTCGTCGAAGGTGTCGAACACAAAGTCGAGGATGCGTTCAAGACCTCGCTGACGAATCTCTGTCAGTCTCGCGCCGGTCAGATGCTTTCTGAGCAGCATGCAAAACATAGGGGGCTGCATGGGGTTCTCAGGCTTAGCCTGAGTCAGAGAGACATAAGGCAAAGAAGAAGAGGCTGAGAGCTTTAGCCGATGGTTGTTCCGATCACTCCGAATCCCAAGGATCAAGGTGTCTTTTTCGGGCTGATAAATCTTATCAACGCGCCCCCCAATTAATTTTTCTCTGAGCTCAGCAGCGAGTGCCGCCATAAAAATGCCATCATAGGCCATTGAGATCCCTCCTGAAGTACAATAAGTATAGCACGTGGGCCGCAATTTATAAAGAAATCAGCCCCAGTCTATGTTAGAATAAGTCATAGACTTTCGAAAGGGGCAGTTATTTTGAAATGGACTAAATGGCATGGCGCCGGCAATGATTTTTTAATTGGCGACTGGTCGGAGCTTTATGAGGAGTCAGCGTGGCAAACTTTGATCGCAAAGATTTCTCACCGACATTTTGGGGTCGGCGCAGATGGCGTAATGCTCGTAGCACCCAGCCAAAATCTGGAATATGCGGCCAGAATGCTGTATTATAATTCAGATGGTTCAAGAGCTGCCATGTGCGGCAATGGGATCCGTTGCTTTTCAGCACACCTCCACCGTTTGGGCATGGTTAAGGAAGGCGGCTTTAAAATTCTGACGGATGATGGGCCTAAGGATGTACTTCTAACCGTGGGGGAAGAAGGCTATAAAATTAGAATTTCTATGGGCGCCGCAGTATTCGCTGCGGATCAGATTCCTGTAGTCGCTGAAAAAGGTTACATGCTGGACGAGGAAATTGAAGTAGCTGGAAGTCGGATCAAAGCGACTGCGCTTCGGGTTGGTGTGCCACATCTCGTCATAGAAATGGATGAGCTGCTTGAGACAGAGATCAGAAGACTGGGGCCGCTGCTTGAAAACCACCCGCTTTTTCCTCAGAAAATAAATGTCAACTTTGTCAAACAGACCAGTGCTTCTGCACTTGAGGTCGTGACCTGGGAACGGGGAGCGGGATTGACTCTGGCGTGCGGGACAGGGGCTTGTGCTTCTTTTTATGCGCTGCTTCATGCCGGGAGACTTGAGAGAAGCGCAGCGGTAACCGTTCCTGGAGGTGTCCTTGAGATCAGCGCGAACGACACAGAGGAAATCCTCATGACGGGGCCTGCAGTTGCCGTCGCTGAGGTAGAGACCTTTGAAGCAATAAAATAATTAAAAGGCGGAGGATAGATGATGACATTTTCCATGACAGGCTATGGGCGTGGTGAAGCCAGCAATGACAGAATCAAAATTGTAGTGGAGATAAAATCCGTCAATCACAGGTATTCAGAAATTGTCGCGAAGATTCCAAAGAAAATGAATCCTTTCGAAGACCGCGTCAAAAGTATGATTAAAGAAAAAGTACAGAGAGGCAGAATTGAGCTTTTCGTCAATTATGAGGAACAAGTTGGCGCGGATTACGCCATTCAGCCTAATGAGGGCGTTCTTGACCAGTACTATGAAGCGCTGATGCAATTAAAAGAGCGTTATGACCTTAAGGATCACGTGACGCTGTCACTCATGTCCAGACACCCGGAGGCCTTTAGGGTGGAATATGTGGAAGTGGACAGTGACGCGATTTGGGCTGTCCTTGAAAAGGCAGCGTCAGATGCCATTTCACAAATGGTTGAAATGCGAAGTATAGAAGGCGCTAAACTGGTTGAAGACGTTTTCGAACGCATTGCCCAGATGAAAACTCGCCTTGAAAAAATTGAAAGTCAGTCGCCACAAATTGTGGAGGCATACAGACAGAAGATGAGGGACCGTCTGACAGATTTGCTCAGTGATATGGGCATCCAAATTGACGAAGCGAGGATTGCCCACGAAATCGCAATTTTTGCAGATAAAACTAATGTCACTGAGGAAATAGTCAGATTGAAATCTCATTTTGACCAAATTGCTGATATATTGGAACAAGGCGGCGCTGCCGGCAGAAAACTCGATTTTTTGGTACAGGAAATGAATAGGGAAGTCAATACCATCGGCTCAAAATCACCTGACTTTGAGATTAGCAACGATGTGATTGAATTGAAGAGTGAGCTTGAAAAAATCAGAGAACAAATCCAAAATATCGAATAGATAGAGTTTAATACGAAAAGTTGAGAATCCGTCTGAAGGGGAGTAGCGTTTAGAATGATGAGAAGAGGGTTGCTGCTGGTTGTATCCGGGCCTTCCGGAGTCGGCAAGGGAACCATATGCAAGGCATTGATGAAGCTTCGGGAAGACATAGTTTTATCCGTTTCCATGACGACACGGGCCCCTCGAGTCGGTGAAACGGAAGGGGTCAACTATTTTTTCACGGATCATAAAACTTTCGAAAGTATGATTCAGAACGGCGAGCTGCTTGAGTTCGCCAAAGTCTATGACAATTACTACGGGACGCCAAAAGCCTTCGTTATGGAACAGCTCGAAAAAGGTATGGATGTTTTGCTTGAAATTGACATACAGGGCGCCCTGAAAGTAAAAGAACAGTATCCTGAAGGTGTGTTCATTTTTATTTTGCCGCCGACTATGGAAGAACTGAGAAACAGAATTGTCGGGCGCGGGACAGAAACACCGGAAGCCATTGACAAGCGTTTTACTGCCGCCTACAATGAGATAGACTTAATGGAAAACTACAACTACTTTATATTTAACGATCGTGTGGATCTGGCGACAACCAGATTGATTTCCATTATTGAAGCTGAACGCCTGAGAATCAGGCCTAAATTTGTAAAGACGCTGATCAGAGAAATTAAGGAGGAATATTAATGCTTAACCCACCTATCAATGAACTTATCGATATTGCCGGCAGCCGTTATGCCCTTGTCATTTTAACTTCAAGACGTGCGCGTCAGATCATTGACGGCGCAGAACTAAAAATTGAGTACACTCAAAGTAAAAAGCCTATGAGCATAGCGACACAGGAGCTCTATGAGCACAAACTTGAAATCATAGATTTTGACAAAGAGGAGTAGAAAAATGAGTGGTCCATTGACTGGCAAGAATATAGTCCTGGGTGTAACAGGCGGTATTGCGGCTTATAAGTCGGCTGATCTTGTCAGCAGACTCAGAAAACTGGATGCCAATGTTTATGTGGTCATGACAGCCCATGCGAAAGCATTTATTTCCCCTCTGACCTTTCAGTCCCTCTCGCAGAATTATGTCGTCGAGGACATGTTTGAGGCGCCCAGAACTTGGGATGTGGAGCATATTGCGCTTGCCAAGCTCGCGGATCTATTTGTCGTCGCGCCGGCAACAGCTAATTGTCTCGCGAAAATGGCCGCGGGGATCGCGGACGACTTCTTGTCGACAACGCTATTGGCGACAAAGGCCCCCATTCTTGTGGCGCCAGCCATGAATACGCAAATGTATCTTAACGCTGTGACGCAGAGGAACATAAGGACTCTCGAGGATTTGGGCGTTCTTTTTGCCTCGCCTGGGAGCGGCAGATTGGCTTGTGGGGATGAAGGGGTCGGAAAAATGGCCGAGCCTCAACAGATTGTGGATGAAATAGTAAAGCTCATGGAGAAGGCGCCGGCTGCTGAAGAATCAGGCAGTCTTAGTGGCAGACGGGTCCTGATCACGGCGGGGCCTACACGGGAGCCGCTGGATCCCGTCCGTTATCTGACCAATCATTCCACCGGAAAAATGGGTTATGCCATTGCCTCGGCAGCGGCAGCCATGGGTGCTGAAACCAAACTGGTTTCCGGTCCGGTTGAGCTGGGCGCGCCATCCGGTGTAACACGGATTGATGTAGAGACCGCGCAAGAAATGTTTGAGGCGGTCATGTCAGACTTGAATTTTGATATCATTATTATGACCGCAGCGGTAGCGGATTACAGGCCTAAAGCTGTAGCGTCTCAAAAGATCAAGAAAGTGGAAGGGGATTTGGCGCTTGAACTGACGCGAAATCCAGATATTCTTTATGAGGTCGGCAAGGTGAAAAACAAACAGATCCTCATAGGCTTTGCCGCTGAGACCGAAAAGGTGTTGGAGCACGCCGAGGCGAAGCTCCGAAAGAAAAATCTCGATATGATAGTTGCCAACGATGTTACAGTCAAGGGTGCCGGCTTTGGAAGCGATACCAATGTCGTGACTTTTATAACCGCGGACGGTGAACAAACCGCTTATGATCAAATGGGAAAAGCTGATGTAGCCAAAGCCATTCTCAAAAAAGCGGTCTCTTTGCTGCCTTAGGTCTGAATTCCAGGAATCCATCCGGGGGTAGAGCTGATCTACTCCTGTTTCTTTGTTTTACTGTGGAGGTGTTTCAATGCTTCACCCAGAGATCAACCCAGAGGGGCAGAAGTCACTTGCAGACGTGATTGTACTAAAGATGACGCGAGCGCTGGATCAGCTGTTCACCTACAGTATTCCGGAGATGCTGGAGAATGAAGTCGTCATAGGCAGCAAGGTCATAGTCCCATTTGGCTCAGGTGATGCCACGCACGAAGCCATTGTCGCAGTTAGGCGGGCACCCTCTCAGAAAGATCAAATAGAAAAGCTCAAGTCTGTCGTGAGTGTCTGTGACAGCGCTGCGGCACTTGATGAACGCCGTGTTGAACTGGCGCTATGGATCAGGGCACGCTATTTGACCAATTACTCTCAGGCAGCTTCGCTTCTTTTGCCAAGTGGGACGACCCTAAAACGTGATTATAAGATCATAAGGGCAGAAATTGCGACGCATGAGATCATAGAGGCACTGCCGGAAGCGGAAAAAGCGCTTATAGACAGAATTGCTTCAAAAACTGTATTCCAGAGCGAACTTAAGGAAAATGAGCAGACGCTTTTGAAAAGCATCATAAAAAAAGGCGTCGCTGAGAAACGGGAACATTTGACAACCTCAGTCAGAGAGCGTTACAACCGCTTTTTCAGTCTTACGGATCCTGGAGCGGCAGAGACTTGGCTGGAACAGATTCCAAAGCATCAAACTGTTAAGCGAGGGATCCTCGAGATGCTAAGGGACTATGGCAGGGTAGAAGAATCCAGACTTAAACGGGAAGTTAAAGCGACAAAAGCTGGACTTGAAAAGCTGGAGGAAGAAGGAAAGATAAAAGCTGAGACTGAAGAGGCATTTACTTTCCCCACTTACTATGATTCAGGCAAAAAGAATACTTTTGTAGCTTTTTCAAGTGAGCAGAAAGCAGCCTTTGACCTGATCAGCAGCAGTGTGATAAACCACGAGCCCGAGGCTTTTTTGCTTCACGGCGTTACTGGCAGTGGTAAAACAGAGGTTTATATGGAGCTCGCGGACTTAGCCATTGCAGAAGGACGCCAGGTCATTATTCTGGTGCCTGAAATATCCTTGACACCACAGCTGGTGGATCGCTTCAGAAGACGGTTTGGTGACCGGATTGCCATTTTGCACAGTCGCATGAACGCGACACAAAGATTTGATCAATGGCGCGCCATAGGCAGAGGGGATTATGACATAGTCATTGGCCCAAGATCAGCGCTTTTCGCGCCTTGTGCTTCTGTTGGCCTCATTGTGGTAGATGAGGCACACGACAGCTCCTACAAGTCAGACCAGGTACCCAAATATCACGCTGTGGAGGTAGCGGGCGCTTTATGCAAGCTTCACAACGCGCCTCTGATTCTTGGGTCGGCGACGCCTTCCTTAGAACAGTATCACGAAGCCAGGAGCGGTGGACTGCAGTTGGTCGAGATGCACAAACGCTTCAGCAAAGTAGCGCTGCCAAGTGTGGAAATTGTGGATATGCGCCTGGAGCTCATGTCAGGGAACCGGTCTATGTTCAGCAGAACACTTGAAGAGGCTATTAACAGAGCCCTTGAAAATGGACAGCAAATCATGCTGCTCCTAAACAGAAAAGGGTATCACACGTTCATTTCCTGCCGTAGCTGCGGTTATGCACTGAAATGTCCAAACTGTGATGTGAGCCTTATTTTCCACAAAGGACAAAATCATGCAAGGTGCAGCTATTGTCATTATAGGTCGTCAATCCCGACAGTATGTCCTGAATGTGGCAGCCGTTACTTCAAGTTTTATGGCAGTGGGACTGAAAAGGTCGAAGAGGCTTTTAAAGAAAAATTTCCTGATGTCATAACAGCGAGAATGGATAGTGAGTCTATATCCAAAAAAGGCGCTCTGGAGGAAATTCTTGAGCGTTTCGAATCTGGTGAGATACGGGTACTCATAGGGACGCAGCTGATTTCAAAGGGACTTGATTTTGCAAATGTTGGTTTAGTCGGTGTTGTCCTGGCGGATGTGACACTCAATCTGCCTGACTTTCAGGCTTCAGAGAGAACCTTTCAATTGATGACTCAAGTCAGTGGAAGATCCGGCAGGTCAAAAACCCAAGGGCGTGTTGTGGTCCAAACTTATACGCCGGAGCATTTTGCGCTTATCAGGGCAGCTGAACATGATTATTTGGGCTTTTACGAAGAAGAAATGGGCATACGTAAAGCTTTTGGCTATCCGCCCTATCTTCAGATGGCCAATATCATCCTCTCCGGGTTTAAGCCCGAAGATGTCGAAAAGAGTGCCGCGAAGCTCTATGAATGGCTGAGCAAGCATTTGCCCTCTGAAATGATCAAAAAAGGACATCTTGTAATTCTGGGACCTAATCCAGCGATCTACAGCAAAATAAAAAATAGATATCGATGGCAAATTATAATAAAATATAAGGAAGAGATGCTGACGCTAATTGAAGAGGTTTTGCGAAAGCTGCCAACACAGCGTGAAGATGTAAGATGCGCTGTGGATGTCAGAGCGATCAGTGTCTTATAAGCAGCCGCCAAAAATTGGCGCGCTGCACCTGTACAGGGTAAGGAGCGTGTTATGAAATGGCAATCAGAAATATTCGGACGGATGGAGATCCGGTTCTCAGAAAGCTTTCAAGAGAGGTTCAAATAGTCGATCAAAGGGTTAAAGAGATAGTCGCGGATATGGTGGATACCATGTATCATGCGGAAGGGGTCGGACTGGCTGCACCGCAGGTTGGTATACTCAAGCGGATTGCGGTTATTGATGTCTATGATGATACGGGCGTCAAAGTGCTGATCAATCCAAAAGTTATCAAAGAAGAGGGCGAGCAGTTTGAAGTCGAAGGCTGCCTGAGCGTGCCTGAAAGAGCTGGCTCTGTACGCCGGCCGGCGAAAGTCTGGGTTGAAGCCCTGAATGAAAACGGTGAAGTCTATGTCGTCGAAGGCGAGGGGCTGCTCGCCAGGGCGCTTTGTCACGAAATTGATCACCTGGATGGTGTACTTTTTATCGATAAAATGATTGAGGAAGCGTAGGTGGCACTATGAAGATCGTTTTTATGGGGACACCAGAATTTGCGGTGCCATGTCTGGAGACTTGCATCCATTTTGAAGGGGCCCAGGTCATAGGTGTGTTTACCCAGCCAGACCGTCCAAAGGGCAGGGGCAACAAGCTGACACCGCCTCCGGTGAAAGCGGCAGCGCAAAAAGAGGACATTCCCGTGTATCAGCCTGAAAAAATTAAAAGCGCGCAAGCTATGGAGATACTCAAGGGGCTGAACCCGGACCTGATTGTCGTCGTGGCCTATGGTCAGATTCTCTCACAGGAAATCCTGGACTTGCCGGCATATGGGTGTATCAACGTGCATGCTTCACTTCTTCCTAAGCTCAGAGGTGCGTCGCCAATTCAATGGGCCATTGTCAGCGGCGAAAATGAAACGGGTGTGACCACCATGAAAATGAGTGCTGGACTGGATGAAGGCGACATGCTTCATAAGCAAAGCCTCAAGTTGTCAGATACGATTACCGGAGGCGCTCTGCACGATCTGCTGATGCAGATGGGTGCGAATGTCCTGAAAGAAACTTTGGAAGGCATAGTGAAAGGCAGCTTGACACCTGTACCCCAGGATCACAAACTTTCCACTTATGCGCCCAAAATTGAAAAAAGGATGGCTGAAATTGACTGGGAGAGAACCGCAGAGGAAATCAGTGCCCTGGTCAGGGGCTTTGATCCGTGGCCCGCTGGTTTGACCTCCTTGGGTGAGGTTAAGCTTAAGGTGTTCACGCCAGAGGTTGTGCGTGAAGACAGCCTTAAATCTATGGCAGTTCAGGCGGAGCCCGGTGTTCTGATCGACGTTGATCGCGTCAGCTTCACAGTCAAAGCCGGTCGGGGCGCAGTGAGATTTTTTGAGATACAAGCACCTGGCGCTCGCAGAATGAAAGTGTCTGACTATCTTCTCGGGCATAGCCTCAAGGCTGGGGACAGATTCAATTAAATTATTTTGCCCAAAACAGGAGGTCATAAAATGAATGGCTATATGGGAACGGCCGGATCACTGGGATTTTTGCTCCTGATCCCGGTTTATATTTTCGCTATGATCGCGCAGGTACAAGTTAAGTCAACGTTTACAAAGTATGCCCGGGTAGGTTCGTACAGAAGGATGAAAGGCGTAGAGGTGGCCAGGGCCATATTGGATAGGAATGGGCTTTATGATGTGGTTGTTGAGCCTGTGGCAGGATCTTTGACAGACCATTACGATCCCAGAAATAACAGGATTCGGCTGTCGCAAACCGTTTATGGAAGCGACAGTATTGCAGCCATCAGCGTTGCCGCCCATGAAGTGGGTCATGCTATCCAATACGCAAAAGGCTATAAGCCTATCCGGTTCAGAAATTTGTTTTTACCGCTTGCGAACTTGGGAAGCGGTATCCTTCCCATTCTTATAATGGCGGGATTTTTCTTCAGGATTGTTCCGCTTGTGGACCTTGGAATTTTGTTTTATCTCTTTGCTGTGCTGTTCCATATCGTGACTTTGCCAATTGAGTTCAATGCCAGCTCCAGAGCAATTGCAGAGCTGGTGGATGGCCGCTACATTATGGAGGACGAAGTCTCGTCTTCAAAAAAAGTACTTGGCGCAGCAGCGAGAACTTACGTCGCAAGCGCCGCTGTTTCAGTCATGGAGCTTGTCCGACTGTTGTTGATCCGGGACCGGATGAGAGATTAACAGATTATTAATGACGCAGTCACATCAGTCTTGTCAGAATTTGAATGTGACAAAAGTTCTACATGTACGTATGGGGGCTGAATTAGCCTGGAAATGGAGACGGTGAAATCATGACTATGCATGAAGGTGCCAAGCAGAATAATACCAGGAGACAACCCTCTGCACGTCAAACTGCGGTAGACCTTTTATTGGCTATTGACAAAAGGGGGCTTTTGTCCAGTGACGCTGTCAATAATTTGACCAGAGAAGGCGCGTTGTCTTCAGAGGATCGAAGACTTGCTGTACGTCTGATCTATGGTGTACTGGAACAGAAGCTCCTGTTGGATTATTTGCTTCAGCAAGTGTCGAGGACAAAGCTGTCAAAAATTGATCCATTTATTCACATGGTTTTACGGACTGCCATTTATCAAATGATGTTTATGGATCGTATACCTGCTTCGGCAGTCGTAAATGAAGCCGTTAAATTGTCGAAGAAGAAGGGCCAGCATCTAAGCAGTTTTGTCAACGGTGTTTTAAGAAATTTTCAGAGGGGTATGGGTAGCTTTGATGAACCCGTTCGAAGTGAAAACCCAAATGGTTTTCTTTCGATCATGTATTCACATCCTAAATGGCTTGTTGATCGCTGGGTGTCGCTATTTGGCTATGACTTCACCGAAGCCCTCATGGCGGCCAACAATGCCGAGCCGCCTTTAAGTGTGCGTGTCAACCGGCTTAAAGCCAGTACAGCTGAGGTTCAGAAGCGCCTTGAGCAGGATGGGATTATTTCTGAAGTCAGTTCAATTTTTGATTATGCGCTCATTATCCATTCCGGTCAGGATCGTGCGATTCAAACATGGCCGGCCTTTATTGGGGGAGAGCTCTACGTTCAGGATCTTGCGTCCATGATGGTGACAGAAATTCTTGATCCTCAGCCTGGAGAACGCATCCTGGATCTGTGTGCCGCGCCTGGCAGCAAGACCACACACATGGCAGAGAAGATGAATAATCGCGGGGAAATTACAGCCCGGGATGTTTCAGATAAAAAGCTTCAAAGGATCAAAGAAAATTCAAACCGTCTCGGTATTTCAATTATTAAGCCGCAAATTTGGGACGGTTTGGACTTTGACCCACAATCTGTTGACGCTTATGACCGTGTATTATTGGATGCCCCTTGTACAGGACTTGGGATCATAAGAAGAAAGCCGGAGATACGTTATAGACGACAGCCGGAAGATATTTCTTCCCTTGTGACACTTCAGTCTCAGCTCCTCGAGAACGCTTCACACTATGTGAAGAAGGGCGGAATCATGGTTTACAGCACCTGTTCAATTGATCCGGAAGAAAATCAAGGCGTCATTCAAAACTTTCTGTCAGCACATCCACAGTTTAAGTTGGTTGGTACACCATGGTCGGATGAGGATGGCTCAGTCAGACTTTACCCGAATGTTCAAAGGACAGATGGTTTTTTTATAGCAAAAATGGTTAGAGTCTAAATAACGAGGTGGTTCATATGAAAACCGCAGGGTTGTCACATATTGGAAAAATCCGGACCAACAATGAGGATGCCTACTACATTGATGAAAAGCTTCACCTGATTGCTGTGGCAGATGGTATGGGTGGTCACAAGGCAGGGGAAATTGCCAGCGGTATTGCAGTTGAAGCTTTGGCGTCCATGAATCAATTGGCGCAGAATGAAGCGTTGCAGCCTGCAGAGATCTATAGACAAGTGTTTTCAGATGCAAATCAGAAAATTTGGGTCAAAGCCCATGAGAGTGAAGACTGCAAAGGCATGGGGACGACATTGACGTCTGTGTGGATTCAGGATGGACTGGCTTATGTAGCCCACATAGGTGATTCCAGGGCTTATAGGATGCGTGAAGGTATCCTCAAGCAAGTCACTCGAGATCATACTTTGGTTGAAGAATTGATCAAGAACGGTTCTATTGACCGCGAAGCCGCCCTTAGCCATCCTCAAAAAAATGTACTGATGAAAGCTGTAGGCGCAGATGACAGAGTAACGCCTGACCTGCATGAAATTGAAGCTCAAGCAGGTGACTTGTTTTTACTGTGTTCAGACGGACTGACCCATTACTTGAAAGCGGAAGAAATCAATGAAATTCTAACTGCAAAAAGGACTCTCGAAGAGCGCTTGTCACAGTTGGTTGAGCTGGCGCTGGAACGCGGCGGAGCGGATAATATTACAGCTGTAGCCATTGAATTGGATGGACAGGGAGGTGAAACCCAGTGGACAGAATCATAGGACGTGTGTTGAAAAACAGATACGAGATTTTGGATAAGATCGGAGACGGCGGTATGGCGTTAGTGTATCGTGCAAAGGATATGCTGCTTGACCGAAGCGTCGCTATAAAAATCCTCAGGCCGGAATTTGTTTCCGACGAGGAATTTATCCGAAAATTCGACAAGGAAAGCAAGGCGGCAGCGAGTCTGAGCCATCCCTCCATAGTCAGCGTCTATGACGTTGGACATGAGGAGGATCTCAGATATATTGTCATGGAATTCATCAATGGCCCTACACTAAAAAAATATATCAAGGATCATGATGGATTTTTTGAAAACCGTGAAATAATCCGCGTTGCCAAACAGGTTGCCAGGGCACTTGAAAACGCGCATGCCAATCACATAGTCCACAGGGACATAAAACCCCACAATATTTTGATGGGTGCTGATGGCGCGGTCAAAGTCGCGGATTTTGGCATTGCGAGAGCGATTACCTCTGCGACAATTATCAATACGACTGATATGATGGGGTCGGTGCATTATGCTTCTCCGGAACAATCCAGGGGTGGCTTTGTCGACGAAAAGTCAGATATCTATTCCCTGGGCATTCTGATGTATGAAATGGCAGCCAAGAGACTTCCTTTCGAAGGCGAATCCGCAGTGGCAGTCGCTTTAAAGCATCTTAAAGAAGAAGCGCATGCCCCCTCTGATTTCAATCCGGCACTCAGTGTTGGCCTTGAAGGGGTTATACTGAAGGCTATTCAAAAAAATCCTGAATTCAGGTATGGCAGCGTGACAGAAATGCTTAACGACCTTGATGAGGTTCTCCTCAGACCGGATCATATTGTCATGATTGAAGGCGGAGATGAAGACGCGAAGACCATGATGATTCCTAAGATAGATGAAGAGCTCCTTTTTAACGATACACGATCCATTGAAAATACCAATCCAACGCGATTCGTACAGCGAAAGCTTGCTGAAGAAGTCGAACCGGAGCCGGAAGTACCGCAAAAAACTGATAAAAAACGACTTATTATAACGGTTTTATTAGCGCTGATCGCTGCCTTTGTATTTATTGGCGCTGGATTTATGATGAAAAATCTCTTGGAGGAGACTCAGCCGGTACCGGTACCAAATGTGACTGGACTGGATGTCGACGTTGCCCTACAACTTCTCGAGGATCACAGTTTCAAGGGCGAAATTGGAGACAGAATTTATTCGAGAAGCTATGCACCTGACGAGGTCATTTCCCAATCTCATGAAGAAGGCGCCTTGCTGAAGCCTGGGTACACCATAACACTGACACTCAGCCTGGGTACAGAATTGTTTCAGGTGCCCAATTTGGTTCAAAAGCCTCTTGCTGAAGCAGAGATCATGATCGTTAATGCTGGCTTTAAGGTTGGATCTGTGGATGAAATTGAAAATGACGCGCCAGAAGGCACTGTCATCAGTCAATCACCATTTGCGGGCCTCAGCGAGGAAAAAGGGACGGCTATAGATTTATATGTCAGCAAGGGTAAGACGCCTGGCAAATCTATAATGCCTAAAATTGTGGGCAGTGCCCTCGAAAGCGCCAGAATGACATTGGAACAATATGGAATTTCTGTAGGGGAAGTGAAATATGATTTCAGTGATACCTTTGCCGCCAATTTAGTTATTGCGCAAAGCATTGAAGGCGGTCAGGAGGTTCAGCCAGAGGATCGTGTTGACTTGGTGGTCAGTAAAGGCAAGGATCCGAACTCCACGCCGGAGCCCGTCGAAAAAACACTGACCATTCCACTGGAATTTGACCAAGAGGAATTTGAGGTAAAAGTGGTGATGGTGAAAGATGGCGCGTCTGAAATTGTCTACCAAAAGCTCCATTCAAAGGCAGAGGAACGCGTCTCCGTTACAATCAGCGGAACGGGAACTGTTGGCATAAATATATACTTCAATGACGTACTGGTCAGCTCCAGCGAAGAGGTATTCAACTGATGGGTGAAAAGCTGGTGGAAGGACGTATTGTAAAAGGCATAGCCGGATTTTATTATGTACAGGACGAATCCGGGATTCTCGAATGCAAAGCGCGCGGAAAATTCAAAAAAATGGGTTTGGTGCCTATGGTAGGTGACCGCGTCCTCTTTTCCAAACAGCATGCTGCGATTGAGGACATCTTGCCCAGGACCTCGGAGCTTGTCAGACCTACAGTCTCTAACGTAGACCAGGCCGTGATTGTCTTTGCAGTAAGGTTCCCGGATCCCAATATGGTCTTGCTGGACAAAATGACAGTTCTCGCCGTCAAGGAAGGCCTGGATGTTGTGCTTGTATTCAATAAAGTTGACCTTGATGATGCGGAGTCTCAACTCACTCAGAAGCTTGAGTCCATTTATGGTCCAACTGGCTTTAAAGTTTTGACCACTTGCTCAGTCACCGGGTTTCAGATTGAGGAACTAAAAGCGATGCTGAAAGGTAAAGTTTCTGTTTTCGCCGGGCCTTCCGGCGTTGGGAAATCTTCGCTTCTGAATGCCATCGAGCCTGGTTTGGCACTTAAAACTGGTGCTGTCAGTGAAAAGATTCAACGAGGCAAACATACGACCAGGCATAGTGAGCTTCTTGAGCTTGCATCAGGGGGATTTGTGGTCGATACACCTGGATTTACCTCCCTGGAGCTCAAGGATTTGGAGGCAGACCTATTGTCCTCCTGCTTCCCGGATTTTGAATATTACCCTGGAAACTGCCGCTTTGATGACTGTCTGCATATGGAAGAGCCGGACTGCAGGATTCGAGAGGCGGTTCAGGCGGGGAAATTATCTGATTCCCGTTACAATTCTTACGTTCTGATTTTGAATGAAATCAGGCAATATAGGAGGTATTAATTTGAAGCTTGCACCTTCGATTTTGTCCGCGGATTTTGGAAATCTGCAGGATGAAGTTATTAAAATTGAGCGATCTGGCTGCGAATATCTTCACGTGGACGTTATGGATGGGCATTTTGTGCCAAACTTAACTATTGGCCCACTAGTGCTGGAAGCTTTGAAAGGGCGAACCCGCCTTGTCAAGGACGTCCATTTGATGATCGAGCATCCGGAGCGATACGCTGAGGCTTTTGCAAAAGCCGGGGCAGACATCATTACGGTGCATCAGGAGGCCACAGTCCACCTTCACCGAACGATTCAACTGATCAAGTCCCTTGGGGTCAAAGCGGGGGTGTCGCTTAACCCTGCGACACCTGTGGCGGTACTGGAGGATATTCTGCCTGACCTGGATCTGGTACTGATCATGTCTGTCAATCCGGGATTTGGCGGACAGGCGTTTATCCCTCAGGCTCTCGAAAAAGTTGCCAAGCTAAAATCCATGGTAACAGCCCGTGGCCTGAACCTCGAAATTGAGGTGGACGGAGGCATTAAAGCGGATAACGTTGCTGAGGTCGTCCGTGCCGGTGCTGATGTCATTGTTGCGGGTTCCGCTTTGTTTGGCGCTTCTGACTTTGAGGCGGAAGTACAAAAATTCAGGACAGCGGTCAAATGAGGGTTGCGATTGTCACCGGAGGCGCCCTTGAGGATTTAGACTGGCTTAAAGATCAGCTCAGCAGCTATGATCAGATCATAGCTGTGGACCGGGGCCTGGAAGCTTTTGAGTCTATGGGGCTCATACCGGACTTCATTATTGGTGATTTTGATTCTTATGCTGGATGTGCGGATTTTGAGACGCGTTATCCGGAGACGGAAGTCATGACTTTTGATTCACAGAAGGACTGGACGGACACGGAGCTTGCACTTCACAAGGCCATGGCGCTCTGCGCCACTCATCCTGAAGGTTCGGTCATTGATATGTTTGGGGCTTTTGGGAGCCGCGTCGATCATATGTTTGCCAATTTAATGCTGCTTACCAGTATAAAAGAAAAATATCCCAGAGTACGGGCTCTTGACCCCAATAATGAGGTGGAGAGACTGTACCCTGGGACTTATGGGATTATTCGACGCGAGGGCTTTTATGTATCAGTGCTTTCTATTGACGAGGCGGCCTCAGTGTCACTTCGTGGGTTTGAATATGATGGTGAAGCGCTCCGGATGTACCGGTCCGGAACTTTGGGGGTCAGCAACAGGCTGATAGAGGATACGGGCTCTGTAGAGGTTCAAGAAGGACCGGTTTTTTTAATGCAGTGCAGAGACCGCAAATGATATCGAAGTCCTGAGGCGCATTTCAGGACTTTGGCGGCGACTCTGATTTAAAGTTTAACAGGTCCCAAAGCGTCAAAAAAGCAAAAAAGCCCGCCGCAGCAAATGGGGCAGACTTTAAGGCAGATCCAAATTAGATTGCGCGTACGACATTGCCGGAACGCATGCATCTTGTACAAACCATCAATCTTTTTGGTGAACCGTTTACGACCGCTTTGACTCTTCTGAGGTTCGGCGCCCAGGTTCTTCTTGTATGGTTGTTGGCATGGCTGACGTTATTTCCGCTGACCTTGCCTTTTCCGCAAACTTCGCATACTCTTGCCATTGTTACACCTCCCTAAAACAAATAACACATAAGCAAACTTATTCTAACAGATCATTTCTTTGTTTGCAAGTTAATCTTCAAGGAAAATAGGGTATAATGGCACAGATAAGGTTGTCACATAATTGGAATCATAGTAAAATCAATATGGATTGTAAAAGGGGAGGAAACAAGATGGCCATAAAAGTAGAAAACGCGCACGGTGCAGTTTTCATTAATAATGATGTCATTGCCACCATTGCAGGCGCTGCAGCAATCGAATGCTACGGCCTGGTCGGAATGGCCTCGCGCAATACAACTGGTGGTATTGCCAATTTGCTGAAAAAAGAAAATCTCTCCAAGGGCGTCAGGATTCACTCTGAGGATGAAGGTATCGTCATCGATCTGTTCGTCATCGTTCAATTTGGAACCAAAATCTCTGTGGTTGCTCAAAATATCATTGAACGGGTCAAATACAGCGTCGAAAACCAAACAGGCCTTAAAGTCCTGAAAGTGAATCTGAATATTGAAGGGGTCAGGGTTCAAGCCTGATCTTAGGAGGGATGACCTTTGGATATTATTAAAATTGATGGCGTGCTGCTGTCAAAGATGTTTAAGCAGGCTGCAGCGACGTTAAACAGAAATAAGAATCTGGTGGATTCACTTAATGTCTTCCCGGTTCCTGACGGTGATACGGGTACAAATATGTCTCTGACCATGAATGCCGCAATCAACGAGCTTTCGAAGTATGAAGGGGAGACATCGGTTGAGATTATCTCAAAAGCCATGTCCAAGGGGTCGCTGATGGGAGCCAGGGGTAACTCTGGCGTTATTCTGTCACAGATCTTCAGGGGCTTTGCAAAGGGCTGCCAGGAAAAGAAAGAGCTCACGTCCATTGACTTGGCCCATGCCTTGAAGGAAGCATCTGATACAGCTTACAAGGCCGTCATGAAGCCTGTGGAAGGGACCATCCTGACCGTCATCAGAAAAACGGCTGAGCTCGGCATGGATTATACCGAACAGGCGGTGCCAGTTCAGGAACTCCTTGAGAATCTAATCAAGCGCTCAGAAGAAACACTGGAAAGGACGCCTGATTACCTGCCGGTATTAAAATCGGCTGGCGTCGTTGACGCCGGAGGCAAAGGCCTGGTTTTTATTCTTTTAGGATTTTTGGATGCTGTCTTGGGGAAAGAAGTCGAAATTCAGGTCGAGCGTTCTGAGAACGTGCTGAAAGCAGCAGGGGCAGCACTTGAGCCAGAGGCGATTACTTTTGGATATTGTACGGAATTTATACTGGAAACGCTTCGGGACGATGTGCCTATTCTCCGCTCTGAGATTCAAAAACTTGGAGACAGCATGGTGTTCGTTCAGGATGAGTCTTTGGTGAAAGTTCATATCCACACGGACAACCCGGGGATGGCGCTTGAAAAGGCGCTTAAATACGGGCCGCTCATAACGGTCAAAATTGAGAATATGCGGGAACAGCATTCGAATCTTGATCATGGCGTTGTTTTGGCTGAGGTTGGGGGACAATCACCATCGGCAAAAAAACGCGTACCGGAGGAGAAGAAGCCTTACGGCATCATTGCCGTCGCTATGGGTGAAGGGTTCAGCCAAATTTTCAGGGAGCTGGGCGTGGATGTGGTCGTCGAGGGCGGACAGACCATGAACCCAAGTACTGAGGATTTTCTTAAAGCTGCAGCGGATTGCAACGCGGAACACTTGATTATCCTGCCAAATAACAGCAACATAATTTTGGCGGCGAATCAGGCCAAAGAGGTCTCAAGCCTTCCTATTTCCGTAATTCCTACAAAGTCAATTCCGCAGGGTATTGCGACGTTAATTGAGTTTGATATGGATAAATCGCCGTCCGAAAACGAGGCGGCCATGACGGCTTCGATCGATCATGTGAAGACGCTTCAGGTGACGTATTCCGTCAGGGATACACAATACGGCGATATAGAGATCAAGAAGGATGACATTCTGGGCGTGGCGGATGGTAAAATTGTGTCAGTTGGCCAGAATATCGAAAATGTTGCCCTGGACTCAATTGAAAAGATTCTCGACGAAGATGCGTCTATCTTGACGGTATATTATGGTGAAGAGATTTCTAAAACTGACGCTGAAATGCTTATTGAAAAAGTCAGCGCTGACCACGGTGATCTGGACATTGAATGCCATTACGGCGGACAGCCTCTTTACTATTATGTGATTTCAGTGGAGTAATGTTTCCAAGAAAAAAAGAGACCGGTAAAGACCGGTCTCTTCCAGTTAAAGGGGTTGGGCTGAGTGCTGCAGGATTGCATTTTTCCGGTCAGCTTTTTCAGAGCTTTTATGTTCCCTTCTTGAGAGAGGTGAATTGATAAGTATGCACACCCATTCGGACCTGACGTCGGTGAAAGGGATTGGCATCAAAAAAAAATCAGCCCTTGCACGCCTTGGAATCTTTAGTTTAAGAGATATGCTGTTTCATTATCCGAGGGGCTACGCTGATAAATCCAAGAGACGCAGTGTCCACGAAGTCGAAGACGGCGAAGTGGTTACGGTCAGCGGTAGGGTAAAATCTGTTCAGAGCTCACGAACGACCCAGGGCAAGGTCATGACGCGCTTTCATATGCTGGATGGCATGATGCCCTTTGAGCTGCTTTTTTTTAATGCAGCTTATCTTGAAAAGCAGCATTCTCCTGGAGAGGTTCTATATGCTTTTGGCCAAGCGAGACGTAGTGGACGCCAGTTGACTTTGATTCATCCGGAAATATTCAGGGAGAGTGACCAGCTCGAAAGCCAGCTGGTGATTACGCCGCAATATCCTCTGACAGAAGGCATAACACAAAGGGATATGGCGACGCTGATTCGTCACGCATTGACAACTGAGCTTCCCCAGCTGGAGGAAACCCTTCCTGCGGCTCTGCTTGCGAAGTATGGGATGCCAGGTCTTGGCGCTGCCCTTGAAGAGCTTCATTTTCCAACGGATCGTACAAGATACAAAGCCGCCAAGTACAGGCTGGTTTTTGAGGAGCTATGGTCCTTGCAGCTGAATTTGGCGCTGCTCAGAGTGGACGCAAAGCGTGGGCAAGGTATTGCTTTCAAGACAAAAGGCGTTCTCGAAGCTTTTCAGGAAAAGCTGACATTCAGGCTGACAGTTGATCAGCAACAGGCAGTTCAGGACATTTACAATGACATGTCAAAGGCTCAGGTCATGTACCGGCTTCTGCAGGGGGATGTTGGCTCCGGAAAAACCGCGGTTGCTTTCGCAGCTATGACACTTGCTGTGCATAACGATTATCAAAGTGTTCTCATGGCACCAACAGAGCTTTTAGCGGCTCAGCATTATGAAGCGCTTTTAAAGTTGTATCCTCATGAAATAGAGAGGATTGCGCTGCTGACTTCGTCTTCAAAGCATAAAAAAAAGCTTCGCGAAGGTATATCCTCCGGCGCTTATCGCTGGATCATTGGTACCCACGCGCTCTTGGAAGAAGAAGTCGTCTTTGACCGACTTGGACTGGTTATAACGGATGAGCAACACCGCTTTGGCGTGCGCCAGCGCAACCGGCTTGAAGAAAAGGGCGTGAGCCCGGATGTTCTGATCATGACAGCGACGCCCATACCGAGGACCTTGTCTCTTGTGCTTTATGGTGATGTTGACGTGTCGGTGATCAAAGTGTTGCCCGTTGGAAGAAAGCCCATTGAGACGGTGTATGTTCCGAGAAAACAATTTCAGCGGCTCTGCAAGAGTGTCGATCAGAGGATCGAAGCAGGCCGCCAGGTGTATGTCGTATGTCCGCTAGTGGAGGAAAGCGAGATGGGGTCTGAGCTGCAATCGGCAGAAGCCCTGTATGGAGAGCTGCGCGGTGGCGTGTTCAGGCACCGGCGTGTAGGCTTGGTTCACGGGAAAATGAAATCGTCAGAAAAAAATCAGGTGATGAAGGCTTTCGCCATTGGTGAGCTGGATTTGCTGGTCTCCACAACGGTCATTGAGGTCGGCATCAATGTGCCAAACGCAACGGTTATGATCATCATGGACTGCGACCGTTTTGGGCTCAGTCAGCTTCATCAGCTTAGGGGCCGAGTGGGCAGGGGCGAGCATGCTTCAAGCTGCTACCTGGTCGCAGAACAGCCCGGCCAGGTCGCGAAGCAGAGGATCAAGAAAATGGTGGAAACTCAGGATGGCTTTGAAATCGCAGATTGCGACCTGAAGCTCAGGGGGCCCGGAGAATTTTTCGGTACGCGGCAGCATGGTCTTCCGCCGCTGAAACTTGCTGATCTATCTCGACATTTGGATATTTTGACAGTTTGCCAGCAAGAGGTTCTGAACATCCTCCAGAAAGAAGCCTCTGGCCAATTGACCCAAATGGAAAAGGCACTGCTGATCCGCCGCCGGCAGGAGGCGTTCGAGCGCTTTTCAATATAATGCTGACATAATTAGCGACAGCGTGGTTTGGATTTCTGAAAAAAACCTGCTGTACATAAGAAAGCATTTCAAAAAAATTACATCTTGTATGAAAAGCGCCTTTTTTATGATAGAATTCGATAAGAAGGTGGAATTATGAGGGTCATAGCGGGCTCAAAAAGGGGTTTGAAACTGGAAGCGCTCGAAGGCTTTGAAACCAGGCCTACAACGGATCGCGTCAAAGAAGCTCTGTTTAATCTGATTCAATTTGAAATTCAAGGTGCGAAAGCGCTGGATCTCTTTGGGGGCTCCGGGGCACTGGGTATAGAAGCGCTGAGCCGCGGGGCAGAGTCTGTTGTGTTTGTGGATCAAAGCCGAGCCAGTGCGCGCGTCATCAAAAGAAACCTGGAGCGCGCCAAATTTGAGGATGCCGCGAAAATTTTAATACAAGACTGGGAATCTGCTTTGTCTCAGCTTGAGAATTCAGAGTTTGATCTGGTATTTGTGGATCCGCCTTATCACGCTGCATTAGAATCGCTGGTGCTCGAAAAACTTGACTTATATAATCTGCTGTCGGAAGATGCCATTGTCGTTATAGAGCATCCCGCATCCAGGGCTCTGCCCGAGGTGTTCGCAGGCTACAGCTTCCTTAAGTCAAGGCACTATGGCATGACGGCGCTTACATTATATAGGAGGCACTTCAATGACAATAGCAATTTACCCGGGTAGTTTTGATCCCGTTACAAACGGTCATCTGGACGTGATTGAAAGAGCCTCAAAACTCTTTGATGAAGTCGTCGTAGGTGTTCTCAGCAACAGCACCAAAAGCCCCATGTTCACCGCTGAAGAGCGCGCGCGGCTTATTGAGGAAGCGGTTCAACCATTTCCCAACGTTAGGGTGGATCATTTCCAAGGACTTTTGGTGGATTATGTAAAATCACATCAGATTGATGTGATTATAAAAGGGCTCAGGGCGATTTCGGATTTCGAAGCGGAGTTTCAGATGGCCGCAATGAACCGGCATTTGGGGCAAGGCACTGAAACTGTTTTTCTAATGACAGATGTACATTATTCTTATCTGAGCTCAAGCCTTGTAAAGGAAGTTTTTAGGTTTAACGGAGATATTAAGGGCCTGGTCCCTGACCACGTTCTGGAATATATGGTGAAAAAACTGCGATAAGGGGGAGAACAAACCATGCCGTCCAATCATCTTGATCTAAAAGTACTGGATCTTTTGGAAGAGTTTGAAAACAAAATTGAAAATGCCACTTCGGTGCCGTTGACGGGAAAAATCATGGCAGACCGGGAAGAGCTGCTTGAAATTCTGAGAGAGATCCATATTTTGCTGCCTGAAGAGTATCAGCATGTCAAATGGATCAAATCTCAGAAAAATCAAATTCTTGAAGAGGCCCAGAGAAGCGCTGATGCGCTGCTTTCCAGTGCTCAGCGTGAGGAACGCAGAGTTTTTGACAGCATTCGGGAGCACGAGGAGCGCTTGATGGATGAGGTTGAACTGAAGCGCAAACTGATGGTGGATGAGCATGAGATTGTTCGGCAGGCGCGGGAAAAGGCTGACAAAATTGTTCAAGAGGCAACTCAGTTCTCTGCCAACATGAAAGAGGATGCCTTTGATTATGTTCATGAAGTGATGAACAGAGCGACCAGTGATGTCAGTGAAGTCCTTGAGACGCTGCGCAAAAATTTGAGAGAGCTTGAAGAGTACAAATAATATGCCTGTATAGCTGAAGCTGAGGCTGAGGCTGTGGCTGAGGCTGTGGCTTAGCCACTCATTGGCAGGATCAAGGCTTAAAAACGAAAAGAAGCAGATTACCTCAAATTTGACGAGGGCAGCTGCTTCTTTTTTTGCTTCGTGCGGTCTAAGTGCCGGCTTGCGCTTATTGTTTTCGTTGTTTTTTGAGCAACATAAGTTTTATCAGCGCAGGTAAACAGGTGCCTGAGTAAAATCACTGACCGCCGGGGCCTGTCCGCAGAGCATGGCTCTTAACGCTGTGGCTCTTAAGTCGAATTGAAGCTGAGAGCCAAATAATGGATCGTTCAAATCCTTAGGCTTGACATTTGTCAATACAGGGACTCCAGCGGTTTTTTTCGCTCGCTTGAGGAGTTCCCTGCCGCGGTCGTTGAAAGCGAGGACGCGCAGATAGTTTGGAAGCTGCTCTCTGTTTTTTCCAAGCAAAGAGAAGGGAATATCCAACAGTATTTTTGAGAGGACTCTTTCTATGCGGCTGCGGGTATGACGCTTGCTTTTTATGGCCGTGACGAGGGCTTCGTAATCCTGAGAGGTTACAGCAGCGGCGAGGATTCTCTCTGGAAGTCCGTCCTCCATGTCGTGGATCTGAGACAACGACTGAGGCGTATGGAGGAGAAGTCTGTAACGCAATAAATCAAAACGCTTCCGGCTCGAAGGATACTGGTGCTCAGCAGCAATAAGGGCGTCCAGCGTCTGTGTCGGAACAGCTTTTGCCATTGTCTCTGGCGGCAGGCCTGAGAGCAGGGCATTTCTTATAGCCGAAGCGCTGGAGAAGGCTGTTTCTGGTCGCGCTTCCTCGAGCGTCAAATCGTGGTAATCATGACCTGCTCTTTTTACTGTGAAGGGGATGAGTGCAGCGTCCAAAGCATTGATCGCTTTCAAATATTCAATGCCCAAGATGTCATTTGGCGTTTCTGCGGCACCGAGCCCTTCCGCTTTCATCAGCTTTGCTTTCAAAGCGGGATAGCTAAGCTCTGGGTTCGCGTTTCGTGCTTTTAACCACTTCGCGTCCAGGTGGGAGAGCGTGGTGACGGCATTTTTCAAGTTGTCGAGAGACCCGCTTTCGCTGCCAAAACTGAGCTGCTTTACAAAACCGAGCTGGTTTAGAAGATGAACGCCTGCTGTGGCGAAGTATTCAGCACTGGATACTGCGAATAATGTTGGCAGTTCAATGACGAGGTCGACACCGCCACTCACCGCTGCCGCGGCCCTGACCCATTTGTCGAGGAGCGCAGGTTCGCCGCGCTGGACAAAGGAGCCGCTCATGACTGCGACGACGGCATCTGCGTTTAGAAGTCGCTTTGTCTCAGAAATATGATACTTGTGTCCAAGATGAAAAGGATTATATTCGGTGATCATCCCGACAATTTGATCCGACATGGTCTGCGGCCTCCTTAACTAAAATTCTAAAATGCTATAGTGATGCAATCTTTGTGAAATATTTAGTGAATTTTGTATACAATTTCCGTTTCTCACTTGTAATATTTCTTATTTAATTTATAATAATAACGAGTGAAGTTCAAACGATTTTAAATTTTGGGAGGTATATTATGAACGTATTGGTTATTAACTGCGGCTCATCTTCTTTGAAGTATCAGCTGATGAATATGCAGGAAGAAACGCTGCTCGCGAAAGGTCTCGTCGAAAGAATTGGTATTGAGGGGTCAGTCCTGAAGCACGAGAAAGAGGGCAGAGAGAAAGAAGTGATCCTGGTGCCTATGAAAAACCACAAAGACGCGCTGAATGAAGTTCTTAAAGCGCTCGTGGATGAAAATTATGGCGCTGTCAAGTCCCTTGACGAGATTGACGCTGTTGGACACAGAGTTGTTCATGCAGGAGAAAAATATAGCGGTTCCGTTCTGATCACAGAAGATGTCAAAGCGGCACTCGAAGAGTGTATTGACCTTGCGCCACTTCACAACCCACCAAACATCATGGGTATTGAAGCAATTCAAGAGCTGATCCCTTCTGTTCCAAACGTTGGCGTTTTTGATACAGCTTTCCATCAAACTATGCCGCCACAAGCCTATATCTACCCAATTCCTTATGAGTACTATGAAAAGTACAAAGTTCGCCGCTACGGCTTCCACGGCACAAGCCACCGTTACGTCGCAGAACGTGCTGCGGACATGATGGGCAAGCCAATTTCTGAGCTTAAGCTGATCAGCTGCCACCTTGGCAACGGCGCCAGTGTTACTGCGATTAAAAACGGCATTTCTGTTGCGACAAGCATGGGCTTTACGCCGCTTGAGGGCCTCATCATGGGAACGCGCTGCGGTGACATTGACCCGGCAATTATTACGTTCCTCATGGAAAAAGAAAATCTCGATATTGAAGGCATCAACAACGTGCTCAACAAGAAGTCTGGCGTCCTTGGCATCTCCGGCGTCAGCAGCGACTTCAGAGATATTGAAAACGCTGCGAAAGATGGCAATAAGCGCGCTGCACTTGCCCTTGAAACCTTCGACGACCGCGTCAGACAATACATTGCGGCTTACGCGGCAGAAATGGGCGGCGTAGACGCAGTAATCTTCACTGCCGGCCTTGGTGAGAACTCAATCTCCAACCGTGCAGACATCTGCAAGAACCTCGAATTCATGGGCCTCAAAGTCAGCGACGAGCGCAACAACGTCCGCGGCAAAGAAGCGTTCATCAATTCAGATGATTCAAAAGTCAAAGTTCTCGTCATTCCAACGAACGAAGAGCTGATGATTGCCCGCGACACAGTAGAAATCGTCAACAGCCTGTAATCCTTTTAGAAAAAAGGAATGTGAGTACTGAGCAGGACGCGAGCCTTTTGGTTCGCGTCTTCTTTTGCCAAAACACTTTCATTTTTATTCCCAAATTTGGTGTACAAAACATAGGGATTCGGTGTATAATGACAGAGTTGTTGAGCGGAGGTCATGTGGCAAGTAATTATGCTTGACAAAAGATCCTGCCGCTTATATAATTATCATGTTGTAAACTAGAGGTGTCATATGATTCTCAATCTCACAAATGTGATCAGCGGAAAGCTGAGCCAAATGCCATTTGAAATGACGCTTACCCCGGAACTATCCGAATTTGAAATCTATGGCGCGGAAGGAATTTCGCCCTTCGAAGTCAAAGGTGTCGTAGAACGCCGGGGCGTAGAGCTGGAAATTGATGTCCACTATTCGGGCACTTTAAGGTTTTCATGCAATCGTTGTCTCAAGCCTGTCGACTTAAAATTCGAACAGGATGTGACAAAGCGCATCATCAGGCAGGGCGGCGAAATCATTGAAGAGGATGAGGATTCCCTTTTCATTGATGACTACAGCGTCGACATAGAACGACTTGTGGTCGACGAAATCCACCTCTCAATGCCAATTCAAGTCTTGTGCGACGTGTCGTGCAAGGGCATTTGTCCAAATTGCGGAAAATCGCTGAATGAGGATGAATGTACATGTTCCGAGGACAGGGTCGACCCTAGACTCGAGAGCCTCAAGAACTTTTTTAGTCAGAATTAAGGAGGTGTGATCAATGGCAGTACCTAAGCGTAAGATTTCCAAAGCAAGACGTGACAAGAGAAGAGCCTCGAACATCAAGATGGACGCTCCGAACATTATAGAGTGCCCACAGTGCCATGAGCCAAATGTACCGCATCGTGTCTGCGGCTCTTGTGGTTACTATAAAGGCAAAGAAGTCGTTTCCGTCAAGTAAGAGTGCCATTTAGTTTCATAGGCAAGGGATTGCAAAGTTTTCAGAGCAGGTTGACTCAACCTGCTTTTTGCATGCCCGGAATGTACAGTCTATGGCTGAGCTTATGATTTGTTGTCAGCCATAGAGGAACATTTTTGAAGTATGTTTGTACAGTACGCCTAAGCAGTTCTCAGAGGACTTTGCAAAGTATTTATGTTATAATAGGACCAGGCGCTAAAAGCTACAGCAAATGGAGTGATATCGTTATGGCCAGATTAAAAAAACAGGAGCGTTTGAATAGACTGACTGAGATTTTATCTGAGGATCCATTCCTGACAGATGAGGAGCTCAGTGATACACTGGGTGTCAGCATTCAGACGATCCGTCTGGACCGCATGCAGCTGAACATACCGGAGCTGAGAGAACGCGTCCGGAAGGTCGCTACGGATAATTATGACAAAGTCAAGACCTTGGGACGCAGCGAGATTGTTGGAGAATTGATTGACCTCGAACTTAACAAACGCGGCATATCGGTTCTCGAAACGGATGAAGCGCTCGCCTTCGAAAAGACAAAGATTGTCAAAGGCCATTACATTTTCGCAATGGCTGAATCTTTGGCAATGGCTGTCATTGACGCGCATGTGGCACTTACCGGTGTTGCCAACATCAAATACAGGGTGCCTGTCATTGCCGGACAAAAGCTGGTGGCAAAAGCCGAGCTGGTCAGGGTGCGAGGCAGTGAATACTTTATACACATCAAGATCACAAGCAATCAAGATCAAGTATTCAGGGGCAAATTTATTCTGGTTGCTCTGGATGGGAGTGTGATTGAATCATGACAATTCGAATAGGCATAGATGCCATGGGTGGCGACCACGCGCCTGAAGCTGTTGTCAAAGGTGCGGTAGAAGCGCTTTCTTTGGTTGGTGCGGACCTGGTACTGATTGGCATTGAAGACCAGATCAAAGCGCAGCTTGCTTCGCTCAAATATGACGCGAACCGCCTAACAATCCGCCATGCTTCAGAAGTTATCGAAAATGAAGATAAGCCCGTAAGAGCCATTAAAAGCAAAAAGGACGCATCCATGGTGGTAGGATTTGAGATGTTGAAGTCCGGTGACATAGATGCGCTGCTGTCTGCCGGAAACACTGGCGCCCTGCTTGCCGGCGGCCTGTTAAAAGTAGGCAGAATCAAAGGCCTCGACCGGCCAGCGCTTTGCCTGCCATATCCGACCTCCAAAGGCTTCAGTGTCCTAATTGACGCCGGCTCAAATGCAGACTGCAAGCCGCACAACCTCTATGAATTCGCCGTCATGGGCACGATTTATGCCCGGGATGTCCTGGGTATTGAAAATCCAACTGTTGGCCTCGCCAACATTGGGGCAGAAGAAGGCAAAGGCAACATTCTGATGGTGGACACCTATCCGGTGCTGAAAGCCAGCGAGCTGAACTTCATCGGAAACGTCGAGGCAAGGGATATTCCAGAAGGCGCGTGTGATGTTATCGTTTGTGACGGGTTTACCGGCAACATCATACTCAAACTTTCTGAAGGCGTCGCTACAAGCTTCACCGGGATGCTCAAGGCACAATTGATGAAGACAAAGAAAAACATGCTGCTGGGGATGCTCCTGAAGAGCGTCTTTTCAGAACTGAAAAAGAAAATGGACTATACTGAGTATGGCGGCGCGCCGTTTCTCGGAACAGAGGGTCTCATAGTCAAGGCCCACGGCAGCTCCAATGCCAAGGCAATCAAAAATGCGATCCGCTACGCGGAGGTTTGTGTCAAGAGCCAGGTCGTTGAGCGTATTCGCGAGGAGCTTGGCAGAAAGGATCTCGAAGCGGCGAGAACCGCCTTGGCTGGAGACCAAGACGAAAACTGAGGATAGACATCAAGTTTTGACAATTGCTCCAACCCATTGAAAAGACACAAAAAAACGGGTTACTGCCTTAGGCGTGCCCGTTTTTTTTCGTCAAAGCACTTGTCAGATGGCTGAAGATCATATATATTAGTATCAGATACTAATACGAGAAATAAATAACAAGTTTTAACAGCTGGAGATGATATTTTGATCAACCGAAAGAGTCGCATTCTTGGCACCGGCATGGCTGTCCCTGAACGCATTGTGACCAATTTTGATATGGAAAAGCTCGTTGAAACCACGGATGAATGGATTCGTACACGTACCGGCATCTCTGAAAGACGCTTTGCCGATGGTGACGTTACCAACTCCTCACTATCCATCCAGGCTTCTGAGATGGCCCTCAAAAATGCGGGCATCACCGCAGATCAGATCGATCTGATCATTGTGGCAACTATTACACCAGATATGGTATTCCCTGCAACGGCCTGTATCGTTCAAGATAAGATTGGCGCGACCAAAGCAGCAGCCTTCGACCTCGAAGCGGCCTGTTCAGGATTCCTCTATGGCCTTGCTGTCGCAGACCGGTTCATTGCTTCGGGAATGTACAAATACGCTCTGGTGATTGGCACGGAAGTCATGTCAAAGATTATTGACATCAAAGACCGCAACACCTGTGTCCTCTTCGGAGATGGCTCAGGCGCCGTCGTCGTTGGGCCTTCTGAAGATGACAGCCGTGGACTTCTCGGTTTTGACCTTGGGTCAGACGGCGCTGGCGGCAAGTATCTTTACATGCCGGCGGGCGGAAGTGAAAAGCCCGCGACACACGAAACGGTGGAAGCACGGGAGCACTTCCTTAAAATGGAGGGCAAAGAGGTCTTCAAGTTTGCCGTTCGCGTCATGGAGAACGCTTCTCTGAGAGCAATAGAAAACTCGGGACTTTCTTTTGATGAAATAGATTTTCTCGTCCCTCACCAGGCGAATGAGCGCATCATTCTCGCTGCGGCAAAGCGACTGCAGCTGCCTATGGAAAAGGTACAGGTCAATCTGGATAAATACGGAAACATGTCAGCGGCGTCGATTCCAGTCGCGCTTCACGAAGCTGTGACTCAGGGCAAGCTCAATGAAGGCGATCATGTGGTCATGGTTGGTTTTGGTGGCGGTTTGACTTGGGGCGCCACCGTCATGAAGTGGTAGGAGGCAAGTTAAGTGGGTAAAATTGCATTTGTATTTCCGGGCCAGGGTGCCCAGTATGTTGGTATGGGGAAAGCCTTCGCAGAACAGTCGGAGAGCGCGAAAGCCGTTTTTGAGCGTGCCGGGAAAAGCCTGGATTTGGACATGAGCGCGCTTTGCTTTGACAGCAGCGAAGAAGCCCTTCAAAAAACTGAAAACACACAGCCTTCCATATTAACAGTAAGTTACGCGATCTATACGGCTGTCAAAGAAAAACTCGGCCTTGAGGCAGATGCTTTTGCCGGACTTTCTCTGGGGGAGTATACAGCGCTGGTAGCCGCAGAAGCTATGAACTTTGAAGATGCAGTGCGCATTGTCAGGAAACGCGGTCAATACATGCAGGAAGAAGTGCCTGTTGGCAAAGGCGGCATGGCGGCGCTTCTCGGCGTTGAACGTGATGATGTCCTGAAGGTCTGTGAAGAGGCCTCTGTCTTTGGCATTTGCGAACCCGCCAATTTTAATTGTCCTAAGCAGGTCGTTGTGGCCGGTGAAATTGATGCCGTCAAACAGGCCATTGAAATTTCGAAGCGTTATGGTGCAAAGAAAGCAGTGCTCCTTCCAGTCTCTGCGCCATTTCACACCAGTATGCTGCTGGGTGCCGGGGAAAAGCTCCGGCAGGAAATGCTGAAGTACAGCTTTAAACCTGCAGTTCATCCGGTTTATTCCAATGTTACTGGTGACCGGCTTGATCCTGAAACAGATGTGAGAGAAAACCTTGTAAAACAGGTCTTCAATTCCGTTCTTTGGGAGGACTGCGTGGCATCCATGGTCAGAGACGGCATCACGACCTTTATTGAGGTTGGCCCTGGCAATGCTTTGACTAAATTTATACGAAAAATTGACAAAGACGTTCAAGTATACAATGTTGAGAATCCAGAAGATCTCGAGGTTCTTGCTGAAAAATTGAAGACAGGAGGTGGAAATGCTGATGTTTAAAGATCAAGTAGTTCTTGTTACCGGTGGCACTCGTGGCATTGGAAGGGCGATCAGCCTTGAATTCGCCGGAAAGGGCGCCAAGCTTGTCGTCAATTATACCTCCAGTGAGGAGAAGGCAAAGGCCCTCGTTGAGGAGCTCGAAGCTATGGGCTGCGAGGCAATTGCAGTACAGGCGGATATTTCTAAGGCCGAAGACGCGGAGCGGCTCACCTCAGAAGCCGTGAAAAAGTTTGGCCGCATAGACGTTCTGGTCAACAATGCTGGCATCACCAAGGACAATCTTCTCATTCGCATGAAAGAAGCGGATTGGGACGACGTCATGAATGTCAATCTAAAAGGCACTTTTCTCATGAGTAAAGCCGTAGGCAAACTGATGCTGAAGCAGAGAAGCGGCGTTATGGTCAACCTTACTTCGGTCGTTGGGATCATGGGCAATGCCGGCCAGGCCAATTACAGCGCCAGCAAAGCGGGCGTCATAGGATTAACAAAATCTTTAGCCAGAGAATTCGCGTCACGGGGTGTCAGAGTCAACGCGGTAGCACCTGGATATATTCTGACGGATATGACCAGTGTGCTGAACGAGGATGCGATTGCAAATTTTGCTTCCCAAATTCCCCTTGGCCGCGCGGGTACGCCTGAGGATGTGGCAAAGGTTGTGTGCTTCCTGAGTTCCCAGGACAGTGCCTACATGACAGGGCAAGTCATTCATGTCGATGGCGGCATGTTGATTTAATAGACTTTTACTGGTATAGTCTATACATCTTAGTTCATTAAGAAAAAAACAAACAAAATAAGATAAGGACAGGTGGACATTATGTTTGAAAGAATCAAAGAAATTATTATCGATCAGCTCGGACTCGACGAGGATGTCGTCATTACGGAGTCAACGTCTCTGATGGCAGATCTCGAAGCAGACTCTCTTGACGCCGTTGAGATCATTATGGCTTTTGAAGATGAGTTTGATATTGAAATTCCGGATGAAGCAGCTGAGAACTTCAAGAATATTGGAGATATCTACAACTTCATTAAATCCAAAAAAGCAGAATAAATAAGGAATGAGGGGCACGCGCTGCCCCTTTTTCAATAGGTACCATGTCTCGGGAGGGAAGTCATTTGAATAAAAGAGTAGTCATAACAGGTGCTGGCGCGATCACGCCAATAGGCACAGGCCGTGAAAATTACTGGAAGGCCTTGCGTGAGGGCGTTTGCGGGATCAAACCCATTAAATCTTTCGACGCTTCGGAGTACACGACGCAGGTCGCTGCGGAAATCGAGGATTTTGTGCCGGAAAACTACATACCAAAAAAGGAAACCAAGCGTATGGACCGCTTTACACAGTTTGCGGTCGCTGCGGCTAAGATGGCAGTGGAAGACGGCGGCCTTGATCTCGAGGCTATAGACGCCAACCGTTTTGGATGTGTTGTCGGTTCGGGTATTGGCGGACTGCAGACAATGGAAGAAGAACATGCCAAGCTGATGGCGAAAGGTCCTGGGCGGGTCAGTCCTTTCCTGATCCCCATGATGATTGGAAACATGGCGGCAGGGGCGGTTTCCATGGCTCTGAATGCAAAAGGCCCTAACTACTGTGTCGTTACAGCGTGCGCTTCAGGAACCAACGCAATTGGTGAAGGCTTCAGGCTGATCCAGCGCGGGGATGCTGACTTGGTATTGGCTGGCGGGACCGAGGCTTCCATAACGCCTTTTGGTATTGCGGGCTTCTGCAGCATGAAAGCTATGTCGACGAGAAATGATGATCCTAAAACAGCCAGCCGGCCTTTTGACGTTGACCGTGATGGCTTTGTCATGGGGGAAGGCTCTGGTATTCTGTTGCTTGAATCCCTTGAGCATGCACTGGCAAGAGGCGCGAGAATTCTCGGTGAGGTTGCCGGCTTTGGAATGAGCGCGGACGCCTATCACATTACAAGTCCTGCACCAGGCGGCGAAGGCGCGGCCAGGTCCATGATGTCCGCCATTGCGGATGCTGGTATTGAACCGTCGGCTATCAATTATATCAATGCCCACGGTACGTCAACGCCTTACAATGATAAATTTGAGTCCATGGCCATCAAATCTGTTTTTGGCGAGCACGTCAAGAACCTCTGCGTGTCTTCCACCAAATCCATGACAGGACATCTTCTTGGCGCTTCCGGTGCTGTTGAAGCGGTTGCCTGCTTGCTGGCAACGCATGAAAACTATATGCACGGTACCATGGGGATTCAAAACATTGATCCGGAAATTGGACTTGAAGTATTGGCTAACCAGGGTCGTGAAGCAGAGGTTGAATATGCGCTGTCCAATTCCCTCGGTTTTGGCGGTCACAACGCGACGCTGATCCTAAAGAAGTACAGAGACTAAGCCTAAAAGCGTTGTAAAACACCTTGACACATTCACTGGCCTGCCGGCTGATCAAAAAAGCCGGCAGGTTTTTTCTTATGAGTTGTGTTTTTCATTGAAAACCTATAAAATAGCTCTGATAGGGATCTGGAAAAAGCGCTTTTTAAGCACATTCCGTGCAGTGGGTTTAGAAAGCGTTTTGCCGCTGAAAGGGTTGTAGATTAATGGATTATAAGCATTTTGAAAGTGTAGTGGGCCACCGGTTTAAGGACAGAAAGCTCCTGATTGAGGCGCTGACCCACAGTTCCTATTCCAATGAACGCCGCAACGAGAACGTGCAAAACAATGAACGGCTTGAATTTTTAGGGGACGCAGTTTTAAGTATTGCCATCAGTGAACGATTGTTTAAGCTTTACACAGAACTTCCTGAAGGGGAGCTCACTAAAATACGAGCGAAAGTGGTCTGCGAGGCGACGCTAAGCGACTGCGCCAAGCGAATGAAGCTTGGAGAAGCCATGCGCTTTGGCCGTGGAGAAGAAATGACGGGCGGCAGACAAAGAGCGTCGATTTTGGCGGATGCATTCGAAGCGCTGATCGCTGCTATTTATTTGGACAGTGGTATGGAAACGGCAGCACGCTTTGTGTGTCAGCAAATGGAAAAACCCCTTCAAGATGCGATTAGCGGAAAAGTATTTCTCGACTATAAGACCCATTTGCAGGAACTCATACAAACCCAAAGAGACAATAGAATCCGCTATGAAATTGTGCGTGAGGAAGGGCCGGATCACAGTAAAGTCTTCCATACCCAGGTGCTGCTCAATGAAGAAGTTGTTGGCGCGGGACAGGGCCGGAGCAAAAAGGAAGCCGAGCAAGAGGCCGCCAGAGCGGCAATTGCATCATTGGAGATATCAGGCTCATGATCATTCCTATCTTTATTCCTCACCTGGGATGTCCCAACCAATGTGTATTTTGCAATCAAAAGACGATCACCGGGATTGGAGAGGGAAAAATCTCCGTAGAAGCCGCCCGTACTGAAATTGAGGATTGGCTCGGCAGATCAGGAAATGGTGCCGGTCACGAACTCGCTTTTTATGGCGGGAGTTTTACGGCACTGCCCTTATCTCTCCAAATGAAATATCTTGAGCTTGCGGACACTTACCGAAAACGGGGAAGCATTAACGCTCTGAGACTTTCGACCCGGCCGGATGCCATTGATCCAGATCATTTAAAAACGCTTAAGGCATTCGGCGTCAGCCGGATTGAGCTCGGCGCCCAGTCGTTTGATGACCGGGTGCTTTCTATGTCACAGAGGGGGCACTGTGTGAGGGATATTGAGGTGTCCAGCCGTATGATCCTGGAGGCGGACATTGACCTGGGGCTTCAGATTATGGTTGGCCTTCCGGGAGACTCAGCCCTGACGGACTTGAAGGGTGTGTCTGAGGCCTTTCGTTTAGGTGCAACGACGCTCAGAATTTATCCAACCTTAGTGCTGAAAGGCACAATGCTTGAAAAAATGTTCTTGCAAGGCGACTATAGCCCTTTGACTCTGGAGATGGCGGTTCAGCGCGTCGCCAGGATGATGGAAGCAGTTGACGCTATGAATGCTGAAAAGGCCGGTTCTCCACTTCAATTGATCCGTATAGGACTTCAGGAAAACGAAATGCTGCGTGGCTCCGGTGAGGTGCTGGCAGGCCCGCATCATCCAGCGTTCAGAACCCTGGTGGACAGTTACAGATTCAAAGCGCAGCTGGATCAGGATGTTATGCGATTTGAGTGGCGTGGCGAGAGGCTTGAAGCCCGGGTACACAGTCGGGCGCCGGGCAGCTTTGCCGGACATAATAAGAGCAATTTGATCCATCTCAAAAGCAATTATGGTGTCGTGGGCTGCAAGATCATCCGGGATGACACGGTTCCAGAGATGCGGTATGTCATCCGGATCATTCAAGAAAAAGATAAACGCGGGAGGTGACGGCATGTATCTGAAGAAAATTGAGCTTAAGGGATTCAAGTCGTTTGCGGACCGGACCACAATAGATCTGATGCAGGGCCTGACCTGTGTCGTAGGGCCTAATGGCAGCGGCAAAAGCAACATAACGGACGCGATCCGCTGGGTGCTCGGTGAACAGAAGGTTAAAACTCTTAGAGGCGCCAAGATGGAGGATGTCATTTTCAATGGTACCCATAGGCGTTCGGCGCTGGGCGTGGCAGAGGTCTCCCTTCACTTTTCCAATGAGGACCGCAGATTTCCCATTGATTTCAGCGAGATTGTGCTCGCCAGAAGACTCTACAGGTCGGGTGAAAGCGAATACTTGATCAATGATGCCCCATGCCGGCTAAAAGATGTCAGGGAGCTTTTCATGGATACTGGCGTAGGGACCGAGGGTTATTCCCTGATTGGTCAGGGACGGATTGACTCTATTATCAGCGGCAGTTCTGAAGACCGGAGGATGATCTTTGAAGAGGCAGCCGGGATTGTCAAGTACAAACAAAAAAAGAGGGAAGCCCTCAAGAAGCTGGACAACACAGAGCTGAACCTTATGAGGCTCGAGGATTTGAGTATGGACCTCAAATCCAGGCTTGGCCCGCTGGAACAGGAAAGTGAAAAGGCTAAGACTTTTGTGTCACTGAGTGAAGCGCTCAGGGAAATTGAAGTGGCTGTTTTTTTGGCGGATTATGATAAATTGACTGTGAAATTGGACAAGGTTATTGGGGAGTACGACCGGATCTCAGAAGAAAAAGAAGCAGAAGAACAGGCGCTGACTGGGAACAAGGAACGGCTGGCCACACTGGAAGAAACCCTTAACAGCATGGAGCAGCATTGGCAGAGTCTCGAAGATGACCGTTTGAAGTTCAATAACGAGGACAAGGCGCTGGACGGTGATCTTGCGCTTTGGGATGAAAAACTCAGAAACGCAGAACTTGAATACGGCAGGCTTCAGGAAACCCTGGATCAGGAAAAGGGCGAGCAGACGGCCCTCGAAGTCGAAGGACGGGCACTTGCTGAAGCTGAGCTTCAGGTGACGGAAAAACTGGCCTCTCTCAGAGCAGTACTCAATGAAAGACAAGCGGCCATGGAAGCCTTGGCCAGGACGCTGACAGAGCTTGAAACCGTAGAATCCGGAGCCAGAAGCGAAGCGATCGCACTGATCTCAAAATCTGAACGGGCCGCGTCCGAGATTCGTGTCAAACGGGATTATATTGGCCACCTGGAAGAACGCATTGAGTCCCTTACTCAGGAAGCTTCAAGCGCAGGCGCTCAGCTTGGGGCAGTGTCTCAGAGGCTGAGGGAAACGGCAGGGCTGAAGGAACAGGCACTCAAACGACGAAATGCTTTGATGGGCAAAGTTGAAGTTCAGGCAGCTGAACGCCAGAGCCGCATTGATCAGCTGAGGTGCCTTGAAGAGAAGAAGGGGCACGAGGAAAACCACAGGCACAAGCTTATGGCGGAGCGTGAAGCACTGGAGAACCTGGAGAAAAATTACGAAGGCTATGATCTCAGCGTCAAACGTCTGATGCAGGATCTTAAAAGGGATCCGGCGTCCAGCAGTGCCGCTCAGGGCGTCCTGGGCGTCCTTGCGGAGAAGATTCAGGTCAGCAAGGGCTACGAGACGGCTATTGAAGTAGCCCTCGGCAGAGGCGCGCAGAATGTCATCTGTGACAACGAAAAGACGGCTAAGGGTCTTATTGAACGCCTTAAAGCCAAGCAGCTGGGCCGCGTAACCTTTTTGCCGCTGAGCCTGGTTGGAAAGTCACAGGGTAATGCTTCCCAGCTTGAGGGACTGCAAGGATTTGTGGGCATGGCGGACAGTCTCGTAGAAGCGCCCGAAGCTATTCAGCCCGCAGTGCGTCACCTGATAGGAAGAACGGCTGTCTTTGAAGCTTATGATGAGGCCGTTGAAGCCTTCAGAAGAACTGGGGGCAAATGGCGGCTGGTCACTAAAGCGGGCGAGGTCTTCAGCCCAAGCGGCAGCATTACCGGGGGATCACGCCAGCAATCCGGCGGTGTCCTTGCCAGGAAGGGAAAGATCTCGCTGCTTAAGGAACAGATCAAAGCCCGCAGCGAAAGTTTGAAAACCCTTGATCAGGATCTCGCGTCACTGAAAGCTCAAGTGGAGGGTGAAGACCTTGTCCGCCAGGAACTGGCCGCTGAGGTGACTGCTGTCGACACAGAAATAGCGGCGTTTGAGTTTAAAGAAACGGCGCTGACGGAAGATCAGAAGCGCCTGCAGGATAGGATAGAGCGGCTTGATAAAGAGCGGGACGAGCAGTCGGATCACGTGCTGAGGATACGGGAGGAAAACGCAGCCCTCGAAAAGGACATTGAAGGGTGGAAGGCTTCCTCTTCAGAGCTTGAGAGTGTGGTCATGGCGCAGGAAGCGCGGCGCATTGAGCTGAGGACAGCTTACGAAGTGCTTTCCGAACAACTGAGCGGTATTAGGGTGGATACAGCAACTCAGGAGCAAAGCTTGAGCAGCATAACCAAGGAGCTAAGGCGTGTTGAAGAAACGCGTCTTCGCTCAGTGGATCGCGCAGAGCTTGCGGCGTCGCGTCTTAAACAGCTTGAAGCGGACCGCAGAGAAACTGTAAGGTTAAAAGCTGAGAGCTTTGAGAAAAAAATTGAACTCAGGGTTCTCCTTCAAAAACTGGAAGCTGAACGGGCAGAAATTGCCAGCCAGCGGGAAGCCGGCAGAGTGGAGCTTACAGCGCTGCGCCAGAGTGTCACTCAGAAGAGTGAAGTCCTGGAAATGCAGCGGGAGGCGCTGCACCGTGTGGAAATGCAGCGTGAAAGATATCTGCTTGAGCGGGCATCTTTGTTGACGCAGCTGTATGATAAATATGAAATCGATTTGGAAGAAGCCAGACAAAAGCCTCTCGAGGTCGACCTGAGTACAGCTCAAACACAGACCAAAGCTTTGAGAAGCAAGTTAAAAGCACTGGGTGATGTCAACGTCAGCGCGATCAAGGAATATGAAGAAGTATCAGAGCGCTACAGCTTCATGAAAGGCCAAATGGATGATCTGATTCAAGGGGAGCAGGCCCTCAAGAAAGTCATCAGAGAGCTGGACCATGCCATGAAAGCGCAGTTCAGGGACAGCTTCGCTCTGATTGGCGAGGCGTTTCAAAGAACCTTCAAGAGACTTTTCAGTGGCGGAACGGCTCAGGTCCGGCTCAGTGACCCTTCGGATCCGCTTGAAAGCGACATTGAGATTTATGTGCAGCCGCCAGGGAAAAAACTGCAGCATTTGCACCTGCTGTCAGGTGGAGAAAAGGCGCTCACCGCGATTGCGCTGTTGTTTGCCATATTGGAGGTTAAGCCGGCGCCATTTTGTGTTTTGGATGAGATAGAAGCGGCGCTGGATGATGTCAATGTTGACCGCTTTGCCCTGTATTTGAAGGACGTCTCCGAGAAGGCTCAATTTGTCGTGATCACCCATCGTAAAGGTACCATGGAAATCGCGGATGCGCTTTATGGCGTTACTATGGAGGAATATGGGGTATCCAGGGTCGTTTCGGTCAAGCTTGAGGAAATCGCCGTCAGCTGACGCCGGGAGGTGTTTTGGCCGGTTATCACAGTCCCTTCAAAATGCAACTGGGCAAACGAAAGCACGCTAAGAAAGGATGATTCAGTTTGGCTGGACTATTTAAGAAGTGGATCTCGAAACTTATGGAGATCCCTGAGGAAGAAAATGTGGAAAAAGCATCTCAGGAGGCCGCGGAAGGCGCTTCTGAGGGAGCTTCGGAAGAAGCTTCGGAAGAAACGCCGGTATCAACCTCTGAGGAATCCTCCGAAGCAGCTCCAAAAACGCTGGACAGTGAATACGGCCAGGACTCCAATGAAGCTGAGAGCGCAGAACTTCAGACAGAGATAACCCCAACGGAAGCCGCTGTAGCTGAGGAAGCCAGGAAGACAGAGCATGCATGGATAGAAGACTCTGAAGCCACGGTTCAAATCGAGGCAGAGACAGAGGCTGAGGCTGAAACGCCTGTATCAATTGAAGTGCCAGAAGCGCCTGAAACGCCTGAAATCGTTGAGGATACTGTACAGTTTCATGAAGAAACAGAAGAAACGGAAGAAATAGAAAAAGCCGTTGAAGCATCTGAAGAGGCAAAAGAAGCCGCTGCCGCTGAAAGGGCTTCTGCCCCAGGCTTTTTCGAACGCCTCAAAGCCGGTCTCAGTAAAACCAGCAAAGTGATCACGGATCGCATTGACCTCCTGCTGAACGATTATGGCAAGATTGACGAGGAGCTCTACGAAGAGCTGGAAGAGATCCTGATCACAGCGGATATAGGCATGGAAACGACCATGTCCCTGATCGACAACCTGAAAAAGGCCCTGGTGGAGCGCCGCATCTCAGACGCTTCGCAGGTCAAGACCGTCCTGCGGGATGTCATGGTCGACACCCTCAAAGCCCATTCGGACAATCACCTCAATATTGACCAGAGTCCAGCCATCCTCTTCGTGATTGGCGTCAACGGGGCAGGAAAGACCACGACAATAGGCAAAATTGCCCACAAACTCAATCTCGAAGGAAAGACGGTCATGCTGGCTGCAGCAGATACCTTCAGGGCAGCTGCCATTGATCAGCTCAAAATCTGGGGCGAACGCTCCGGCGTACCCGTCATAGCCCACCAGGAGGGGTCAGACCCCGCCGCAGTCGTCTATGACGCGATCCAGGCCGCCAAGGCGAGGAAGACAGACGTGTTGATCTGCGACACCGCCGGGCGCCTACACAACAAAAAAAATCTCATGAACGAGCTGGCGAAAATCTTCCGCGTCATTGAGCGTGACTATCCTGAGGCGCAGCGTGAAGTGCTTCTGGTCCTTGACGCGACGACGGGGCAGAATGGCCTCCAGCAGGCGAAAATTTTCAAGGAAACCGCCCAGATTACTGGGATCGCTTTGACTAAGCTGGATGGAACGGCCAAGGGCGGCGTCGTCCTGTCCATTCTCCACGAGGTGGAAATTCCGGTCAAGCTCATTGGCGTGGGAGAAGGCCTGAACGACCTTCAGCCCTTCGATCCGGAGAAGTTTGTCAACGCACTGCTCGACATTTCATAAAAAGAAAGTGCTGCTGCCGATGGTCGTGGGCCCCACCACCATCGGCATAGCCTTGCTCTTGGCTTTGATTCTGCGTTTTGATTCAAAAAAGAGTTGACAAGCGGGCCCCATTCCCTTAGAATACTTCTGTAAAGTAAAAGTCCTTTACTGGTGCAAAGCACAACAATATATAACGTACCACTGAAAGTATTGGCGGTGACTCGAATGTTCGACAAAAAAATCAAGCTCGGCACTATGTTTGAGTTTTACGGTCAGCTGCTGACGGAAAAGCAGCAGGAGATCCTCGAGGACTACTGCATTTTGGACTTGTCCTTTGGAGAGATTTCCGAGGAGCTTGGCATCAGCAGACAAGCGGTTTACGACACGATCAAGCGGGCTGAAAAGCAGCTGGATCAGTACGAAGACAAGCTTGGCATGGCCGCCCGTTTCGAACAGAGGGAAAAAGCCATTCGCCACCTCGTGGATGGTATGCGGGAAATTGACGTTAAAATCAGTGAAGAGGCAGAGGCTTCCGAACTGCATGAGCGCATTTCCGAGCTGATCCGGGAAGCGAGCGACATTTTGGAATAAGCGGATTCAGATCCCCGGCTACCGGGTTTAGGAGGTTTCAACGTTTGGTTTTTGAAAGTTTAGCGGATAAACTGCAAAACACGTTTAAGACGCTCCGTGGAAAAGGCAAGCTGACTGAAGCAGATGTCAAGGCTGCCATGCGCGAAGTCAAACTGGCGCTTCTTGAAGCGGACGTCAACTTTAAAATTGTTAAGGATTTTATTCAAAAGGTCACAGACCGTGCGATTGGCCAGGAGGTCATGTCGAGCCTGACGCCTGGTCAGCAGGTTATCAAGATTGTCAATGAAGAGCTGACAACGCTGATGGGGACTACCCGCAGCAAACTGACTTTTTCGTCGAGCCCCATCTCCGTTTACATGATGGTGGGCCTTCAGGGTTCCGGTAAGACCACGACCTGCGGCAAGCTCGGCAATTACCTGAAAAAGCAGGGAAAAAAGCCGCTTCTGGTGGCGTGTGACATTTACCGTCCAGCGGCGATCAAACAGCTGCAGGTGGTAGGGGACAGCCTGGCTATTCCGGTCTTTACCATGGGGGAGATCAGTCCCATTGAGATCACCAAGGCGGCTATAACCCACGCCCAGCGTTATGGAAATGACGTTGTGATTCTGGATACCGCTGGCCGTCTTCACATTGACGAAATGCTCATGAATGAGCTGGTGGACATCAAGAAAGCCGCCAGACCCACTGAAATTTTACTCGTCGTGGATGCCATGACCGGTCAGGATGCTGTCAATGTCGCGGAGAGCTTTAACGCGCAGCTGGGCATTGATGGTCTGATCATGACCAAGCTGGATGGTGACACCCGGGGCGGCGCGGCGCTGTCTGTCAGGGCGGTGACCGGGAAACCAATCAAATTCGCCGGTGTTGGCGAGAAGCTCAGCGAGCTCGAGGAGTTCCATCCGGACCGGATGGCTTCCCGGATTCTGGGGATGGGCGACGTCCTGACCCTCATAGAAAAGGCCCAGAGTACCTTTGACGAGGATGAAGCCAGAAAGCTCGAAAAGAAAATGAAAAAGGGCAGCTTCGACTTTGAGGATTTTCTCAGTCAGCTGCAGCAAATGAAAAAAATGGGCCCTATTGGCGACCTGCTCGGGATGATTCCCGGACTCGGCAATCAAAAGGCACTCAAGGACATTCAGGTGGACGAGAAAGACTTTGTCAGACTCGAAGCCATCATTCAGTCCATGACCCTTAAAGAGCGCAGGGATCCCAATATCATCAACGGCAGCAGAAAGAAACGCATTGCAGCCGGGTCCGGTACCAGCGTCCAGGAGGTCAACAAGCTCCTGAAGCAGTTTGAGCAGACCAAAAAGATGATGAAACAGTTTGCGGGCATGGATAAGCGCATGAAGCGCGGCGGGATGAGAATGCCGTTTTAGTCAAGCAGTTTTGCAATGGGTCATACTTGGTTAGGAGGATTTCGAGATTGTCTCGGTCCACATAGATTATTAAAATTTTGGAGGTGATGTATAAAATGGCAGTTAAGATCAGAATGACGCGTATGGGTGCTAAGAAAAAGCCTTTTTATAGATTGGTGGTTGCAGACTCGAGATCTCCTCGAGACGGCAAATTCATCGAGCAAATTGGCTACTACAATCCTATTTCTGAGCCAGCTCAGATTAAGATTGACGAAGAAAAGGCCATCAAATGGCTGAATGACGGCGCACAACCTACTGAAACCGTCAAGGCGCTCTTCAAGAAGCACGGCGTTTACGAGAAACTCGTTAAGTAATTTTAAAGCGTGACTCGAGAAGGAGGTATCACCGTGGGTGAACTTGTCAAGGTCATAGCAGAAGCACTGGTCGACCACCCGGAGAGCGTTGAGGTCAGCGAAACGGTCACCTCTGCGTCAGTTGTCATTGAACTCAAGGTAGCGCCTGAAGACATGGGTAAAGTGATTGGCAAGCAGGGGCGCATCGCGAAAGCGCTGCGTACGGTTGTCAAAGCGGCGGCAACCCGTGAGAACAAACACGTGGTCGTCGAAATCGTTCAATAAATAACCTGAATCGGCTCACTTCTCAGCGTCTGCTGAAGGAGTGGGCCGGTTTTCTATGGGGGTAAGATCTCAATGAATAATAAAACGGACCGTTTTGTCGTAGGGCAGATCGTCAATACACATGGGCTGCGCGGGGATGTGAAAATTAAGGCTTTTACATCGTCGCCGGAGGACTTTGAAGCATTCGAAACCCTGCTGGTTCAAGGTGAGGGTGAAAAGAAGTTTAAGATCGAAAATGTGCGTTATGTTAAAGGCCTCGTGCTTGTGAAATTCGAAGGCATTGACGACATCAACGCCGCTGAGAGATACAAAAATCGTGAGCTCTACAGGCTCAGGGCAGATTACGGGACACTGGAGGAAGGTGAGCACTTCATTGTCGACTTGATTGGCCTTGATGTCATTGATGAGCATCAAGGGCATGTAGGCACGATTAAGGATGTCTCTACCAACGGTGCCCAAAATCTCTACGTGGTGGCACGAGAAGGAAAGCCAGACTTTTATATTCCTGTTGTCAAAGCTTTCGTGAAAAAGGTGTCCATTGAGGAAGGCCGAGTGCTGGTCAGCCTGATTGAAGGGATGATTGAGTGAAATTCACAGTGCTGACTCTGTTTCCTGAAATGTTTTCTGCGTTTACCTCGACCAGCATTATGGCAAGGGCAGCCGGTCAAGGGCATATAGAGGTAGAGTGCGTTAACTTTCGGGATTATTCGGACTCCCCAAGCAAACGGGTGGATGACGCGCCCTTTGGCGGCGGGGCAGGCCTTGTGATGAAGCCTCAGCCACTCTTCGACTGCCTGCGGGATCAAAGTCTGGCGGCGGGTGAGAGGATTGTTTACCTGACCCCAAAGGGCAAAACGTTGACGCAGCAGATGGTGGTCGACTTTTCAAAACTCGATCGAATGGTTTTGGTTTGTGGACATTACGAAGGGATTGACCAAAGGGTGATTGACACTTTCGTCACAGATGAGGTTTCAATTGGGGATTATGTGCTCACGGGCGGTGAAATTCCCGCCATGGTCCTTATGGATGCCATTTCAAGAATGATCGAAGGGGTTCTCAATACTGAGGATTCTCACATGGAGGAGAGCCACTATGACGGACTCCTGGAGTATCCCCACTATACCAGACCCGCGGTTTATGAAGGCATGGCCATTCCGGACATCCTGCTGTCCGGTCACCACAAGAATATTGAGCTGTGGCGCTTTGAGGAATCTGTCAAATTGACAGGTGAGCGGCGGCCGGATATGCTCCGTGCCTATTATGATCGTCTGACGGACAAAAAAAAGCGAAAAATCGTCGAAAAGTATTTGAAATAGATTGTGTTCATAACTTTGCGGTGATATAATGAATTTTGTGAATTACGGCTGTTCCGCTGGCGGGTTAGGTCCGTTAATGAACCGCTTTGGAGAAGGGAGGTAAGCCCCATGAATCAAAACATACTGAAGTCTCTTGAATTAGAGCAACTCAAGACTGACGTGACGGAATTCGGAGTCGGTGATACGGTCCGCGTCCACATTAGAGTCGTAGAAGGAAAGCGTGAGCGTATCCAGATCTTCGAAGGCCTTGTGATGAAATTCCAGAACGGCGGGATCCGCGAAACGTTTACTGTACGTAAACTGTCTTCCGGTGTTGGCGTTGAAAAAACTTTCCCGCTTCACTCACCTAAGATCGAAAAGATCGAAGTGACGAGAAGAGGTAAAGTACGCAGAGCCAAGCTCAACTACATCAGAGACCGCGTCGGCAAAGCCGCTAAGGTCAAAGAAAGAATCTAAGCGAAATTGGAGGGACTGTCGAACAGTCCCTTTAATTTTTTACAAACTCTCTGAAGGGAGGGAATCTCATGAGTCAAACCATCAACTGGTATCCCGGACATATGAAGAAGACCAAGGAACTGATCCAAAGTCATCTCAAACTGGTGGACGTCGTTGTAGAGCTGCTGGATGCCAGAATTCCGGAGAGCAGCAGAAATCCTCAAATTGCAGAGCTCACAAAGGGCAAGCCCCGTATCGTGTGCATGAATAAATATGACCTCGCGGATCCCAAGGTCACCAGCTTGTGGAAGCGTCATTTTGAAGAAGAAGGTGCCAGTGTTGAGTTGCTGGACGCCGTTCATGGCGACGGCATAGACCGTCTGATGCGTCAGATTGTCGACCGCATGAAGGAAAAACGGGCAAAATATCTTGAAAAGGGACGGAACCCGGGACCGGTTCGAGTGATGATAGTGGGAATTCCCAATGTCGGAAAATCGAGCCTTATCAACAAGCTCGTTGGCAAAAGCGCAACGAAGACGGGTAACAGGCCGGGGGTAACCCGCGGCAAGCAATGGATCCGGATTCGGGATGATATAGAATTATTTGATACACCGGGCATTTTATGGCCAAAAATCGATTCCAGGGAAGTGGGTCTTAATCTCGCCATGACAGGCGCCATCAAGGATGATATCCTTAACATTGAGGACATGGCCTATGAGCTTCTGCGCCGTATGGAGCTGCACTATGCTGAAGCCTTGACGGCACGTTATGGCGTTGAAGTCGACCCAACAGCACCTACCATTGAGCTCATGGATGCCATAGCCCTGCGCAGAGGCTGTCGCCGGGGCGGCGGGGAAATTGACTACGACAAGGTTTCCAGAATCCTTCTGGATGAGTTCAGAAAAGGTCTTATAGGCCGTCTGTCGCTTGAGTGGCCAGATGACTTTATAGAACGGCGGGGAGCAGTAGATGAAGACAACTGAGGTCATTGAGAAGTTGAAGGCTATTGGGACTTTGGAGGCCCTTGAGCATCTCGAAGCTCAGCTCGCGACTCCGGTTCCCAAGACCCTCCTTGAAAAATTCGCTTCTAAACGGAGGAAACTGGAAAAAGCAGCTGACAAATTCAAGCAAATGTCAGTTTTTGAAGCCCAGTTCACCAAAGAAGGTATGCCCCTCGTCGCAGGTATTGACGAAGCTGGCAGGGGACCTCTTGCCGGCCCGGTTGTCGCTGCGGCTGTCATATTGGATCCAGAAGCGCCAATCTATGGTCTGGATGATTCCAAAAAACTGTCGGAAAAAGTAAGGGAAATGCTGTATGAAGAGATCGTGGAAAAGGCGCTGAGTGTTGGCATAGGCTACGCTACCTGTGCTGAAATAGATGAGCTCAATATTTTGAAGGCAACCAAACTGGCGGCAAAACGCGCCCTCGAGACTATGGAAATTTCGCCCGAAGCGTTGCTTCTTGACGCCCTGGAGCTTGAAAACTGCACTGTCAGTCAGCTTTCCCTGATCAAGGGTGATCAGCGCAGCGTCTCCATTGCCGCAGCGTCCATTATAGCTAAAGTAACCCGGGATCGCTACATGAAGCGTCTCGCGGTCCAGTATCCCGAGTACGGCTTTGACGCGCACAAGGGCTATGGTACCGAGCGGCATTATGAGGCGCTCAGGTCCTATGGCAAGACCCCTGAGCACAGGGAGACCTTCTTGAAGTCATTTCACGATTTGCCGGAGGTATAAACTGTGAAGCGGTCTAACATCATTGGAGCCATGGGTGAAGAGAAAGCCGCAGCATTTTTGGCCGCTGACGGACATGAAATTTTATGCCGGAATTTCAGGGTGCCTGGCGCGGAGATCGATTTAATCACCATGAAGAATAAAATCCTGTATATCATTGAAGTGAAAGCTTCCCGGACAAAAGATGAGGACTATGAACTCTTGGAACGGGTGGATTCTCGAAAAATCATGAGGATGAAGAAAGCTGCCGGGCGCTATCTGTCTGAGCACCCGGTCTATTATACTGAAATGAGGATGTCCTTCCTGACGATTCAAGGTGTAGGGCGTCCATCACCGCTAATCCAGTTTATAGATGGTTCTGAATAGGGGGGCGCTTTATATTGTACCGGTATAAAAAAAGCGAAATTTACTTACAGGCTGCTGTTGGCGCCATGTTTATTATTTTTGGCGTCATGCTTGGGAACTGGGTCTATTTATCGATCTTGGGATTAGTCTCCCTCTTTCTTTTCAAGGACTGCCTCAAGCAAATGAAGACGGTCATTGAGGTCAAAGGTGACAGAATTGAACTGCGTACTGGAGACAAAGTGACCCAGACCATCCTTTACAAAAATCTTCAATTCATTACAAGAACCAGAAGAAATAAAAAATGGGTTGTAGTGGGTCATGATAAAAATATCTTTTATATTCGTCCGGCAATTATTGACCACGAAAAGCTTTTATCTGAGGTCTTGATGTTTAACAGGAAAAATAAGAAGGTTTATATCCACGAATCTATTGAAATTAAATGATGTATTTTTTATTTGAGTAGGTTTAACCTCGACTGGATAAAGGCGCTGGTGCAAAACCGCAAAGCTGGTTTTGGAACAGCCCTTTTTTTATTTTCCAATGATAAGAGGGCAATATTCGTTAGCCACAGAAAAAAGCAAAGCAGGGAAAAGACACCAGGCAACGTTTCCTCGCTTTTACCTATAATTAACAAATAGTGAGTGACAAATTTATGCAAATGGTATATTATGGAAGTGCGTTAACAATATATACCATTTGGAGGTTGTCATGTACATTCAGGTATGGTCAGCGTCACCACAGGGCATACAAGCGCACCCGACAGGTGTGCAGGTTAGTATGAGCAAGGGCGTTCCGGTATTCAACATCATAGGCAGGCCGGACCATGTCGCGAAAGAATCGCGAATGAGAATTATCTCAGCGCTTCGCTCTGTTGGCCTTCGCGTCAACAACAAAAAAGTCGTCGTGAGCTTGACCCCATCTCATCTCGCAAAGCGCGGCGCGCAGTTTGACCTGGCGATCGCTGCCGCGATCATGAATCTTCTCGAGGGAAAACCAGAAATCAAAAGCGAGGATGCCTTTATTGGAGAGTTGTCACTGGACGGCTCAGTTTGCGCTGTACAAGGCCTTTATAATATGATGGAGGGGCTCATTGCCAGTGGCGTCAAACGGTTCTTTATTCCCGCGGAGCAGATTTCTTCAGCAAGATATTTTCCAGGTGTTGAAATTGTGGGCGTCAGGCAGCTCAGTGACCTTCAACAGCCACTATCCCCTGTGGTGCCTCAAAGTCTTGAGGACCGTCCAAATGAAGGGATGGCTTATGAGATTGACTATGGTGATATTGCCGGACACAGGCTCCACAAGCGAGCCATGATGGCGGCGGCTGCGGCTCAACACCATGTGCTTTTGGTAGGGCCACCAGGAACTGGTAAAAGTTTATTGGCAAGAAGACTTGCAACTATCCTTCCAGATCTTGACGAAACAGCGCTCAGAGAGGTTCTTCAGGTTCATGGCCAGGTGATAACGGATCTCGATGCCATTGGAATAAAAGCCCCTTATAGAATGCCTCAGACCACGCTTAAAAGAAGTGAATTGACAGGGACCTCAGCCGGAAAATTAGGGGAGGTCACGCTGGCTAATCACGGTGTCCTTTACTTTGAAGAGCTGACTGAATTCTCGAAGACGGTCATTGAAGATCTGAAAAGACCGCTGGATGAAGGCTTTGTGGAAATAGGCGGACCACTTCAGACCTTGCGGCTGCCTGCCAGATTTACTTTGCTGGCAACCGCCAATCCGTGTCCCTGCGGTTTTTATGGTTCAAATCAACCCTGCACCTGTCAGATTCAAAATGTACAGCGCCACCAAATCAAATTCAGGGGTCCTCTTGGCGACCGCTTTGATATCCGGCTGCTGACCAGCGATTATATGGAAGAGGATTTACGCAGCAATGACCCGCTGAATTCCCATGTCATGAGGGCAATGGTGACCTCTGCGGTTCAGCGGCAAAGGCATAGGTATGAAAGTCCTGTCATCCGGAACGCTGCAGCACCCATAGACCAAATTTTTAAAACTTTTGAGTCAGAGGCGCTGCGAACTAAATTCCAGGATCAATTCAAGGATCACGGGTTCAGTTACAGAGACGCCACCCAGGTCATTCGACTGGCCAGAACCTTAGCTGATCTCGACGATGAGGATATGGTCTGCGCCAAGCACCTTTCTGAAGGGATGGTGCTTCATGGAGACTTTTAAAGCTTATGCAGCCTGCGCGCTTTGGATGGAGTCCGCGAAAGGGATCAACAGAGATCTTGCCAGACGTCTGCTTAGCAGCTGCGGGGACATAGAAGCTCTGCTGCGGGATGGCCCTGATCGCCTGGAGGGACTCACCCCGGATCAACGGTTGTCATTGATTAAAACCTATAAGCCGGACGAGATATTAAACAGGCTGAGGCAGGTTGAAAAGAGCGGCATGAGTCTGATCCTGCCGGAACACCCGCTTTTTCCAGAACGGCTCAGTACTATTGAGGATCCGCCTCTTTTACTTTATGCCAGGGGGAACCTTGAGCTTCTGAGACATCCAAGGCCCCTCGCGGTGGTAGGCACCAGACACCCGACACAGTATGGCCTGAAGGTGACAAAAATGCTGACGCAAGCTGCTGTCGAACAGGGGGCTATGACTGTCAGCGGGCTCGCCGTGGGTATAGATGCCCTGGCGCATTTGACCGCCCTTGAGAACGAAGGCCCAACGCTGGCGGTAATGGGCTGCGGACTGGACATCAATTACCCCAGCGCCAACGCGAGCCTGAGGAAACGTATCCTGTCTTCCGGGGATGGGCTGATTCTCAGCGAAAAGCCGCCTGGAACTCCGGCTTATCCTTCCTTTTTTCCGGATCGGAATAGATTGATCAGCGGACTCAGTGCCGGACTTGTCGTCGTGGAAGCGGTGATTAAAAGCGGCACCATGTCCACCGCGCTCCACGGCATACAGCAAGGGCGTGAGGTCTTTGCCGTGCCGGGCAACATAGACGCGCCTCAAAGCGCGGGTACGAATTTTCTGATCCAGAATATGGCCCAAATCCTGACGACGCCGGAAGACTTGTTCAGCCGTCTCGAATGGCATGTTCCGAGACGTCAGCGGCCAAAGTTGACTGAAGAAGCCGGACAGCTGCTTGCCCTCGTCGAGCGTTATGGCGATTTGACCATTGACGATTTCGTCGACGCGACGGGCTGGCCTGCCGGACAATTGTATGAATTTTTAAGCGAACTTGAAATAAAGAGATTGATTCGGTGCTGGTTTGGAAGGTATAATCTTAGTTGATGTCTAAGCAGATGCGGTGTTGAGACGCCGGGCCCCATTTTCAGGGGCCCGGCGTCTGGATTTTCCAAAGTTCATGATTTTTGCCGATGGTCGCAGTACACGGACATCCTGCCAAACTTTCAAGAAAGTGTTGACAAACTCATACGCATCATATAAGAATTATAATGGTGATTTTTTGACAAGATTGAATCTTTCGAATTTTTTGAATATAATAGTTATATTGGAGGTATTTCATGGCTAAAAATCTGATCATTGTCGAATCTCCGGCAAAAGCGAAGACCATAGAAAAATTTTTAGGAAAGAACTATAAGGTGCTTGCTTCCGTGGGACATGTCAGAGATCTGCCCAAAAGCAAAATTGGCGTCGACGTTGAAAATGACTTTGAACCGCAATATATCAACATACGGGGAAAAGGCGACGTCATCAAAGAACTCAAAAGTGCAGCAAAAAAATCAGAGCGCGTCTATCTGGCGACTGACCCGGATAGAGAGGGCGAAGCAATCGCCTGGCACCTTGGTACCTTGTTGAATCTTGGTGATGAGGAGCCCTGCAGAATTGAATTCCACGAAATTACTAAGGAAGCTGTCAAGGAAGCGATTCATCATCCAAGACGCATCGATCTCAATCTTGTGGATGCCCAGCAAGCCAGAAGGGTGCTGGACCGTTTGGTGGGATATAAAATCAGTCCTCTGCTCTGGAGAAAAGTCAGAAAAGGCCTGAGCGCCGGACGTGTTCAGTCGGTGGCCACCAAGCTGATCTGCGACCGCGAAAATGAAATCAATGCTTTTGTCAAAGAAGAGTATTGGTCCGTTGCCATGGAGCTCAAGCATCTACCGTCAGATCTGCCGTTTGAGGCGGAGCTTTCGCAGTTTAAAGGCAAGAAGCCGGAGCTGCGAAATGAACATGAGGCACTCGAGATGAAAGCATACCTCGAAGCCGCTGAGCCTCAGATTACGGAAGTCCAGAACAAAGTTAAATCCAGGGCGCCGCAACCGCCGTTTACGACCAGCAGCCTGCAGCAGGATGCAGCAAACAGACTCGGTTTCTCGGCGAGTAAGACAATGATGGTAGCACAGCAGCTTTATGAAGGTATAGCGGTCAAGGGTCAAGGGACCATCGGCCTCATCACTTACATGAGAACGGACTCAACGCGGATTTCTGAAGAAGCGAAGCGCCATTTGGTTGAATTTATTGACCGTGAGTACGGGGAAGCTTATCTGAACAAAAAGGCACGGACTGAAAAGAAATCAAAATCCTCACAGGATGCCCATGAAGCCGTGCGGCCGACTTATATCCACCTGATGCCAGAAACCCTCGAAGCCTCTTTGACCAAAGACCAGCTGAAGCTTTACACGCTGATTTGGCAGAGATTCGTAGCTGCCGGCATGTCGGACGCGACCTTCGATTCCAAAAACGTCTCCATAACCGCAGGGGAGGCTTTGCTCAAGGCAAATGGCCTGCTGCTGAAATTTGACGGATTTTTGAAGGTCTACGAATTTTCAAGCTTTAAGGAAAACCGGCTGCCGGACATCAAAACAGGAGACGGTGTACAGCGGCTTCATGTCAAGCCTGACCAGCATTTCACCCAGCCGCCTGCAAGATATACGGAAGCGACATTGGTCAAGGAGATGGAGGAGAAGGGGATTGGTCGTCCTTCCACCTATGCCCCAACCATTGCCACCATTATCAGCCGGGGTTATGTTGAACGCGAAAAAAAATCTTTAAAACCTACGGAGTTAGGGTATATCATCAACGATATCATGGCGGGCTATTTTGAAGAGATTGTCAATGCCGACTTCACAGCTGGCATGGAAAACAAGCTGGATGAAGTCGAGGCCGGGAATATGGATTGGCACAGCATTTTAAGAGAGTTTTACGGGCCGTTCAGCGAAACCTTGGCCAAGGCTGATGAGAGCCTTGAAAAGTTGGATTTGACTGAAAAGACGGACTTGCTCTGCGAAAAGTGCGGACATCCGCTGAATATCAAGCACGGCAGATTTGGAAAGTTTTACGCTTGTTCAAACTATCCTGAATGTGATTACACAAAGGCAATTCTCAACGAAATAGGTGTGGATTGTCCGCTGTGCAAGGTCGGCAAAGTTGTGGAGCGCAAGACGAAAAAGCTAAAAACTTTTTACGGCTGCAGCCGCTTCCCTGAGTGCCGTTATGTATCCTGGAACCGCCCGGTTGGGCGGGCATGCCCGCTCTGCGGAGAGGCCCTCGTCGAGAAGGTGACCAAAAAGAACCGGACTGTTTTATGTTCAAGCACTACCTGCACTTATAAAGAAGTTTCTTCGCATTAATTAAAACTCAGGGAGGTATATCAGGTGAGCATGAAACTACTCGAAAAAGCAAGAAGACTTAACAAGATCCTTCAGCAATCCGGCAACGCGCCCGTTTCATTTCCGGATATCAGCATGATGCTTAAGGAAGTCCTCGACGCTAATGTCTACATCATCAGCAAAAGGGGCAAGGTACTTGGCTATGGACTGGTCATCGCGGAGGACAGCCCGCTTGTTTTTGAAAAAGGGACCAATGTTCAGATGTTTCCGGAAGAGATCAACGCAGAGCTGCTAAAAATAGATCAAACCATGTTTAATATTCCTCAGGATGTCGTCATGAAAATTTTTAAAGGGGATATCAGCAGCTATTCAAAGTTCATCACAATTGTGCCTATCATTGGAAATGGACTCAGGCTGGGGACACTTGTTGTCGCGCGCCGGGATACGACGTATTCCGAAGAAGACATAGTCCTTGCGGAATATGCGTCAACGGTGGTCGGCATGGAAGTCATCCGCGCCAAGACAGAAGAGTACGAAGAGGAGTCCAGAAAGAAAGCTGTCGTTCAAATGGCAATTGGAACCCTTTCTTATTCCGAGCTTGAGGCTGTGGAGCATATTTTCCATGAGCTGGATGGGGATGAAGGTCTTCTCGTAGCAAGTAAGATCGCGGACCGCGTGGGCATTACCCGCTCTGTTATTGTCAATGCCTTGAGGAAGTTTGAGAGCGCCGGAGTCATAGAATCCCGCAGTTTGGGAATGAAGGGCACTTATATCCGAATCCTCAATGACAAGTTGATGCCTGAACTCAAGCGACTGAAAAAGTAAATGCAATAGCCCTGAACTCAAATCGTTTGAGGTTTGGGCGGAACGCAAAAAAAAGATCAAAAAATTATTAAAGCGCGGCGTATCCGGAGAATATCTCTTGAACGCCGCGTTTGGTTATGTTATACTTATCAAGGTCCAAAACCGCACTCGCCGGGATTTGCCAGAGGGTTGCCCTGATCATGGGTCTTTGTCAGATATGAACGGCGGGGAAGAAAAAAACGGAGGTGCACTATGTCAGTAATTTCAATGAAACAACTGCTGGAGGCAGGCGTACACTTTGGCCACCAGACGAGAAGATGGAACCCTAAAATGAAGGAATACATCTTCACAGAGAGAAACGGAATCTATATCATTGACCTTCAAAAGACGGTCAAGAAAATTGACGACGCGTATGATTTTGTCAAGAACGTCGTTGCTGAAGGCGGAGAAGTTCTCTTCGTCGGCACTAAAAAGCAGGCTCAGGAAGCTATCGAGCTCGAAGCTAAGCGTTGCGGCATGTTCTACGTCAACCAAAGATGGCTTGGCGGTATGCTGACAAACTACAAGACGATCAAGAAGAGAATTGATCTCCTCTACAAGTATGAGAAGATGGAAGAAGACGGCACTTTTGATGTCCTTCCTAAAAAAGAAGTTATTCAGATTCGCGCCAAGAAAGAAAAACTCGAGAAGTATCTTGGCGGCATCAAGGAAATGCCTAAAGTGCCTTCAGCTATGTTCATTGTCGACCCTAAAAAAGAGCGCATCGCGATCCAGGAAGCAAGAACCCTTGGTATTCCGGTTGTCGCAATTGTCGACACGAACTGTGATCCGGATGAAGTGGATTATGTCATCCCGGGCAACGACGACGCAATCCGCGCTGTCAAGCTGATCTCAGGCAAAATGGCAGATGCCGTCCTCGAGGGCAAGCAAGGCGAACAAAACGAATAATCATAAATGCAGTTGGGCGGGTAAGGTTTCTTGGAATAGACACCTTACCCGTTATTCAAGGAAAAAAGTCACTGCTAATTCAAGGTCTCAGTCCAATCTGGTCCGGGACTTAAGTTAAGTAAATAGGAGGTCCTGTCATGGCGATTACAGCCGCAATGGTAAAAGAACTCAGAGAAGCAACAAGCGCTGGTATGCTCGAGTGTAAAAAAGCACTTGAAGAAGCAAACGGCAACATGGATGAAGCGATCAAGATCCTTCGTGAGCGCGGCCTTGCAAAAGCTGCCAAGAAAGCTGGCAGAATTGCTGCGGAAGGTATTGTGGCATCTTATATTCACGGCGGACGCGTTGGCGTTATCGTTGAAATCAACTCTGAAACAGACTTTGTTTCCAAAAATGAGGAGTTCCAACAATTCGCTAAAGACATTGCTATGCAAGTCGCTGCATCAAACCCGCTTTACGTTCGTCCTGAAGAAGTACCTGCTGAAGTTATCGAAAGCGAAAAGGAAATTCTTCGCAATCAGGCACTCAATGAAGGCAAGCCGGAGAAAATTATCGACAAGATGGTTGAAGGCCGCGTTCAGAAATACTACAAAGAAGTCTGCCTGCTTGAGCAGCCGTTTATCAAGGATCCTGACGTAACGGTTGACCAGCTTCTCAAGAACCTGATCGCTAAAATTGGTGAGAATATTTCTATTCGCCGTTTCGTTCGCTATGAAGTGGGCGAGGGCATTGAAAAGAAAACTGAAAACTTTGCTGAAGAAGTTGCGAAGCAACTCCAAAACTAAGCCCGGTTTTTACGTATCCATAAAAAGATTAAAAGAGAGGACAATAGTCTTCTCTTTTTTCAAGTGCATATCCTTCTGAAGTGTCCATTAAATGGGAAACTTATGGTATGATGAGGGTATCGCAGCTGTAAAGAAGGATTTTATTAACAAGTGTCGAAAACATAATCAAAGAATCAGGGGGTGTCCGTTTGAAACCACTTTATAAACGCGTCATACTAAAACTCAGCGGTGAAGCATTGGCAGGAGACAAAGGCTTTGGACTCGACGAACAAACCGTTGTGGATGTCGCCAGCCAGGTCAAGGAGCTGGTGGGCATGGGTGTCGAGGTCGGTGTTGTCGTAGGCGGCGGTAATTTTTGGAGAGGCCGCTCCGGAGGCGGCATGGATCGCAGCACAGCTGACCACATGGGGATGCTTGCAACTGTGATCAATTCTCTCGCCATGCAGGATGCCATTGAGGGCCTTGGGCTGCCTACGAGAGTCATGAGCGCTATAGAAATGCGTCAAATCGCGGAGCCCTACATTCGCCGCCGCGCTGTCAGGCACCTTGAAAAGGGCAGAGTGGTCATATTTGCTGCAGGCACAGGCAACCCGTATTTCTCCACGGATACTACTGCGGCACTGCGTGCGGCTGAAATTGAAGCGGAAGTTATTTTGCTTGCGAAAAAAGTAGACGGCGTTTATGATTCCGACCCTATGGTCAACAAAAGTGCTGTCAAGATAGACGCGCTCTCTTACATTGATGTCCTAAACCGCGGACTTGGTGTTATGGATTCAACGGCTTTAACACTCTGTATGGACAATAATATCCCAATTCTGGTTTTCGGACTTAAAGAGACTCATAATATTATCAAAGTATGTTGCGGTGAAAATCTTGGTACAATCATAAAGGAGGCCAAATAAGATGATTCAGGATGTAAAAAAGACATTTGAAGAGAAAATGCAAAAAACCGTTAATGTTTTCAATGAAGAGCTTCATGCTATTCGAGCGGGCAGAGCTAATCCTCAGCTGCTTGACCGGGTTGTCGTCGACTATTATGGCTCTCCGACACCGCTTAAATCCCTCGCGACCATTGCTGCACCGGAGCCGCGCATGTTGACGGTTCAGCCTTATGATGTCAGCGCTTTGAAGGATGTTGAGAAGGCTATCATGATTGCGGACCTTGGCTTAAATCCAAGCAATGACGGAAAAGTGATCCGCATAGCCATTCCAATACTCACAGAAGAGCGCCGCAAGGATCTCATTAAAGTCGCGAAAAAGACAGGTGAGGATGCTAAGATCGCGATCCGCAACGAGCGACGGGATGCCAACGACAAACTCAAAAAAATGAACAAGAATTCTGAGATTACTGAGGACGATCTAAAGTCTGCGGAAGCGGATGTTCAGAAAATGACGGACAAATATATAAAGCAAATTGATGACCTTCTCGTCCAAAAAGAAAAGGAAATAATGGAAGTATAAGCGGGCTTGGCTCAGGGTGGACTTAACAAAGGCAAGACGCTGGCCAAGACAGGGAGGCACCTATGAATCAGACCCAACAACATTTGCCCCGGCATATTGCCATCATCATGGACGGAAATGGCCGCTGGGCGGAAAAACGCTTCATGCCCAGACTCTTTGGACATAAGGCGGGTGTAGAGGCACTGCGTTCGGTGATATCGAGATGCTCAAAACTCGGTATAGAAGTGCTGACGCTCTATGCATTTTCGACTGAGAACTGGAACAGGCCGGTGGATGAAGTGAGCGGTCTTATGGAGCTTCTGGTTCAATTCCTTCAAAAGGAAATTGCGGAGCTTCACGGCAACGGTATAAAAATTCGCTGTATTGGCGACCTCAGCGCTTTGCCGGAACGCGCAAGGGCGGAGGTTAAAAAAGCTGAGTCCCTCACTGCGGATAATGACGGGCTGATTGTCAATATTGCCCTCAATTATGGCGGCCGGGACGAGCTGCTAAAAGCTGCCAAAGGATTGGCCGCCGAGGTCTCGGCTGGTGTCCTGTCGGAGGCGCAGATTGATTCAGAAGCCTTTGAAAAGCATCTGTACACTTCAGGCCAGCCTGATCCTGATCTTATGATTCGTACAAGCGGTGAACAGCGGATTTCTAATTTTCTGCTGTGGCAGCTGGCTTATGCCGAATTTTATTTTACAGAGGTGTTATGGCCGGATTTTGATGACAAAGAGCTGGACAAAGCACTGGAAATATATGCTAAACGCCATAGGCGCTTTGGAAAACTGTGAGGTGGGGCCGTGTCGTCAAGAGTGATAACAAGTCTGATTGGGCTCCCAATTTTGATCGCGGTCATCTTTATAGGGGGACATCTGCTGACAGCTGCGGTCCTTCTGCTGACATTGATCGCATTGCATGAGCTTTTCAAGGGGTTCAGAAGTATTGAGATTCATGCCATGGAAAAGCTGACAGCTTTTACTGTCCTTGCGATTTATCTTGGCTATGTCTTTAATTTGAACCCAATATTTTATTTGTTTGTGGCTTCGCTTTTCGTCATCATGCTGATGCTGATCAATTTATTTGGTAAGGCGCTGCATATCTATGACATCAGCGTAACGGCATTAGGCTTTCTATATGTCGTGCTGCCATTTTTCCACATTGTCCTCGTCAATCAGTTTGACAGTCTGTTTTTTATCAGTCTTGTCTTTTTGCTGGCCTGGGTCTCGGATACCTGCGCGTATTTCGCGGGACGTTTTTTTGGAAAACATAAGCTTCTGCCGGCAGTCAGTCCCAAAAAGACTGTAGAAGGCGCGGTGGGCGGCGTTTTAGGCACTGTAATATTGGTGACGTTATTCGCCGCGATCCTGGAGCCGGGTTTTATTTGGTACGCAGTTCCCTTAGGTCTGTTTGGCAGTATTTCTGGTCAGATTGGAGACTTGATTGCTTCAAAGATTAAACGTATCATGGGCATAAAAGATTATGGAAATTTATTTCCCGGTCATGGCGGTGTTCTCGACCGCTTTGACAGTATTATGATGACGGCTCCAATTGTCTTTTATGTGGCCTATATCTACAGACTCTTATAAACATAAAATCTGCGTGATCCTCGAGAGGAACCGCAGATTTTTTTAAATTTATGCAGGCGAGTATTGTGAAATACGGTATAATAAAAAATAGGCTGTAGATTTACTGTGGCTGGATCATATAGATTAATTTGAAAAGGAGAGAAGGCTTCAGACTAAGGTCAGATGCGCCGCGTCCCGGAGGTTCGTTCCGCGGCCCTGGATTAGACCTTTGTATGAGCTGATTATATGAAGCAGATTGTCATACTTGGATCGACGGGATCAATAGGCACTCAGGCGCTGGAAGTCATCAGTGCTTACCCTGAGCGCTTTTCTGTGAAAGCTATGAGCTGTCACCGTAAACTGGATCTGTTTATGGAGCAGGTTGAGGCTTTCAGGCCCCGGCATGTTGCCACGGCGGATGAATCCCTTTATTCAGAATTGAAGCAAAGAACCGCTGTGATTGATGCCTCTATTCAGGTCCACGCAGGTTTGGAAGGACTTCAGGAAATTGCCGCTCTTGAGGACGTGGACACAGTGCTGGTGTCCATTGTGGGGAATGCCGCGCTGCTGCCTACAATTTCAGCGATTCGGGCCGGACGGCGCATTGCCCTGGCCAGCAAGGAGGTGCTTGTCACCTCTGGGGAACGCATTATGGAAGAATCGATAAAATACGGTGCTGAGCTGCTCCCTGTAGACAGCGAACACAGCGCTTTATTTCAGGCACTGGAGGGAAACCGGCCAGAATCCGTCGAAAAATTGATTTTAACAGCGTCAGGCGGGCCCTTCAGAGATCCAGAGTGGTCCAGAGAACGCCTGGAAAAAGTGACCAGCAGGGAAGCTCTGAAGCATCCGAACTGGTCCATGGGCAGCAAGATCACCATAGACTCGTCTACCCTCATGAACAAGGGTCTTGAAGTCATTGAAGCCCGCTGGCTGTTCAATGTGCCTTATGATGACATTGACGTTCTGGTCCATAAGGAAAGCATCATTCATTCCATGGTACAGTACAAAGACAGCTCGGTAATTGCTCAGCTTGGAATGCCAGACATGAGACTGCCCATACTCTACGCCCTCGGTTATCCAGAGCGCATAGCGTCAGCTTTCGAACGTTTGGACCTAACGAAGCTTGGTCAGCTGACTTTTGCGTCACCGGATACAGAACGATTTCCTTGCCTTGCCCTGGCTTACAAGGCAGGGCGCTTGGGCGGCACTGCGACTACGGTTCTCAACGCGGCAAATGAGGCCCTGGTCGCCCGGTTCTTAAAAGGAGAAATTGGGTTTTATGACATCAGCAGCCGCATTGAAGCTTTGCTTGAGCGTCATAAGGTCATTCAAAATCCGGATTATGAAACCATTTTGGAGATTGACGCGGACACCCGCAGGCAGGTTCAATACGATTAAACATTAAGACAGGGAGTGAGTTTTTGATCACCTTTATCAGCTATATTGTCGTTTTTGGCATCATTGTTTTTTTTCACGAGCTGGGTCATTTCGCCCTGGCGAAACTTCATAAAATCAGGGTTTTTGAGTTTGCCCTTGGGTTTGGACCCAAGCTTTTCTCTAAAAAAATTGGTGAAACAGATTATGGAATACGGGCGTTTCCGCTCGGAGGCTTTGTCAAGATGGATGAAGATACCGTGTCAGAAGACCCGCGCAGTTTCCTGAATGCACCAGCCTGGAAAAGGCTTACGGTTTTGTTTGCCGGTCCAATCATGAACTTCGTACTCGCGATTTTAGTCTTTACCATTGTCATGTGGGGGATTGGATTTCCGGTCAATGCTGTCGGTGAACTCATTCCTGACATGCCTGCTGCGCAGTCCGGCGAGCTTATGCCTGGAGACAATATTCTCGAAATCAACGGCGTTCCAACGCCGACCTGGAATGATGTTACGGCTCAAATAGCGCCAAATCCTCAGCTTGAGATGAAAATCGAAAGGGATGGGGAAATCCTGTACGTTCAACTGGAAGCAGCCAGAGATCCTGAAGACACGAGATATGTTGTAGGTATTCGGCCGCTGACCCGCAGCAATGCCTCCGGTGCTTTTGTAATGGCTGTTCAGCAAACCTGGATGATGAGTCGGGAAGTCGTAAGCTTTTTGGCTGCGCTGCCTGCCGGCGGTCAAGAAGGTGTTGAAATTGTAGGGCCTGTAGGGATGGCCGGCATGGTAGGGGAAGCTGCCAGAGGCGGGATCTATAATCTGTTGGCATTGACAGGCCTGTTTTCAATTAATCTGGGTATTTTTAACTTGCTTCCCCTTCCGGCGTTAGATGGAGGCAGAATCTTCTTTATCTTAGTTGAACTCATCCTGAGAAAGAAGATTGACAAGGAAAAAGAAGGCATGGTTCATCTGGCGGGCTTTGCACTGCTAATGGCGCTGATGCTTTTCGTGCTTTATAAAGATATTTTGAGATTGTTTCAGTAAGCCACTTTCTATCCAATGAGGTGATTGCATGAGAAGATTAACCCGGCAAGTTTTTGTAGGACCGGTGGGCATTGGGTCTGACCACCCCGTCAGCATCCAGTCCATGACGACAACGGACACAAGGGATGCAGAGGCGACTGTCGCGCAAATCCAGGCACTCGCTTCTGCTGGCTGTGAAATCATACGTTTGGCGGTTCCGGACATGGAAGCAGCAGAAAAACTCCCGGAAATCATCAGGAGAAGTTCAATTCCGGTGGTCGCTGATATCCATTTTGATCACCGCCTCGCGCTAAAGTCCATTGAAGCCGGCGCGGCGAAAATAAGGCTGAATCCAGGCAACATAGGCAGTATAGATCGTGTCAGAGAAGTTGTCAGTTTGGCCAGGGAACGCCATATCCCCATCCGGATTGGTGTCAATGGCGGCTCTTTGGAAAAAGAACTTTTGGAAAAATACGGCGGAGTAACACCTGAAGCAATTGTTGAAAGCGCCAAGCGACACCTTGATATTTTAGACACCTTGAACTTTGAAAATGTGATTGTCGCATTAAAATCTTCAGATATTCAGACGACGATTCGGGCGTATGAGCTGCTCAGTGGCCAAACCGACGCACCGTTTCACATTGGGCTTACAGAATCCGGCACTGTGTTTAAAGGCAGCATCCGCTCCTCCATTGCCATTGGCCACCTTTTGCTCGGTGGCATGGGTGACACCCTCAGAGTCTCACTGACAGGAGACCCACTGAATGAAATCAAAGTAGCCAGGGAGATCCTCAGTGCGGTGGGCCTCAGAAAAGGCGGCATACGGTTGATCTCTTGTCCAACGTGCGGCCGCTGTCAGATTGATCTGGAAAAAATAGCGGATGAGGTAGAACGCCGGATTGAAGGCCTGGACAAGGATATCACCCTTGCCATAATGGGCTGCGCAGTCAATGGACCGGGTGAAGCGAGGGAAGCGGATCTTGGCATTGCAGGCGGAAAGGGTGAAGCCCTCATCTTTAAAAAAGGGGTCATCCTGAAGAAAGCAAAGGAAGAAGATCTGGTTGAGCTGCTGCTGGAGGAAATCAGGCGTCTGTAGCGGCAGGGTCTCTGCTGGGTTTAGTATAGTGATAACAACAAGGCAAAAAGTAAAGGAAGAACAATATGTCGATTCAGAACTGGTTAATGGAACAATTTGGTGAAACAATACGGCTGGAACGCGTAGCGCTGTCCAAAAAGCCTGAATCCTTAAAGCTTCAGCTGGCTGCAGGCTATTTTCCAGAGCCGGAAAAGCTGGAAGCCTTTTTGGATCGGGTTCAAAAGGCCATTCCAGAGGTTTGCAGCCTCGATTGGGTATGTGCTGTCGAAGCACCTGTATCGCCGGAGGATGAAGCCGCGCAGTCTAATGAAAGACTGCACTGGGCTATGTACTGGCTTAAGCAGCAGGCGCCTTCTGCGGCTGCTTTTCTAAAAAAGGAAGCTTTTGTAAGGCAGAATGAAATTCAATATTGTCTGCATATCCCGGATCAGGTGACCTCGGAGCATTTGAGCAGCCGAAAGATCCTGGAGGTGCTGGAAAACAACTTTGATAGTCATTTTGGCGTCTCCTTCAAACTGACGCCTATTTATGATGTTGAGGGCTGTAAAGTTGCTTCTGATGCGCTGGATTCAAAAAAAGAAAGCGATCTTAAGACATTTATGGCAAGCGTACCTGTGAATGCGCCAAAGTCAGCTCCGAAACCACAGGCAAAAAATCAGTGGAAAAATTCTGAGCCTCAGGATGACAGCGTCCTGTACCGCTTTAAAATCAAAAGGCCCATCACCTCAATGGTGGAGCTAGCAGAGGAGGAGGGCACTTACGCCGTTGAGGCGGAGGTGCTTACACTGCAGACCAGGGACCTGAAAACAGGCAAGGTGCTCCTCAACCTTTCAATCTCTGACCGGACGAGCTCCCTTGGTGCCAAGCTGTTCCTCAAGAGTGCCAAAGAGTCCCAGACCCTGCTGGAAAAGCTTAAAGTGGGCGGTTGGTATAAATTTGAAGGAACCCTCAGGTATGATACCTTTGACAAGGAAATGGCCCTTTATCTGAATAACATCAATGTTGGGGAGGCGCCGCTGAAGCGCAGGGATGAAGCGCCCGTCAAGCGCGTGGAGCTCCATTGCCACACGAACATGAGTGACATGGATGGTATTTCCTCAGTCAAGTCATTGATTAAACGGGCAATGGACTGGGGCCATAAAGCGATCGCGGTGACAGATCACGGTGTGCTGCAGGCCTTTCCGGAAGCCATGGAGACGGCAAGGGGCAAAGACATAAAAATTATATACGGTATGGAAGGTTACCTGATTGACGACGAGGTGAAAATCGTGCGTTCCTCCAAGGGTCAGACCCTGGAGGCGGATTTCGTAGTGTTTGACATTGAAACGACGGGACTCAATCCTAAGCATGACAAGATCATTGAGATCGCGGCAGTGCGCATTGAAGGTGGTCAGATCACAGAGACTTTTTCCGCTTTGGTTGACCCTCACGAGCCTCTCAGCGAAAAGATTAAAGAGCTGACAGGTATAGAGGACGAGCAGCTGACGGGCCAGCCGGGGATTGAAGAAATCCTTCCGAGATTTTTGGAGTTTGCCAGGGGCGCTGTCCTTGTGGCGCATAACGCTGGCTTTGATACGGGCTTTGTTCGCGAAGCCTGCAGCCAGCTTGGTTATCCTTATGACATGACCTCCGTGGACACCCTGGGACTTAGCCGATTGTTGCTGAAAGACCTCAAGCGTCACCGGCTCAATATGGTGGCGAAGCATCTTGGCGTCAAGCTGGAAAACCACCACAGGGCGCTGGACGACGCTACGGCAACCGCAGAAGTGTTTTTAAAGCTCGTGGCCAGGCTCAGGGAGGAAGGCGTCTCTGACTTGAACGGCTTGACCCGGTTCGCGTCCGCCAACATGAGCCATACCATGATGGACTCCCACCATATCATCATTCTGGTGAAGAACCTAAAGGGTCTGAAAGCGCTTTATCAATTGGTAACACACGCTCACATGAAGACTTTTTATAAGAAGCCCAGAATTCCGAGGAGCCTTCTGGAAGAGCATAAAGATAATCTGATTCTGGGTTCTGCCTGTGAAAGTGGTGAGCTGTTCAAAGCCCTCGTTGAGAACCGCAGTGAAGAGGACGTTGAAAAGATTGCCGGCTTCTACGATTTCCTGGAGATTCAGCCATTGGGCAACAATCAGTTTATGATTGACAAAGGCCTGGTGCAAAATCAGGAAGCTTTGAAAGTGATCAACCGTAAAATTGTGGACTTGGGCGGGCGGCTTGGAAAGACTGTGGCTGCGACTTGTGATGTCCACTTCCTGGAACCAGAGGATGAGGTGTACCGCCGTATTCTCATGGCAGGACAAGGATACGACGACGCTGAAAATCAGCCCCCGCTTTATTTGCGTACAACAGCGGAAATGCTTCAGGAGTTCGATTACCTCGGTGAGAAAACGGCCTATGAAGTCGTCGTTGAGGCCACAAACAAGATTGCGGACCAGGTGGATTCAATTATGCCTATTCCGGATGAAACCTTTCCACCTATCATTGAAGGCTCTGATGAAGACCTCCGTCGTCTTTGCGTCGACAAAGCTGTGAGGCTTTACGGCAGCCCGCTGCCAGAGCTCGTCGACAAGCGCCTGGAGCGAGAGCTGAATTCCATCATTTCAAATGGCTATGCGGTCATGTACATCATTGCCCATAAATTGGTTAAGAAATCCATGGAAGATGGCTATCTGGTTGGCAGCCGGGGATCCGTAGGGTCTTCCCTGGCGGCGACCATGTGCGATATAACAGAGGTCAATCCACTGCCACCTCACTATCTCTGTCCGTCATGCAAGTTTTCAGAGTTTATGACGGAAGCAGGCGACATAAGCGGCGCCGACCTGCCCGACAGGGACTGTCCAAAGTGCGGGTCCAAACTTGATAAAGACGGTCACGACATTCCCTTTGAGACCTTCCTTGGTTTTGAAGGTGATAAGGAACCGGATATAGACCTCAACTTTGCCGGGGTTTATCAAGCGACAGCCCACAAATATACAGAGGAGCTTTTTGGAAAAGGTTATGTCTATAAAGCGGGGACCATAGGTACTATTGCCGACAAGACGGCTTATGGCTTCGTTAAAAAGTATTTCGAGGAAAAAAACCTAACGGTGAATTCTCGTGAAATTGAACGTCTTGCCAGCGGGTGTACTGGCATCAAACGCACAACGGGACAGCATCCAGGCGGCATCATGGTCGTGCCGTCTTATAAGGATATCCATGACTTTTGCCCAATTCAGTTTCCAGCGAATGATATGAAATCTGATGTCGTCACGACGCACTTCGATTACCATTCGATCAGCGGCAGAATTCTGAAACTTGACATTCTGGGACACGATGTCCCGACTATGATCAAGCAGTTGGAGGAAATGACCAAACTCGATGTACTCAAAATACCGCTGGACGATCCAGCGACGCTCAGGATTTTCACCAGCAATGAAACCTTAGGCATAGTGGACCCGGAGTACAAGTCGGAAACAGGGAGCTTGGGCATTCCTGAATTTGGAACCAAATTTGTACGGCAGATGCTGGTCGATACACAGCCAACAACACTGGCCGAACTGGTTCGCATTTCCGGACTCTCCCACGGAACGGACGTCTGGGTCAACAACGCCCAGACACTTGTGAGAAACGGCATAGCTGACCTGAAGCACGTTATTTCAACACGGGATGACATCATGAACTATCTGATTCAGAAGGGTCTGCCGCCCAAGCAAGCCTTCACGATCATGGAGCGCGTCCGTAAAGGCAAAGGTCTGACGGAGGAGAATGAATCGCTCATGCGGGAATTTGACGTGCCGGACTGGTATATCAATTCCTGTAATACCATTCAATACATGTTTCCAAAAGCCCATGCGGTGGCTTATGTCACCATGTCATTTAGAATCGCTTATTTTAAAGTCCATCATCCTCTTGCTTTCTATGCCAGTTATTTCAGCAGCAAGGTCGAAGATTTTGATGCTCAGCTGATCTGTCAGGGTAAACGTGCTGTGCGTGAAAAGAAGCGCTGGATGGAGGAAAATTGGGATGTCCTGACGAAAAAAGAACAGGATCTCTATGGTATTATGGAGCTCGTAGATGAATACTACAGCCGGGGTTTTGATTTCCACAAGGTGGATTTGTATAAAAGTGAGGCAAATGCTTTTATTGAGGAGAACGGTATGCTGAGGCCGCCCCTTCAATCCCTGCAAGGCGTGGGTGACAACGCGGCCCAAAAGATTGTCGAAGAGCGCTTCCATGGTGAATATCTTTCCCTGGAGGATCTGAAGTCGAGGGCAAAAGCGACAAAAACTGTAGTGGATGCCTTAGTGCTTCACGGCGCGGTTCAAGAAATGCCCGAGCGCAATCAATTGTCGCTGTTTTAGTGGATCTGAGTGGATTTACACTATGCGCTGAACACTGTAAAGAAATTTGCATCTGTCAACAAATTGTGCTATAATTTTTAAGGATGAATAAATGTTGCGCAAAGAGTGGGGAAATCCCGCTCTTTGTCGTTATTAGGCAAAAGAACGCTCAAATGCGCGTTTTAAGTGATAACAGGCACGGGGAGGTATTAAAATTGAAAAAAAGAAGAGTCGTTGACGTCGTCCGCGATTTGGCAGAGCCTATCTGCGCCCAGGCAGAGGTGGAACTGATCGATGTAGAGTTTGTCAAGGAGGGTCCTTTCAGATATCTGAGACTGACCATTGACAAAGAAGAAGGGGTTAGCCTGGATGATTGCAGCGAGGTCAGCCGAGCGCTGAATTCAAAGCTGGACAAGGTTGATCCAATTGAAGAGCAGTATTTCCTGGAAGTCACCTCTCCGGGTGTGGAGCGTGAGCTTAAGCGTCCGGAGGATTTTGAACGAAATATTGGCAAGCTGGTACAGGCAAAGCTCTACACACCACTGGATGGCCTTAAGCTGATCAAAGGCACACTGAAGTCCTATTCGGATGGCCTTCTCACTATAGAGATGGGTGCAAGGCTTGTAGAGCTCAGCAAAGAGAAAATTTCAAGCATCAGGCTGGTAGGAAAATTTGACGGCCTGGATGAGATAGGAGGAGAGTAAGTGAAGCACGAATTGCTCGAGGCGCTGGAGCAGCTGGAGCGGGAGAAAGGCATTTCCAAAGCCTTGCTTCTGGAAACCATCGAAGCAGCACTCATTACTGCTTATAAAAAGAATTTTGGTTCATCTCACAATGTTAAGGTCGTTATTGACGAAAACACAGGGGATGTGCGTGTCTACTCCAGATGCGAGGTCGTCGAAGTACCTGAAGAGGATTCATTTGATATTGCGCTGGAAGACGCAAAGAAACGCGATCCCAACTATGAGCTGGGAGACATCATTGACGAGGAGGTTACGCCTCGTGACTTTGGCCGAATAGCAGCTCAGACCGCTAAACAGGTTGTCGTCCAGAGAATCCGTGAGGCAGAGCGATCCATTATCTTTGACGAGTTTGTCGACCGTGAAAGCGAAATTGTAACGGGTATGATTCAGCGGATCTCAAAAGGCACAGTGTTCATCAATTTAGGAAAAACCGAGGCTGTCTTAATGCCAAGCGAACAAATTCCTGGAGAAGAATACCCGCAGGGCGGACGCATCAAGACTTTTATAGTTGAGGTGAACAAGACCAGCAAAGGGCCTCAGATTGTGGTCTCAAGAACCCATCCAGGCCTCGTGAAGCGGCTATTTGAGTTGGAAGTTCCTGAAATTTTTAGTGGAGAAGTTGAAATCAAAGCAATTTCAAGAGAAGCCGGATCCAGAACCAAACTCGCAGTATACGCGCGCAACCAGGATCTCGATCCGGTGGGCTCCTGCGTAGGACCAAAAGGCACTCGCGTTCAGAATATAGTCAATGAGCTCGGCGGAGAAAAAATTGATATTGTCGAGTGGAGTGAAGATCCTGCAATCTTTATTTCGAGCGCTCTTAGCCCTTCGAAAGTCGACCTGGTCGTGATTCATGACGACGAAAAATCTGCGACTGTAGTCGTCCCGGATTATCAGCTCTCTCTGGCTATTGGCAAAGAAGGGCAGAACGCAAGGCTCGCTGCCAAACTGACGAACTGGAAGATTGACATTAAGAGCGCAAGCCAGTACGAAAAGATTGTGTCAGGCACTGGTGCCGGCACTGAAACGGCAGAAAAATAGTCGAGCAGGAAACAACTTTATCCCTGACGCAGGTCTGCAGACCAGATGGCGTCAGCTTTGAACAAGGGAGGCAACATTCGTGAAACCCAGAAAAATCCCTATGCGCACCTGCGTTGGGTGTGGTGAGCAGAAGACGAAGAAAGAATTGATCCGTGTTGTCAAGAATAACGAGGATCAGGTGTTCATCGATTTTGTGGGCAAGGCAAATGGAAGAGGCGCTTATTTATGCCCGGATCCGGAATGCCTCAGAAAGGCTGAAAAGCGTGATGCCCTCAGCAGATCCCTCGGCACAAGAATTGACAAGGCCGTCTACGCAGAGCTCGAAAAGCAGCTGGAGGAGAAACAAAAAAAATGAATCAAGCTTTCCTGACGCTTCTGGGCTTCGCGCAAAAAGCCGGTAAGCTTGTTGCTGGCGAAGATACAGTGCATATAGCACTAAAGAAAAGAAAAGTGAAATTATTAATTGTAGCTGGTGATGCTTCGGAAAATACGAAGGATCGGGCGAATCAGTGGAAGACCTCATTTGGCGTTGAGTTTTTAGAGGTGCTGGACAAGGATACGCTCTCGCAGGCGATTGGGAAATCCAATCGCGCTCTGATTGGTGTCACAGATCAGGGCTTCGCGACTCAGATGCTTAAGGCGGCTGAGAAGACCGGTGAATAGATCGCGGAGGTGACGCAAATTGTCGAAAATAAGAGTATACCAACTTGCTAAAGACTTAAACCTGACGAGCAAAGAATTGATTGAGAAATTCGAAGCGCTTGGCGTCGAGGTTCACAATCATATGAGTACCCTTGAGGACAGCGACATTGAGGTTCTCAAGGCGTTATTGTCAGGTGCGGTCAGTGAAAGCATCGAAGCAGAAGAGGACGAAGAAGAGATAGAAGAAGTCGAAGAAGACCTCTTTGAGGATGAAGCAGAGGCGCTTTACGAGGATGATCTGGAAGATGAGATTATCAAATCAAGCTTTGCTGACAAAAAAATTGAAAAACCCAAAAAAGTAATCCGCGCTATTGAAGAGGCTGAAGAAGAAATTGAGCAGCAACTTGAAGGCCGCGGTTCCAAAAATAAGAAAGCCAAGAAAAAACGCCGCCAGGAGACCAATCCTGCATTTCGTCCGCAGGAATTCAGTTATGAAAACGAAATAGTCCTTGGGGAAACCATCTCTATTGGTGAACTGGCAAAAGAACTTAAGAAGCAGCCTAAGGATATCATCATGAAGCTTATGAACCTTGGCGTCATGGCAACCCTCAATCAGGATATTGACTTTGAGACTGCTGAAATGATTGCGATTGAATACGGCATCTCCGTGTCTAAAAAGTTGACAGAAGAAGAAATCGAAGAGAAGCGCTACAACTTCGAAGACCGCCCAGAAGACCTGACAAAGCGTGCGCCTGTCGTCACTGTCATGGGACACGTCGATCACGGAAAAACCTCGCTTCTTGACGCAATTCGCAACACGAGTGTCACAACCGGTGAAGCTGGTGGCATCACTCAGCACATAGGTGCTTCAGAGGTGTCACTTAAAGGCGAAAAGATCGTCTTTTTGGATACACCAGGTCATGAAGCGTTTACAACACTGCGTGCCCGTGGCGCGAAAGTCACGGATATTGCAATTCTTGTCGTGGCAGCAGATGACGGTGTCATGCCGCAAACTATTGAAGCCATTGACCATGCCAAGGCAGCAGGCGTTCCAATTATTGTCGCCGTCAATAAAATTGACAAGGCGAACGCCAACCCTGACCGTGTCAAGCAAGAACTGGCTGACAGAGGCCTGCTCATTGAAGAATGGGGCGGAGACGTCATTTCCGTTGAAGTTTCAGCCATTAAGAACATTGGGATAGACACACTTCTCGAAATGGTGCTTTTGGTGGCAGAAATGCTTGAACTTAAAGCAAACCCTAAGCGTCCTGCGCTGGGTACAATACTCGAAGCAAAAGTGGAAAAGGGCAGGGGTCCAGTGGCAACTGTACTTATTGAAAACGGCACATTGCGCGTTGGCGACCCGGTAGCTGCCGGCGCGACTCACGGCAGAGTCAGGGCTATGTTCAATTCCCACGGCAAGACCATTAAACAGGCGGGACCTGCTTCAGCTGTTGAAATTACAGGCCTGAACGATGTTCCGACTGCCGGGGACAAGTTTTATGCGACTGAAGAAGAGCGGCACGCCCGCGCTATGGCAGAGAAACGCCAAGCGGAGCTGCGTGTGTCTACACTGCGAAAAACGCCGCATATCTCTTTGGAGGATCTCTTCAATCAGATCAGCCAAGGCCAGATCAAGGACCTCAACATCATTGTCAAAGCAGATGCCCATGGCTCAGTAGAAGCGCTTAAGACCTCGCTGAATAAAATCACCAACGAAGAAGTCCGCGTCAATGTTATCCATGCGAATGTTGGAACGATTACCGAGTCGGACATTTTATTGGCATCTGCTTCCAACGCCATAATTATTGGCTTCAATGTCAGACCTTCTGCGGTCGTTGCCTCTTTGGCGGAAAACGAAGGTGTTGAACTTAAAACCTACAGAATTATCTATGAAGCAATCAGCGACGTTGAAGCGGCCATGAAAGGCATGCTTGCGCCTATATACAAAGAAGTTGTCCTTGGGACACTTTCAATCAGAGCGACCTTCAAGGTTCCAAATGTTGGGACCATAGCCGGCGCTTATGTCACTAACGGTAAAGTCACCAGAAATTCACAAGTGAGGCTGATTCGTGATGGTATTGTCATTCACGAAGGCAAACTGTCATCACTTAAACGTTTTAAGGATGATGCCAAGGAAGTCGCTCAAGGTTATGAGTGTGGTGTTGGCCTTGAAAACTATAATGACCTTAAGGAAGGCGACGAAATTGAAGCCTTCATCATTGAGGAAGTCAAACGTTCATAAACTAAGCGCCTATGCTCGGGTACCTGAGGGCGATTTTGAAAGCAGGTGTTAACTATGGGAATCACAAGAACCAGAAGAATTTCCGAAGAAATAAAAAAAGTTGTCAGCAATCTCCTCTTATTTGAACTGAAAGATCCCAGAATTTCAAGAATGACCAGCGTGACTTCGGTGGATACGACCAATGACCTTAGATACACCAATATTTATATCAGTGTCTATGATCCAAACGCTGACTTGGATCAAACCATTGAAGGCTTGAATAAAGCTAAAGGGTTTATCAGGAAAGAGATTGGAAAAGCCATTGATCTGCGCTATACACCAGAGCCAATATTCATCAAGGATGAGTCCATTGAAAAAGGCGTTTATCTTACAAACCTGATCAAGAAGGTCAACGAGGAAGATGATGCTCATGCGGTACACGCAGATGAGGCGGATGACTCTGCTGAAGGCCTGGAGGATCAAGAAGAGGACGAAGAGAACGAAGACGAAGAATAGACTGACAGACGAGCCGGACGACGATACAAGGGGCTTTACAGCCCCTTGTATCGTCGCCCGGGTTTGTCTTATGGTTTAACCCGTTTACTGCCGCATTTTGGAGGTGCTATCTAAGTGGAGCTATTTTATCAAACAAAAGAAGACCATCCCAAAACTGCGCTGATTATGACCCACCTCCTCCCGGATGGTGACGCTGTTGGATCAGCTGTCGCACTCTGTGAGCTTCTTGAGACTTTGGACATTCATGCCAAAATTGTCATGGAAGATACATTGCCAGAATCTCTGGAATGGCTTAGAAACGAACGCTTTGTCAAAGTGGTGGAGGCGTGGATGCATCCAGTTAAAGCGCCTTTTGATGTCTTTGTAGTCGATTGCAGTGATTTGTCCAGAATTTCAGACAAATTTGAGCTTTTCTCAAAAGCCAGGAAGACTTATAATATTGACCACCATGTGACAAATGATCTGTTTGCAGCAGTAAATCAAGTGGACAGCGCAGCCTCTTCAACAGGGGAACTGATCTACAGATTGTTTCAAGCTTATGAGGCGCCACTGACCACCAGGGCTGCAGAAGCGATCTACGCGGCTGTTTCGACGGATACGGGGAGCTTCCGCTATTCCAATACATCCTCAGAAACCATGCGTCTGGCGGGGACATTGATCGATTTCGGAATTGACACTGAAACCATTAATACGCGGTTGTATCACAATAAGCCACTGGACGGCGTCAAGCTTTTAGGCATCGCCCTGGATAATCTGCTGCTGCTCAAAGGCGGAAAAGTCGCAGTTTCTCACGTGACCCTTGTTGAAGCAGATGCCCAGGAAATTGTCGAATATGACACGGACGGGATCTGTGAGTTTCTGAGAGATATTTCAGGTGTTGAGGTCGCGCTGTTTTTAAAAGAAACAGCGGCTGGGGTCTATAAGGTCAGTGCCAGGTCGAAATATAAATTCGACGTCAGCCGTTTGGCACTTCACTTTGACGGCGGGGGTCATACCAAGGCAGCGGGCTTCACTTTGTCGGGCATCCTCGAGGAGGTTCGGTATAAAATCCTGGAAGAAATAACATTGGCGGTGGAACAGACTTGAATGGTATCTTGAATGTTTATAAACCTGCCGGGATGACCTCTCATGATGTTGTCGCAATTCTGCGGCGAATTACGAGAATGAAGCGGATTGGCCATACTGGCACTTTGGATCCCATGGCAACGGGCGTGCTGCCGGTCTGTCTGGGCAAAGCGACGAAAATTGTAGAATTTTTGTCTTCTGAGGATAAAGCGTACAGATGCGCTATGTGTCTTGGGAAGGTGAGCGACACTCAGGACATCTGGGGTGAGGTCACTTCAACAGAGGCGCCGCTGCCTTCAGAAGCGGCGGTAAGAGACACACTTATATCAATGGTGGGTGAAATTGAGCAGATACCACCCATGTACAGTGCTGTTAAAGTCGGTGGGAGAAAGCTGTACGAGTTGGCACGTGAAGGTATTGTCATTGAGCGTGAAGCCCGTATTCGTTGGATCCGCTCTATTAAAATACTTTCAATCGAGAAGGGCAATGTGGTCTTTGATGTCGTCTGTTCCAAAGGTACTTACATCAGGACCCTTTGTCATGATGTGGGTCAGACCCTCGGCTGCGGTGCAGTTATGACAGCACTGGAGCGTACAGCCAGCGGCGTTTTTACTCTTGAGAACGCCATTACTCTGGAGACTCTCGAAGCTATGGACAAGACTGAGCTTGAAGCTGCGCTGCATAGTATTGATGCACCTTTCAGACATCTTCCCCTTATCCATGTGGACAGAAGAGCAGGCAGGCTTCTCCGAAACGGCGTCAAGACGGATTTGACCTCATGGACTCGAGGGCTGGACCGCAGCGTGTCTGAACAATTCAGAATCTATGAAGACACTGTCTTCATAGGCCTTGGCACTTGGATTGGTCCGGAAGGGAAACCCACACTGGAAAAATTGTTGATAAGTGGTGATGATCATGCTGATATTTGACTCCATCCACGAAATAACTGAACTTCATAGGGAAGTCGGCATTGTACTTGGAACTTTTGACGGGCTGCACATTGGCCACAAGACTTTGATTGAAACCCACGTGGCTGCCTGCAAACGGCTTGGCGTTAAGAGTGTCGTCTTTACCTATTCCAATCATCCGAGAGAGCTTACCAATCCTGAGCTAAAGTCACTGAGACTTATCGCGGTGGAAGAAAAGATTTTGCGCATTGAAGAGCTTGGTGTGGATTATCTCGTTTTGATTGAATTTGACGAAACGCTGATGTCTACAGAGGCAGAGCGTTTTGTAGGGAAATATCTGATCGACGGCATGGACGTGCGGCTCATCAGCGTTGGCTTTGATTTTAAATTTGGCCGTCGTGCTGCTGGAAATCCAGCGCTCCTTCAAAAACTGTCGAAGCAATACGGCTACGAGCTTCTGGTACTCGAGCCGGTCGAAATTGAGGGTGAAAAGGTTTCCAGCTCTGCCATCCGAAAGCATTTGAGACATGGTGAAATTAAAGAAGCGCAGCGACTCCTTGGCAGACCTTATGCTGTCAGCGGCATCATCAAAAAAGGCAAGCAGCTTGGACGTCAGCTGGGTTATCCAACCGCGAATTTCATGATTTCAAGCCAGATGACCTTGATCAAGCCGGGCGTTTATGTCTCTGAGACGGAATACCAGGGCGTCCGTTACCATAGTTTAACCAACGTTGGCTACAATCCAACCTTCAATCAGCATGAGCTCAGTATAGAAACCTACATCCTCGATTTTAACAAGGAAATTTATGGTGAAATGCTGACGGTCTTTTTGGTGGATCGCCTCCGGGATGAAGCGCATTTTAACAGTGTGCAGGAATTGGTGGAGGTTATTGACGCGGATGTGGCGAAGGCGAAGCGCTTTTATTTTGACCATCGGCCACTCTAAGCCCTGTACTATGTCTTTAAGTTTTTCATTGTAATGCAGGTATCAATATGGTATTATTTTAATGTTAAAGCCTTAGTCTGAGATGACCGAAGACACCGACGGTCACCACGGATTCTGGAATAATTATGGAGGTGTGACAATGATCACAAAAGAAAAGAAAAATGCGGTAATCGAAACTTACAAAACTCACGAAGGCGACACCGGCTCCCCAGAGGTTCAGATTGCGCTTCTTACAGCGCGTATCAACGAGCTCAATGGACATCTTCAAACGCACAAAAAGGACCACCACTCACGCAGAGGTCTCCTTAAAATGGTTGGTAAGAGAAGAAACCTTCTCAACTACCTGCGTCAGAATGATATTGAGCGTTACAGAGAGCTGATCGCGAGACTCGGACTGAGAAAGTAATGTGAACGAGGCTGCTTGACCGGAGGTCTTACACGAAGCAGAGCCGCAAAGGTTCTGAAATTGTATGGCAAGGCTCGGTCAATCACTTAAGTGAGCGGCAACCCCGCTCACTTATTTTATCATCTGAAGTAAACACCGGCTGCAAAAGAAATTTATTTTAGGTTTGTCCTACTTGACGAAGGCTTCGGTACTCATCTTAAAGAGATCATGAGACTTTGAGAGGGACGCGCGGCGCCTTGGTCAAGTAGGATAAATTTCTCAGCCGGTCATAGCTCAGACTATTAGGAGGAAATTTATGGAACCCAATGTCAAACGTTATCAGTATGATTTTGCTGGTAAAACACTGGAAGTTGAAATTGGCAAGGTCGCTAATCTTGCAAATGGCTCTTGTATGGTCCGAATGGGAGACACTGTAGTCCTTTCAGCGGCAACTGGCACGAAAAAGCCGCGAGAAGGCATTGATTTCTTTCCGCTGACGGTTGAGTACGAGGAGAAGCAGTATGCTGTCGGTAAAATTCCAGGGGGCTTTATTAAGCGCGAAGGCCGTCCTTCTGAGAAAGCGACCCTTACAGCTCGCTTGATCGACCGGCCAATCCGTCCACTGTTTCCGGAGCACTACCGAAATGAAGTTCAATTAGTCAATACAGTCTTTTCTGTAGATCAAGACTGCGCACCGGATGTTCTTGCCATGATTGGCTCCTCCATAGCGCTCTCGATCTCAGACATTCCTTTTGATGGCCCTACAGGCTCTGTCATTGTAGGTTATGTTGATGGTGACTATGTCATCAACCCAAGCGTTGCTCAAAGTGAACAGTCTTCACTGCACCTGGTCGTTTCAGGGACTAAGGATGCGATCACTATGGTCGAAGCTGGCGCTGAAATTCTGACGGAAGAAGTTATGCTGGGTGCTATCCTTTTTGGCCATGCAGAAATCAAACGCATTGTTGCCTTCATTGAGGGGATTCAAGCTGAAATTGGCAAGCAAAAGTTTGAAGTTGTCGCGCCTGTCGTCGACGAGATGCTGGTCGCTGACCTGGATTCCTTCCTTAGGGAGAAGCTGAACGCAGCACTCCGCATTGCTGACAAAGCTGAGCGTACGGAAACAATTGATGGCATCAAGGAAGAAATGCATAAAATCTTTGATGAGTCATATCCTACACAGGCTGGCTTTATGAACAACTTCTTCAAGTCCGTTGAAAAGGAAATCGTTCGCAAAATGATCGCGATTGAAAAAATTCGTCCTGACGGCAGAAAAGCGGATGAAATTCGTCCGATCTGGTGTGAAGTGGGCATGCTTCCACGTACGCATGGCTCCGGTCTCTTTACGAGAGGTCTGACACAGGCACTGACAATCACGACCCTGGGCGCTCTTGGTGAAGCTCAGCGTATTGATGGGATTGGCCTCGAAGACACAAAACGTTACATGCACCACTACAATTTCCCACCTTACTCAGTTGGCGAAGTGGGCATGATGAGAACGAACCGCCGCTCTATTGGACACGGTGCACTCGGTGAGCGCGCGCTTCTTCCTGTTATTCCAGACGAAAATGACTTCCCTTACGCGATTCGTCTCGTTTCAGAAGTTCTGACCTGCAATGGCAGCTCCTCACAAGCGAGTATCTGCGGTTCAACGTTATCGCTCCTTGACGCAGGCGTTCCAATTAAAGATTCTGTCGCCGGGATCGCAATGGGACTCATTGCGGAGGAAGGCCAGTTTACAATTCTCAGTGACATTCAAGGTCTTGAAGATGCCCTTGGGGACATGGACTTCAAAGTCGCTGGAACTAAGGACGGCATCACCGCGCTTCAAATGGATATCAAGCTGAAAGGCCTCGACGATTCTGTCTTCGAAATGGCACTTTCTCAAGCTAAGCGTGGCAGACTCTTTATTCTCGAAGAAATGAACAAGGTTATGGCTAAACCGCGTCCGACTATGTCAATCTACGCGCCAAGGGTCTTCATGATCAATATCCATCCGGACAAGATCCGCGAAGTCATTGGACCAGGCGGAAAAGTCATTAACAGAATTACGACAGAATACAGCGTAAAAATTGACATCGAGGACGATGGCCGCGTTCTTATAACTGCGCCGGACGGCATCAGTGGTGAAAGAGCCCTCAAGGATATTCAAAATATCGTCAAGGAAATCGAAGTTGGCGAAGTCTATACAGGCAAGATTACGCGTATCATGAACTTTGGTGCCTTCGTCGAGCTCCTCCCAGGGAAAGAAGGCATGTGTCACATTTCTCAGTTGACCAAGGAGCGCCTCGAAAAAATCGAAGACAAATTTGCTGTTGGCGACGAAGTTGTCGTAAAGGTTATTGAAATCGATTCTAAAGGTCGTGTCAACGTTTCAAGAAAAGTCCTGCTGTAATGCGCAGTGCGGTGCAGGTGATGACAGGGGGAGCTTAAGCTCCCCCTGTTTATTTCATATATTGGTACTCAAACGAAAAGGTTATTGCAGCTCTTTATGAGCATGCGGCGAAGATCAGTGTCGCTTTGCTGTGCTCACCCTTAGACAAACACGACGAGGTATCGTAATCTATGTATAAAAAAAACATCCTGAAGAATGGCATCCGCGTCATGATGGAGCCCATCCCATACGTTCAGTCTGTCTCCATTGGCTTTTGGATTCGTGCGGGCTCCCTTTATGAAACCGCACATGAAAATGGCGTGTCGCATTTTATAGAGCATATGCTCTTCAAAGGCACTCAGAACCGCAGCGCAAAACAGATCGCTGCTGAAATTGACGATTTGGGCGGAGAACTCAACGCCTTCACTTCGAAAGAATGCACCTGCGTTTACGTCAAGGTGCTGGGGGAGCACGCACCGGTAGCTATTGAAATCATCAGCGACATGATGCTTCATTCTACTTTTGATGATGCTGAGCTTCAGAAAGAGCGCATGATTATCCTGGATGAAATCAACCTGTATGAGGATTCTGCCGAGGATCTGATTTATGACCGGCTGTCTGAAGTCATCTTCAAAGGTCACGCGCTTGGAAGGCCTATCCTGGGTTCCAGCGAAAGCATTGAGGGCATAGACCGGACACTTATGACAGACTATTTCAAACGGCACTACAATGCTCAGAACCTCGTCATTTCAATAGCAGGCAATTATGATGAGGCTTCGTTGCTGACGCTTCTCGACTCAGGAATTGGAAGTCACGAATTTGAGTCCCACAAAGTCGACAAAATTAAGCCTATTCCATTCCACAGTGGTTCAATCCGCACAAAAAAGGATATTGAGCAGACGCATGTGATTTTGGGATTCAAAAGCGTTGGCTATGACACGCCGGAGCTGTTTACTCTGATGCTTCTGAACAACGCCTTGGGTGGCAGCTCCAGCTCAAGACTTTTCCAGAAAATCAGGGAGGATTACGGTCTTTCGTACTCCATTGATTCTCACCCCAGCTTTTATCATGACACTGGGATTTTGACAGTTTATGCTTCAATGCTTCCAGAAAATGTAGAAAAAGTCGTAGAGCTCATAGCTGCTGAAATTGAGGATTTGAGGTCTAACGGACTGGATCAGAGTGAATTCATAAAATTCAAAAATCAGCTTAAAGGCAACTTTCTATTAGGTATGGAAGGTCCGACTCAGACAATGAACTGGATTGGAAAATCCGAGCTGCTTTCTGGCCACATTCGAACGATTGAGGATGTCATGGCTGGTATTATGTCCATAGAATTTGACGCGGTCAATGATCTTGCAAAAGCGCTGCTCTCCAGGGAAAATATGGCCATCTCCATTGTGGGAAAAACCAGTGCGAAGGAAGAGAAGCGGCTTTATCAAATCCTTAAGGAAATTATAAAGGGGTAATGGCATGACGCTGAAAATCAGAAATATTTCAGACAACCCTTTGCCTGCTTACGAGACAAAGGGCGCGGCTGGCATGGATTTGAGAGCATGGCTTGAGGAGCCCCTCGAGCTAAAACCTTTTGAAAGGAAGCTCATCCGAACGGGGCTCTTTATCGAAATTCCAGAAGGTTATGAAGGGCAGGTCAGACCAAGATCTGGACTCTCTATTCGACACGGATTGACGCTTGTGAATTGTGTCGGTACCATAGACAGCGATTACAGGGGCGAGCTCTGCATTCCAGTCATCAATTTGGGACAGGAACCCTTTGTTCTTGAAAACGGCATGCGCATAGCTCAGCTGATCTTGGCGCAGTGCGCTCAACTTCCTGTGGTTGAGGTCTTTGAGACAGAGGCATTAACGGAAACAGAACGCGGTACAGGCGGCTTTGGTTCAACTGGAAAACACTGAAAAGATAAAGAGGCAAGTGTAGAAGTGTGCGATTTTGCAATATATAAATGGAAATACATGCCTATAACATAAGGCAAATTACATTGTAAAGCGAGTGATAGCGCATGAGCATCAGAATATTGAAGTATGGTGGCACAAGTGTTACAACGCCGGAATCTCGGGAACGGATCGCAAGAACTGCAATCCGGCACAAAGAAGACGGCCATGATGTCGTTGTGGTTGTTTCAGCTATGGGCCGTTCAGGCGACCCTTATGCTACGGACACCTTGATTTCACTTTTTAAGGCTCAAAATGAGAACTACAAGCCGCGTAATTTGGATTTTCTAATGACCTGCGGTGAAATGATCTCCGCTGCTTTGATTGCCAATACCATTGAAAAATTAGGCGCTTCTGCAATCTCCATGACGGGGCAGCAAGCGGGTTTGATTACAGATGATCATTTTGGGGATGCCCGTGTCATCCGCGTGGAAAAGGAAAAGATGCTCAGGCCTCTTGAAGATGGAAAGATTATTGTGCTTACCGGCTTTCAGGGTGTCACAGAAACCGGTTGGCTGACAACCCTTGGCCGGGGCGGCAGCGATACAACGGCGGCGGTGGTTGGCGTTGCGCTTGACGCAGAAAGCATAGAAATTTTCACAGATGTGGATGGTATCATGACGGCGGATCCGCGGATTGTTGGAGAAGCGCGGGTACTCAACGCGATCAGTTACGAAGAGTGCTACCAGCTTGCCCTGGATGGTGCCAAGGTCGTGGATCACAAAGCCATAGATGTCGTTAAACGTGCCGGAAAGACACTGATCGTCAGAAACACTTTCAATGATGCCCCTGGAACGGTCATTGGTCCGGAATCCTACATTGCCAAGCTTGGCATTGAGGATGACAGAGATTTGATCACTGCGATCACCAGCAAGACAGGCCTTGTTCAGGTCACTGTTTCAATGAGTCTGACCAGCCCTGAAAATGCGATCTTCCTGGAATCCCTTGAGCAAAATAAAGTTTCGATTGATATGATCAACTTTTTTGAAGATCGGAAAGTGTTTACCATTCAAACAGCAAAACTTCCGGCTGTACTTGAAATCCTCGAGCGCCTGAATCTAGAGCATAGGTTCGCACAGGGCTGCGCCAAGCTGACCCTCGTTGGACACAAGATTCACGGCATCCCGGGCGTCATGCGCCGAATTGTTATGTCGCTTTCCAAAGCGGGTGTGGAAATACTGCAGACTTCCGACTCCTATACAACGATTGCATGCCTCGTGCATGTTGAGGAAGTTGGCAAAGCGCTCAATGCGCTTCATGCGGAGTTTGGACTCAGCCGGGATCCTGAGTAGACCGCTGTGCTCAATTGACTTCTGACTAAGTAAGCGGTGAAAGTAAGATTCCAATTAAGAGCGTAGACTTCAGACGGGCATCCGGTCTGTCCGGTAAATGTGGCAGGCCGGATGCCTTTGTGCGCTGCGGTGGATTTAAAATGTGCTATAATGGTGGAAGTGAGGTGGTCCTATGGGTAGAGCACCCTCAAAGACTAATACGACAAAGAAAAAGACACCATCCAAAGCAACTGCAAAAAATCGTTCAAAGACTTCTTCCAAAAGTGAAAAACCAATGATTCAGCGTGAACTCGAGCGGCTTTTCTGGATCGCACTGACACTAATAGTAGTGATGTCATTGCACACAGACAGGATTGGGGTCTTCGGAGACCTGGTCAAAGGTTTGCTTCTGGGCCTTTTTGGCTATGCCGGTTATGTTGTACCTTATGTGATTCTTGCCGCGGTTCTCATTACGACCAGTAAACGTCTTGAAGGCCAGCGCCTGCGCTGGTACCTGATGCTGGTTTCCATCTACATGGCAATTCTGATATTTACTTCAGCCAGTACACATGACCTTCTCCATCTTTTCGCAGAGGAGGAGGGCGTTCAGCTCCTCAGTGTTAAAGGGCTGGGCATGGCTTACGGCGCTGCCCTGACTGGAACAGGAGGCGGCTCGGTCGGTATGCTGCTCGCTGAGCTGTTTATTCTAATGATTGGAAAATTTGGCTATTATGTACTGGGTGTACTTTTTTCAATAATGGCAGCAGTTCTGGCCTTTAATGTGTCCATCACGACCAGCGTCGCAGATCAAACCGTTCAGGCGGCAAAGGCTGTAAGGCCTATGGCGGAAAAATTAAACACTGCCCTGGACCTTTCACTGGAGTCCGAATTGAAAACAGCAAAAACACCTTTTAGAAAGTTCGACTCTGATCTGTATTTCGAGATGGACGCGCCTGCCAAAGCGCTGGATGAGGTGGAACAGATAAAATTCAATGACGGTCAGCCGGAGTCGGTCCAAGAGCCTCAAACGCAAAAAAAAGAACTGACACCTGAGCTGAAGGCTGCGCTTTCTGAAGTAGCGGCTGGTTCGAAACAAAACATCATGGAGGCGTTTAACGAAGGCCTTCATGGCCGTGAGATCACTATCCATTCAGAGCTCCCTGAGGCGTCCGGACAAAATGATGCCGGTAAGTCAGTCGCAGTGGGCCAGCAGCAGTCTTCCCAGGCAGAAAAAACAAGTCAAAAGGCAGCAGACACCTTAAAATCCGGCGAGAATGAAACTTTGACGCCGCTGGAGGCAGCGGCGATGACCTCTGCAGCAGAGGCTGAAGTCAAGAAAGTCAAGCCTCCAAAGCCTTACAGAATGCCGCCGCTGTCTCTTCTGTCGCCCGCTCAGGCCAAAGTGGCGGGCAATCGCAGTGAAATCATTGAAAACGCCAAGCGGCTTGAGAGCACCCTCATGAATTTTGGTGTCGAGGCAAAGGTTATTGAAGTCAGCAAAGGGCCGGCAATCACCATGTATGAAATGTCTCTGAGTCCAGGGGTCAAAGTCAGCAAAGTCAATGCTTTAAGTGATGATATTGCGCTGGCTTTAGCGGCTTCCCAAGTCCGGATCATTGCGCCAATTCCCGGCAAAAGCGCCATAGGCATTGAAATTCCGAACAAGGACACCACCATGGTATCCTTCCGTGAGATCCTGGAATCCCAGGAATACAAGAAAGCTGAATCCAAGCTGTCTATAGGACTTGGAAAAGACATAACGGGCCGTGTCGTCATAGGCGACCTGGCCAAGATGCCCCATCTCCTGGTGGCTGGCGCGACGGGCTCAGGAAAGAGCGTCTGTATCAATACCATGATTCAGTCCATTCTCTATCATGCGACACCGGAGGACGTCAAACTCCTGATGATTGACCCTAAAGTCGTTGAACTGAGTCATTATAATGGTATACCACACCTGATCCTTCCCGTGGTGACGGACCCTAAGAAAGCTTCTATTGCCCTGAACTGGGCCGTGCAGGAAATGACCAACCGGTACAAGCTCTTTGCGGATACGGGCGTCAAAGAAATCAAGTCCTATCAGAAAAAAGCTAAGGAAAACCCTGATATGGCGCCTATGCCATACATAGTCGTCATTATTGACGAGCTGGCGGATTTGATGATGGTTGCGCCCAATCAAGTTGAAGACGCCATCTGCCGTCTGGCTCAGATGGCCAGGGCGGCGGGCATTCACTTGATTGTTGCGACCCAGCGGCCGTCGGTGGATGTTATTACTGGTCTGATCAAGGCCAATATACCATCCCGTATTGCCTTTGCGGTATCCTCCCAAGTGGACTCCAGGACTATTCTTGATGGCTCAGGGGCCGAGAAGCTGCTGGGAAGGGGCGACATGCTGTTCCATCCGGTAGGTGCCAATAAAGCCATCCGAATTCAAGGCGCTTTTGTTTCAGATGAGGAGGTCGAAAAAATTGTCGACTTCATCAAGAATCAAGTGGAAGATGTAGAATACAAGACTGAAATTCTCGATCAGGATACCTCTGAGGACGGCTATGGGGAAGCAGACGAACACCTCATGGACGCCATTGAGCTGGTTGTGGATACCCAGCAGGCTTCGATTTCCATGCTGCAGCGCAAATTCAGGCTGGGGTATAACCGGGCCGCGAGATTGGTGGATCAGATGGAGGAGCGGGGGATTGTGGGTCAAAGTATGGGCAGCAAACCACGAGAAGTGCTGATTGACAGGGCGCAGTTCGAAGAATGGCGAAATAAGTCGTGAAGGTGATAAAGTTGGTAAACTGACCATCGGCAAAGCACTTTAGGAAGCCGATGGTCATTATAATGAAACTAAGACCAAAAATTTTCTTTTGGATGAGTATTGACAAAATATACCATATGGAATATCGTGGAAGGAGCAGACAACGCTCATGGATTATCGAGTTTATGTAGAAACCCTTGGCTGTGCTAAAAATCAAGTGGATTCCGAAATTATGATTGGCCTGCTGGACCAGCAACGCTATTTGCTCACGGGGGACCCTGAGCACGCCGAGGTCATAGTCGTCAATACTTGCGGCTTTATTGAAAGTGCCAAAGCTGAATCTGTGGATACTATTTTGGAGATGGCGCAGTACAAGACAACGGGGCGCTGTAAAATGCTGGTGGTGACAGGGTGCCTGGCCCAGCGCTACGCTGAGGAGCTCCGTCTGGAAATTCCTGAAATCGACGCTCTGGTGGGAACCGGCAGTTTCGATACTTTAATCCCGGTCATTGACAGGGTCTTAAAATCTCAGGGTACCGTTGTGGAAATGGCGAGCATTGATAAGGAATTTTCTGAAGCGCTGCCGCGGATCATGCTGACGCCAAAGCATCAGGCCTACCTGAAGATCGCGGAGGGGTGTGACAATATGTGCACCTATTGTATTATTCCAAAGCTTAGGGGGCGCTATAGGAGCCGTGTCTTTGAGGATATTTTGACGGAGGCCCGGGCACTTGTGGCGGATGGGGTTACGGAGCTGATCATCATAGCTCAGGACATAACCCGTTATGGCATTGACCGCTATCTGAGATACAGGCTTGCTGACCTGCTGTATGCGCTCAACGAAATTGAGGGACTGCGCTGGATCAGGCTTCAGTACTGTTACCCGGACATCATCAATGACGAGCTGATTGAAGCCATTGCCAGCTGTGAAAAGGTCGCGCATTACATTGACATGCCTGTACAGCACATTGACGACAATATTTTGAAAAGGATGAACCGCAGGACGTCAGGCGAGGCAATCCGGTCTTTGATCGAAAAGCTGAGGGCCAGAATTCCTGATATTGCGATCCGCACAACCATGATTGTAGGCTTTCCAGGTGAGACGGAAGCAGAGTTCGAAGCGTTGGCTGACTTTGTAAAATGGGCGAGCTTTGATAAGCTCGGAGTCTTTCCGTATTCCCAGGAGGAGGATACACCTGCGGCACTTTTGCCTCAGCAGCTTGAGGATGAACTCAAACTGGAGCGCCGGGACCGGATCATGGAAATTCAAATGGGTATCTCTTCAGAACTGATGGCAAACAAGGTGGGGCTGACACTGGAAGTTCTGATCGAAGAAGCGGTGGAGGACGAGGACGTCTATATTGGGCGCACCCAATATGATGCCCCGGAGATCGACGGCGTCGTCTATGTCAATGTACCCACTGATGCTGAGGTGGACCTTGAAATTGGCACCTATGTTCAGGTTCGCATTGCAGATGCCATGGAATATGATCTGATTGGAGATCTGATCCTATGATGAATATTGCCAATCAACTGACCATACTGAGAATGGTGCTGATCCCGGTATTCATGTTCTTCTTGCTGGGTGATATGCCAAACGGACGCTGGATTGCCGCCGGGATTTTTATCTTTGCCTCCCTGACGGATTTTGTGGACGGTTATCTGGCTCGCCGGCTCAACTTGATCACGAATTTTGGAAAGTTTATGGATCCGCTGGCAGACAAGCTGCTGGTTACTGCCGCGCTCTTATGCTTTGTCCAGCTGGGCGAAGTCTCTGCATGGATTGTCATGATTATTATAGCCCGTGAGTTTATTGTCAGTATATTCAGGGCCATTGCAGCCAGCGAGGGAATCGTTATAGCGGCTAGCTGGTGGGGCAAGGTCAAGACCAATGTTCAGATGATCGCCATCATTTTAATTCTCTTTAATAATTGGCCTTTTGAGGCTATGGGCTGGCCTGTAGCGGATTTGCTCATGATCCTGGCGGCGGGACTGACGCTGATTTCCGGATACGACTATATTTACAAAAATCGCGCCGCTCTCAAATAGGCTTAGGGGGAAATCGTTATGAAAGCGACTATACTTAATGTAGGGACTGAGCTGCTGGTTGGCTCGACGCTGAATACCCACAGTTATTATTTGTCACAAAAGCTTCATGAAATTGGCGTTGGTGTTTTGTATCATGCGGTTGTCGGGGATAATACCACACGGCTTGGGGAAATGATTGGCTACTATTACGAAGCATCAGACCTGATTATTGCCACGGGCGGGCTTGGCCCCACAGAAGATGATCTGACAAAAGAGGTCTTTGCAGAGTGGTTTGGCGTGCCGCTTTATTTTTCGGAGGAGATTCGCGCGGATATTGAAGAGCGCTTCAGGGGCTTTGGCCGCCCTATGACATCGAACAATCTCCGTCAGTGCTATGTGCCTGAGGGCGCGGAGATTCTCTGGAATGAAAACGGTACAGCGACGGGGTTCATTCTCGAAAAGGACGGAAAAATTGCTGTTCTGCTGCCGGGTCCTCCAAGAGAGCTGCGCCCAATGTTTGAAAATCAAGTGATGCCATGGCTGCGTCAGCGGGTTTCACAGGTTTTAACGAGCCGCTATTTCAAGATCTTTGGTCTGGGGGAATCCTCGACGGAGGACAAGCTTTCGGACTTGTTCTCCGGGCAGACGAATCCAACCCTCGCAACTTATGCCAAGACCGGCGAAGTGCTGCTGCGGATAACCGCTTCCGGCGCCAGTGAGGCTGAAAACCTCAAACTTCTTGAACCGGTGGTCGAGGAAATCCGCCGCCGTATTGGCGACTATATTTACGCGGAGCGCGACGCGGAGCTCTCCGAGGTTCTTTTCGACCACCTTCGCGACAAGGGTCTTAAGCTTGCGCTGGCTGAATCCTGTACCGGCGGGATGATGGCGGACATGCTCGTTGCCCATTCTGGCGTCTCAGAGGTGTTTGGGGTCAGTGTCGTCGCTTACGACAACGCTATAAAAACCTCAGTCCTGGGTGTCCCTGCAGAAACTTTGGAAACCTTTGGCGCTGTTTCTGAAGAAACTGCGAAGGCTATGTCAGAAGGCATTGCCAAGATCAGTGGTGCTGCACTTTCCATTGCGGTAACCGGCATTGCGGGACCGGAGGGCGGCTCGCCTGAAAAGCCCGTAGGCTTGGTTTATATGGATCTTTACAACGCAAACTCTGGAGAGCACAGAACCTTTAAACAAATTTTTACAGGTAACCGCGAACGTGTCAGAATGGGGTCGGCAATGAAGGCGTTTTATGAGGCGATTCAGTGGTTGAAGGTGGAAACGTTTTAGAAAGACCGTTGACATTGGTTTCAAATCGAGTATAATTAAATAAGAACATTTGTTCTTATTGAAAGGATGGTGCACTTTCTATGGCGATGCCCGACAACAAAGATCGGTTAAAAGCGCTCGACAATGTATTGAGTCAAATTGAAAAGCAATTCGGTAAGGGCTCAATCATGCGCTTAGGTGATGACAGCGCAAGAACTAATATTGAGAGTATTCCAACCGGGGCCCTGGAGCTGGACATTGCCCTCGGCATAGGCGGAATTCCAAAAGGCAGGATTATTGAAATCTACGGACCTGAATCCTCAGGTAAGACTACGGTATCACTTCACATTCTGGCAGAAGCTCAAAAAAGAGGCGGAATAGCGGCGTTTATAGATGCAGAGCATGCTCTGGACCCAGTCTACGCTAAAAAAATTGGCGTTGACACGGATAACCTCATTTTGTCACAGCCGGATACTGGTGAGCAGGCCCTTGAGATTGTGGATGCCCTGGTTCGAAGCGGCGCAGTGGATGTTATAGTTGTCGACTCGGTCGCAGCCCTCGTACCAAAGGCTGAAATCAGCGGGGAGATGGGGGACAGCCATATGGGCCTTCAAGCCCGTCTCATGTCCCAGGCACTGAGAAAGCTGACTGGGATTATAAGCAAATCTCATACAAGTGTCATTTTCATCAATCAGCTGCGCATGAAGATTGGCGTTATGTTTGGCAACCCGGAGACGACTACGGGCGGTAATGCCCTGAAATTCTATGCATCTGTACGCCTTGATGTCAGAAGAATTGACTCTATAAAACAGGATAACGAAGTGGTCGGCAACCGGACGCGGGTCAAGGTTGTCAAGAACAAAGTGGCACCCCCGTTCAAGCAGGCTGAGTTTGATATCATGTATGGCACAGGTATTTCCAAGGAAGGCAGTGTCCTGGATGTCGCCGTTACCGCTGGTATAGTCAACAAAGCCGGCGCATGGTTCAGCTATGAGGGTGAAAGGCTTGGACAAGGCCGTGAAAACGTCAAGAAACTCTTTATTGAAAATCCCACTTTGATGGAGGAGATCGATCAAAAGGTGCGCGCCCATTTTATGATGACGGAGCTGCCTACAGTGGATATGCCTGAAGCTGCAGACTCGGAAGGGTCCGGTTCAGAAGCAGACCTTGACCAATAATTCAAATATACTAATTAATTGTCTTGAAACGTCTAAAATCAAGCGTTTTAGCAGTTTACCTTTCTTGACAGCATAAATCAAAAGATATACAATTGTATGAGATCAGTGCTCTTTCTGCGCTGGTCTCATAACGTTTCAAAGGGAGGTGAACACGATTAAAGAGATCTACTATATCATTGCCATTATCGCTATGATCCCCATAGGCATTCTCATAGGCATGACACTTCGAAAGAGAACTGCGGAAAAGCTGATAGGCTCTGCTGAATTCAGAGCGCAGGAAATCGTTCTCGAAGCTGAAAAGAACGCTGAAGGGTTAAAAAAGGAAAAATTGATCGAAGCGAAAGAAGAAGTACATCAATTGCGCAATGAGCTCGAAAAAGAGACCAAAGAACGGCGTGCTGAGCTGCAGCGCATGGAAAAGCGCGTATTGCAGAAGGAAGAAACGCTGGACAAAAAGTCTGAAAATCTCGAGAAGAAAGATGAAAACTTAAATCGAAAAATCAAAGACGTGGAAGTCAAGCAAACAGAGGTCGAAAAGCTCTATGAGTCCCAGGTTCAGGAATTGGAACGCATTTCAGGGCTGACTGTGGAAGAGGCGAAAAGCCACCTCCTCAGCGACATCGAAAAAGAAGTCAAGCACGACGCAGTCGTTATGATCAAGGACATTGAGTCGAAAGCCAAAGAAGAAGGCGGCAAGAAGGCTAAGGAAATTATTGCCTACGCTATTCAGAAATGCGCTGCGGACTATGTGGCTGAATCGACTGTCTCAGTCGTGGCACTGCCGAATGATGAAATGAAAGGCCGAATCATCGGTCGGGAAGGTCGAAATATTCGTGCACTTGAAACATTGACGGGTGTCGATCTAATCATTGACGACACACCAGAAGCAGTTATTCTATCATCTTTTGATCCTATTCGAAGGGAAATTGCCCGCGTCGCGCTCGAAAAGCTGATCGTTGATGGCCGGATTCATCCTGCGAGAATTGAAGAGATGGTCGACAAAGCGAGAAAAGAAATCGATCAGACCATCAAAGAAGCCGGTGAGAACGCTTGCTTTGACGCTGGTGTACACAATCTCCACCCTGAGCTGATCAGGCTTCTCGGCCGTTTGCGCTATCGCACAAGCTATGGCCAGAACGTCCTTCGTCACTCTATTGAGGTCTCCTATCTCTCCGGCATTATGGCGGCGGAGCTGGGAACAGACGTCAGAATTGCCAAGCGCGCAGGTCTCCTGCATGATATTGGCAAAGCGATTGACCATGAAATGGAAGGTACCCATATTGAGATTGGTATGAACCTTCTTAAGAAATACCGTGAATCCAACGAAGTTATTCACGCAATGAGCACGCATCATGGCGACTATGAGCCTCAAACTGTTGAGGCTGTCCTCGTCACTGCAGCGGATGCCATCAGTGCCGCAAGACCAGGTGCCAGAAGGGAAACCCTCGAAACCTACATCAAACGCCTCGAAGCGCTTGAAGGTATCGCGAATTCCTATGAAGGTATTGAAAAGTCGTTTGCGATCCAAGCCGGTCGTGAAATACGCGTCATGGTACTCCCTGAGCGCATCACGGATGATGATCTCGTCCTGCTCGCGAAGGACCTTCGCAAACGCATTGAAAACGAACTCGATTACCCGGGCCAAATCAAGGTCAGCGTAATTCGGGAGACCAGAGCCGTCGACTACGCAAAATAGTCAGGCACTGGAAATTGACTTTGAACATCACATAAAATCCATACCTTCGGGTTGGATTTTATGTTTTTTTTTGCCTTTTTTGTCCAAGTTATGTTCATAAAATAAATTTATGGGTATAATTCTACTTAACAGCTCTACTTTGCAATTCACTTCCAATTAAAGTACAAAAATTTCAGTCGGGTCAATGTTTATCAGTGACCAAAGGAGGCACATTTATGGAGGTTCTCAAAGTATCGGGCAAATCCAGTCCAAACGCCGTTGCCGGCGCATTAGCCGGTGTATTCAGGGAGCATGGCGCAGTTGAATTGCAGGCTGTCGGGGCTGCGGCTATCAATCAATCCGTAAAGGCAATCGCTATCGCCAGAGGGTTTTTAGCTCCAAGTGGCGTTGATATTGTCTTTATCCCTGCTTTTGCGGATATCGAAATTGATGGGGAAGAGCGCACCGCTATTCGGTTGATAGTTCAGGCTAAATCTGTCTCTACTTAGAACAAGAATTGAGCTTAAATAACTGACAAAAGGGTATCAAGTCATACACCCACTAATATGGGATCCGATTCAGTAAGGAGGGCAGATATGGAGGTTCTAAAAGTTTCATCACATTCGAATCCCAATGCAGTTGCAGGTGCACTCGCGGGTGTCATTAGGGAGCATGGACATGCAGAAATTCAAGCTATTGGCGCAGGCGCCATCAACCAATCTGTAAAAGCAATCGCCATAGCAAGAGGGTTTTTATCCCCATCAGGTATTGACCTGGTTTGTGTTCCAGCATTTACTGACATTGAAATTGATGGAGAAGAGAGAACAGCGATTAAATTGATTGTACAGCCAAAATAATGATGAATAGTGGGAAATTGGTGCCCGTTTGATGTACCAGTTTCCTGCTTTTTATATGTAAACCAGTTGTATTCTTGTCAACATTTGTAGATTGCGCACAGTCATGAGGTTGAGGTTGGGTAGGTGAACCAGATATGCAAAGACTCAAGAAAAATGATTTAGTCGTCAAGTCTCCAGGACTTCAGATTCGAGAGCGGATTCAACTGGATTACGGAGATTTGAAAACCTTCGCAAAAAAAATAGATATGAGCGAATCCTCCGTGGATCAATATCTGACACACAAGAATTTAGGGTCGAGCACATTTAAAATCCGGTTGACCCGGGAGTTAGGGCAGGATTTCAGAAATCTATATAAGTCAGATCAGGCGCAAGTGGAAGAACTGATAGATCGATACATGATCGAGCTGTGCAGCTATGACAGGCTTTGTGAGCTGCAGATGTCTGAGGTGCTGCATGAACTTGCCAAGTCCTGCAATGCGGTGCCAATTTTTATGGCAAAAGTTTATTACGGATTGTCTTTATATCGTGATGCATGCGGGGAAAATGAAAAGGCACTTGCCTATCTAAACAGAGGTTTGCTATGCCTGAATGAGTTGGATCTCAAAGCGGACGACTTTGAGCTTAAAGCCATGCTTCTTGCCAGGATGATCTGGATCGAGAGGAAAACGTCCACAAAAGAAAAGTTGTTACGAGATCTGAATAGCTTTTCAATCTGCTCAGGTTCTGTCAATGATCCAGAACGGAGATCTGAGCTGATCTTATTGGCAGGACGTGCGCTTTTAGTGTCTGGAGAAGCTTCTGCTGCACGGCGTTATTTCAATCAAGCAGAAGATGCGGCACTGTCAGAGGCGTCAAAGGGGCGAGCAAAGCTCTATTCAGCCTTAACCGCAGGAGATATTCAGGCCTGTCACGTTGAGCTTGAGACGGCAGAGCGGTTACTGAGAGGTAATGACGCCATGGTGCCTGAGCTGCTGCTGACCAGAGCTAAATTATCAGAGCATGAAGACGCAGGCCGGGAGACTTTAAATTATTTGCAGATGGCGCTGGAGCGCTGCGGCAGACACCTGACCGCTCACAGCGCAGAACTCAGTGCGCTATGGTTCATGAAGCTGCTGGATGAGGTTCAGGACGAGGCAGAATATGATAAACTGTTCACCGCCCATGTCCTACACATGGCTTCTGAACTGAGAAAAGGTTATAAATATGCTCGTGAGCATCTGAATGAAGCTTGTGCCTGTCTGGATCAACGCGCCTTATCCGCTCGTGGTTCTCTGGATTTGTTGAAAGCGCTTGGTAAAGTTCAACATCCCCAGAGCTATCATCCTACCATTGCGCCATCCTACTATCAGCTGCTTGGAAAACTGGCTGCTGAGGCGTTTGGACATGATTTGCCAGACGCGTTGATTGATGAGTTTTTTGAGGAGGATAGTACTTCTGAGTAAATAAGCCGTTGAGTAAACTCTATTAGAACGGCTCTTGTAAACTGTCTGATCAACATGACCTTAAGCCTTGAAGCTTCGTGTAAATGTAAAATATTTGTCAAAAATATTTGACATTTGTCTGCTCAGATGGTATCATAAGTTGTTGCTTAAATTAAGAGCAAATGATTTGACATGTGTTTTTAGAATTGGTGAGCATTCATTGGTCCCCCTAATTTTAAAAAGTCTCTGTTATATTCATTGCAAAGGTTTAAGACTAAAAATTAGGAGGTACACATTATGAATGGTACAGTAAAATGGTTTAACGCAGACAAAGGTTTCGGTTTCATCACTGCAGAAGATGGCAAGGATATCTTTGCTCACTACTCACAAATCAATTCAACTGGTTTCAGAACTCTTGAAGAAGGCCAAGCGGTAACGTTTGACGTTGCTCAAGGTCAAAAAGGCCCACAAGCTGAAAACATTGAAATCGTAAGATAATTTTGTGAAGACTGCCCTGGATCTGAAAAGATCCAGGGCTTTTTAATTTTTGAAAAGGATTAACCTTTCAGGATGACTTGAATCCGTATTAAAAGTTCGGTATAATAAAAACGAACTTAATACACAAATCGATAGTAAATGTTCGATAAAATAGAGCTGAAAGAGGTGCCTGTATGAGTGAAGTATATGAAAATCCATTGATTACCCGCTATGCCAGTAAAGAAATGTCCATGATTTTTTCCAGTCAAAAGAAGTTCTCAACTTGGAGACGGCTTTGGATTGCGCTGGCAGAAGCAGAAAAAGAGCTTGGTCTCTCGATTACGGAGGAACAGCTGGAGTCTATGAGAGCTCATGTCGAGGATATAGATTTTGAGCTGGCAGCCGCCTATGAAAAAAAACTGCGACATGATGTTATGGCACATGTCCATACTTATGGGGATGCTTGCCCAGAGGCAAGAGCGATCATTCATTTGGGTGCGACCAGTGCCTATGTAGGGGACAACACAGATATTCTCGTCATGAAGGAAGCTTTGGAACTGATCCAAAGAAAGCTGGCGAGTCTGCTCGCGGGCCTTAAAGCTTTCTCTCTGGAATATAAGGATCTGCCAACCCTTGGATTTACGCATTTTCAGCCAGCTCAGCTGACAACCGTAGGCAAGCGTGCAGCACTCTGGATGCAGGATTTGCTGCTGGATTATGAAGAAGTCACGTTTGCCATTCAAACGCTCAGAATGCGGGGCGTGAAGGGGACAACAGGTACTCAGGCAAGCTTTCTCAGCTTGTTTGATGGGGATCATGAAAAAGTTAAGGCCTTAGACCGTCTTGTCGTTTCGAAATTTGGCTTTGAAGCATCTATTCCTGTCAGCGGTCAAACCTATTCAAGAAAGCTGGATTCCAGAGTCTTGAATGCAATGTCGCAAATTGGTCAGTCTTTGCATAAAATGACAAATGATATGCGTCTGCTGCAGCATCTCAAAGAAGTTGAAGAGCCTTTTGAGAAGCATCAGATTGGTTCTTCGGCAATGGCTTACAAGAGAAATCCTATGCGCTCTGAGCGTATAGCGTCTCTCAGCCGTTTGGCAATCGCGAATGCGCAAAATAGTGCTATGACTCAAAGTACACAGTGGTTTGAAAGAACACTGGATGATTCTGCCAATCGCAGAATTTCCATTCCTGAAGGATTTTTGGCTATTGACGCGTGTCTGGATATCGCGCTGAATGTGGTAACAGGTCTGGTGGTTTATCCGGAAATGATTCGACGCCACGTCGAAGCTGAGCTGCCGTTTATGGCGACAGAAAATATCATCATGGAAGCCGTTAAGGCCGGCGGAGACCGCCAGGATCTGCATGAGCGCATCAGAGTGCATTCAATGGAAGCTGGCAAGGAAGTTAAGATTTATGGTCGAAGCAATGATTTGATTGAGCGTATATTAAAGGATGATTTCTTTAAGCTGGATCAAGCTGCGCTCAAAGAAATATTAAAGCCTGAAAACTATGTTGGGCGCGCGCCGGAGCAAGTTGTAGAATTTGTGGAGAATGAGATTAATCCAATTTTAAAGCGTCACGAAGCAGAGTTGGTTCAGGCGCAGGATTTGAAGGTATAAGCACAGATAGCCCGCGAAAGCGGGCTATAGCTTTCTATTTCAACTATTCTTTAAATGTATATTTAGGGAATAGTTGACCGGGGAAAATAATAACGTTATAATTGGATTATGATTTCCCTGGGTTTTCCGGGTTTTTGGTTTATAGTGCTATGGCGTTATTCTTGTCAGTCCATGGCGTTCTTATCCCGTGCTCTCACCTGTCAGCTATCAGCTGTCAGCGCAGATGCTGATTGGCTTTAGTTGAATTCAATCACTGCGCTTCGCAGTATTTCGTCAAATTTAGAGATGCTGTAATCCTGTGTTTCAACAGATTTATATTTATCCTTATGACGTGTTGTACTGTATCCCCGAAGCCCAACCTTTTGGAGGTAAATTCAATGAGCCGTAAAACCATTAAAATCCACAATAAATCCTCAAAGCCTGACAACATTGTCCTCCAGGAAAATGACCGCATTGAACTCTGTGAAGCTATTGAACACAAACTCCCCCATTATTTAAGCCCCTATTTTACTTATTTGAAGAACGCTGTTTCCTTGAATACCCGTTTGGCCTATCTTAGAGATCTGGAGTTCTTTCTTCGGTATATAGTCAATGAAACCCGGATGACTGCCGCGGAGGAACCCTCTCAAATTGAGCTGGAGACCCTGAATAAGCTGCACGCCAGGGACATCAACTATTATATGGGTGAATACTGCGCCAGATACGTTGTCTCAGGCAAAGAGAATGATTACTTGATGGAAAATCACAGTAAATCCCTTGGACGCAAAAGATCCAGTTTAAGTGTCTTTTTCAAATATCTTTACCGTGAAGGCCTCATTGAGCGAAATATTACAGACGGCTTTAATCCAATCAAGCTTCCAAAGCCTCAACCGGACGCCATAAAAAAATTGGAAATAGATGAGGTCGCGGTCATGCTGGACGCCGTGGAAACCGGTAAAGGCTTGACTGAAAAAGAGCTTCAATACTGGCAGAAAACAAAATATCGTGACAAAGCCATTCTGATGCTTTTTACAACTTATGGACTGCGTTTGAGTGAGCTTGAACAGCTCAACCTAAGCTCATTCCATTTTGGCCGTGGCGAATTCAAGATTTACAGAAAGCGCGGCAAGGAAGTCAATATGCCTGTCAACCGGTCCATTGAGTCTGTGCTCAAGGATTATATAGAGCTTGAGCGCAAACAGCTCCAGCCTCAGGATGGCCAGGAGGACGCGCTGTTTTTATCCCTGCAGGGCACCAGGATGACGGTTAAGGCCATCCGGCAGCTGGTTAAGAAGTACACCTCTATCCCCCTTGGAACGGCGCGGGAGGATGGCTACAGCCCACATAAACTCAGGGCTACAGCAGCGTCTTCCCTGATTGAGTATGGCTTTTCCATTTATGATGTTCAGAGTCTCCTGGATCACGACAATGTCACGACGACACAGCTCTATGCGGCTCACAGAAAGAATCTCAAGCGGGAGATTGTCAACAAATACGAGCTGCTGGACGAATTTGACAAGGGCATCCGCTCGAATTACAAAGCGCTTCCGGAGGGTAGCGAAAATACGGAGTCTGTGTCTGAGAATGAAGTACAGGAAAGTACTGAAGAAGATTGAATAAAGAAAATGCCTAAATAAAGAAAATACCTAAATAAATAATCAGCACATTACCCCGCTTTTATTGGGATAATGTGCTGTTTTTTTGCTTTGAAATTTGAACGTCCTACAAAACCTACAAATCCAGAGGAATCTTAAGGATTTGACCTGGCTGAATGATTGGACTGTTCAGGCCGTTATGTTCTTCAATAACATAAATGAGATAACGCAGATCGTGTTCATGATTAAAAACTGTATTATTAAGCGCCTGCGCGATCCCCCATAAGGTGTCCCCTTTTTCAACCTGGATCTCCATAAGCTGTGGTTTGGGTTCAGCGAGCGAAAAGGTTTCATTGAGATTGCCGCTCATGATGAAGATGGCAATGATCCAAGCAAACAGTGCCATCCAAAAGCCTGCAGGGATTGATTTACGGGCGTTCCTGCGAGCGTATGTACGTTGCTTTGACACAGGACGTTTTTGCGGTGTGCAACCCTCAGGACGGATGCCAGAAGGTATGGCAATAGTCTTTTCCTTTAAGCGGCTGCCGCTGCGGTGAAAAGTGCCGGATGCTGTTGCTGCTGTCATGGTATGTGTCATGGGTATTGCACCTCCAAACGTTTGTTCTGTATCTTGATTCTATTATACACAAACATTTGTTCGGTGTAAAGTAAAATTTAGAACAAATGTTTTATTTGTGGTGATTGACCAAGAGAAATAAGAACAAATGTATCAAAAAACTTATAGAGGCATTGATAATGCGAGATATGCAATAAAATATAAATAGAACTTATGTTTGAACCCCCACCAAATCTATGGTATACTGTAGCTAAAATAACGGAAATGGAGGGGCTCGAAATGAAAAACACTATGTCGCCGCGAAGGCGCGCCGTTTATGATTTCATCCGGCAAGAGATTCAGGCCAAAGGTTATCCACCTTCAGTCCGTGAAATCTGTGAAGCAGTCAATTTAAAGTCGCCATCCACGGTTCATGGATATCTTGGAGATTTGGAAAAAATGGGCCTTATTCGCCGGGATCCAACGAAGCCCCGTGCGATTACTATTATAGAGGATCAAGACAATAGAGACAGAAAAAATGGAGCGGCTGCAGAGGTCAGCGCACAGCAAATTATTGATCTTCAGCGTCACACCGCATTTGTGCCGGTAGTGGGCCAGGTCACCGCAGGCAAACCTATACTCGCTGTAGAAAATATTGAGGACCGCTTCCCTATCCCCTCCTCTTTTGTGTCTGAGGGCGACTATTTTATGCTCCAGATCCAAGGCGAAAGTATGATCGAAGCGGGCATTTTTGACCGGGATTACGTGCTGGTACGTCAACAGCAGGACGCAGCCAACGGCAGCATTGTCGTCGCTCTGATTGAAGACAGCGCTACAGTAAAAACCTTCTACAAGGAAAAGCGAAATTACAGGCTTCAACCCGAGAACCCTTCCATGGAGCCTATCATTGTAGACGAAGTGTCCATTCTCGGCGTTGTCAAAGGTGTCTTCAGAAAAATGTAAAGTCATTAAGAGGTCAAATTCACCTCGTTTTATTTTAAAACCAAACACATTAAAACGCCCTGGAGATTCTTCCCCAGGGCGTTTTTCACTTGCATGAACATGTTGCTTGCAGGGGCGCGAGCTCCTTAAGCGACGGGTTCAAACCGCAAACTATTTTCCGTCTTCAACTTTCCATACTTTCCAGACGTTGCCGACAAGATCTGGACCTGGCTTAAGGGTCGCTCTGCCTGGCTGCCATCCGGAAGGTGTAGCTTCAGTGCCTTTTGAAGCTCTGACGAGCTGGAAGGCCTGGATCTGGCGGCGGGACTCAGCGACGTTTCTGCCAACTGGAGGAGTGAGAACTTCGTAAGCCTGAACAATGCCGTCTGGGTCAATAATGAAGCGGCCACGCGCTTCTACGCCAGCTTCTTCATTATAAACGCCATAGAGACGTCCAACATTGCCATTCTGGTCTGAAAGCATAGGGAATGGAATTCCGCCTTCGACCATTTTGGAAAGCTCATTGTCTTCCCACATTTTGTGAACATAAATGCTGTCGACACTGATTGACAGGACTTCTACACCAAGCTTCTGAAGCTCTGGGAATTCGTCAGCGACCGCTGACACTTCGGTGGCTCAGACAAAAGTGAAGTCGCCTGGATAGAAACAGACAAAGACCCATTTGCCTTTGTATTCAGAAAGCTTATAGTTGGAGAATTCTCCGTTCAGATATCCCGGCAACTCGAAATCCGGTGCAGGTGCGCCGACTTTGATCATAAATTGTTTGTCCTCCTTTTTGTCCATTTCTGGGGCTTTAGTTTCCTCTGTGGTTGCAGCAAGTGTGGTACCGGCCGGTCTTTGGCATCCGGCCTTAAATGGTGTTGGCATTCAATCCATCTCCCCTTTCTCGAATTTTATTTTGTCAATGAAGGATCAGGGATCTATAGCAGATTAAGCATCAGCTATAGAAGATGTTGATCAATGACTATTTACCCATTAATTATATCTACAAACTGTAATTATTACAATTATAGATAAATTATCATTAAATAAACAAAATCACCATAACGTTTCTTTATAACCAAAACAAAAAAACAGGAAAAGGTTTCAGCGGCCGTAGCCATTGAATCCGTTTCCTGTTTTTGATTTCAATAAATTTAATTAAGGTTAGCAAGCGTTTATTTGTTGTAAACCACTAAGGATTACTTGCCAGCAGCTTTCGCTTCACGCTTCGCTTCGATCTCGTCACGCTCTTTTTGCTCATCCACAAGTGATTTCTTAGGAAGGATGATATTGAGGGTGAAAGCAACAATTGTTGCGATAACGACTGGGGAGCTGCCAAAGACCATGGAGACCCACTGCGGATAGTTTGCGAGGAACTGTGGCACTGCCGTGATGCCCATACCAAGGGCGAGAGCCAAACCAACAATAGTCGTGTTTCTGGTTGTCATTTCCTGCTGGGTGATCAGACGGACACCAGACATAGTGATGATCGCGAAGACGCCGATAGTCGCGCCGCCAATAACTGACTGTGGAATCGTGGTCATGAGCGCGCCGAACTTAGGAATGAAGCCTGCGATCAGGACAAAGATCGCTGCGAACATGAAGACCACGCGGCTGACAACCTTTGTAGTGGAAACGATACCGACGTTCTGGCTGTAAGTCGCAACCGGAAGGCCACCAAAGAAAGCGCCAATGATTGAGCCCATGTTGCTGGCAATGATGCCGCCACGAAGCTCGTTGTCCGTAACTTCGCGGTTGAGGCCGCCTATAGTCGTTGCGGACAAGTCGCCAACCGCCTGAATGGAGTTGACAATGAAGATGACCGCCATGGAGACAATTGCAGCAGGATGGAATTCAATAGGGAACTGGCCGAGAGCAGGAAGCGCGAACCATGATTTCTGGCCGATCGCTGCGAAATTGACCATACCCATTGGAAGCGCGATGGCATAACCGACGAGGATACCGATCAGGATTGAGGACAGTTTGACGATCCCTTTGCCGAACTGGCCGACAAACAAAACAGTAAGGAGCGTCGCAAAGCCAACGATAAGCTGATTAGGTGCGCCAAAGAGCTCTGGTGCAGTTGCTTTGAGACCCGCGCCGCCGCCAATATAGTTGACCGCTGTCGTGTAGAGGGATAGACCAATACTCATAACGACGGTACCGGCGACAATAGGCGGGAAGTATTTTCTGAGCGGCTTAATGAAGATACCGACCATAATACCGACGACACCACCGACAATCTGTGCCCCGAGGATGCCCGGAAGGCCGTATTGTGAACCAATGGCGGACATGGTTGGTATGTAAGCAAAGCTGACGCCCATGATGACCGGGAGCTTGGAACCGACAATAGCGATTGGGAACAGCTGAATCAGTGTAGCAATAGCGGCGAGGAACATGGCGCTTTGTACGAGCGTGGCCGCGTCAGCGCCCTGGGACGCAATGCCGGTCTTGGCTGCGAGTGCGTTGACTGTACCAGAGATGATCAGGGCTGGCGTAATGTTGCCTACGATCATGGCAAGGACGTGCTGGAACGAAAGCGGCAGTGCGGTCAGGAAATCTGGTTTGCCATAAAAATCAAAGATCGATGTGGACTTAGTGCTCATGTAATCTCCCCTCCAAAATGTTGTTGACATAGATTGTTGACATGGATTTATGAGTGCATTTTAAATAAAAAGAGTCAGCACGAATGCACACGCATTCATACTGACCCTGTAAAGCCTTAATCTTTGCTGGGTTACAGCGAATTCAAATTAAATTTTACACGACAGAGACCGCATCAATCGTTCCCTGCTATGGGGACAGTATAACACAGTCGAAAAAAGGTTACAAGAATATTTCACAGAAAAATGTGTTAAATTCATCAAACTTAAATTCGTGAAGACATCAAACCTGGCCGGAGTCAAAATTACAAAACCTTGTCTTCCCTCATGGCGAGGAGACTCCTGACCGCGCCATACTGGGAATGGGCAAAAGTCAGACCGCCCTGGAAAAAGACGTCGAAAGGCTCGCGGATGGGCGCGTCTGCGCTGAGCTCAATGGAGGAGCCTTGGACAAAGGCGCCGGCAGCCATGATGACATCGCTGGTGTATCCGGGCATGGCCCAAGGCATTGGGACGACGTGGGCGTCCACAGGGGCAGCGCTCTGGATGCCGCGGCAGAAGCTGATGACCCGGTCTGCGGTGCCCAGCCGGACGGCCTGGATGATGTCACTGCGGCCCTGATCCCATTTGGGGTTGACCTCGAAGCCCAGCCGTTCGTAGAGACGTGCGCAGAAGACGGCGCCTTTGAGGGCGGAAGCAACGACCATCGGCGCCATAAAGAGGCCTTGGAGAATGGTGCGGTTCTGTCCGAAGGTCAGGCCGCATTCGCCGCCTATGCCCGGGGTGGTCATGCGGTAGGAGACCAGTTCCACCAAGTCCCTGCGGCCCACGACATAGCCGCCGCTGAGGGCCAGGCCGCCGCCGGGGTTCTTGATGAGGGAGCCAGCCATGAGGTCGGCGCCAACGCTGGTAGGCTCCTGAGTGTCAATGAATTCGCCGTAGCAGTTGTCCACCATGACCACGACCTGCGGGTCAATGGCCTTGATGGCGCGGATCATGTCCGCGATTTCCGGCACAGTCAGTGCACGGCGCCAGCTGTAGCCGCTGGAGCGCTGGAGGTAGATCATGCGGGGCTTTTCTGAGCTGACGCAGGTGGCAATGCGCTCGAGATCGAGTCTGCCGTCCTCCAGGAGGTCGATTTGGGCGTAGAGGATGCCGTATTCGGCCAAGGTGCCCTGCCCTCTTGACGCTGCGGGCGGGTGACCATTGGCAGTCGCAGGTGTAATGCCAATCACCTGATCCAGGGTGTCATAGGGCTTGCCCGTGACGCTGATCATGAGGTCGCCCGGACGCAGGACGCCCTGCAGGCACAGGGAAAGCGCGTGGGTACCGTTGACGATCAGCGGGCGCACCAGTGCGGCTTCTGCGTCAAAGACGCTGGCGTAAATCTTTTCGACGGTCTCGCGGCCGGGATCGTCATAACCATACCCGGTGTTCCAGGCGAAGTGCATGTCGCTCAGCCGGTGGGCCTGCATGCTCTTGAGAATTTTAATCTGGTTATAGGACGCCTTGGCGTCAATGTCAGCATTCAGCGCGCAGGTGTCCTGCTCCACGTCCTGGACGAGGGCGAGGACATCTGACGGGATGCCGAGAAGCTCGAGATAGTGTGGCAAGGGTGTGAACCTCCTTGTGGTGGTTGGGGACTGGGCCGGCCTGAATTTTTGGTTGGGGACAGGGACTGAATAAATTGCAGCTTGAAACAAAATTTCGAAGAAAAATACCCTCCTTATTATTTACTTTTTTGAAGTGCCCGTCAAGTGTGCTGCTGCACTAGAACCTAATCCAAAAAAATAAAAAAGGGTACCCCGCAACTGGAGTACCCTTTATAGCGTCGCGCCACAAGAGTTTAGAATGAAGTGAAGTTAGTCGACGACAGGCGGCTCATCTGGCCTGCCGGTATTGAAATTCACCGCACGGCTAGGGATAATGGTTGAAATGGCGTGCTTGTAGATCATCTGCTGCTTGCCTTCGCTGTCAAGGACAATGGTGTAGCTGTCAAAGCCCTTCACCTGGCCCTTGATTTGGTACCCGCTGATCAGAAAGACGGTGATTTGGGTTTTATCCTTTCTCACCTGGTTGAGAAAAATATCCTGCAGATTCAATGCGACTTTCATACGATTAACCCTCCCGTGACATTTTTTGACGTATGGCTCTCTCTATCTGGTCGATCACCGAATCTGGATCCGTCAAGCCGTCTACCTCAAACCACTCGAGGGTTGGATACCGCTTGAACCAAGTGAGCTGCCGCTTGGCATACCGCCGGGAGCTCTGCTTGATCAAAGCTATGGTCTCCTCTAAAGTTGCCAGCCCGTCCAGATATCGGAATACTTCCTTGTAACCTATACCCTGCATGGACTGGAATTTATCACTTAAGCCCAAGTTTTTCAAAATAATTATTTCATCCACGAGCCCCGCCTCGAACATGGCGTCCACTCTTTGGTCAATCCGCTCATAAAGTGCCTGCCGATGGTCGGTGAGCCCCAAAAGTATAAAATTATAGCGTGGATTTGGCTCAGGCGCCTGATCAAAGGCTGGCGTCGCCGAACCCGTGGTCTCAATCAGCTCCAGCGCCCTGACCACTCTGCGGACATTGTTGGGATGGATGCGGGCCGCAGCCTCTGCATCCTTTTCTTTTAGCATGTCATGCAGCGCCTCATTGCCCTGTGCCCTGGCAATGGCTTCGAAGGCTTCCCGCAAAACCCCGTCTCCGGCCGAGCCTGAAAAGTCCCGGTCGTACAGCAGTGCGTCAAAGTAGAGGCCAGTCCCGCCCACCATGATGGGCAGCTTGCCTCTTGACAGGATCTCCTCAAGACACGCCTCAGCAGCCGCTTTGTAATCTGCGGCCGAAAAAGCCTCAGCAGGATCCACCACATCCATCATGTGGTGGGGGATCCCCGCCTGTTCTGCCTCTGTGGGCTTAGCGCTGCCAATGTTCATATATTTGTAGATCTGCATGGAATCCGCAGAAAGGATTTCGCCATCCAGCCGCCGGCAGAGCTCAATGGAAATCTTCGTCTTGCCAACCGCTGTTGGGCCGGCAATCATGACGACATCCCTCCCTGAGGCTTTAGCAACTGGTGGTGCAGTACCCACCGAGGTTGTAGCTGCTGCAACTGGTGGTGTTGTTGCTACGGTCAAAGGATCACCTTCTTCTTGCGTTCTTCAAGTCGCTCTGATGACGTTATGCTGACGAACGGATTACGTTCTCAGGAATTTCTTCTCCAGCTCATGCCGCTCCATACGCACGACCAGAGGCCGTCCATGTGGGCAAGTGTAGGGAGAATCGAGGGTCCTCAGTTCTTTGATCAGCTGGGCGGCTTCAAAAGGCGTCAGGGCGTCGTTAGCCTTGACCGCCGCTTTGCAGGCCATGCTCATCAGACGGTCCTCAATAGGCTTTTGCGCGGCCGTTTGCAGTTCGTGGACGCTTTCCTTATCCTTCAGCTGATCAAAGAAGCGCTTGGTCCCTGGTACGTCGAACAGCATGGGCACTTCTCTGAGAATGAAATCCGTCTCGCCAAAGGGCTCAAGGGAAAAGCCAATCTGTTCCAGCGTCTCGCTGCGATCACTCAGCAGCAGTGCTGTCGCTTTGTCGCACTCAATCAAAATGGGCTCCACCAAAAGCTGCCTGACAATCTCCCGGCGCTCATGGTCGCGTTTCATTCTGGCATAAAGAATTTTTTCGTGGGCAGCGTGCTGATCAATCAACAGCAAATGATTTTCTTTTTCATACATTAAAAAGGATTTAAAGATCTGGCCAACATACCGAGCCCCATCATAAAGGGTTTCTGTGGGCGCAGTTTGTGAAGGTCTGGCGACTTCTTCGAGGCCTGCGAATCTCGTCTCTGGGATCACCAGATTTTCGAGAAGTGTGGTGTCAAAATTCATGGGTGCTTTTGAAGGTGCCTTTGCGGGTCCTTTATAAGGTGAGGCTATTGTCGGTTTTGTTGGTGGTTCGGTAGATGGCTTCATTGTCTCTGTGGATTCAACGCTTCCGCTCTCTTCAACTGAGCTTCTCGTCGTATGATCTGAATAAGCCGGGGCGGTTTCCCTGCTGTGGATTGCTGGATGCGTTTCGGTTTGGTTGGGGGCTGTTTGGCTCGGCCCAGTCCCCACCTGTTTTTGATCAACTTCCCCTATGTTTATGCCTTTATATGGCATTTCTATAGGGCTTTTTGGTCTTTCTTCAAGCTCTGCAGCTATTTCTGGGGCCTGTGGCTTCGATTCCCAAACCGGTTTCGTCGTGAAGCTGCGCACCGGAACCTGCTGCATTCTCTCCAGGGCGCGCTTCAACTCGACGGAAATAAAATTACGGATGGCGTCTTCCCTTTCAAATTTGATCTCTGTCTTTTGGGGATGAATATTGACATCGCACCCATCCGGCTGAATTTTCAGATAAAGCAGCACCGCTGGAAATCGCCCGCCCGGCAGAAGCCCCTGATAGGCATACTGAATCGCATCCAGGGTCATTCTGCTCTTCACATAGCGCCCGTTCACAAAGGTCATCTGATAATTGCGGTTGCCCCGGGTATAATCAATCTTCGAAGCCCAGCCGCTTACCCGAACCAGCTCATTTTCAAAGCTGAATTCAAAGAGGGACCGGCTCAGGGCCCGCTCAAGAGTCGCATAGGCCGCAGAGAACACCTTGTCATCCCCCGGCGTCTTAAAAACCAGCCGTTTATCCAGCACAAACTGGATGGAGAGCTCTGGATGGGACAGGGCCAGTTTTGTCATCAGATCAGTGATATAAGCCGCTTCAGCCGCTGCGGACTTCATAAACTTCAGTCGCGCTGGTGTATTGAAGAAGAGGTCCTTGACGACCACCGTGGTGCCATGGGCGGCTGAAGTCGCTCTCCGGTCCGTCTCCCGCCCACCGGCCAAGGTAATGTGAAGCCCTTCTTCATCCTTTTGCCGTCTTGTGGTCATTTCAAGATAAGAGACTGCCGCTATACTCGAGAGGGCCTCGCCTCTGAAGCCCAGTGTCCGCAGGGAAACCAAATCCTCTATGGAGGCGACTTTACTGGTGGCATGGCGCTCAAAGGCCAAGGCTACATCTTCCGGATTCATGCCGCTTCCGTTGTCTGTCACGCGGATATATTTCTTTCCGCCCTGCTCAACTTCAACGACAATTTTGCTGGCCCCAGCGTCTATGGCGTTTTCAACCAGCTCCTTGAGCACTGCTGCCGGGCGCTCGACCACCTCGCCCGCCGCGATTTTATCCGACACCTGAGGAGAGAGCCTTTGGATCCGCCTTGGCTCCAGCAGAGCTTCTTCAGATTGTTGTGCCGTTTCGAGTTCGCTCATGCTCATCTCCCCTTCCCTGGACTAATCCTTCGGGCTTCTTCAATCAGTCGGTCCAGCGCGCCCATAGCTTCAAGGGGCGTCATTTTGAGGACGTCCAGAGCGGCGATTTCGGAAATGAGACCATCGGCTTGTCCCGCGGTTAAAAAGCTCAGCTGCTGTACGGCAGGGCTTGGCGCCACCGCGAGATCCTTATCAAGGTCATTCAGCTGCTGAATGTTGTTGTTGATGTCATTTTCCTCAAGCTTCCTGAGAATCTGCCGGGCACGGGTGACCACGGTTTCCGGCAGGCCTGCCAGCCGCGCAACCTGGATGCCAAAGCTCTGGTTGGCGCCGCCCCTGACAATCTTGCGCAGGAACACAATGTCGTCGCCCTGTTCACGAACGGCAATGCAGAAATTCTTCACGCCATTGAACTTGCCTTCAAGCTCCGTCAGCTCATGATAGTGGGTGGCGAACATGGTCTTGGCCCTGATCCCGCTGCGTCGTGACAAGTGCTCCACCACTGCCCAGGCTATGCTGAGGCCGTCGTAGGTGCTGGTGCCACGGCCTATTTCATCCAGCAAAATGAGGGACTGTGGTGTCGCGTGCCGCAGGATGTGGGACAGCTCAATCATCTCCACCATAAAGGTGGACTGGCCCTGGGAGAGGTCATCTGAGGCCCCTACACGGGTAAATATACGGTCAACCGGGGACAGGGACGCCCTGTGCGCCGGCACAAAAGAGCCTATTTGATACAGCAGCGCAATCAAAGCTACCTGACGCAAGTAAGTGGACTTACCCGCCATATTGGGTCCCGTGATGATATGAAACTGCTGCTCATCCTGATCCAGTGCAGCGTCGTTTGGAATGAACGGCACTTTTGGAAACATCTTTTCTATGACGGGATGCCGTCCGCCCTCAATGGTCAGCGTACCGGGCTCACCTGTGGTTGGCCGGCAATAATTCTGGACATAAGCCAGCTCCGCAAGGCCCACCAGCACATCAATGGCAGCCACTGCATCCGCTGTCCGCTTCAGCCTTGAGACTTCAGCCAGCACCGCCGTTCTGATCTCGGTAAACAGCTCATATTCAAGGCCTGTAATGCGTTCTTCAGCCCCAAGGACTTTCTCCTCAAGAGCCTTCAGCTCCGGTGTAAAATAGCGCTCTGAATTCGCCAGTGTCTGCTTACGCTGATAATCCTCAGGCACCAGGTGGCTGTTGGCGCGTGTAATATCCAGAAAATAGCCAAAAACTTTGTTGAAGCCCACTTTGAGCGTCTTAATGCCCGTGCGTTGTCTTTCCCTGGCTTCGAGGTCCAGAATCCACTGTTTTCCGTTTTGGACTATGTCCCGCAGCTCCGCCAGGTCCGCATTGTACTCAGAGCGAAGGAGCCCGCCCTCCTTCACGGAGAGGGGTGGGTCGTCCGTGATCGCTTCCTCAATCAGACCATAGACATCCTGCAAAGGATCAATCTCTCCTCTGAGCTGATTGAGCAGCGCAGCGTCGCCGTCAGTAAGAATGGCCTTAAGGTCCGGCAGTATTGCGAGGGAAGCCTTAAGTGCCAGAAGATCCCTGGCATTGATGGTCCCAAAGACAAGCTTTGAGGACAAACGCTCCAGGTCGTACACCGACTTCAGCAGATCCCGGACTTCGCTTCTCAGGATCAGGTCGTTGACGAAGAGGTCAACGGTTTCCAGACGCTGCTCAATAGCCGCTGTATCTAATAGCGGACGCTCCAGCCACTGTCTGAGCCGCCTGCCGCCCATGCTGGTGGCTGTCTGGTCCAGGACCCACAGAAGAGAGCCCCGCTTACGCTTATCCCGCAGGGTTTCCACGATTTCTAAATTTCGCCACGCGAATTTATCCAGCATCATGAACTGTCCCGTCTGATAGACCTGAATATGTTCAAAATGTCTGAGATCTACCTTTTGCGTCTCTTCAATATAAGCTAAAAGCCCGCCAACGGCGCTGAGCTGAGCACTGTCCGGCGCGAGTCCCAGACCTTCAAGGGAAAGCACCCCATATACCCTCCGGATCAACGGCGTGGCTTGATTGGGATCGAAATAGGCGTCCGGTACGGTGGTCATGGTGTAACCTTCGGTGCTTAAGGTTGACATAATATCATTATGTAAACCACCGAAGGCTTTACTAACAATAATCTCCCTGGGTTTAACCTTGAGAATTTCTTCCAGTACCCGGTCCGTACCCTTTTCTGGGTCAAAAAGAGTCGTTTTCAGCTCCCCGGTCGTGATATCCGCGTAAGCCACCGACCAGGCGCTCTTCTCCGAAAGAGCCAGGACATAGTTGTTCTCACGCTCATCCAAAAAAGCCGGATCAATGACCGTCCCCGGCGTCAAAATGCGCACCACTTCCCGTTTGACGAGCCCCTTGGCCGTGGCCGGATCCTCCACCTGCTCACAGATGGCCACTTTGTAGCCCTTCTCCACCAGCCTGGACAGATACACGTCCGCCGCGTGATAAGGGACGCCGCATAGCGGCGCCCGCTCCTCAAGACCGCAGTTTCGCCCTGTCAGCGTCAGCTCCAGCTCCCGTGACGCTGTAACGGCGTCGTCAAAAAACATCTCGTAAAAATCCCCGAGCCTGTAAAACAGGATATAGTCCGGATAGTTGTTCTTGATCTCAAAGTACTGCCGCATCATGGGCGTCAGCTTGTCGTAATCCATTATAAAACCTCCACGACTTCTCCTACCAGGGAAAAGTTTTTGGCACGCGTGATCTTCACCAAAGCAAAAGACCCGGTCCATGCCGATGGTCCCTCAAACGCCACCAGATGATTATGCCGCGTCCGACCAATCAGCGTGCCTTCCCCTTCCTTGCCCTCATTCTCAATCATGACTTCATAAGTCTTACCAACGTGAGCCTTGTTTTTTTCTATCACGATCTCGTTCATCCGCTTCAGCATCCGGTCGAACCGCGCGTGTTTCACGTCCTCGGGCACCTGGTCCTCCCGCTCCGCAGCCGGCGTTCCCGTCCGTATGGAATACATAAAAGTAAAAGCAGAATCATACTGAGCCTTTTCGATCAGATCCATGGTCTCCTCATGGTCTTCCTCAGTCTCCCCGGGAAAACCAACGATGATGTCCGTCGTCACCGAAAGCCCTGGAATGCGTCTGCGCGCCAGCTCAAGAAGGTCCAGGTACTGCCCTTTGGTGTAGTGGCGGTTCATGGCCTTCAGCACCCGGTCACTCCCGGACTGGACCGGCAGGTGCAGTGACTCGCAGACGTTCTCACACCGCGCCATGACCTCAATCAGTGCCTCAGAGATATCCTTGGGGTGACTCGTCATGAACCGGATCCGCTTAAGTCCTTCAATCTGGCTGACCCGCTCCAGCAGCGCGGGGAAATTCAGGACCTGCTCAAAGCCAGCCCCAGTACTTTCTGCCAGCGGCTTCAGTCCCTTCCCATAAGAATTGACATTTTGCCCGAGCAGCGTCACCTCTTTAGCGCCATCCCGAACCAATCCCTCGATTTCCCTCACAATAGATTCCGGTGTCCTGCTCCGCTCCCTGCCCCGTGTATAGGGCACAATGCAGTACGTGCAGAAGTTATTGCAGCCATACGTGATATTGACGAAAGCCTTGATCCCTACTTTTCTGGCAACCGGCAAGCCCTCAATCACCTCACCCTCTGAATCCCAAACATCTACCAGAAGGTGGGATGAGGTATAGGACTGTGAAAGGAGATGCGGAAACTGATGAAGGTTATGGGTCCCAAACACCAGAGAGACGTGTGAATATTTTTGTTTGATTTCCTCAACCACGTGAGGCTGCTGCATCATACACCCACATACGACAATCCGCAGGTCAGGATTTTTCTTTTTCAGAGGCTTCAGCGCGCCCAGGTTGCCGTAGACTCTCAGCTCAGCGTTTTCCCGGACGCAGCAGGTGTTGAAGATGATCAGGTCCGCATCTTCTTTAGTCAGCGCCTCCTCATAGCCCATTTCGCCCAGCATGCCCATGAGTTTTTCAGAGTCGTGCTCATTCATTTGACAGCCATAGGTCATGATCATGAACCGCCGTTTCCGGTCGTGGTCGACCTCAAACTGCGCGTTTAAATTGCGTTGGATCTGAATATAATAGGACTGGTCCGCATAGGCAGACGCAGAAAGTGGTGGTCGTTCGCTGCGTTTCAAGTTGGGTCCTCCTCGCAAATAATTAAGGTTTAAATCGTAATATGCGAAAACTGTTAATAAAATTTCGTACCCTTTATTATATCAGAAATTTTAAGCCTCACCAACCTGAAGCCCTTTTCGGAAACAGAATTCGTGACAAGCCCTATCTTGCCGCGCGCTTTCAATGTATAATAAAAAGGACAAGTTTGGTGCGGCCCAGTCCCCCGTGGTGTGTCCCTGTCCCCAACCAACCATTTTCCCTAAAAATACATGGCAAGGGAGCCTATCATTATGCAGTCGACTTTGAAACGAACTACTTTGTGGGGCTATGGTGCCGGTAATTTTGGTTACGGCGTAATTTCCCAAGCCGTCTCCACTTTTTTAATGTTTTACGCCACGGCTGTGCTTGGCATGAACGGCGCCTGGGTCGGCATGCTGGTGAGTATTGGCGTCATTTGGGACGCGGTTTCTGATCCCATCATGGGCTATCTTTCAGACCAGACCCGTTCAAAACGGTTTGGCCGCCGTCATATTTACCTCTGGATTGGCGGGATTGGCATTGCCCTCAGCAACGTGCTGCTCTGGTATATTCAGCCAGAAATGAGCCTCAACATGAAACTGTTTTCAATGGCGACCTGGATCCTCGTGCTGAAAACATTTTTGACGATTTATATCACGCCATACACAGCTCTTTCAGCAGAGCTCACAGAAGGTTATGAAGAGCGCACAAAAATTCAGGCAGTCAAAACGGCATTCTTTTTACTTGGCATTTTCTTTACCGCTGCGCTCGGTCTGATTTTGTTTTTCAAGCCTACAGAGGCCTATCCAATAGGTCAGCTGAATCCGGCAGGGTATCAGTCCATGGGGATGGCAACCTCAATCCTCATGCTACTGTCCATGTTTGTGGTGATCTTCGCGACAAGACCTATGATCCCTCATCTGAACAGCCGCATCCTATCAGAGGGTCATGTTGGTATGGGACACTTTTTGACCTCTGTCAAGCACGCCTTTTCAAACAAAGATTATGCCTCTGTTGTCATTGGCTATCTGTTCACCAACCTTTCCAGCGCTTTAATCAATACCATAGGTCTTCATGTTTTTACGTATACCTTTGCGCTCAACAGTACGGGGATTGCTGTTATTATAGGCACTCAAATCATAGTCAGTATTCTTAGTCAGCCTGTCTGGGCCGCCCTCTCAGTCAAAATGGAAAAACACGAGCTCATTAAGCTGGGGATTCAAATCTCCATTGTAGGGTGTCTCTACTTCATGCTCATGGTTATTTTCCGAGACTATTTCCAATTTGAATTCTATCATCTCATCCCCTTCAGTTTGCTTGCCGGTTTTGGCACAGGCGGACTCTACACCCTGCCTCAATCCATGGTGGCGGATACTGTGGATGTGAATGCCCTTGAAGTTGGCATGCGGCAGGAAGGCGTCTTTTTTGGCTGCATGACGTTGTCCTATAAGCTGTCTCAGTCCATTGCCATTTTTCTTCTGGGCTTTGTCCTCGAATTATCAGGCTTTAGCGCTGAGATTGGCGTTCAGTCGTCAGATACCGGGCTGATTTTAGGCTTGGTGCTGGCCTTAGGCGGGATTTTGTTCTTCGTATTCTCCTATGTGGCGTACAGGCCATATAGCCTGACTCGAGAACGCGTGGATGCGGTCCACAGAGCGCTTAAATTACGAATCGAAGAAGGCGGCCTTAACACTTCCAAAGACTAACAAGAGAGAAGAAGCCGCAGAGAACGCCGCGCGGAGCGCCGGCTTTCTTCGCGGCTTCTTTACATTAAAAAGCCACTCGACCCCAAGAGGGTCAAGTGGCTTTTGTCATGCCATCATTTTTATTTCTCTTCTTCAGCCTCAGCTTCTTCAGTCTCAGCTTCTTCGACAGCTTCTTCAGACGCGACCTCTACAGCCTCGACCACTTCAGCTTCTTCGACAACCTCAGCAGCTTCTGCCACTTCAGTCTCAACGACTTCTGCCTCAACTTCAACCTCAGCTGCAGCTTCCTCCGCTTCCTCATCCTCAACCTCTTTCATGGAGAGCTTGATTCTGCGGTTTTCGAGGTCTACATCAAGGAGCTTGACGAAGTGCTTCTCGCCGACTTTGAGCTCGTCAGACGGCTTCTCAACGCGTCTGCGCGCGATTTGAGACACGTGGACGAGACCCTCAACACCTGGCTCCAGCTCGACGAACGCGCCAAAGTCAGTGAGGTTGACAACTTTTGATTCGTAGACGCCGCCAATAGCGTAGTGATCCATGAACGTCGTCCAAGGATCTTCCTTCAGCTGCTTGATGCTGAGGGAAATTTTCTCTGTGGACTTATCAATGCCAATGACCTTGACTTCAACAACATCCCCAATTTTTACAACTTCCTGAGGCTTATTGATACGGCCCCAAGTCAGCTCGGAAATGTGCGCCATACCGTCAATGCCGCCCAGGTCGATAAATACGCCAAAGCTCGTGATACGCTTGACTTCGCCTTTAACCACAGCACCTTCGAATACCTTTTCCCAAACGGCTTCCTTCTTCACTGCATTCTCTTTCTGGAGAACGACTTTGCGTGAGAAGACCGCACGGCGTTTTTCGCGGTTGAATTCAATGATTTTTACGAGCATAGTCTTACCAACGTACTCTTTGAGGTCGTTGACATAACGGGTAGAGATTTGGGAAGCCGGAATAAAGCCACGGGCTTCCTGGTAGTAAGCGACGACGCCGCCTTTGACAGTTTCTGTAACTTTGACTTCGATCTCCTCTTCAGCCGCGTAAGCTTCCTCGAGAAGGCCCCAATCCGCGTACATGCTGACGCGCTTGAGGGACAGAAGGACGTTGCCGTCACCGTTGTCGTTTTTGATGACATAAACTTCGATTTCCTGGTTTTCTTCGAACTCGCTAAGATCAGCAGGTGTAGCAGCGCTTGAGATCTCTTCGAGAGGAATGACGCCATCCGCTTTATATCCAATGTTGACAATAATTTCGTCACTCTTGACCTGGACAACTTTGCCTTTTACGATCGATCCGCTGCGCGGCGCGCGTAAAGACTCGTCAATCTGATCCATGAATTGTTCCATTGAGTTGTTTTCCATGTAGGTTACCTCGCCTTCAACTATTTGAAATTTTTTTTAACTGATTCAAGATGTCATCAATCACCCAATCCGGGGTTGATGCTCCAGCCGTTATTCCTATATTATCACAGTTCAACAAATTTATCATCTGTAAATCTGCTGCAGATTCAATAAAATAGGTTTTTTCACAATTTTTTTTACAAATTTCGTAGAGTTTTTTGGTGTTGGAGGAATGTGGCCCTCCTACGACCAACATGCAGTCTACTTCGGCGGACAAAGTTTCAGCACTGGTCTGACGTTCGGAAGTTGCTTTGCAGATGGTATTGTGGGCGACCAGGTGTGCTGTGTGCTCTGAGAGACGTTTGTAGATTGAGGTCCAAAGAGCCAGGCGGATGGTGGTTTGTGCGACTAATATGAGGGGTTGGTTAAAATGACCATCGGCAGAAAGATGCTGCGTTTCCCAGGCTTCAAGGGTCTCAAGGGAATCCACCACATACACGGGACCATGGCACCAGCCGGCAATGCCAATGACCTCAGGGTGTGTCGCAGTGCCCACAATCATGACGGGCGAGCCATCCCTGCTGAAGCCATCCACCAGCCTGTGAATCTTTTTCACAAACGGGCAAGTCCCATCCACGGTCTTGATCCCAAGGGCCTCAGCTTCGTCGTGAAACGACTTTGGGACGCCATGGGAACGGATGACCACCGTCTTGCCGGCCCCGTCCTTCAGTGAGTCAATAACGCTGACGCCCTCTGACTCCAGTTTTCGCACCACATCCCGGTTGTGGATCAGCTCACCATAAGTGACTGCGCCGCCCGGAGCGTTTTTTGCCTCCAGCGTGAGATCCAGGGCCCGCTTGACGCCAAAGCAGAATCCGGAGGCGGAGGCAATTCTGATGTTCATAGCCACAGCCTACACCCTCCCCTTATAAAGTTCAATGTGGGCATAGATCTCGTTCAGGATCCCGAGTACTGCATTTTCATAATCCGCGACCGAAGGCTTGCCCTCGTACTTAAGGGTCACCAGTGGATGGATCGTAATGCGGACCTTCGAAAACAGCTTGTAGGTGGAGTCAATAGTCACTGGCTGGATAGGGACTCCGGCCTTGTGCGCGATCATGCCAACGCCGGCTTTTGGTGGAAGCGGGGTCAGACCAGGGTTGCGGGTTCCCTCGGCGAAGATCAGGACAGATTCGCCATCTTTTAGAAAGCGCAGGGCTGTTTTGATGGCGCCTATGTCGTTGCTGGTCCGGTCCACGGGAAAGCCGCCGCAGCCCCTGAAAAACCAGTCGAAGAGGCGATTGCTGAACAGCTCCTTTTTGGCCATGAAGCGGATATAGTCAGGAATGAAGGAACCAAATACCAGGGGATCCTTATAATCGATGTGATTCGGGCATACAATTTTAGGCTGTGACGGGTCCCAGTGCTCGAGTCCAACAAGTTCCACCCGATAGATGATCCGGTAAAGCAAATTGAAAATGAACTTGATCAGTACCTTCAGCACCCAGGCTTCCCCCCTTCCTCAGCGGCATCTGTTGACTTATCAACGCTGTCCGTTTTGACTGCGCTCATTTTCAGCGCTTCCACGGCCTCGCAGATCGCGGTGACGACCTGGTCAATGGTCTTGCCAGTGGTGTCGATACGGACCGCGTCCGCCGCCATAACCAGTGGCGAATCTTCGCGGCTGCTGTCCACCTTGTCCCGGTGCTCAATGTCTTTCAAAATGGTCTCGAAGTCTGCCTCAAAGCCTTTGGCCTCAAACTCAAGAAAACGCCGCCGCGCGCGTTCTTCCAGGGAAGCGGTCAGAAAAAACTTGTAAGGCGTTTCAGGAAGGACAACTGTGCCAATATCCCGGCCGTCCATGACGACGCTGCGGCCCTGAGCCTGTCCGCGCTGCATCTTGACCAGGTGCCGGCGTACGGGTGACATGGCCGCTACCTGGGAGACCCGCCGGGTCACTTCCTGGGTGCGGATGGCCTCAGAAACGTCGCGACCGTCCAGGATGACCTTTTCCGTGAACAGCTCCAGCTGCGAGGTATCCAGGAGGTGGTCAATTTCAGCTTCGAGGGCAGGCGTCAAACTACTGGCAGCAGCGTCCAGCTTCTGGAAGAGCCCGGTTTCTATGAATTTGAGGGCAATAGCCCGGTACATGGCGCCTGTGTCGATATAATCACAGCCCAGCGCCTTGGCCACCCGGCGCGCAACGGTGCTCTTACCCGAGCCTGCAGGGCCGTCCAGCGCGATCTGGATCCTGCGCTTCGATTCTGCTTCCATTTGGCAAAACTCCTTCGGTTTCAGTGAAAATCCTTATCATCTCATTATAATACAGATTGAAAAAGCCCGCAAGGCTGAGGGGACTAAGGCTTTAGGGCCTTGCTGATGGTAGGAATCACTGGGAACCGTCCCCTTCGTGTCAACGCAAAAAAGAGGCCGCGCCACCGGCGACCTCCCCTTTGACCTATTGAATTCTGAAAGCAGCTGCGAAGCGCAGCCAACCCCAGCACTACTTCGGATTATAGATCTTGTACTCGTTCCAGATGTTCTCGAGCTTTTCGAAGTTCTCTTCCACCCGGTCCATCTCCTTGATCGAAACGGACTGGATCAGCGCATTGATCAGGCTCATAGGCGCTACCAGGGAGTCGATAAAGGTATTCATGTTATAGCGTGCGAAGAGCACGTGCTTGACCATTGACACCAGCGGTGCCATAGGACTGTCCGTGATCCCCACAATAGTTGCCCCTTGGGCGTTCGCGAAATCAACGATCTCAAAAGTCCGCTTCGCGTACCGCGGGAAGGAAATCGTGATCAAGAGATCATCCTTGGTAATGTTGATCAGGTGGTCAAAGACGTCCAGGGCGCCTGCGTTTACCACAACCACATCCTTGAGGATAAAGTTCAGGTAGAAACCCAGGTAATTCGCCAGGACCGAGGAGCTCCGCATGCCCAGGATGTAAACCCGGCGGGCGTTGTGGATGTCCTCGACAATCTGCTCCATGACCCCTTCGTCAATGCCGTCGAGAGTCCGGCGGATGTTGTCCATATCCGCGTTCATGACCTTCTTGGTGTAGCTCGACTCTTTTTCCAGCTCTTTTGAGAGTTCAAAACGCTGCACTGTGGTCAGCTTTGTCTTGATGGATTCCTGAAGCCCCTTCTGGAGCTTGGGATATCCGTCGTAGCCCAGGGCATTGGCAAAACGCACAACCGTGGACTCGCTGACGCCTGTGGAATCCCCCAAAGTCGACGCCGTCATAAACGCCACCTTGTCGTAATTCTGCAGGATAAAATCCGCAATGCGCTTTTGCCCTTTGCTGAGCTTCATGTAATTTTTCTCAATTCTATTGAGCAAATCATTATGATCGGCCATGGCCAAGACCGCCTTTTCTAAGATTATTGATTACTTGCAAGCGCATAGCCTTCAATCAGTGCGGAACGGTTAAGGTCTATGGTGCCCTTTGGAACGCGGGCGAGCACGGCAGCTTCAACTTGCTCTCTGCTGAGTACATCAATCAATTCAGTGAGGACACCGAGGGCAACAATATTCGCAACAATGCCCTTGCCAAGTTTTTCGCTGGCTGTGCTGAGGATTGGAAGGCTATAGATCTTTCCTGCCTTGACATCAGCCGGAACAGTAATAGATTCGTCTACGACGACAATACCATTAGGGTTGATGCCTTTGATGTATTTATCGCAGGCGTCCTGGGTCAGCGCCAGGAAGAGGTTGAGATCCTGGACCTTAGGAAAGTCGATTTCAGCGTCGCTGATGATGACTTCTGCCTTTGAAGCGCCGCCACGTGCTTCAGGACCGTAGCTTTGTGTCTGAATGGCGTTGAGGCCGGAGTTGATAGCCGCTTCCGCCAGAATAATTCCTGCAAGGATCAGGCCTTGTCCGCCGGATCCGGAGAGTCTGAGCTCAAATTGTTTTCCCATGACAATTACTCCTTCCTCAAGCGGTCTACGATTTTTTGGTATTCAGTCGAATATTCAGGCAGGTCAATCTTGTGCTTGAATTCACCCATCAGGAATTTGCCCTGAAGCTGTTCAGGCGTCATGCGATCCGCTGCTTTAACGTCTACGAAAGCCTCTTTGAGAAAGTTCATCATAGCTGGAGCTGAACCTTTCTTGTTCTTGCGGCCGTAATAGGTAGGGCAAACAGAAATCGCTTCGACGAGGGAGAACCCATCATGCGCAATTGCCTTTTGTATGTAGTTCGTCATTTGAGTCGCGTGGAACGCCGTGGTTCTTGCTGCGTAAGTTGCGCCAGCAGCCGCTGCCAGGTTGGCAATGTCAAACGGACGGTCAATGTTGCCGTAAGGCGCTGTTGTACCAAAATCACCATGCGGCGTCGTTGGCGAGTACTGGCCGCCCGTCATGCCGTAGATGTTGTTGTTGAAGACAATTGTAGTAATGCCAATGTTTCTTCTCGCGGCGTGGATCAAGTGGTTGCCGCCAATAGCTGAAGCGTCGCCGTCACCGGAGATGACAATGACTTTAAGGTGCGGCTTCGCGAGCTTGATGCCGGTCGCGAAAGCGAGGGCACGGCCATGGGTTGTATGAAGGGTGTTGAAATCCATATAACCCGGTGCTCGTGAGGAGCAGCCAATACCGGAAACGATAACGACTTCATCCTTGTTTAGGCCAAGGTTGTCAATGGCGCGAATGATCGCATGCATGATGACGCCGTGGCCGCAGCCCGGGCACCAGATGTGAGGCAGTTTCGCTTCGCGCATATATTTGCTGACAAGTTCACTGTTCTTCACTTATAAAACCTCCTTGACTTTTTTCACGACATCCGCAGGGACGAAGACGTCGCCGTCCGCACGTCCAAGGAAGTGAAGCTCAGCTTCTGACTTGATGACGCGCTCAATTTCAAGAACGAGCTGGCCAAGGTTGTGCTCGACCACGAGAACTTTTTTGACTTGCTTGGCGCGCTCGAGGGTCTTTTCGACCGGGTAAGGCCATATAGTGATTGGACGGAGCATGCCGACCTTGACGCCTTCAGCGCGAAGCTTGTTGATAGCGTTCTTGGCGGTTCTCGCCGTGGAACCATAAGCCACGATCATAATCTCAGCGTCGTCCATGAGGTACTCGTCATAGGAAACAATGTCTTCGAGGTTGTCCGTGATCTTTGCCATGAGGCGGTTGATCTTGATGCCCGCTTTGACAGTGCTGTTTGTAGGGAAGCCCATGTCGTCGTGGAAGAGGCCTGTGATGTGGTAACGGTGGCCTTCGCCGAAGCCAGCCATACGCGGCACCAAATCGCCTTCGCGGACGCCATAAGGGATGTATTTTTCATCTTCAACCGGTCTTAAGCGGTCAAAGATCTCAAGTTCGTCCGCATTAGGGATTTCAATGCGCTCACGCATATGACCCACGACTTCGTCCGGCATGAGGATGACAGGTGTTCTATATTTTTCAGCTAAATTGAAAGCGCGTATTGTTTCATAGTACATTTCTGTAACGGACTGCGGAGAAATAGCGATCACCGGATGGTCACCGTGCGTGCCCCACATAGCCTGCATAACGTCGCCCTGAGCAGGTGAAGTAGGAAGACCTGTAGATGGACCGCCACGCATGACGTTGACAATGACAAGTGGAATTTCAGCCAGCGCAGCGTAACCAATGTTTTCCTGCTTCAGGGAGAAGCCAGGGCCGCTGGTCGCTGTCATGGACTTGAAACCGGCAATGCTGCCGCCAATTGCAGCCGCGATCCCCGCGATTTCATCTTCCATCTGGATAAACTTTCCGCCTACTGCAGGCAGCTTTTCAGCAGAGCCTTCTGCGATTTCTGTGGACGGCGTAATAGGGTAGCCGGCAAAAAACTTCATGCCAGCCGCGAGTGCGCCTTCGACGCAAGCTTCGTTGCCCTGCATGAGTTTGACGATGCGTTTACTCATTCTCTATACCTCCCAAAAAAATGGCGAAATCCGGGCAGCGCAGCTCGCACTGACCACACTTGATGCAGTTCTCTCGATCATTCATGTTAACCTTGCCATTATCGTCGAATCCGAGGACTTTTTTAGGGCAGAACGCGATGCAGATCCCGCAACCTTTACACCAACTCTTGTTGATCTTGATTTCCAGTTGCTCTTTACTCTTGCTCAAGTCAACGACCTCCTTAAGAATAACTACAGTTTAATGATAACACATAGTCACAATTTTGCAAGTTAGATTTCATCTTTTTGAAGAATCTTTCACAAATTCGCAAGTTGACGTGCATAAAGTATTATTGTGGATACGTATTATTGTATACAAAGCAGTGCTGTTGCCGATGGTCCCCCGCCCCACATCGATCCAAACACTCAAATTTCCCAGGTGTATCAATGTATTTGGAGATTGGAGAACACCATCGTACAAAAAAAGGAAAAAAACGCGCATGAATGATAACTAATTAACAAACATTCGAGCGCGTTTTTATTCATTTGGAAATTAATTTTAAAATTCTTCTGAACCAAAACTTGCTTTTATGTTTTCCCAAGAATACTGCGTTAGTCCAGCTTAAATCTGGCGCTGTCAATCACGGGCTGCTGAAGGTCGTTGAAATTGAAACGAATGGGCGTCAGGCTGATTTGGTTCTGAGAGATGGCGTAAACGTCTGTATCAAACTGGTCCGGCGGGATCAAAAGGTCGCCGGCGATCCAGTAGTACTCCCCGCCTCTGGGACTTGTGCGGCGCTGGACGGAGTTTTGGTAGACCATTTTGCCAAGTCTGCTGTAGGTGATGCCATTATAATCGTCTGCCGGCGGAAAGTTGACATTGACGGCATTGCTGTCCCATTTGAAGGCGGCAAGCAAGGCCTCGAGGTTGTCCCGGATGAACCCCGCGGCTTTGGTGAAGCCGGAGTCGGAGCCAGAGTAGTGGGATAAGGCAAAGCTGGGAATGTCATGGAAGCTGCCTTCCAGGGCGGCGGCCACGGTGCCGGAGTAGATGACGTCGATCCCTAAATTGGGGCCATTGTTGATGCCGGAGAGGACCACGTCGAACTGGACCTCTTCAAATTTGGCCAGGCCAATCTTGACGCAGTCCGCGGGGGTGCCGTTGATGGCCCATTCCGCGGCGGTGCCGGGGTAGAGGTGGGTGCGCCGGGCGTGGACTATGTCGTGCATGGTCAGGGCGTGGCTCTTGGCACTCTGCTGGTATTCCGGCGCGGCCACGTAGACTTTATGATGGGAGACCAGGGCCTCTACCAGAGCTTTCAGGCCGGCGGCCTGGATGCCGTCGTCATTGCTGATGAAGATGTTCAAGATGGATCACTGCCTTTCGCTGCTTTCAAGTTTAAATCGGGTTAGGTATAGTATGGATTAGAGCTGAACGGGCTCTTTTTTTGCGCTGTTGCAGCCCTCGCAGCCTCTGCTGAAGAAGGGGTCGATTTCGAGGGCCAGGCGGTCTTTGCCTGACGGGTCGGCGGTGAATCCAAAATGGGACAGATAGCCCGAGATTTCTGTGTTGTGGTCCGCGTAGACCCAGCCGAAGCCACGGTTGAGCATGTAGAACATGATGGCTCTCAGGAGACCATCGGCAAACTTTTTGTTTCTGAGGGCAGGCTTCATGTACAGGTGGCGGATGTGAGGGTCGAGGACGACGAGCTCAGCGGTGACAAAGCCAAGGATATTGTCCTTTTCCCGGGCGACGACGACTTCAAGGTTCTGGGGGAAGCTCGCCTCGACCTCTATGCCCTCTTCCTGGATGAATTTCGCGAGATCTTTCAAATCGTCTTTTTCAGCGGTTCTGAGTAGCATCATGGCAATCGTGCTCCTTTTTTTGTGGATTTATGGTGTGTTGGTGCGGGACAGGGACGGACCGGACTATATAGTGTTATGAAGGGTCTTGAGGCTTCATGGTTTTCAGGCCATCCTGCCTAAACCGCGTGGTCCGTCCCTGTCCCCAACCAAACTTTGCTTTATTTCAAACGCTTCAGGGTCTCAACTTCTTCCGGCGTCAAATACCGCCAGGCTCCGGGCTTCAGACTTCCCAGCTCCAGGGGGCCTATGGACAGTCGCCGCAGCAGGCGGACCTTTGCGCCAAGGGCTTCCACCATCCTGCGGATCTGGCGATTCTTGCCCTCGTGGATGCCCAGGATGAGGCCTTTGCCCCGGGCGCGCTCCACATAGGCGGGCTGGGTGACATAATCCCTTATATCCACGCCGGTTCTGAGCCGGGATAGCTCCGGATCCGTCAGCAGCCGGTCGGTTTCGACGAAATAGCGCTTCTCGAATTCGTGGCTGGGATGGGTCAGCTGGTGGGTCAGGGCGCCGTCATCCGTCAGCAGGATCAGGCCCTCGGAGTCGTAGTCCAGGCGTCCCACGGGATAGACCCGCCGGTCGGTCTTGACCAGGTCCAGAGCCGTGGGGCGGCCAAAGTTGTCCTTGACGGAAGTGATGTAGCCCGCGGGCTTGTTCAGCAGGATATAGACGTGGGTCTCTGCTTGCCGGATGGGGCGGCCGTCAACGGTGACTGTGTCCTCCTCCGGGCTCACGGAGGTGCCGAGCTCACGGACCACCTGGCCGTTGACGCTGACCCTGCCTTCCAGGATCATGGCCTCAGCGCTGCGCCGGGAGGCCACGCCGCAGTGGGCCATGTACTTTTGGAGGCGCATTTTAGATGTATCGCTGGTATTGGTCTTGTTCATGGCTAAAGGTCCCTTTCATAGGGGATGGCGTCCGGTTCGGCTTCAGTTCCCTTTTCGCCTTCCTCAAGATCTGCCGATGGTCCCGTTTCCTCAGACCTCTCCACCGCGGCCTCTTCCGCCTCCCGGGCTTCAAGCAGGTTGATCAGCCGCTCGGCGCCGTCAAAGGTCGTCAGATCCGGCAGTTCCTCCAGGGACCTGAGCCCAAAGGTGCGCAGAAACTCATCCGTAGTGCCGTAGATCATAGGCCGGCCAATCTTTTCAAGCCGCCCCCGCTCCTCCACCAGCCCCCGCTCCAGCAGGATCTGCAGAGGCTTGTCGGATTTGACGCCCCGGGTATAATCAATTTCAGACCGCGTCACCGGCTGCTTGTAGGCTATGATGGCCAGGGCCTCCAGGGTGGCTGGAGAGAGACCCCGGGATTTGGTGGTCTTCATGACGCGCTCAATATAGTCCGCGTTTTCGGGCGCGCTGGCCATCTGGACGGCGTCGCGGATGAACAGCAGTCGCACGCCCCGCTCGCCAGTCTCGTATTCCTTCTGGAGGGCTTCCAGGAGCTCGACGGTCCAGCTTACAGGCAGGTCCAGAGCGCTGGCCAGGCGATCCACCGCTACCGGCTCGCCGCTGACAAACAGGATGGATTCAATGGCACTGCGGTAGGAACGTTCCTCCATCAGTCCGTCTCCCCTTTCGTTTGGTTTTTTTGGTTGGGGACAGTCCCCGCCTGAAGGTCAGGTGTTTGGTCGGGGACAGGCACCGCCTGAACGGTCCCCTCCTGTGGCTCATTGTCAGGGTCATACCAGTGGTCGAGGAGATTCCCCTGAACCAGGGTGTTTTCCTCTGAACGGGGTTCCCTGACCTCAATCACAATCCCGCCGAACATCTCATCCTGGACCACCCGGATGCGCTTGAGCTTGAGCATCTCAAGGAGCGCCAGGAAGGTGGTCACGACGACGTTGCGGGGAGCTCCACCTTCAAACAGGGCTTCAAAGGTTATGGAAGCGCTGGTCTTCAACCGGGCGGTGAGATCCTTGATGGCATCCTCCACGGCATAAGGCTCCCGGTGCATAGTGGAGAAAAAATGCTCCCGATGGGTGTCCGTACGATCAAGCTTTGTCAGCACCCGTCTCAGTGCTTCGGCCAAAAGGTCAATTTCCGTAGGCTCATTCAGCGCCTCCGGGTTTTCCGGCAGAACCTCGGAGAGATCCGAGGCTTCCCGGGTATAGTAGGCCCCTTCAGGCAGCTCGAGGCTGCTGAGTGCCTTGGCGGCTTCCTTGTAGCGCTTGTATTCCACCAGCTTCGTCACGAGCTCTGTTCGCGGGTCCTCCGCCACGTCCCAGGCCTCGAAAATTCCAGCTTCCCGATCCGGGAGCAGCATCATGGACTTGATTTCAAGGAGAGTCGCCGCCATGACGAGGAATTCGCCGGCAATGTCCACCCGTGCGCTTTCCATCTGGGTCAGGTATTCCAGGTATTGGGTGCACAGGGTGGCCACAGGGATGTCGTAGATGTCAATTTCATTGTCCTGGATCAGGTGCAGCAAAAGATCCATGGGGCCCTGGAAAGCGTCGAGTTTGACGGAATAGGCGTCTTTGGTATTAGGGGTCTCAACTGTGGCAGGGCTTGTAGGACCCGCGAGACTTGCGGAAGTGGCGGGATCAGTACTTGAGACTGCCGATGGTTCCTTAGAGGCCAGCTTAAGATGGCCTTGCTGCTGCGTCATATCCGCCATCAGGGCTATGCCCAGCTGCTTCGCCAAGGCCTCAGGCGCCGCTGTTGTCAGAGCCCTGGCCGCATTCTTCAGCTTGCGTGGCAGCGAGCACTGATGAAAGTGAGACGCAAAGGTCTCAGACGTCAGACAAAAATAGCCAAAGAGCAGGCTTGCCTGATCGTCACCGCAGAGGCCGGGGGCCTGGGACACGACATTAGCAAAATCAATGGCTTGCTGACGCTTGTCGCCATTAAGGCCAGCTTCGCTCTCCAGATCCAACTCAAGGTCCAAAAGGCCGTACGCCAACATAAGCTGGACGCTTTCCACCGGGTGGCCGTCAGAGAAATTAAGAAACAGCTCCCGCATGATCCGGTCATTGGTGAGAGTTTTCAGCGCGTCGTCTTTGATGGCCTTTCTCATCTGAGCTTCTGTAGCGCTCTCCGGGGTTAGACCCAGCCGCGTCATGTAGCGTACGGCACGGTAAAGCCTTGTGGGGTCGTCGTAAAAGCTTTGGCCGTGGAGCACACGCAGGCTGCCCGCTTTCAGGTCCTCGAGGCCATCCAGGGGATCGAGCCGTTCGGTCAGGATCCACCGTCCGGCGTCGCTGCAGTTCTCCGGTGGCACATAGTCCAAGAGGGTCAACCTCAGGGCCATGGCGTTAACCGTAAAGTCCCTTCGTTTCAGATCTTCTCCGATGGTCCCCAGCGCCACAACCGGCAGTCTCCCCGGCGCCTCATAGTATTCACTGCGTGCGGTGATAAGGTCAATCTCGCCGGTATCGAGAATGCCGCTTGCGGTCATAAAGCGGTCGTAATACCGCCACTCAATGTCCGGCAGGCGGTCGGAGACAGCGGTAATCTCCCCTTCAATGACCACGTCCAGATCCCGGACATTTCTTCCAAGAATCAGGTCACGCACAGCGCCCCCCACGAGATAGACGTTCAGGGCTTTATTTGGAGCTTCTTTATTATAAGCTTCCGCTGCCAGTAGAATTTTTACCAGAATGCCGTCATGCCTCAGGTTCAGGGCGTTGACTTGTTCCTCAAGGCTTTTGTCAAGGGCCTCAGATGAAAGTGAAAGCAGCGATATGGGCTTGGTATTTTGCATGATCGTTAGGTCGGTCACCGGGACCCCTCCTTCTTCAACCTAAACATTATATCAAAAACCTTTTGAGGGTCATAGGGTGACAGTGAAAATTAAATGGTTGGGGACAGGGACATACCAGATGTCCTTGTCCCCACTTGAGAGGTCCCTGTCCCCTCTTGTTATAATATTTTTTAAGGCGTCGTTGTATTCATGCATTTGAGGGTAAATATTATTTGACAAAATACGATTTTAAGGAGGGTTTGCCATGAGAAGAAACCGTCGTTTCGGTATTTTACTGCTCATTTTTATCATGCTTTGCTCCACCCTGCTGTCCGGCGCCTCTTCAACCGGTATAGCATCAGAAAAAGTCAAGGTCATCATAGCCTTCCATGAGCAACCTGGTCCGAGTGAAGAGGGCTTGATCAGAGCTTTTGGCGGTACAGTCAAGTATACATACAACATAGTTCCTGCAATTGCAGCGACAGTGCCGGCAGCGGCGCTGGAGGGGCTGAAGAGGAATCCGAGGATCAAACTGATAGAGCCTGATGGAGAAATTCATGCTTTAGCTGACGACTATCCTTGGGGTATTACCCGTGTCGGTGCTGAGGCAGTTCATTCGACACCTGGACAATTAGGTGAGGGTGTTGCTGTGGCAATCATTGACACAGGCTTAGATTATAATCATCCAGACTTAGCGGGCAACTATGCTGGTGGTTATGATTTCGTCAACAGAGATACAAATCCAATGGATGACAATGGACATGGCACCCATGTCGCAGGAACCATTGCAGCAGAGATTGACGGCGCTGGCGTTGTAGGGGTCGCGCCAAAAGCGAAAATCTTTGCGCTGAAAGTATTAAACAGAAAAGGCAGTGGCGACTTCAGCAATGTTATTGCTGCACTTGACTGGTGTCTAACTTACAATAAAGATGACAGTCACAATCTCAAAATCAGAATTACGAATAACAGCTATGGTGGATCAACCAATCCAGATATGTATGGTTATACTTTGGAAGCTGCTTTTAATAAAGCCTATATGGATGGAATTCTCCATATTGCAGCAGCAGGAAATGAAGGCGATACAACTGGAGATGAGGATACTGTGGGCTATCCTGCAAAGTATGGTTCAGTTGTAGCTGTCGCTGCGACAGATAGCAGTGACACAAGGGCTTATTTCTCCAGCACAGGCCCTATGGTAGAAATTTCAGCGCCAGGGTACGGCATTTACTCAACAGTTCTTAGAGGTGGATATGCGACTTACAGTGGTACTTCCATGGCCTCCCCTCACGTCGCGGGAGTTGCGGCTTTGGTGATGGCGTCTGATTCAACCTTAAGCAATACTCAAGTTCGCGCGAGACTCAATGAGACCGCCCTGGATCTTGGTACTGCCGGAAGAGACACTTGGTACGGGTATGGTCTTGTCGACGCGAAAAAAGCTGTTGGTACTTTAACGCCGCCTATAACAAATGAGGCGCCTGTAGTTCAGATAACAAGTCCAGAGAATGGAGCAAACTTTGATGATGACACCACTATTAGTTTTATTGGAAGTGTCACAGACGACAAAGACACAGATCTAACGAGCACATTGATTTGGACTTCAGACTTACAGGGCAAACTACACGAAGGTAGCGCATTCTCTACTGTTCTTAACCCAGGTACACATGAAATAACAGCAAGTGTTGTGGATTCTGGTGGTTTAACAGGCAGTGATGTCATCAATGTTATAGTTAATGAAAATACTGCTCCTGGGAGCACGATCACAGTTTCAAGCCTCGAAGGGACAGCCTCCACCGTCAACAAAAACTTCTGGAAAGCCACGGTGACGGCCACTGTTAATCCTACCCTCTCTGGTGCGGTTATGACCGGCACTTGGAGCAACGGCCTTTCTGCATCAGGAACAACAGATTCAAGTGGAAAAGTCGCCATTTCTTCTGGTAACTTGAGCACGAAGTCATTGGATGCCGTGACCTTTACAGTCACCAATGTTGCATTATCAGGTTACACTTATGTCCCTGGTGAAACTTATATCGAAGTAACCAAACCATAAACGGTAATCTAAGTTGATCAAAAATATCAATAAACTTGTCCCCCAAAGCTGCCGTGCCCATTCCGGCAGCTTTTTACGTGGGATGAAAAATTATTATTTGGAAAACATCCATTTCAAAAGTATGGCGTGTGTTGGGTACAAGTGACCATCGGCAAAAACAAAAAACAACGGGGTCTGACCCTATATACCCTGTTACCTGTTTGATGGTCACCCGCATAACAACATAAAACAATTATGTAAACCACGACAAATTTCGACACATCCACCCCTTTCAGGGTATAAATATACGGGGACAATTTTAAATATTCAAGAGGTGATCCAAATGAAAACAAAGTCAATTTTTAGCGTTTACATGGCCCTGCTGCTGAGCTTGATCCTTGTCCTCACCTCCCTGCTGTCCGGCGCTTCCTATGCGTCTGGGGCAGCGCCAGCATCGGCATTTGACAAGGAAAAAGCGGCGGTGCTCATCGCGTTCCACGAGCAGCCCGGCAGGTCTGAGGAAGCACTGATCCGCGCTCTCGGCGGCGAGGTCCGCCACACCTACCACCTCGTACCGGCCATGGCAGCGACCCTGCCGCAAGCGGCCCTCGACGGATTGCGACACAACCCCAAAGTCGCCCTGATCGAGCCTGACCTCACCGTCCATGCCCTCGAAGACACCTATCCGTGGGGCATCACCCGCATTGGCGCCGACCTGGTGCACCAGCAGGGCAACACCGGAGACGGCATTAAGGTCGGGATCATTGACACCGGCCTTGACAAAACCCACCCTGACCTTGCCGGCAAATATGCCGGGGGCTACGACTTCGTCAACAACGACGCCGACCCTATGGACGACCATGGCCATGGCACCCATGTCGCGGGCACCATCGCGGCAGTCATGAATGATGCTGGCCTCATAGGCGCAGCGCCGGACGTCTCCCTCTACGCGCTCAAAGTCCTGGGTGCCGATGGTTCCGGGGCCCTCAGCGGCATCATAGCGGCCGTCGAGTGGTGTGTCGACAACGACATTCAAATTACCAACAACAGCTATGGCATCCTGACGGATCCGGGCGCGACCTTCAAAGCTGCTTTCGACGCGGCCTACGCAGATGGCGTGCTCCAGATCGCGGCCGCAGGCAACGACCGTTCCAAATGGTACACCATCTTTTTCTCTGACATTGTCAGCTACCCGGCCTGGTATGCGTCCGTGGTTGCAGTAGCGGCAACGGACAGCGCCAATAAAGTCGCTTCGTTTTCAAGCTTTGGTCCATCTGTTGAGCTCTCCGCGCCTGGGGTCAGCATTGAGTCCACCATTCCGGGGGGCGCATACGCGACCTGGAGCGGCACCTCCATGGCGACACCACATGTGGTGGGCGCGGCGGCCCTGGTTATGAAATCAGGGGTTGCGAGCGCTGCTGCTGTACGTGAACGTCTTCAAATCACAGCGGATGACCTTGGCCCGGTTGGCCGCGACCGCGATTATGGCTTTGGCCTGGTGGATGCGGATGAAGCGGCGCTCAGTACGACGCCTGACAATGTGGCGCCTTCAGTTAGTATTGCTTCACCTGTGGATGGTGCGGTTTATACTGTTGGGGATTCAATTACCTTCACTGCTACCGCATCGGACCCTGAAGACGGGGATCTCACAGGCGCTATTGCCTGGAGCTCCAACCGGGATGGCGCTCTTGGGACTGGCGGATCCTTTAGCCTCACCACATTGTCTGTAGGAACCCACGAGATCGTGGCAACGGTGACCGACTCAGGAGGACTGACGGGGTCAGACCTGGTCGGCATGACAGTAAAATCATCAACAGCGGTCAATACACCGCCTGTGGTCACCATCAGTTCTCCATCTGACGGCTATATTTTCAATACCTCAGACACCATTGCTTTCAGAGCCACCGCCTTGGATGCGGAGGATGGAGATTTGACGGATGCCATTACCTGGTCGATCTCGGATGGCACCAACACCAATTACTATTTTGGCCCTTCATGGGATTTAACTTTGCCAGTGGGCTATTACACCGGCATCGCGACAGTTTCAGATTCTGAAGTCGAGGTCGGTTTCAGCATGGTTCAATTTGAAGTTGAGGAAGCTATAGTAGCCACCATCAGCGTCAGCTCAATTACCTATCAAGAAGTACCCGCCCGCGCCAATAAAATAAACCTTGAGATTACAGTCCAGCTTGACGCCGTTGTTTCGAATACCTCCGTTTCGTGCGTTGTAACCCGGGACGGGAAAACGGTGCTGACTGCAACCAAGGTCGCAAGTGATGGTAAAACGGTCTTTACGCTGAATAACATCAAGGCGGGAACCTATGTCACCCAAATCACCAACGTCACTGCAGCGGGCTATGAATGGGATGGCAAAACGCCTGCGAATCAACATGTTTTTCCATAAAATCAGTTTGGTGCAGAAAATTCATTTGTAAGTTTTCGCCACAAAAGAGGGAAATGGAGGTAAGCTGCCCACTTCCCTCTTTTGTGGTGTTTGGTTGGGGACAGGGGACCATCGGCAAAAGCTTTTAAACATTTTGTATAAAAATCACTTTGGCAGACACGTTTATTATCCTGTCTTTTTGTGGAATTTTACAAATTGTCAGACGTTTATTTTTGTGATAGATTTGTAACCAGCAGCGAGAGTAAGGCCTGCACGCAGTTTGGAAGCCCCTGGGTTCGCCGGACTGACGGTTCTTGAAGGCGCTGCGCGAAGCACATAGTTACAATTTCATAAGTTGTAGGCAATCGTGGAGATGAATAACATTCAAGCTTCATCAGGCCGACATTCAGAGGTTAAGTGGACCTCTGTTTGTCGGCCTTTTTATTTTCCACGAGGAAGGATTCATCCGTTTTTATTCTGCGTCGGCACTCACCTGTTTTGGAGGAGGAAAAAGCATGAAAGTCAGAGAAACATCTGAAATCCTGTACAAGATTAACGACAAGCCACCTATGCACATGAGTATTGTCCTTGCGTTCCAGCACATTCTGGCGGCCTTTGGCGGGATCGTGGCGGTGCCGCTGGTCATTTCGGGGGTGCTCGGGGTGAACACGGCGGATACGGCGTATCTGGTCAGCGCGGCCATCTTTATGGCGGGGGTAACGACGTTTATACAGGCCCGGGGCATCTGGAAGATTGGTGCGAAGCTGCCGTGCGTAATGGGGACGGACTTTACGTTTGTGGGGCCATCCATTGCCGTAGGCTCTATGCTGGGGCTGCCGGGGATCTTTGGGGCGACGGTGCTCGGGTCGTTTATTGAGATTGTCCTCAGCCGCTTCATCAAGCCCCTTCGAAAGTTCTTTCCGCCGATTGTCACAGGTACCGTCGTCGCGCTGATCGGTCTGACGCTGCTGCCGGTCGCCATTGACTGGGCGGCGGGCGGTTATGGCGCGGCGGATTACGGCAGTGTCATGAACATTTCCATTGCCATGGCGGTTCTGATTGTCACGGTGCTGCTTAACAGATATGGCAAGGGCTTTGTGAGCTCGGCGTCGGTCATTATTGGCCTGGTCTTTGGCTATATCATTTGTTGGCCGCTGGGGCTGCTGAATATGCAGGCGGTGGCAGATGCTTCCATCCTGTCGATTCCAACACCGCTCAAGTTTGGGATTACGTTCAGCATGGCGGCGGTGATTCCGTTTATTACGGCGTATCTGGTTACGACCATTGAGACGGTGGGCTGTCTGATGGCAGTGGGTGAAGCTGCGGAGCAGCCGCTCTCGGATGAGGACCTTTCTGCGGGTATTCTGGCGGATGGCGTTGGCAGCTTCCTGGCGGGCTTCTTCAACGCAGGACCGAACACGTCGTTCAGCCAAAACGTTGGACTTATCCCAATGACTAAAGTCGCCAGCCGTCACGTGGTTTCGCTGGCAGGGATCATTCTGGTGCTGCTGGGGATCTTCCCTAAAGTTGGGGCGTTGATCGCGATCATTCCGAACCCGGTACTTGGCGGAGCGGGAATCATCATGTTTGGCATGGTGGCATCTGCTGGCATCAAGACGCTGAAGGATGTGCCGCTCAACAACAGAAACATGATTATTATTGCGGTTTCCATAGGGATTGGTCTTGGGGTGACGGTGCGGCCGGAGTTCCTGAGCCAGCTGCCGGATTTCGTTAAGAGCCTGTTTTCTTCCGGGATCAGCGCGGGTACGATTACTGCCCTGCTGCTGAATGTGTTCCTCAAGGAAGAGGTTGAGGAAGTGGACGGCGAGAATTATACGCCTCAGGAGGTTGCGTAGAGCGCGGAGTATTGGCAGAGTGATGCATTAGAGTTGACAGACGTCCGAAGAACCGGTTGCGGGACAGCAGCGGGTTCTTTGGGCGTTTTTGGAATTTGGTGAATTATTGGGTTGTTGACAGCGTCATCGTTATGTGAAGTCATAACATTGTTCAGGGGGGCGGAGTATGGTAGAATTTTTGAAGGGTGTTTGGTTGGGGACAGGGACTTGTGGTGCGGCCCAGTCCCGCACCACAAGTCCCTGTCCCCAACCACGCGTCCCAGTATTCTTCTCTTTAGAAAGGAACGCCATTATGATGAGGTTTCAACATAAATTTAGAGCTTTAATCAACCTTTTAATAGCATTAAGTGTGGCATTTGCTTCAGCGCACCTTCCAACCTTCGCTGCCGCAACCCCTGCTGAAAAGCCTCAAGCCCCTGCCACCGGTCTTTCCGAGCTGGTCCTCCAGCTGCGCTGGGACCACCAGTTCCAGTTCGCCGGCTATTACGCTGCCCAGTGGATGGGCTACTATGAAGAGGAAGGTTTTACCGTCGACATCCGGCCTGCTTTCACAGAGGATGAAAGTGAGATCCTTGACGCGGCGCTGGAGGTCCAGGAAGGCCGCGCGGACTTTGGCGTTGGCGCCGCGAACCTCATGATTGCCCAGGACGCCGGCATGGATCTGATTCTCGTGGCCTCCATCTTTCAGCGCAGCGCTGTAGAATACTGCACCCTGCTGGAAGACCGGGGCAACACCGTGTTTGACCTGTCTCAGCTCCACATTGCACGCAGACCGGGAGACCTGCTGGACTTGGAGCTACAGGCCCTCTTCGCCAGTGAAGGCATCACACCCTTTGCTACTCGAACGACAGACATCACAAGGGATTTCACCCTGGAGGATTTGATCCGCGGCGACTTTGACGTCGTTCCGGATTTTCTCGGCCAGATCCCTTACGCCGCTTCAAAAGCGGGCATACCTGTCAAAGTCATCCGTCCGGCGGAGCACGGCATTGACTTCTATGGGGATACCCTGATTACTTCAGCAAAGCTCGCAAACGCCAACCCGGAGCTGGTGGAGCGGTTCAGGCGGGCCAGCATCAAGGGCTGGACCTATGCCCTGGAGCATCCCATGGAGATTTCGGAGCTCATCGTGGAGCGCCTCAAACTTCCGGAGGCTGTCCCGGAAACTGCCCCTGAAATGCAAGCCCTCAAAGACTTCAACGCTTATCAGGCCACCAAAGTCCTGGAGCTCACCCACTACCCTATTGTCGAGATGGGCAACATCAACCCCTTCCGCTGGATCAAGATGGCGGAGGCTATGAAAAGCCTCGGTATGATCGAAGAAGTGCCAGACTTGAACGCCATGATTTTTGATTATGACCAGATCAAGGTGACTCAGCTCGAAACAACCCGCAAGAATCTGGCGATTGCCTTCGCCATTCTCACAGGGTTTTTGACGCTCTTTTTCCTAGTGTACCTTAAACGCCGCAACGGCCTCCTCGTCAAGGAAATCTCAGACCGCCAGCTCGCCGAGCACAAGCTGGTCCTCAGCAACGCCCGCTACGAGACTATCTTCCGCAGCTCCGTATTAGGCATCACCGTGACGGATGCAAATGGCCGCATCCGCCATGTCAATGACGCCTGGTGCAGTATGACCGGTTACACCGCTGATAAACTCTGCGAAATGAATATCAACCAGCTTATTGCACCGGAAAGCAGGGAAATTGACGCCGAACAGCACCGGGATCTGATGGCGGGGCGAATCACCAGCTATTCTGTGGAGAAGAAATATCTTCGGAAGTCTGCTGGGGGTTGGGGTGATGGGACCATTGGCAATGGCGGTAATGGGGGTCAGACCCGCAGCGACAAAGGGGGTCAGACCCCAACCGAAAGCTCAGCCAAAGCCCCGGCCTCAAATACCACCACCTCAAACGCCACCGCTCCCAAGGACCACTTCTACGGCCGCATGGTCCTCACCCGCATCTGGGACTCTGGCTCAGACACTATGCTCAACATGAGCATGGTCACGGACATCACCCGGGAAGTCGAGGACGCGGCAGCGCTGCGGCGGGCAGAGACGCTGATCCGCTATCAAGGCCGCATGGCGGCTATGGGCGAAATGATTGGCAGCATTGCCCACCAGTGGCGTCAACCCCTGCACACCCTCAAGCTGGTTTTGATGAATCTCCGCGATCCTGGCAACGAACCGGACTACATTGAAGCCAGCTACCAAAAGGCCAGCGCCCTGATCCGGCGGATGTCGGAGACCATAGACGACTTCAGGTATTTCTCAAGTCCCAGGACCGAGCCCCGCGCCTTTACGGTGGCAGAGTCCGTTCGGCTGGTTCTCGGGCTGGTGGATGAGCAGCTGCGGGTGTCCGGGATTACCCTTGAAACCGAGAATCTGGAGCTTTTGCCTATAATTGGCTTCGACAACCAATTCTCCCACGTCCTCTTCAATCTGATCTCCAACGCGATAGACGCCCTGAAGCAGAACCCACCAGGGTTAGCCCGGGCGATCCATATCGCCGGGCAGCAAACCGAGAACGCGCTTTATATACGCGTTGCAGACACCGGCCCCGGAATATCAGCCAAGGACGCGGACCAAATTTTCGAAATGTATTATACAACCAAAGCAGCCCATGGCGGTACGGGACTGGGCCTGCCTATGGCACGCTCAATCATTGAGTCCACGTTTGGCGGCCGCCTGACGCTGATCTCAGCTGAAACCGCTAAACCGGCTGAGTTGGCTGGTTCGCCGCAAAAATCAACGGAAGACTCTCTCGCCACGACGTGGCGCACAGTATTTGAGATCGAACTCCCATTAACCCGAAAGGCAGGCGCTGCGTCGTGAATGTCGAAACTAACGTGAAGGCCGTAAATAACGTGAATAACGCGAATAGCGAAAGGCTCCTCAACACCCTGCGCCTCCTCTATGTGGAGGATGATCACGAAGCCCTCGAGGAGCTGGCCCATTTTCTGAAGAAACGCGTCGCTTCCCTTGCGGTGGCGTCAAACGGCCTCGAAGCTCTGGATCACTGTAAACACCAGACCTTTGACGCGATCCTCTGCGACCTGTGGATGCCCAAAATGGATGGCTTTACGTTCATTCAAACCCTCCGGGAATCAGGCATTCAGACCCCGGTTATCATCACCTCCGCGTTTTCCGACCTGGACACCATTTTGAAGGCTATTGACCTTGGCATTGTAAAATACTGCGTCAAGCCCATTGAAGCGGACGAGCTCCTGGACAGCCTCACCCGCATTGCCCTGGATAAGCTCACCGCCTCCGGCGAGGTGGCCTTGACCGGCGGCCGCCTGATGGACCGTCAGCAGCGCCTGGAAGCGGAAAAAGCCCTCAAGAGCGGCTTTGCCCACCTGCTCAAGTCCCTGACCGGAAAAGGCCCCAGGGAGGTGCACGTCTCCCTTGGCACCGGCGACGTCGAAATCTGGGCCACGGACGTCCAGTCCCCTATTGAAACGTCCCTCCGCGGCCTCGCAGAGCATGCCGGCATGGTCCCCTACCTTCGAAAATCCCTCTACACCGGCTACAAACAGCGCTTTGAAGCCCTCTTAAAAGACCATTTGGATGCCGATGGTTCCCTCACCGACATCCGCATCATGGCAGACGAAAACACCGACTGGCTGGTTTTCAAGCTTCAAAAATAAAGACTGCGGTCGGGGACAGGGCCGGCCCAAAAATCACCCTCAAAACCCCAGTCCAAGCCGCCGCCCCTGTCCCCCCACCCATTTAAAAAAGGGCTCTATAATAAATGTTGGGGTGGGTGATTCCTCCCCAGCATTATTTTTTTCAAAAAAATAATGCACTTATATCTTTTGCTCCTTAAAATGTTAGTTGACTAGACAAACATTAAAGAAAGGGGCTTGGATATAAGTGCATCCTCATTCTACCAGTAAACTCTTAGATTTGAAAGATTGTATTATCAACAAAATCGACCATTCTGATTCTTTTATAAGAATTACAATCTCAACCAAGGCCAAGGAGGCTCACTGCCCGGCTTGTGGCAAATTGACTTCAAAGATTCACGACTATCGACATCAAACAATTAAAGACCTCCCCTTGATGTCTAAAAAGACATTGCTG
>NZ_FMWL01000017.1 GCF_900103005.1 Acidaminobacter hydrogenoformans DSM 2784 | reverse complement strand
TTCGTCGTAGGGGTATGAAAAAAATAGTGGCGGATATGATGATGGTTGCTATGGCAATAAATCTGAATAAGCTTCATAGCAAAATCCAAAACAACCAAACCGGCATTATCGAGTACAAAAAAGCAGCTTAGACCAGATATTTAAAAATACGGTGAATAGGCTTTATTGTCGACCCTATAATTCAAGATCTCATGGATGGTTTGTCAATAAGCAAAATTATTGAAAGTCAGTAATTCCAATTGGCGTAAAAAAAGAGTTGCTGTGAAACTAAATGTTATAGTTTCGCAACAACTCCTTTTTAGTGCTAAGGGATGGTTTTAATTATTTCTTCTCAGATGGGATGACATTATCTCCCCTAAAAAGTGATGCCCTATGTGTTTCAGACAAGACCGACTTTGGAACGGCTGCACGAACTGTCTTTTTGGGGTCGACGACTTGACTTATTTTGAGATCAACATATAGGCTGGCCAGCAAATAAGCTTCCTCGAACGTCATGTCCAGGCATGACGCCAGCATTGTCACAGCCTGAAATGAGGCTTCATACAGCGCGTCATCTACCGTGTCCCCTGACGCTATGACCATGTAAGCTTCCAGGGTTTCAAGCACAGGCCACTTTTGTGCAGCGCCTGGAATTAACTCAAGTGTAAGCTCAACTTCAGCCTGTACCTCAAGACCGGTGAAGCACAGCTCTCCATCTCCCATGGCAGCGTGACAATCTCCAAGGGCGAGAAGCGCGCCTTCTGTATTTACAGGGAGATATAAAATATTGCCGGCGCAAATGTCTTTGGTGTCCATATTGCCGCCGTGCATCCAGGGTGAGGCAGTTCCCCAAGTGCCTGAAGCTTCTGAGGGGGCTGTGCCTATGACGCCAACCATAGGCGCAAGAGGAAGGTTAAGGCCTTTATACGTACAATGCGTACCATTTATAGGGATGATTTTGACCATGCTGTTTTCGACATGGTGCCCAAGGAGACCTTCGCCGGGTACCACAATGGCAATGCCGCGGTCTGCGACCCTGATGTCGTGGAGCGTGATTTTCAGCAGATCACCAGGGTGGGCATTGTCGACAAAGATAGGCCCTGTTGCGGGATTTAAACGATCATAATCAATTTCAGAAAGGGTTTGTCCCTCAGTCTGAATCTGTTCATGAAAACAATCATGTGTCATGACTGTAAAACGTTCTCCCGGCGAGACGGACCCTATGGGCTGCATATGTGGGGCAAACGCGTAGATGCAGGCGCTTCCATCAAAATGCTTCATGCTCGCAACAACTCCTCATTATCTCTTATAGGGACTCTGCTGGTTTAATTGCCGGTGATGACTCGAATCAAATCGTCCAGCGGCATGCCTTTAGCCACTTCAAAAGTGCCGGCTTTGAGTTTTGAGCCGAGCTTGAGCGCTTCAACCCGCTGTATAAAGGTTTGTGTGTCGGTGACAAGGCCCTTTTCTACCAGAAGCTTAGCAATAGCATAGCCTGTGGAGCCGCTCTTGATTTCTATGGTGAACTTTTCGCCGCTCGCAGCAGGTGAGGTTGCGCCGCCGCTTGCCGGCGTGCTGCTCGAGTCGCTGCTTGAGTCGCTGCTTGAGCCACTGGCTGGCAACGTATTCACAGAGGGCTGCACTTCAGAAGAGGCTTGCTGACCACTTTCGCTGTCCCCGTTTTCCGGTGTGCCGGACTGCTCTGGCGTCTGGGCTTCAGTGCCTGTTTCTTCAGAAATGACAGGTGGCTGAGACTTTGCGAGGGCGTTTGAATAGGTCATGGAGTCTGATATTTTCCACGAGACGGTCCCAATGATTAACACTACGATCAGGAGTGTGATTAAAACGTCGCCAAGATCATACAGAATGTCCTTTATCTTCTCACCCATAGGTTCCTCCCGTTTCAAGAAATAAGTAAAATACCCATGATATTTCTAAGATAAGCATAGCACAAAGTTGGGCTCAATGAAACTGAGACCAGTGCTTCGGCAGTAGTTTGTCATTATTTTTTAACCGGATCCAAGGTGAGCTCCAACAATTACTCTCCATAAAACTTGAAAGAACACGAAAAATGTACATGATACAATTCTGAAAGGCGTGTGAGTTTTGGCAACAAAGTATTACGGGGAGTGTCATTTCGCCTTCCGTCATGTTACAATTAAAGATAATTGTGGTGAGTCAGAGAGGGAGGGAATGACATGCCCGAATTTTTTAAAATGACAACAATTCACTATAAAATGACAGAGGCTTTTCTCGTGGCCAATGCTGCTTCAGCGGCGCCAGTTTATTCTCTGCTGGAGTTTCAGGGCACAAAAATTAAAAGCATCCCTGAGAATATTGATGTTTATCTTTATGGGAGTATAGATGGCATAACGGGTCTGATGGTATTTCTAATGCATGAGCATCTCTTCATCCTCTCTGGAGATCGAGGCTTGATGGGAAAATATGATTTTCTGAAACTGATCCGAAGCTACAGGCCCAAATGGATAAAGGGAAATCCCGGCGCTGTGCATCAGGTGATGCATATCGCGAAGCCTTTTTCTACGATACAGGATTCAAATGACATTATGATTATGATGGCGCAATCCCTGCCAGGAAGTGAAGCGCCTGGATTTGGAGAGGTGTGCCGTCTGCCGGAGGCACTTGACTTAAAAGAAGCGGCAGCACTGATGCAGCGGATTGAAAAAGCATTTGCCCTTCATCCCAGTTCAATCAATCGATTGAAACAACGGATCGTCCAGCGTGTTGCGGATGGGGAACAAATTTTTTGCGACCACGGGGGAGAACTGATCGCTCACGGTGCCATTGAATACTATACGCCTGAATCGGCTATGCTCGGGGGCATTTATGTCGACCCAGTCATGCGGGGCAAAGGCTGTGGCGGCTATGTGACAAGAGCGCTGATGAAACGTGTCTTCGATAAAAACATGACGCCTATATTATGTGTTTATACGGATAACAGTGAAGCGCGGGGCCTTTATGAGGCACTTGGCTTCAAAACCCAGGCGATTTTGCTGGAAATTCATCTGGATTATGATAGGAGCTGACAATTTGAAACAAATTATAATTGGTGAAAGCGAACAGGGTCAAAGGCTTGACCGTTATCTTCTCAAACTGCTCGGACGTGCGAACCGTTCGACGATCTATAAACTTATGCGAAAGAATACTTTCAAGGTCAACGGCGGGAAAGTGGCGCCGGAGTATTTTCTTCAGTCAGGGGATCAGGTGAATATCTATCTCAGTGACGAAACCTTTGATTCACTGGTCACTGAGATTCAGCAAGTTTCTCCGGAAGAAGTCTCCCTTGAGATCGTCTATGAAGATGATGAGATTTTGATTGTCAACAAGCCAAAAGGCATTCTGACTCATCCGGATAAAACGGAATACAAACGGACCTTGTCCTCCAAGGTACAGATCTATCTCAGCCACCTCTCAACCAGAACTTTCAAACCGGCGCCGGTTCACAGGCTGGACAAAAATACCAGCGGCCTTGTTCTCTTCGCAAAGACCTATGATGCCCTGAAGCATTATAACGCGCTGATGAGAGAACGAAAAATCGCCAAATTTTATTTGTGCGTGGTTGAAGGTATTATTGGCAAACCTGGAGAAATAAAGGGCTATTTGATAAAAGACGAAGAACGAAACAAAGTCAGGATTGTAAAGAGAGATTCTGATGAGACGAAATTTTTCCATACACTTTATAAGCCGCTGGAAATCAGGGGTGGGTTTACAATCCTCGAGGTGGAACTCGTGACAGGGAGGAGTCACCAGATTAGAGCTTCTCTTGCCTCCATTGGGCATCCAATAGTCGGGGACTTAAAATATGGCGCCAGACGAAGACCGGATGTCGAGAATCAGCTGCTTCATGCCTACAAACTCGTCGTAGAAAACCGTGTCTTTGAAAACCACTCCCAGGAGCTGGACCGTTTTATAGCGGCGCTTCCAACGGCAAATCACTGAGCTGGAAGCAAATTGTCATCACAAAACGCGAAGGGGTGAGATCACAGATGCATAGCTACCAATCCATTTGTAAACTTATCGATCGTTTCGACTATGGCGGCGCCCTTGACATTCTTGAGGAACTTGGACTCCGGGATACAGATCCTGCGATCCTGCTGGACTCATGCCGTTCGGCCGTGAATTTTGATTTTAACACCGCACTGGTAAAGCTTGGGCGTTTGGAAGACGATTTCGCGAAAAACAAAAGCGTCCTGCGACTTAAAAAGAATCTTCAGCAGCTGATTTCAGGCGTCCCTGAAGCCGTATTCGCTGAACTGCTTGAAAATACGAGATTTCAATTGGTCAATGAAGAGTATATCGATTTTCTGGGGAGGGCTTACCGGTTTAAGGAAGCAATTTTCAAGTATATCTTCGTAGAACGGCATTTGCAGCAAGGCAATTTTTCCATGCATATTGAAGCCATGCAGAAGCGAAGTATAATGAAAATACTGAGAAAACGTTATAAAATCTACAATGCCAACGTCGTTTTCGCGATTACGACCTATATCAACAGGCATCTGGAGGATACACGGTATGATGAGATCGCACGGATCCTGAATTCCAAAAGAATGAATGACATGATTGAGATCAGGAATGACTCCATTGTAGGACACGGATTTTCAGGTGTCAGCCGCAGTGAGCTTGTCAAGGTCTATGGTGACCCTTACACTGCCCTGAAAGAGTTTAAGAAGTGCGTAGAATTGCTGGGTCTCGAGATCAATGGCTCCAAGTATGAAGAGGTCAATGACCTTATTGTCGAGCAATTAAAAGGGATTAAGAATAATGGCAGTGAGAAAGCAATGCCTTCTGGCGAAAGGGGATCGCGCTGTTGAACGTGGACAAGCTTATTACCGTGAATGTAGAGGGACAGCGCCTGCAGTTGCCTGAAGGTACGCTTATTGAAGCGATTTCGGACCAGTTTCAGGCAAATGGCCGCCCTTTGATTGTAGCAGCCAAGGTGGCGCGTTCCCTCAGAGAGCTGACGACATCCCTTACGGAGGATGTGACAATTGAATTCATCGATTTGTCAAATCAGGATGGCGTTCGAATTTATCAGCGGAGTTTGCTCCTCGTTTTGATCAGGGCGGCCATTGAATGCTTTTCTGACATCCATTTGACGGTTGAGCATTCACTCAACAAGGGGCTCTATGTAGAGGTCCATTATGAAAGACCGTTGACGGACGCAGATGTTTTTGAAATCAGACAGCGAATGGCGGACATTATTGACAGTGGAGAGCTGTTTATGAAGGAACGTGTCTCCAAAGCGGAGGCGGCACAGATTTTCGAAGACCTGCGCATGGGTTCCAAAAAGCGCCTTCTGGATTACAGAAAAAGCGACTACATCAATGTGTATTCCCTCGGTTGGATGAAGAATTACTTTTATGGCTACATGGTGCCAAGCACCCGCTATCTTTTTTTGTTCGACCTCAAGCGTTATGCCGATGGTCTTATTCTCATGCACCCGGACCGTTTCTCACAATTCACACTTCCAGAATATCTCGAGCAGGAAAAACTTGCCCAGGTCTATAGAGAATCCGAGACATGGGCGAGGATTCTCGACGTCAGCTATGTTTATAACTTGAATGACATGATTGTCAGCGGTCAGCACCCGGAGATGATCAGGATCGCGGAGGCGCTTCACGAAAAAAAAATCGCTCAGATTGCCGACCAGATCCAAAAGAGCGGCAAGCGTGTCATACTTATTGCAGGACCATCATCCTCAGGAAAAACAACTTTTGCCCACCGTTTAATGATCCAGCTCAGAGTCAACGGACTCAGACCTGTGACTCTGGGCACGGACGATTATTTTGTCGACAGGGCGCACACACCGCTTGATGAAAACGGAGAATATGATTTTGAGTCACTCGAAGCAGTGGACACACAAAAGTTTAATGAAGATGTCACAAGGCTTTTGGCGGGGGAGACCGTTGACCTGCCAACGTTTAACTTTTTGACTGGCGAGAGAGAATACAACGGCCGCAAGCTCAAGATAGACGCGGATCAGCCTCTGGTCATAGAGGGAATTCACGGCTTGAATGAAAAAATGACAGAAATAATTGACAGGCAAACGAAGTTCAAGATCTATATCAGCGCCCTGACGCAGCTGAATATTGATGAGCATAATCGCATTCCTACCACAGATTCAAGACTCATCAGGAGAATTATCAGAGACCACAGAACGCGAGGCCATTCGGCGGGCGCCACCATACAACGCTGGCCTTCCGTCAGGCGTGGTGAAGAGCGAAATATATTCCCGTTCCAGGAAGAGGCAGATGTCATGTTCAACAGTTCCATGGTCTATGAGCTGGCTATCCTGAAGAAATACGCCGAGCCGCTGCTTCGAAGCATTGATGAAACGTGTGAAGAGAGTATCGAGGCAAAGCGGCTGCTGAAATTTTTGAGCTATTTTGTTTCCATTGACTCGGATCAGGATGTGCCAGCCACATCCATTTTGAAGGAGTTTATTGGGGGCAGCTGTTTTTGACATGCTTGTCCGGGAAAAAGGCACAGGGATTGAGGTGAATGTGGATGGAAACCGTAACAAAGCAGTTGAATCGTGTTCAAACTGAATTTCTAAAGCCTCCCCTGGCGTTTCTGATGCTGCTTGGATTATTGACGCTTTATCAGCGTTCTTATGAGAGCTTTGATCTTTATGTTGGAGGCCCTTGGCAAAGCGAGCTTGCCATATTGATCCACGTCTCTACGGTCATTGTGCTCACAGCACTTTACAACATCCTTTACTATATGTATATCAAAAGCCAAAGGGCGGGAAGCCTGGTTTATTCGGTAGGGTTTTCAGTGGCGCTGACAGCATATGTTATGCACCTGCTCATAGACTTTGGCGGACCGGGGCTTCTGGAGTCTCCGGTGAATGTGGCTTCAAGCTTGCTCGCGGGGGGGCATCTCGTATTTTTTCTATCTGCCCTTGCGGCGGAATGGATCCCGCAGGAATACAAAATAAAAATGAAACCTATTAGATTAGCCAAGCTGTTGCCGCTGGCGCCGGTACTGCTGACGGCGGTTATTGTCCTTGGTCTCGACCAGATCACAAACGACAGCGCTTTTGCGGCAGAAGTGTCTAAGACAGTCTCTTTATCACTGGACTATTTTTCTGCGGTCGTCGTATTGCTGCTCATGATGATGGCCTTCAGACACGCCTATATTGATGATGATTACAGATATCTTGGTGTCGTGGTGGGATACGTCGCTCTGTTTTTCTCAAAAGCTTTCGCAATTTTGAGTTTCAATTATGGCGCTGGTGCCCCAATTTTCTCAATTCTGCTCAGTTTGGCGGGCTTTGCCCTTTTGCTTCTCGAATTTTACAGGAAAGGTATAGGAGATCCTTTAAATGAAATTGATCTCAAGGAAAAACAGATTACCCTTTATGCGAACAACCTCGACAGAGTGATTCAAAAGCGGACCAAAGAGATTTTTGAGCGAAACAGAAAATTTGAGACAGAGCTGGAATACGCGAGGAACATTCAACAGTCTCTGCTCCCCGAGCAGCGCTTTGCCATTAAGAATGCGGCGTTTGTCACAGGCTACTTTCCTTGTGAGGACTTGAGCGGCGACTTCTATGACATCTATAGAATTGATGATGACCACCTGGGCATGTATATCCTTGATGTTTCCGGTCACGGTATATCCGCAGCGCTGATGACCATGTTCTGCAACAACTATATAAAGTCCACAGAGCGCTTGATTAAGCGCTATAGAGGCCTTAAGCCCCATAAAAACCTTTCTAATTTTTATGAAGAGTTCAATCGGATGAACTTTCCTGATGAGATGCATATGGTCATCTTTTTCGCGTCCTACTGTCTTTCAAACAGAACCTTGACCTATTGCTCGGGCGGGATGAATTGCCAGCCCTTTGTTGTTTCACGAAGTGGAAGCATAAAGACGCTGGATGAAAGCTTGGGGTTTCCAATATGTAAATTCAGCGACTTGTACAAGCCTGAGTATCAAAGTGCCACCATCGAACTTCAGCCTGGGGACAGAGTCGTATTCTACACAGATGGCTTGATCGATATGGAAAAAAACAGAGTCATGGATCAAGTCGGACTGGAAGAGTTTATGGAAGATCATGTCGAGATGTCTCTCAAAGCTCTGAACGAGCGCTTGATTGGCAGGATTTATCCCAAAATGGACAAACTTAAAGATGATATCAGTTATTTTATAATGGAAATTGAATAGCCATGATCCAATACCTATAGAAAAAGAAAAGTGAAACAGGGGGGCATTTAATGGCGATCGATGAAGTACTTATAGTGAAAAGCTTGGAACAGATCAAAGCGCTGTCCAGTCCCTACAGAATAAAAATATTGGAAGCCTTTGAAAATAAGCCGGCAAGCGCCAAGGATATATCCAGGAAGCTGGGAGAACCCCACGGGCGCGTCAATTATCACATTAAAACACTTGCAGGTGTGGGAATCCTTAAGCTGGTTGAGGTCAAGGTAAAGCAAGGTGTTGTAGAAAAATATTACATGCCAGTAGCGGAGTCAATATTACTGGATGCCTCAGCGATCCATCCTGAAGACACTAAAATGAAAGAAAGCTTTGGCAAAGCAACCATTGCGCTTTATGAAACAATTTCAAAAGAGTTTTACGCGTCGGTCAACAGCAAGGTTATAGCGCAGCCAAGAAAAATCAACTATGATTATGAGTACTACATGACTCCGGAAGAGGCAAATGAGCTGAATCAGAAGCTCCAGGAAGTCATGCGGTCTTATTTGTCGGAAAAGAAAGTGCCTCGTCCGGGGACTGTGCCGTATTTCACTGCGAGCATGATCATCCCTATGGAACAGCGCCCGTCTGAAAATCAAGAGACGTAACAGCTTCGAAGGATAACCTTTTGATCAGAACGAAAATTTAGGGAGATGAATTATGCATATTGGGTGTCATTTATCTATAGCCAAAGGGTTTGAGTCGGCTGTAAAAGAAGCCATCTCAATTGGCGCCAATACCTTTCAGTTTTTTACGAGAAACCCGCGGGGCGGCAGCGCAAAGGCCATAGACCTTCAGGACTATGAAAGAGCAGCGGCGCTGATGCGGGACAATAATTTTGGACCGCTGCTGGCCCACGCGCCATATACTATGAATCTGGCAGCGGCGGATCCAAAGGTTTTCGATTTTGCCAAGCGATCCTTCAAAGAGGATTTGGAAAGGATGGAAGCTTTTCCTGCCACGCTTTACAATTTTCATCCAGGCTCACACGTCAAACAAGGTGTTGAGAAGGGGATTGAGCTGATTTCTGGCGTGATCAACGAGACGCTTACAGGGAATGAATCGACGACGCTGCTGTTAGAAACCATGTCCGGAAAGGGATCGGAAGTAGGCTTTACATTCGAGCAGCTGAGAGAGATCATAGACAATGTGACGCATTCTGAGAAAATGGGTGTATGCCTGGACACCTGCCATATATTTTCAGCTGGGTATGATTATATTAATCATCTGGATCAGGTACTTGAAGAGTTTGACAAGATTGTGGGCCTGGACCGGCTGAAAGCCATCCATTTTAATGATTCCATGACGCCTTTCGCAGCCAAGAAAGACAGGCATGAGAAGCTCGGAGAAGGTTTGATTGGTCTGGAGCCTTTAATGGCTTTTATTGGACATCCTGCCATACGATCACTTCCCATCCTGCTTGAGACGCCAAATGAGTTAGAGGGTTATGCTAAGGAAATTGCATTAATTAAGGATCGCATGGGCGTATGATTTCATTCCAAAGGTTGAAAGCGGCTGCACAAACGCTTGGAATCCCTATTATTGGGACGCTGGAAGCAATGGATATGCCAGTTCCGGAGCGGTCGTTGGCTTCTAAATTGAAAAAAGGTGCGATCAGTGGTTTTGAACCGCCTTTAGAGCTGGTTGGCAAGCCGGAAAAGGTTATGCCTGGTGTGAAGTCCATAATTGTCATAGGTTTGCCTTATGAGCTGTTTCCCGGGCCAGCGGCTGATCCTCTGGCAGTCTGTGAGGTGTCGGCCATGGCTTGGGGATACGACTATCATGACCGCGTCAAAGAAAAACTGGCAGGATTAGCCTCTTGGCTTCGGGATCATGACAGCGGTGAAACCATGGTTTTTTGCGACACGGGACCTTTAAATGATCGGTACCTCGCTTTCTTGGCCGGACTCGGTACCTATGGCAGAAATCAGCTGTTGATCCATGAACGCTGGGGCAGCGCGGTAGTTTACGGTTATCTGCTGACCAAAGCAACACTGGAATCCACTGGCCGTCTTGATGCTGCGCCTTATTCGGAGTGCGGCAGCTGCAGGCTTTGTCAGGAGGCATGTCCAAGCGGCGCGCTGCAAGGGGATTATGAGTTTGCGACAACGCGCTGTATTTCCAATTTGACACAGCAAAAAAGAGCGCTGACAGAAAAGGAAATGGACTGGATGGGTACGTCACTTTATGGTTGTGACATTTGTCAGCGTGTTTGTCCAAAGAATAAGAAGCGGGAAGAGTCGAGGCTGCTAAAATCTGCGACCCCAAATCGTTTGAATCCCTTTGAGCTTTTTAGCCTTAATAAAAGAGGTTTTCAGGAACGCTTTCATCATCATGGCTTCGCTTGGCGTGGGCTGAAAACCCTGCAGAGAAATGCCCTGATCAACCTGTACAATAGCGGCAACGTTCAGCTTTTGGCGACTTTGGCCGTATGGGAGCGCGAGGGTAAAATGCCGGCGCAGCTCTGCGAACTTTCGCGGATATTAGAAACCGAAAAACTTTAAAATTGGCTATGGACCCAGATCACCGGGCATTCCGAAAAAATCGTTTAAGCGATCCTTGAAACGCCAGTTTTATCAGCTTAGATAACTTGTCCGCATCAGGCGAACAAAAAATATTATGTAAATTTCATTGTCCGCCATTGAACTCGTCGACATAGAGTGATAAACTTGTAACGAAAAAAATCCACTGGGCAGGCCAGAGTGCGGCGTGTCATCAAATTGTCGAAAAGGGGCGTATCACATGTCAAACATACATGAGCTGCAATACCTCAAAGAAAACCTTGAAACGTTGAAAGCAGACGGCGTTTATCGGAAGCTTCCCGTCCTTGAGGGGCCAAATGAAGCAGAAGTCATATTGAACGGGAAGAAAGTCATCAATTTGTCTTCCAACAACTATTTGGGTTTCGCAAACCATCCCCGCATGAAGGCAGCGGCTATTCAAGCGATAGAAAAATACGGCGTTGGCTCCGGTGCGGTACGAACCATTATTGGAAACATGGATCTTCATGAAGCCCTGGATAAAAAACTTGCGGAGTTCAAGAGAGAGGAAGCTGTCATGAGCTTCCAGTCAGGCTTCAATTGCAATGCTGGTGCCATCCAAGCCATTACGGCAGATGGCGACCTGATTATTTCTGACGAATTGAATCACGCATCCATTATTGATGGCTCAAGGTTGTCCAAAGCTGCAAGAGCTGTATACAAACACAGCGACATGAATGACCTTGAGCGTGTCCTCAAGGAGCGAAGAGGCGCATACAAAAATTGTTTGATCATAACAGACGGTGTTTTCAGCATGGATGGCGACATAGCGCCGCTTCCGGATATTGTCAATCTCGCTGAGCGTTATGAGTGCATGACTTATGTGGATGATGCCCATGGCTCAGGCGTTCTCGGCGAAAGCGGCCGCGGTACGGTGGACCATTTTGGGCTGCACGGGCGAGTCGATTTTACCATTGGTACCTTATCCAAAGCCATAGGCGTTATTGGCGGTTATGTTGCCGGCAGTGAAACTATGAGAGACTGGTTAAGTCATAGAGGCAGACCGCTTCTCTTTTCCACCTCGCTGCCTCCCGCAGCTGTGGGTGCCATCCTCGAAGCGCTGGATATGCTGATGACTTCCACGGAATACACAGACCGACTTTGGGCAAACGCTCAGTACTTTAAGAAAGGCATGTCCGCTCTGGGTTATGACATTGGCCACAGTCAAACACCAATAACACCTGTTATGATTGGTGAAGAAGCGAAGACAATGCAGTTTTCAAAAACTTTGTTTGACCTTGGTGTCTATGTCTCGCCAATCGTCTTCCCAACCGTGCCAAAGGGTACGGGCAGAGTCCGGGTTATGGTGACTGCGGCCCATACAACAGAACAGCTTGACCGGGCTGTTGAGATTTTCGAGAAGGCTGGCAAACAGCTCAATATTCTTAAATAAAACTATGAAGACGCTCAGCGCCAAAAACTTTGGCATGAGCGTCTTCTCTTAATTACGGTTGCTAAAATTTCTGCAGGATTAGGTAGGAAATTCCACTGACAGAGGCGCTGAGAAAGCTGCCCCAGATTAAGTCAATGATGGTGATGGGGAGTGGCCAATCCTTTAGGGTTGCCAAATTCGTCAGATCGTAGGTCGCATAGGTCAAAAATCCAAAGAAGGCACCGGCACCTATGGCATAAGCCAAGCTTTGCTTGAGCAGGGCTGGTTCAATGACGAAATAGACGAGACCGCTGATGAAGATCCCATAAAAGATCAGCGCGGCGGGCCAATTGATTTTATCTGCCATAATGAAGCCCAAATATTGACGGTACAGCTTTGCGGCTATAATGCCCAGCCAGAGCAAATCGATCGCAAAAAAGACAATGAGCGCAGTAAGGTAGGTTTTAACGGACAATTCAATTCACGCTCCTTCTTCTGAAATTAAGTTTATTATACCCAATTGTAGCGGTGATTGCGCACCTTGCTGATATTTGTGTGGTGGAGGTTCACGGAACCATCGGCCATCATTGAAAAAATTGAAGTAATCGTGTATGATCTAAACTTGGGCGTGTTATGACTTAATGGAAATTTAACTTTTAGCATCACCGGATTTAATTTTTATAACGTACAATTTGCTAAGAGGCCAGGCATTGTCATTTTACCAGGGAAAATTGAAACATAATCAGGCTGCGGTCTGAAGTGGAGGCAACGATCATGAAAAAAGTCCTAATTCTCACAGCCTCAACAGGCGAAGGACACAATGCTGCTGCGCGTTCCCTTGAGCAAAAATTCAGGGAGGCGGGTTATGAGACAAAAACTATGGATTTGTTTAAAGAGACGAGCCATTCCATGAATATTGTTGTGGAAGATGGTTATAAAGTTCTCGCCAACCGGCTGCCGTCTCTATATGGGTTTATGTACAGGGCTTTTAACAGAAAAAGCGTCAATCGCCGCTTTCTCAGATACAGCATGTTTATGATCAGGCGGAGGCTCTATGAGGACGTGAAGACCCTGAATCCGTCCATAATAGTAGGGACACATCCCTTCGCGGTAGGGATTATTTCAGATTTGAAAGCGAAGGGAAAAATCAAAGCGAAATTTTTTTCCGTTGTGACGGATTTTAAGGCGCACTGCACTTACTTGTCGCCGGAGGTTGATGCTTATATCACTGGCAGTGAATATACCAAGGCGTCACTTGTTGAAATGGGGATTCCTTCTGAAAAAATTCATCCTTACGGGATCCCGGTCACGGAAGAGTTCCAGACGTATCAGCCAAAGTCGCCGGAATTTTTAAAGCTGATTCAAGACTTCAAAGTGCTCGTCATGGGCGGCAGCATGGGTTCGAAGGACATTGGCCATGTCGTTCAGACGCTGACAGAATCTGAATCAAGCTATCAGCTTCTTGTGATCTGCGGAAGAAACGAAGCCTTGAAGACCATGCTTGAGAGCAGCTATTCAGAAGCTATAGCTGCCGGGAAGCTCGTGGTCTATGGCTTCACACGGGAGGTTTCAATGCTGATGGATCTTTGCGATGTCATTGTGACTAAGCCGGGCGGACTCACAACGACTGAAGCGCTTTCAAAGCGTATCCCAATGATTGTTCCTTTTGCAATCCCAGGTCAGGAGTTTGAGAATACTGAGTTCCTCATTGAAACCGGCGCTGCAATTTACGTCGAGCGCATTGAGCAGATTGGGGAAGAGCTCGAACGCTTAAGGAAAGACAAGACGCTCTATTTGTCTATGATAGAAAGTATGGATAACATTTCCAGACATTACTCGACTGAGAAAATAGTAAACCTGGCAGACCAGTTATTAATCAAGAGTGAACGGATGGCTTAGGCCAAGCAGATCAGACTGTTGTTCATAGGATGTAAATGGTGAAATATGATGAAATTATCCCATAGAGCCGGGGTGCCATCTTTGGTGCTCCTGAAATGAGGCATAAAGGCGTGCCTCTTTTTTTTCGTTTTGTAACCAGCTGTGAAGAACTGTCGTGTATGATACAATAGGAATAATAACAGGCGAAACTAATGCAGTTGCTTAATTATTGGTATAAAAGGAGTTTAGGGCTTTATGAGGCGTTTAATAACAGTCCTTCTGATTTCACTTTCAGCGTTTGTCTTGCAAGGCTGCATGTTCGACGTGCAGAACGCGGAGATCATGCGGCCGCCCAAGCTTCCGACAGAGCTTGAATCGGTTAAAACAGCGTTGTTTGATTATTACGGCGGCGGCCTCAGGTTGATGAATCCGTCCTCTGGCGTGCTGAGGGCTGCGATCCAGTTTATCGATCTTAATGGTGATCAGCAGGATGAGGCAGTCGCGTTTTTTAAGGATGAAAACGAGCAAAATGCGCTGAAGGCAGCAATTCTGTATAAGGATGAAAGCGGCGTCTGGGAGACTTTGGCGCCAATTGTAGGAATTGGTTATGACGTGGATCAAGTCGGTTTTCCTGATCTGAACGGTGACGGGAATAAGGAAATCGTCGTTGGTTGGCTGGGTGGCTCATCGCTGAGCAAAGGTCTGTCTGTTTATCAGGCAAATGACGGATTGACGGATTTCGGTGGTGGCACTGGAGTTTATGAGGAGATTTTCAGAGAAGTTTATACAAACTTTCATATTGTAGATATGGATTTGGATGGGGCAGATGAACTCGTCACCTTTTTGCTGTCAAGACCTGAAAACAGGGCTGAAGCGAGGCTTTATACCCTGGATGCGGATGGTGTCAGCAGACAGGACAGTGTCACACTTTCGAGTGATGCACACAGGTATGAGCGCATGACCAGCGGACTTGTCGAGGATGGCCGTTATGGGATTGTCCTGGACGCTTCGCTTACAGGCGGCGCCACTTTTTCAGAGGCTCTGGTTGAAATAGACGGGAAGCTTATAAAGCGATTTGGGGTTAGTGGTTCGTCAGAGAACGCGCCTACTTACCGTTTTGATTTTAGACTGACAGAGGATGTTGATCAAAATGGCTGGATTGAGATTCCAACTTTGATCAGTCCCCTCGGTTATGACCGTGTGGCCAAGCGTGACGTGCCCTGGATTACTCAATGGAATCGTTGGGATAGCGAAGAAAACTTAATTCCGGTCATGAAGACGTATGACGATCAAAGGCTGGGGTTCAGGGTAACTATGCCATTGATTTGGAATGATACAGTGACGTTGACACGAAATGATCAGGGCATAGCCTTTGTTGAAGTTCAGGAGGATGGCATCAAACGGGTTAAAATTCTCGAGGTTTTGGTCATAAAGCGCTCAGACGCGGATCTGGCGGATGGGCAGATCAAGTCCCTTGGGTATTTTGAACTTGCCAGGACTATGAATCATTATTATTATGGAAAGACCTTTTCAAATGACGCTTTGACTTCCGTGGAATTTGGCATGTCAGATGATCAGCTTTTAGAAGCGTTTGAACTGTTGAACTGATAAGTGTTGGAGCAAAGAGGCTGTATAAGCCTTAATAACAATATGGGAGGCACTTTATGGGTAATATTCTGGTTTTGGAAGATCAGCCGGATATCCGGGAATTTGTTGTGATCAATATAAAGCGGTATGGCTATCAGGTTTATGAGGCCGGAACGGGCGAAGAGGCTTTGGAAATCGTATCCCAGGTTAAAATTGATATTGCGGTACTCGACGTGATGCTGCCTGGTATAGATGGTTTTGAGGTGTGCAAGCGTATACGGGAAACCAATAAATACATGGGGATCATCATGTTGACGGCTAAATCCATGGAGACTGATAAAATTCAAGGCCTTTTGAATGGCGCAGACGATTATATGGTCAAACCCTTCAGTCCTAAAGAGCTGGTGGCCAGAATCGATTCTCTCTTCAGACGCGTCAAACTCCTAAAAGAGGACAATAGCGAGCGCTACAACGTGAAGCCATTTGTCATTGATTTTGAAAACCGTCAAATTTTCAAGAATGATGAAGAAATAGATTTAACGCAGCTGGAGTTCGCTATTGTCGCAACACTGGTAAAAAACGAAGGCAAACCGCTAAGCCGGGAATACATCCTTGACCATGTCTGGGGCGAAAACTTTTTTGGAAGCTATAAGATCGTGGACGTGAACATTAGAAGACTGCGTCAGAAGCTGGAGGCTGACCCCTCAAATCCGGAATTCATCATGACGGTATGGGGACTTGGTTACAAGTGGAAGAAGGCGGAATAACCCATGCAGGGAATTAAAAAGCGCTGGGTCAGAACCTACCTTTTGATTGTCATGGGGGTTGCGCTGGTTATTCTGTTCGCTTTTTTGCTGACGGTACGCAGCTTTTATTATAATTACGTTTACAGAGGCCTTGAAAATTATTTATCCGTAACAACCGGATTTTATGAAAAATATCTTCAACAGAACCAGTATTCGTTTGATGAGGTCGCTCAGCTGATTGTCAGGGACTTCGAGTCCGGTGATCTCGTAGAGCTTCAGGTGCTTGACCTCGAAGGTGTTATTCACTATTCCTCTGCCGGGTTCATTCCTGAAGCGCCCGTTCAGACAGAGGATTATTCTGAGGCGCTGGCCGGGGAACCCTCAAAATGGATAGGCAGAAATCCGGAGACCGGTGAGCGGCTCATGGCGATTACCGGAACAATCCGGCGTCAGGAAGGCAGTACCATAGCGGCTATTCGCTATGTTTCCTCATTGACCTACGCTGATGCCATGATTTATCGTGCAGCGGTATACTCATTGTTTGCGGTAGGCGTCATACTGGTATTGATGTTGATTACTTCAGAGAGCTTCAGTCGTTCTATTCTGACGCCTATTCGAAACATCATCCGGGTATCCAAGAGGATGGCAGAAGGGGATCTGTCCGAACGCATTCCCTACCATTACAAAGATGAAATTGGAGAATTGTGCGAAACTATCAATTACATGGCGGATCAACTGCAAAAGTCCGAGGTTATGAAAAACGAGTTCATCTCTTCTATTTCACACGAGATTCGGACACCCCTGACAGCGATTACGGGTTGGGGAGAAACCATTTTAACGGGTGGCTTTGAAGACATGTCTCAAGTCGAGCGGGGACTGGGTGTCATTATGCGTGAAACTGAGCGGTTATCCGTTATGGTGACAGAATTGCTGGACTTTTCAAGAATTGAGAGCGGAAGGTTTACCTTGTATCTGGAAGTATTCAGACTCGATCAGGAGCTTGCTGAAATCATAGAAATGTACAAGCCAAGAGCTGAAAAGGAAGGCGTTCAAATTGAATTTGTACTGAAGTCAGAGGAAGTTTTTTTGGAAGGTGACAGCAACAGGCTGAAGCAAGTGGTTATCAATTTGCTGGATAATGCCATAAAATTTTCTCTCCCCGGCAAACGGGTAACCGTTCACCTTGAGGAGCTGGAGGATGAGGTTGTCATAACGATTGCGGATCAGGGCATTGGCATGTCGAAGGAAGAACTCAAACATGCCAAAGATAAATTTTATAAGGGTACAAGCAAAAAATCCGGAAGTGGGTTAGGCCTCGCGATTTGTGACGAAATTGTGGAACTGCACGGTGGGAAGCTGGTTCTCGACAGTGCACCAGGCAAAGGAACAACAGCGGCGATCCATCTGAGGCGCTGATTGGTTTTTTGTTGTCGGTTTTCTATGCATGGCATTCTGGGACGAAGTTATGTACAGTTAATCTTTTGAGAAGATTCTCTTAAGAGATCCGTTGTATAATGAGGTTAGTCTTGAAGAAGGGGGTGAGCCTTATGATGACGCGGTCTGCAAAACCTATTAAGAGATTGGAAGCGTTCCTGCTTGACTTGTTGGCATGGGGCTCTGTCATCTACGCTTTTGAGCGCATTTTAGGAGGTTCATTTTGGATTTCCGGCGCCTGGGCAGGACTGGTCGCAATGACAGGACTTAATTTGTATTTGATGGCCCATGCGACCACCCTTGGCAAGTTTATTCTGGATATGAAGGTGATTGACAAACCTACCGGTCGTGACTTGCCATTTTTCAGAATGCTGCTTCGAGAGACTGTTGGCAAAGCGGCGTCTGGTGTGATCTTAATGATTGGATTTATCTGGATCATCATTGACAACGAGGCTGCGGGATGGCACGACAAGATGTTTCATTCTCAAGTCGTGGAAATTGTGCAGTTAAAGCTGCCTGCCCGGAGAAGTCAGGATGATGACGAATTTTTTGTTCAAGGATAAAAAATCCGCTTTGCCACAGTCTAAGCGCTGTAATGCAAAGCGGATTTGTCGTTTTTATACAAAAACTTGTCTGCTGGGATCTGAGAAAGACAGGTCATACAGTGGTCTAAAGTGAAATTTCGAGAAGGTCCTCAACTGTGATATTATTGAAATAATCTTCGCCTATGGCAAAGCGCTCATAGACTTCTCTCAAAGCACTGAGATCATGGGGCTGACCTGCGAGGGCATTTTCTATGTCCTTCACATCTAAACGGCTGAAAAAATCACCGAAGATACGGGCCTTTTGAATGACGCCCTGGCGGACATCCAAGTGAATTTCCACGAGGCCTCCTGCGAATTTCTTTTCTTTTTGATAGCTGTAATCCGGAGATTTACCAAAGTTCCATTCCCAGGTGCCATATTTTTCTTCGACAAGTTTATTGATAGCGGCAATGTCCTTCTCGTTGAAAGGATGGATGGAATCAGCACCAAACCGCTGAATGACGTGATCTTGAATCATTGCTTGAAATTTGTCGAGATCCAAAGGTGTGTCCAGATGCTTCAAGTGTTCCTGAATATTTGTAACGCGACTGACGACAGACTGGACGCTCTTGCCTTCAAACTTGCTGGCTCTGGGCCTCAGTGCCGCAGAAAGGTCTGCGATCTCGGAAGTAAAAAGGAGAGTCCCGTGGTGGAGGGTTCTGTCGTGGCGCTTGTATTGCGCGTTGCCCGAGAATTTTTTCCCGTCAATGGTCAAATCATTTCGGCCTGAAAATTCCGCGTTGACACCCAGCGACTGAAGCACTTCCAAAATTGGTTCGGTGAAGCCCCTGAAATCACTGAAGCTCTTCCCGGCATCTGTCTTAATGAAGGTAAAGTTCAGGTTCCCAAAGTCATGAAAAACTGCGCCGCCTCCGGATAGACGCCGAACGACTGGGATCTGGTGCGCCTTAACATAATCTACGTTGATTTCTGCCATGGTGTTTTGATTTTTTCCCACGATAATAGAAGGGCGGTTGCGCCACAGCATAAAGCAATCTTCACGATAAGTGTTCAGAATATATTCTTCAGAGGCTAAATTGAAATAGGGATTGTTGTTGTCATTTATCAAAATCAACAAAACAAAGTCTCCTTTCAGTTAAGTGAATGGAATCATAATAGCGTTAAAAGAGAGGATCGTCAAGCTGGCGGGGAGCGGCGTTCAGGTTGGGTTGACGAACAAAGACATGGAAACGCTGTGTTTGTAGAGAATTGACAGAATTGTATGTGAAAAGATAAATTATAGTTGTGGAATTGACTAAGTTGAGGTATAGTCTATATGAGCTTTAAAAACCAGTCACAATTCAAAAAGCTGAATATTTCTAGATGATTGAAGTCTGAGATCACACCGCGGCAGATGCCGCAGGGGTAGCCGAAGGAGCAATGATATCGTTCGCCAAATGATGTCAAAAACTCTCAGGCAAAAGGAAGGCTTCAGGATAGGTCTCTGAAAAGCCGTATTGGGCGGCGCCGAAGGAGTAAAGCTCTCAGGCAAATCAACAGAGAACGCAGCACGGGCGAAACCTGTTGTTGTGTTCTTTTTTATTGTCAATTACTTAACAAAAAAAGGCAACAGGGCATGTGTTACAGAAGGAAAAATTGGGTAAAAATGAGTCAGTCCACGATTAATGGGAGGGATGCAAAAATGTCAGAGCTTAAGAGAACCTCGCTGTATGAATCGCATCTAAAGGCAGGCGGAAAAATCGTCGAGTTTGCAGGCTGGGAGATGCCAATACAGTACGAAGGCCTCGTAGCAGAGCACGAAGCAGTCAGAAAAAAAGTAGGTATTTTTGATGTTTCACACATGGGTGAAGTTTCTGTTAAAGGAAAAGACGCTGAGAAATTTGTCAACAACCTCGTTACCAACAACGTATCACTGCTAAATCCTAATCAAATTGCTTATGCCATGATGTGTAATGAAAATGGCGGCGTCGTGGATGATCTCCTCAACTACAAGTACTCAGAAGAACATTATTTTCTCGTCATCAATGCTTCCAATGTCGACAAAGACTTTGCATGGATGCAGAAGCAAGCGGAAGGCTTTGATGTTGAGCTCGTCAATTTGTCAGACGGCATGAGTGAAATTGCCATCCAGGGACCAAATGCTCAGGCGCTCCTTCAACGTTTGACAGACACAGATCTTAACAGTATTGAATTCTTCTATTTTAAGGATGGCGTCAAAGTCTGCGGATATGATACTATAGTGTCGAGAACCGGCTATACAGGCGAAGACGGTTTCGAAGTCTATATGTCCCATGAAGCTGCACCTGTCATTTGGGAAGCAATGCTTAAAGAAGGCCAGGACCTCGGCGTCAAACCTGCTGGTCTCGGCTGCCGCGACACACTCCGTTTTGAAGCTGGACTTCCGCTCTATGGCAATGAATTCGACGACAACATCAGCCCGCTTGAGGCAGGCGTAGGATTCTTTGTCAAGCTGGACACACCTTTTATTGGAAGTGATGTTCTTGTCAAGCAGAAGGCAGAAGGCTTAGCGCGCAAAACTGTAGGTCTTGAAATGGTTGACAGAGGCGTTCCGCGCCACGGCTATGAAGTCGCTGTCAATGGCGAAGTGATTGGACATATCGCAACAGGCTATACGTCTCCAACCCTTGGCAGAACCATAGCGAATGCATTAATCGACGCAAAATACTCAGAGATGGGCACTGAAGTGGATGTTCTCATCCGCGGCAAAGCTGCCAAAGCAAAAGTTGTCAGCAAGCGTTTCTACACTAAGCAATATAAAAAATAAAAAACATATTAAACGGAGGGATTTTTGATGAATGTTGTAAAAGGACTGTACTATTCTGAAGACCATGAGTGGGTAAAGGTAGAAGGCAACAAGGCTAAACTCGGCGTTACTGACCATGCGGCTCATCAGTTGGGCGACATTGTTTACCTTGAGCTTCCAGAAGTGGGCGCAGAGCTCAGCGCAGGTGATGTTTTCGGCGTTATTGAATCCGTTAAGGCGGCTTCTGACTCTTACTCTCCTGTTTCCGGCGTCGTTACAGCTGTCAACGAAGAGCTGGCTGACGGTCCTGAGGCAATTAACTCAGATCCTTACGAGAGCTGGATTTTTGAAATTGAACTCAGCGACGCTTCTGAGCTTGAAGGCTTGATGAGCGCTGAAGCTTACGAAGCGTTTATCGCTGAATAATCGCTGATAACGAATTAAACCGCGTTGTTTAAGCGAGTAAAAAGCGACACGAATTCTTCGGGATTCGTGTCCGCTTGTCTATTGCCAAAGGAACACGCTTTTTAAATTAATGAAGCATCAGCCATAGTAACGCAACTTGTGAAATTAATCATAGGAGGTTGGACATGCATAAATTCATTGCCAACACGGAGCAAGATCGCCAGGATATGCTCAAGGTGATCGGTGCGCCGTCCATGGAGTCGCTGTTTTTTGATATTCCGGAAAACCTGCGCTTCAATGGTGAATTGAATCTTGAACCAGGATATTCAGAAATCGAAATGATGAATCAGCTTCAGCAGCTTTCCTGCCTGAACAAATCCATTGACCAGCTCGTTTGCTTTAGAGGCGCGGGCGCATATGATCACTACATTCCTACAACGATCAAGCATTTGGCTGGCCGTTCGGAATTTTTTACGGCTTACACGCCGTATCAGCCTGAGATCAGCCAAGGCACACTTCAGGTTATCTTTGAGTACCAGTCCATGCTGTGTGAACTCACCGGTATGGATGCTTCAAACGCGTCCATGTATGACGGCCCTACGGCTGCGGTCGAAGCGGCTATCATGGCGGCAACCATCAAGCGCAAAAAGAAAATTGTCGTTTCAAAGGGATTGAATCCTGAAGCGAGAAGCGTCATGAAGACGTACTTCCACTTCAGAGACTTCGAAATGGTTGAAGTTGAGCTCGAGAACGGCAAAACCAACCCTGAGACGCTTAGAGCAGCTATGTGTCCAAATTGCGCCGGCGTTATCATTCAAAGCCCTAACTTCCTGGGGATGGTAGAAGATATGCACGCCCTTGGTGCAGTGGCTAAAGAAACAAAGTCAATCTTCATTGCCTATGTAGATCCAATTTCACTGGCAGTTCTCGAAACGCCGGGCAATTACGGCGCTGACATCGTTATTGGCGAAGGCCAGGGTCTCGGCAACGTCATCAACTTTGGCGGTCCTTACCTCGGATTCCTCGCGACGCGCTCCGAGCACGTCCGGAAAATTCCAGGCAGAATCGTTGGCCAATCCGAAGACTTGGACGGCAAGCGTGCTTTTGTATTGACACTTCAGGCGCGTGAGCAGCATATCCGCAGATACAAAGCGACTTCCAACATTTGTTCCAACCAAGGCCTCAACGTTCTTATGGGCTCCATTTACATGGCGACCATGGGTAAAGAGGGCTTGAAGGAAGTTGCAAAGCAGTGCTTTGACAAAGCGCAGTACACTTATGACAAGCTGATCGCAACTGGCAAATTCAAGCCTGCTTTTGAAGGCAAAGGCTTCTTCAAAGAGTTCGCCTTGGTCAGTGATGTTCCTTTTGAGAAAATTGACCAATATCTGATCGACAACGGCTTCCTTGGTGGATTTTCCCTTGCTGAGGATTATGGGATCGAGGGCGGCCATCTCTTCTGCGTGACCGAAATGCGGAGCAAGGCGGAAATCGATCGACTTTGCTCAATGCTGGAGGTGATGTAGATGAGAGTTTATGAAAAACTGCTTTTCGAAGTTTCCAAAGAAGGCCGTAAGGCATATTCGCTGCCTGCCACGGGTGTTCCATCCGTGGAGCTGTCATCTGCTATTGCGCCTGAGCTTCTCAGAAAAGAAGACGCACAGCTTCCTGAGCTGTGTGAAGTGGATGTCGTAAGGCATTACACTGGTCTTTCCAACAAGAACTACGGTGTGGACACAGGTTTCTATCCACTTGGCTCCTGTACTATGAAATATAACCCTAAAATTAATGAAGATGCAGCTTCTGTACCAGGTATGTCAAGACTGCACCCATATCAGCCGGATTCAACGCTCCAAGGCACGCTGCGCATGATGCATGAGCTTTCTGACATGCTGGCTGAAATTGCAGGTATGGACAGCGTTACCCTCCAGCCTGCTGCCGGCGCTCACGGTGAGCTCCTTGGCCTGTTCCTGATCAAGGCTTATCATCAGCACAACAATGATTTCAAGAGAACCAAGATCATTGTTCCTGACTCAGCTCACGGCACAAACCCTGCGACTGCTGCAGTAGCAGGCTTTGATATTGTTGAGATCGCGTCTGAAGCAGATGGCTCCGTCAACGTGGAAGCTTTAAAAGCAGCACTGAGTGACGAGGTTGCCGGCTTCATGCTGACAAACCCGAGCACCCTTGGCCTTTTCGAGAAAAGCATCAAGGAAATCGCGGAGCTCGTTCACGAAGCCGGCGGTCTCCTCTACTATGACGGCGCCAACATGAATGCCATTATGGGCAAAACTCGCCCTGGCGACATGGGCTTTGACGTTATGCACTACAACCTGCATAAAACGTTCTCCACGCCTCACGGCGGCGGCGGTCCTGGCGCAGGCCCTGTAGGCGTCAAGAAATTCCTCGAGCCATTCCTTCCAAAGCCGGTAGTCAGCTTAAAAGACGGCAAGTATTTCATGGATTATGACCGTCCGCTTTCCATTGGTAAAATTAAAGGTTTCTATGGCAACTATGGCATCCTTCTTCGCGCTTATACCTATATCAAGACTATGGGTCGCGAGGGCATCAAGGAAGTCAGTGAAACGGCTGTCCTCAACGCAAACTACATGATGCACCGCTTGAAGAAGGACTTTGACCTTCCAATGGACAGACTTTGCAAGCATGAGTTCGTTCTTGCGGGTGTCAAGGAAAATGGCATGGTTGTCAGCACGCTGGACGTTGCCAAGCGTTTGCTTGATTATGGGTATCATCCGCCAACCATTTACTTCCCACTGATCGTCCACGAAGCAATTATGGTCGAGCCAACGGAAACTGAGAGCAAGGAAACCCTCGACGAGTTTTGCGATGCTATGATCAAGATAGCTCATGAAGCCATTGAGTCACCTGAGCTTCTCAAGGAAGCACCACACAATACACCTGTTAAGAGAATCAATGAAGCCAAGGCTGCGCGTGACCTGATCCTCACTTACAAGGATTCGCTCAAAGGCTAGCCTGAGCTTAAGAAACAAACCGATAAGCAAAACAGATCAGTGCTGTAAGACTGCTCTGTTTTGCTTTCTTTCTATAAACCTATTAACACGACAGGAGGTTATTTTGAAATGCGCTTGCTCGAAGGGAAAAAGACAGCTGAAGCGGTTAAAAAGGAAATATTGGCAAAAGTAGAATTTCTTAAAAGCAAATCCATTGAACCAAAGCTGGATGTCATCATCATTGGTGAGGATGACGCGGCTATGGCTTATGTAGGTATGATCGCGAGATCTTCTCAAAAATATGGCGTTGCTTCTGAAGTTGTGGCGCTTCCGGCAACGATTACAGAAGCAGAGCTTCTGGAGAAGATTCGTGAAATCAACGGGGATAAGTCTGTTCACGGATTGATTGTTCAAATGCCGCTTCCGAAAGGCATAGATGAGAAACGTGTCATAGAAACCATAGACCCACTGAAGGATGTAGACGGTTTTCATCCTATGAATGTAGGCAACTTGTCCATTGGCGAGGATGGGTTCGTGCCATGCACGCCATATGGTATTTATAAAATGACAGAAATTGAAGAGCTCGATTTCACGGGCAAAAATGTTGTGGTCCTCGGCCGCAGCAATATTGTCGGTAAACCGGCTGCAATGCTGATGCTCAGAAAGAATGCGACGGTAACGATTTGTCATTCCAAGACCAAGGATCTCGCTGAGGTGACTTCCAAAGCGGATGTCTTGATCGCAGCCATCGGCAAGAAAAAGTTTGTGAAGGCAAATATGGTTGGCGACGGCGCGATTGTAATCGACGTCGGGATCCATAGCGAGGATGGAAAGATCGTTGGGGATGTTGACTTTGAGGATGTGAAGGACAAGGTTTCAATGATCACACCGGTTCCGGGTGGTGTTGGAACGACAACAATCGCAATGCTCATGCATAACGCGGTTAAAGCAGCGCACAAGCAGAATGGGCTTGAATTTTAGGCATCAGGCCGCCACTGCCTAACGGGTTGGAACAGTGAATAAGGAGTGTGCGTGTAGAACGGACAAATGTCGCTCTATAAACGCACGCTCCTTTTTTTATTAAAAAAAATTACTTAAAAATTTTATAAAAATAAGCAAATAGGGTTGAAAACTTTATTTTATGCTGATATATTGATAGGAACATCTCAAGGGAGTATACATAAATATAAATTAATATACAATTTTAAGACAGGACAGGTGAAAATGATGATCAAAAAGTTTAAGCGGGTACTCGTAGCCAACCGCGGCGAAATAGCCATCCGGATTTTCAGGGCATGCAATGAGCTCGGAATCCGAACAGTGGCTATTTATTCCAACGAAGACAAAAATGCCTTGTTCCGACTGAAAGCAGATGAATCTTATCTGATAGGCAAGAACAAAGGTCCAATTGAAGCGTATCTGGATATTGACGAAATTATTAAACTCGCTGTCAAGAAAGGCGTTGACGCAATCCATCCAGGCTATGGTTTCCTTTCGGAGAACCCGGAATTTGCCAAGAAATGTGATGAGGCAGGGATCACCTTTATTGGACCGACGCCAGAAATGATGGACAGAGTTGGCGATAAAATCAACTCTAAGAACGTCGCTGTTTCTGCGGGTGTTCCGGTCATTCCGGGCAGTGAAAAACCAATCCGTTCGGATGAAGAAGCGCTCCATTTCGCAAATGCCGCAGGCTATCCTATCATGCTCAAAGCTGCAGCTGGCGGCGGCGGCAGGGGGATGCGAATTGTCAGGGAAGAAGCCAAGCTCCTCGAAGAACTTCATTCTGCACGCAACGAAGCGAGGAAGGCTTTTGGCGTCGAAGACGTCTTTATAGAAAAATACCTTGAGGATCCAAAGCATATTGAAGTCCAGATTCTTGGGGATGGCTATGGAAATATTGTGCATCTGTATGAGCGCGATTGTTCAATTCAACGGCGCCATCAGAAGCTGATTGAATACACGCCTGCCTTCTCCCTTACGGAAGAGAAGCGGCTTGAAATCTGTCAGGACGCTATCAAGATAGCTTCGGCCGTATCCTACAAAAACGCTGGCACGTGTGAGTTCCTGGTGGATCAGGACGGGAAGCATTACTTCATTGAAATGAACCCGAGAATTCAAGTGGAGCATACTGTGACGGAAATGGTTACGGGCGTTGATATTGTTCAAGCTCAGATTAAGGTTGCGGAGGGTTATCCGCTGGGTTCTGTGGAAATCAATCTGCCGTCCCAAGATGCGGTCCAAATTCGCGGCTATTCAATTCAGTGCAGGATCACGACAGAAGACCCAGCGCATAATTTTGCGCCAGATACAGGCAAAATGGATGTCTACAGAACTGGCGGCGGCTTTGGCGTACGTCTGGATGGCGGCAGCGGCTTCACCGGCGCTATCATCAGTCCATATTATGACAGCCTTCTTGTGAAATCCACCACGTGGGGAAGAACCTTTGACGACGCGATCCGCAAGCAGATCCGTTCTATCCGAGAAATTACCATTCGTGGCGTGAAGACGAACGCAGCGTTCCTGATCAATGTCCTCAACCACGATACCTTCAAGCGCGGCGCCTGTGATACGAACTTCATCCTCAAGAACAAGGAGCTCTTTGATATCCATGTCAAGAAGGATATTGAGCTGAGAGTCCTCAATTATATTGGCGAAAAGGTCGTCAATGAGACCAAAGGCTTCAAGCGTGAGTTCGACGTGCCGCTGGTACCTAAGTACGAGAAGCGGATCCTCCAAGGCACAAAACAAATTTTGGATCAGCGTGGTGCCGATGGTCTCGTATCCTGGATCCACGACCAAAAGAAGCTCCTTCTCACAGATACAACCATGCGCGACGCCCACCAATCCCTCATGGCAACCCGAGTCCGCACCCGGGATATGACCCGTATTGCCAAAGCGACCTCTCATTTAGCCGAGGACCTTTTCTCACTCGAGATGTGGGGCGGCGCGACCTTCGACGTCGCCTACCGCTTCCTGAAAGAATCGCCATGGGAGCGCCTTGAAATTCTGCGAGACCGCATCCCGAACATTCTGTTTCAGATGCTTCTGCGCGGTGCCAACGGCGTGGGCTACAAGAACTATCCGGACAATGTCATTCGCGAACTGATTCAGGTCTCAGCCGCCAAAGGCATTGACGTCTTCAGAATTTTTGACTCCCTGAACTGGATCAAGGGCATGGAAGTCGCTATTGACGAAGTCATCAAGACTGGGAAAATAGCCGAGGCGACTATCTGCTATACCGGCGACATCCTCGATTCCTCCAGGGACAAGTATTCGCTTCGGTATTATGTCGATATGGCTAAAGAGCTCGAACGCATGGGTGCGCACATCCTTGCCATCAAGGACATGTCTGCCCTTCTCAAGCCTTACGCATCCTTTAAACTCGTCAAAGCATTGAAAGAGGAAATTTCTATCCCTGTTCATGTACACACGCACGACACGACAGGCAATGGTGTCGCGTCTATGCTAATGGCAGCTGAAGCTGGTGCGGACATTGTCGATACGGCTTTCAACAGTATGTCAGGCGTCACCAGCCAGCCTGCGCTGAATTCCATTGTCGCAGCGCTTGAGAATACCGAACGCGACACTGGCATCAACTTGAGCTCAATCCAGTTGCTCAGTGACTATTGGGCATCCGTCAGACCGGTTTATTCTCAATTCGAATCAGATCTCAAGGCAGCGAGTACTGAAATTTACCGTTATGAAATTCCAGGTGGTCAGTACTCAAATCTGAAGCCACAGGTCGAAAGCTTTGGACTTGGACACCGGTTCACAGAAGTAAAGGAAATGTTCCGCACGGTCAATGACATGTTTGGTGACATAGTCAAGGTAACGCCGTCTTCAAAAGCGGTGGGTGACATGGCAATCTTTATGATCCAAAATGAGCTCACAGCCGAGAATATCTATGAGAAAGCCAAGGACATGGCTTTCCCGGATTCTGTCGTCTCATACTTTGAGGGGATGATGGGCCAGCCGCAGGGCGGGTTCCCGGAAAAACTTCAAAAGCTGGTACTGAAGGACATAAAGCCTATTACCTGCAGACCGGGTGAACTGCTCGAGCCAGAGGACCTTGACGGAATCAAGGCAATGCTGGAAACCAAGTATAAGCGTGAGTTTTCTCAGGCTGAGATTATCAGCTATGCGCTTTATCCTAAGGTTTTCGAGGACTATCTGGACTGGGTTGCCAAGAATGGTGATTTTACCAGAATGGGCAGCGATGTCTTTTTCCATGGCTTGTCGGAAGGTGAAACCTGCGAAGTCGAACTTGAATACGGTAAGACCATGGTCATCAAACTCATTGAAATTGGAAAGCTGGATGAAACCGGAAACCGAACTGTCGACTTCGAAATCAATGGCAACCGCAGGGAAATCGAAATCAAGGACAAAACAAGCAAGATGACGGTGACAGAGTCGTACTCTTCAATGGCGGATCCCTCCAATCCCTTCGAGATAGGCTCCTCAATTCCAGGCACTGTGACCAAACTCCTGGTTAAGGAAGGGGAAACAGTCAAAGCAGGTCAGACCGTAGCGGTGGTTGAAGCCATGAAAATGGAAACTTCTGTGACGTCTCCGGTGGATGGGAAAGTCGCGAAGATCAACGTTGCTTTAGCTCAAAGTGTTAAGTCGGGGGAACTTTTAATCGAGCTTATCGCGCATTAGAACACTTAAATTTAATAGCTGCAGGAATGGGGCGTTAACGGCATTTAAAAGCCAATGATGTCCAGTTCCTGCTTTTTTTTTCACAAGGTAATAACCATGTATTTGTGAGGAGTGAAATTGACAAATAATGTAAAAGTTTATATGATGGTGACATTCCGAGAAATGGAGTGATTCATTTGAGTGTCAACTTTATTAATAGCTTCGATTTAATTACGCTGCCTGAGATGGTTCGGGAAGCACAGGCATGCGGCTGTGAGGCAGAGATCATGGAAAGTGTTGTTTCTGCCCGCTTGGATGCCGTACTTTATTCCAAAGAAACCCATGCGCATATTGCCAAAGTGTCGGCCTGCGCATCCGGGATCGCAAAGGCTTTAGGACTTCCTGCCTGGGAGGTGGATTTGATCCGTAAGGCTTCAGCTTATCATGATGTTGGCAAGCATGAAGTGCCTGACGAGATCCTGAATAAGCCAGGGCCGCTGACCTTTGCGGAAAGGCACATCATGCAGACTCATTCCGTCAGGGGATGGGCCTATCTTATGCCCTCTATTTCCCCAATTTTTAAGACCGGCGCGCTGATCGCAAGGCAGCACCATGAGCGCTGGGACGGTTCTGGTTATCCAGACGGCTTGGCAGGAGCCGGAATCCATTTATACGGCCGTATTGTGGCTGTAGCGGATGTCTATGACGCTTTGAGCTCTGAGCGCGTTTACAAAAGGCCGTGGCCTATGCCTGAAGTCCTTACACATTTTAACGAAATGAGCGGACGCCTTTATGATCCCACGGTGGTGAGGGCGTTCCTGCAAATTTACAGCTCTGCTACAGGCGCCATAAAATAGGAAGTCGTCAGCGCTGTGACCGTGATATAATGATAAAAAACCTTTGAAAGGATGGTGGTTGACTCTATGAAGCTTTTAATCACCTATGATTATGGTCCAGAGGCTGCGGCGAAAATGCGCGCTTTAGGACATGAAGTCGTCTTCATTAAAGAATCAGAGCTTAATGACCAAAGTCATGATCTCAGTGATATTGAGGTGCTGGTGTGCTATAATCCGTTTAAGTCCATTCATCTGGACAAAATGCCTGCGCTGAAGCATATTCTTCTTTCCTCCATTGGTATAGACCAGCTTCCTGCTGAACAAGTCCTCGCCCGTGAAATTGTGGTGACAAATAACCGGGGTGGTTATTCAAAGCCCATGGGGGAGTGGATTGTCTGGAATATACTCAGCGGCCTCAAGAACAGCAGCTGGTTTGAGCTTCAGAAGAAAAAGAAGACCTGGAAGATCACTACAGATGTACTCGAAATGGTGGGAAAGACAATAGGCTTTCTTGGGACAGGGACTATTGCCCAAGAAGCTGCTGTTCGCTTAAGCGGTTTTGAAGCGACGCGTATTGGTCTTAATACCCATGGTACACCTCACGAGGCGTTTGATTATGTTGTCAGTGCCACGGACAAGCTTGAGTTGGCGGCCCGCTGCGACGCAATAGTCATTGCTTTGCCTCAGACACCGCAAACAGAGCGCTTTGTGGATCAAGCATTCCTGGAGCGTATGAAACCAGATGCCATATTGATCAACGTTTCAAGGGGGGCGGTTCTTGACGAAGCGGCGCTGATTCAGGCGCTGTCGCAAGGCCGCCTGAGAAGTGTCCATATCGACGTATTCGAACAAGAACCGCTTCCGGAAACCCATCCTCTGTGGGATATTGAACGTGTCCACATTACACCGCATAATTCCTGGATTTCTGAAATGAGAAATGACAGACGCTTAGCCCTCATCCTCGAAAATCTGAAGCGCCTTGCCGCTGGCGATCCGCTCCTCAATGTAGTCGACGTCAGAAGAGGTTATTAAGAAAGGAAGATAGATATGAAGCTGGTTTTAGATTGTCATGTCCATACTTATGCCAGCGGACATGCATATTCTACTGTCAAAGAGTACATGGAAGCGGCAGTCGAGAAGGGACTCGAGCTTATTGGATTTTCTGACCATGGGCCTGCCATGCCCGGTGGACCTCATCCTTTCCACCATGGCAATCAACAGGTAATCCCCCGGACTTACAAGGGTGTTACTGTCCTGAGAGGCGCAGAGCTCAACATCATAGACTATTCAGGAGGGATCGATCTTGAGGAGCGGTTCCTGAAGCGGCTGGATTATGTTATTGCGGGCTTCCATGACGTTTGTCTGGAGCCTGGGTCTGAGTCCCAAAATACTGAGACCCTCATCAAAGTCATGCAAAATCCGTATGTCGACATCCTGGCACACACGGGTAACCCCCGCTGGCAAATCGATCGTAAAGCTGTTATAGAGGCTGCTGCCGCCACAGGTAAGGTCATTGAGATCAACAATTCTTCTTTCACAAATTTGGGAAGAAAGGGCAGTAAAGATAACTGCTATCAGATTGCAGAACTCGCGGCCCTTCACAATGTAAGAATGATCGCTTCCAGCGATTGCCATATTGCCTTTGATCTTGGAAAGTTTGACTATGCCGCCAAACTTTTTAAAGAGGTTGGGGTTCCAGAGGCGCTGATCATGAATACTTCGACCGTAAAATGGCTGAATTATTTGAAGGGAAAAGGCAGAGTAAAGGATTTGGGTGCGTTGATGGAAGCGTAACCATCGGCGGTGATAGGGGGTGGAAAAATGGATATAAAGAACTCAAGGTTGCCAATAGTGAAGCCTGAATTGAGAAGCATGTCCCTCACCGAGATGATCCAGCTAACAGAGCAGCTTGGGGAAAAGAAATTCAGGGGGAAGCAGCTTTATGCCTGGGTGCACAAAGGCGTGAAAACCTTTGATGAAATGACGGATCTTTCCGGTGCGTTTAAAGAGAAGCTTCAGGAGAAAACTTTGCTGGACAACGTTAGATGTGTTGAAGCGCTCACCTCTGGGAATGACCAAACGACTAAATACCTGTTCAGGCTGAATGACGGCAATGTTATTGAATCTGTCAGAATGGTCTACCGCCACGGTGTGTCAGCCTGTCTGTCAACACAAGTCGGCTGCCGTATGGGGTGCACTTTTTGTGCTTCAACTTTGGATGGCATGGTTCGAAACCTCACTGCCGGAGAAATGCTGGGACAGTTGCTTGAAATCCAGAACTTGGGAGGAACGAGGGTTTCCAGCGTCGTCTTGATGGGCAGCGGAGAGCCGCTTGACAATTTTGAAGAAGTTACGAAGTTTATTGAGCTCGCAAGCTCTGAGGAAGGACTGAAGCTTGGGCAGCGCCATATCACATTATCAACCTGCGGCATAGTGCCTGGCATAGAAGCACTGGCAAAGAAGCATTATCAGATCACGCTCGCAGTGTCCCTGCATAGCGCGGAGAATGCTGTCAGGTCAGAACTTATGCCTGTCAACAAAAAGTATCCCGTCAGCGAAGTCATCAAAGCTTGTGATGCTTATGCCAATGAAACAGGTCGCAGGATTACCTATGAATATGCTCTGATTCGGGGAGAAAACGATCATGAGATGGAAGCGCAAAAACTGGCAAAAGCGCTGAAAGGCAAGCTGTGTCACGTAAATCTGATCCCAATCAATCCAGTGGCAGAGCGCGGCTATAAAGCTGCCGGAGACGCTGCTGTAAGAAAATTCGCAGAGGTTTTGAAACGCGCCGGCATTGAAACGACTATTCGGCGGGAACTGGGGAGCGACATAAACGCAGCCTGCGGACAGCTTCGAAAATCTTATCTGGATGATCCTGAGGAATAAGTTCATGAAGAAGACGAATGGAATTGTCTGAAAATTTTTTTTCGTTCATGAAGGACATCTATGAAGGTAAATCGAATATTATGGGTATACTAACGACTAAGTAACTATCTTCAAATTCAGCTAAACCCAGAGGAGGAGATTGACATGTTCTCACTAATCGCAGGCAATCGTGGCAGCGGGAAGACAAAGACGCTGATTGAGATGGCCAATGAAAGGGCAAAGAGCTCAAACGGAAGCAGTATCTTTATTGATGCTGACAAAAGCCACATGTACGATCTGCCGCACAATGTCCGTTACATCAGCACAATCGAATTGCCACTCAAGACTGCGGAGGAGTTTTTTGGCTTTGTTTGTGGCTTGATGGCGAGTGACTATGATCTTGAAAATCTTTATATTGATGGGATCAAAAAGACAATGAAGGGCACTGAACAGGATATCTATGAAAATGTACAGCGCATTGAAGCATTCGCGGAGGTCAACAATGTCAAAGTTGTCGCGACTATCACCTGTGAAGAAGATGAAATCCCTGAGGCGTTAAAGAAATACATTAAAGCTTAGTTAAAAACGAATACACCCGGCTTTGATTCAGCTCAGCTGAAATCCCAAAAACGGTTGAACCGCCCCTTAAGACTGATCTTAAATGTCAAAAGGGGCGGTTTTTTTGTGCTTGTCAATTAGGATATCATGGTCATGTAGTTAATGCTGTGACTTCATTGAAAAGCAGGTCTGATGTACTACAAAAAGGCTTTTCCCAGAAATTTGCGAATGATCTCCGGATCACTGAAATCATCGATCTCAATCTCGCGCCCATCTTCTTCGAAATGAACGATTATTTTTGTATTTCCACTTTTAAATTTTTTTGCCACGGTATCTTCGCTGATTTCTCTGACTTTATTGTCGTGATGCCTTATTTTTACAAACTCTTTTACAAAATGGCTGCCAGTAAGTCCGATCACTTTAATATAGGTATTCATGGTATTCCCATTCCTTTCTGTGGCACGCTTAGAGGCAATGCCTCAGCGTTTTACAATATTATATGCTAAAACTGAGCTAAAGGGAACTGAAGTACATTATTTCAAAGGTGTCTAAATAATTGGAACCCATAGACAATAAGTTTCAGAAAAATTAAACAGATTAAATAATAATTAAAACACGAGTGGCATAGAGAAAAGTTTGATATAATAAGTATAAGAATTCGTACAAAGAAAAAAATGACTGTAAATCAATAAGGTTACAGCTCTCGAAATGGCTGAATGTCCCGTTATTCAGATTGACAGACATCTATTGGAAGGGGTTAGATATGGTAAACAGAAGAAAAATCATGGTCTGCGTCACTCAGCAGAAATCATGCGAACGTCTCATCAAGCGCGGGGCGGAACTCTGTAAGGCCCAGGATGAATTGCTGGTCGTTCATGTTGTAAAAGAGAATTGGCGTTATTTTGGAAAGCTGAAGGAAGCTGATGCGCTGGAATATCTCTTTGATATATCAAAGGCTTATGACGCTACATTGTCAGTGATAAAGGATATGGACATAGAAAGCGCTTTGACAAAGTTCGCGTATAAAGAACAGGTTGATATAATTGTCATGGGCGAATCCCTTGAATCAACGAAGCAGCAGAATATGATCCATCGTCTGGAGAATAAACTGAACAGGGACTTAATTATTGAAATTGTACCGCTGGAAATCCAAGTGGATCAGGATTTGGCCATATCAGCTTCAATATAATTTTAATGAAGAGCTCTCAATGAGGAGGGCTCTTTTTAGTGCCTTTTGATATTGTGAACCCGAGTCTGAAATATAAGTTCCAGTATTAATTAAAGTCAGTGCGGTGTTTTGCGCTCCTAAAAAGTGGTATGAATAGGATGCCGGTTATTTAGACTGTCTGATCAAAAGGAGGGTACTGAATGAAACGCAAAATGAGTATGCTGTTGATGCTGGTCCTCGTTTTTTCAATGATGGGGTTTGGCTTCGCGGCAGAGGATGACACTGTCGAAATTACAATTTTTCACACCAATGACGCTCACGCAAGGGTAGAATCCAGCGCGTCCGTTGTCGGTTACGCAAAGATCGCAAAACTTGTCAATCAGGAGAAAGCATTAAATCCTAATGTTCTGCTGCTGGACGCAGGAGACGCTACCCATGGCCAGACTATTGCTACGCTGGTCAAAGGGGAAAGTATTGTAGATATTTATAATGCGGTTGGTTATGATGCCATGACTTTAGGCAACCATGACTTTAACTATGGCAAAGAAAGAGTGCTTCAGCTTGAAGAGATGGCCAACTATCCATTCCTCGCAGCTAATGTCATCAACGAGGATGGTACACCGTTCGTTGAACGGTATGTCATCAAAGAAGTAGGTGGGGTTAAAGTGGGTGTCTTTGGACTTGCTACTCCAGAGACTTATTACAAATCCCATCCTGACAATACCAAAGGACTTAAAATCGAAAATCCAATAGAGACGGCAAAAGCAATGGTCGCTGAACTTGAGGGCAAAGCGGATCTCATTGTTGTGCTTTCCCATCTTGGTCTTGAACCAGCTTCAGAATTTACTGACAGAATGATTGCTTATCAGGTTCCCGGTGTTGATTTAATCATTGGCGGGCACAGTCATACGCGTTTTTCAACAGGTATTGTCAACAATGGCGTGACAATTGTTCAAACCGGCGGATATAATGAAAGTCTTGGAAGAATCGACATCACTTGGAGTGGCGGAGAAATTGCGGCAGTTAAGCCTTATCTTATTCCAGCTGCTTCGGTAGCAGATCTCGCAGAAGATGAAACGGTTAAAAATCTGATCACAGAATTGAAAGGTGAACAGGATGTCGTAACTTCAGTGGTGGTAGGATCGACCTCAGTTGAACTTATAGGGGCCCGTGAGCTCGTTCGAACAGGCGAAACAAATCTGGGGAACCTGATTACCCAAGCCATGCTGCACGTTACAGGGGCAGACGTAGCCATTACAAACGGCGGTGGCATAAGGGCTTCTATTGACGTTGGGGATATAACCGTTGGTGAAGTTTCAACAGTATTGCCATTTGGAAATTATATTGTCACGAAATCGATCACAGGAGAAGACCTGCTAAAAGCTATAGAGCACGGCTTGACGGACTATCCTAACCAAATGGGTGCGTTTCCGCATCTTGCGGGCATAAGAGTTCAGTTTGACCCGTCAAAAGAAGTAGGTAAGCGGGTTGTGACTGCAATGATCGACGGCAAGGCCATTGATCCTGCCAAGAGTTATTTGGTCGCCACAAACGACTTCATGGCTGCTGGTGGTGATGACTATCAAATGTTCAAGACTTATCCGGAAGCTGGTTTATTCATGGCTCTGGATGAAGCGTTGGTCAAATACATTAAAGAGGTCGGTGTGGGCAGCGCAGCAGTGGACGGCAGAATTAAGGTCTATGACGGACCAGCAATTGAGACTCCAACGACGCCAGTACCTGCAGAGCCTGCAGCTCCAACTCCAGTTCCAGTTCCAGAAGGTCAGGCAACAGCCTATACGGTTGTTTCAGGGGATACGCTTTCCCATATTGCACTGAAGCACAACACGACCTGGCAAAAGTTGGCTGAGTACAACAAGCTCAGCAATCCGAATCTTATTCTTCCAGGTCAAGTAATCCTTATACCGGCTATGTAATTTGTAAAATGTATTATGGACTATAAATAATTTTGGTGGGGGCCTGACTTTTAGTCAGGCCTTCTTTTTCGTGCAGTTGCTTATACCGTTGTGTGAAAAAGCCATTTTCGGGGTATCAACGGAGTGAAGTCAAGAAGCGAGGTGAGTCTTATGAAGAAAGAGCTAAATAAAATTGTGCCCCCCTTAATAGCTGCATTGCTGCTGCTCTTTATTTCAAGTGATCAGATTCTCGGATTTATTGCTAACTATCAATGGTTTAAAATGCTGGGCTATACCCAGACCTTTTTCGTAGAAATTAAAACAAAAATGATTATGTGGATTCCTTTATCCATAGCTTTGGCAGTTGCCCTTTCTCTTTACTTCCTGAAAATATTCGAAAAATATATAAAACTGGGTCAGATTTTCATTTCGAAGCCAGAGACGGCAAAATCAAGAACAGCTTTGGTTTTGGCATCAACAGGATTGGGGCTATTTTTATCCTGGGTGGCTACGAATGAGCTTTGGCTGAAGGTGTTGTTCTTCCTGAACAGAACCGAATTTGGCGTGTCAGACCCTATTTTTAACAATGATGCAGCCTTTTATATTTTTTCCAAACCTTTAATGGAAAATTTGATGAGTCTTGGCATTTTTATTACGCTGGTCATCATAATTGCAACCCTTGTATTTTATTCTTTGGTATTCAAAAAATATCCACCTTCTGAAGGAACTGTTTACTACTTGGATCGTACTGTAGGGATTCCAAACGTCATCGGCTTTTTTAAAAAGGATATTCTGCGAAATGCAGTCAAACGGATCGCGACTTTAGGTGCAATCTTCTTCGTCCTGCTTGGGTTGTTTTTTTTAATCATGACCTATGATCTCGTTTACTCTCCAAGGGGGGCCGCGTTTGGCGCGAGTTACACGGATGTTGCCGTAACACTGAAAGGTTATATTGCGTTGGCGATTACGTCGTTTATATCCGCAGTTCTATTTTTTGTTGGGTTAATCAAAGAAAAAAGGCGTTTGATACTTGCGGGTCCCGCCGCGATTGTCTTTATTGGACTGCTGACCTCTGTCATTGCCTTTGGTGTTCAGAGGTTGATTGTTGAGCCAGATGAAATTTCAAAAGAACAGCCCTATATTGAATACAATATAGCTTTTACTCAAAAAAGTTTTCAACTGGATAACGTAGAGTCCAGGGAGTTTCCAGTTGATCAAGAGTTAACAGCACAGGATTTAAAGGATAACGAAGCCACGATCAGGAATATACGCATCAATGACGAGACACCGCTTCTTCAAACCTTCAATCAGCTGCAGAGCCTGAGGCTTTATTATCAATTCAGCAACATCAGCATGGACCGCTATACTATAGACGGTCAATACAGGCAAATATTTTTAGCGCCAAGAGAGCTGAACGTTGACAAACTGACAGAGAAGGCGAAAACGTGGATCAATTTGCATCTCAAATACACTCATGGCTACGGTGTTGTCGTTGCGCCTGTCAATGAAGTTACTCCAGAAGGCCAGCCAAAGTTGATGGTGAAGAACATTCCGCCAACGACAGAGACAGATTTAAAACTCCTCAGGCCGGAAATCTATTTTGGCCTGATGACAGATCAGTACATTATAACGGGGACGGATGAAGATGAATTCGATTATCCGAGCGGCTCGGATAACACTGAAACCAGGTATCAGGGTAAAGATGGCATTTCACTGAAAGGTTTGAACAGGTTACTCTACGCGGTGACACAGCGCAGTATGAGGCTGCTGTTTTCAGATAATATAACCAGTGAGAGCAAAATTCATCACACCCGTGATGTCATAGACCGCGCGGCTAAAATTGCGCCATTCTTAGTCTATGAGCATGATCCGTATTTGGTCATGAACCAGGAGGATGGGAAGCTCTATTGGATCGTGGATGCCTATACAGCGACTGCGGATTTTCCTTATTCTCAGCGTTATGGTTTCAAAGGGTACATTGTCAATTATGTGAGAAATTCTGTTAAAATTGTTGTAGATGCCTATGAAGGGACAATTGACTATTATGTTTATGATGAAAATGACCCTATGGTTAAAACTTATCAGAAGATCTATAAAGATTTATTCAAACCTGTAAGTGAGTTTCCAGATGGCCTTAAGGCACATATCAAATATCCTCGAGATCTCTTCGATCTCCAGGCGGAGGTCTACAGGCTGTATCACATCACAAATCCTGTTGTCTTTTATAATGGTGAAGATGCCTGGGATATCGCGAATGAAAAATATTTGGATCAGATTCAAGAAGCCAAGTCCAATTATGTCATGTTCAAGCTGCCGGAAGAACAGAAAGAAGAGTTCGCTCTGATTTTGCCATATACGCCTAGAGAAAAGGCAAACATGACAAGTCTTTTGGTTGCTCGCAATGACGGTGAGAACTATGGAAAACTCTATGTCTATCGTTTCCCTAAGGACAAGACCATTGATGGACCAATGATGATTGAGTCGAGAATAGACCAGGATTCCACAATTTCGCCTCAGTTTACGTTATGGGGTCAAGAGGGGTCTAACGTGCTTCGGGGAAATGTTATCGTTGTGCCTGTCAACAATTCTTTGTTGTACATTGAGCCAATTTTTATACAGGCTGATAATGTGAACAGTTTGCCTGAAACCAAGCGTGTTATTGTAGGTTACAGGGATAAGGTTGTTATGGAGCAGACGCTGGAGATGGCGCTTGAGCGAATATTTGGTCCGGAAAGCGCGTTGCCTGGTGAACTGCCTTCAGAGAGTGATCAGCCAAGCCTTGAGGGCGACAATTTGGAGGCTGTGCTGGATCGCGTTAAATCCGTCTATGATGAGCTGTCTCGTTCACTCGCAGAAATTCAAAGATTAATTCAGCAACTCGAGACACAAAGAAGCAGTGAAGGGACGGCGACTGAAGAAGCTGGAACGCCTGATGCAGGTGAAACGCCATAACGGATAAATAATGAACTGAAAATTGGTTTTGAAGTTAGACCAGGGAGAGCGGTAATGGAATTACTGCCTCCCTGGTTTATATGAGCACAGATGATATTTTAATGTGTTCTTGTTCTCGCCAGGATAGTGTATAATATTATGGGTGTGATTTCTGGTGGAGGTGCGTCCTGATGAGTCATCTGTTGATTTTCGACATTGACGGCACGCTGATGTCTTGCGGCGGAAGCGGCAGAAAGTCAATGAATGATGCTTTTTATGAAGTTTTTAATATTGAAAATGGCTTTGAAAAAGTTAATATGGCGGGTTGTCTTGACAGGGCAATCCTCAGGTCTTCCCTAAGCATCCACAAGGTGACACTGGAGGATGAGGCCGTCTTTTTCAGCTTATATGGTCATTATTTGAAGAAGAATCTAAAAATTAATCCAAACGTAATGGTCTATGCTGGCGTAGAAGCGCTTTTAGATGAGGTATCCTCGCGAAAGGATATCTTGTGCGCTGTTGGTACTGGGAACTGTGAAATTGGGGCTTACGAAAAATTAAGAGCCGTCGGACTTCATGACCGGTTTATTCTGGGTGGCTATGGAGATCATCATGACAACAGGCCTCAGTTGATTCAGCACGTTATCGAACAGGCCAAGCACCGTTTTGGACATGAGCATAGAGGTTCCAATACAATAGTCATTGGAGACACACCGCTGGATATAGAAAGTGGTAAAGCGGCTGGTGCAATGACTGTGGCTGTGGCAACAGGCAGCTGTTCAGAAGCGGAGCTGCGGCTGCATGCGCCGGATCTGCTGTTGAACAATCTGTCAGAAACAAAAGAATTTCTTTTGCAGATTGGTCTTGGAAGCTGATATTGCATTCAGGAGGTGTCACCATGGAACATAAAGTAAGAGAATGGAAACAAGTCATGATCCCTTATGAGCAAGCCGTTGAAGAGCTCAAGGTTAAATTTAAAGCCATCAGAAAAGAATACCGGGATATGAACGAGTATTCGCCTATCGAGTTTATTACAGGCAGGGTCAAACGCATTTCAAGTATTCTTGAGAAATGTAAGCGTTACAACATACCAGAGGAAAATATTGATGAAATGGAAGACATAGCAGGGATCAGGGTTATGTGTCAATTTATTGACGACATCTATAAAGTCGTTGATTTGATTCGTGCAAGAGACGGCAAAGATCTGAGTATTGTTTATGAAAAGGATTATATTGGAAATCCAAAAGACAGCGGCTACAAAAGCTATCATATTATTATCAGATATCCGGTGCAAACCGCTTTTGGAACAAAGGAAGTACTGGCGGAGCTCCAAATCAGGACTCTGGCCATGAATTTTTGGGCGACAATTGAACATTCTCTAAACTACAAGTATCAGGACAAGCTGCCTTTGGATATCAAAGAGAGATTGAAAAAGACGGCAGATGCGGCTTCAATGCTCGATCTTGAAATGAGTGATATCCGCAATGAAATTATACGTGCTCAGCTCATGTTTGAGCAAAAATCAAATTTGGTCAGCGATATCATGGAGAATTTGGAAGTCCTGATCTCGCTTGGAAGAAAAGCAGAGGCCTTCGAATTTCAGGAAAGATTTGACCTATTATGGGAAAATAGCAGTGAACAAGAACTTGAAGAGCTGTTGCACGAAATTAAACTGACACTTCCGCGATACAAAATGTTTGAAAATGCTGATCGTGATCATGCAGCGGGGACGTCGAATGTTTAGCAACGCTTTCAATTCGCCCTGCAAATTAATTGAATGTCACGGGGTGATTTTGTGGCGCTTTATGCCATTGGAGACACGCACTTAAGTTTGTCTGTAGAAAAACCTATGGATGTTTTTGGTGGTGCGTGGACGGATTATGTAGAAAAAATTAAAACAAACTGGACGAGTACAGTCAAGCCTGAGGATGTCATTATTTTGGCAGGGGATATTTCGTGGGCAATGCGTCTCGAAGAGGCGGATGAGGATTTTGCGTTCCTGGATCGTTTGCCGGGACAAAAGATTGTGTTAAAGGGAAACCATGATTACTGGTGGGCTTCTCTAAAAAAAATGCAGGCACGCTGGCCTAATTTTAAATTTCTATATAATAACTATCAGGTTTATTCGGAGAGCGCCATTTGTGGCACAAGAGGCTGGCTTTGCCCGGGAAGCAGTGGCTTTACAGCAAAAGATGATGTCGTTTATCAGAGAGAGCTCCTCAGATTGGAAAACAGCTTAAAACAGGCGAAACTGGATGGCTACAGAAAATTAATTGGTGTCATGCATTATGCGCCTACAAATGAAAAACTGGAACCGAGCGGCTTTACAGAGCTCTTTGAGCGCTACGGTGTTGAAAAAGTTGTCTTCGGTCATCTGCATACTGAGTTTGGCTTTAAGGCAGGGCTGTCAGGATGCTTGAATGGTGTTGAATATCAACTGGTCTCGGCGGATTATAGAAAATTCGTCCCACTTTGCCTTGAATCAGAATAACAAGGAGATTTAATGAGAAGCACAAATGAACATAACAACAGCACTGTTGCTGACTTTCTTGAAAGCTTTTTTACGCATAGGACATTGCTGATTCGAAGATTGGCATCAGGAGAGATTACCAAGAGATTTTACTTGGAGCAGTGCCATGACTATTTTGAAGTAAGGGCGCTTAAGCCCTTCAGGCTACCTATAAAAACATTTGAAGAAGGCATGATGAATTATCAATATCATAATACTTATGCAAAATATTACAAAATGCTTATGGATGAAAGCTATACAGCGACTTATGCTGAAATTAAAGCTTATGAAAAGAAGATGGATGAGCATTATCTTTTGAAAGACCAGGCAACTTTGGCACTTCTGGAAATTGTCTCATACAAAAATGTTGAAGCTTATTATTTGGAAATGCGCTCTGAACGTTTGACGGGAAAGCTTTTTGAAATAGTTTTTACGGATCGACCTCTGGCTATTCTACATTCCATGGATGTTAGAATTCAGCGAAAGCTGACACTTCAGGGCTGTTTTGCTGAAGATGCAAAAAAATCACTGATTGATGATTATGTAAATACAAAATATTAAGTAAACTCTAAATTTCAAAATTGAAAAAATGTGTAAGAACTCTACTTTTGGTTATCTATACAATAGGAGTCGAAAGAGGAGGTATTAATATGATCAATGTTCCTGTATTTGAACCTGGAGAATTTCTCACTATCCAAAAAATTGTCACAGAGGATGATACTGCTGTACATTATGGTTCAGGTGCCCTTGACACATTGCTGGCAACCCCTAGTCTCGTAGCACTGATGATAGAGGCAGCAACGAGGCTGGTTGACAGCCGGCTTCCAGAAGGCTATGTTTCCGTGGGCAAGTCGCTGTCAATCACACACGAAAAACCTACTGTCCTTGGCGAAACGGTGACAATCAAAGTTTCTGTAGTCAATCAGGAAAGCAATTATATTCAACTTGAGATGGAAGCTTTTGACGAAGAAGGCGTTATAGGACACGGTAAGCTTGATCGGTTTGTTGTCAACAAGACAAGACTTATGGAAAAAGCTGCAGAAGAAGCGGTTTCAAATCAAATTGGTGTCAATGTCTGATTCGACTCCCACAGTTTATTAAGCATAGACCTTAGCCTTCCACCTCTTTTCAGGTGGAAGGCTTTTTCGGTCTTCATGAACAGTCGCATCAATTTCGTTGGACGATCCATTTGTTGACTAAACGGCCTAATGACTGGGTAAACATGAAGAGAAGCTCTGTAGAGGGTTCAACTGGAGTAAATGAGGAGGGACCAGAGTGAAAATTGAAACAACGAATTTTCTAGTCGAAGAAGGTCAAAAGATTCAACTTAAGGATTGGCCAACTAAAGTCAAGGCTTTTTATGACTCAAAAAAAGATTATAAAGAGCAGCTGAAAGCATATAAAAAAAATATGACGGAAGATCAAAATATGTTTTATGCTCATGACAGATATTCGCTCCTTTTAATTTTTCAAGCCATGGATGCGGCGGGAAAAGATGGCGCGATTAAACACGTCATGTCCGGAATCAACCCTCAAGGCTGTCAGGTTTTCAGCTTTAAACAGCCCAGTGCGGAGGAGCTGGACCACGATTTCTTATGGCGGACCACATGTCGATTGCCTGAACGCGGTAGAATTGGAATTTTTAACCGATCTTATTACGAAGAGGTGCTGGTGGCTAAGGTGCATCCGGAAATTTTAGTGCCACAAAAACTGCCAAAAGAAATTGAGAATGGACATGGCTTATGGGATAAAAGATATGAGTCCATAGTTGATTTTGAAAGACATCTCGTCAGAAATGGGACAAGGGTTATAAAGTTTTTCCTTCACGTTTCACCGGAAGAACAGGCGCAAAGATTTCTGGACAGGATTGAAGAGCCTGAAAAGAACTGGAAGATGAGTCTTGGAGATATTGAAGAACGGAAATATTGGAATGACTACATGAAGGCTTATGAAGACTGCCTGGCGTCGACCAGCAAAAAAAATGCGCCTTGGTTCATTATACCGGCGGATGATAAAAAGAATGCGCGTTTGATCATTTCTCAAATAATACTTGAAGCATTTGATGAAATGGAGCTTCGTTATCCAGAAGTCTCAGACAGTCATAGAGAAGAACTGATGAAAATCAAGAGCGAGCTTGAGGCGGAATTGCAGCAAGCTCAGTTTAAGAAAGCATAAATAACCTGAAGTGAAAGCTAAAAGAGAGGTAAAGGTGGAAATATGTCAAGAATTTCAATGGAGGCACTCTATACTGTCGCAAAGGACACATTGATCAGGCGTGGCGTAAAACTTGAAGATATTGCAATATTAGTCATGCATCTTCAAAAAAAATATAATGATGATCTGACCTTGGACGACTGCATAGAGAGTGTTGATGCCGTGCTGAACAAAAGGGAAGTCGCGCATGCGATTATTACAGGGGTTGCACTGGACGAGCTCGCTGAGAAAAGACTTCTGCCTGAGCCCCTTCAGCAGATCGTTGAATCAGATGAACCGTTATATGGGATTGACGAGATCCTGCCACTGTCAATATCTAATCTGTATGGAACTATAGGACTTACCAATTATGGTTATTTGGATAAAGAAAAAATAGGCATTATTAAAGAGTTGGACGAGATGAAAGGCACCCGTGTCCATACTTTTATGGATGATTTGGCAGCCGCGATCGCAGCCGCAGCTGCCAGCAGGATTGCCCATTCAGAATAGGAGGCTTTTGAGGGCGCTCTGCTTCATGCGCAAAGAGCCCGCTGCAGGTGCTGTTCTGATGGCGGGTTTTGCGTTATAATGTAGAGTAAGTAACTCAGACAGCTTCGAAGAATCGATGCTATGAAAGGGCTTAAGCATGAAGAAAAATCAAATCGTTAATTTGACAATTGAAGAAATGGAAAATCTGCAGGAGGGTATTGGATACATTGATCAAAAGCCTGTTTATGTAAAAGGTGCTTTGAAAGGTCAAAAGGTTGAAGTTAGAATTTCGCGCAACAGAAAACTTCACGCAGAAGGAAAGCTTTTGAGTGTCCTCGAAAAGTCAGAAGTTGAAAAAGCATCATTCTGCAGTCATTATGGCGAATGTGGCGGGTGTTCGCTTCAGACGCTGCCCTATGACACTCAGGTTGAAATGAAAAAGGACTGGATAGGAGGACTTCTTGAAGCGTCGCTCTCCCCAGAGGTTTTTGAAAGCATTGACTTCACCGGAGTCCTTCCAAGTCCAAAACGGCTGGCTTATAGGAACAAGATGGAATTCACTTTTGGAAATGCAGTCAAAGGGGGAGAAACCAATCTTGGACTTCACAAGAAAGGTCAATTTGGCTCTGTCATAACGACGAATCAATGTCAGATTTGTGACAGCGACTTTACGGATATTCTGGAGGCTGCGCTAAATCTCTTTAAGAGACTTGGGGTGGATCATTACAGTAAGTTTAGCCACGAGGGCGTGTTAAGGCACCTCGTCGTACGCAAGGGTGAGAAAACAGGAGAAATTTTAGTTGCCCTGTCTGCTGTGGGCGCAAGACCAGAGGACTTGAAAGTGTTTGTTGATGTGCTGCTCGGGCTGGAGCTTCAAGATGAGATCGTTGGAATTCTGTACGTTGAAAACCCCGGCAAAGCGGATGCGGTTAACGGAGAGCCGGTTGTTTTGTTTGGACGGGACCATTATTTTGATGAGATCTTGGGTTTGAAATTTCGAGTTTCCTTATATTCATTTTTCCAAACCAACACTTTAGGTGCCGAGCGCTTGTATCAAACCGCGTTTGATGGGTTGGAGGATATTCAGGGTAAATATGTTTTCGACTTATTCAGTGGAACGGGAACAATAGCTCAGCTATTAGCTCAGCGTGCAGAACGTGTCGTGGGCGTCGAAATTGTTGCGGACGCTGTTGAAGCAGCTATCGCGAATGCCGCGGAGAATCAGTTGTCCCGCTGTGAATTCCGCGTTGGGGATGTGCTCGAAATATTGGATCATTATGAAGGCCATAAACCTGATGTCATAGTGGTGGACCCACCTCGGATGGGAATTGCTCCAAAAGCTCTTGAAAAAATAATCGCCTTTGGGGCACCTGAAATACTATATATCTCTTGCAATCCAAAAACGCTTGTGGAAAATCTGTCTGTAATGTCTCAATCAGGATATCAGCCTGTCAAAGTGACGGGTGTTGATATGTTTCCACATACTGGTCATTGCGAAACCATTTGCTGGCTCAAACGTCGGGGAGGAAATATGGAATGAACACTGTCATTGAAGCAATTTTAAACCGAAGGAGCATCAGAAAATATTCGGAGGCGCCTGTTCGGCAAGAAATCCTGAGTCAGATCATTGAAGCAGGTCAATATGCTCCAAGTGGTATGAATGCTCAAAGCTGGCACTTCAGTGTAATCCAGAACCGAGAGAAGCTTGAGGCGCTGGAAGAGACTGTTTATAATGCGCTGAACAGATCAGAGGACCCCTATCTGAAGAAAATGGGCGCTCTTTCAGATTTTAATTATTTTTATGGCGCGCCAGTGCTGGTAATTATCAGCAACGCTGCGAATTCAATTTCTTTGTCTCCGGTTTCTGACGCTGCGCTCGCAGCAGGGAATATGATGCTGGCTGCGCATGCCCTGGGTTTGGGGAGCTGCTGGGTCCATGTTTTGACGCGTCTGAGGGAGGAGCCTGAGGTAAGGGAAGCTATGAGTGCGCTTGGGGTTCCCAAGGGAAATGTCGTTTGCTCAGCTTTGTCTATTGGTTATCCGGAAGGCCCATTGCCAAAGGCTATGGACCGTCGTGAAGGTACGGTGAATTATGTTTTCTAATGGAAAACTTATTATAGGATTACCAACAATTTGAGGAGGTGATGGCAATGTATCAGAAAACCTACAAGGATGAAGTCGCAGAAAAACTGGCCAAGTCGCTGACCGCTCAGACGCCGGAACTTATTCCATATTTGCCGGAGCTGCTGGTGGATATATGGGACCTTGGTTCATCGCCGGAGGACATGAGAGCATTGATTGAGGCGTATTTGCCATCTCCGCACAAACTTCAGATGATCGATATGGGGTGCGCGAAAGGCGCGGCGCCGGTTTATCTTGCCCGCACATTGGGCTGTCATGTCAAGGGCATTGATATTATCCCAGAGTTTATAGACGCGGCCGAAAAACATGCACAGGCAAACGATGTCGAAGCACTCTGTGAATTTGCCGTTGGTGACATAAATGAAGCGGTTCTGACTGAAAGAAATTACGACGTCGCGATTCTGGATGCCATTATGGACGTTTTGGGAACGCCAGCAGAGACAATCCGAATGATTCGGCATGTCATCAAAGAAAGCGGTTATTTGTTGATCAATGATGCTTATAAAATCAACGAAGAAAATAATGCAGCAGGCGTTGAAACGCTGAAGATGTCAGAAGTCGCAGGTTCTAAGTGCGGTTCGGCTAAGAAATCCATTGACGAGATCCCTGAGTTTCCGCCTGAGGTGTTGGAAGCACCTTATTTAACTTACGAAGAGTGGCTGGCGCTTTTCAGGGCAGAGGGGCTGGAGGTCGTAGCAACTATTGTTACGGAAGGCAAAGCGCTTTTTGCCTTCAATGAAGCGCAGAAAGAGCTTATTCGAGGTCGCGCGGAGGAGCTTATGCAGAAGCATCCGGAAAAGAAAGCGCTCTTTGAAGCGTTTATTAAGGCGCAGGAGGGCAACCAAGTGGCGCCAGATGTACCACTCCAAGGGATTACCTGGCTGGTGAGAAAGATTCAGTTTGTACCATCGAGGTATCGCTGAAGCCCATAATTTAAGGGATGATGTTATGAAAGACGCGGCTTTCACAGGCGAGAATTCATGTTTAACGCAAGTGATTGAAAACTGGGTTTTCGAGGGCTGGCACAAGAGGAATCCAATCTGTCTGCAGACTATTGCGGAAGAGCTTTTTCATGTTCGCACAGTAGCGTCGTTGATGGCCTTATTGGCTCCTGGCCGTGGATTGGATCCACAAATAGCAGAGATCATTGGTTTGCTGCATGATGCAGGCCGACTAAGGCCAAATGGCAGCCTGGTGCATCACGCTGAAACCGGGGCTGTGTCTGTCGCTGCCTTTCTTAATGAAAACAAGCTGCTGCCAAAAGAGTTGCATTCATGCGTTGTCAGCGCTGTCCGGCATCATTCTTCCAAAGGTAAAGATCACGGGCCATATGATGAGCTTCTAAAAGATGCAGATGTCTTTCACCGCTTCCTTGAGGGTGATCCAGTCCTTCTGAAGCCTTCGTGGGGCCTGCGTGCCTCTAAAGTCATAGATGAGCTTAAGTCTTTAACTTTGAAAAACGCTGGCCATCCTTTGATGCTCTCATCCAAGGATGGTACAATCCGCCAAGGGTACTTGAGGGCCGTGTCACAGGCAAGTGCTTGGGTTGCGCTTCATCAGGACCGCATGTTGGATCAGGTGCTGGTTCATGACATCAGAGTTTATATAAGGCAGATCAAAGCGATTCAGTATCTTTTTAAGCCTCTGATCAAAGCCAAGGATTATCGAAGGATCCAGAATCATTTGACGGAAGTCCTGCACATCTTTGAAACTGCCAGGGAACACGCGGTTGAGCTGGAGGCTTTGAAGGTCTATACGTCTCAGCTCATTCCACAAAGCAACAAAGGCGGCAGCCAGGGTGAGAAGGATGACAAACATCTGAATTGGGCAGCTGCACGGAAGGTTTATCTGGAACAATGGGCAGGGGACAACGCTTTACGTGAACTTGGAAATGGTTGGATTAAGCCGCTCGAAGAATGCTTTCTGGTCATGAAAAAGGCGAAGCTTAAGAAGGCCAGCGCGAAAGCACCTCTCGACGTCTTTGTGATGAAGCGATTACACCGTCTCATGGACCGCTGGTTAAGTGACTTTGGAAGGTGCGATTTTGAGGATGAGGGTTCAGTTCATAGGAGCCGGATTGCCGTCAAAAAAATAAGGTATGTGCTTAGGGCATCGAGCGGCCTTGTAGAACAAGAGCCACATGCGTTATTAAAAGTTCTTGAAGCTTATCAGACGCTGGCTGGTGCTCTTCATGACGTGGCGGTTTCCAAAGCGCTTATGGATAAGGCGGGCAAGGAGATGGCAACAGGGTTTGCGGGCGCGTTGAGTGACTTGGATGACGCTCAGGAAGCCTATCTCGCATTTCGAAACCTGCAAGGGGATGATCTGCGTGAAGCGCTCGCTGAAGTTCACAGCCATCTCGCTGCAGAAATTTCGAAGTACCTTTCTGAGGGATGTAAACAGAAATAGAGACTGTTTCTGCTGAGCTACAGGGGTTCAAAGACTTTGGTCAAGCGCCAATAGATGAAAATTAAATGAGACCGCTTGTCATAAGCGGTCTCATTCCTTGCAATGACTTTAGTTGTCTTGCAGCAAAGCTTGGTTGGCTGCACCGTATCTCTGTAACGGATAGCTTCACTATTTCTTAAATCAGGCCTTGAAGGAAGTAGAGAACAGGCAGCACCAAAATCAGCATTCCAGTACAAAAAAGCCAGATGGAATTTGCCATATCTGCATCCAGTCCATAAAGCTGTGGAGGAATCAGAGAATGAAAGGCTGGCGGCATGGAAGACATAATCAGGATGACTTTCACGACCAGTCCATCCTGTAGGTCATTCAGCCCTATGGCGAAGGAAAGGATCATTGCAATTGCCGGAACGGCGGCAAATTTTACGCCTGAAATCGCGATACATTCTTTAAGATAAAGTCTGACAGCACTGAATTTTAACCGGTAGCCTATAGAAGTCACTAACAAAAAGGACGAAAATGGAATGATAGCTGCGCTCATGGGTGAAAAAAACGCTGGGCGATGCATGCCGGAAAAGTTCAGGATCAGACCGGCTGAGATACTGGTGATATAAATCTGAAATACGGGATCCTTCAGAATGCGCAGGAGTGGTGATTGCTCATGGTCTTTCTCAGAAGCTTTACCGTGCAGCTTAGCGATTGGATAGCCAACCAACAGATAAAGGAATTCCTCCAGCAAACGATACATTGAGGCTAAGGCGTAGCTGGCTTCTCCCAGAAAGATAAAGCAAAAGAGACTTCCAAAGCTTCCGAGGTTTGAGAACGCGCCAGAACAAAAGAATGCGCCGGTTTGATATTTTGAGTGGCCCATAACTCTTGAGACCACATAAGCGAGGCCACCTCCAGAAATGATGGCGGCAGCGCCAATAAGCGGAAGCGCGGCATAGCGAAGGTCGTCCAGCCGGACGACCCAGAAAGCACCAAAGGTCACTATGGGGTTTAAACCAAACATTGCAAACAGCTGCATCTTTTTGACAGTGGTTTCAGCGTGTGCAAGATAGTGTGAAGCTTTGGCGTCCTCCCACCCGGCTGTTTTGTTTAGAAGCAGACGTTTTGCGATTTGGCCCGTTAAAAGACCTAAAAAGATAATGCTGATGGAAAGCAGGAATTTATTCATGAAGCAGATCTCGTTTCGCAGGAAAATTTTAGCGTGTTTGAATATTTGGGCAATTGAACGACCTCTTTCTATAAGTTCGGGAGAAGATCAATACCAGAAGATCAATGTCCGGGGAATGCTCTAATTGACGCCTTATTCTATTTTAGAAATAAAAACGTATAAAAGCAACCTTTTGGGAATCATTCATAGGATTTGCTGAAAAGCTTTCGTAGGTATGGAGTGACTTTAAATGAGACTAAATGTTTTTATCAGCAGTACGGGAATATGCTCCAGAAGGGAAGCCGACCGCCTTATCCTTGAAGGAAAAGTGAAAGTCAACGGCGTGCTTGCCGGCGTGGGCACACAGGTAAGCGAAGAAGACCACGTTGAGGTAGAAGGCCGGCATATCAAGAAACGCGTTCCAAACGTCTATATAGCCCTGAATAAACCAGTGGGGATCACGTGTACTACTGAGAGACATATCAAAGGAAACATTATTGATTTTGTCAATCACCCTTACAGGATCTTTCCGGTGGGGAGATTGGACAAAGATTCAGAAGGGCTGATCATCTTAACCAATGACGGCGGGATCGTTAATGAGGTGCTCAGGGAAGAAAATGCCCATGAAAAAGAGTATCTTGTTCAAGTCAATCGTCCTGTGACACCGGAGTTTGTTAAAGCCATGTCTAACGGGATTAGGATTTACAATCCTGTCAGAAAACAGCATACCAAAACAAAGCCCTGCAAAGTTGTCAGGGTCTCTGAATATGGCTTTCGTATAGTTTTGTCTCAGGGACTGAACCGGCAGATTAGGAGGATGTGTGAAGCCATGGGTTACGAGGTGATCAAGCTGAAACGCACCCGAATCATGTCGCTGCGCCTTGGGGACCTACGCGTTGGACAATGGCGCCCGCTGACTAAGGAAGAAATTGCCGAGCTCAGGCATGGGCAGCTATCAGCCCCTGGGGCAACGAAGTCAGATGCAGCGAAACACAAGGGAGGCAGGAAAAAGTGAGAATGCCCGCATTATTCATAGGCCACGGATCGCCTATGAATGCAATAGAAGACAACGCATTTACAAAAGGCTGGCGCCATATAGCCGGAACCTTGCCGCGTCCCACTGTCATACTTTCTGTTTCCGCGCATTGGTATACCCGGGGCACTAGAATCAGCAGCGAGCCAGCGCCCAGAACGATTCATGACATGTATGGATTTCCGGCAGCGCTTTATCAAATTGTCTATGACGCGCCAGGCGCCCCTGATACCAGCGATAAAATAAGGAAAATGATTCCAGTTCCGGTTGTGGAAGACAACAGCTGGGGACTGGATCACGGGACTTGGTCAGTGCTTCATGTCATGTATCCTGAGCGTGACATTCCAGTGCTTCAGCTCAGCATAGATGCAAATACAGCCCCGGAAAATCACCTTAAAATAGGGCGCGCTTTGTCCCGCCTCAGAGATGAAGGGGTTATGATCCTGGGCAGTGGCAATGTCGTCCATAATCTCAGGCGCGTTCGTATGGACATGCCAAATGGCTTTGATTGGGCCTATGAATTTGATGGTTACATTCGAAGTCATATTGAAGAGGGGCAGTTGGATGCGGTGTTGAACCACAAAATGGCGGGGCCATGTGCTGAATTGGCATTTGAAACCCGTGAACATTACGATCCGTTGCTCTACGTCCTTGGCGCGAGCAGGGAGGACGACGAGCTGACGGTTTTTAACGAGGCGTGCGTCATGGGATCCGTCTCTATGACAAGCTACGTTTTTCAAAAACAACAAAGTAGAGGTTAAAGTTTAGTTTTGGATTTTTCTTGAAGTTTGCCTTACAAAGGAGAGTGAATTCCTTGCGTGTGTTTCTAAAGCCAGGCACAAGCCCTATTTGGGTGAGGTGCTTAGCGTTGCTTGTGGCTATGGTGAGTTTTCAACTGACTGTTTCATCAGCGCCTGGCTCTGTATTCGCGAATAGCGCAGCACCCCGAATTCTTCCTGACCGTAGCCAAGTGGTATTCCAGGAAAATCCAGGGGTTGAGCTGATTCGTGAAACCATCACAATGGAATGGAATCCTGTGACGCTGAGTGCTGCGATAACAGTACTGTACACCTTTGAAAATCCAGCTGAAGAAAATAAGACCTTGAACCTTTGGTTCATGAGCGGCAACTATGAAGCTCAGAGCTTTAAAGTATCCCAAGCTGGGGAAACACTTCCTTTTGTTGATATACCCGCTGAAAAATATCAGTTGACCAATTGGCATTTCGATCCTTCCCCAACTTTTGAGACGCCGTATAATAAGCCACTCGAGGATCAAATAACCTACTATGGCGATACGGGAAGCCCGGCAAGAATTACCGAATGGGTTCTGACATTAGGCCCTCGGGAAACGACAGAAGTCGAGGTGGCTTATGAAGCAGTGAGTGGCTATCTCAACGACTCGGATTATTTCACGCCGTACAGGACCTTGTTTTATGCGCTGTCACCAGCCAGTTTCTTTGATGGGGACGCCGTACTTGACCTGGAACTTAAAGTGCCTGAAAACTGGGAGGCTGATGCCAACTTGCCGCTGGAGTCCGCGGGCGGCGGTCGTTACTTATTGAAGGATTATGTCATAAGCAGCGAGGATTTTTACTTGAGTTTGATCGACAAAGATCAGCTTCTGCTGGGTCTAAATTCCAGAGCAATATTGTTCCAGTGGACCTGGCCTCTTGCTGCAGTGGGTTTTGCAGTAGCCCTCATGATGCGCAGGAGAAAAAAAGCAGCGGTTGCACTTGTTGTTGCCAGTCTGGCGGTTTTGGGACTCAATATTATCAAACCTTCCTATGGCATGGCCTTCATGATGATCTTTTTTTTGCCGATAGTCGTGGTCCTGCTCATAATCCTCGCCGCCGCACTCTATTTATACAGACGGAGGAAGACGCGTTCTGATGGCCATCCTTCTGAACCGTCATAAACCATAGAATTAGGAGCGCTGAAAGGTATGAACCGAGAAAAAAGAAAAACACATTGTTTTATTGACTATGAAAATGTTCACGAGTCTGGCTTTGAAGGCGTCGAAGCCTTGGGGGTTGGAGATGCTGTCACTATTTTCATCAGCAGCGTTTCTCATAAAATAAGTTTGGTTGTACTTGATACCTTGCTTCGCAAGAATTGCGAACTGAATATCATTCACACCATAGGCACCGGGAAAAACAATCTCGATTTTCAGCTGATCGCTGAAGTAGGCTATCAGATAGGCCGGCAAGCAAATGAGAAACTGGCGCCGCGGTTTGTGATCATCAGTAAGGACCGTGGTTATGAAAACGTCGTGACTGTTTTTTCAAAGCGGGGCGTTGAAATTTCTCAATTCGAAACTATAGCAAAGATTGGCCAGCTTATTGAAAACTGTGAGGAAAGCTTAAAGGAGACGCACAATAGTCCTGAGTGGGAATACGCTGAGTCTGTCATAAAGAGTCTTGAAGGTTTAAAATTGACGGAGGCTGAACTTTCGAAAATTGACAGGATTTTCAGGGAAGCACATACTCTGGCAATCTTGCACGACCGTTTGGCAAAGTCTTTTGGGAAAAGAGGCAACCATCAGATTTACAGCAAGCTCAAGGCACTTCACAAGCAGTATCAGAAGACGCTGCCTGTCATAGAGACTGCGTGTGATGAGGCACCAGATACTGCTGATCTACAGGCAGATTTAACGCCAGAGGCTGTGTTAGAAGCGCCAAGTCCAGCTGTGTTACCAAAGGAAAGCGACCAATCCGAAGTGGTTGAAACCGAAAAAGCAACAGCAGAGGTGAAGAAGAAACCACGCGGACGCAGGAAAAAGCCGGCGGAAGAGAAGCATAAAGCTGACGCAGAAGAGAATGCGGCAGAGCCAAAATTGCCTGCAGAAGAACAAGCGGCTGAGGTTGGGGCGGAGAACGTGGGGAATCCAGAGGTTGCTGCAGAGACAGACAAGCCTGTTGAAAAGAAAAAGCGACGGCCGGGCAGACCGAGAAAGAAGAACGGATCTTCAAAGTCAGCATCAGAAACAAACGTTCAAGCTGGAGAAGAAGCTTCGGAAGCAGAAAAGACAGAGGTCAATTGACCGAAGTTGGAAAAATAGGTAAAATGCTTATAAGGTGTCGTTTATAACATCATTAAGGCGCAATTGTTAAATTGTGCCAGGGGGAGGCTGCAGCTTGAAAGTCGATAAACTGGCTATGTTGACGGATTTCTATGAGTTAACTATGGGAAATGGTTATATGCTGTCGGGAAAAATGGATCAAATTGTTTGCTTTGATATGTTTTTCAGGAAAGTGCCGGATGATGGCGGGTTTGCCATCATGGCGGGACTGGATCAGATCATTCGGTATCTCAGAGATTTGAAATTTGAAAAAGAGGACATTGATTTTCTGAGACAGAAGGCAGATTTTGACGAACAATTCTATAATTATCTTGAAAATTTCAAGTTTTCCTGTGATGTATGGGCAATGCCTGAAGGCACACCAATATTTCCGAATGAGCCAATATTTGTTGTGACGGGACCGGTCATCCAAGCGCAGCTGATAGAGACGGTCGTTTTATTAACCTTAAATCATCAGTGCTTGATTGCCACCAAGGCTAACAGGATCGTCAGAGCGGCTCTCGGAAGGTCCGTAATGGAATTTGGATCCAGACGTGCACATGGCTATGATGGTGCAGTTTTGGGCGCAAGGGCAGCCTTTATAGGCGGATGTATTGGCACCTCTTGTACAGTTGTCGAACAGACTTTTGGCATCCCCGCTATGGGAACTATGGCTCACAGCTGGGTACAGATGTTTGACTCGGAGTACGAAGCTTTTAAAACCTACGCGGAGGTCTATCCAGACAGTTGTACCTTGCTTGTGGATACTTACAATGTTTTGAAATCTGGTGTGCCTAATGCCATCAAAGTATTTAATGAAGTAGTCATACCCAGGGGGTTCAGACCAAAAGGGATTCGCATAGACAGTGGCGATATCACCTATTTGTCAAAGGAATCCCGCAAAATGCTGGATGAAGCAGGCTTTCAAGACTGCAAAATAGTAGCCTCAAATTCATTGGATGAATATATTATCAGGGACATTATCATTCAAGGCGCCATGGTGGACACTTTTGGAGTAGGTGAACGCTTGATTACCTCGAAATCAGAGCCGGTTTTTGGAGGTGTCTATAAGCTTTCAGCGATCAAGAAGGATGACGTCTGGATTCCAAAGATGAAGCTCAGTGAAAATATTTCAAAAACCACAATACCGGGCTTCAAGCAGGTATGGCGGTTGTTTGACCGCACGACCGGCAAAGCGATTTCAGATTTGATCACACACAAAGACGAGGTAGTAGATGATTCTGGTTCGTATACTATTTTTGATCCTGAGCAGACCTGGAAACAAAAGACTATTGAAAATTTCACAGCGAAGCCGCTATTGATCCCTATTTTCAACAAAGGTGTCTTAGTCTATGAATCGCCGTCTTTACATGAGATTCAAGCCTTCTGTAAAGCGCAGATCAGTACGCTGTGGGAGGAAGTTCTGAGATTTGAGAATCCGCATAGTTATTATGTAGACTTGTCTCAAAAGCTGTGGGATTGCAGAGATCACCTGAGAAAAAGCATGAGTGGCGCATAAAAAAAGTGGGGAGAGGATACCTTTAAAAGGAACCTCTTCCCACTTTCTTTATTTAAAAGTATTACTTGAAGCTGTGGACGAAAAGTCCGCTTCTCAATTTTGGTTCAAACCAAGTTGATTTTGGCGGCATAACCTCTCCGGCATCAGCGATGTCGAGCAGATCATCCATTGTTGTTGGGTACATGGAAAATGCGATCTTCATGTCTGTCGCACAGCGTCTTTCGAGTTCTTCAAGTCCGCGAATGCCCCCGACAAAGTCAATGCGCTTGTCCGTTCTTGGATCTTGGATTCCGAGAAGCGGCTCAAGCAGATTCTTTTGGAGAATGGAGACGTCCAGGCGATCTACAGGATCCTTTTCGTCATAGATGCCGTCCTTAGCTTTCAGGACATACCATTTTCCGTCAAGAAGCATCCCGAAAGTATGCTTCGCCATTGGCTTATATGGCGAACCAACAGGTGCGTCATTGACTTCAAACTTTTCCGCAACTTTCGTGAGGAAGTCCGCTTCGCTGTGTCCGTTCAGATCTGTCAACACGCGGTTGTAATCCATTATGAAGAGATCATCATCCGGGAAGATAACAGCCATAAAGTAATTGAATTCCTCGCTGCCGTCGTATCCCGGATTCTCTTCGCGCTTTTTAAGTCCAACCTTGACAGAGGAGGCAGAACGGTGATGACCATCTGCAATATAAAGGAAATCAATGTCTGCGAATTCCTTTTCAATTTCACTGACAAGGTTGAGGTCATCAATTGGCCAGAAGATATGCGTGATGCCGTCATCAGTCGTAAAGTTGTAAACTGGCATATGGAACTTGATCCAGTCATTCATGATGGTGTTCAGTGATTTACGGTTGCGGTAAGTTAAAAATACCGGCTCAGTGTGAGCTTCGCAAAAGCTGAAGTTCTGAATCCGGTCTACTTCCTTGACAGGGCGGGTGAACTCGTGCTTCTTGATGATGTCATTCAGGTAATCGTCAATGGAAGTACATCCGACAATACCAGTCTGAACGCGACCGTTCATCAATTGCCTGTAGATGTAGAAAAGCGGTGCCGCTTCTTCATTCATGTAACCTTTTTCAACGAAAGCATCCAGATTCTTTCTTGCCGTCTGATAAACGAGATCCGCATATGGATCTTGATCTGCAGCGAGATCGATTTCAGAGCGGACGACGTGCAGGAAGGAATGTGGATTGCCTTTTGCCATTTCCCGAGCTTCTTCAGTATTCATAACATCATACGGCAGACAAGCAACTTTCTCTACGAGTTCAGCCGCCGGCCGGATTGCTTTAAAGGGTTTTACAATTGCCATTATTTACCTCCTAATTTTGGATATCGTCCCGTTCTTACGCAAAGAATTTTTCAATAACGTCGCAGACTTCAGCGCCAATTCGAAGCTGAGCTTCTTCAGTAGAGGCGCCCACGTGCGGCGTCATGGAAATTTTAGGATGCTTCATAAGGCGCTCGTCTTTAAGCGGCTCTTCTATGAAGACATCCAGACCCGCGCCTGCGACTTTACCAGAATCCAGGGCTTCCAAAAGCGCGTCTGGATCAATCAGGCCGCCGCGGGAGGTGTTGATGACATAGACGCCATCTCTCATTTTCGCAAAGGCTGCTGCGTCCAGAAGCGGCTTATTGTCCGCGGTCGCTGGAATGTGGAGCGTAATGTAGTCGGCATGTTCAAGAATGGTTTCAAAGTCAGCGTAGTGATACTCATCAAGACCTGGTCTTGGTCCAAGCAGATCCTGGTAGAGCACCTTCATGCCGAGGGCCAGAGCACGCTTCGCTGCTTCTTGTCCAATTCTTCCAAAACCTATGACGCCAAGTGTTTTACCACAAATTTCAGTACCGACATAGTGCTTCTTATTCCACTCACCTTGTCTCATGGTGTAGTTGGAGATATGGAGGAAGCGTGCGAGGCTGAACATGTGGCCAATAACAAGCTCTGCGACGGAAGCACTGCTCGAGTTAGGCGTATTTCTTACAGCAATGCCTTTGGACTCCGCATAGGCGACATCAATGTTGTCAATGCCAACGCCGGCGCGGATCATCAGCTTAAGTTTTGAGCCTTCTACGGCGTCAATAATATCTTTGCGTAGCTTTGTGGCGGAACGGATGACTATGACATCATAGTCCCGCAGTTTGGTTTTTAACGTTTCCTGGTCATAGTTGTTTGTGTCTACTTCGTGGCCAAGGTTCGTCAAATGTTGAACCGCGGATTGTTCCATACCGTCATTCGCGAGAATTTTAAGCATATAAAACTCCTTTTCTAATTGTTTTTCTTTTTTCAAAATCTTAATTAATGGCTCGGGAAATTTTACAAGATCCAAGCGTCTTATTGACGCTTATTCGAGACCGAGGATCTCGTCGATGTTTTTGAGGACCTCTTTGACTTCATCCATAGTCATGTCAGCCATGTGTGCGATTCTGAAGGTCTTTTCCTTAAGGTCGCCATAGCCGTTTGAAATTTCGAAGCCGCGCTCGCCGAGTTTTTTGTTGAGGTCAGCGACGCTGATGCCCTTATTGTTGATGATTGTTGTAAGTGTGTTGGAAGCATATTGTTCTTCAGGATAAAGCGCAAAGTGCTTCTTGGCCCACTCGCGGACAACTTTTGCCATCTCTGTGTGACGGGCAAATCTGTTTTCGAAGCCTTCCTCCATGATGCGGTCGAGCTGATAATCAAGTGCGTACATGTGAGAAAGTGTTGGTGTTGAAGGGTACTGGTCGCTTTTTTTCACGTACTCATAGAGTGCGAGAAGATCCAGGTAGAGGCCTCTGAATTCAACCTTTTTCGCAGCCTCCACAGCTTTTTCGGAAATGCTGCAGAGCGCGATTCCTGGAGGGAGACCAAGGCACTTCTGGCTGGAAGTGATGCAAATATCAATGCCGAGCTTGTCGACTTCAATTTTGGCGCCACCCAGTGAGCTTACAGCATCAACGCAGAAGATGACATCAGGATACTTTTTCATGACTTCAGCAATCTCTTCAACAGGGTTTTGAATACCAGAAGAAGTTTCATTGTGAGTCACGGTCACGAGATCGTATTCGCCAGTCGCGAGGGCCTTTTCGACCATTTCTGCTGAGGTATGTTTGCCAGGCTCAGACTTGAAGTGGTCAGCGGGGACGCCGTTTGCAACTGCCATAGCGTACCATCTGTCACCAAAAGCACCGACAGAGAAAACAGCAGCCTTCTTGTTGGTGCAAGAACGTACTGCGCCTTCCATCAAACCACTGCCGGAAGAAGTGGAAAGAAGGATAGTGTTTTCAGTGTACATCAACTTCTGGAGCTTCTCAGAAATGCTTTTTTGAAGCGCAGAAGCTGCTTTTGACCGGTGGCCAATCATTGGGGTTGCCATTTTTTGAAGAACATCTTCCCTGACATCCACTGGTCCAGGGATAAAGAGCTTTTTATGCATAGTGACCCTCCTTGACATTTTTGTCTTTAATTTTTGTATCTAACGCCTAACACTACTATTCTACCCTGTTTTCGTCAAAAACAAATAAATTAATTTTTTAACAATAAAGATTATGTCACATAGCTGGAAATCTGATGCTGAGTTTGACCCATCCCCCCTAAAGAAGTGATATAATTTTGAGACCTGACCTTTACTGGTCAATCACCTGAAAATCCAGTATAATGAAAACAGGTCGCTTTATAATTTTAAGTCAGAAGCTGCAGCGGCTTCGACTATTATTACTATTGTAACGATTTGGAGGATAATTTATTCGGTAAAATAACACAAAATTCAGTCATGGAGGAGGGAAGGGCAGGATTACAAACGCGGTCTGCGCTATTCTGCGCAGTGTTAAAGGCCTGCCTGACAGGATGATCGACTTTTCAAGGGATGTTCTATTTATTTTGGAATCATTCGATTTCAAAACAGCGTTGAAACGTGTCACTCCAATGCTGATTGAGGGCGAAGAGGTCTTCGCGACCTTTAGTTTCTCCAGGGATTATGTCATCTTTACGACGAAGCGTGTCATTGTCATCAAGGAACGAGGCACCACAGGACAAAAGAAGGATTATACATCCTTACCCTACAATAAAGTTAAGGCATTTTCGGTTGAAACTGCCGGTGAGCCTGGTGAAGATTGTGAACTCGACTTATGGTTTTCCGGACTTGGGAAAATAAGATTTGAATTTAAGGGCAACTTTGACATTCTCGGATTCAATAAAATGATTGGTGAATACATTTTGTAATGGACAAGTACAACGTTCTTGAAATATCTATGCAAAAGAACGTAAAACCTGCTGGCAAAATTCAGGTTAATAATTCTTTTTTTATTGCACAGTTATTTCCGGAATGTGCTAATAGTTTTAGGAGATGCGTAAAAATGGAAAAACAAAAAATGATTTCCTCAGACAGGAAAAAAAATTATGATTTGAGAGAGGAAATCGCAAACAGCATCTCTCATGGCATAGGGATCGTATTCAGCATAGTCGCCATGACAATTTTGCTGGTTTACGGCATATGGATGAGAAGTCCTGCAGCGATTACGGGTTTCGCGATCTACGGCGTAAGCTCAATTCTGCTTTATACCGCGTCAACACTTTACCACAGCTTTAGGAAAGTAAAGGTTAAACAGATTATGAGAATGCTGGATCACTCTGCTATTTTTTTATTGATAGCAGGCACCTATACACCTGTAACACTGATCGCAATGAGGGGTTATTGGCGCATAGGAATCCTGAGTGCCATCTGGGTGATCGCAATCTCTGGCATTGTCTTTAAGGCGCTGACTTACAAAAAGATGGACAAATATAAAGGGATATCCCTCGCCCTTTATATTTTGATGGGGTGGATCGCAGTAATTGCCATCAAACCAATGACACAGACAGTTCCAGTAGGGTTTCTGGTGTGGCTTTTAGCGGGTGGTGCCGCCTATACCATTGGCACAATCTTCTACGCGGTTCGAAAGATTCCGTATCACCATGCTATTTGGCATCTTTTTGTGTTGGCGGGCAGTGTGTTTCATTTTTTAGGTATTTTCAGGTATTTGGCCAAATTATAAAACGGTAAGGAAGCGTCACGGCTCAGACAAGATCGTGCGAAAGGAAGTAGGATATGCTAGAAGTCCAATTTTCCAAGTATACAGTCAATGGGGTCATGTCTGAAAACTTGTTGAAGCTGGAGCCAAGTGAAAAGCTGTCTTATGCTGTTGAAGAGATGCTGAAGAACGACATTCCGGAAGTCCTGGTCATCCGGACACTTAAAGAGGGGGAGCAGCTGCTTGGCATCCTGACGTATACGGATGTTTCAGCGCTGATGCAGCAAGGTGTGAGCTTTGATAAGCCGCTTTCCAGCGTGGCTCTGAAAAATGTTGTCACCGGTACAGAGGAAATGCTGCTCACAGATGCAAGACAGACGATTATAGACCAAAATATTGGATGCCTTCCCATTCTCAACGGCAGCAGGATCACTGGAATTATTCGAATCGCAAACCTGCGGGACAGCTATTATCGTTTTTTGGAAATCGTCAACAAACAATATATGGCCGTTATCCACCAAATGCACGAAGCAGTCACTGTGACGGACAGGGATGGCAACGTCTTGCTCTGGAACAAGAACGCAGAACGCATTTACAATATGAAAGCCTCAGAAATACTTTACAAAAAGCTGGAAGATTTTTTCCCGAATGCGCTCAGCCTATCAGTGATGAAGACGGGTATTCCCATAGAAAACGTGTATCACTCGCCAAAGCCAAATTATTATGTCATCATCAGCGCTTTGCCCATTATCGTGGACGGGGAATACCTTGGCGTTGTCGCTACAGAGAGGGACGTAACGGAGTACAATCAGCTGACGAATGAACTCGTCAATGCAAATGTTGAAATTGACCTATTGAAAAAAGAAGTGGAAAAAATGACTAAGGGCAGCTTTTCTTTTGGCGGTATTCTTGGGAACAACGCGGTGGTTCAGGATCGCATTGAGCTGGCTAAGCATGTGGCGGCGACAGATACCAACGTTATGCTGACAGGGGAAAGTGGTACGGGAAAAGAGGTGTTTGCCCGTGCTATTCACGAGGGCAGCCGCAGACCCGGTTTGTTTGTCCCCGTCAATTGCAGTGCAATTCCTTCTGCGCTCTTTGAAAGCGAGTTTTTTGGCTATGTGGGCGGGGCGTTTACCGGGGCACTGAGAACTGGAAAGATTGGATTCTTTGAGCTTGCGAACGAAGGCACCCTATTTTTGGATGAAATTGGCGATCTTCCTCTGGAGCATCAAGCCAAGCTGCTCAGAGTGCTTCAGGATGGCATGATCTCCAAAGTTGGCGCTGAACGCCGTACGCCCGTCGACGTCAGAGTCATTTGTGCGACCAACAGGAACCTCGCTGAAATGGTCAAAGCGGGGAATTTTCGAGAGGATCTCTTTTACCGCTTGAATGTCGTCGAGATCCATTTGCCACCACTGAGGGAGAGACGCGAGGATCTTGTACTACTTTTTAACCGCTTTCTGGAAGAAGGCTGCAAAAAAAATCACCGCAAAATGCCCCATGTTGACAATTCGGTTTTCAATGCACTTCTTAACTACAACTGGCCCGGCAATATCCGCGAGCTGAGAAATGTGGTCGAATATATGCTGGTCGTGGGCCGCTCGAATCAATTGACGTCCGAGTCGCTGCCGTCCATTCTGACGCAAGCGGGTATGATATCGCCTTGTGAAGACAGGGCAGGGGAAGTGTTGACGGCGTCAGAGACGTTGTCTGAAGTTGAGAGTAAGGTTCGGCAAAAAGAGATTGAGATGATTTCAAAAGCGCTTGAAGCGCATAACGGGAACAAAAAGAAAGCAGCAGAAGCTTTAAACATACCGAGAAGTACACTCTATTACAAAATCAGTCAGTATGGGATTTAAGTACTAAGGGTGTCGAAAAGCCGACACGTGTCAACAAATTGACAGTGTCGGCTTTTTTCTTAAATATAAAAAAAGTACTCATAGGATAGCGAATTTACGAGAAATTGACGATTAAGTGGTTTGAAAAGTGTCGAAAAACTGACAGCAAGGTGTCGCGCGTGATTTAGTTTTTCTTTATAAAAATAAGCTAAAAGCATTCCAAATGCTGAGCTTTATTTTTTTTTATTGTTTTTTGTGAATACGTAAAATGTGGCATAGGGCTTGCAGTGTATTAAAGCAAAGCGACCTGTAAGTTATTACGCTGCTGTCACAAGTGTACCTAAACCGGTTATAACAGTACTGAGGGTTGGCCCGCCGCGCTTGCTCGGCGCGACGTTGAGATTAAATGATCTGGCCAGGAAGGAGGACCGACGTTTCGTACTAAAAAATCTAAGGGGGACAATGTGAATGAGCAAAAACACCGAACAATGGGGAAGTCGTTGGGGATTTATTCTTGCTTCGATAGGCATGGCCATCGGAACAGGTAATATCTGGAGATTTCCGCGAGTCGCTGCTGCGAACGGCGGTGGACCATTCATTATCGCATGGACGATCGCGCTGTTTGTATGGGCAATTCCTCTGCTGATGGGCGAAATGGTCATGGGCAGAAAGACAGGCCTTGGCACAGTAGGTGCCTTCAGAGATTTCATAGGTAAGAAATATACATGGATGGGTACCTGGATCATGGTCGTTTGTCTGGCCATTGCATTTTACTACTCCGTTGTCATGGGCTGGTGCGTCAAATACTTTACTTTGGCGGTTTCCGGCACCTTTAAGCCAGGCATGGGAACAGAGCAGACTGCTGAAATCTGGAATGTATTCACGACGACACCATCGCAAACCATCTTGTTCCACTTTATTTCAATGGGCATTGCAGGCTTCATTATTTATCAAGGTGTCACCAAAGGTATAGAAAAAGCTTCGAAAATCATGATCCCTACTCTGTTTTTCCTGCTCATCACGGCTATGATCAGGGCGATCACCCTTCCTGGGGCAGCTCAAGGATTGGAATATCTGTTCAGCCCTAAGCTTCACATGTTGGCTGAGCCTCAGATTTGGCTGGCAGCTTTCACGCAGGCAGCTTGGTCGACTGGCGCAGGCTGGGGTTTCATTATTACATATGCAGTTTACACGAAACGAAAAGAAGATGTCGCCGGCAACTGCCTTATCATGGGTGTAGGAGATAACGTTGGTGCACTCATCGCGGGCATGACAGTCCTTCCTGCGATCTTCGCGCTGTCGCCTACGGTCGAGTTCGCTAACGAAGCGCTCGCTCAGGGCAACACGGGGATCACCTTCATTTATTTGGCTCAGCTCTTTACGAGGATGCCATTAGGCAATTTTGCGGCAGCTATATTCTTCCTTGCAATGGCAATCGCAGCCCTGTCCTCACTTCTTCCAATGGTTGAGGTTGGCGTTCGAAATCTTATGGATATGGGCCACGACAGAAAGAAAGCCACGCTTATTGTGGTTGTAGGGAGTTTCCTTCTCGGGATACCATCGGCCTACAGCCTTAACTTCCTGGACAACCAGGACTGGGTTTGGGGGATTGGTCTCCTCGTCAGCGGACTTTTCGTCGCGTTCGCTATGGTCAAGTATGGCGTAGAGAAGGCGCGTACAGAACTCATCAATATGCCTTGGTCGGATTACCAGATTGGAAAATGGTGGTCGACTTGCATCAGACTATTCCCAGTTTTCTTCGTTATGATTACAGGCTGGTGGTTCTGGCAGGCAATTGGCTGGTATCCGGACAACTGGTGGGCGCCGTTTGAAGTATTCACACCTGGAACGATCATATTCCAGTGTGCAATTGTCATTATTGGCTCTATTCTCGCCAACAACTGGCTGGCAGACAAGGTCGGACCGGGCCGGGACATCACAGCTGAGGAAGACGTCCAGTTCATTGCAGAGGAGCGTGCGTAATATGTCAACGACGTCCATAATTATGATGATAGTCGTCGCAGGGTCATATTTTGTGGGATTTGGATTATTGCTTTACAAAGCAAGCAAGCCAAAGCCTGAGTAAGATTTGAAGCACAGCCTTTTTCAAGCCGGCAATGCCCATAATGCTTCACCCGCTCATTATGGGCATTTTGCCTGCTTGTGTCATTCTGACTGATAGAATCTACTGGCTTTAGGCGTGAAAAACTGTGTGGTGCTGATTAATTTGAACAAATGCCTTCTGCTTTGAATTTTAATGAGGGCTTCGACCAAAGGGGGTATGTCATCATGTCATCCAGACTCGAATCACATCCAATATTAACTTTTAATCGAGGGAAAAAAATAAATTTCAATTTTGATGGCAAAGAGGTTTCAGGTTTCGAGGGTGAAACGATCGCAGCGGCACTGCACGCCGCTGGTGTCAAAGTGTTAAGTCATAGTATTGAGCGCGGGCGGCCAAGAGGTTTCTATTGCGCGATAGGCAACTGCTCATCCTGCATGATGGAGGTCAATGGTGAAGCAAATGTCAAGGTTTGTGTGACTATGCTCAAGGAGGGAATGACGGTCAGGACGCAGGAAGGAAAGGGTGAGCTTCTGTGAAGAATGTGGAAACACTGATCATAGGTGGAGGACCGGCCGGATTATGCGCGGCACTCAGCGCAGCGGAAATGGGTTGTCAGGTTTTAGTGGTTGAAAGAGACGGCGCCCTTGGGGGACAGCTTGTCAAACAGACACATATGTTCTTTGGTTCGGAAAAACAGTACGCATCAACAAGAGGCATAGACATTGGCAAGCTTTTGCTTGAAAAAATAGATCAGGCCCCCAACATAGAGGTCTGGAAAAATACAACCGTAGTAGGTATGTATGAAGACCGCATTGTCACACTTGAAAAAGAAGGTACATATTTGAAAGTCGCGCCGCAGTCCATAGTTGTGGCGACGGGCGCCAGCGAAAAGAGCATTCCGTTCCCGAATAATGATTTGCCTGGCATCTATGGCGCGGGTGCGGTTCAGACGCTGATGAATGTCTATGGGGTCAAACCGGGTGATAATGTACTCATGGTGGGCGCCGGAAATATAGGTTTAATTGTGAGCTATCAGCTCATGCAGTCAGGCATTAATGTTAAGGCAATTGTGGAAGGCAGTCCGAAAATTGGCGGCTATCTGGTTCATGCTTCAAAAATTAGACGGTTGGGCATTCCAATTTACACGAAGTACACTGTCAAAGAAGCGCGAGGGAAAGATTCTCTGGAAAGCGCAACCATCTGGCAGTTGGATGATCACTGGAGGCCTATCCCGGGAACAGAGATCGACCTTGACGTGGATGTCATGTGCATTGCTGTAGGTCTGTCACCGCTCTCTGAACTCCTCTGGCAAGCCGGCTGTGAAATGAAATATCTTGCCGCTTTAGGCGGTTATGTACCGGTACGAAATTCGGAAATGATGACCTCTGTGCAAGGACTGTTCATTGCCGGGGACGTCGCTGGCATCGAGGAGGCCAGCAGTGCCATGGTGGAAGGTTATTTGGCAGGTCTTTCTGCTGCAGAGTATACAGGTAAGCATTCAGAACGCCTTATGGCATTGAAAAAGGATTATATGAGTCAGCTTGAGGCCCTTCGCGCTGGTCCTGAAGGCACAAGGATCAGACAAGGAATCTCCGAAGCCACTGTAGCCACAACAGCCACTGCAGCCACTACCGCTTAGTCTCTTTCATCAGTTTCACGATTTTGAATAGCCTGCTTGTAAAATGGAGTGGAGGTGTTGAGTGCAATGCTCGAAAATACAGGAATACCAACGCCTGAGGACATCGACAGCGTCTTTCCGTCTGAAGAACGTCTGAATCAGGGGCCAATTATTGTGATTGAATGTTACAAAAAAATACCATGCAATCCATGTTATACCGTTTGTCATCGCGGCGGTATCAAGCCTTTCGAGGATATCAATGACAGGCCAATTGTTGTCGAAGAGAATTGCAACGGCTGTGGCCTTTGCATCAGCAAATGTCCTGGCCTTGCGATCATGGCCGTGGATATGACTTATTCAGAAACTGAGGCATTAGTAAAACTGCCTTATGAATTTTTCCCAATGCCTGAACCGGGCATGGTCATCAAGGGTCTGGACCGAGAAGGTAATTTTATTACACCTGTGAAAGTGGTCAAAGTCTTCAACACAAAAGCAACAGACAGGACGGCGGTAGTTTCAGTCGCCGTAGGAAAGCCTTTTATCCGTCAAATCAGAAATATTAAAGTGGAACCCGTGGAGGTCAACCAAGCAGATGACGACGTCATAGTCTGCAGATGCTCGGATGTCAGCTTAGGTGAAATCAGAGGATTGATCCGCAAAGGCTACACGACTTTTGATGAAATCAAACGGATCAGCCGTGTAGGGATGGGCCCTTGTCAGTCAAAAAACTGTGGTCCAATAGTCCTAAAGGAAATTGCAGTCATGACGGGAAAATCTCTGGATGCCCTTGCACTGGGAACGTACAGGCAGCCTGTCAAGTCCCTCAAGCTTGGTGAAATTGCGGATGAAGCGGAAAGGGGGCACCTCAAATGATGAAGACGGCAGATGTCGTCATCATAGGCGGCGGTATTTCAGGCTGCGCGACTGCGTATTTTCTAGCGAAAAAGGGTGTTAAAAATGTCCTTCTCATTGAAAAAGGTTATCTCGCGAGTGGATCCACTGGCCGCTGTGGCGCAGGAATTCGTCAGCAGTGGGGGACTGAGCTGAACTGCATGATTTCGAAGCACTCGTGTGATTTCTTCGAAAATGCAAATGAAGAACTGAAATATGATGGCGATATTGAGTTTAAACAAGGCGGCTATTTGTTGGTCTCCAGCACTGAACGGGAGCATGAGCAGTTTATCAAGAATATTGAAGTGCAGAACCGAATGGGGATTAACTCGAAGCTCTTGACTTTGGAAGAAGCGAAGGAAATTGTGCCGTACCTCAATACGGAGGGCTTAATTTCTGCAGCCTTTCATGAGAAAGATGGTCACTTGAATCCTTTTCATACTACGCAAGCTTTCGCGGACGCTGCAAAACGCCTTGGGGCCACCATCATGACGCATACCGAGGTGACCGGAATTGAGGTTGAAAACGGGAAAATCAAAGGTGTTAAAACCAATAAAGGGAATGTGGCAACACCTGTTGTTCTCAACGCAGCAGGAGGCTATTCCCAAATCATTGCCCAAATGGCGGGCATAGATCTCCCCGTTTATTCTGAACGTCATCAGATTCTGGTAACAGAGCCTATTGAAGAAATTTTAGGGCCTATGGTCATGTCATTTTCCTTAAATATTTATTGTCAGCAGGTGCCCCATGGCGGCATTATTATGGGACGTGGTGATGAAAACGAGCCAAGGGACCTAAGGACCACTGCCAGCTGGCAGTTCCTGGAGGAAATGGCGCTTTGCGCGACAAAGCTTTTGCCGCCTCTCAGAGAAGCAAGGGTTCTGAGACAATGGGCCGGACTTTATAATATGTCGCCGGACCGTCAACCTATTTATGGTCCGGTTGATGGCTTGGAAGGCTTTTATTTGGCGGCTGGATTCAGTGGACATGGTTTTATGTTTGGACCGTCGACAGGACTCATCATGTCGGAATATATATTGGGCGAAAAGCTGACATTGCCTGTTGAAACTTTAACGCTCAGCAGGATTAAGGATAACAAACTGGTCTTTGAGCCTTCCGTAGTATAGTCAAAAACTCGGAGCTCAGACTATTTTAGGACATTAAAGTTCATGTTGAGGGGGCAAGGCAGAATTACTACTCTGCTTATGCCCCATCACGTTATATTTTTCGGAGGTGAAGGATTTGAAAATCCTGCAAAAGATTGAAGACCGCTGCATAGCGTGCAGCGCCTGTGAAATGGCGTGTTCAAACGCCTATTTCAAGGTCAGGGACCGTGAGAAGTCCGCGATTCGGATCACAGAAAAGGGCCAGGATAAAAAGATCCACGTGTGCAACCAGTGTGGTGATTGCATTGATGTGTGTCCGGTCATGGCGATCCGCAGGGATGCGCAGGGCGTGGTCCGCATTGACAAGAAAAAATGTGTAGGTTGTTTGATGTGCGTGGGCTTTTGCGACGCAGCTGTGATGATGCAGCATGACGACTTCCACGAACCTTATAAATGTGTGGCCTGCGGCATCTGCGCCGGCGTTTGCCCGGCTGAGGCCCTCTATATTGACAAGGAAGCTCAAGTCGAGCCCCTTGAAAGGGTGACGTTTTTCAAGTAGGTCAGGTGGGCGGCGCAACAGAGGATTATCATCTGCATAAAGAGGACAGGAGGTCAGCCAGTGGAGATCAAAGCAATGAAGGAAGCGCGGACGCTGCTCACGGCGTTCGATTATGAACCGGCACCGGTAGAGCGGGGCTATACAGACAGGGCGTTACATATCAATCTGGGCAAAACTTCGGTAGAGCAGCGTGACATCCCGGCCCAGGTCAGGGAAAAGTTTATTGGCGGAAAGGGGTACGGTCTGCGGATGCTGTGGGACGCCGTCAAGCCCTCCACCCGGTGGAACGATCCGGAAAATGCCATAGTGGTGGCCGGCGGGCCAATCTGCGGGATCACCCAGTACCCGGGCTCGGGCAAATCCCTGGTCTGTACGATTTCTCCCATGACGGACATGCCCATAGACTCCAATGTGGGGGGGTACTTTGGGCCGTATCTGAAGTTTTCAGGCTTTGACGCCATGGAAATCACCGGGAAGTCAGAGCAGGAGGTCATCATCTTCATAGACGGCAACAGCGGCAAAGTCACTGTGGAGACGGCGCCTCTTGAGGCAGTGGACGGTCATGTGCTGGCGGAGCAGATGACGGAGATGTACGCTGAGGACGAGGAAGACAAAAAGAACATTTCAGTGATTTGCGCAGGCACAGCGGCGAATTACGCGAACATAGGCCTTTTGAATTTTTCGTTCTACGACCTGCGCCGTCAGGTGGCCAGGCTGAAGCAGGCCGGTCGCGGCGGCATAGGCCGAGTATTCAGGGACAAGAAGATCAAGGCGGTGGTGATCCGTTACCGGGGAACCAAGGGGAATCTGAATAAACCGGTGGACCAAAGCCGGATCAACAAGGCGGGGATCAAGCTCCACCGTCAGATCCACGACCTGGACGCCACCCAGTGCCGCATGCACCAGATTGGGACGGCCAACATCATAGAGGTCATGGATGCCTATGACCTGCTTCCAACCCATAACTACCAGTATGGAAGCCATCCGGAGACGCACAAAATCGCGTCCAATGTGTTTATTGAAAAGTATGTGACCCAGGGGATGCCGGACGGGTGCTGGTATGGGTGTTCATTGTCCTGCGCCAAGGCAGCGGATCACTTCGAGCTGAAAACAGGTCCGTACAAGGGCCACAAAGTGACCATAGACGGTCCGGAGTATGAGAATGCGGCGGGTCTTGGGTCAAATTGCGGGATCTTTGATCCGGAGCTGATTTTGGAGGCCAACTTCTACTGTGACACCTATGGAGTGGACACCATTTCCTTTGGGACCATAACGGCCTTTGCCATGGAGTGCTATGAGCGGGGCCTGATCAACAGGGAGAACACCGGGGGTCTGGAGCTTACCTTTGGAAACGGCATGGCCCAGCTTGAGCTGCTGCACCAGATGTCCAGAGGGGAAGGCTTTGGGTACCACATAGGCCTTGGGGTGAGACACCTGAAAGAATACTTTGAGAAGGCATTTGGCGCGGATCGGGCATTCCTTGAGGATATAGGGATGGAGCAGAAGGGCCTTGAAGTTTCGGAGTACCTGCCTAAGGAGTCCCTGGCTCAGCAGGGCGGCTACGGTCTGACCAACAAGGGGCCTCAGCACGACGAAGCCTGGCTGATCTTCATGGACATGGTCAACAATCAGATTCCAACCTTTGAGGACAAGGCGGAGGCGCTGCACTACTTCCCAATGTTCCGGACCTGGTTTGGCCTGATGGGACTCTGTAAGCTGCCGTGGAACGACACGACGCCTGCGGACAATGGCCTGACGGATGAACCGGCAAAGATTCCGGAGCACGTGCAGAACTATGTGGATCTTTACAATGGGGTGACGGGGGCGTCCATAGACAAGCATGAGCTGATCCGTCAGTCGGAAAGGGTCTATAACTTCCAGAGGATTTTCAACATCCGCATGGGAAAAGGGCTCAGAGTCCATGACGCCATGCCTTACAGAGCCATGGGTCCGGTGACGAAAGAGGAATATCTGTCAAGGGAAGAGCGCTATGACAAGCAGCTGCTGGAGCTGCAGGGTGTGGATCCGGCAGGGAAAACCGTGGAGGAAAAGATTGCCCTCATGAGAGCCTACAGACTGGATCAGTACGAGAAGCTCACAGACGCGGTGTACAAGCGCCGTGGCTGGACGGCGGAGGGTGTGCCTACAGTGGACTATCTGCGTGAAATTGGCATGGATCTGCCGGAGGTCATCAGTGTCGTGACGCCTCTACAGGGATAGCATTCTTGTCTCAGGCAGACACATCTGAGCAGTCAACGAAGTTTATGTCAATACCAAAGGGGTGCTTGAAGCACCCCTTTTCATTATATTACGGAAAAGCGGGCGTCTGGTTTGGACGCTGGCGAGTTCAATGATTGACGGTGTATGGAAAGATCGATACACTTATAGGGTAAAGAGGTGGATAAAGGATGATTATGGTGAATGGTAAGCCTATGGCATGGACAGAAGGTATGACAGTTTCGTCCATGCTTAAAGAAAAAAATTATGTCTTTGCGAAAATTGTCGTAAAAATCAATGGGACTTACGTTCCACCGCAGCTGTATGACACTTCAGCTATTGAGGATGGTGACGAAGTACAGGCTATTCATATGTTGGCGGGCGGGTAACGCTCACAATTGAGATCAAGAAATCGATTGCAGGGGGACCTTTTAATGAAGAATCGTTATCAGAGAAACATGAATTTGTTAACCCCAGATGAAAATCACGCGATCAGAGAAAAGCGTGTCTGTGTCGTCGGATGCGGAGGTCTTGGAGGTTACATTATAGAAATGCTCGCGCGTCTTGGTATAGGCATTATCACTGCTATTGATGGAGATGTCTTTGATGAGACAAATTTAAACCGTCAGCTACTGTCTGAAGAAGGGCTCATAGGAAAATCAAAGGCGGAAGCAGCTAAAGCCCGCATTCAGAAAGTGAATTCAGAAGTTGTGGTCCATACAAAGTCCGTCTTTTTAAAAGAGGAAAACGCACTGGCGCTGATCACTGGGCATGATGTAGTGTTGGATGCCCTCGACAACATTTCGTCGAGAAGGATTTTGGAACGGGCTTGTGAAGCTGAAGGCATCCCATTGATTCACGGTGCTATAGCAGGATGGTATGGCCAAGTGACGACAATCATGCCAGGTACCCATGTTTTTTCAAAGCTTTATCCTGAAACGGCGGATAAAGGCATTGAGACTGAATTGGGTAATCCATCCTTTACACCGGCGCTGGTAGCGTCAATTCAAGTCAGTGAAGCCTTGAAGGTTTTACTGAAGAAGGGTGAACCTCTTGAGGGAAAGCTGCTGACGTTAAATTTGCTTGATCATGAGTACCAGATTTTTGAGTTTTAGCAATAATTACCTCTGGTTGCTAAAAAAAGAGTTCGTGGTAAAATTAAGATAGCTTAAACTATAAGCGTTTAAAAATTTCAACAAATGACTGCAGAAAAGGAGCGACTTAAGCTATGTTGAATTTCAAATACTACAGTCCGACTTCAATAATTTTTGGAAAAGAATCCACGGCGGGACTGGGGGCACAGCTCTCGCCGGAAATTAAAACCGTCATGTTTCATTATGGGGGCGGAAGCATTAAGCAGAGTGGCCTCTATGTTCAGGTTTTTTCTATTCTGAAGGAGAAGGGCGTCAAAGTCATTGAGCTTGGAGGCGTTGAACCAAACCCTAAGCTTAGTCTGGTCAAGGAAGGGATAACCCTTTGCCGTGAAAACCAAGTGGACTTGATCCTTGCGGTGGGTGGCGGCAGTGTCATTGACTCCGCTAAAGCTATCAGCGTTGGAGTGAAATATGACGGGGAGGTTTGGGATTTTTTCATGGGAAAAGCTCAGCCTCAAAGCTGCGTACCGTTGGGTGTTATCCTGACACTGCCGGCAACTGGCAGTGAAACGAGTCCCAATACAGTTGTCACCAACGAGGAGGGTCTCCTGAAACGCGGGATGAAGTCCGACTTGATCCGTCCTGTATTTGCTATATTAAGTCCTGAGCTTACCTTGACACTACCAGAGCATCAAACTTTTGCCGGCGTTATGGACATTCTCTCACATGTCTTTGAGCGATACTTTACGACGACCGGCCATGTGGATGTGACGGACTATATGTGTGAAGGCGTCATGAAGGCTACTATTGAAAACGCGTACAAGCTTCGCCAAAATCCGGATGATTATGACGCGAGGGCTGAAATTATGTTGGCGGGGACCATAGCCCATAATGGCATACTTGGGGTTGGAAGACTTGAAGACTGGGCCAGCCATAGAATAGCGCACGAAATCACAGCGCTTTACGGGACAACCCATGGCGTGACCTTGGCAGTTATATTTCCTGCATGGATGAAATATGTTTCTGAGGAACAGCCAGAAAAATTTGTCCAATTCGCCAAGCGCGTCTTTGACGTCTCAGAAGCTGATTTTAGAAGCACTGCAGAAATTGCTAACGAAGGCATTCGCCGTTTTGAGGCCTTCCTGACTGAAATGGGACTGCCAAAATCCTTCAAAGAGGCTGGCCTGCCATCTGATCAGCTTGATCTTATGACAGAAAAGGCTTCAATCTTTGGTGCGCTTGGAGGTTATAGAAAATTGGAAGTTTCAGACATCAAAGCGATTTATGAGCTCGCCCTATAGATCAGTCACCTATAATATTGGACATGTGCAGCTGCCTTATGTTAGAATAAGGGAACTAAAAGCATTATGAAGACAGCAGAAAAACGAGCGTATGAATCAGGCTGCAGAATTGTATATTCTGCAGCCTTCGAACATACAATGGAAAGGTGAGGGCACTCATGAAAATCATGATCATAGGCGCCGGAAAGCTTGGGTACAGGCTTGCTGAAACCATGATGAATGAACAGATTGACATTACCTTGGTCGATACAAATCAAAAGACCATTGAACGTGTTCAGGACCATTTGGATGTCCTTGCGGTTATGGGAAACGGTCTTGACATGGCAACGCTCAAAGAGCTGAGTATAGAGACCTATGACATGCTGATTGCCGTAACGGGTGTGGATGAAGCGAATACCATAATCTGTTCAATAGCTAAAAAGCTGGGTGTCAGGCGCACAATAGCCAGAATCAGGAATCCTGAATACATTCGTCAAAAGGATTATCTCACAGAGGACATGGGGATTGATCATATTGTGAATCCGGACCTCGCCACAGCCCATGAGATCATGCGATTTTTGATGAAGGGTTATCACTTCCATACAGGTGACTTCGCAAAAGGCAAGGTTACCATGATGGATATCAAGATTGGACAAATCCCAGACTTAATTGGGAAAAAAATAATGAATATCGAAAATTTTGACGGCCTGCTGATCACTGCGATCAAGCGTGAGGGTGTCATTCTCATACCGGACGGTTCAACAGTTTTGAAAGCTGAGGACTTACTCTATATTTTGGGTAAAACACACCGGTTAAACGAGTTTGTAAAACGCTTCAAGCTTTGTCTGGATGTCAGGCCAGTTAAGGATATCATGATTTTTGGCGGCGGAAATATTGGATTTTACCTTGCCAATGACTTGATCCGTCAAAACGTCAATGTGGTGATTGTCGAACAAAACCGTGATCGCTGTTACTATTTAAGTAATAAGCTGCCGGAGGCAGTCGTGATTCATGGTGACGGTACGGATCTTCAGCTCCTGGAAGAGGAGTCTCTGGCGCAAATGGACGCGTTTGTGGGCGCGACGGGCTTTGATGAACAGAACCTTCTGATGGCGATTATGGCTAAGCAGGAGGGCGTTGACAAAACGATCGCTAAAATTTCACGATCAAGCTATGTGAATCTGATCGACAAACTGAACATAGACTTTTCCCTCAATCCAATTGACATCACAGTCAGCGAGATTTTAAAGTATGTCCGTGGTGGATTGATTGTTTCTGTCACCATGCTCTTGGAACGTCAAGCAGAAGTCGTTGAAGTCATTGTCAACGAAAGTCTGGCTTGTGTTAATGAGAAAATCAAAGATTTGAAGCTGCCAAAAGGTATCATTATAGGCGCTATTCTCCACAATCATCAGGTGATCATCCCAAATGGGGATACGGTGATCCATGCCGGAGACCGGCTTGTCATTTTCAGCCTGAACTCGTCTGTGGAAGCGCTTCAGCAATTCATTCGACCAAATGATGGAGGTCTTCTCCGTGAACTATGGAATCGTACTAAAGGTCCTCGGAAAACTGCTGTTTCTTGAGTCGGCGCTGATGATGCCGGCGCTGCTGATCGCGCTCGGACTTGGCGAGCGCGACCTTCGCGCGTTTGTCATTACGGTGGCAATCACAGCTTCAGCGGGCTTTGTCATGGGACGGCTGCCCGTAGAAAAACAAAAGATGAAGGTAAGGGAAGGCTTGTCCATTGTCACCCTTGGCTGGGTTGTCTTTTCCATTTTCGGTGCACTTCCCTTTGTCTTGTCCGGAACGTTGAGCTTTGTCGACGCGTTTTTTGAAGTGGTATCAGGTCTTACCACTACTGGCGCAACGGTTGTGACAGATATTGAAATTCTGCCAAAGGGACTCTTGTTCTGGCGCTCATTAACCCATTGGATTGGCGGTATGGGCATACTGATCTTCACAGTGGCCTTCATGCCTACTTTGGGCTCCGGGACTTTCCATTTATTTAAAGCGGAGTCGCCTGGACCAACGGCAGACAAAATTGCGCCCCGCATGAAAGACACGGCAATTATTCTTTACACGACTTATATTGTGATTACCTTAATTGAAATGGCACTGCTGACAGTGGGTGGCATGTCTTTATATGAGGCTGCGCTGCACACCTTTGGAACCGTTGGTACAGGCGGTTTCTCCACCAGGAATGCCAGCATAGGGGCTTTCAACAGCACCTATATACATCTGGTAATCGCATTTTTCATGATGTTCAGCGGCATCAACTTTTCCCTTTATTACAAAGGGTTCAAGGGCAAATGGCACGAGATTTTCAAAAATGAAGAGCTGAGACTTTATTTGTCCATTATAGCGCTGGCCACTGTGGCGATCACTTTGAATCTGAGATTCAGCATATATGAGAATACAATGCTGGCTCTGAGAGATGCTTTCTTTCAAGTCAATGCCATCATCACGACAACGGGATATGCCACAGCGAATTTTGATATCTGGCCGGATTTCAGCAAGAGCATTTTATTCATGCTGATGTTTGTGGGAGGAAGCGCAGGTTCTACAGGCGGTGGTATAAAAATTATCCGGATCCTTTTTTTGTTCAAACTCATCCGGCGTGAGATATCCAAGATTTATCATCCGAGAGCTATGATTCCTATTCGGATTGGCGGGAAAGCTTTGTCCGGGGATGTTAACGTCAGTATAGCGAGCTTTTTCGCGCTTTACGTTATGACCTTTGTCATGGGGACCATTTTGATCTCCCTCGAAGGCAATGGTTTGGTCAGTTCAGCGAGTGCGGTTGCCGCGACTATAGGCAACATAGGCCCTGGCTTTGACTTCGTTGGGCCAACCCAGACCTACGCTAACTTCAGCGTGCCGTCAAAACTGTTGCTGTCATTCTTAATGCTGATTGGTCGTCTCGAGCTCTACACAGTCATTGCGCTGATTGCACCTGGTCAGCTGAGAGAGCGGGTCTTTCAAGGGTAAACAGCAATTTAAAAGTAAATGAAAAACGAAGGGGCTGTTGCATAATAGTCCCCAATAGAAGGGACAGATGGAAATCAATTTTTGATGACCATCTGTCTTTTTTAGTTCAAAAAAATTAATCAGGACCGGCTCCAAGAGCCAGTCCCGATAGGGTATAATTGATTTATGCAGAACCAAATAACCCTAAATCATAATACCCCGAAAGTCCACTTTTGGCAACTGCCTATGAATTTTAGTGTGGGCACATTAATACCAGAAGATAGCAAGGTCAGACTGGCGTGCAAAATTATCGAAAGGATGGATTTAAGCACAATATCAAGCACCAAGCCTCAAAAAGGCAGAAAGCCAGCCGTTGATCTCGTCAACTTCCTA
>NZ_FMWL01000003.1 GCF_900103005.1 Acidaminobacter hydrogenoformans DSM 2784 | reverse complement strand
AACGGCTGGCTTTCTGCCTTTTTGAGGCTTGGTGCTTGATATTGTGCTTAAATCCATCCTTTCGATAATTTTGCACGCCAGTCTGACCTTGCTATCTTCTGGTATTAATGTGCCCACACTAAAATTCATAGGCAGTTGCCAAAAGTGGACTTTCGGGGTATTATGATTTAGGGTTATTTGGTTCTGCATAAATCAATTATACCCTATCGGGACTGGCTCTTGGAGCCGGTCCTGATTAATTTTTTTGAACTAAAAAAGACAGATGGTCATCAAAAATTGATTTCCATCTGTCCCTTCTATTGGGGACTATTATGCAACAGCCCCTTTTTAGATAAAGGGTTTGGTTGGGGACAGGGGCTTTTGGTTGGTGCCTGTCCCCAACCAAAAGCCCCTGTCCCCAACCAAACCTTCCAGGGCCGGAGCCCAAACTACCTTTTTCAATTTGAATGTGGTAAACTTTGAAGGATAAGTTATAACATCAGATAACCCCATTTTCACATAGAAACGGAGCTGTGAGATAGAGTGAATACAGTCTTGTTCGATTTGGACGGCACCCTGCTCCCCTTGGATCAGGATCAATTTTTGGAGACTTATTTTGGACTAATGGGCAAAATGATGGCTGCCAGAGGCATTGAACCCAAGCCGCTTTTTAAAGCCATCTGGACCGGAACCGAAGCCATGGTTCGAAATGACGGTCTCATGACGAACGAGGAGAAATTCTGGCGCGTTTTTGACAACGTCTACGAAGGGGATGCCAAGGCCTTGAGGCCGCTCCTCGAAGAATTCTACCAAACGGAGTTCGACAAGGCAAAGGCAGTCGCCAGCCAAAACCCGCTGGCGCGTGAATGTGTCGATCTGCTCAAAGACAAAGGCTATACCCTGGCGTTGACGACGAACCCGCTGTTTCCTGCGATCGCCACACATTATAGAATTCAGTGGGCGGGGCTGAAGCCGGAGGATTTCTCTCTGATCACAACTTATGAGAACTGCAGCTACAGCAAGCCCAATCTCGATTATTATCGAGGGGTGCTTAAAGCACTCAAAAAAGAGCCACACGAATGTTTGATGGTTGGCAATGACGCCAAAGAGGATCTTTGTGTCGCGGATCTGGGGATGGACACCTTCCTTTTAACGGACCATTTGATTCATAAAGGGAGTGAAGATTTGTCCCATCACCGACAGGGCGACTTCAATACATTAAAGAACTGGATTGAAGCATTGCCCATACTGACGAAGTGAATACAGCCATTCGGCAGTAGGACAGTGTCAGCCACAAAAACAAAAACAAAAAAAGCGCGGAGCGCATGGTGGCGGGCACTATGTACTTTGCGCTTTTAAAAAGCAATCCTTCAAAGTAGGAGGTGACCGTTCTGAAAAGGCTCTGGCTATTGCTCGTTTTATCATGTGCTATCGCTATTCAAAGTGGCATTCAGCTGAGCGCCGCGTCCACCCCAATCAATGTCCCCGCCGCCTCCTCCTCCTCATCATCATCCTCCTCAGAAAGCCTGCAGATCGCCTTTGATCCCAGCCTACCCCCTTATCAGTTTCAGGAGGCTGGCGTCTATAAAGGCTTCAACCTGGATTTAATACGTACTTTATCAGAAAGCGCTGGACTCAAGCTCGAGCTGGTTCCCATGCCGCTCAATGAAAGTATTGAAAAGTTAACGAACAAGGAAATTGACGGCATCTTGGGTATCCGCTATTTAAGCCAGCTTGAAGATCAGATGGACTTCAGCGAGAGCTTGGTTAATTCAACTATCTCCATCATCGCCCGGGACGAAAAGATAGAGCAGTACAAAGACCGCCTTGGTATTGAACCGGTTCTGATCGCCGTTGAACGGGATTCAGTCGAGTTTGAATTCGTCAAGAACGTCAAAAAAGCCAATTTCAATCAGGCCTTCAGCCAGCAGGCCGTCTTTGAGCTTCTGATCATGGACCGCGCGGACATGATGATTGGCGTTCGCCACGTTGCCGAGTACCTTCTCGACAAATATAACATTGAACATCAATACACTATCAGCAACAGCTTTGAGACACCAGTAGACTACTACCTTGGCATGGATGCCTCGAAGGCAACAGAGCTCGCAATGCTGAACGCGGCACTGCGGGACCTAAAGCTCAGCGGCGCCTATGAAGAAATTTACAACACCTGGATCAACGACAAAGCCCTTGAAAACCAGCAGCGGATTGAAAGAAATTTGATAATAATGTTGCTGATCATTGTGTCGGCCTTCTTTATCGCGGCTGTCGCTGGCTACATCAACCTCCAGCTGAAACGAAAAGTCGGGGAAAAGACCCGGGCGCTGAGCAGCGCCAACGACGCCTTAGAGCGAAAGATCATTGAGATTAGGAATGCAACGGAGCTAAAGGACCTCATGTTTGAGAGCAGCCCGCGAAGCATCACCATTTTGGACAGGGACGGCCGTGTTTCCGCAATGAATGAGTCAGCGCTGGCGCTGTGCGGTTTGCAGGAGGTTCCCGTGGGAGAGCGTGTCTATGCTTTATCGCCTTTTGATAAAATGCTTGAAGGCAACCTGGAAAATGTCCTGAATGAGGGTGAAAGCCTGATGGGCAAGGAGCTCGACTACAGAGCGTTTGGCCGCCGCTTTGCACTGCGTTATTTCATCTATCCCCTGAGGGACGACGCCCAACACATGCGTGGGGCCATCCTGACCATAGAGGATTACACTGAGGAAAAAATTCTGCGCGAGCAAATCGCTGAAGAAGAGAAAAACAGAGCCTTAATCCAGATGATTTCAGGCATCGCCCACGAAATCCGAAATCCTCTCACCTCCATCAAAGCCTATGTGGAGCTGCTGCCCAGGAAAAAGGACAGCGAAGCCTTCCAGCAACAGCTTGTACGTGTGGTGCCAAACGAGGTGGAGCGCGTCAGCAAGCTGATTGAAAACCTGATAGATTACGTCAGGCCTAAATCCCGCAGCCCAGTCCGTGTGCAGGTGCTGGAGCTCTTTGAGTCCTGCGTGCTGCTGTTTCAGCATACCGCGACCAGCAAGGGCATTGAGTTTGCCATGAACGCGGACGCATCGCTCTACATTCACGTGGATCAGGACCAGATCAAGCAAGTGATCATAAACTTGCTTCTGAACGCCATTGACGCCATTAATGAAAAGCTTGAAATGCCTCATGCTGCCGATGGTCACTGGATCAAGCTAAGCGCAGCAAGACACGCTGGAGGCGTAAAAATCACCATTGAAGATAACGGTATTGGCATGACGCCTAAGGAGCTGGCTAATGTGTACGAACTCTTCTATACGACCAAGGCAAAGGGCAGCGGCATTGGCCTGCCTTTGTCAAAGCAAATCGTTGAGGACAACCAGGGACAAATGGAAATTGAAAGCGTGAAGGGACAAGGGACCATTATTGCTTTGACGTTTGGGAGTGATGGAAATTGAAAGAAAAAATTCTGATCATAGATGACGAAGCTGACATTTGTTCATCCCTTTGCTTTTTGCTGGAGGACAAATACGACGTAAAATCTACCGTAAATCCTGCGCTGGGCCTTGCCATGATTCAGCGCGAGACCTTCCATCTGGTGCTCCTTGACCTGAAAATTGGCACGGTGGATGGCATTAATGTCCTGGGAGAGATCAAAAAAATAGACGCCTCCATTCAGGTCATCATCATGACGGCGTTCGGATCTATTGTCTCCTCAGTAGATGCGATTAAAAAGGGCGCGTATACCTATCTGACAAAGCCTCTGAATTTGGTCGAGCTGGAAGAGGCTGTGGAAGAAGCGCTGAATTTCAGGAAATCCAGAGAGACCGTCGAATATGGTGGCGTGCTGGATGAGCGGTTTGTGTATCAGGGGATCATCGGCCAAAGCCCTTCCATGAAAAAGATTTTTGAATTGATCGACAAGCTGAAGGATGTCGACACGAGTGTCGTGATCACCGGCGAAAGCGGCACGGGCAAAGAGCTGGTGGCGAAGGCCATTCACGAGGCGGGCAGGCGGCGACAGGGAAACTTTGTGGAAATCAACTGCGCTGCGATTCCGGAGTCGCTGCTGGAAGAGGAGCTATTTGGCCATAAAAAAGGCACGTTTACCGGCGCCATGGCGGATAAAATTGGAAAGTTTGAGTATGCCAACAACGGGACAATTTTTCTGGACGAAATTGGGGACATGCCTGTTTCGCTGCAGGCTAAGCTCCTGAGGGTGTTGCAGCAAAGGGAATACACCCCTCTGGGCGGCCATCAGAAGGTGAGGCTCAACATTCGCGTCATTGCGGCGACCCATCAGGATCTCAAAAAAATGGTCGAGGATGGGCGCTTCAGGCAGGATCTCTACTTTCGCTTAAATGTCGTTGAGATCAACCTGCCTTCGCTGCGGGACCGAAGACAAGATTTGCCCCTTCTGTTCGCGCATTTCCTGATGCAATATAACAAGGAGATGCGTAAGCAAGTCAAAGGCTTCTCAAAGGAAGCGGAGGCGTGCCTGCTGGGTTACGATTATCCCGGAAATGTCAGAGAGCTGTCCAATATCATTGAATGTGCGGTTTTATTGGCCAGGGAAGATGTGATCGAAGTCGAAAATTTGCCGGTTGAAGTTCGCGCCAATAAGACGGATTTGACCGACACGCTGGACTTGGCTCTGGGTGCTCGGCTGGGCACGGAAAGCCTGGTAGGCCTAACACTTCAGGACGCAGAACGGAAGCTGATCAGCGCAGCCCTTGTCCTTAACAAGGGACACAGGAAAGCCACCGCGGCTATGCTTGGCATCAGCGAACGTGGACTCAGAAATAAGATCAATGATTATGGATTGAATGAGTAGGGTCTTGTTATGTGATGTCACAACCGCTCCGAAGTTCGGCGGAGAGGGGGCAAGTCATCACTGTGAACAGCTAAAACAGCAGATCAAGAGCGGAAAAAAATTCCTTGCGGCAATTTTTTCCGCTTTTTTGGTGGCGCAAACAGCACATTTTTCCGCTTTGATGTTTTATGAACTGTCGTACAATTATTAAGGCTGAAGCTGAAGGCGCTCGCAGCACAAGGATTCAACGAATTTAACAGACGGATGCGTTTAATTATACAAAATGAATGAATTTGGCACGGCGCTTGCGTTAGTAAGATAGCATCAAAGATTGGGAGGCGTATTGAATGTCAAAGAAAAAATGGGCACTGATTCTATCCTTCATGCTTCTAATGGTTTCCATGCTGGCTGGCTGCAGCGGCAATGAGGCGGCAACTCCAGCACCTGCTGAGGAACCATCGGCAGAAAGCACTGAGCTTGACCGCAGCCAATATTTCGTAACCGTGGCAACTGGCCCGACCAGCGGCTTGTACTATCCTATTGGCGGCGCGTTTTCCAGCGTCTTTCAGAACAAACTGAAATATAAATCTTCAGTCCAGTCGACGGGTGCGTCCGTTGAAAACATCAACTTGATCATGACGGGCGGCGCCGAGCTCGCCATCACCATGGCAGACTCTGTAGCACAGGCTTATGGCGCATTTGGCGCTTTTGAAGGAAAACCGGCCGCAGAGGATCTCAGATGCCTCATGGGCCTTTATCCAAACTACGTTCAGCTGATCACCACGGACAAGACCGGCATTACAAAATTTGAGGATCTCAAGGGCAAACGCGTTGGTATAGGCGCGCCTAACTCTGGTGTCGAGCTAAACGCCAGGATGCTTTATGAAGCGCACGGCATGACTTATGAAGACAGTAAAGTCGATTACTTAAACTACGGCGAAGCCATTGACCAAATGAAGAACAACCAGGTCGACGCGGTATTTGTAACCAGTGGCATTCCTAACGCCACCGTCATGGAGCTTGGCACTGCGGCTGAAATAGTCATCGTACCTATTGAGGGCGAGGGCCTAAAAAATCTGATCGATAAATATCCATTCTTCGTCGAAGCGACAATTCCTGCCGATGTTTACGACACCGAAACAGACGTCACAACCGCAACGGTACGCAACATCATGCTGGTCTCCAAGGACCTTCCGGACGAAGTGGTTTACGATCTCGCCAAAGGGATCTTTGAGAACATTGAAGACATTAAAGCGTCGCATGCAACCGCTGCAACGCATATCTCCCTTGAAAACTCACATCTTGGCGTCGACATTCCTTTCCATCCGGGAGCGCTGAAATATTATGAAGAACAAGGTATTAAGTAGTGACACCGTCGTGTCGTTAGAGCCAAAAGCGAGGAAGTCATTTTTGGCTTCCTCGTATAAAAAAAATTTGACCCTCCTCGGTGTGGCGGCTGTGATCTTGCTGCTCACCTTCAGTGTTTATTACCTGGGTCAGCCTATACTGGTCATTTACGACCAGCAAACAGGGGAAAGTTTTGTTGAAGTGCCAACCCATACAGACGATTTACTGGAGTACAACTGGATTCATTCCTTCGAGCACATCCCTTGGAAAGAGCGTTACAGGATCATGGACAATCATAAACTGCAGCTTGTGGAAATTCAGGTTGCTGGCTTTGGCGCCGGTATCCCGGAAAACAAAGGAAAGATGACGGTCGAAAACGGTATGGTGATCATGCGTGAGCTTGAAGATCGCTTTGATTATATTTCATGGATTAATTCAAACACCGCATTGTCTTCGATTGTGCTGAATGGGAAGACAATTGTATTGGGTTCAGAAATGCCCCATCATCACCCCTTGAAACTGGAAATTAAAAGGAGGTTGAATACATGGCTCACGAATCGCTGATTCAAGTCGATGAGAACGTAGAAGCGCTACAAACAAACTTACTTGAGAAATTTGACAAAGAATCGAAGACGAGAAAATTTGGCAACAAGAGCTTTGAGCATTTAGTATACTGGACGGCTATTGCTATTGCCCTTTATCATTTTATTACTTCATTTGTTGGCTATCCTGCGACACATTTGCATCGCTCCCTCCACGTGGGCATGATGCTCGTCATGGCGTTTGTATTATATCCTGCGACCAAGAAGTCAAGCAGATCCAAAATGGCCTGGTATGATTATGTCTTTTCAGTGTTGTCTATGGCCGTCGTTGTTTATATTTGGAGCGACTATGCAGGCTTTATCAACAGAATGGGCATGCCGAACACCATGGATGTGATCATGGGGACCCTGCTTATACTGTTGGTTATGGAAGCCTCCAGACGAATTTCCGGACTTCCGCTGGTCATTCTCAGCGCCTTGTTTTTAGCCTATGGCCTCCTTGGAAACTACATGCCCAGCATTTTCATGCACCGCGGCTACACTTGGGCAAATCTGGTCAACCACGCATTCATCAATACGGAGGGCATTTACGGAACCTCTGTCAATGTCGCGGCAAGTTACATATTTTTATTTATTCTCTTTGGCGCGGTCATGAATAAATCCGGCATGGGACAATTTTTCAATGATATTGCGTTAGCCCTTGCAGGGCACACAAAGGGTGGCCCAGCCAAGGTCGCCGTCATTGCCAGCGGATTTTTGGGCAGTATCAATGGCTCAGCGGTGGCCAATGTCGTGACGACAGGCGCCTTTACAATTCCTCTTATGAAAAAGACCGGCTATAGCGACGAATTTTCTGGTGCTGTAGAGGCGTCCTCCTCAGTAGGCGGACAGCTGCTGCCACCTATTATGGGCGCTGCAGCCTTTATCATGGCGGAGATGCTGGGCATCAGATACAGTGTAATCGTTGTCAGTGCAGCGATTCCAGCACTCCTTTATTACCTGGGCATCCTGGTTCAGGTCCAGCTCAGGGCGTCCAAGGATCAGCTCATGGGCATTCCAAAAGCTGAGCTGCCAAAAGTTAAGGATGTCATGAAGGCACGCGGACATCTGCTGATCCCAATCATCTTTCTCCTTTACATGCTGCTCTTCAGTGGCACAACGGTTATCTTTGGCGCCTTTTTAACCATTGTAGTGACCATTCTCGTCAGTATGATCAGGCCTGAAACCAGAATGAGCGTCAAGGATATCCTCGATGCTTTCAATGAGGGTACGCGCTCCGTCGTTTCCGTCGCTGTAGCTTGTGCGGTGGTTGGCATCATCATAGGCGTTGTCAGCTTGACCGGGTTCGGCCTCAACATGGCCAACGCCATTATCCAGCTGGGCAGCACCAACCTCCTTGCGACACTGGTTCTGACCATGGTCACTTGCATGATTCTCGGCATGGGCCTGCCTTCTATCCCTGCTTACCTGATTACTGCAACAATGGCTGCGCCGGCTTTAGTACAGCTGGGTGTGCCAGACCTCGCGGCCCATATGTTTGTCTTTTACTTCGCAATGTTCGCAAACATCACGCCGCCTGTGGCCCTCGCATCCTTCGCGGCAGCAGGCATATCCGGCGGTGATCCAATGAAAACAGGGTTACAGTCCGTCAAACTTTCTCTCGCAGGGTTTATTGTCCCTTACATGTTTGTCTTCAATACGTCGCTGCTATTGATCGACACCTCGCCGCTAATAGCACTCAGGGTGACTTTCACAGCCATTGTCGGTGTGTTTTTGATAGGCATTGCGGCTGAAGGATTCCTGATGGCGAAGCTCAACCTGTTGTTCAGAGGTCTGGCCCTCGTTGGCGCTATGATGCTCATCACAGAAAATGTTTATCAGGATGTCATTGGATTTGCTATTGTTGTGGCGATCTTCTTGGTGCAAAAGGTCAAAGCAAAGCGTGTGAGTGTTGTGACGAGTTAAGCAAAGCAAGGTGTGAAAGCACTAAGGTGTGAAAGAACTTCGGTAATTTGTTTATAAGATTAAGCCATGTCCGAAAAAAGTCGGACATGGCTTTTCTTGACGTTCTGCCCTAATCCGTATAAAATGATTTATAATGATTATAAAATTAGAAAAATAATGATTTCAGTGTACAGCTCTGCAACCACAAATTAAACGAAAGCTGGGATTTTAATGAAATCCGCTGACAAAACGCATTATGACAAGCCCGCAGAGAAGCTCTCCATTAAGCAGTTGTCGACGATCCTGACACAGCGAGGCATCCGTCCGTCCCAGCAAAGACTCATGATCCTGGAATATTTAATGACGCATCGCAGCCACCCATCAGTGGACATGATCTACAGTGCGCTGCTGGGCGAGGTCCCAACGTTATCCAGAGCTACGGTATACAATACGTTGAATCTATTCCTTGAAGCGGGCCTTGTCAAAGCCCTTGACATTGTAGAAAACGAATCCCGTTACGACATAGTGACAACGACCCATGGCCATTTCAAATGTAAGGTGTGCGGCAATATTTTCAATTTTGGCGTGGACGAAACCGCTATGGATACTGGGGATCTGAGTGGTTTCGAGGTTGAAGAAAAGAACGTCTATTTCAAAGGGATCTGTCCAACCTGCCTGAAAAGATCGCGCAAGAAGTGAGTGGTATTGGAGCCCCTTTACTTAGATAGCAGCCTGATCGATCAGATAAAATAATATGAAGAAAAATGTTGGGAAGGAGGCGCGCGGATGTCACAAACCTTAAAGAAGCATTTGCTGATTGCAGCCGGCAGCGTGGCACTCGTCCTTGGCATGGTGGGTGTGGTTCTGCCGGTACTGCCCACGACGCCGTTTCTGCTGGTCGCCTCCTATTGCTATATGCGAAGCTCGAAAAGGCTGTATGATTGGCTGATGAACCACAGAATCCTTGGGCCTTATCTTTACGACTATATCATGTACCGGGGCGTCAGGCGGCGGGCGCGCACTGCGGCTTTGATCTTCCTCTGGCTAACGCTGATCCTCTCTGGAATCATAGTGGACAGCCTCCACATCAGACTGTTTCTGGGCGTCGTGGGCATAGCGGTCACTATTCACTTGTTTATGCTGAAAACTATTGAAGAGGAACAGCCTGTAGAGTAGTCGTCAGGCATTCAGGTGCGCTGCCGGTGATGCTTTCAGTGACGTTTTCATTGATCAAAGCATTAAAATAACCGCCTCAGAGCTTTCGGCCATGCCGGATGCAAACTCTGAGGCGGTTTTTGTTTTGAAGCTTTTGTCTCCAATACCTTCTGAAACCTCAATTCTTTGGTTAGTCCCTGTCCCCAACCACCGACAGCTCCCGCCTGTACGGAATGGAGGTCTGAGCGCCTGGCCGCGTTACAGCAATGCCTGCGGCTTCCACCGCCAGCGCGACGGCTCGTTCCAGACCCACCTCCGGCCAAAAGGCCGCGAAGGTCCCTGTAAACGTGTCCCCGGCAGCGGTCGTATCCACGGCCTTGACCGTGGCGGCCGGCACGTGACCGGATAACCCTTCACCTGTATACAAAACCCCTTCAGCACCCAGGGTCATCAAGACGACCGGATAACCTTGCGCCACCAAGGCGTCCATGACTTCTTCGTGGTGCGGTCCAGTCCCCGCCTGCGCGTTGTCATTTAAGCCGCCGCCGAGGCCGCTGAGCTGTAGGCCTTCGATTTCGTTGACCACCAAAACGTCCACCAGGGAAATCAGTGTCTGCGGCATCGGCTGAAAGGGTGCGGGATTCAAGACGACCTTTTTTCCAAGGGAACGGGCCAGCGCAGCGGCCCGCACCACGGCTGCCATGGGCAGCTCCAGCTGGAGAACCACAACCTCACAAGCCTCGAAGGCGTCTGCCGCAGCGTCGAGATCAGCAGGCTGGACCGCGCCGTTGGCGCCGGGGATGACAATGATGGTGTTGTGACCATCGGCAGAAACGGTGATGAGGGCGGTGCCTGTGGGGACACCTGGAAGCACTGCAACCCCTGAGACATCAATGTCATCCAAGGTCAGGCCATCAAGAAGGCGGCGGCCATAATCCTCCGAGCCAACCGCGCCCAGCATGGCCACCGAGGCGCCCATCCGGGCCGCGGCCACCGCCTGGTTCGCGCCCTTGCCGCCGGGATAGGTGTCAAAGCGCTTTCCCGTCAGTGTTTCACCAACCTGAGGCAGGGCCTCAACCGTAGCCACCAGGTCCATGTTGAGGCTGCCTACCACGAGAATTTTCACTGGCATGTGCATCCGTCCTTTCGTTATGGGTACTTATACAGGGGCGAAAACTAAGCTGTTCGCCAATCCTGGTTTTGAAGGCCGCTTGCGCGCCTAATGCAGCAAACTCTTGAACCCTTCGCCCAGGGTTTCGTGGATCTTGCTGACGGAGATAAACGCCCGCTGGTCCACCGACTTGATATAATTCCGCAGCCGGATGAATTCCTTCCGGTCCACAATGGTCATGATGATCTCTCTGGACTCGTTCGTATAGGCACCTCTGGCCTGATACAGCGTCGCGCCCCGTCCCAGGTCGGTGATGATAAACTTACTGATCTCGTCGACTTTCGTCGCAATAATGGTCACCTGTTTATTGGTCTGAAGACCCTCGATCACCGCGTCGATCACAAAGCCATTGATGATGACCGCCAGCAGCGCATACAGGCCGCTCTGGATCCCAAAGGCCACACCGGCGGCAGACACGATCAGGAAGTCCGCCATGAGAAGGCCTTTGCCGATGGCGATCTGAAAATACTTATTCAGAATCTTGGCAATGATGTCTGTGCCTCCCGTTGAGGCGTTGTTGAGGAACACCATGCCCATCCCGCCGCCAGCCAGCATGATCCCATAGATCATTTCCAGAAGGATGTCTCCCGTTAGAGGTGCGGCAAGGGGAAAAAGGGACTCGAAAAGCCAGATCATGCCCGAGAGCATCAGGCTGGAATAAATGGTCCGAACGCCAAAGTCCCGGCCTATAAAGATGATGCCGACTATGAACAGGATCACGTTCATCATCATCATGAAAGCGCCTATGGGAATGATGGGAAAATAGTGATTGATGACCATAGCCAGGCCACTGACGCCGCCAGCTGCCACATTGTTGGGCACAAGAAAGAAGTAGATGCCCGCCGCGACCATAGCCAGGCCTATGTTGATAAAGAAAAACTCTTTGATGGATTTTTTCATGATGATAGCGCCCCCTTTGCCTGTGGTTCTGATTAGTACCTGCAAATAATAGTATCACGTTCCTATCTGGGCGACAATGGGACTTTGCAGGGGGGATCAGGTGTCAACGGAGGTTCTTTCTGCTATAATGGTTATAAATTTATTTTGGTTCGATTCAAGGTATTGAAGCGCTGCTTGAGATACTGAGAGATCTGGTGAAAGGACTGAATTCATGGCAGTCGAAGTTAAAAAAAAGGGCAGAACCTATCAAAATTTACCGGCCATCATTGCCGGCGAGCTGAGAGAGGCAATTTTGGATGGAGAGCTTGAGTCTGGCGCTCAGTTAAAGCAGGAGGAAATCTCCAGACGGTTTGACAGCAGTCTGATTCCCGTGCGGGAAGCGCTTAGAAATTTGGAAACAGAAGGTCTTGTGACCTTTTATCCCAATAAAGGGGCTTTCGTCAGCGGAATGTCCAGCGAGCGGGCGAGAGAAATTTTTGAGACGAGGATTCTGATTGAAAAGGGCGCACTTGCCATGTCGATTCCAAGGCTCACAAAGACGGACTATAAGGCGGCGGGGCGGCTTATTGAGCAGCTGGACCGGGCGAAAACGGGCAAAGAGCTGAGCCAGCTCAACATGGCGCTTCATACCATTCTTTATCGCCGCTGCGGGAACACTTTTTTGCTGGAGCTGATCGAAAATCTGCATCATCAGGTTGAACGTTACATGCGCCGCTATCTGATTGAGCACTTAAATAACGATCTTTCACAGGAATTTCACCGCCGGATCCTGAGCGCTGCAGAAGAAAAGAAAATTGATGAGGCTTGCTTTGATCTCGAACAGCATATGCGGATGGCTATGGTGTCTTTGATTGAGGCTCTAAAGAGAGAAGAAAACTAGGGTTATGGCCGCCAGCCGGGATTGACGCGCCACCCTGAGACGGCTATAATATAAGCTATAAAATATTATAAAATATAAAATAAAATTTGACTTATAGTACGCTCCAAACCCTTGAAAATGCCGTAAAACAGGAGGGACATCCATGAAGATAACGGATAGAATTGAGAGCTTTAGACAATCTTATGTGAATTCCAAGCCCATGATCTGCTATGACAGGGCAGAGCTTTGGACCCGCTCCCATCAGGAGACAGAGGGCGAGCCTATTGAGATCAGACGGGCAAAAGCCTTCCTGAAGGCTTGCCAGGAGCTCCCTGTGCAAATCTTTGAAGATGAGCTGCTGGTCGGCACTGCTGGACGCTTTCGAAGAACGGGGATTCTGACGCCGGAATTCTCATGGAAGTGGGTCGAAAAGGAAATGGATACCTTCGAGACCAGACCTCAGGATCCTTATGTTATGACGGATGAACAGAGGGCCTATGTCCGGGAGCATATTTTTCCATACTGGAAGGGCAAATCTTTGGAAGAGGCGTTCCTAAACCGGGTGCCGGAAACGACAGCAAAAATACTGATTGATACCGGCATCATAGACAATGATTCCAAATGGCGCCAGGCTATTGGAGAAGTGACCCCGGATTATCTGGAGACGCTGTTTCCAAAGGGCTATGACCGCATTCGTGAGGAGGCGGAGGCCAAGCTTTCTGAGCTTGAGCCCATCAGCCGTGAAGCTATTGAGAAGCGTCAGTTTTATCAGTCAATAGCGATTGCGGCCGAGGCTATTGTGACTTTCGCGAACCGCTATGCGGACAAAGCGGAAGAGATGGTCATAGCACTTGAGGCAGAGCTTGTCAAAGGCGGGGATAAAGACGGGCTGTCAAAAGGTACAGTCCCGCCAAAGCAGCGGCTGGAGGAGCTTCGTGAGATCGCCAGGGTCTGCCGAAAAATTCCTGCCAAACCGCCTGAGACCTTCCGGGAGGCGATCCAATTTGTATGGTTTGTTCAGCTGGGTGCCATTATTTCCGAGAATCCGTTGGCACTTAATCCGGGCCGGTTTGACCAGTACATGTATCCCTTCTACGCCGCGGACCTGGCGAACGGACGAATTACACCGGGGGAAGCCCAGGAACTGATTGAGGCACTATGGATCAAGCTGTCCGAGTGGGTCTGGACGATTTCTGCCAACACCGCGGACTTCTTCGCGGGCTATAACCAGTTCCAGAACTTAACCGTTGGAGGTCGCAACCGGGACGGCTCAGACGCCACCAACGCTATCACCTATATGTGTCTGGAGGCCACGAAGCGGGTGAAGACCCATCAGCCTGGCCTCAGCGTCCGGGTCCATGCGGATTGTCCTGAAGCCTTCCTCAACGCCGTCGTGGACCTGGTGAAGACGGGAACCGGTTTCCCGGCGATCCACAATGACGACGCGGGCTCCAGAATGCTCCTCCAGGCGGGCTACGAGCCGGAGGACGCCAGAGACTGGAACAACTGCGGCTGTGTGGTGCCGCATTTCAGAAAAACGGGTCAGTGGACAGCTGCCGTGAACGTCAACTTTGGAGCGGCGCTGGAATATGCCCTGAATGAGGGCAACAGCCGTTTGCGGGGCGAGGCGGAAGGCATTGCCATGAAACCGCTGACGGCCTTCGAAAGCTTTGAAGAGATCAAGGCAGCTTTTGAGGAACAGCTGAGTTACTTGGTCCATCATTCCGTCATAGGAACTGTCATTGCCCAGCAGCTGCACTCTGAAATGGTACCGCGGCCGTTCTTGTCTACCTGCGTGGATGGTTGCTTTGAAAAGGGCAGGGATCTCAGCCGGGGCGGGGCTCTCTATAATGTAGGTCCGGTACTGACAGGGATTGGTCTTGGGGTCGTGGCGAATTCCCTCATGGCCATCAAAAAGCTGGTGTTTGAAGAAAAGGCCGCGACCCTCCAGGAATTCGCGGAGGCCATGGCCGCTGACTGGGTGGGGTATGAGGACCTCCAGCGCAGGGCTGTCCAGGTGGAGAAATACGGCAATGACAAGGAAGAGGTCGACCGTATTGCTCAGTCGATCGCCAATTATTACTATCATGAAACACGCAAATACAAGGACATCTTTGGTTCCCCTTTCAATACGGCGTTTATGGGAATTTCGAACTATATTCCGGCAGGAAAGGTCGTGGGCGCGACGCCTTGTGGGCGCAGAGCCCGCCAGCCTCTGACGGAAGGCGTGTCGCCTTATGTGGGGTCAGACACCTCCACGCCGCTGGCAGCCATGCGCTCCGCGGCTAAGATGAATCACGACGTCCATACTGGGGGAACGCTTTTGAATCTCCGGCTGATGTCGGATTTCTTAGAAACTCGCCGGGGCGTGAACAATCTAAAATCCATGATCCGGGCATATTTCTCCCTTGGGGCGTTCCATGTCCAGTTCAACACCGTTTCGAATGAGGTATTGAGAAAGGCTCAGGAGCGGCCTCAGGACTACAAGGATCTGCTGGTGCGGGTCGCCGGCTACAGCACGCAGTTTGTCAATCTGTCGCCAGAGGTCCAAGAGGCTATTATTGCACGAAATGCCCATGCGTCGATTTGAGGTGCAGCTGAGAACCCCGGTGATGAATCTTTGAACTGTAGTTAACTTTAGAAAAAGCAAGAGAGGGGTGAGCGGATGACCGGGGTGGTATCACAGCTTCAGGATTTTTCAATACATGATGGCGACGGCATCCGTACCACAATCTTTCTCTCCGGATGTCCCCTGCGTTGTAAATGGTGCGCCAACCCTGAGACCTGGGGCAGGAGTCCCGTCATAGCCTCACACGCCAGCCGCTGCATAGACTGTGGCCGCTGCCTGGAAGCCTGTCCTGTGGAGGCGGTTTGGTCGGGGACAGGGACTTCCTGCGAAGTCTGGTCGGGGACTGGGCCGGCCTGCAAAGGGGCGCTTGGAACAGCGCCGCCCCATCATGTGGATCCGTCAAGATGTACGCTCTGCGGCAAATGTGTTGAGGTCTGTCCAAGTGGGGCAAAAGCCATGATGGGCAGCGAAATGCCGGTCTCTGAAGTGGTTGAAAAAGTGATGCGCAATAATATCTTTTTCCAAGCCTCTGGAGGTGGGGTGACCTTTTCCGGTGGCGAAGCCACGCTGCAGACGGATTTCTTTAACGCTTTAGCGCGAGAATTGTACGATCTGGACGTCCATTTGGCCCTGGAGACCTGTGGCTTTTTTGAATGGGATGGAGTCGCGGAAAGTCTGACGCTTATGGATCATATTTTTTTCGACCTCAAGCTCATGGACGGGCAGCGCCATCTCGAAATGACGGGCCGGGATAACGAAAAGATTCTCGAGAATTTCAGACGTCTGGCGACTTTAGGGGTGGATGTGGTGGTGCGTATTCCTGTAGTCCCAGGGGTCAACGATGATGAAGTAAATATTGAGGCGACCGCGCTCTTTGTAAATGAGACATGTCCGAGAGCGACCATTGAGCTTCTGCCGTATCACCCCTATGGCAATTATAAATATGAGGCACTGAATATGATGGAACGACTGTACAAATACGAAATACCGGACGAAGCTCGGATGGAAGCCCTTAAGGAACTGGTGGAACGGTGCGGCGTACGGGTGGTCAGTTATAAGTAATGGAAGGTGTAAGAAATCATAAGCGACGCGGAGGGTAATGAGCCCAGATGCGTCGCTTTTCTTTTGGCGAAGGTTGGGACAAGGGAAGAGACAGAGGCAAATACAAAGAAGATAATAATCTGTCTAACGACATACCGAGAACGGAATCAGGTATCTTTTTCTTTTCGCGGATCTCCAGTCCTGTTTTCACCGTAGCAATATTTGCAGCAATTACTTGATCAAATTATCGCTTGACAACATGTATAATACACAGACTGCGGTATGATAATGGATATTCTACTGTAAAATGTTGAAATCGCGATACCTGGGCGCGTGAGTTCAATACAGGATAGGTTAATTTATTTTGATGTGAAAATCTTCGTTGCTTTTAGGAAAATAAGTACTGGACGTTAACGACATATTGTTTGAAGTGAAACATTAAACTTTTTGATGTCATATAAGAAAAAGAATCTAAAAATGTACATATCATGCGATTCTGTCAGAGTTAAGATTTGCATAGACTTTGTGAAGTCCTTTAACTACTTGTGCAGATTCGTTGGGCCTTTATATGCCTATAAATTTAGGTAGCTTAAACACTACCTTCCCAAAAGCAGGTAATTCGGATTCGGGTTAAACAATTTACAAATTGAAATATGATATAATTATTCATGACCATGAACTGAAAACAAACCTTTGAGGAGGTTTACTAATGGATATTACAGTTAGCGAAGCGTTGATGATCGGTAAATTAAAAGAAGGCAAATTAGTAGCTGGTGAAACTGGATTAAATAACGTAATCAAGAGTGTAAGTGTTATTGAAGTTCCCAGCGCTACGTCATGGTATAGAGGTGGAGAACTGCAGCTTTCGGCACTATATTCGATTGGAAATGATGATGAAAAATTGAGGCAATTATTACTTGACTTATCAAAACATAATTGTGCTGGTTTAGTGGTTTGTCACTTTGGAGTTTGGCTAAAAAAAATATCTTATTCAAATATTGAATTAGCAAATGATCTGGGCTTTCCAATTATTACATTACCAAAGCATATTGCTTACATTGACATTATTATGCCATTGGTTGATCGAATATTAGAACGTAAAAACAGAATGTTAGAGTACTCTTTGAAAGTTCACGATGAAATGACCAAGGCAGTTATTGATGGCATGAATTTGGCTGATTTGGTAGAATTACTTTCGAACTTAATAAAAAAGCCGGTTCTTATGATTGATCCATACGATGAATACTTTATGTGTGAAAACATTAAAACCTTTGCAGATGACAAAATTGTTTGTAAAATTCACGATTGGATAATCAATAATATTACAAACATAACAAAGAATAAGTATGGCATATTTTCTGATTATGAAAGTACGGATTTGTCGAACACTTTGATAAATCCAATTATTGTTGGGGAATCATTATATGGTTTTTTTGTAATTTTTAACTCAAGTGATCTTGGAGAATTAGATCATATTGCAATAGATCATGCGAAAACAGCAGTTACATTAGCATCAATAAAAAAAATCAGGATGAAAGAAATCAGGCAGAGAATTGAGAGCGAATTCTTTGATGATCTTCTGAATATGACTTTTAAAGATACTGCTACCATATCTAAGAGAGCCAAGAATTTCGGATTGGATATAACATCAATCACATGTGTCATCGTTGTAGAAATTGACAATACGTTATTACTTGATCGCAGTTTTACAGAAGAGAAATGGATGGAGTTAAATTCTGTTGCACACAATAAAATCAAAAAAGAACTTTTTAAGGAAAATTATAATAATATCGTAATATCTCATGGAGATAAAATAGTAATTTTACTTTGTAAAGATGATTCAAAGCAAGGTTTAATTAAAAGAATCACTACATTTAGTGAGTCAATAATTAAAACTGTCCATTCGATATTAAAATCTGATGTAATTATTGGAGTGGGAAATGAATTTGACACTATCATGGGAATAAGTAACAGTTTTCAAAATGGTCTTAAAGCATGTGAAATTGGTAGGAAAATAGATAATCAAAGCAGTATTCACTTTTACAAAAATATACAATTGTTTGATCGACTGGATGAATTTATTAGAAATACTGATATGGAACTTTGGATAAATCGAAAATTAGATAAATTAAACGAATCTGATGTAAAGAACAATACAGAATTGGTGAAGACTTTTAGATGTTTAATTGAAAATGCACAAGATACTTTAAAAGTTTCGGAGTTATTGTTCGTACATAAAAATACAGTTTTAAATCGAAAAAGGAAGATTATAGAAATAATGGAGTTGAATCCGTTTGATAATATGTATAGAATTCAATTTGAAATTGCTTTTTTACTAAAAAAAATGAGTGACACAGAAAGACTATAATTAAATGTATAATTTTAGTGATTCCATTATCAAAATATCCAATTGTCCAATTTATGGAGGCGTCATTTGGCATGCTCCCATAAATAAGATCCTGTTTTTCGATAACGTATTGATAGGTTTACTTGATGTCGTAATCGAAATGAGCAGGAATAAGTAATTTGCAAAATAGATCAATTTCATTGAGTCACCCCTTCTTGTCGGGTTTTGTATCGTAACTTATCGATTCGACAAATAGGGGTGATTCTATTTTCAAGGTTTTGAAATCTAATTTTTAACGACAAAATATTTCATGACACAAGTTTTTTAGAAACTTGGATTGGAGGTTTATCCCCTGTGCACTTGCACAATTTGCTAATCGATTAGTGTTACAAGCCACAATTAATAATAGTTGGATCCGACTTATAATGTAAGTGGAAAACTAATTTAAGAGGGAGGTAAAATATGAAACTTACAACTAAGCAAGAGGTTGAGGATTTTGTAAGAGGATGTACATTTTACGCAACCGGGGGTGGTGGACTGCCTGAAAATGGAGTAAATTCTTTGATGAGTGAGATAGAAAAGGGTAAAGAAGTTGGTTGGATTGAAGTTGATCATCTATCTGATGATGTTTTGACCGCATGTCCATTTTTAATGGGTTCTATTGCCCCACATAGTTCAGAAGTAATTAATGAGATGGAAGGATTTGGTTTTGTAGAAGGTGTGAATAGTGAAAAAGAAAGGTTGGCTAAAGCTGTTATTGAGCTGGAACATTATACAGGCTTAAAAATTGATGCCATTGTTCCAATTGAATTAGCTGGTGCCAATACATCTGGCCCAGTATCAGCTGCTGTATCACTTGGCAAGCTTGCTGTAGATGGAGATTTTTGTGGTAGGGCAATTCCAGAAATACTTCAAATCACACCCTATCTGCATGGAAAAGATTATTTGCCAATAACTTCAGTTGATGAATGGGGAAATGTTTGCATCATAAAAGAATCTACAAGTCTAAGAGTAGCAGAACGTGTTGGTAAAATGATAAGTGCTTCTGCATATGGATTAGCCGGACAAGCTGGCTTTGTAATGACGGGTAAGGAATTGAAAGAAACGATTATTCCAGGAACACTTACTGAAGCATACGAATTAGGAAAACATATCAGAATATCAAGAGAACAAAATTTAGATGTTATTAATCAGATTACTTGCAAGACAAAAGGTTGGTTATTAGCCAAAGGTAAAATTCAGAGCTTTGAAGATGAAGACAGAATTGGATATTATTGGGGAAATACAATAATAAGCGGCGTAAATGAATTTGATGGAGATACATTTAAGATTTGGTTTAAAAATGAAAATCATGTAATGTGGAAGAATGAGAAACCTTTTGTTACCAGCCCGGATTTGATTTGTATTGTTGATTTAGAGACAGGTGAACCTATTCCAAATCCTAAAATTATTGTTGGCCAAAATGTAGCGGTGATCGGCATTTCTTCAAAGCCTCAGCTAAGGAGCAAAAAAGCAATTGATGTCCTAGGCCCTAGATATTTTGGCTTTGATATGGATTATATTCCAATTGAGGATATTGTCGATACACAGAAGAAATAGTTACAAACATAAGAAGTTTTGCTGTCGAATGCATCTTACATTAATATAATTAAAGCTTAGTAAGTTGTCGTTATTCCTAACAAGTTAAAAGCATTTGAAAAACCTAATGGGAGGGTTATTTATGGCAGATAGTAATAAGGACTATAAAGATAGTGCATTATATGACTACCCAACTGAACCAGTTCCCAAGGAAAAGCGAAGGAATTTATTAGAATTATCATGTGTAACTGCAGGCTTAGCTGTAGCAATGTCTACATTATACACAGGCGCATCATTAGCAACCATGTTTACTTTCAAAGATGCTGTATTGTCAATCCTTGGTGGTTGTATCTTCTTGCTTATAATGGCAGGTGTAGTGGGTGGTATCGGCGCAGACTGTGGAGTAACATTCTCAGTATTATCGAGACATTCATTTGGTAGAAAAGGATCAAAAATTGTTGGTTTGATCTGGGCAATAACTTTAACAGGATGGTATGCATATCAAACTGGTTTTTTTGGACAAACTATAAATATGCTATATCCAGATAGCTTTTTGGGGCAAATTCCCGTAGCTGCATTTTGGGGCGGAATTCTAATGATGACTACTGCGATCATTGGTTATAAAGGTCTTTCTATTTTGAGTACGATTGCATCTCCAGTCATCTTAATAATTTGCGGATGGGGAAGTTATTTAGCAATTAATAATTTGGGGATCGAAGCTATTATGCAAATTGCACCAGAGACCCCGGCATCCTTAGGAACAGGGATTACAATAGTTATTGGAGGATGGATTGTAGGTAGTATTATGCAACCTGATGTATCTAGATATGTAAAAAATAAGCGCCATAATTGGATAGCTTCATTCATCGCTATGATTGTATTTGCTTGTGCAAATTTAGCAGGAATGATCATGGTTAAAGCCGCAGGAACAGATACCATTATGGGTGCAATGGTTGGTTTGGGGATGGGATTATCCTCGTTATTAATGGTTATTTTAGCCCAATGGACAAGTAACGATAATAACTTGTATTCAGCTTCATTAGGAGTTTCAAATATTAAACCGATACCAAAATATAAGATTTCAATAGTACTCGGTATCATTGCTACTCTAATTGGCGTATTAGGCATTACAGACTACTTTGTTCCGTTTTTAGTATTCTTGGGCTTGTTTGTACCTCCTATAGGTGGTGTTATCGTAATTGACTACTATATGCTTGGCAAGAAGGATGAATATACATTTGATAAAAACACTCAATATAAGCAATGGAACATTGTGGCTTTGATTTCAGTTGTTCTGGCGAGTGTATTCGCTAAACAAATTTCATTTGGTGTTGGGGCAATTAACTCATTTATCATAGGGGGAATTATCTATTTTTCACTGATGAAAATTGTTATAAGGCAAAATATAAGTCTTTATGATGGCGGAAAGGTTACACATGAAGAAGCTTAAGTAAGCAATAAAATTGGGGGATTGTAAGTTATCAAAAATAGTTTACAATCCCCTCTTAGTTTTTTGTTTCGATAATTGGAATATTAAAATTTTTAGTTAGCATGATGAGAAATAACGGCACTCTGCCGTTCTTACACGCCAAAGATTTGACGAATTGTTGACAGCCTTATGCTAAGCTCATTTCAATCCGGTTGGCACATAGCCTCTGAAGCAACCGGGCTGAACTGGAGGGACAAAGTAATGCATGATCAACTGGATCGCTACAAACCCCTGGACAACCCCGAATTATGGCACGGACGTGTGGACAGTGAAGACAACTATTATGCTTTCCGCTGGCATCAGTGCGTCAAAGCTTTAGATTTGACCCAAAAAGCTTTAAAGCCTTTTGAAGGCCCTCTCGGCTTTGCCTTCCTTGGCTTTAAGTCAGATGAGGGCATACGCAGAAACAAAGGCCGTGTAGGTGCGGTCAACGGTCCGGCAAGCATACGCCGCGAGCTGGCGAATTTGCCCTGTACCTTTGATCCCTCTGTGGCGCTGTTTGATGCCGGAGATGTAGTTTGTGAGGACGGCGACCTGGAAGAAAGTCAACGACAGCTTGGACTCGCGGTAAAGAAGCTCCTTGAACTCAAGCTTTTTCCCATTGTCCTTGGCGGCGGCCATGCGGTAGCCTATGGGCATTATCAAGGACTGGTGAGCCACCTGGAGCAGGGACAAACCCCGCCAAGAATTGGCATATTCAATTTCGATGCCCATTTTGACCTCAGGCCTTATCCAAATGGCGGAAGCTCAGGCACCATGTTTAAGCAAATTGCGGATTTAAACGCGGAAAAGAAGCTGCCATTTTTGTATTACTGCGCAGGCGTTCAGCGATACAGCAATACCCTTGAACTGTTTCGCACTGCAGAGGACTTGGGTGTCAGATATAAATTGGCAAGAGACCTTCTAAAGGAAGACCCTTGGCAGATCAGTGAGTCTATAGAGGATTTTTTAGCGGACGCAGATCAGCTCTATGTCACAATTTGCGCGGATGTGTTTTCCTCCGCCTTTGCCCCAGGTGTCAGCGCGCCACAGCCTCTTGGCGTAGATCCGGAGCTGGCTATAAAGATGCTGAAGCTGCTCCTTCGGTCTGGAAAAGCTGTCAGCTTTGACATTGCGGAGGTTTCGCCGCGTTTTGATCAAGACAATATAACGGCGAGCCTGGCTAAAGTTTTAATTTTTACGGTTGTGAACACGCTTTGCCAGAACAGGCATTTACTCATGGCTGAACGATAAAAAAACGGCTGGCACTTAAGTCGCGGGCGTATTTCCTGCCCGTGTCTTAAGCGCCAGCCGCTTTAAAGGGGAAGAGTCTGTCTCAAAAGCCCCCACAAAAAAATGAATCGACAGATGGAAATCAATCACATGATGACCATCTGTCTTTTGTTTCATTTAACTATCGCTGCGAATGATTTCACTTAGTTTCAAGCGGCAGCTCAAACCAAAACGTCGTCCCGCAGCCCTCCTCGGAGGTAAACCTGAGCTCTGAGCCATGGGCCTGCAAAAACGATTTGGCGATAAAGAGCCCAAGGCCATAGCTTTTTTTGCGGTTATGACTGCCGGAAAAGAACATGTCAAAAATCTTGAGCTGATCCTCTTTAGGAATCCCTATGCCATGATCCTCGATCCGAAGCTCGACACGGCTTCCATCGACGCCCTCTACCCGGCGCATGTCCACGCGAATCACACCTCCGGCTTGGGAATACTTCACAGCGTTGCTAAGCAGGTTGTTCCAGACCCTTGAAATTTTAACGGGATCAATGGCCAACTGTCCGGAGTCTATTTCACAAAGGCCTTCAAACTGACAGCCTGCCTCCAGAATATAACGCTTTGAATTCTCAAAGAGGCGTGCGGTGTACGAAGCCCCGTCCACTTCCTCAATGTGAAGCTTTGGCGCGGACTGCGCCTCATAAGCTGAATCCAGGATATCCGAGGAAATGCGCTCCAGATCCGCTGCGCCCTCAACAATTTCACTCAAAAATTTCTCGCGGGTCTCTTCATCTGCGTCCGGCCTCGACAGGAGTGCTTTGCTGTAACCTTTGACCAGCGTCAGCGTGGTCCTTAAATCATGGGAGAGCAAGGAGACGAACTTCGCGGTTTGATCATTGCGGGTCTCAATGGCAGAGGTCAGGGACTCTGTCTGCTTCAGGAGCTGCTCGTTTTCCAGACTGAAGTTTTTGATCAGGGCGCTCAGCGTGGCTTTGAAATTTTGATATGAGCCGCTGAGATTGCTGATTTCGCTGGAGGCACTGTCAGGACCCGCCAGACCGCGGCCACTGTCGGAACCGAACAGCTTGTCGGAATCTCCCAAGTCTCTGATGGCGCTTGAAACCGACTGGGTCAGACGCTGACTGCTTTTGGCGGCCAGGTTGATGGAGTGGGTGATGGCGACTATTGGCGCAGTAATCTTTCCGGAGATGTAGAGCGCTGCAAGGACTGCCAGTACACTGGTGATCACGCCAATCAGGATGACGTCCGACAGCAGGCTGATGGACTTCGCGCGAAGCTCCGCCTCCGGGAGGACGGCGATCAGGATCCAGCGGTTACTGTCCATGCGTTTGAACATCATCCGCTCACTGCCATCTTCAGAGGCTTGAATGACGGGGAGGGCAGAGGCGCCCATCCCTGACTCGCTTTCCAGGTCAAAGACTTCCGGAAGCTCAATGGTCGCCGCTGTGGCGATGAGCGAAACTTCGGGGTGGGAGAGGATACGGCTCTGTGAGTCCAGAATGATGTAGTAGCCGTTTTCACCCAGCTCAAAGGTCTTGACTATGCTGGAAAGGTACTCCGCGTAAATCGCAATGCCGGCGTGGGCCAGCAGCGCGCCCTCTTCGTTGTAAATGGGGCTGACGGTGATGACGATCAGCGAGTCATCCGCCCGGCCGATCAGAATGTCGCTGGTGACGGTTTCCCCGGTGCGCAGGGACTTTTGATAGTAATCCCGGGTCGACAGATCCAGCTGGATGAAGCTGGGGTCTGTCGCGGCGGTAATGTGGCCGGTCAAGTCCAGGATAAACATATCCATGTAGTGCTTTGGCGCGTCGGTCTGCGCAGTCTTTAGCGCTTTCAGATAGGCGCTCGCTTCCTCCTGGGACAGCCCGCCTTCCAGGAAACGCCTGACGGTCAGATCGCCTGCGAGATTTTTGGTTTCCAGCTGTGTAATCTCAAGCAGGAGATCAATGTTTTCTTTCGCCCGCTCCAGCTGGGCAGACATGTAGTCGCTGGCGTCCTGATTGATGATGCCGGCGGACCTTCGATACAGCAAATAACTGACGGAAACTGTCAAGAATAGGATTAAAGCACATAAAACCAGTGCCAGGCGTCTTCTCAAGCTCATGGGCATCCCTCGCTCTCGTCTTTTCGTCCTCGATTGATGCATCGACAAACAAAAACTATAAAAAGTGCCTGAGCCGATGGTCATCAGCCCAGACACCTTAATTGTACCATAAACATGAAGCGTTGAGCGTTTTTGCGGCTCAGGGACCATCGGCCTCAGCCTTTAAAACAACAGGAACGCGACTGGCGTTGCGAAGATCAATGTCAAAACCGTTCTTTCAAACCAGATGATCAGGATGTCCTTGATTTTTAGCGGGATCTCAGTGGAGAGAATGCATGGGATGGACGCGGAGAAGAATAGGATAGCCGAAACGGAGACGACGGCTATGATATACTTCGTGACCATAGGGGCTTCCACGACGAGAAGTGCCGGGAGGAACATCTCCGCGATTTCAAGGGCCGAGGCTTTAGCCGCGAGCATAGGCTCCGGAATTTGCAGTGCCCAGGTGAATGGATAGAAGATGTAGCCTATGACGTCGAATACCGGCGTATACTTCGCGAGAAGGAGTCCGAGGAGGCCAACGGAGAGAATGGTTGGGAGAATGCCCATGGCCATGACGAAGCCGTCTTTTAAGTTATCTGTGACGTTTTTCCCAATAGGGAGGGCATGGCTCGTCGCCTTCAGGCCTTCGTCAACGGCGTTTTTGAACAGGTTGCCGTGAAGCTCCGGCTCAGGGTCGCCCACTTCTGTGATATAGTCGTCGCTCTTATTTTTAAGCGGGTAGATTCTGACGGTGATGGCGGTGACTATGAAAGTGATGACCAGCGTAGACCAGAAGTAGGCGTTCCAGTGGTCCATAAGGCCAAGGGTCTTGGCCACAATGATCATGAAGGTCGCTGAAACGGTGGAGAAGCCTGTAGCGATAATGGACGCTTCCTTGATGGTGTATTTGCCTTCTTTGAAAACGCGGTTGGTGATGAGGAGGCCTATGGAATAGCTGCCAACGAAGGACGCGACCGCGTCAACCGCTGAGCGGCCAGGCGTCTTCCAGATAGGGCGCATGACGGGTCTGACAATGACGCCAATGAATTCGAGGAGGCCATAACCGACCAGGAACGCCAGGAATACCGAACCAATAGGGACAATAAGACCTACGGGAATGACGAGCTTGTTAAGTAAGAATGGGATCATATCAGGTTCAAAGAGAAATGCCGGACCAAAATTGAACACGGCCATGAATGCGACACCAATGCCAATGACTTTGAAGATGGAGAAGAAGAGGGTGACGGGATCTTTGTTCCAGGTTCTGATGATGAAGGGACGCAGGCCACCCATGATGATGACGGCGAGGGCGTAAAATTTCGCGGCGCCGCCCGAAGTTGTCGTTATAAAGGTGACTAAATGGTCGAGGGGGATGGTCGTCTTTTCTCCAATAGTGATGGGGATAAAGAACATCAAGATGCCGATAGCGCTGTAAAGCACCAATTTCGCGAGGTTGTGCGATGAGACGGCCGGTTGCTGGCTGTTGACGCTTTTTTCCATAATATTGCCTCCCCTATGAGTTATAATGATGACGATGAAGTGAAATGATATGACTCACTATACCTCGAAAATTTGAATTTTCTTTAAAATTAACGAAGCCATCATAAGCTTGTCACCAATTTGTCACCAAAGGGTATATAGGTATACAATGACTCGAATGCATATGGAAAGAGGGAGTATAATGCCGAGAATTCTGGTTGTGGATGATGATAAACGCATAGTTAAAATGGTGGAGCAGTTTTTGACCCTTGAAGGCATGAACGTTGTAAAGGCCTATGATGGCAGGGACGCCATTGCCTTGATGGATGAGCGGATCGACCTGGTCCTGCTGGATGTGAACATGGAGGACATAGGGGGTATGGAGGCTTGTAAATGGATTCGCGAACGATACAAAGTACCAATAATTTTTCTCAGCGCGAATATCTCATCCGCGGATAAGATCCTGGGTTTGGGTTACGGTGCGGATGATTATATCACGAAACCCTTCGATCCTATGGAACTGATAGCACGCATTAAAGCCCACCTGAGACGTTATACAGAATACAATGAGATCTTCAAGCCGGATCAGGCCATTCGATTTGGGGACTTTACATTTATTAAAAGTGCCCACCGCTTGATGAAAGGGGAAGAGGAGCTGGTGCTCTCCTCGACGGAATTTAAGCTGCTGACCTTTTTGATTGAGCATCCGGGCGTCGTTTTTTCCCGAAAGATGCTCTTGGCCGAGGTCTGGGAAAGCGAGCACTATGATGAGAACACTGTGACGGCTTATATTAAAAGGCTGAGGCAGAAAATTCGCCTGGGGGAGGATGACCAAGCTTACATTAAATCTGTGCGGGGTGTGGGCTATATTTTTGAGGCAGAGCTTTGTCACCCTGAGAATTAACAAAGCATTATTTAATAGATTCTTAATAATATTTATGATTCATAATAGCTATAATGTATATATATCTAAGAGTGAAAGTATGGAGGTGACGCATTGGTGGTCATTGAGGCATTTAAACGCAGTCTCCTGGACTATTCAAAAAAGATCAACGACTGTACAAACACATTGCTAAACCAAGAGGCAGTGCGTCATGGACTGACGGCCATGCAGCTCAGGCTCCTCATGGAGCTCTATAATGACGGCACCATGGCAATAGGTGAAATGGCCAGCCATCTGGGCCAAGCCGGCACCAATGTGTCAACCATGTGCAAAAGGCTCGAGAAGCTCGGCCTGATCGACAGGCGGCGCAACGCACTGGACGAGCGCATGGTCATGCTGGCTCTGACCAAGGACGGCGAAGCGCGAATGGCGATCATAAACCAAGCCTTTGACAAGAAAATCAGCTACATGATGGATGCGGTTGACGAGGACGAGCTCAAGGAAATGCTCTCCGGGCTGAAAAAGTTCAGCCAGCTGCTCAGCTTGAACACCGGGGTGCCAGATCAAGCCCCACATCAATCTCTACAGACAGAAAAGGGAATGCATAATAACTCGGAGGAGCGCGACGACCATGAAATTTAACGATAACCCCAAGAGGCCCATATACTATTATTATCTGATTGTATTGCTGCTGGTTATGCTGCTGAACGCATTTGTTTTCCCTATGATGACGCAGCCTCAGGTCACCAAGGTCGACTATGGGACCTTTCTGACGCAAGTTGAGGCCGGTACGGTCACCAAAGTCGAGGTGGATGACAAGCAAGTCGTCTACGTTCAGAAAGACGCGCAGGGCAATGATGCGTTTTATGTCACCGGCAGGATTGAAGATCCGCAGCTTGTGGACCGTCTGTATGAGTCCGGTGTTGAGTTCAACAAGGTCATTCCGGCGGAAAGCTCGCCTATTCTCGCCTCCATCCTTGGCTGGATTTTGCCGATGGTCATTTTCATAGCCCTCGGCCAATTCCTCATGAAGAAGATGATGGGCAAAATGGGCGGCAACGCCATGTCTTTTGGCAACAGCAAGGCAAAAGTCTACGTCGAAGCCCAGACTGGGAAATCCTTCGCAGACGTCGCCGGTCAGGAGGAGGCTAAAGAAGCTCTGCAGGAAATCGTCGACTTCCTCCACGATCCAAGCAAATACAAGGAAATCGGGGCCAACATTCCCAAAGGCGCCCTGCTGGTAGGCCCTCCGGGAACAGGCAAAACGCTGCTTGCCAAAGCCGTCGCCGGGGAATCCAAAGTGCCGTTTTTCTCCATTGCCGGCTCGGAATTTGTTGAGATGTTTGTGGGGATGGGCGCGGCCAGGGTCCGTGATCTCTTCAAGCAGGCCCAGGAAAAGGCGCCGTGTATTGTGTTTATTGATGAAATTGATACCATCGGCAAAAGCAGGAATTCAGGGGGGCTGGGTGGCAACGACGAGCGGGAGCAAACGCTGAATCAGCTCCTGACGGAAATGGACGGCTTCGAAGCGGACACAGGGGTCGTCATTCTGGCGGCGACCAACCGTCCGGAAACTCTGGACAAGGCGCTGCTCAGACCGGGACGTTTTGACCGCAGAATTCCAGTGGAGCTCCCGGACCTAGCCGGCCGCGAAGCCATACTTGAGGTCCATGCCAAGAAGGTCAAGCTTGGACCTGCCATAGACTTTAACGCGATTGCACGGGCGACCTCCGGTGCTTCCGGCGCTGACCTTGCCAACATGATCAACGAAGCCGCCCTCAGAGCGGTCAAGATGGGACGGCGCCAGGTCGTGCAGAGCGACCTGGAGGAATCCGTCGAAGTCGTCATAGCCGGCTATCAGAGGAAGAATGCTGTGATTTCCATGAAGGACAAGCTGACCATTGCATACCACGAGATTGGTCACGCGCTGGTGGCGGCGAAACAGTCCCATTCGGCCCCGGTGACGAAGATCACTATAGTTCCGAGGACCTCTGGGGCCCTGGGCTATACCATGCAAGTGGAGGAAACCGAGCAGATTTTGATGACAAAAGAGCAGGCCCTTGACAAAATCTCCACCTTTATGGGTGGCCGGGCAGCAGAGGCTCTGATCTTCGACAGCATCACCACAGGCGCTTCCAACGACATTGAACAAGCCACCAAAATGGCGCGTGCCATGGTGACGCGCTTTGGAATGAGTGAGACCTTTGGTATGATGGCGCTGGAAACGGTGAACAATCCTTATCTCAGCGCGGACACGACCCTGATGGTTTCTTCGGAAACTGCAGCACTGATTGACAAAGAGGTCATGAAGATTCTGGATACGGCCTATCAAAATGCCCGCCGCATTCTTGAGGAGAACAAGGCCAAGCTCCACGAGCTGACAAAGTGTCTGCTCGAAAAAGAAACCATGACCGGTGAGGAGTTTATGAAGGTTTTAAACGCTGAAGAGCCAGTTCAGTCCTGTTAAGCTGGTTAATAATGATCTGAAAAGAAACCGGTGGTGGTTGCCGCCGGTTTCTTTTTATGGTTGAACGAGGTTTGGTTGGGGACAGGGACTTACCGGAGCGCTTTGCTCCGGTAAGTCCCTGTCCCCAACCAAACCTGTCCCCTGCCAAAAAACTTCTGTTACGCTTTCTTAATGTCTTTTCCTGCAACTTTTTAAGAGGCATGGGCGTCTTATTGTCAGACTGATTTGAGAGGAGCATAATAATGATCTTAAAAAACAAAATGAACGTGAAAAACATTACGATGGGCCTTCTGTTAACCAGCTTTTTAATTGGCGGTACGCCACTGGCCTCTTTGGCGGATGGGAAGGCCTTGAGCACTGTGCCTTATTCTGATACCGCGCTTGAGGCGGTCGCTGAGATGAAATATGCCCATTACAACGGCTTTACCGGCAAAATTGAAAGCGTCGAGCCTCATCACAGCATCCCAGAGGCGTTCATGATCCGGGTTCAGGGTGAAGGCGAGGCAATTGCGGACTTTGTCGTCACAAAATCCACTGTCCTGGCTGACCAAGTCAAACTTGAAGTGGGCACAACGGTCACAGGCTGGTATGATACCAGAAAGCCTATGATCCTCATCTACCCGCCGCAATATACTATAGAGCTTGTCACAACTCCGGAAGAGGGCATGTCCCAAAAGGCGGATTATTTTGATGAGACACTCACCAGCGCGGATGGCACCCTGAAGCTTAACCTGGAGCAGGACGGCAGCTTCAAACTCTGGGACAGGCAAGGACAGCTTTACACAGAGAGCCTCGCTGAAAAACACCTTCTGGTCAGCTACAGCTACTCAACCCGCAGTATCCCTGCCCAAACCGTGCCACAGACTGTCTACGTCATTGAAGACCAGAAGTGGCTGACGATAGCTGGTGAAAAGCCTGTCCTGATCAATGGCGAGGTCATCCATGCCTTATCCGCGTTCGTGACGGATGATCAGACAGTGATGGTTCCTTTGCGGGCAGCAGCAGAAGCATTAGGCCATGAAGTGACCTGGCTTCCTGAGACTCAAAGTGTCATGGTGGGAAAAGCCACGCTAACTATAGGTCAGGATGCCTATGCTTTTGCGAGAATGGCACATAAGCCGCTCGGAACAGCACCTGTACTCAAAGACGGCAGAACTTTTGTCCCGCTCAGTTTTTTTGGAGAAATCTTGCCTGAGCTTCATGCTGAAATGTCATCAGGCAAAATTATGATCGCGGCAAATTCTGAAGACTAAATTTAAATAAAACTAAACTAATTTTACCAAAATCCAATTCGATACATGCTTTCAATTGAAGTTTTTATAAGAACTCTACAACTTTAGGCCGGTATTTTGTCAAAAAAACGGCAATTTCTTTAGTAAAACAGAAATGACATTCCTCGCAATTTTTGATATGATCAAATCAGAATTTAGACTATTGAGAGGATGTGTATTTCCGCCATGAGTAAGAAATATGTTCTCGCTGTCCCTAACTTTAGCGAAGGCGCCAACAAGGAAGCCATCGATGCTGCTGTCAACGCCGTCAAAGCTGTAGAGTCTGTCAAGATTGTCGCTGTTGAGCCAGAGGCCAACTTCAACCGTACCGTTCTGACTTTCATCTGTGAGCCGCAGTTCTGCAAGGAAGCAATGGTTAAGCTTGCAGGTGCCGTTTATCAGTATGTCAACATGGAAGTTCAAAAAGGCGACCACCCGCGTATTGGTGCGCTTGACACGGCACCGGTATTCCCGCTCCAGAACATGGACATTGAAGAAGTAAAGGCGCTTGCTGAGGAAATTGGCGTGGCCCTTCACGAGACTTACAAAGTGCCGGTTTACTTCTCTGGCCTCAATGCACGCACGGATTACAAAAAATCCAACACGAACATCCGTAAAGGTCAATATGAGGGCCTCAAGGCGCTTCTCGAAACGCCTGACCATCCTGATCTCGAAATGAGAAAGCCTGACCTTTCTGTTGACGGCAAGCTCAGCCCAACTATGGGTGGCTGCACTGTCAGCGCGGACTACGAAGGTCTTACAGCTTACAACGTTTTCGTTGAGACTGAGGATGCTTCTGTTGCCAACGACATTGCAAAAGTCGTCAAGAATGCTGAAACTGGCTGGACTTCCATCAAAGGCATTGGCTTTAAGGATGAAGGTCACGTGGGCACTGCAGTTTCCATGAACGTCTTCGACGCTGCAAGCACGCCGCTGGCAATGCTCAAAGAGTTCATATCCAAAGAAGCAGACAAGCGCGGTACTAAGGTCATTGCAACGCAAATCGTCGGTCCGGTCAAGCACCAGTACCTCCTCGATTCCGCGAAAGCCCTTGGTTACACTGGCGCGGACAATGACTTTGACGCTATTGCCGCTTGCCTCGCAGACAACATGATGCTCGAAGGCTTCAAAAAAGAGTCCATCATTGAGTACCACCTGGCTTAATCTGTCAAGCTTGACAGATCCGCTAAACAGTATAGTCAGTGTATAAAGATAACCACCTTGATTCTTTCAGCGAATGAACGCCTGAAAGCATCAGGGTGGTTTTTTGTTGGGAAGAGCTTAAGTTTTCATACCAGTCGTTTTACGTCATTTCAACGTCCAAACAATAAACACTGTTCCTTGACGCCTTAGCCAAGTACAGTGCTTTGTCCACAGCAGAAATAAGGCTCTCAGCAGGCGCGTCAAAGTTCGCTTGGACGCTTATGACGCCAAGGCTTGTGGTGATTTTCAAACGTATATTATTTTGCTCAAAGCTTTTTAATTCAATTATATGCCTGAGCCGCTCGGCAATGATCAGCGCTTCGCTCTGTGTGGTCTCAGGCAAAAGCATGATAAACTCATCCCCTGCAAAACGGGCCAAGATGTCATATTCCCGCAGGCTGGCGGTCATCAGCGCAGAGACTTCCTGAAGCAGCCAGTCCCCGCAAGCGTGCCCATACTGATCGTTGACTTGCTTGAAATAATCCAGGTCCATCATGACCAGCCCAGTGTGCGTGCCTGTCCTCTTGGCACGGTCGAGCTCGTGCTCAAGAAATTCCATAAAGCCTCGTCTGTTTAAAAGGCCTGTTAAGAAATCATGGCTCGCCAGCTCGGATGCCAGTGTCGCGGCCTCCAAGGCGGCGCGATAGGCGGACATGGTGTTGCTGACGTCTCGAAAGCTAAGTAAAAACCACAGGTTTCCGCTCTGATCCTCAAAGCACGCGCTGGTCCATTCGCAATCGACACGTTCGTCATCATCAGAGGGGATAAAGGCTGTGACGTTTCTGGATGATTTCTCAGACCGCAGCCTGACGAACTGCTCAGAGAGCGGCGTTTCTTCCCATAGCTTTATAAGCGCCTCCAAACTCAAGTTTTCGAGCGCTGAGAATTCAGCGCGAAATAAAATCTGCGCTGCGGTATTCATGCGTTGGACCTGGCCCTGGCCATCAACCAGGAGCAAGGCATCAGGCGCATTTTTGAAAATGGACGTGTAGCAATCTGGAGGTACAGGTCGATTCAAAGGAATCACCCTTTCTCTTTCTGCAGATCTACTTTAAAAGGAGTTTACATAAATTAATACCCTGAATTGAGATTAATGCGCAATTAAAGTCAAAAAAGACAGAAGCGCTCTGTCTTTTTCTTTGAATCACTTCTGAATCCCATATTCATTCAGCTTGTTGTAAAGCTGCCGGAGGCTAATCTCTAAAATTTCCGCGACATTTGGGAGGTCACCGCTGCAATGTTCAATTACCGCGATAATATGCTGGCGTTCGGCAGTTTGACGAACCTGTCGCAGGGATTGATCGACGGAAGGCCGGTTTAAAACCATTCCAGCAGAAGCTGCTTTCTCAAACAGGCCATGATCTTTTAAAACGCCATCTTCGGAGAGCACCACCAGCCGCTCAACGGTGTTCTTAAGCTCCCTGACGTTGCCCGGAAAGGTGTAGCGGAACAGCTTCTCCTTCAGGCCTTCGTCCACCCTTGTAATCGTCTTTTTTATTTCCCGCTGTGCTTTTTCCAGAAAGTAGTCAAACAGAAGCGGGATGTCCTCGGAGCGTTCCCTTAGGGGGGGTATTTCAATAATGATGGTGCTAATGCGGTAGTACAAGTCCTCTCGAAAGGTCTTCTCCCTGATCCCTTCAAGGAGACTCCGGTTGGTGGCACTTAACAGTCTGAAGTCCGTAGGGATCAGTGTATTGCTGCCAATGCGTGAGATCTCCCGGGTCTCTATAGTCCTTAGCATTTTGATTTGGGTCGAAAGGGGCAGTTCGCCAATTTCGTCAAGAAATAAGGTGCCTTTGTCCGCTGCTTCAAAGCGACCGGTGCGTTGGCTTGTCGATCCGGTAAAGGCACCTTTTTCGTGGCCATAGAGCTCGGATTCCAGCATGCTGTCTGAAAATGCGTAGCTGTTAACCGGAAGGAAGATCTCTTGACACCGGGCGCTGTTTTCGTGTATGAAGCGGGCGAAAACCTCCTTGCCAACGCCGGACTCCCCAAGCAATAAGACGTTGACATCCGTGGCAGCGGCTTTCAGGGCGTGATCCAAAGCCTGCCTGAAAGCGGGGCTGCGACTTTCCAGCATAGCGCTGCCCGTGGACTGTGCCTCATGAAGTGCCGCGTTCTTGCTTTCGAGAAACAGGATTTTTTTAATTTTCTCAAGGGACATCAAAATCTCTTCAGGATCATTGCTCTTGATGTAATAAGAAAAAGCGCCTTGCTTCATGGCTTCCACGGCGGTTTCAATGCTGCCGTAGGCGGTAAGGATTATAACCTCGGTCTGGGGAAAGTCTGATTTGACCTGGTTTAATACCTCAAGGCCAGTCATGCCGTCCATCAAAAGGTCGGTGAGAACGGCGTCAAAATCACGGGCGGATTGAAGGTGGCGAAGACCATCGGCACCACTACTGGCGGTGGTGACGTCATAGCCCTTACGGGTGAGGATCAGCCTCAGCAGCTCGAGAAAATCCGCTTCGTCGTCTATCAGGAGAAGCTTAAGTTTGCGCATGGGATCAGACCTCCTCGGATGTCAACAGGTTGTGGTGTGACGGCACATGGAAGGTGAAGGTGGTGCCAGAGGACGGCGCGTCCTGCTGGGCCGCTGTGCTTTGAACCTGAATTTCGCCGCCGAGGTTCTCGATTTCGGTGTAAACAATATAGAGCCCCAGGCCTGTACCTTGGCCAACGGGCTTGTCCGTGTAGAAGGGCTCGAAAATATTGCCGAGTTTTTCCGGTGCAATACCGGTGCCGGTGTCACTGATGCTGAAGCGCAGGGTTTTGTCGTCGAGAGACGAACGCAGTGTAAGGCCGCCGCCCGCCGGCATGGCATCTATTGCGTTGTGAATCAGGTTTAGAAGCACATGGCGCAGGGCGCTGGGGTTTGAACGGGCGTGGGTCAGACCTTCGTGGCTGTAGTCCGGGCTAATGCTGTGCTCTGACATGGTCTTCCTATAAAAGGAGAGGGTCTCGCTGACGAGGTCGGGCACTGAAAAAGTACTCAGCTCATCTGTGCTGAGCCGCGAATAATTCAGCAGGTTATCTATGATTTTGCCAGCCCTGGCAACAGCCCTGTCTATGGCGGCGGTCGCGGCAAGGGTGTCGCCGTCCGCTTCCTGTGTAGCCCTCAGGAGATAGCTGGAATTGCGTATGGTGCCGAGGGGGTTTCTGAGCTCATGAGCGACGCCGGCAGCCAGTCGGCCAATGGCTTCCATCTTATTGCTGTGTACCAGCTTGTCAGCTTGCAGCTTTTCCAGGGTGATATCTGTGACGAGCATCAGGTAAAGGCCTTTAAGCTCCTGGATTGTGGTCAGCCTGCAATCGAATATTTTGTTGTCTATGACAAACGTGTCCCTGGATTCGAGGGGAACTATGGTGTGACCGTTTGAAACCTCTGTTGAAGCGGTTTTGGAGTGAAGTGTTTTTCCGGTCCCGGTTTCGTTTAATTCGGAGCCTTCGAATACGGACAGAAGCCTGGCAAACGGTTCTCCAAAAGGACTGCGAACCAAAGGATCGCCTTCGGTAAGTCCGGACCACCCCTCGAACTCCTCGTTGACCTTCTTCAAAGTCCCTTGCTCATCTACCAATACAATGCCGGACTGTATGGCGTCAAAGACGCTTTCCAGCTCACCGGTGATGATAGAGAGCTCACGGGTGCGACGGTCCACCAGCGTTTTCAGGTTCAGGTTCCAGAGGTAAATGGCATAAAAAAGCATGCCAAGGGTTCCCAGCAGCGGCAGCCACAAGTGCTTCATTTTTTCATAGGAGCGGCGCTGAACTTCCGCGGTGCCATAGCCCAGCCATTTTTCCTCGATTTTGGTCATTACACCGGATTTTCTCAGCCGAAGAATCGCTTTGTTGAGGACGGGAATCAGCTCACTTTGAGACTTGGGCACCGCAAGGACGGTATAGGCGTTGTAAATCCGCTCCTCCATGACCAGATAACTGCCGGTAGGCTGCAGCTCGTTCAAGATCATACGGATGACCGGCTCGTCTCCGGCCAAGGCTTCCACCTGACCGGACTCCAGGAGCGCCATGGCTTCGTATAGGTGGTCCGTATAGACGAATTCGGGGAAAATCCCTTGCTCCCAAAGCTTATCAATGACGACATCTGCACGTTGTACCGCAACGGAGACGCCGTCAAGGTCCTTCAGTGTCCGCAGGTCATGATTGTTGGTTGGGGACAGGGCCGCGCCGGAAAGTCTGTAAATGGGGTTGGAAAAAGCGAAGTCTGCGGCGCGGGCCTCGGAAGGCACCATGTCAATCAGGTTGGTTTCTTCGTTTTTGAGGGCCTCAATCGCGTCGCTCCACACCATGGCCTTGGTCGCAATATTGGTTTGCAGCTCAATAGCCAAAGCATTGATGATATCTACGGTGAGCCCGAGGTGCTGCTCCGTTTCCTCGTAATACCTGCCCAGTGGAGGGTCGTTGATATTGCCGCCAAAGATTAGAACGCCATAATCGCTCAGGAGTTTTTGCTCCTCTGCTGTGAACGCTCTGGAGTATTCAAAGTAATCAATCAGGTTAAGGTCATAATCAATTTTAACGACTGCATTGATGTAATTGAGGATCAGGAGCAGCGTCGCTGAAAAAATAAAGAGCGCCAGTTTGCGCATGGCACACCTCCGTCCGCTTCGAAATTTCTGGTTCAATATAAAAAACTCCGGGAGAAGGGGGCATAACCCCAACTTCCTCCCAGAGTCAGTATGACGTATTTTACACTATGCTGACAAGTCTTTTTCGATTTCGTCTTTTTCGTCTCTTTCGCTTGGATCGAGCTTCGCGACGGTAACGCCCACAAAGCTGAGAACCAGTACAACCAGCGGCATGGTGTAGTTGAAGATGGCGTAAGGCAGGTATTCCATAGTCGTGACGCCGAGGACACCGAACAGGAAGACGCCGCAGGTGTTCCAAGGAATCAGCGCTGAGGTCAGTGTGCCGGTAGATTCGAGGGCGTTTGAGAGGGTTTTCGGATGAAGCCCCATGTCCTTGTAGGCCTTAGCATACATACGACCTGGTACGACTATGGAGATGTACTGCTCCGGCATAGTCATGTTGGAGCCCAGGCAGGTCGCCTCAGTCAGCGCAATGAGGCCCTGCGGCGTTCTGACACGCTTCAGGAGCTTGTTGACAATAACCTCAAGCTGTCCTGTTTTCTCCATAATCCCGCCAAACATCATGGCAATGATGGTGAGGGAGATGGAGTACATCATGTTGCTGAGACCGCCGGAGGAGAGAAGGTCGTCAATGGAAGCAACACCAGTGTTGGACTCAAAGCCGCTGTAAGCCACGTTGAGGATGTCTCCAAAGCTGGAGCCCTGGAAGATTGGCGCGAGGATCGCACCCAAGATGATGCCTACAAAGATTCCTGGAATTGCCGGCATTTTCTTGGCGATCAGCACGATCACGGCCAGAGGCGGCAGCAGCAAGACCGGAGAAATGGTGAAGGAAGCCGCGAGGCCCTCTCTCATGGCGCTGATGGCGCTCAGATCAACAGAAGCACCGCCGTAACGCATGCCCAGGACAGCAAAGAATATGATGGAAATGGTATACGCTACAAGGGTTGGCTTCAACATAAATTTAATGTGAGTAAAGACATCTGTGCCTGCCATAGCGGGCGCGAGGTTAGTCGTGTCGGACAGCGGTGACATTTTATCTCCAAAGTAAGCGCCGGAGATCACAGCGCCCGCAGCGATTGGTGCCGGGATCCCAAGACCGGTAGAGATACCCATCAGGGCTATGCCGATAGTACCTGCCGTGCCCCAGCTCGTTCCAGTCGCCAGTGAAGTAATGGACGCAATGAACAGGGTCGCCACAAGAAAGATTTTTGGCGACAGGATGCCCAGGCCGTAGTAGATCATGGTAGGTACGACACCGGAAAGGAGCCAGACGCCAATAAGAACGCCTATAATAGCGAGGATGATGATGGCCTGCAGGGCTTGACGGATGCCATCGAACATATACTGCTCTATGTCACTCCATTTGTGTCCAATCCTGAGTGCCATCAGGGCCGCAAAGGCTACGCCAATCAGCATTGGGATATGAGGGTTGGCGCCATAGACGGCGATTCCGACACCCATAGTGGCGATCAAGAGCGCGAAGGTGATGATGGACTCATAAAGATAAGGCATTCTTGCTTTCATTAAAATCCTCCTTTAGTTTCGATGGTTTCATATAAAGCAAGAGTCATGCCAAAATGAAAAATCGCTGAATAAGCGGCTTGTCGGTTTGAAGAAACTTGCAAAATGAAATAAATTTCAAAGTTTTATTGAAATTTATTTCAAAAACAAAGGTTGCCGGCGGGGGACACCTTTTCTGAAAAGTGTCAATCTGCCCCGTCCGGCAACCTTTTACATTCATTCATTTGATTTGTGGCATGTGATTATCTGTTTTTAAGCTTCACATAATCCTGTGGGTCGAGGATATTTTTGTAAGCTGGTCTAATAATTTTGGTGTCGCTGACGATCTGTTCAATGCGGTGAGCGCACCATCCGGCGACTCGGGCTACGGCGAACAGTGGTGTGTAGAGGTCGGCTGGAATATCCAGCATTTCGTAGACAAAGCCTGAATATAGATCCACATTAGCAGAAATAACGGCATTAGGACCCTTAAGCTCAAGGAACAATTCTTTGGTCAAAGCTTCAATATTCGAGAAGAGCTCGTATTCCTTCATAGCGTTCTTTTCCAAGGCGAGCTCGAAAGCTTTTTTCTTGAGGAGTACGGCACGTGGATCAGATAAGGTATAGACGGCATGGCCCATGCCATAGATTAGGCCTTGCTTGTCGAAGGCTTGCTTTGTGATGATTTTGTGCAGGTAGGCTTTGAGTTGGTGCGTATCACTCCAGTCTTCGACGTTTGCCTTGATGTCCGCGACCATGTCGATGACCATTTTGTTGGCGCCGCCGTGCTTTGGACCTTTGAGAGAGCCCACCGCTGTTGCAAGAGCAGAGTAGGTGTCGGTTCCTGTAGAGGACACAACATGAGTCGCGAAGGCGGAATTGTTGCCGCCGCCATGGTCTGCGTGAAGGGTCAGGAGAAGGTCGAGGGTTTCCGCTTCGGTTCTGGAGTAGCGGTTGTCGCTGCGAATCATGTGCAGCACGTTTTCCGCAGTGCCGACACCGCGTCGTGGTGCATGGATAAATAGAGATTTGCCGTCGATGTAATGGGCTTTCGCCTGATAGCCATATGAAATGATGGTTGGAAAACGCGCGATCATCTGAATGCTTTGTCTGAGGACATTTTCAACACTGGTGTTGTCCGGGTCGTCGTCATGGGAGTAGAGCACCAAAACGCTGCGCATCAATTTGTTCATGATGTCTTTGCTTGGGATCTTCAGAATCATGCTTTCGGTATAGCCAGGCGGCAATGCCCTGAAGTCGTCGAGCAATCCGTTGAAGTCCGCGAGCTCGCTTTGGGTTGGCAGTTTTCCAAACAGGAGCAGGAAGACAGATTCTTCAAAGCCCCTTCGCTTTTCCTGCTGAAAGCCTTCCACTAAGTCGCAGATATCTATGCCGCGATAGGACAAGCGCCCTTCATCCGGAATTTTCACGCCATTTTCAAGGCGGTAGCCGTAGACGTCCGCGATCCTGGTCACTCCGACCAACACGCCTGTACCGTTGGCGTTTCTAAGGCCGCGTTTGACCTCGTATTTTTCATAAACTTCACAATCCGTTACGTTGTTGTTGTATGCCATTTCGGCCAAGTGGCCGAAGTATTCTGTGTAATCATTTGCCAGACACATAAGGGCACCCCCGTTCTTTTTATTTTTCGCTCTCTTGTTTACCATTCTGTTAACCGATGGTTACGGTCGTCTCAAAGCCAATCCTGGCTGAGGTTTTATGAAAAGCAGCTTCTGAAGGGAAGGCAGCTTCATAAAATTCTTCTGAAGAGCGGTTGTAGATCATCCAGGCGCCAGGCTTCAGGACGGTCTCCAGATGTTCTAAGTAAAGCGTGTCGTAAAGTGAAATCTTGTCGTAATCTTCAGCATGAACAAATTCAAGAGGCAGGATGCCGGCGTTGATCAATTGTTGCCTGAATAAAGTATTGTAGGATTTCGCGATCACGGCTTTTACGCCTTTACAGTTTTCAGATAATAAAGTATTGGCAGTATCCGTAAAATCACCGTATTGGTTTCCGGCAACCACAATGCTTGTGCGCAGGTAAGACGCGCGCTGGAAGAAATGTGGATCTGAGTTAAAACTATCATCTGAAATCAGACTGACAGTTAAATTTAAGTTCATGTCCAGTTCAGGGGACGACGTCATGGAGTGACGCTGCAGATTTGATTTCGTGCCGGGGAAGTAAGTGCCTTTCAGATTGGAATTGCTGATGGATTTGCAAGGTTTGATATTCATCATTGCAATTGTCACTCCTTTTCGCTTTATTGTATACGATTATACGACCCAGTTATACAAATGTCAACAGTGAAAACAGATAAATATACTGTTTTTATTTCTGTGCAAAATTTCGTTTTGCTCAACAATGAAAAAACGTTATAAACAGCTGGTATTATAGCGGTTAGGATTTTATATAATGTTTTAATCTCTAAACACGGTTGAAAAGTTCGACAATTATTTGAAGTGTGTATGGATATATATACAATATTATCCCGAATAGCGGCTGGTATGAATAATGAAAGTTAAAAATTAATTGAATTCATTTTGAGTAATTTTAAAGAATGGGAAACTATCTTATATCACCTGGGAAAAGCGTAAGATATAGCCACAAAATACGAAGTAGTTGATCCCAGTTACGAGTCAATAAACATTTTGTATAGAAATGGGAAATATGCTACCATTAGTCTGTGGCTTGAATTTGAAGTCTAAGTTCGTAGTCAGAGTCTGTGGTCAGTGTCCATAGGCTGATCCTCTGTCCTGGGCTGTTACATAAGAAAAAAGAACGTTTTGAGATCTAATCATGAAAGCGGGTGAAGCAATGAGCAAACGGGATTCTTTTTTGGCGCTGTTATTAGTCATAGTATGGGGCGCAAATTTCACAGTAATCAAGCTGGGGCTCTCCGGGGTTCCGTCACTGGTCCTTGCGGCGTCCAGATTCTTCATAGTCTCCGCGACGGCCATATTCTTTGTCAGAAAACCACAGATTTCCTGGAAATACATTGTGATCTATGGTTTAACCTTAGGCGTCGGGCAATTTGGCTTGCTGTTTTACGCCATTGAAATTGGGATGCCGGCAGGCGTTGCGTCTGTTGTACTTCAGACGCAGCCTTTTTTTACCTACCTTCTGGCAGCTGTTTTCTTAAAAGAAGCTTTCAAGAGGCAGCAAGTGGTTGGACTAGCCATTATGGCTGTAGGGCTATTGCTCCTCAGTGGTATTTACGGTTCTGGAGATTTGGCGCTGGTACCGGTAGGCGCGCTGATTATGACACTTTTTGCGGCATTCTTTTGGTCCGTTTCCAATATAGTAATTCGCTTTGCGAACAAAGAAGCCGAACGGCAGGGGAAAAAGCTGGATATGCTGGGTCTTGTGGTGTGGTCCAGCCTTGTGCCGCCAATTCCCTTGATGCTCCTTGCGCTGAACGTAAATTCCCCTCAAGAGATTTTAATGGCGCTGACGAACTTAAAGCTGATCTCTGTCTTTTCTGCGTTCTATCTCGCGTTCCTCGCGACCCTTTTTGGCTACGGGGTTTGGACTATGCTGTTTGATAAGTATCCTACCGGGAAAGTCGCGCCCCTGTCACTGCTTGTGCCAGTCACTGGGCTGCTGAGTGCCCGGCTCGTTCTGGGTGAGCAGCTGACCCCGACTCAGTGGCTCGGATGTGCCATTATCCTGGCGGGGCTTCTCATCTCCAATTTTGGGATTCCGGGATTAAAGACCGCAAAAGCTTGAATTTTTCATTAAAAAAAGGCGACAAGCGTTACTGCTCTGAAAAGCAGTGCACTTGTCGCCTTTTTAGATGGCGGCTTTCAAATTAAGTTATGACTTTACAGAAGGCTCAGTGACTCTGCGTCCTGACGTTATGATAATAGTGCTTGGCGTAGGATGTGAAGGCCCAAAGCTTCGAAGCTATCGCAGAAACTAAAAGCGCCATGGTGTACCAGGCTGTGGGCTGAACGATCATAAAAAACACGGCGAGGGTAAATAACAGGGTGGCCAGCTTCCCAAACTTATTTGCAGGAATGACGGACTTCTCTTTTCGGAAATACATAATGAGACCGCCTGCAATCATGAAAAGCTCCTTAATCAGTACAATCGCCATGGCCCACAGCGGCATGATACCATCAACCGTCAGGCAAAGCAGTGCTGTCAGAAGCATCAGCTTGTCCGCCAGAGGATCGAGCACAGTGCCGACAACGGAGATCAAATCATATTTGCGCGCAATGTAGCCATCCAGCAAATCTGTGATTCCGGCGAGAATGAAGACGGCGAGAGCGTAAAAATGTGCATTTTCAATGTTTGAAAAGTAAAGAAAAGCGAAAATAGGCACGAGAAACAGCCTCATGATTGTCAAGATGTTGGGAAGGTGTTTCATGTCGGTCACCTCCTAAGCCTGATTTATATACCTATACCTCAAAACTGAGGGTTTAAGCATTTTCAGCATGGCGTAGGCGCTGAGTCGCGGAAATTATTCAACTTACAAACTTCAGCAGAAGCTCAAGCTTCAGGCGAATGGCAGGATCCTCAAGATCCACCGGGAGCAGGGAGATGACTTCATCTATGCGTTTCCTGACGGTGTTGATATGAAGGAACATTTGCTTGGAGGTCTGACTGAAGTTCATTTTGCATTCCAGATAGACTTTCAGCGTCTCCATGAGCATTTCGGCATCAGGGTGATTTTGGAGCTGGCCAAGATCCCGCTTCATAAGCTCGATTTCGTCCGGTCTGATACTGAGCCATGCCAAAGCGCCGAGGCTGGAATAGGTTTTAAAAAGCTGCTGTGGATCCAGAATCTCTCCAACGCTGAGGGTCTGCAGGCAGCGTTTGTAATTGCGCTCAAGCATGACGACGTCATCTTTGACATCAGAAAGGGCATAATAGAGCCGCGCCCCTTCCAGGTCTGTGGTCAGTCGTTGATTCAATTTTTTGAGACGTGTCCTGAGCTCAGTGATGTAGTGCTGCTCTTCGAGACCTTCTTTGTTAAATAAGAGCATGAGGCAATGATCGTCATTGATGATTGCCGTTCTGCATTCTGTGCTGCTGAACACACCACGGATAGACGTCCTGATCAAATCCCTGTTTTTACTCATAGAAACTTTGCCGATGGTTTCTTTCACGACAAGCGTATAATACTCGAGATCTGGATCGAGTGACAGCTCTTCGGCGTGGGATCTTATTTCCGTTTCATTCGTCAGCTTGCCCGACACCAGAGCGTTGACAAAACTCTCAAAGCCTATGTCACCAATACTCTGCGTCACCAAAATTTGTTCATAGAGCTCCTGAAGGAGTAGGTAGCCTGTTCTGAGGGCAAATTGATCAAAATAGTCAATCAGGCCTGTGGCCTCGAGGACGACAAAATAAGCCTGGACTTTGTTATCTACCTTAATAGGCACGGTAATCCAGCTGTAGGGACTGTCATATTTTGTGTCGAAGATTCTGTAGCGCGCCATTTTTAAATTCTCACACAATATTTCCTTGCTGAAGTTAAACGGCGGATTCCAGAATTCCTCAGGTTGCATGCCCTGAGAAATTTCTTTGAAGCGTTCAGAGCTGTAAAACGCTTTATCGTTTGTCAGGTTATAGAGCATAGCCGGAAAATCCATTTCGGTTTCAACAGCGGAGAGAATTCTGTTGATCTTCCTGACGTGATAGGACAAGTCCGACAAATTATTGAACTGAACCTTTCCTATGTTAAAGTGTTCAATATTTTTATTCATCACTATGACGTTCAAATTATTCATGATATCCATCCAGGAGATGCCCATGGGAATGTTCACCAGAGGAATATCATAGTCGTTGCAGGCCTGTATGAGTTCATCAGGAAACTGATCAATATACCGCCCGAGCTTGATTCCTATGCAGGAGGCTTTGGGGAATTGTCCCGACTGGATGTATTGATCCAATAAATCTGGTTTCTGTTTAAAGACATAGCCTGAGGAAATAATGAACTCTCTGCCTCTGGTCCACCCAAAACCATCAGGAGCGTCTAATACAGCGATACCTTGTACGTGTTTGCTCAGTCCTTTGTGACCGGCGGCGAGTACGAAATCTTTGAAAAAATCTTTCTGGAGCATTTCCCCTACTGACAAGCCCACGCTGGATCCCCCCCAATGAGTGATATTTCGTCGCTGATGCTGGAATTTCAAGGTTTATTATATACGTTTCAAGAGGGAATTTCAATTTTAGAAGGTGCCCTATGGCGATAATGCTGCTAAAAAGACAAAAAAAGTGAAAATATTTTCGGATTACACTTTTGAAAAAGAAAAAATGTTCATTTTGAATTTAGCGAATATTAAAACGAAATCTGTTTGCGATGAAAAATAGGTTACAGAATGGTATCCTATTTTCAGAAACTTCAAAATAATCATTCAGGAGGTTTGAAAATGAACTGTTAGGAAATTGTCAGCAGCACTATATCGTGGATCACCGCCGGGCTGGATGTCACACCCGCACTCATTCATTTTCTTTTCAACTAAGAAAACTCACGCATCAGCAAGCATGTAACCAGAACCACGTTAGATCGCCTGATCGATCTGATTATCAGTCACGCTGCACTGTACATATTCTCAAACACTTAATTTTGAACGGAGGTAAATGTATGAAAGAAACATTGTTAATTGCTAATAATCCGGTGATGTGGATTTTAGCTCTGATTATTATTGCCAACGTTATCGTTCAATCCTTTATTTTTTATCGAATAGCGAATAAGCACGTGAAAGAAACATCCTTAATAAGTTCAAAGCAGGTCAAGGAAGCTTTTAAAATTGGGTTCATAGGAACCATCGGCCCAGCCTTTGCGGTATTCGCCGTAGCGGTGGCGCTGATTGCACAAATTGGCGGTCCGTTGACTTTAGCCAGGGTTGGCATCATTGGATCTGCTGCTTTTGAAATGATTGCTGCTCAGATCGGCAGCGGTGGCACGGCAGGCACACCAGATTTTGCACCCAAAATGCTTTCAGCTGCTGCATGGGTTATGACATTAGGTGGCGCTGGATGGTTGGTTGTCGTCTTGTTTGCAACGAAGCATATTGACAAGCTTCAAGAAACGGTTAAAAAAGCTAATCCACTGACCATTGGCTACATGTCTCTCTTTGCCCCGTTTATCATATTCTTTTCCCTGGCTTATAAAGAAGTCATCAATAAAGGTGTTTTAGCGAAAGAACTCACTATTGCACCTTTGGCCGCATTGATCGCTGGTGGCTTATCCGTTGTAATTGTCAATAAAATTGTCGCAAAAGACAGCTCAAAAAAATGGCTTAAAGATTGGGCAATGGGCTTTGCGGTTGTTGCTGCTATGGTCGTAGGCACCATCTTAAGATAGGGGGTAAACAATATGTCAAACAATAAAAATGTAAATCCATTTCATAAATCCATTCACTTTTGGGGTCAGCTCACTATTGCGATTGCGTTGCTTTGTACCCTGACGATTCCACTCTATCTGACCTTTGTATTGGGTTATCGTCCAAATTCTTCTGATATAATCAGCGGCCTGATCTCCATAGCGGGCTTTGTTGGGATCGTCTGGTTTATTGAACCTATTTCATACTTCCCAACCTTGGGGCCGGCTGGAACCTATATGTCATTCCTCTCAGGCAATATTGGCAACATGCGTCTGCCCGTCATTGTAGGGACTCAGGATGCATTGGGACTGACCCCGGGATCAGAAGAGGCAGAGGTTGCTGGAATATTTGCCCTCATTTCCTCCACGTTCACTAATTTGGCTGTTTTGGCTGTTGTGCTTGTTGCCGGTCAGGTTATAGTCAATGTTTTACCAAGTGCAATATTGTCCTCGTTTAACTTTGCCTTACCGGGAATATTGGGTGCAATGCTCGTTATGATGGGCTCTAAGATAAAAGTGCCTAACCTGGTTGCATTAGTAGCAATTGGCGTTGCTTCAATGGTTTTCATACGCTTTGTACCTAAGTTTCTGCCAGCTAGTATCGCCACACCAATATCACTCGCGGATACAGGGATCATTGCAGTACTTGGCATTCTTTACTCCATCCTTTCAGCCAAAAAAGATCATACTACTGAATCAGCCGCAAAAGCATAGATTGTTATTGAGTGCATAGAACAAGTTACCGAACTAATAAAGTACCTAAAAAAACTACATCTTTGACGAGATGGTGCCGCGGGCTTCAAAGCTGAAGTCCCGCGGCGTACATTCGAAGGAGGACATTATGTCAGAAATGTTAAAGAAAGCACAGGAAATTGAGTCTTATGTCATTGAGCTGCGCCGTTATTTTCACGAAAATCCTGAGCTGAGCAGCATGGAGTTTAAAACACAAGCGAAAATAATGGAGGAGCTCGATGCGCTCGGGATCCCTTATGAAAAATCCGGAAGCACCTCGCTGATCGCACGTCTTAATGCAGACAAGGCAGGTAAAACTGTTGCGCTGCGCGCTGACATTGATGCGCTTCCGATTATAGAGCAGAGCGGTGTGCCGTTCTCATCCAAAAATAAAGGCGTGATGCACGCCTGCGGTCATGATGCCCACGCAGCGATGTTGTTAGGCGCTGCGAAAATTCTTTCTGAAATGAAAGACGAGCTTCCTGGCGAAGTCAGATTTTTCTTTCAGGAAGCAGAAGAGACGTTTGCAGGCGCTAAGAAGATTATTGCAGATGGTGGTATGGACGGCGTAGACGCAGTGTTTGGCATGCATGGCATGCCGTTTATGGAAACGGGCTATTACGATTTGACGCCTGGCTACAGAATGGCAGGCTGTGATACCATCTTTATCAAATTTGAGGGTGTATCCGGACATGGCTCAGCGCCTCACCTCGCGAAAGACACCATACATCCTGCTTGTATGTTCGTTAATGACATTCAAGGCATAATCGCAAAAAATGTGGACTCTCAGGAGCCGGTCGTCGTGTCTGTAGGCAAGTTTATTGGCGGTACTAAAGCAAATATTGTCGCGAAATATACAGAGCTGGATATTTCCATGAGGTACTTCAATCCTGAGGTCAGAAAAACAGTTCACGAAGCACTAAAACGTCATGCCAACGCCATTGCGGAGATGTACGAAGTCAGTGTGGACATTGTCATTGAGGAAAGTGCGGTCAGCCTGTTTAACGACGAGCTGGTCACCAAAATCGCAGCGGAAGCAGGAGAAAAGATTTTTGGAACGGATCGAAATATTGAACTGAAAAAGAATATGGGCTCCGAGGATATGCCTTTCTACTTCCAGAAGGCGCCTGGCGCATTCGCCTTGCTCGGATATAAAAACGAAGCTAAAGGATCGATTTATTTTCCGCATCATGAAAAATTCAATTTGGATGAAGATTTTTTCAAACTCGGCACGGCGCTCCATGCGCAGTTCGCCGTGGATTTCTTAAGCCAGGCCTAAAGTTCATTTGCAATATATTAAGAAGCAGTGGCAAGCCCCCGTTTGCCGCTGCTTCTTTTTCTTGCTTAGATTTGGGTAAAAGTTTCCATTCCCGGTGCGGTTGCTGGGTTCAAATCTCGCTCGCCTGGTTGTTACCGACTTTGAAATTCTTGTAAGTCCCTTGAAAAAACGATACCATATAAGAAAAGGTTTTGTTCACCTTTGTTGTCTTGGGAGGGGGTGCATCAGCGTGAATAAATCAGTGGAATATCTTCTGTATTTTACGTTATATACGGTCTTGCTGCTTTGGTTCGGGAAGAGCGGCATAAAAAAAACGAGGAACCTCAGGGATTTCTTTCTGGCGGGAAACAGCCTGGGCATTTGGGTGTCAGTCTTCACCTTTACAGCCACATGGTTCAGCTCAGCATCCATGCAAGGCCTTACGGGCTCGTTATACGCCTACGGATTGTCCAGTCTGCTGTTCTCCGTTGTGCCCTGGTATATAGGGACTGCGTTTCTGTTTTTTTTGGTTAAAAGGCTTCGCCAGTATGATATTCTTTCACTCCCGGAGTATTTCAGAGTGCGTTATAATAGTTTGGCCCTTCAAAGGCTGGGCGGGATTGTCATTGTGTTTACATTTACGCTCTACATGACTATTCAAATACGTGGATTTGGCGTGGTCATGAGTGAGCTGTTGGATATACACTACACTTTGGCGACGTTCTTAGTGTTTTTATTTATTCTGTATTCTACTTTTGGCGGTCTGTTTTCAGTGGCGCGCACGGATGGGTTGAATTTTTTTCTGATTTGCTTAGGTGTCTTGTTCTCGGCTGTTTTGGTAACGGGAAGATTTGAAGGACTGATAGAGATTCTGGAAAAGGCAGCACACATTGCGACTGTGCCATTTGCTGGCGCCCAGCCGACCGTTGCAGGAGCGCTTATCAAACCTCTTTCTTCAGAGGCGTATCCTCCCCTTATGGTTTTGACAGGATTTTTTGGGTGGGGACTTGGTGTCGCGGCAAATCCCCAATATGCGGTCAGGATACTTGCGGCCAAAGATGACAAGACGGCTTATAAAATGATTGGATATTCCTTTGTTTTCTTGACATTGATCTATTTGGGTTTGATTGTGATCGGTTTCGGGTCAAGGGTAATTCAGCCCACCATTGCAGGCATATCAACTGTTGACGAGGTCTATGCTTACATAATCAATAACACACTTTATACAAAGCTGAGCGGGTTTATTCTGATCAGCATGGCGGCAGCAGCGGTTTCGACGGCGAATTCACAGTTTTTGGTTCTGGCAAGCGGGTTTACCTATGATCTATTTGGGCTTACCGTAGCCTCAAAAGTGGATAATGACCGCTTAATAACTTTGAATCGGATTTTTATTGTGTTTGCTGGTGTCGTTTCCTTGCTGTTGTCCATTAATCCGCCATCCAGTGTTTTAACCTTTGGCGGTTACGTCTATGGCTTATTTGCCGTGGCCTTCCTTCTGCCGCTTTATGGAGGACTTTTCTGGAAGCGTGCAAGTAAGAAAGCGGCGCTTTATTCTGCTTATGGTGGCGTGCTTACCATGGTCATTTTTTCAATATTTGACCGCGGCCTCTATGGTTCTCCGGGACATCTGATTCATCCTGCTTTTCCGGGCATTATTGTGGCGTCCGTCCTGTTTTTTGGGATTGGGCACTTCGGTCGGAGGGATGACCAATGATCAAACTGGATATTGAAAATAAAATTTTGATTCCATTTATGATTCTGATTGCCCTCTCCATTGGGGTGCTGGGACTGATTTCATATTGGAACGGCTATAGGCTTCTTCTGGACCACCAGAGGCAGCAACAGATGATGACCATGATGGAAGTGATGTATCATCTGGAAAGTGTCGAGCTTAAGGATGAGGCGGACAAGCGCGAAGTGGCGGGGTATTTGGCGGGGTACCATCGGCAGGGGCTTTATGTCTTTGATGAGGCTGAGGTTTGGGTGGACCATTTGCCAAAGGGTTCTGGGACCATCACGCCAATGGCAGTGGTGGGGAAGATTAATCGAGACCTCATCAGAGGGTTTTATGAGGACGACGGGCTGATGATCACCTATGCCAGGGATGCGGGATCCGGCTGGACGGTAGCGGTTGCAGGGGAGAAGAAGCTGTTCGCTGGCGAGCTGGTGGATGCCCAGAAGTATTCCATTCTCGTGGCTATTATTTCGCTGATTCTGTCCATGCAGGCAACGATCCTGATTGCGCACCACTTGTCACGGCCGGTGCGATATCTGGCAGAGCAGTGTAATGAGATGTCTGCCGGGGACCTGGAGACGCAGCTGGAAATGGACAGGACGGACGAGATTGGCATGCTGGCGGAGTCCTTTAACCAGATGATTCATAGGCTTCAGGAAAACGCAAGGAAGCTGCTGGAGGCGAAGCAGTTCAACGAGGATGTCCTCAGGAGCCTGACCACGGGGGTTCTGGTGATGGGTCAGGAGGGGACTGTGCTGAATCAAAACGAGGCAGCGGTAAGGCTGCTGGATCCTGCACTGAAGGAGCTGGAGTCGGGCAAGCCCTTCATGGCACTCCTTCGGGCTAAGCTCACAGGGCTTCTGGAGACGCCTGGGCGCTTTGATCAGGTTTATGTGCTGCAGGCGGGACCAAGTGATGACAAGCGTTATTATGCCACCTCTGCGGCCCCGCTGATCAACAGCGGTGGCGACATGACAGGTGCAATTTTCAGCTTTGCTGACATTTCGGAGAGAAAGCGCCTGGAAATGCGGATGGAGCGCGTCAACCGCATGGCATATGTGGGGCAGCTGGCGTCAGGGCTCGCCCACGAAATCAGGAATCCGCTGGCGGGTATGAAGACCAGCATTCAGGTGCTGAAGCGGCGGCTGGTGTGTTCGGAGGACGACCGGAACGGCCCGCTGTTTGACAATGTGGTCCATGAGATCGACCGGATGAACAAGCTGGTTTCAGAGCTTCTGGATTTCGCGAAGCCTCATAAGCCGGATCTGAGAAGGCTCAGTCTCGAACCGGTTATAGAGCGGACGTTATCGTTGGTCGCACCTGCCGCCGAGGCTCGGAGGGTTAGGCTGGTTTTTGAGCCGGTGGGGGCACCTGTTGAGATTATAGCGGACGAAAACCAGACGGAGCAGATTCTTTTAAATGTGATCACCAACGCGATCAATGCCTCCTCTGAAGAGGATACGATTAAACTGCGGGTTATGTCTCACCAGGGTATGGGAATGGATCCCGGCTCAGGTTCGGGGGCTGGGACGGGCACTGGCAAAGTCGAAGTCGAAGTCGCAGACAGCGGCAGAATTGCGGAAAGCGCCAGGGTGTATGTGGTTGTTGAGGATGAGGGGAGCGGGATAGCGGCTTCAGATCTTGAAAGGGTATTCGATCCGTTCTTTACCACCCATGCCACGGGTACAGGACTTGGATTGTCCGTGGTTCAAAAGCTCATGACGGACATGGGCGCCGAGATTGAGCTGATCAGTGAGGCGGGCGTGGGGACCACTGTAACCCTTAATTTCCCTGTGGCTCAGAAGGAGGCTTTAGGATGATTTACAGAGTGTTGGTCATAGACGACGAAAAATCTTTGAGCCATTCCTTATGTGAAGGCTTGGGGGATTTGGGGTATGAAGCACATTCCGCCTCCAGCGCAGCAGAGGCCCTGGAGCAGATGGTGAGCTTTAAGCCCCATATTGCGCTGCTGGATCTGAGGCTGGGAAGTGACAACGGATTGACGCTGCTGCCGGAGCTTAAAAAGCTGGACCCTGATTTGGTGGCGTTCATGATGACGGCATACGGAGACGTCAAGACAGCCGTGGCAGCGATCAAAGCCGGCGCTCATGATTACCTGCACAAACCTTTTGAGTTTGATGAGCTGGATATTTTGATCCAGAAAGGTGTCGAGCATCTGAAGGCTATGAACCGCCTTTCTCTTTATGAGGATGAGACCCTTCACCGCAGTAAATTCATGATTGGTGAAAGCGAAACGCTGAAAGCGGTGCTCCACAGGATCGAGGTCGTTGCGCCCAGTGAGAGGACAACGGTGTTGATACAAGGTGAGACAGGAACCGGCAAAGAGCTTGTAGCAGAGGCGGTTCACAAATTGTCGCCCAGGTCTGCGTTGCCGTTTGTAAAAATCAATTGCGGGGCTATACCCCAAAACCTCATGGAAAGTGAACTCTTCGGTTTTGAGAAGAACGCTTTTACAGGTGCCAATGCCCGTAAGAAAGGACTTCTTGAGCTGGCGGACGGTGGGACAGTTTTTCTGGATGAGATAGGAGAGCTGCCGCTTGAGCTTCAGTCCAAGCTCCTTAGGTTTCTTGAGGACCATAAATTCAAGCGTGTGGGTGGCCTTGAGGATTTGGAGGTGGATGTACGGGTGTTGGCTGCGACCAATAGGGATCTTAAGCAGGCAATTTTAGATAGACTCTTTAGAGAAGATCTATTTTATCGCCTTAACGTTTTTCCAATTCAGCTGCCGCCCCTCAGGGAAAGAGGCGAGGATATTCTGCTTCTCACCCAATTTTTCTTTGAAAACGAAGCTAAAAAAAACAAGAGCAGCGTTCCGGAGCTCTCTGAGGCAGCCAAGCAGAGTTTATTGTCCTATCGCTGGCCTGGCAATGTGCGGGAGTTGAAGAATGTCGTGGAGAGGACTTTGCTTCTATATCCAAAGCAACGCATTGAACCGAATCATTTGCCGCCGGAGATTTCAAAATTGCGCTTCGCGGAGAATCCGGATGGCGGCATAGTGGAGGAGAACGCTGGCGAACAGCTGATGACTAAGCTGCTCAGCGGCAATTTTTCTCTGGAGGAGGAAGTCAAGTCTCTGGAGAACCAGTACATTGAAGTGGCCCTGGCGCTCAGCAACCAGCAAATCTCCAAAGCCGCGGACCTGCTGGGGATTAGCCGGTTTGCGCTTAAAAGAAAACTGGAGAAAGTTTAATGAGGTGGGAGTCAGGTAAAGGGTAAGTGGTGTTGTCGCTGACCTCTATGATGAGCGAAATCGCACAATGTGCGATTTCGCTCTCGCTTTATGTGCGATATCGAACGAATTGGCACAAAATTTAGAAATGTAACTTTTGAGAGCGTTGGAAATTCAGAATTGTTATTTTTGGCATCAAACTTGCTTTAGTATAGTGCAGGAGGTGGCGCAATTGTTTAAAGTAGATTTGAACAGTGATTTAGGTGAAAGCTTTGGCAGCTACACGATTGGTATGGATCATGCAATTATTCCTTTTGTTTCTTCAGTCAATATAGCCTGCGGGTGGCATGCCGGAGATCCTTTGGTCATGGCAAAGACCGTCAAGTCGGCTATTGAAAATGGTACAGCTATAGGTGCGCATCCTGGTTATCCTGATCTGATGGGCTTTGGACGCAGAAACCTGGCGGTGACGCCAGCGGAGGTCAAAGCTTATACCCTTTATCAGCTCGGTGCGCTGCAAGCTTTTGTCAAAGCAGCAAATGGATCTTTGCAGCATCTGAAGCCTCACGGCGCTATGTATAACATGGCGGCAACGGACGCCAAGCTGGCACAGGCCATTGCGGAAGCTGTCTATGAAGCCGCGCCTGAAGTCATTCTTCTGGGACTTGCAAACAGCGAAATGATAACGGCTGGGAAGGCTGTTGGACTTAGGGTTGCTCAGGAAGTTTTTGCTGACCGGGCTTATCAGGCAAATGGCACACTGGTGCCAAGAAGTCAGCCTGGCGCAGTGATTCACGATCCTGATGAAGCGATCGCCCGAGTGGTAACCATGGTGAAGAAGGGCGAGGTTACGGCCATCACAGGCGAAAAGGTCGAGATGAAAGCGGATTCCATCTGTGTTCATGGGGATAACCCGGAGGCTGTCGAGTTTGTCAAGAAAATCAAAGAAACCCTTGAAAAAGAGGGCGTGACTATAACGGCTTTTAAGAATTTTGTGTAACGGCTGCTGCAAATTTATAAGCAGCTATTTAGAAGTTTAAGAAAATGGAGGTGAAGGCTTTTGGATACAGAGCTTCGACTGGCGCCGTCCGGCGATCTCGCACTGGTAGCCAGCTTTGGCAATGAAATTTCAGAAGCGCTGAACACGAAGGTCAGGTCACTGATGCTGGCACTTCAAAAAGTGAACGTTGAGGGCATTGTCGAAATGACGCCTACCTACTGTTCGCTGATGATTCACTATGATCCCCTTCACATTGGGTATGAGGCCCTTTGCGAAAAGGTGAGGAATACCCTTGGCGGCCTTGACGACATAGAGCTTCCTGAGCCTATGATCATTGAAATTCCAACCCTCTACGGCGGTGAATATGGCCCTGACCTGGAATTTGTCGCTAAGCACAATGGACTGACCCCTGAAGAGGTCGTTGAAATCCACGCTTCTAAGAGCTATAGGATCTATATGCTGGGCTTTACGCCAGGCTTCCCATATCTTGGCGGTATGGATGAGCGCATAGCGACCCCGCGTCTCGAGACACCTCGCACGAAAATTGCAGGGGGTTCTGTGGGCATTGCCGGGGCACAAACTGGGATTTACCCTATTGACAGCCCTGGTGGCTGGCAAATTATTGGCCGCACGCCTGTCCCGCTTTACGATCCTCTCAGTGAAGAGCCCATTTTACTTAAGGCGGGCGAATCCATCCGCTTTGTCCCAATTGATCAGGAGACCTATGACCGTATGAGCCGCGAGGCACAGGACAAGGCTCGAGAAGGGAGGGCGTAGGTATGTCTCAAGTACGTAGTATTGAAGTCATCAAGCCTGGCATGCTGACGCTGGTACAGGATCTCGGCCGCTATGGCTATCAGCAGTTTGGGGTACCTGTGGCGGGGGCCATGGACCAGCACGCTGCAGCAGTGGGCAACTTTCTCGTAGGCAACGACAGATCCGCAGCGGTGCTCGAAATGATGATGCTTGGGCCTGAACTGAAGCTGGACTTCGACGGCCACATTGCGCTTACGGGCGCGGATTTGGGGCCTAAGCTCAACGGCGCTCCAGTGGCCATGTGGCAGACCCTGGCCGTTAAAGCAGGAGACGTTTTGAGCTTTGCAGGTCTGAAAGCCGGCCTAAGAGGTTATCTGGCTGTCAGTGGCGGTATTGACACGCCGCTGGTAATGAACAGCCGCTCTACTTATACCAAGGCAGCCCTTGGCGGCTTCGAAGGCCGGGCTCTGAAAGCAGGGGATCAGGTACCTGTTGGGGCTGGGGCTGAGGGCCTTCCGGTACTCGCGATTCCAACGGATAAAATCCCGGTCTATGGCGCAGCGAAAGACATTCGCGTTGTTTTAGGCCCTCAGGATGACGCTTTCACCGAAGCCGGCATCCAGACCTTTCTTGATAACGTTTATACCGTCACCAATGAATGCGACCGGATGGGCTATCGCCTCGACGGTCCTTCCATAGAACACGTTAAGGGCGGCGACATCATTTCTGATGGTATAGCCTTTGGCGCCATTCAGGTCCCGGGTCACGGCAAGCCTATTATCATGATGGCGGACCGTCAAACCACCGGTGGCTACACGAAGATCGCTGGTGTGATCTCCGTGGATTTGCCGCTGCTGGCACAGTCCAAGCCCGGGGATCAAATCCGGTTCAAAAAAGTCACTTTGGAAGAAGCGCATGCGCTCTTGAAAGTCAGGGAGGCGTTCTTTAATGAAATCCCTGAAATGGCAGCGCCAGTGCCGTTTGATACTTCGGGCGCTCAAAGCCCTAAGGCTCAAGAAATCATCAGCACCCGACTCTTCCGCCTCAATGTCGCAGGCGCTGTCTACGACGTGAAGGTTGAAGAGGTCAAAGTCTAAGGGTCGGCAATAAGAGGCGGAAATTGTAAACAAAAGAAACGTGGACTGCTTGCGGGGCATTACCGTGACAGTTCTCAAAAAATTGACTTTCATTAAGTGCCTGTCCCCAACCAAAACACATTCAATTGAAGGAGGCGTACGTTCTTGATACCTTTCAAAACTGCTACACCGACCGAAATGCGGCTGGCGATCCGAAATGGTGAGTTCGTCAAACCAACAGCAGGTCTCTGCCCGGGCTATGCCCAAGGCAACCTCGTGGTCCTGCCAAAAGATCTGGCTTATGACTTTTTGCTCTTCAGCCAGCGCAATCCTAAGCCTTGCCCAATCCTCGACGTTACAGAGGTGGGCAGCCGTGAAATGGCCATTGTTGCCCCTGGTTCAGACATTGCCCGGGACATTCCAAAATACAGAGTTTATGAGAATGGCAAGTTCGTCCAGGAGCTCGAGGACGTCTCTGGCATCTGGCGGGATGACTTCGTCGCCTTTCTCCTGGGCTGCAGCTTCAGCTTTGAAGCCGCCCTCATGCAGTCGAATATAGAAGTTCGCCATATCGCTGCAGGCAGCAATGTGCCAATGTATATTACCAATATGGAGTGCCGCCCTGCGGGTGCCTTTTCTGGCCCTATGGTTGTGAGCATGCGTCCAATCCCTTACCACCAAGTCGTCAAAGCGGCTCAAATCACCGCCCGTTTCCCTGCGGTCCACGGTGCCCCGGTACACATTGGCGATCCGGCGCAGATTGGGATCAAGGATATCTCTAAGCCAGACTTCGGCGACGCGGTCGAAATTAAGCCAGGCGAAGTGCCGGTTTTCTGGGCCTGCGGCGTCACACCGCAAGCGGTGGCAATGCAGTCAAAACCGCCAATCATGCTGACCCATGCTCCAGGCTATATGTTTATTACGGATCTTCAGGATCATGAGTTTGCGGCATTCTAATTAAGCTATAAGCGGGGGAACGTCAGAGACCCTTTACGGTTACACTGACACTCCTATAGATCATGGCCTTCCCCCGCTTATAATAGTCAAAGGGTATCATTATCTTTATTCATACGGATATTTAGCCTGGATAAGGCTGTAGAACTGGAGCTTTCTATGTTTGTGAAACCATATTTAAACAAATAAGTTAAAAAGGGGTAAATTTATGGCTAATGCAAAAAAACCAAAATCAAAACACGGCTCAGTGCTTCTTGGCGCAGCGTTCCTGATGGCGACTTCCGCAATAGGACCTGGATTCTTGACGCAATCTGCGGTTTTTACTGAACAGCTCGGCGCGACTTTTGGCTTTGTCATCCTCATCTCAGTCATCTTGTCCTTTGTAGCCCAGATCAACGTTTGGCGCGTCATAGGCGTCTCTGGCCTCAGAGGTCAGGAAGTTGCGAATAAAGTGCTCCCGGGCCTTGGTTACTTTCTTGCCTTCCTGGTTGCCCTTGGCGGTTTGGCTTTCAACATAGGCAACGTTGGTGGCGCGGCACTTGGCTTAAACGTCTTATTTGGTCTTGACCTCAAAATTGGCGCAGCAGCCGCAGCGATTTTAGCAATCTTAATTTTCCTTTCTAAAGAAGCCGGAAAAGCCATGGATAGATTGACTCAAATTCTTGGCGCCGCCATGATTATTCTGGTTGGCTATGTGGCCTTTTCAACAAATCCTCCGATAGGAGAAGCTATTACGAGAACCTTTATGCCAACACATATCCCGATGCTGGCAATCATCACGCTGGTAGGCGGTACGGTCGGCGGCTATATCACCTTCTCCGGCGGTCACAGACTTGTCGACGCTGGCGTTTCGGGCGTGGAAAATCTAAGTGAAATCAATAAATCCGCTTTGATGGGGATGGGCATTGCGACTATCATGAGGATCCTGTTGTTCCTTGCGGTTCTCGGTGTCGTCACCAAAGGTTTTGCCCTTGATCCTGCCAACCCACCAGCATCAGCGTTTCAAGCCGCTGCGGGTGTCGTAGGTTATAAGCTCTTTGGTACGGTTATCTTTGCTGCAGCTTTGAGCTCTGTCGTCGGAGCAGCTTATACCAGCGTTTCCTTCCTGAAGACCTTCTCCACCGCAATTGGAAACCACGTCAACAAATGGATTATTGGTTTCATTGGTCTCTCTACAATTATTTTCATGACCATAGGCCGTCCTGCGACGCTGCTGGTCATTGCCGGTTCACTCAACGGATTAATCCTGCCGCTGACGCTGGGGACTATGCTGCTGGCGTCTGGGAAAAAAGAAATTATTGGCGACTACAAGCACCCTAAATCCTTGCTGATCCTCGGTATCCTGGTCGTTCTCATCACGGCTTACATGGGTGTTCAGTCGCTGCAAGGTCTCAAAGCACTGTGGGGATAGGCGATCCAAAATGGTCATGATTGAAAAGTGATCGATTGGCATAAGCCATGTAGTTTAAGTTAAGAGATAGAAGAAGCTGAAAGATCTCCATCTGGCGATCTTTCAGCTTTTTGTTTAACGCAGGAGATTGGTTGGTGCCTGTCCCCAACCAACCTTCTGTTTATGAGTTGCAAAACCGTGCATAAGTGTCCCTAAGAAGATGTCGTGGCAAAATCCACCACACGTCCTCTAAAAAAATGTTATAATTATCCCAATAAGAATCTGTTTAGGAGGCATCCGCTATGATTAAAGTTGTATCGAAAAACCAAGTACCCACTGAAAATATAGAAGCCTTTAAAGCCCTGGCAGCCAAGATGGTGGAAGAAACCGTCAAGGAAGACGGCTGCATTGACTACGCACTTTTTGAAGACGAGAGCAATCCTAACGTTCTGGTCTTTGTGGAAACCTGGGAAAGCAAAGCCCATCTTGAAGCCCATTTCCAGGCACCGCATTTCAAGCTCTATGTCCCTCAGATGGGGGAGCTCAGGACAGATAAAGAGCTGTCCATTCTGAAGACGGTATAGTGGGGTGACCTCTATGAAAGCGCTTCAAGTACTCAACCTCGGCAGATGTGACTATATGACCGCTTACCAGATTCAGCTCGATTTGGTAGCCAAACGCCAAAAGGGCGAAATTGAAGACACCCTGATCCTCGTGGAGCATCCGCCTGTTATTACTTTGGGCAAATCCGCTGAGGATGGCCATATTCTCTTTGCTGAAGCATTTCTCAAAGAGCAGGGAATTGAGGTTCATCAGATTGAACGTGGCGGGGACGTCACGTACCATGGGCCGGGCCAGATCGTGGGATATCCTATTTTTGACATCAAGCGCGGGGGCATAGGCATTCGGCCTTTTGTAGAAAATCTGGAGCAGCTGTTCATCCGGCTCCTGAAAGAAGAATTTGACATTCCTGCGGGAAAAGATCCTGTGCACACGGGGGTTTGGGTAGGCGACAGTAAAATCACGGCCATAGGACTCGCTGTTAAACGCGGTGTCACCATGCACGGCTTTGCCTTTAATGTTAACACTGAAATGTCCCACTTTCAGTTTATTGTCCCTTGCGGCATCGCGGACCGCGGCGTCACGTCCCTTGAAAAGCTTACGGGGGAAACCCAGGATTTTGGACACATCACAGAGTTGGTCACGACTTACTTCTGCAAGGTGTTCGGCTTTGACGCTGTCACGAGCTGTCACTACGAAGCGGGGGTCTTGGTACCGGAGGAAGGGGTGCGCTAAGGGACCATCGGCAAAAAAAAGCTGCTGCAAAACCAGTAAATTCTGGTTTCGCAGCAGAGACCAAGCAAGCGCCAACCGGCAATTCAAACCTGCCAGCTGGCGCCTGCAATTTTTTTTGGACTTTGCCAAGGCTCACTGCCCAAACACCATCACCGCAACGCCCGCAACGGTCATCACGGCACCAATAACTTCGCGGAAGGTGACGCGCTCTTTGTACAGCCATACGGAAAAGGGAATGATCATGACCGGCAGCAGCGCCATGATGGTGGACGCAATGGCGGCTTTGGTGGCTTGAACGGCAATCAGGGAGAAGGAGACGCCCATGAAAGGCCCAAAGAAAGCGCCCATGGTGATAAAGCCCATGGCGCCGGGATTTTTAAGCGCCACCTTGGCTTCAGACCAGCGGTTGCCTATGGCGTAGAGGACCAAAAAGCCCGCGAGCCCTGCTATGAGGCGGATCTGCGTCGCGGCCAGGGGGCTGAAGTCCGGGCCCATGCCAAGCTTGCTGAGGATCAGGCCTGTCGCCTGGCCAAAGGCGCCTATAAAAGCATAGAGCAGTCCTTTGAGAGGCAGCTCGGTGAGTTTGGTCGTGTCTTTGTCCTCGCGTCCACCACTTCTCAGAAACACCACCAGGGCTATGCCAAAAATGGTGATGAGCATGCCTGCAAAGCTCAGCAGGGTGAGCTTTTCGCCGAAGAGCATAAAGCCCAGGAGGGCGGCGAATATGGGAGAGCTGGCCATAATGACCATTGCGACCCGGACGCCTATCAACAGGTAAGACTGGAACAGGAAGAGGTCGCCCAGCACAAAGCCTATGAGCCCGGAGATGGAGAGCCAGAGCCAGGTGGTGGGTGTGGCGTCCATTGGGATCAGGGTCCCTCTGGTTATGAAATTGAAGACGGTCATCATGGCGAGGGCAATAATGAGCCTCAGCAGATTGACCGCAAAGGAGCCCACGCGTTTGCCGGCTTGTTCGAAGCTGATGCCGGTGAGGGTCCAGCAGATCGCCGTCGCGAAAGCGGCGGATTCACCCAGAAAGTTCATATAGAATTGACTCCTTCTCAAAAGAATTGGCTGCGCATGCATCCTTTACCATTATAGAAATGTTTTCCGGATTTGCCTACAACTATTTTAAAAGATAGATGAATGTTTGGTTGGGGACAGGCACCGCCTGAATGTTTGGTCGGGGACAGGCACCGCCTGAAAATCTGGCGGGTGCCTGTCCCCAACCAAACCGCAATAAAAGTTCCAAGGGGCGTTTCCAGTATGATAAAATGGGAGCAGTACGTGGATTGAACATCCTGAAAGGGGGAACGGCCTATGAATCACAGCAGTCAAAGCAATCGCAGCCAGCCGGCGTTTCTTCTCCTCCACGGCTTTGGCGGCGCCCCCTGGGAGGTTGAGCCCTTGGCGGAGGCCCTCAGAAAACGGGGCTACCTGGTGGCAGCACCTACTATAAAAGGCCTTTCGAGCAGCAGCCGCAGGGACATGGCGCGCTATGCCTATGAAGAATGGATCTGGGCGGCGGAAGAGGCCTACAAAGCCCTGAAAACGCAGTCGGACAAAATTGTCCTGGCAGGCTTTTCCACAGGCGGACTGATTGCAGTGCATCTGGCCATCCGGCACAACCCTGAAGCCATCATTTTCATGAGCACCCCCATCCAGCACTGGGATTTGAAACGGATCATGACGAACCTGGGAGAGGATATAAAGAACCGCAGACCAGACCATTTGCGCTATTATATGAAAAGTACCGTAAAGTTTCCGGTCAGAGCCCTATGGGAGTTCAAGCGGATTCAGAGACATACCAAATCAAGGTTTGGCGAGGTGCGCTGTCCAGCGCTGATTTTGCAAGGCCTTGACGACGACACCGTTCATCACCAGAGCGCCGCGTGCATTCTGAAGGGCCTTCATAGCATAAAGTCACACTCAAAAGCTGAGCTCGAGTATTTCGAGCCCGCCGGTCACGTCCTTTTGCAAGGCCCTGCCAGGGACCAGGCGCTCCGGCGCATCTTGAAGTTCCTCGGGGATTCATGTATTTTGTAAATATATAAGAACGTGCTTGACCTGACAATGCTGAGAAGGAGGACGACTGCCATTGAACCCAAGCCGTAAGCCGCAGATTAGGACATATTTGCTCATGATGGCCGTGGTCGCCTTTTTCGGTCAGATCTATTTTTATCCGTTTCAGTCGACCTTCAGATTTTCCGCGGGGGTTCTCGCGCTGATCCTGATTCTGCTGATCCGGGAGGATATTTCAGAAGTCAAGCTGGCGGTGATGACGTCGACAGCCATTGTCCTCCTTAGAACAGCCATCCGCCTCTATCTCACGGATTTGCCACTTCTGACACTGATCGAAGAAAATCTTCCTGCGGGGTTATATTACCTCTCCTTTGGCCTCATGGTCTGGGCGTTAAGGCTCAGAGCCCGCAAAGATCAACCCTTTGTAACCATGGCGGCCTTCGCTGTGGTGGATGTGGCCAGCAACCTCGTCGAGGCCTGGGTGGGCAACACTTTCAATTCCCGGCTGCTGGTACTGATTGTGACCATAGGTATAGCGCGCAGCGTGCTGGCATATTTTGTCTATTTCCTCTACCGGAGCCAGGAACTGCTGATCATGAAGCGGGAGCACCAGAAGCGCTACGCCCAGCTGAACGCGGTGATGGCGAACATTCAGGCGGAGATTTTTTACCTGAAAAAGTCCATGGGGGAGATTGAGAGCGTCATGAGCCGCAGTCACCGGCTGTATGAGGCCCACAAGGACAATCCCGGAGTCAGGGACGAAGCGCTGACCATTGCCCGGGACGTACATGAAATCAAAAAAGACTACTATAGAGTGCTGCGGGGCTTCGAGGGTCTGGTGAAGACTTTTGAGAAAGATGGTGCCATGAGCCTGAAGGACATTGCGTCCATCATTGAAGTCAACGCCCGGCGGATTCTTGAGGAGCTGGGCAGCGCGGTCACCTTCAGGGTGGAGGTGGGGCAGTCGATCCAGATCAAGGCTTACCACAGCGTATTCACCATGCTCAACAACCTGATCGTGAATGCCATGGACGCCTGTGGCGACAAGGGCGGCGACATTATGGTCATCCTGGATGCGGACGAGACCCAGGCACGGTTTGTAGTCCGGGACACGGGCGAGGGTATTGAGGACGACGTGCTGCCGGTGCTCTTCACGCCGGGCTTCACGACGAAGTACGACGAAGCCACGGGCGCCGCGTCCACGGGCATAGGCCTCGCCCATGTGAAGAACCTGCTGGACGCCCTGGGCGGCAGCATTGAAGTGAACACAGAAGTGGGGCGCGGCACCGCATTTATTCTGACGATCCCCCGTCAGGCACTGGAGGCGTGAGCAATGTTTCAATCACAAAATGAGACCCATCCGGGGGCCGGCGCCCAAAGCCAGCAGCCCCACACCTTTATGGTCATTGATGACGACCCCAGCGTCCGCGTGATGCTGAAGCAGATCATAGAAAAGAACAAGCTGGGCAAAGTCGTGGCGGATCTGTCCGCCGGCACCCACGGGGCGGAGGAGATCCTCTTCTATAACCCGGACGTCGTGCTGATCGATTACCTTCTCCCCGGCATGGACGGGGTCGCCGTCATGGAGGCTGCCCTGCGGCAGGGCTACAAGGGCAAGTTCATCATGATCTCCCAGGTCGAGGATGAGCCGATGGTCTCGAAAGCCTACACCGCCGGCATAGTCTTCTTCATAGGCAAACCCGTCAACCGGATCGAGGTGATCAACGTCATCCGGGGCGTGGCCCACAACCTCGAGCTCGAGCGGTCCATGTCGCTGATCCAGAACGCCCTGCAGTTCATGGGTGGCGCTCAGCCTAAAACCCAGATGAGTGCTCAGCCCCAGGACGCGAACGCAAAGCTCAGCGCCGTTTTTTCAGATCTTGGCATTGTGGGGGACAGCGGCTGCAAGGACTTGTCGCGCTTGGTCCTCAGAATCCATCAGACCGCAGCCTCAGGTTCCTATCAGCTTCAAGAGATCTACAAGGAGATCGCTGAGGCGGAGGCAGAACAGGAGGGTGGCTCAGTGAACGCCCGCACCGTGGAGCAGCGAATTCGCAGGACTATTCAAAAAGCGCTCGCCAACATGGCTGCCCTGGGTCAGGAGGATCCCTACAACACCAAGTTTACGGAATATGGCACCCTGCTTTTTGATTTTCCGCAGGTCCGCCAGGAGATGAAGTATCTCGATGGCCGCTCGAAGGAGCGGGGGAAGATCAGCATTAAGAAGTTTGTGGAAGGCGTTGTTTCAAAGCTTGGGGGTTAATGGGATTAAAGATAGGATTTAATAAGCGTTAAAAGGTGTCTGAAAGAACGTCGCGAGGCGGCTTCTTTTACGGCACCTTGTTTTTGTTGTTGAAATTACTTGAGGTGAGGATTCCACAAATTTTGTCATAGTTAAATAATTTATGTAAGTTTCACTTAACAATTAGAAGGAATCTACGATATAATTCAAGTGGCAAAGCGATGCGACATATTTCGACATTTTGTGATCAATATTTTCAAAATACTTTAGTCTGAATTATTTTTCGTATAATGAGCCCTGAGCCATAAAACATCACCCTAAGAGACTCAAGTAAAGCTAAAAGGAGCGCGACATGCAGCAAGGTCCAAAAATCAAACGCACCATTTCAATCCGGTCCATTATTATTATCGCCTTCACCTTAAGTACACTCGTTGCGGTTGCAGCTTTGGGCGGCATAGTCTTTTCGAACTGGAACAGTTCTATTGATGCCACTGTCGCGGAAATTGCACGGGGCACCAACCATGAAATCATGGATCAAGTCGAAGCCTACATCCAGGTCCCCCAGCACATGGTGGCGGTTAACCGAGGACTTTTGGAGCAGGGGATTATTGATATGGATCAGCCTTCCCTCAGGGAAAAATTCTTCGTCAACGCCCTGGCCAGCCATGAGGGCGAGTCGGTATACAGCTTCAGCTACGGCTCCGCAAGGGGCGAGTATTACGGTGCCCGGCGAAATGATGCGAGCACTATTGAGATCATAAGAAACGACGACTCTACGGAAGGTCATTCCTGGTATTATACCGTTCAGGAGGATCTGACCGCAGGCCCCCTTGTCATGCAAGCCGGGGCATTTGATCCAAGGACACGGGCGTGGTTCAAGGCGGCCTCCGAGACGGGAGACCTTGCCTATTCCAGCATCTATAAGCATTTTGTCATGAACGATCTGACCATCTCTGCCGCGGCGCCTTTGTATGACGAGGCGGGCAGGCTGAAAGGGGTCCTTGGCGCCCACATCACCCTGGAAGACGCCAACGAAAAGCTGGCGGAGATCGCGGGGCGAAAGGATGCCAAGTCCGTGATTGTGGAGCGGGATACCGGATATCTCGTCGCCAATTCCTATGGAGCAGACAATTATACTCTGGACGCTGAAGGGAAATTTCAAAGGCTCCCCATAGCGTCATTTCACGACGCAGGCGTGCTGGCGGCCTATCAGCGCTATATGGCTGATGGAGAAACCGACTATGCCTATGACCAGGATGGCGAGCAAGTGTTCACGGAAGTTGCCGCCATCCAGGCAAGCGGCATCCACTGGCTCGTCATTACCTCTGTGCCGGAGGGCTTTCTCGCTGCCGGCTATCAGAGGAGCTTTGAGACCTCGGTACTGCTCAGCGGTGCTTTGCTCATTCTGATCATTCTCATGTTTTTGAAGCTTTCAAAAAAGCTGTTTTCTCCGGTGATCATGCTCCTGAATGCCCAGGAAAGCTTTGCCGATGGTCACCGGTCCCAAAGAGCGCCCATCCTCAGACATGACGAAATTGGGCAGCTCGCGGCGTCGTTTAATCACATGGCGGAGGTCATTGACTATCACGTCCATGCCCTGGAGGATGAGGTCAAGGCGCGAACGGAGGACCTGCGGGATCGAAACGTTGCCCTGGAGGATTACAAGGACAGACTGCAACTGATCCTGGATTCTACGGTGGAGGCGATCTGCGGGCTGGATATGCAGGGGCGCTGTACGTTTATCAATGATAGTGGCTTAAAAATGCTGGGCTACGAGGATGCCGGGGAGCTTGTCGGGAAGTCGCTGCATCAGGTGATTCACCATAGTCTGCGGGACGGGACGCCTATTTTGGATGAGGAATGCCGGATCTACCGAGCATCGGCAAACAGCACTGGGGCGCATGTGGCGGACGAGGTGTTCTGGCGAAAAGACGGAAGCTGCTTCGACGTGGAATACCACTCCTATCCGCAGCTGCTGGAGGGGCGGGTGGTCGGTACGGTGGTCACCTTCATGGACAACACGGAGCGGCGCAGGATGGAGCAAATGATTTACAACGAGAAGGAGCAGTTTAAGACCACGCTGCTGTCTGTTGGGGACGGCGTCATTTCGACAGACCATCACGGCCGGATTCAGGTCATGAACCCCATTGCCGAGGCGCTGACGGGCTGGACTCAGGCGGAGGCTTTCGGAAGGCCTTTTGCTGAGGTATTTCACATTATCAACGAGTACACCCGGGAGGCCTGCGAAAACCCGGTGGAGCGGGTGCTGGAAATTGGGGAGATCATTGAGCTGGCGAACCATACCATTTTAGTCGCCAAGGACGGCAGGGAGATCCCTATTGAGGACAGCGCGGCGCCTATTAGAAGCAGCAATGGGTTTATTACCGGCGTGGTCATTGTCTTCAGGGACTTTACGGAGAAGAAGGAGAAGATCAGCGAGATCGAGTACCTGAGCTTCCACGACCACCTCACGGGGCTGTACAACCGCAGGTATATTGAGGACGCCTTGGCGCGGATGGACACAGTGCGAAACCTGCCGTTTTCGGTGGTGACCATTGACGTGAACGGCCTGAAGCTGACGAATGATGCCTTTGGACACAAGATGGGGGACCGGCTGCTGAAGAGTGTGGCGGGGCTTCTCAGGCGTGTCTGCAGGGAAGAGGACGTCATAGGCCGGATTGGCGGGGATGAGTTTATCATTTTGCTGCCAAAGACCTCTGAGCTCGAGGCTGAGCGCATCAAGAAGCGGATCATGGAGGCGGCGGCCAAGGTCAAGCTGGAGTCGGTGATTGTCTCTGTGGCGGTGGGGCATGCAAGCAAGTGTGAAGCCGGCCAGGACATGAGCGACGTGATGACCCTGGCAGATAATAATATGTACAAGGAGAAGCTGAAGTACGGGAAGCTGATGCGGAGTCAGACCATTGAGATGGTGCTGAAGAACATCAATCTGAAGTACGACCAGGAGCAGATTCATACGGAGCGGGTGTCTCAATATTGTGAGGCGATCGCCCGGGAGATGGGTCTCAGTGAGAAGGACGTGCAGGAGATCAAGACCGCCGGGGTGCTCCATGATATTGGAAAGATCATGATTTCACCGGAGCTGTTAAACAAGCCTGGTCGGCTGACGGAGGAAGAATTTGAGATCATCAAGCGCCATCCGGAGACGAGCTATCAGATCCTCAAGTCCGCGGATGAGTATGCCAGCGTGGCGGAGGCGGTGCTGTACCACCATGAGCGCGTAGACGGGAAGGGGTATCCGGAGGGGCTGAGAGGCGACCAGATTCCGCTGTATGCCCGGATTATTGCGGTGGCGGATTCTTATGAGGCCATGACGGCGAAGCGGTCGTACCATAAGCCAAAGACCAAGGAAGAGGCTGTGGCAGAGCTGCGGCGGTGTGTCGGGACCCAGTTTGATGAGGGGGTTGTGGCTGTGTTTGTTGGGCGGGTGCTGGCGGAGACGGTTGAGGAGAGGGTGAATTGAGGCAGAGGCTTGTGGGCCGTTTGAGAAAAAAGGGATAAGGGTTTAAATTAGTCACACCGTGGCTGGCGAGGGTTGCTGGCAGCGGTGTGGTTTTTTTGTGGGATTAGGTGGGATGAAAGATTAGAAGAATAAAGACGAAAAAATGAAAAACCAAGACAAAAAAAGAAAAAAATTAATCAAAGGCTATTAACGAAATGAAAAAGGAACCGATTAATACAGCATGAGGGTGAAAAAATGCATCCGAAACAGCGGACCGAGATGATCATAGGTTGGCTGGTGTCAAATTTGCGAAAATGGATGTTCGCAAATCAAAAAAATGTTTTCAGGGAGGAAAAAAGAACATGAGGATTAATAACAATATTTCGGCTTTGAACACTTATTCAAGATTATCAAGCGCGCAGTCTGCACAGTCTAAGTCACTCGAGAAATTGTCGTCAGGTTTAAGAATTAATAAAGCTGGGGATGATGCGGCAGGTCTTGCGATCTCGGAGAAGATGAGAGGGCAGATAAAGGGTCTTAACCAATCTGTAAGAAACGCACAGGATGGTATTTCTTTAATTCAAACAGCTGAAGGCGCACTGAATGAAACACATTCTATTCTTAACAGAATGAGAGAACTTGCAGTTCAGTCATCCAATGACACCAATACCGATGTTGACAGAGGTGAAATCGACAAGGAAATGAAGCAACTGTCTGATGAAATAGACAGAATTGCTGGAACCACAGAGTTTAATAAGAAGACTCTTCTGAATGGTGGTCTTGGAGCTACGGTCGAACAGGATGCTGCAACTACTACTTTGCTTGCAGGTGCGGGTGTAGCTAAAGTTGCCAGCACAGGTGCTGCAGCTGACACTTACACGATTTCCAGTGGTGCTGCTGGTGAACTGACCATGGTAAACTCTGCGGGTACAAAATCTCAGACCATTACCAATGCAGATGGCGCTCAGAAGCTGAATTTCAGTGATTTTGGCATTACTGTTGAAACCAACGCTTTTTACACCGCTGACGATGCAGTTGGAGATGTAGTGGTTACAGGCGGCAGCCTCAAGTTCCAGATTGGTGCCAATGAAGGGCAGGACATGGATCTCTCCATCAATGAAATGACCAGTGGAGGACTTAACATTGATACCATTGATGTGACAACACAGGCTGGTGCAAGTTCTGCAATTACAGCGATTGACGATGCTATCGAATTGGTATCTGCTGAAAGATCCAAGCTTGGTGCTGTTCAGAACAGACTGGATCACACCATCAACAACCTGACAACCACTTCTGAAAACCTGACAGCTGCTGAATCCAGAATCAGAGACGTAGATATGGCCAAGGAAATGATGGATTTCACCAAGAACAACATCCTCAACCAGGCTGCAACGGCAATGCTTGCACAAGCAAATCAAATGCCTCAGGGCGTTCTCCAGCTTCTTGGATAATTACATCGATTTAGCCCGTACCTGTCACCTTCAGTGAAGTTGCGGAAGTTGTTTGATGCCTGATGTAGCTATTGCATAGCTTGCAGAGAATGACTTGAGCAAATGATGAATTTTGGTGACAGGTACAGGCAGTGAAGTTGATCAAGAATTTAAACCACAAACAGGGATCGAGCCTCACAAGCGGGCTGATCCCTGTTTTTTATGGGTTGCTTTGGAGTCAAGACACCATCGGCAGGGTTTCGGGGGCAAGATTCCCCCGTACCTGTCACCATCAGTGAAGATGCGGAAGTTGTTAACAATTTTATGAAGCGATTGCAAGGCTTATAGAGATTAGATAGAGTAAAAGACGTTTTTTGGTGACAGGTACAGGCAGTGAAGATGATGAAGTTGAACAAGAATTTAAACCACAAACAGGGATCGAGCCTCACAAGCGGGCTGATCCCTTTTTTTATGGGTAAATTTGGAGTCAAGACACCATCGGCAAGAAAAAACCTTTAAGGCCAAAAACTGTTGACTTCGGCCGTCATGCAATCTATACGCATAGGAAGTAAAAAGTCATAAAAATAGATGATGAGTTCAAAATATATCAATAATTTATAATAATTTATATTATTGATATAAAAAACAAGAAAAATGTCTTATAATAAGTATAAGACTGATATCATGAACAAACATGAACAAAAAAAGAAACCTGGGACTGGATCGATGATGTTCTAAAAAGAAGAGAGGTGCAGCGTCGGTGACTAAAATGTGTCATATCTGCAATCTGGAGATGGAAAAAAGAAAAACGACGATTCATACGGGCTGGGGTGAGTATAAGCTTACTGTAGAAGGTGTTGAGACCTATATATGCCCCAAATGTGGCGAAATCACTATTGAAGGAAAAGATGCGCTGATGCTCCAAAAGCTGAGCAAAAGCCTGTCTGAAAGTGATGTGGGAGAGAAACCTGATCAGCTGAATTTGTCTGAGGTCGCAGATTTATTAAGAGTCAGCAACCAAACCATATACAATATGATCAGGGATGGAAGATTAAAAGCACAAAAGATTGGCAGGGAATGGCGATTTTCGAAAACGGAAATTCAATCTTTTATGACGGGAGATAAGGCGAAAGTGAAATGATTGTGCTTCTGTGTGGCGAATTGGATAAATGGGTGAAAAATGACCATCGGCAGAGTTTTTGAGTCTTTTAAGGCCCAAAAAACTCTGCCGATGGTCTTTGCTTTCCTTCACTTTGGAAAGCGTTCAATCGCTTTGTTATACCGCGCCCTGAGTTCTGCTTCCGGGACGAGTGGCCTGCTGATGGCCGCCAGGGTTTCGGAGTCTATAGAGCCTTCCGCCACCAGCTGATGCCCCGCTTTCCTGGCCGCCTCCAAAACGGCTGTTCCGGCGGCTGTCATCCCCGTTTCATCATACATCAGAAATGAGTGCGGCCTCAAAACCGGGCCGGAAAACTCAACGCCGGCCGTCTCGGAGAAGTCGCGGACAATCCTGACCACAGTGTCGAAGTTCTCAAGCTCCCACCAACCGCCTACAGAGACCAAGACAATTTTCTTGATGTTGAACGCGCTGTGGGATTCCGCCCGCGTTCGGCCCTCCCGGAACGCGAGCTTTGGCTTAATCAGAGGGCATAACCGGTTCATGACGTCCTGCATGCGCCCCGGAAGCGGTATGTAGACCGGCGTCGCCAGGACCAGAATATCTGAGGCCTTCAGGCTGGGATACAACGTCTGAAATTCATCCTGGACGCAGCATTCGCCGGGATTTTGGTACCAGCAGTACATTTGCCCGCAGGAACAAGGCTTGAGATCTAATTTGCTGGCATAATGGAGGGCTGCATCAGCACCTGCGTCTTCCATCCCCTGGAGGAACACATTCAGCAGCAGGGCTGTGTCGCCTTTTTCCATGGTTGGGCTTCCATTGACAGCAAATACTTTTGTCATATCATTCACACTCCCCAAATGAGGTTACGGGTGGACGGGTGAAGGAGGACCTACACATTATTAATACCCTCGAATGGTGCATAAAAACTGAAGGGGTAAAAGACCAGCGCCAGTTCACTTTTCTCTGCCCCGTGCACGCCCTGGCCGGCTTGACCATAGGCATATAAAGGCTTTAAGCGCTTTTAATTGCCGATGGTCTTTTTCACACTTCATTCTTCTTAGCCATCCAATTATTGACGATTTGTTGACGTTTTTTTGGTAACTTGGACACAATGTCTTTTCTTTCACAAAGAAAGGTCACACTAACATATCTCAGGAGAAAGGAGGCTTGCCCGCGAATTCACGCCACACGAGCCCAAGTGGGACAGGCGAATGCGGATGAATCGAAGAAAGTTTAAAAACAGGAGGGAACAAAATGGAATTGTTAACCAACCCTATAGTCGTCTCGGTCGTCGTGATGACAGTCTTGTGTCTGCTCAAGCTCAATGTTATTCTCGCGCTGATCATTGCGGCGCTGGTGGGCGGCTTTACCGCTGGAATGCCGCTTCAGGAAACTATGGACGCGCTGATTGGCGGCATGGGCGGCAACGCTCAGACGGCACTGAGCTACATCCTGCTCGGCGCGCTGGCAACGGCCATTCACAAGACCCGGGCAGCGGAAGCGCTGACGCTGATGATCGCAAAGCTCATCAAAGGCAACAAACTGGTCTTATTATTAATTATTGCTTTTGTCGCATCCCTTTCACAAACGCTGATTCCGGTACATATCGCCTTCATTCCCATTCTTATTCCACCGCTGCTTCCCCTCATGAACCGGTTGAAGCTGGACCGCCGTACAGCGGCATCTGCCCTGGCGTTTGGTCTTAAAGTGCCTTACATCACCCTGCCTTTTGGCTTTGGGATCATCTATCACGGGATCATTCGGGATCAAATGGCGGCCAGCGGTCTGGACGTTTCCATGGACATGATCTGGAAGTCCAACTGGGTAGCGGGTCTGGCCATGCTGGTGGGCTTCGTGATCTCTATTTTCGTCTACAGAAAGCCCAGAGAGTATAAAGATGTTGAAGGCATTGACGACGTGAATTTCGACAGTGAAGCCACAGCTAAGGACAGCAAGGTCACTGCGGTGCACTATATCACGCTTTTGGCGGGCGCGTCGGCGCTGGTGGTTCAGCTTGTCTTTGGATCCCTGCCTCTTGGCGCCATTGTGGGTCTTGGCATCATGGTCGCCACAAGGGTTATCAAGTGGGGCGAGATCAACGAAATGATGGACGGCGGCATCCGGATCATGGGCTTCATTGCTTTCGTCATGCTGGTCGCGTCTGGCTATGCCGCGGTTATGAGAGCGACGGGCGGTGTTGAGACGCTGATCGCGGCATCTGCGGATCTCATGGGCGGCAGCAAGCTGATTGCCGCAACCGTCATGATCTTCCTGGGGCTTCTGATTACCATGGGGATTGGGACTTCCTTTGGTACGGTGCCAATTCTGGCGGTCATCTACGTGCCGCTGGCAATGACTATGGGCTTCAGCCCGAAGGCAACCATCCTCCTGATCGCGATTGCGGCTGCCCTCGGGGACGCTGGATCACCGGCTTCGGATACGACCCTTGGCCCAACGGCGGGTCTCAACGCGGATGGTCAGCATGACCACATCTGGGACACATGTGTGCCGACCTTCCTCGTGTACAATATTCCGCTGGTCATCTTTGGCATTGTTGGTGCCATGCTGCTGTAATAAGGTGGACTTGGCCTCGGCGCGTTGAGGTGTAAATAGTGGGCCAAGATTGATTTTGACAAAGCTGAAATATTGATGAATGGATGGAAAATGACCATCGGCTGAGTTTTGGGCTTTAAGGGCCTAAAAATTTTGCCGATGGTCGTTTTTTCACTTTATTTGGGTAAATAAAAGCGGGGTAAAGGAACGGCGGAGATAAGGTATCTGGTACCATTTCCTCAACCAATAACAAAAAAGGAGCTGTCAAAATGCTGAAAACGAACCAAAAGAACGTGGTCGCGCAGGCGGTCATGGGAAAGATCCATCATCCAATCAATTCGAAGACCTTTAGGGTGAACCAGCATGGGGAGGCTATGATTTTGCCGTCGACGGGGTCTATTACCTATGGGCTTCATGTGGGCGACCCGGCCTTTGGGCTGGCGGGGGACCATATTGAACCGAGTGTCTCAATCCGCAATGAAATCACCGCGGAAAATGACGCGCTCATGGTGCTGTCCTGCCTGGGCAATCAGGCCAAGGTCATGACCGGGGACGCAAAGGGTGAAACAGGCTATGTTCTGGGGGCTCATGGCGGTATTGAGCACGTGATTGTCGAGTTTTCCGAGGAGACTATGGAGAAGCTTGCCATAGATGACAAAATTCAGATTAAGGGCTGTGGACAGGGGCTGAAGCTCCTGGATTTTCCGGAGGTCACCGTTATGAACATGGATCCGGGGCTCCTCGAGCGCATGGATCTGAAGGCCGATGGTGGCGTGATCGAATTCCCGGTAGCAGCCATAGTGCCGGCGCATTTGATGGGGTCGGGGATTGGATCTGTCCATGCATACACGGGGGACTATGACATCATGACGCAGGATGCGGAGACTATTGGCACCCTGGGGATTGATACGCTTAGATTTGGGGACTTCGTCATGCTGCAGGACTGCGACAACACCTTTGGCAGAGCCTATTTGAAGGGCTCGGTGAGTATAGGGGTCGTGGTGCACAGCGACTGTGTGAAGATGGGTCACGGCCCGGGAATCATGATTCTGATGACCTGTAAAAGACCGCTGATTCGCGGTGTGATTCGGGACAAGTGCAATGTTAAGGATTATATTTAAGCGGCTTTGACCTGCGGGATTCTGGGTATCAAAAGCTTGTCGGGCATTATATTCCGTTGTATGCTGATAACAATGACATCAAGCGTTCAGAGCTTTTTGCAGAAGGCGTGAGCTTGAGCGCTGAGAACTGAGACCGCGAGGAGGGATTTGACATGATCGAAATGATAACCAAAACACCTGAAGTGCTGGGGGCTGAGGCCGTGGCAGCGCTGAAGGTAAACCGATTCGAGGCCGAATATGTCTCAGGCGGTCACGAGGCCGTGAGACAGGTCCTGAGCATGATTCCTGAAGACGCCACCGTAGGGATTGGCGGCTCAAAGACCATTGAATCCCTGGGGCTGGCAGAGCTGCTGAGAGACCGGGGCAACAAGGTGCTATGGCACAATGAGCCGGGGATCACGCCAGAGCAAAGTGCGGCTTACAGACACGGGCAGCTGTCCTGTGACGTTTTCCTGACCAGCGCCAACGCCATTACGTTGAAGGGTGAAATTGTCAACCGTGACGGTGTTGGAAACCGTGTGGCGGCTATGATCTTTGGTCCTAAAAAGGTTATTGTGGTCGCGGGTGTCAACAAGCTGGTAGACAATTTAGACGCGGCTGAATTCAGAATCAGGACTATAGCGGCACCGCTGAACAACAAGCGGCTGAACCGGCCAAATCCATGTGTAAAGACAGGGGTCTGCACGGATTGCAGCAGTCCGACCAGAATCTGCAATGTGACGACCATCTTGAATAAAAAGCCGTCCCTGACGGATATGACCGTATTGATCGTAGGTGAAGAGCTGGGGTTCTAAGGCCTTATTGAGAAACGGGGGTGAAGGTGCTGAACGCGCAAATTAAGGGCAAGTCGAAGAAGCGTTGGCCTGGTCTGGCTCTGTTAATGATGATTTTGGCTTTGGCGTTAAGTCTGTCAGGCTGCGGGGTCGCCGTTGAGGTGGCTGAGCCTGGGGCTCAGGATAAGCCTGCGGCAGAACAGCCCACTGGGGCTGAGTCAGGAGAGTCAGCCGGGTCGGAAAGCAGTGCGCCGCCGGTAGAACTGTCGCCGCTTGAGGCGCTTCTGGCAGAGGCGGAAAGCTATGTCGAGGAGGGCGGACGGTACACGGCGCCAGAGGAAGTGGCGGCGTATCTCCATCTCTACGGCGAGCTGCCGGAAAATTTTATCACGAAGCGCGACGCAGGTGACCTTGGCTGGGAGAGCAATAAGGGCAATCTGTGGGAAGTCACGGATGAAATGAGTATAGGCGGCGACTACTTTGGAAACAGGGAGGGCCGCTTGCCGGACAAGGATGGCCGTAAGTGGTTTGAATGTGATGTCAATTATGAGGGCGGCTACCGGGGCGCGGAGCGGCTGGTCTTTTCAAACGACGGCTTGATTTACTACACTGAGGATCATTATGAGAGCTTTATTCAGTTTTATTGAGAGGAGCGAGAATAGCCGGATGTATGCTGATGAAGAGGTTCAATTTGTCATCCTGGATGGCGCGCAAATGACGACCAAAGAAGAGGCCCATGCTCATTTGAAGCAGCAATTCAACTTCCCGGATTATTACGGCAACAACCTGGATGCGCTTTGGGATCTTCTCAGCACTTGGAGCGATCCGCTCTATGTGAGGCTGATCAACAGCGAGGCGCTTTATCAAAGCCTTGGGTCCTATGGCGTTCAGCTGATCTCGGTCTTTACGGATGCGCTGCAGGAGAATTCCAAAATCAGATTTGAAATTTCCCATGAAGCGGATTTTTTTGAGAATGTGATTTTGTAAAAGGCTAAAAAGACCGGCTGATGGCGTCAATTGCAGTCAGAGACAGCCGGGGCTCCCAGGGATCGATGTGAGTAATGTGCAGATTTGAACAGGAGAAAGACGGCTTTGTGGCTTAAGACCATTGGCCGCTTTCTCTTTTGTTTTTTGGGGGGATAACGGGATAATAAGAGCGCTGCGTAGAAAATAGGCCGGTAGACGCAGCCGCAGGTTCTTTTTCCTAACTTTAGTGTAAGAACCGCGCATTTCACTCACCACGTCTGGGATGGGTATGCTAAAATATAAGTAAAATGCATTCAAGGAGGAACTATACATGTCTCATATGCCAACCCGGGAAGAAGCCTGGGCACTTCTTTCAGAATTCAATCAGGACGCCTATCTCCAAAAGCACGCGCTGGCGGTGGAAGGGGTCATGCGATATTTCGCGAAGCACTTAAGTGAGCCGGAAGAGGACTTCTGGGGGATCGTGGGTCTACTCCACGACCTGGATTTTGAAAAGTATCCTGAAGAACACTGCGTCAAGTCCCAGGAAATTATGCGGGCGCGCGGCTTTGACGAGCGGCTGATCCGCGCGACGGCCAGCCACGGCTACGGCCAGTGTGTTGACATTGAGCCAGAGCACACCATGGAAAAGGTGCTGTTCACCATAGATGAGCTGACGGGTCTGATTCACGCGACGGCGCTGATGCGGCCGTCAAAGAGCGTTTTGGACATGGAGGTCAAATCCGTTAAAAAGAAATATAAGACGCCAAGCTTCGCGGCGGGGGTTTCCAGAGAGGTGATCGACCAGGGGGCGGTCATGATGGGGTGGTCCCTGGATGACGTGATCAAGCATACCTTGGAGGGCATGAAGACAGTGGCAGAGGACATAGGTCTGGGCATGGCTCAGGGTGAACAGAAACTTTGATGGGGTGATGCGGTGGGGCTTGTGTGACCATCGGCATAATCATTGTCACTGTCACTTTTGCGATCATTTTCACCATTTCGTTCAGCACCACCACAAACGACCATGAGGGGGCACTCATCCATGTTCCACAACACGCTGAAGGAAAAGCTGAGTCAAGGCAAGGCTGCAGTGGGCATCTTCGCCGTCATGAATTCGCCGGACGTGATCGAAATTCTGGGGCTTGCGGGCTTCGACTTCGCCATCATAGACTGCGAGCACGGGCCTATGGGGCCGGAAAGCGCCCTAACCCTGATCCGGGCGGCGGAGCGCAGAGGCCTCACGCCTATTGTCAGGATTCCCAATACCCTGGAGAGTTCGGTCCTTCATTTCCTGGACATTGGGGCCCACGGGCTTCAAGTACCTCAGGTCAATTCCGCGAAAGCGGCGGCTGCGCTTGTCCGGCACGCCAAGTATTACCCCGTTGGGCGACGGGGCGTGGCGTTCATGCGGTCTTCTGACTACGGAATGACGGCCCCTGAGCAGTATTTCAGCCAGGCGAACGAGGAAACGCTGATCGTGGTGCACTGTGAAAACATTGAAGGCCTTGACAACCTGGAGGAGATCTGCAAAATACCGGAGATTGACGTCATTTTTGTGGGGCCTTACGACATGTCCCAGTCCCTGGGACTCACCGGCCAGGTCACCCACGAGCGGGTGGAGGCGGCGGTCCAAAAGGCCCTTGAGATTACCAAGCGCCATGGCAAGATTTGCGGCACCATTGCCGGGGATGGCGACACGGCCAGAATGAGAATTGAGCAGGGCTTCAAGTATGTGGCCATCTCCCTTGACAGTGTGCTTTTCGCGGCGAAATGCCGGCAGGAGATTGAGAAATGTAAAGGCTGAGACAATTAATAATTTAACTATTTGTGGTTTTAGACGATAGACATCAAAGGAGGCGTCATTTGGATGAAAGACAGCAGCGAAATGAACGCGATGCATGAGATGGAGGGCATAAAGCGCATGAAGCTCGGAGACAGCGGCATTGAGGTTGGCGAGCTGTGCCTTGGCATTTTGCCTATTGGTCCCCTTCAGAAAAATGTGCCGGTGGAGGAAGCCTCAGAGGTTATAGCGGAGGCGCTCAGGCAAGGGGTGGACTTTATAGATACCGCCCAAATGTACGGCACTTATCCCCATATCAAAAGAGCCCTTGAAAAAGTGGACAAGATCCCTGTCATAGCGTCAAAATCCCACGAAGCGACCTATGAGGGCATGGAGGCAGCCGTCCAGGAGGCCCTGGAAGCCATGGGCGTCAGCGTGATCGATATTTTCCACCTCCACGCCGCAAAGGTCGAGACGGACGTCTTTGACCTCAGAAGCGGGGCGCTCCAGTGTCTTCAGGATTATAAGAAAAAGGGCGTTATCCGTGCCGTGGGCATTTCCACCCACAACCCAAAGGTCGTCGAGGCGGCTGCCCACAGGGCGGACATAGATGTGGTCTTTGCGCTGATCAACGTTGCGGGTCGCGGCATTTACAACGGCACCCAGGAAGAGATGGAAGCGGCGATCAAGCTCTGCGGCGAAAAGGGCAAAGGCGTCTACCTCATGAAGATCCTGGGCGGCGGCACGCTGTCCGCGGAATTTGAAAAGAGCATCACCTACGCCCGAGGCCTTGGGGAATTTCCGCTGGCCCTGGGCATGATCCGTATGGATGAGGTTGAGTACAACTTAAGATATTTTAAGAATGATCCGAGCTACAAAGAGGTGCCGCTCGAGCTGGTCCAAAAAAATATCTTCGTTTTTGGAATAGTGTGCAAGTCCTGCGGTACCTGCTTTGACGCCTGCCACAGTGATGCGATCTCCTATGGCGACGACGGCAAGGCCTGGATCGATCCGGACAAATGCATTCAGTGCGGCTACTGCATCTCCGCGTGCCCGCACTTCGCGATTCGCATGATGTAAGGATAAGGATAACGAGGCTTTCACGTTGTAAGACTTGAGTTGGGAATATAAGAATCGGGATAATGGGAGGCGGGCAAATGCTGAGAGGACGCATGAAAAAACGCATTTTACTGGCTGTTGCGGCTGTCCTGGTGATTGCGGCAGCAGCGGCGGGTCTTTATCTCTTTGACAGCGCCGGCCCCACACCGGAGGCTCTGGCGTTTAACGCTCAGTACGACCAGTTTAAAAGTACTGCGGATGGTCACATCCACTGGCATCCCGCCTCTCCCTCAGGCACTGGCCTGATTTTCTACCAGGGGGGCAAGGTACAGGCACAGGCTTATGGGCCACTGCTCCTGCCGCTGCTGGATCACGGCGTAGATGTATTTCTGCCTGAAATGCCATTCAATTTAGCTGTGTTTGACGCGAACGCCGCAGCAGAGATTATTGAGGCGCACCCTGAAATCAGCACCTGGTGGCTTGGGGGACATTCTCTTGGCGGCGCCATGGCAGCGGACTTCGTCTATGAAAATCCGGAGCTTGTCGACGCGCTGATCCTGCTTGCGGCCTATCCTCAGGAAAGCAAGCCCTTAAATGACTATAGCGGCGAGGTGCTGGCGTTCTTTGGCACGCGGGATGGCCTGGTCAGCGTCAAGGAGATTTCTAAGTGGGAGGCGCTCTTGCCGCTCCACACCAGAGTGGTTATGGTGGAGGGCGGCAATCACGCCCAGTTTGGCAGCTACGGTGATCAAAAGGATGATCTTAAGGCTTTGATCTCCTCTGAAAATCAGCAGCAGTTTGTCAGAGACGCGTGGCTGACGCTAATGGCGTCCGAATCGACCTTGGTATTTGAAGGCGTCATTGCGTCTGTAGAAGGCAATCGATTTTTGGTGGAGACCATCGGCAGTAATCTCTTTGAAGTGGCCTGGGTGGATTTAATGCCTGAAGCAGAAATTTTGGATTCAGAAGGTCGGGCGCTTTCACAGGCGGCATTGACGGCTGGCGCTGAAGTCGAAGTCACTATTCTGCCTGCCATCCGGGAGAGTTATCCGGTACAGGTCAGTGCCGTGAAAGTCGTAATCCAGTAGAGTCCGGAGAACCTTCGAACTGCCAAACATCAAGATTTTTTATGATTTGAGGGGATAAATTGAAAGAGATACTGTCGCAGGAGGAAATTGACGCGCTGCTGAATGCGCTGCAGACGGGTGAAATAGACGCCAGCTCGGTGGGTGAGGACGAGGAGCGCAATAAGGTCAAGGCCTATGATTTTCGCAGACCCATCAAGCTGTCCAAGGAATATATCAATACGCTCTACATGGTCTTTGAGAATTTCGCGAAGCTGTCGTCAAGCCAGCTGAGCTCGCTGGTCAACGCGACGGTCCTGATGACGGTTGAGATGATTGAGCAGATCAGTTACGAGGAATTCATCAATTCCATACCTAATCCAACATTGCTGGGTGTTTATCGCTCAAGGCCTCTCAACGGAACACAGGTCCTTGAAATCAATCCGCAGTTCGCTACCCAGGTCATTGAGCGGGTGTGCGGCGGCGCGGCGACCAAGGGAAAGGGCGTCACAAAGAAAGACAAATTTACGGATATTGAGCTGGGTATTTTGGAAGATTTGGTGCTCAGTCTTCTCAAGCCCTTTCAGACGGCCTGGGATGACATTGTTGAGATTGAGACGGAGCTGGATTCGCTGGAGACCAACCCTCAGATGGTGCAGTCCATCACGCCGAACGAGCCCGTGGTCCTGGTCAGTTTCAGTGTCGAACTGTTCGCCGTTAAAAGTTTGATCAATCTGTGTATCCCTTACACCTCCTTTGAGCAGATCACGGACAAACTCAGCATCCGGAGCTGGTTTGAGGTGGACAAAGGCATTGACAACACGCAGTTCCGGGCGCAGATCTCCGAACGTCTGTTGACCGCCGGAGTAGACATGACCGTGGAGTTAGGCAGAACCTGGATCACGGTAGATGATTTTATACATCTGGAGCTGGGGGACGTGGTACGGCTGGATGCGAAAACCGACACGCCGCTGAAGCTGTTCGTTGAGGACCGGCTGCACTACTTCGTGCAGCCCGGGGATCTTGAGGGCAAGCTGGGGGTACAGATCTTAGACTATGTGGAAGAGGACGTTGAATAATGATGGACAATTTTATTTCTCAAGCTGAACTGGATTCGCTCCTGCGGAAAAATGGGGAACTGAACGGAAAAGAAGAGACACTGATGATGCCAGAAGACCTCGACATTCTTTCAGAGGTTGGCAATGTCACCCTGTCAGCGGCCTCGGATGCCCTCTCAAAGTTTTTGAAGCAGAAGGTCACGATTTCTGCGCCCACGGTGGAGGCGCTGACTTTTGAGGCTATGGCGGCACGTTTCGCCACGCCCATGGCAGTGGCCGCCATGCAAATTAAAGGTGATGTGATTGGCGACACGCTGATAGCCCTTGAACCTGAGGCTGCAGCGGCGATTGCGTCGATTGTCTCAGGCGGCGATCCGGTTGGGGACTGGGCCGCGTCAGAAGCATTGGCGGGGCTGTCAACCGCGACCCTTGCGGCTCTGACGGAAGGCGTCAATTATACGGCCGGGTACTTGTTCGAGGCCCTTTCCGAGATGACGGGCCTGACCGTTGAGCCATTTACGGCGGAGACGTCGATATGGGAAGGGGACGCGGGGAAGCGGCTTGCGAAGCATTTTATGGAAAAGCCGGTATGTGTGATGACGGCGACCATCGGCATAAACGGCCAGGCGCTTGGCGCGCTTTGGCACCTCTACGCCGGGGCACATGCGGAGGCCATTGTGGCTGGACTGCATAAAAAGTACAATCCGGAGGCGTCAGAGGAGGACCTGAGCACTAATGCAGTGCCAGTGCCAGAGAGATTGCCGATGGTCGAGGAAAAGCCCCAACCCGCCGTAGCACCGACAAAGACCTCAGCGGCACCTTTCACTGCGTCCCAGGCAACTTCAGCGCCGCTGCCAGAAGTGGAGGTTCAAAAGCCTATGTTTGCGCCAATTAAAGAGTCGAGTAAAGCGCCACAGCAAAAAAATCTGGACCTGATCATGGACGTGCCCCTCGAGCTCAGCGTGGTTTTAGGGAAGACGAAGAAGACGATCAAAGATGTCCTTTCCCTGGGGACGGGGTCGGTGGTGGAGCTGAACAAGCTGGCGGACGAGCCGCTGGAAATACACGTCAATGGGAAGCTGGTAGCCCAGGGTGAAGTCGTGGTCATAGGTGAGAATTTTGGCATCCGGATCACCCAGATTCTCAGCAGGGAGCAGCGGGTGGACAGCTTGAAGTAGATGATTGAAATGAATAACTGAATATAAGAAGACAGAGTCTGAATGTGGACTCTGTTTTTTTTTTGCTCTCTGGATAGTCGACGAGCCGCGAATGAATCTCTGAGTTTTCAGCTCTGAAAAATGAAAAGAGTAGGTAAAATATTCATCTGATTTTTTAAAAAGAGCATTAACAATTGGAAATCTTCGACGATAAGCATAAAGAACGGCATTATGAGGGAGGTGCATTATGAAAGTTGAATACATCAATACGTTTATTGAAGCGGCGAAATCCGTCATGCAGATGCTGTGCGGCGTTGAGGCGAAGCTGGGGAAGGTTCACTTGAGAAACTCGCCGTATTCGGTCAACCAGGTCATCATCATGATTGGCGTCATTGGAAAGATCAAGGGGCAGGTGTGGTTTGAGCTGTCCGTGGACTCTGCCAAAAGCATTGCCTCCATCATGATGGGCGGGATGCCTGTGGACGAATTCGACGAGCTCAGCCGCAGCGCGGTGTCCGAGATGGGCAACATGATCATGGGCAACACGAGCACGTTATTCGCGAACCAGTCCGTCAACATTGACATCACACCGCCGTCGCTGCTCACCGGAGAAAAGATTGAGCTGTCAAACAAGATTTCGACTATTGTGGTGCCTCTCGAGCTTGAGGGCCTTGGGACGCTGTCCATCAACGTCGCGGCAGAGGAAATGAGCGCCTGAAGAATAATGGGAAAAGTAGAAAGGGGAGGGACTTGAATTGAAAAGAGTGTTGATTGTCGATGACGCGGCTTTTATGAGAATGGCGATTAAAAATATTCTTCAGAAGCATAATTTCGAAGTCGTAGGCGAGGCGGAAAATGGCCTTGTGGGTGTGAAAAAATACATGGAGCTCCAGCCGGACATTGTGACCATGGACATTACCATGCCTGAAATGACGGGGCTGGACGCGCTTAGGCAAATCAAGAAAATTGACGCGAATGCCAATGTGGTCATGGTTTCGGCTATGGGTCAGGAGACCATGGTCAAGGATTCCATCATCAGCGGTGCGAAGTCCTTTATTGTCAAGCCGTTTAAGGAAGATCACGTGCTGCAGACCCTGAATAAGGTGCTGGGACTTTAGGACGCTTTGGGGTGGAAAATATCCAAGTGGACAAATAAACAATCAAAGCTAATCAAACACCGAAAAAATGAGGTGACATTTTTGCCTGGTACATATGAAAACGAAGCAATGCTGGAGGTTTACATTTTTGAAGCTGTGCAGATCCTGGATCAGTTGGAACAGACCATTATGCACAGTGAGCGGGAGGGAACCTTTGGCGAAGACGCAGTGAATGAAATTTTCAGGTGCATGCATACGGTAAAGGGCGCCTCGGCCATGATGATGTTCCATAACATCACAACGATTGCACACACCATGGAGGATATCTTTTTCTTCCTCAGGGAGCATAAGCCTGAAAATGTGGATCATTCGACTTTGTCAGACCTGGTGCTGGACTGTGTGGATTTTATCAAGGTTGAGGTCAACAAAATCAAAAATCACGACGCGCCGGACGGCGACCCTGGGCAGTTGGTGAAAAGGCTTGAAGCGGCTTTGGAAGAGCTCAGGTCAGGGGGCAAGGGCACGGTCGCTGTGTCTCGGGACACTGTGGCTCAAGACACTGAGGTTCAAGATACTGAAGTGAAGACGCCGACAGACGAAATCCTTGAAGCAGCGCCAGAGCAGGAGCCATCAGTTGAAAGGGAAGTCGCTGAGGCTGAAGGTCTGTATGCCTACAAAGCCAAGCTCTACTTTCAGGAAGACTGCGGGATGGAACATATCAGAGCCTATGGTGTGATCCATGAGCTGACAGAGCTGGCGGAAGAGCTGTTTCACTGCCCTCAGGCGCTTCTTGAATCCGCTGAGGCGGCGGAGGTGATCCGCAAGCAGGGCTTTGAGCTCTTTATCCGTACGAAAGCGGATATGGCGGCTTTGAAAGCCCGTCTCGAAAAGACGGTATTTCTCGAGCAGCTAATTTTAGGTTACGCAGAGGAACCCAATTTTGAAACACACTGCATGCACCAGGATGACATCCACTGGCTGAAGCCTCCGGGGGACTTGCTGGCGAAAGAGGCGGAGCTTCAGGAGGGGACAGGGACAGACCGGATATTGTCGGATCAGCCCCAGATGAATCACCCCCCACAAAATGCCTCAGCCATAAACCTTGAGGTTGCCGCCCGGTCTGTCCCTGTCCCCAACCAGACAACTGGCGCCCCTGCCCAAAAGGTGGGCCAACCCCAAAACCAAAAACAAACCCAATCCCAAACCCAAAACCAAAGCGCCACCATGATCAGTGTCAGCGTCGACAAACTCGACGGCCTGATGAACCTCGTGGGTGAGCTCGTCATAGCTGAGGCCATGGTCACCCAGAGCCCGGACGTCCTGGCCCTTGAGTCCGACCACTTCCACAAGGCCGCCCGGCAGCTCCACAAGATCACCGGCGACCTGCAGGACATGGTCATGTCCATCCGCATGGTCCCATTGTCCACCACTTTTGTGAAGATGCATCGCATTGTCAGGGACATGTCGAAAAAGCTCGACAAACAGGTGGTGCTCGACCTGGCCGGCGAGGAAACGGAAGTCGACAAGAACATCATTGAACGCATCTCCGACCCCCTCATGCACCTGATCCGCAACGCCATAGACCACGGCATAGAAGACGAAGCGGAGCGGCTGGAAAGGGGCAAGGACAAAGTTGGACGTATCAGCCTCGAGGCGAAAAATGCCGGCAGTGACGTCCTGATTGTCCTGAAGGATGACGGCCGGGGCTTGAACAAAGCCAAAATAATGGAAAAGGCCCGGCAAAACGGTCTTCTGACCAAGCCAGAGCAGGACATGTCCGACCGCGAAATCTACAGCCTCATCCTGAGACCAGGCTTCTCCACCAAAGAGCAGGTCACGGAATTCTCCGGCCGGGGCGTGGGCATGGACGTCGTCGCCAAGAACCTCGAAGCGGTGGGCGGCGCGGTTCACATAGAAAGCCAGGAGGGCCACGGCACCACCATGACCCTCAAAATTCCGCTGACCTTAGCCATCATTGAGGGCATGAACATCCGCGTGGGCGCGTCCCGCTTCACTCTGCCCATCACCAGCATCAAAGAGTCCTTCAAGCCATCTTCAAAAGACTGCCACACGGATCCGGACGGCAACGAGATGGTCATGGTCCGGGGCCGCAGCTACCCCATCCTGCGCATGCATAAGCACTTCGGTCTCAAAAACACAGAGACGGTTTTAGCCGATGGTATTCTCATCATGGTCGAAGACGAGCACAAGGAAATCTGTCTCTTCGCCGACGAGCTGATGGGTCAGCAGCAGGTGGTGGTTAAGGCACTGCCAAACTATATCAAATCCATGAAAAAAATCTTGGGCCTCGCCGGCTGCACCCTGCTGGGCGACGGCAGCATCAGCCTGATCCTCGACGTTGGGGGTCTCGCCGGACTAAGAATCAGATAACGGAAACAGGAGGTTCGCGCATATGGCGAAGAGAGTTACTGAAATAGAGCTCGAGGAAGATACCCAGAAGGGCAAATACCTGACGTTCATCCTCGGAGAGGAATCCTACGGCATTGGCATTGAGCACGTCATTGAGATCATAGGCCTGCTCCCCATCACCGTAGTGCCGGAGCTTCCGGATTACATCAAAGGGATCATGAACCTGCGGGGCAGGATCATCCCGGTCATGGACATGCGGCTGCGCTTTCGCAAAGCCTTTGTGGACTACGACGAGCGTACCTGCATCATTGTCGTGGAAATTGGCGACAACTCCGTGGGTCTCATTGTGGACCGGGTTTCGGAGGTCATCAATATTGCGGACGAGGACATTGTGGACCAGCCTATGCTGAGCGCCGGCACCTCAAACCGCTACATTAAACGCATAGGCAAAGTGGGCAGCGATGTGAAAATGCTGCTGGACTGCGACGCGCTGCTCAGCCATCACGAATCAGAGCTCATCTCAAATATTGGATAAACGGAGGATGTTTATATGAAATGGTTTTCAAGGCGAAAGCTTGGCACGCGGCTGATTGTCAGTTATTTGATCATTATCCTTGTTGCAGTAACAGTTGGCGCTGTTGGTATATTGAACTTAATTAAAATCGAATCCCTTAACGAGGAAATGCATGAAAAAGCCACTGTACCCCTTGGCCAAATGGTCAATGTCATTGATGCGTTTCAGAGAATGAGAGGCAACATCAAAGATGTCATGCTGTCCTCTTCTGCCGCTGAGATCTCTCAATACGAAATGATTATAAACCAGCGCAATACGGACTTCGATAATAATTTGGAACTCATTGAAGCAACGCTGATGACGGAAGAGGGTCATGCCCTCGTCGATTCGATTCGTCAAGATAAAGTGAAATATGACGCGATTGCGCAAAAGATAATTTCTCTGTCAAAAGCGGGGAATGTAAATGAAGCCTTAAGCCTGAACCGGGGCGAAGGTGACATGATCCGCAAGGATCTTGAAGCGAAGATACAGCAGCTTAACACTCAGAAAGTGACCATCGCCAACGATACAGCCGCGTCGAACGCAGCGACAACAAGATCCGCAACCCTCTTGGTCATCACAATGCTAATTGCCGGGATCCTCGTTGCGCTTGCCGTATGCGCCTACATCTACAATACTATCCAGAAGTCCATCAACACCATGGCAGCCACCGCCAAAAAACTTGCCGATGGTGACCTCGACTTCTCCCTCACCGTCTACACAAAGGACAGCATAGGCGACCTGGCCTCTTCCTTTAATGAGGTTTCCGACAACCTGAACGAAATCATGTCCAATATCCAGGAAGCCTCTGAACAGGTGGCTTCCGGCTCCAGACAGGTATCAGAATCCAGTATGTCCCTGTCCCAGGGTGCGACGGAGCAGGCCAGCTCTATTGAGCAGCTGACGGCTTCCATTGAGGAGATCGCGGCCCAGACGAGACTGAACGCTCAAAACGCAAATCAAGCCAACGAGCTGGCGGACCTGACCAAGGTCAGCGCTGTCCAGGGCAATACCCAAATGCAGCATATGCTGAAGTCCATGGATGAGATCAACGAGGCGTCCAACAACATTTCCAAGATCATCAAGGTCATTGACGAAATCGCGTTCCAGACGAACATCCTCGCCCTCAACGCCGCCGTGGAGGCTGCCCGGGCAGGTCAGCACGGCAAGGGCTTCGCTGTGGTCGCCGAAGAGGTGAGAAACCTGGCGGCGCGCTCTGCCAACGCTGCAAAAGAGACAACTTCCCTGATCGAGGGCTCCATAAACAAGGTTGCCGGCGGCACGAAAATTGCGAATGAGACGGCTATGGCCCTTGCGGAGATCGTGGGCAGCGTCGAGAAGGTGTCTGAGCTCGTGGGCAATATTGCAGTAGCCTCCAACGAGCAGGCAACGGGTGTCGAGCAGGTCAACCAAGGCGTGTCCCAGATTGCCAGCGTCGTTCAGACGACCTCCGCGACGTCTGAGGAGACGGCGGCTGCCAGCGAGGAGCTCTCAAGTCAGGCGGAAATGCTGAAGGAGCAGGTCACCAAGTTCAAGCTGAGAAATCAGGGCGGCGCCAGTCATGCGGCCCACAGTGAGGCCTACAATCCAGAGGTTCTGAGGAAAATAGAGTCCATGAAGGCCCAGAACAGGCAGGCGATCAAGGATAGGGAGCACGTGGTTTCTGATCTTCCAACGGCGAAAAAGATTGTGCTCAGCGAAAAGGAATTTGGCAAGTACGCTTAAAGAATTTGGCGCGCGCCGGGGATAATGGTTAGGCATGATGTTTTGGTGATTGAGACCATCGGCAAAAAAAAAGAAATTGTTTTTGTTTTGATTCGGCGAGCGGGGAGGGGGTCAGTGCCGTCTCCCCCTTTCGCCAATTGAGGGTGATCGCTTGTGATACAGATTACGGAACCGGAATTTGAAAAGCTGGCTGGCTTCATCCACAGGCACTACGGGATCCAGTTGAAAAAGGAAAAGCATACGCTGTTGACGGGAAGGCTTCATAAACTGTTGAGTGACCTGGGAATGGGGTCTTTTTCCGAGTATTATGACTACCTTATGAGGGATACGACGGGCAAAGCTGTGGCCGTGCTTATAGATAAGATTTCGACGAACCATACGTTTTTCATGCGGGAGCCGGACCATTTTGAGTACTTCAGGGAGACGGTGCTGCCCTTTCTGAAAGCCAGCGTAAAAAGCAGGGATCTGCGCGTTTGGTGCGCTGCAAGCTCAACGGGGGAAGAGCCCTATACCCTGGCCATGATCCTGAGGGATTACTTTGGCGGGTTTCAGCCGCCCTGGGAGACGGCGGTGCTGGCCACAGACATTTCCCAGGCAGCTCTGGAGGTGGCGAGGCAAGGCATTTACAGTCAGGAACGTGTCGCGCCGCTGCCCAGGGCCTGGGCGCTGAAATACTTCAGAAAGCTGGACGATCAGAGTGTCATGGTGAGTGACGCCCTGAAGCAGGAAGTGATTTTCAGGCGGTTTAACCTCATGGAAGAGGTGTTTCCGTTCAGGCAGAAGATGCACGTCATTTTTTGCCGGAATGTCATGATTTATTTTGATCAGAAGACAAAGGACCGCCTGGTTGAGAAGTTTTATGACCTCCTCGAGGAGGGGGGGTATTTGTTCATTGGCCACTCAGAGTCCCTGAACCGGGACGCGACGCGTTTCAAATACATAAGGCCGGCCGTGTACCGTAAGCTGCCTTAGAGCGGGAGCAGACATTATGAATAGAAAAATAAAAGTGTTGGTGATAGACGACAGCGCGGTGTTCAGGGAATTCCTGGCCAGGGGTCTCTCTGCAGATCCTGAGCTTCAGGTGGTGGCGCGGGCGGAGAACCCTTACGACGCGGTGGATAAAATTGAAAGGTTTCAGCCGGATGTCATTACCTGTGATATTGAAATGCCAAAGATGGACGGTATTGAATTCGTCCGGCAGCTCCTGCCTCAGCATCCAGTGCCCATTATTGTGGTGAGCTCGGTAGGCAGGGCGGTGTTCGACGCCTTGAGCGCCGGAGCGGTGGATTTTGTGACAAAACCAGATCTCGTGTCCGGAGACCGTATAGAGGTGTTTATGCGGACGCTGGTTCAGAAGGTGAAAGAGGTTTCCAGAGCCAAGGTGGTCCGGGCTGGAGGGTCGGGGATGGGCGGAGATGAACGCCAGGACTGTTCAGAGCGTGGCATCAGGTCGGATCGTGGGGCGGCGGCAGCCCAGCCGCTGAAGCCACTTGCGGATATGAGTACGGTCATGAATTCAAATTTCAATCTGAATCTGATCGCCATAGGGGCTTCCACAGGCGGGACGGAGTCCATTTATCAGCTGTTGAAGCAGCTGCCGCCCGAGATGCCGGGCATTGTGATTGTACAGCATATACCACCGAGCTTTTCAAGACTGTTTGCGGAGCGGCTCAATGCTCAGACGCAGTTTGAAGTGGTGGAGGGAAAATCCGGTGATCTGGTGGCGCCTGGTAAGGTGATTATTGCGCCGGGGGACCATCACATGATTGTGAAGCGGATGGGCGAGCGGTTCAAGGTAGAGGTTTACAAGGGGGAGAAGGTCAATGGCCACTGCCCGTCGGTAGACGTCCTGTTTGAATCCGTCGCGAAGAGCTGCGGGGCCCAGGCCCTGGGTGTGATTCTCACGGGCATGGGGTATGATGGGGCGAAGGGGCTGCTGGGGATGCGTCGCCGGGGGGCGGTCACCATCGGCCAGGACGAGGCTTCCAGTGTGGTGTATGGCATGCCCAAAGCGGCTTTTGAAGTGGGTGCTGTGGAGCGGCAGCTGCCACTTTCGCAGATGCCGGCCGCGCTCTCAAGAATGGTGAGGTGAAGGACCCATGGACATGATCATAGGCATTGGTGACTATGGGATTATTGACCAGCCGGGAGACCGGCTCGTGACACATGCGCTGGCGTCCTGCGTGGCCGTGACGTTTTTCAGTCAGACGCCAAAGGTCGCGGCCATGGTTCACATAGCGCTGCCGGAGCCTCCCGAGGGGCAGCTGGCACCGGAAAAACCTGGCTATTACGCGACGACGGGGCTGCCCCTGCTGATGAAACGGCTGAGACAGCAGTATGGATGCCGTCTTGAAACCATGAAAATACATATGGTAGGCGGGGCGGATTCGGTACGGAAACGGGATGCGTTTAAAATTGGGGACCGGAATATTGAGAAAATCCACGAGATTTTGAGGGCGAATGGTCTGAGGGTAAGCGGCGAAGAACTCAGGGGGACGGTGAGCCGGACGGTGGTGCTGGATCTTGAGTCGGACGCCATGACCATTCATTATCAGAGAATTGTGGTATAGCTGTGCTAAAAGACTTTTAGGAAGCTGTGGCTGTAAAGCAGCTGACGCGGGGCTGGGTTGGTCCGACGCGGCGGCTGACAATGGGAGGTGGACTCGTGAATTTTTTTAAGAAACGGACGGAGATGAAAATAGGGACCAAGCTGATTGCGGGCTTTGTCGCAGTCGCGCTGATCGCAGGGCTGGTGGGATTGGCAGGATTTTGGGGAATCAGGGATCTCAGTGACAACAAGATGCCAAGTGTCGAGTCCTTGATGCAGATTCATGTGGAAATGGCTATGATTTCAGGCCTTGATAACCTGCTGATGTCACCAAAGCTCAGCTTTGATCAGAAACAAGCGATCTATAAGGACATTCAGACCCATACGGACAACCTATCCAGAGAATGGGCCAGGTTTGTCGCCATGCCCATGTCTGCAGAGGTCAAAGCCCTTTGGACAGAGGCAGAGCCTTTCATAAATGAATGGTGGACAGGCCATGACAAGTTTATTGGGAAATCCATAGAGCTTGACAACCTTGGGGTGGAAGATCCGGCTATGGTCCAGTATGAGATCGCCCTACGCCAGAAGGACCACTACAGCTGGATCTGGTCTCTGTCAGACAGCCTTTCGAAAGGCCAGACCTTTGTTGGGCAATTGGACGCGAATCTCTGCGCGTTAGGCGGGTGGCTGGATCATTATGAGACCCGCAGTCCTCAGCTGCGTCAGCTTATGATTGGCATTGCCGAGCCTCACGAAAAGGTCCATGAGGCGGGCGCGCGGATCAACGAGCTTATGCTGGCAAAAGGCCCGAACTGGGAGGCGCAGGCCTGGGCGGTGTATAACGAGGAAGCTGTGCCCAACATGAAGATGACTCTGGACTTCTTGATCCGGATGGAGCGCTCAGTGGGCACGTCCTTCTCGGTTCAGGAAGAAATGCTGAGACAAGCGCTCGACGTCAACAACGTTAATTTTGAGAGCGCGATAGCTTTGATGGATCAGATGGTCGAAGCCAATCAGAAGGCGGTGACTGCGGAGGTGGGCAAGTCTGTCCTCTGGATGCTGGCGTTCACCTTGGGTGCCGCGGCGCTTTCGATTCTGTTGGGGCTCGCCATCAGCAGGGCCATCAAGCGCCCGCTTCATAACCTCCTCAAAGCCTCAGAGCAAATGGCCGATGGCAACCTCAACATCACCCTCGCCGCCACTTCAAAAGATGAGATAGGCAGGCTTTCGGAGGCGTTCGCCCACATGGCAGACAAGGTCAGTCACGTCTTGAGCGAGATAGACATTGCGGCGGCCCAGGTGTCTTCCGGTGCGCACCAAATGGCGGATTCAAGCCAGCTTCTCTCACAAGGGGCTACTGAACAAGCCAGTGCCGTGGAACAAATCACGGCTTCCCTTGAGGAACTATCGGCCAAAACCAGCCATAATGCCGCGAATGCTTCTGGTGCCAGCAGCATCACGAGTCAGGCGGCCTTGGATGTCCAAAAGGGCAATCAGCGCATGCAGGACATGCTGTCTTCCATGGCGGAGATCAATGAAGCCTCCGGACAAATTTCGAAGATTATCAAAGTCATAGACGACATAGCCTTCCAGACCAATATTCTGGCTTTGAACGCGGCGGTGGAAGCCGCCAGGGCCGGGCAGCACGGCAAGGGCTTCGCGGTGGTGGCGGATGAGGTCAGGCGCCTCGCTGCCCGCAGCGCTGAAGCTGCCAAGGAAACTGCGGAAATGATAGAAGGTTCCATTCGAAAAGCGGATGCAGGCAGTCGCTTGGCTGAAGAGACGGCAAAAGCGCTGCAGAAAATAGAATCTGAGATTTCAAAGGCAGCCCGTTTGGCGGGAGAAATTGCGGAGGCATCTGGTGAACAGTCCGTGGGGATTGATCAGGTGAACCGGGCGATTGCTCAAGTGTCGCAGGTCACACAAACGAATTCCGCAACTTCAGAGGAAGCGGCGGCGGCCAGTGAAGAACTGTCCAGTCAGGCGGAAATGCTGAAAGTTTCGGTGGGGCGGTTTGTGCTGAAGGACGACAGTGCGGAGGCTGATTCAGGGGCTGGCTATGAAGCTGAGCTTTCATACCGGGAGCGAGGCCGCGGGTCCTCTGGTGACTATGCTGAGAAAGCTTTAAAGCCTCAACGTAAGCGCATCAAAATACCATTAGGGGGCATTGCCGCAGCCGCAAGGGCTGTCGGTGGACTCTTTAAGAAACGCGAAAAGAAAATGCGAAAAGATCAAGACGCGGCATAGGCGAAAAGCAGCTTGTGGGCAAGGCATGGGGGAAAAGGGTGCCAGATTTCTTTTCTTAGAAAAACGGAGCGCGGTGCAGGGGGGCGATTAGACCTACCCCCTGGCACAGCGCTCCGTTTTCCGTTGTCGTGCAGTCTGTCCCAGTCCCGCACCATGTGTCCCAGTCCCGCACCACGTGTCCCTGTCCCCTCCTGAAGAAATTTGTAAATATCCCTTAACTATTTTATGATTGAGACGATAGGTCACCTATAGAGAAAAATAGTGAACGACGAACCGAGGAGGGATCATCGTGAAAATACAATCATCCAGTCTGCAGCGATCCGCGCTGAAAACCTACCAGCAGCAAGAGGTGAAGCCTCGTGAGACAAAGCCAGCAGGCACTGCCCCAAAGCGGGATGAGCTGGAGCTTTCCGGCGCGGCTAAAGCTTTGTCCAGCTTGATGAAAGACGGCACAGACGAGGCGGAAATCTCCCAGAGAGCTTTGGAAATAAAGGCTCAGTTGAAGCAAGGTACTTATAAACCAAATGTCGACAAGCTGGCCGAGGCTTTGACAGAGCGCCTCATTCAGGAAAGGAAAGAAAAGCCATGAAGCCTTTAACGAACAGCCTCCTTGACTGTCTCGACGACATGAAATCTCTCATGGAAACGGAGCAGCGGGCTTTAATGACACAAAACGGCGAAGCCCTGGAGTCCATTGCCAGATCCAAAGCCGAAGCCACCATGATTCTAAACGGGCTTCTTGAAAAATACAAGTCTGAACCTCCCCAGGAAGAGAAAGCGAAGACGCGGATACGTGACGCCGTTCAAGAGATCAGAGCTCTCCAGGAGACCAACACGCTGCTCGCCCGGCAAACCCTGGTCTACCTTGGGGCCCTGAAAGAAGCGCTGAAGCCTCAAAAATCATCACAGAGCACCAGCCTCTACGCGAGGAGCGGGGAAGTTCAGTATGGCCAAAGTGCAAAGACAGGCTGGCTCGACCAATCCGTATAACCTTTCATGACATCATCTGAACCAAAGGATCCCCCAAAGAACAAAGATCATTCTGAAATGAGGTACAGCCATGTCTGGAATTTTCGGAACCATGAATATAGCCAACAGCGGCCTTCAGGCCATGCAGTCCGCTGTCAACACCACCTCCAACAACATTTCGAACGCCCAGACAGAGGGCTACTCCAGGAAACGCGTCAACCTCGTGACCAACACGCCTCAGCACTTGGCGGGGATTGGCGAAATCAGCACCGGCGTGCGGATAGATGGCGTCACCCGCATCCGGGATGTCTTTACGGACCGTCAGGTACGCACGGAAAACGCCCGCCTGAACAGCTTTGAAGCCCAAAACGATGTCTATGACCAGCTGGAAATTATTTTCAACGAGCCCTCGGACACCGGCATCAGCGACGCCATGCAGGAAATGTGGAACGCCTGGCAGGAGCTCAGCAAGACACCGGAGAGCGTGACGGCGAGGACTATTGTCCTGGAACAGTCCACGACCATGGCGGATCGCTTCAACCACACGGCATCCCAGCTTGACAGCCTGAAGGCCGAGACCCTCTTTCAGGTCAACCAGAGCACCTTTGAAATCAACGCTAAGCTGGAGCAGCTGTCCGCCGTGGACACCCAGATTCAGTCCGCCGTGAACCGCGAGATGGTGCCAAACGATTTGCTGGATCAGCGGGATTTGCTGCTGGATCAGCTATCGTCCTATCTCACCTTTTCCACCGAGGATTTTGCCGATGGCGGCATTCAAATCACCATAGACAGTCAGCCCATGCTGGAGCAATCCCCGGCCCCGCGCTTCAGCGTCGTACAATCTGTTGAAGATGTCACGGACAGTGAGACCGGCGTCATAACCATGAAAAGAATTGGCATTGCCCAGAGCGGCGATTCAAATAACATACAGTTTATTGAAGTTCCTCAAGCGGAGGCCGGTGACCTGAGTGCCTGGAGACCCGGAACGGTCGTGGCTTCAAAGGCCGCGCTACCTGAAGCGCTGACAGACTTCACTGTTGTAAAGGCCGGCGAAGGCAAAGTCTCCGGACTGCAGTCCATGCTGTCCGAGCTCGACCAATACACAGAGAAAATAGATGCACTGGCCTCCGGAATGGCCGCCTTGATCAACACCGTGCACAGCAATGGCGGAACGGGCACAGATTTCTTTACCAGTCGTAAAGGAGACGAAATCATCACCGCCGCGTCCATTCAGGTGAATTCAACCCTGAAAGGGGCCCCGGAGCTGATTGCCGCCGGCAAGCTTCAGGCTGGGACTGGGCCCGATGGTGACGGTTCCCGCGCGCTGGCAATTGCAAGCCTTCGGGATGTCAGCCTCAAAGCGTCTGACTTTAACCCGGACACCATGCGGTTTGAGACGGCGACGGGTGACACTTCAGATGCCCGCTACCGCGCCACCGTCGCGGGACTGGGGGTCGATGCAGCTTACAGCCGAACTATGGCGGAGAACGAAACCTCGCTGCTTAATCAGCTCCACCAGCGGCGGGAGTCGGTCATGGGGGTTTCCATAGACGAAGAAATCAGTGCCCTGGTGAAGTTCCAAAACGGCTACCAGGCCAATGCTCGGGTGATGACAACCTTGACCAATATGCTCGACACCCTGATCAACATGGTCAGATAATGGAGGAACGTTCATGAGAGTGACAAACAGGATGATGGGAGAAGATTTTCTGATTCATCTGCGCCGAAACCTGAATCAAATGCACAAAACCCAGAATCAGCTCGCTACGGGCAAGGCATTCTCAAGGCCTTCGGACAATCCGGTGATGGTGTCCCGGGCGCTCTCCCTCGAAACCGAAGTGGCGCGCAACGCCCAGTATAAGAGAAATATTGAGGACGCGTCCGGCTGGGTGGAAACCACGGACGGCGCGCTGAATGAAATAGGGGCTTCACTAAACAGGCTGAGGGAGCTGGCAATAGCTGCGGCCAACGGCACCAACAGCGAGGCGGAGTATAAGGCCTATGATACTGAGGTGGGCCAGCTGATCGAAAGCCTTGCGCAAATTGGAAATTCAAAATATGATGGCAGATTTTTATTTGGTGGAACGGACACCATGAATTCACCCTTAGCGGCGAACGAAAGCACTGGCCGGATCACTTACAATGGAAACAGTGAAAGAATTCATCACGAGGTGCTCCCCGGCGTGGAAATTCAGATCAACACAACGGGCCATGAGATCTTTGAAGCGTCTGACGACCCCCGGATCAGCCTGTCTGATGTGCTCGAAAAATTCAAAACAGGCCTTTCGGATGGCACTTCAGAAGAGCGAAAAGCCATTGGCGGAGAGATCCTTAAACAGCTGGATGAGAACATTGAAGCGGTGTTGTCTATTCGCGCCAAAAATGGCGCGACATCCAACCGTCTGGAAGCCATGTTGTCGCTGAACGATTCAGAAGCCCTGAACCTCACTGAGCTCCTGTCCAAGGCGGAGGACATAGACTTCGCGGAAAAAGTCATGCAATTTGCCATGATGGAAAATGCCTATAAAGCATCTCTCTCAACAGGCGCGAAAATACTGCAGCCAACGCTGCTCGATTACCTCTAAGTTGAAGCGGGAGGAACGACCTTATGACATTAGTGCCAGATGAACTGATAAATCAAACAGAGCTGCCGGGAGAACTCTATTTTCCTGAAGGGCTGCCGGGGTTTGAAGACTGCAGGCATTATAAGCTGCAGCCGGTTGAAGACATGCCATTTTACAGCATGATCTGCGAAGAGAATGAAGCCGTGGGTTTCATTGTGACGAGCCCCTGGTTCTGGATTCAGGGCTTTGAAGTGGAGCTGCCGGATGATGTCTGTGAAAAAATTGGAATTACTTCCCCTGAAGAAGCCGAAGTTCTGGCTATAGTGACTGTACGCGATCCCCTTGATGCTTCAACCATGAACCTTGCAGCACCGGTGGCCGTCAGTCTGAAGCGCAGACAAGCCGCGCAGGTTGTTCTGACCAGCCCTGAATGGTCTACGCGGGTGCCTCTGAAGGGAGAGGGGGTGGCCGCCAGTGTTGGTCTTGGCTAGAAAAAAAGAAGAATCCCTGATCATTGACGGCAAAATAGAAATTGTAATCCTTGAAGCGGAGGACGGCAAGGTCAAGCTCGGAATAAATGCACCCGAGGATGTAAAAATTTACAGAAAAGAGATCCTGGAGGCCGTCCGGGAGGAAAATCAGTCAGCCGCGCTGGCCGCGAAAGCATTACTTAAGGTCAGAAATCCTTAGATTGGAGGCCATGCCCCTTGGATTATAAAATCGAACGGATCCATCATGCCAATCCGTCCTTGAGAGTTATTGAGAAGCAAGGTCAGAGGATCCCACTGGAACAGCTTAAAGACAGAATAGATCAGCATTTTGGTAAATGGCCGGAAGATCAGAAGCAAGGCGCTTTGGGTCAAAGTGAGGCAAAGGAAAATGCAAAGGCCTTGATGGAAAAGGTGCTGAGGGATGCCAACGACATGATGCAGGGCAGCGCCACGCATTTTGAATTCAAAATTCATGAAAAATCCGGTGAGATCATAGTCAAGCTGATCGAGGATGAGACGAATCAAGTGATTCGCGAAATTCCTTCAGAGAAGCTGGTTGAAATAATATCCAATCTGCAAGAGCTGGTTGGACTGTGCGTCGATCAAAAAATTTAAAGCTTAAGGCGGTGACTTATGGCAGGCATAAATTTTATAGGCTCCTATTCCGGAATGGATCAGGGGGTTATTGACAAGCTTATGGCCGTCGAAAAGCGGCCCCTCATAACTTTCGCGGAAAAGAAGACGGATCTTGAAGCCAGACAGGGCGCCTGGAAGGATGTAGCTACACGACTCAAGAACCTTCTGGATAAAATTAAAGCCTTGTCCAAAACGGAGACGCTTTATTCAAAGACAACCGCGTCCTCAGAAGAGGCAATCGTCAGTGCCAGCGGAACCAGAGACGCAGTTTCAGGGCAGTACGAGGTACTGGTGAAGCAACTGGCGACTCAGACAAAAATGACTGGATCGAAAGTGGCGCAAACGGATTTTGATACGGCACTTAACCTTACTGGGAATTTGACACTTGGCGCTGGAGATAAAACGGCCCAGATCACAATAGAAGCATCACAGTCTTTGAGAACGGTTGTCCGCAATATCAATTTGGAGAGCACAAACACCGGTGTGACAGCAACGGTGGTGGACGGAAGAATGGTGTTGAAATCCAGCAGCTATGGGGCTGATCCCATGACCGTAAGCAGCGAACAGCCCGCTGTGCTGGAAGCGCTTGGTTTGAATACTGTGGAGGAAGTCCTCGGACAAGGCTCAATATTCTCAGTCAATGGCATTGAAATGACAAGGGACAGCAATACGGTCAGCGACGCCGTCCTGGGGATGAGTCTTCAGTTGAAGCAAGAAACGGATATAGCTGCACCCGTCGTCATCACTGTCTCAGAGGACTCAGAAAAAACAATCAAAGCCTTTCAGGAATTCGTGGATCAATATAACAGCACCATGTCGTTTTTGAAAGCGCAAACAGCGGCAGGGACAAGAGAGGTGCCAGGAAGTCAGGGCAAGCTTTACGGTGAAAGCAGTCTCGTCAGATTCCAAAACAGCTTGAGACAGGGGCTGACATCAGATCTGCCCGAAAGTGCTTCTATTTTTAAGAATCTCTCCGAAATAGGGATAACGACCATTGATAAAGAGGGAACTTTGATGCTGGATGCTGAAAAGCTGAAAACCGCACTCAAAGAAACTCCAAATGAGGTGCAGAAGCTTCTTGCCGGAGACGAACTGCAGACGGGCATGTCAGGACGGCTGGAAGGTCTCATTGAGGGATTGACAGATAAGTCAAACGGTATGATCCAGGTAAAAAGCTCAAGCCTCGAGCGAACGCTCAAGGATTTGAACCGAAGAATCACTGATTTTGAAGATAAAATGACAAAGCGTGAAGCGTATTATATTAACATGTTTTCAAAGCTGGATGTCGCCATGCAAAAGGCTGAAACCCAGTCAAACTGGCTGGCGGCGCAGCTGGGCGGCATGCAAAATCAGGAATAAAAGGAGGTTAAAAGCATGAGCACCTATAATGCAGCCCTCAGACAGGCCAGCCAAGCTTATGGCGGGGCACAAGTCAGCACGGCGCCACAAAAAAAATTAATCCTTATGCTCTATGACGGTGCAATACAAAATCTGATGAGCGCACAGCGCGCGCTTGAGATCAAAGATCTCCAGACGGCGCATCAGAAGATCCTCAAGGGGCAGCTGATCATTGAGGAATTAATGGTGACGCTGAATTTCGAAGCAGGCGGCGACATTGCCCAGGATTTGTACAAGCTATACGAGTACTTTCATTGGTCCCTGGTACAAGCCAACATCAAAAAAGATAAAGATCAGGTTGCAGGTGTGCAGCAGTATCTCGAAGAACTCAGAGAAAGCTGGCATCAGCTGTGAGTTGCAGCAGTGAAGAACTGCAGAAAAGGGAGTGAAACAATGGGACGTGAAGGCATTCAGGCTTATCTGACAGCTCGCCTCAGACTTCTCGAAGCGTGGAAAGACAGTTACGCCGAATATGAACCGGGGGACCCTGAACTTGCAGTCACTATTGAGAAGTGGAAGGATCAAGTGGAGACTTTGGACGATACTGTGAAATTTTCCTGGCATGCAGAGGAAATAAATGACAGTTCAGACCTGCGGGATCTGAGGGATCATATTCGGGATCAGCTGGAAAAAATCAGTGCAAAGCATAATGATTATCAAGTCGCCCTCAAAAGCTCAATGGAAAGCCTGAGTAAAAGCATGAGAGACGTCAGGAAAGCAAAAGCCTTTACCGGTCACGTCTTATCAGGCAGGGAAGACGTGTTTTCGAGTCTGGACACAAAGGCTTGATCAACAAGAAATAAAATCTCTCAATCATTATTTGACAAATGTAATCATTCTGTCGAATTTTTTGGTTTTTTTTGAATTTTGTTGTTTATTTGTTACTTTTCCTGTGCTATGATGTCAATGTTATGTGTTTTCTCAAGGTTTAAAATATAAATGTTTATACGCGTTTAATCATGTTTAAAATCTAACTCGAATGTCTGAACCAACGCACGGATTGCATAGTGATCGCAGCCACGGCATAGGCCAAACTCAGCAGAAAATACTTCAAAATCAGCGTTAGACTGGCATTCCTTCCCGAAAACTTTTCAGAAAAAGGCAAACCAGGCGAAAGCCTGGGACGCAAAAGAACGGGCCTAAGTAGACAAAACTGTCTATATGGCAGCCGTGTGCCAGTAGGGAAGTTTTTTCTGTACCCTACAAAAGAAAAAAATACCATATATGTTAATAAAAAGAAATATACTTATGTAAACCTGACAACTTCTTAATTTTTATTCACACTCTTAATCCGTAAAGGTGGTGAAGACTTTGATTCAAAACGATATGACGTATCATCTGCTCACCAAAGCTATTGAAGGTACCCAAAAGAGGCAGGAGGCCATAGCTTCCAATCTCGCCAACCTCAATACCAAAAATTACAAAGCCAACCGTGTGTCTTTTGAAGGTGAGCTGAAAAAAGCAATAGAAAGTGCCGGAAAAGCTATTGACCGTAGCGAGAGCATTAAAAAAATTCAGCAGATTGAGCCAAGGACGGTTAAGGACCAGGACAGCCGGATGAACAATGACGGCAACAATGTCGACCTGGATCAGGAGATGAGCCTGATGGCAGCCAATCAAATTTTATATCAAGGCTTGATTCAGCAGCTCAATCAGAAGTATCAGACTATGAGCTATGTCATCCACGAAGGGAGACGTTGACTATGGGCATGTTCAGCGCACTTAACATCCACACCAGCGGTTTGACCGCAGAGCGTTTTCGAATGGACACAATATCAACCAACATAGCGAATGCCGAAACCACCAGGACAGAAGAGGGTGGTCCTTACATAAGAAAAATCGCGGTTTTTCAGGAACAGCTGAAAACCGAACTGGATAAGAAGGGTCAGCCTCAGCGCGTCAGTGCCGGAATTAAAGCCGTCGCGGTGGTGGATTCTGAAGAGGAGACGCCACTGGTCTACCGGCCGGAGCATCCGGATGCAGATGAAAATGGCTACGTACAAATGCCCAATGTCAACCTCATGACGGAAATGATCGACATGATGGTTTCAAGACGGGCTTATGAGGCAAATTTGACCGCGCTCAACACCAGTAAAGCAATCCTGGTGAAAACACTGGAAATTGGAAGATAACAGTTGGCTAAAAATTAAGTTTGTGAGGAGCGAAGCCATTTGAAACTTAATCCCGTTATGACGCAACTGATGCCCTTAAACGAGCTCACACAGCAAACTCAGGCAGCCGCTGGTGCGCCATCCTTTGGGGAGATGCTGAGCAGTCAGCTTGAAAAAGTGGCTGAGTCTCAAGGCAAAGCAGATTTGATGACACAGCAGCTGGTCAGCGGCGGCAGTGTCGAGCTCCACGAGGTGTTGATCGCGACTCAGGAAGCCAAGCTGATGCTTGAGATGACGATGCAGGTCAGAAATAAAGTCGTCGAAGCCTACAAAGAAATGATGTCAATGCAGATCTAAAGAGGAGAAACGACAATGTCAAAGTTGAAAGCAGCCTGGAATACGGCCATAGAAAAGCTGAATAAGATGAGTCTTACCTCCCGGCGACTGATGGCGGGTGTCGCCATAACTCTGGTTTTGTTTTTTGCCCTCTATGTACTGATTCTGGGCAAGGTCAACTATGTCGTTCTCTTCAGCGGGCTGGAGCTCAACAGCGCGGCGGCTATTGTTGAAGAAATGGATCGTCTTGGTACGGTGAAATATAAGCTTGAGGATGGCGGCGCCACAATACTTGTGGATGAAGAAGTCGTCAGTGACCTCCGGCTCAAACTGGCCATGAATGGCAGCCTCCCGGACAATACCATTGGCTTTGAGCTCTTTGACAATCAGGGCCTGATGGTGACGGATCAGGATAGAAAGATCATGTTTCAACGCGCCACTCAGGGCGAGCTTGAGAGAACCATCCGGGCACTGGAGGAGGTCAAGTACGCAAGAGTGCATTTAAATCTGGCGGAGAGCACCTTGTTTGAGAAGGAGGTAGAGCAATCATCGGCAACTGTAGTGCTTGAGCTCGCCCCCGGAAAAAGCTTGACTGTGCCACAGGTCGAGGGAATTTTGTCCCTGGTCAGCGGCGCTGTAAAAAACCTTCCAAAAGAAAATGTCACGGTGCTGGACACAAACGCGAATCTGTTAAGCGCACCCTTTCAAGAAGGTGAGGAAGCCGGGGCGCTGAATGCCTCTGCGGAGCAAAGCGAGATCATTGACCGCATAGAATCCAAAATAGCTGGCAATCTGACGGAGCTTCTCGAAAAGGCGCTGGGGCGTGAAAAAGTCATCGTCACGGTACTCGCGGAGGTCAACTTTGACCAGGAGCAGATCAGCAAAGTGATCTACGGGGAGGCCCCCGTGGTGAAAAACCGGCAGGAAAGCTTCAGTGGAGAAGGGATCAAAGCCTTTATTTCTGAAGGGCCCATTGACAACAACACGCAAAATCTGATCATGCAGGACGACACCGGGGCTATTCAAACTTATGACGCCTACACGGAATATGAGGTGGACAGGACGGAAATTGCATCGATAAAAGCCGTGGGCGTGCTTAGCCGGCTGAACGTCTCCGTGGTCTATGACGGGAAGCTGAGTCCTGAGATGAAGGCTTCCATTCAGGACATGGTTTCAGCGGCAGCGGGGATCGACCCGCAGCGGGGAGATCAGATCAACATTGAAGGCATGACTTTTGACCGCAGCTACGAAACTGCGCTCGCCGAGGAGCTTGAAGAAGCGAGGCGTCTTGAGGAAGCTGCCGGCAAGATTATGGGGATGGATAAAGCGCTGCTCATGACATTGGTGAAGTGGGTACTCGGTCTTGCCGCAGGGGTTCTGCTGCTGGCCATGCTTATGAGGAAAACACGACAAGGTGGGCAGTCGGTGATGACACCAGCCTTTGAAGGTGGACCGGCAAATGTACTGGGCAAAGGCAGCCTGCTGAACGTTACGGATGAAGGCGCTGCACCGCAGGAGCCAACCCTCGACGACTTATTTGGTACGGTTGACAAAAAAGATTCTTCACTAAAAAAATACGCTTCTGAGCATCCTCAGGAAATCGCGGATTTAATAAGAGCCTGGATCAAAGAACAATAGAGCTGTAAGTATAAAGAATCAAGAGGTGGAAGCGTTGGCAAAGGTCTATAAAGATAGCCAGAATGGTATAAAAAAAGCGGCAATTTTGCTGATGAGTCTTGGACAGGACGTTTCCTCCTCGGTGATTCGTTATTTGCCAGAAAGCACGATCCAAAAAATAAGCCTTGAGATTGCCAATTTGGATTACGTGGAGCCGGCGGTCAGCGAACGGGTGACCCAGGAATTCATGGAGCTGGTGACTTCGAGGAAATATGTCCTGGACGGCGGACTGGATTATGCCAGAAACCTCCTGAACAAAGCCTTGGGATCCCAAAAGGCTAAGAGCATCATTGACACGCTGAGCCTGCTTTCCCAGACGGAGCAGCCCTTCGCCCTGGCGAGAAAAGCGGAGCCTCATCAGCTGTCACTGCTGCTCATGAATGAACACCCTCAAACCATTGCGTTGGTGCTTTGCTATCTTCAGCCGGACAAATCCGCCCAGGTGCTCGCGGAGATGCCTGAGCAGGTCAGAAGTGACGTTGCGCAGCGCATTGCCACCATACACAGCACGTCACCTTCCGTGGTTCAGAGAATCGAAAAAGTCCTCGAAAGCAAGTTGGAAAGCGTCATAGACAATTCCCTGGAAGCCATAGGCGGTGTCAGGTCCCTGGTTGAAATCCTAAATGCTGTAGACCGCGGGACTGAGAAGAAAATTTTGGATGATCTGGATCAGGAAAATCCGGATCTTGCAGAGCAGGTCAGATCCAGCCTCTTTGTCTTTGAAGACATTGTGGCCCTCGACCGGGCGGCGATCCAGCGCGTCCTCAGGGAGATCAGCACGGAAGATCTTACCCTGGCACTGAAAGGCGCGTCTGCGAAGGTATCTGCCATGATTTTCACCAATATTTCAAAGCGTGCTGCTGAGACGCTGAAGGATGACATTGAGTTTCTGGGGCCTGTCAGACTTTCCGCGGTTGAAGATGCTCAAAAGCGCATAGTTGGTCATATAAGACGCCTTGAGGAAGCAGGCGAAATTATCTTGGGGAGGTCTGAGGAGGATGCAATCATACTCTAACATCATCAAGCAGAACCAAGTTGCCAGGATGGACTGGGTCGCCGTAGAAACGCGTCAGACATTTGCTGACAAGCCACAGACGGAGTCAGTAGCGGCATCAGCTTCTGAGAGCGCCAAGGCGCTAAAACTCAGAGAAGCTATGATCCTGGAGCGAGCGAGACTGGAAGCCAGGAAAATTATAGATGAGGCATGTCTTGCAAAAGAGCAGGCTCTGAGCGAAGGCTATGAGGCAGGCTACAGTGAAGGCTATTCAAGAGGCCTGGAGCAGGCAGCCATCGAAAAAAACAAAGCCCTTGACCTGGCAGACCGTCAGATGGGGGATCTGCTTGCCGCCGCCGTGAATAAACTGGAAGCCTTGACCAGGGATTATGAAGGGCATCTGCTCAAACTCTCGGTTCAAGTGGCCTCGGTATTTATAAAGTCTCACATGACACCGGAGCAGATGATGGGCCCCCTTAAAGAAATGCTGCATGAGCTTTCGCTCTCAGCAAAAATCGTTGTCAGAATGAACCCTCAGGATTTTCAAACTTTGTCAGGGGCGAGGGATTACTTCCAGGACGCGTGTCCGGACAGCCGGCTGGTGATGGTGGAGGACGCAGCTCTGAGCAGTGGGATCCTTCAGTGCGAAACGGATTCCAGAAGGGTGGAATTTGATCCGGGACGTCACATTGAAGCCTTGCTGGGGGATATGCTTGGGGTCTATTACAGGCAGCAGGAGCTGAGCAACCTATGATTCACTTTGACAGACTGCACGAAATTGTCGAAAGCTCAAGCCCCTACAGATATTCAGGCAAAGTGGATCAAGTGGTTGGGCTGACGGTTCGCGTAAAAAGTCTTTATGCTTTCGTCGGCGAAATCTGTAAAATTCTACTGCCTGCCGGCGGGGAAATTACTGCGGAAGTCGTCGGCTTTCAGGGGGACTGCGTCATCTTGATGCCTCTTGGGGATCTGGACGGGATTATGACGGGCTGCCCGGTCGTACCTACTGGAAAGGCGTTAAGTGTAAAGGTCAGCAGTGAGATGCTGGGGCAAATATTGGACGGTCTTGGGAATCCACTCTCAGAAACCGCGCCAGAGGGTCGCTTCGACCATGAAGTGCAGCTTTACAGAAGCCCGCCCAATCCGCTGACGCGTCCCCCCATCAAGGAAATCATGCACACGGGGGTCAGGGCTATAGACGCTTTTCTGACCTGCGGTCAGGGCCAGCGCTTGGGCGTCTTCGCGGGCAGCGGCGTTGGTAAAAGTACACTTCTTGGGATGATCAGCCGTTACAGTGACGCGGATATCAACGTCATAGCCTTGATTGGCGAGCGGGGCAGAGAGGTGAAAGCCTTCCTGGACAAAGATCTCGGGCCGGAGGGTCTAAAAAAGTCCGTGGTCATCTGCGCGACCTCAGACCAGCCACCCTTGGTTCGGTTGAAAGGCGCGTTTTTAGCGACAGCTGTCGCGGAGTATTTCAGGGACCAGGGGAAAAAGGTCATGCTGATGATGGACTCTGTGACACGTTTTGCCATGGCTCAGAGGGAGGTTTCCCTGGCAGCGGGCGAAGCACCGGCGACCAAGGGCTACACGCCGTCTGTGTTCGCGCTTTTGCCCAAACTGCTCGAACGCAGTGGTACCGCACCGCTTGGCAGCATCACCGCCTTTTATACGGTCCTCGTGGAGGGGGATGACATGAACGAGCCTATTGCAGACGCCGTTCGCGGCATCCTGGACGGCCATATTGTCCTCAGCCGTGAGCTGGCGGCCCAGAGCCATTATCCGGCAATAGACATCCCTCAAAGCGTCAGCCGATTGTTTAACGACCTCCTGGAAAAGCATCAAGTCAGACAGATTTCCTCCCTCAGACAGCTAATGGGCGCTTACAGGGAGTCCGAGGATCTGATTCAAATTGGCGCTTATAAAACGGGCAGCAGTCCCATTGTCGACCGCGCCATTGCCCTGAAGCCGTCCCTGGATGAGTTCCTTAGGCAGGAAATCGATGAAATCAGCAGCTATAATGAAACGCGCTCAAGAATTGAAGCATTATGTCAGACACACTAGCGGGTATGACCCGCGGTAAGGGGGACATAGACTAAAGTATGAAAGCGTATCAGCACAGCCTTGGAAAAGTATTGAACCATAAGAATGAGGAATATGAAAAGCTGCAAATGGCGTTATCCGCGGCGAATGATCAAGTGCAGCAGGTCAGGTCAGAACGTGAATCCCGTCAGCAGTGCTATGAAAGTCACCTTGAGAAGTCAGACCAGAAGGGTGTCATGCAACTTGAAACGATTAGAATGGCAGCTGCCCACTCAGACTATTTGAGAGAACGCATCAGGCAGCAGGTTAAGCTGGAGGAGCGGGCGAAAGCTGAGCTTGAAAAAACCAAACAGCGCTGGCTGGAAGCCAGGCGTGAAGTTCAAGTCCTCGAAAACCACAAGGACAGGGAGGAAAAGGTCTTTAATAAAGCTCAGGACAGGCTCGCGCAGCAGCTGCTGGATGAAATGGCGGTCAATCAGTTTTTCAGGCGGCGCCAGTCACTATAGGACAAGGAGGGGGGCAGCCCTTGAACACAGCAGCCGTACCACGCGGGTCAACTACGCATCAAACTGAAAAGCAGTGGAAATCCAGTGCGCATAAGTCCATTGAAGCTACCGGACAAGAGTCCATGATATTTTCAGGGGTTCTTAAACAGTGCTTGGCAAATCCGCAGGAAAACGATTCAGGTTTAAGCGACGCCCTGGAGGACAGGAATTCAGGCTCCGGTGCAGCCCTTAGTGATGTCATCCATGCGGGGGCTTTGGGTATTGCGGGCTCAGGCGATAAGACCGCTCAGCAGAGCGCAGCAGCATTACATAGACAGGTAAAAGAAGGTTACTTTCAGGGCAGTGTGACAACGACAGCACAAATACCTGGATCCGCACAGATGTCCGCAGCGATCCCCTCGACAACCTCCGCACTGACACTTGGATCACAGACTGCCACGGACTTAATGTTGGGACGTACTTCCGAAGCTGGAACGCTTACATCTGAAGGAGAAACTGCAGGCACAGATTTTCTGCAGGCCATGAAAACGGGGAAAGAAGCAGAAAAAAATTACCAGGCAGAAAGTCTGCTTGCTGAAAAAGCCAATCCATCATCAGTCACGGGCCACAGCAAATTGGAAATTGAAACTCTTAAGAAATTTCAAAATGACGCAGCGGCACCTCATAGCCTCGAAGCAAGCCCCATAGCAGACGCAACCAGCCGTCTGAAGCCTTTGGAAGCGAAGGGGCAGAAGCCTCTGGAGACGGAAACACCCGTACAAAATGGAAAAGGTCTAAGCAGCGTAGCTTCAGATCCAGTAAGAACTCAGCTTGGGGAAATGACACTGAATTCGCAGCCCGCGTTCGAAGCGCAGCACCAAGCAGAGCCCTTTCTTCATAGTTTGGCAGCAAAAGAGACGGTTCAGACAGACTTTGCTTCCGAAATCAAGGCCTCCCAGACTGAAGCTGCGGCCATTGTGTCCCACCTGTCAGGTCCGCTAAGCGAAAATGAGGTGGCACCTCAAGCGCCTATAAGAACAGCGCGCATACCAGAATTTCCTGAGCTTATAGCTCAGCAAGCGCAGCTCATGAAGGCCGGGGAAACGAAATCCCTGAGGCTTATGCTGAATCCTGAACATCTTGGGTCGCTGGAAATAGAATTGAGCTTAAAGAATGGTGTTTTGACGGGGGCCATAAGCGTTGAAACAGAGCTCGCCCATGAGCTGTTCCAAAAGCATCTTCCACAGTTTCTGTCGACACTCGACAGCAAACAGATTTCCACCGGTACGTTTGAAATGCATTATCATGGTGAAAACAGCGGGTTTTCGAATCATGCAGATCAGGGAAGCGAGGAGCGCCAAAGCGCTTATCCTGTGACAGAGGCAGAAACGAACCAGACGTATAGTGCGCAGACCTCTGTTGAGCAGGCTGCACACAAGAGGCTCGATTTGTTGGCTTAAACCCTGTTTTGTAGCAATGGGAAAACCTCAGCCACCCAGGTCAAGGCATGGCATAAGCCAAGCTATGGCGTTCGGATGCAACCATGTCACCCCATTCATATGGCAGGTCAAATGAGTAAAGGCAGGGATCTAATGGAAATCAGCAACTTCAATATCTTCAAAAATGCAGCAGGCACCTCCGCGCAGCTGAAGTCCCAGGGCATCACAGAATCCAACAGCTTTGTAGGCAAAAATGACTTTTTCAACATCCTCGCAGCACAGCTCAAGTATCAGGATCCCATGGCGGGCGGCGACAACAGTGAATACATTGCGCAAATGTCCCAGTTCGCCATGATTGAAAAGCTTGAAAACCTCTCAGACCAGATCAACGCGCTCTACAATCTCAATTCAGCGCAAAACGCCCTGGAGGTGATTGGCAAAGAAGTTGTCCTTGATACCATGGAGGCAGGTGAAGTCAGGGGGATCGTCGACCGCGTTGAAATCAGCAGTAAAGGCATCAATTATGTCGTTGACGGTCAAACTTACATGTATCCCGCTTTGCTCAGCGTTGGAAGCGGCGAAGCCCAAAGCAAATAGCGTATTTACGGCGATCACAAAAAACAGGAGGTCATAGCCATGTTAAGATCCATGTATTCCGGCGTCAGCGGGATGAGAAGCTATCAGACAAAAATGGACGTCATAGGCAACAACATAGCCAACGTTGGTACAACCGCGTTTAAATCCAGCGCCGCGCAGTTTCAGGACCTGCTCAGCGAAACCCTGAGCACGGCTCAGGCGCCTATTGAGGACGGTCTTGGCGGCATTAATGCCAAGCAGGTGGGCCTTGGAGTCAGCGTGGGAAAAATCTCCACCATTATGAGCAATGGAGCCCTCCAGCCTACCGGACGAGACTTGGACTTCGCCCTTGAAGGCAGCGGTTTTTTCATAGTCTCTGATAATCCAAAACCAGACGGCGCGTTCGAGTACAAGTACACCAGAGATGGATCGTTCCAGAGAGACAGCAACGGAACCTTGACCATGGGCGGCGGGCTCAGCGTCATGGGCATCAGCAGTATTACCCTGGAAGGGGATCCGGCAGAAGCTGTCCATGACACCGGTGGTCTAAGCTCTATAGCGGATGCCGAGAAGTTTTCCGCCATCATCATTCCTGACAAACTGGATCCGCAAGGCGAGCTCGTCTCCTTTACCATAGACGGTACTGGCAAGATCAAAGCCCGCTACAGCGAAGCGGGGGAAGACCTTGAAATTGGACAAGTTGCCGTCGCAAGATTCGTCAATCCCGGTGGCCTCGAGAAAATGGGCGGCAACACCTACGCCGCGTCCCAAAACTCTGGCGAAGCAGCCTTTGGCACCTCAGGGATCGACGGGTTCGGCATCATCCGAAAAGGCTATCTTGAAATGTCCAACGTGGACCTGGCAAACGAATTTACTGAAATGATCATCACGAGCCGCTCCTATCAGGCGAACTCAAGAACCATCACCACGTCTGACGAAATGCTGCAGGAGCTCCTCAATCTGAAAAGGTAGTGATTCCTAATGATCCAGCTGACCTCCCTGAAAGGGGACGCCTTCTATTTGAATGAAATCCTCATCTATAGAATTGATCAGATTCCGGACACCATGATTACGCTTACAGACGGCAACAAGCTGCGCGTCAGCGAAACCCCAGACGTGGTCGTCGAGAAGATCCGGGACTATCAAAAATCCATAGGTGCCATATTCAGAGTTATCAGAGGGGAGCAAGCGCCATGAAGAAAAACCTGTTTCCGCTGGTCGCCATGTTCGCGGGATTTACCCTGGTCCTGATCTCCATTGCCATGTCCGGTAATTTGATGAGCTTCTGGAGTCTCTCCTCGCTGATCATTACCCTGGTCGGCTCACTCTGCGCGCTGTCGATCAGCTATCCCCTGGAGGATTTAAAAACCATTCCGGCGGCGCTCAGAAAGATCACGGAGGACTCAGAAGCCAATCTCCTGAACCTTGTGGAGCTTTTTACGGAGCTGTCCAGAAGGGCGCGAAAGGATGGACTTTTGGCCCTGGAAGACCAGCTCGAGGACATAGAAGATGAATTTATTGTCCGCTGCGTTCGAATGGTGATCGACGGGATGGAACCTGAAGTGATACGAAATGTTATGGAAATCGAAATCGAGACCACCCAGGACCGCCACAAGGTCGCCCAGGATATCTTTCAAACCTGGGGGGAGCTCGCGCCGGCCTTTGGCATGATTGGCACCCTGATTGGCCTCATTGTCATGCTGGCAAAGCTTGAGGACGCCTCCGCCATAGGCTCAGGCATGGCCGTAGCCCTTATTACAACCTTTTACGGCGCTTTCTTCGCGAATCTGGTGCTGATCCCAATTGCCACCAATCTAAAAATCAAGACGAGGACAGAAATTTACCGCAGGGAAATGATTGTCGTAGGTGTCCTTGAAATTCAGGCAGGCACCAATCCAAGGGTCCTTGAAGAAATCATATTGACCTATCTCAATCCCAAAGAGCGAAAAGCCTACGCCCAGATGAAGCTCCAGACGGAGGCGGCGTAGCTGGGATGGGCAGACGGCGAACACAAAACACCGAAGACAGCCCAAAAGGTTCCGGGGGATGGATTGTCACCTTTTCAGACCTCATGACCTTGCTGCTGACCTTTTTCATCCTCCTCTACTCCATCTCCACCGTCAGTGAGGCCAAGTTCAGGCAGGCGGCCGCCTCACTGCAATCTGTGCTCTCGGGAAATCCCTCCACCATGATCTTCAGCGAAACGCCTTCAGGGGCTGACAGTATGCCCTTTGATCCGGTTGTCCCTCAGCCCATCCCCAATCCCGCCCCGCAGCCGGACTTCAACGCCGAAATCATTGAGATGTACAAGACCATAGTCAATTTCATTGAAGACCACGGGCTGAATGCGGAGATTGAGGTGACCTACAGTGCCAAGGGGGTGCTGGTCAACATCAGCGAAGCGGTCCTCTTTGAGTCCGGCAGCGCAGTCATCAAGTCGGAGGGTCAGACCCTCCTCGACACCATGTCCCTTCTGCTCGACACCATTGACAAGGATATTGAGGTTCAGGGCCATACGGACAATCAGCCTATCCGTACCAGCAAATATCCTACGAACTGGGAACTGTCCGTGGACCGGGCTGTACAGGTGGCCCGCTATTTTATCCAGCAGCGGGGCATAGCGCCCCAGCGCCTGAAAGCCGCGGGCTTTGCTGAGTTTCAGCCCCTGGCACCCAACGACACGCCGGAAAACAGGGCGCTCAACCGCAGAGTCAATCTGCTGATTATTCTTGAACAGGAGACGGGAGGGAACCAGACTTATGGAGGCACGACTTAAAGCCCAGGAGCTGCCGATGGACACCGCACCCACAAAAAAGCGGTTCAGTTGGCTCCAAAAATTCATGCTCATTTTGCTGATCGTTATTTTGGCCGCAGGCGCCGCTGCACTGGGGGTCTATTACAGGAACACTGGCGCCCTGCCTTTTGGCCTTCAGAGCTTCCTTGAAAAGCCACAGGTCGAGCTGACCTTACCCCTGGACAGCTTTCTGGTCAATCTGAAGGATGACAGAGCCATGCATTATCTCAAGACCTCCATTGTGCTGTCCTACATGGACAGCGGGGACAGGGAAGTTATAGAGCAGAGCATGCCCCAGATCCGGGATATCGTGATACAGCATCTCAGAGGCCTGTCGAAAAATGACCTCGCGGGCGCTGACAGATTGGAAGTCCTGCGTCTGGACCTGCTGGACCGGATCAATTTGATCTTTGGCCGGGATATAGTGTACAGCCTCTACTTTTCGGACTTTCTGATTCAGTAATGCCCCAACAAAAGAAAAAGTAATGTGAGGGAATAAATCATGTCGGATTTGACGTTTTGGGCCAGCGTGGCCAAATTGATCCTGGCGCTGCCGGTGGTGGTGCTGCTCGCCTACCTGAGCCTGAGAATGACCGCTTCCGTTTCTGAGCGGTCAGGGAAAGGCAGCAATATAGAAGTCCTGGAAAAAAAAGTACTCCACAAGAACCAGTTCCTATACATAGTGAAAGCAGGTCAGGCTTTTCACCTCATGGCGGGTACGGAGCACAGCATGACGCTGATCCGAACCCTTGACCCGGAAGAAGTCAAGATCCCGGAGCTTAAGGCCCTGGACTCAGACAAGTTTAAAGGGATCCTGACAGCCGCTGCCGCCAAACTGGGGCGCAGTGCATGAGACGTCTTTTGAAGCTCAAAAGGCCGGCTCTGACGGCCCTGGTCCTCCTCGCATCAATCGCCTCGCTGCAAGCTGGCTTTGCCTCCTCCCTGGAAGTGGATCTGGGAAATGCCCTTCGCATAGAGGGGGGCAGCGGTCCAACCGGTGTGCTGGGTCTGATGCTGATGCTGACCCTGCTCAGCCTTGCACCCTCCTTTCTGATCCTCACCAGTGCGTTCACGCGCATTGTCGTGGTGCTCTCCTTTCTCAGGAGCGCCCTGGGCACCCAGCAGGCACCACCCAATCAGATCATCATAGGCCTGGCGCTCTTTCTGACGTTTTTCATCATGGCCCCCGTCTACACGGAGATCAACGAGCAGGCGCTGAAGCCCCTGACTGCGGGTGAAATCACTCAAGCAGAGGCGCTTGACAACGCCGCGGCACCCCTGAAGCGCTTTATGCTTGAGCATACCAGGGAAAAGGATCTGGCGCTCTTCATTCGGCTATCCGGCGCTGAGCCCGAGTCCCCTGAAGCCGTGCCTCTGACCACCGTCACACCGGCTTTTGTCATCAGCGAGCTGAGAGTTGCCTTCCAGATTGGATTTCTGCTCTTTATACCATTTATTGTGATCGATATGGTCGTCTCCAGTATTCTGATGTCCATGGGCATGTTCATGCTCCCGCCGGTGATGATCTCGCTGCCATTCAAGCTCCTTTTGTTTGTGATGGTGGATGGCTGGCATCTGGTGGTGACGTCCATTGTCGAAGGATTCCTATAGGAGGCGGCCATGAATGAAGCCCTTGTACTCGACGTTTTTAACACCGCGCTGATGACCATCCTTAAGGTCTCTCTGCCGGTACTCACCGTCTCCCTGGTGGTAGGCCTTGTCATCAGCGTCCTGCAGGCCACCACCCAAATCCAGGAGCAGACCCTCAGCTTTGTGCCAAAGCTGGCGGCGGTCTTCTTAAGCCTCGTCGTCTTTGGGAGCTTCATGCTCAGCACCCTCGTCAGCTTTACACAGTGGATCCTGGCTATTGTCGCGGAGGTCAAATGATGCTGTTTCCGGACCTCCAGATCCTGCTGCTGATCCTGTTGAGGACCGGCGGCTTTGTGGCGGCGGCCCCGCTTTTTTCAAGCCGGGGCGTTCCTATGGCGCTTAAAGTGCTGCTGACGGTGATCCTGAGTCTGAGTATTTACGCGTTTTCCTTTACAGGCGTGGTGCTGCCCCCTCTTACGGATGACCTTTATTTGCTGTACGTCCTTAGAGAAATCCTCATGGGCCTGACCATGGGCTTCGTCGTTCAAATTGTCTATTCAGCCGTTCTGATGGCCGGCCAGCTGGTCGACTTTCAGATTGGCTTTTCCATAAGCGCGGTCTACAATCCTATGTCCGGCATCACTCAGGCCATCATGGGGCGGCTTTATTCCATGACAGCGCTGGTGCTGATCTTCGTGACGGATGCCCATCACCTTATTTTGGGGGCCTTTTACAAATCCTTTGAAGTGTTGCCGCTGGGGGTGGGGTTTTCAGTGACCATCGGCACAGGCTGGCTTTTGAAGACGTTCTCGGTGTTCTTCGCGATTGCCTTTCAGATCGCGGTGCCGGTCCTGCTGGTGCTGCTGATGACGGACCTGGTCATGGGCCTGGTGTCCCGGACGATTCCGTCCCTCAACGTCCTGATGCTGGGGATGCCCCTGAAGACGCTGATTGGCCTCGTGTTTTCCATGATGGGGCTGCCGGTGCTGATGAGCAGCTTGTTCAAGGTGATTGGCGACATGAGCGTTTATCTTGAGCTGTGGATTCAGCGGATTTCATAAAGGACTGAGGCACAGGCTCTGGTTCAGGCGGTCCTTATCTCAGATTAAAGGAGCATGACCTTGTACGACTGGATTTGGTGCCTTAAACAGTTTCATAGTCCCCCCTCTTTCCAGGTGAGGCTGCCGATGGTCACGTGGCAGCCCGCTTTCACCGGTGGCTTCAATCCCGGGCTTCCAAACCTGATGCTCATGTCAGAGGCCGCGGACAAAGACAGCAAAACCGAGGCCCCGACCCAAAAAAAGCTTGAGGATGCCCGCAGGAAAGGGCAAATCGTCAAAAGTCAGGACCTGAACGCCGCCATTTCCCTTGGTGTGGTGGCCATACTGCTCATGGTGTTCCTGACGCTGCTTTACAGGCAGTCCCTGTCCCTCTTCAGAAATGCTTTTGAATTCCGCCTGCACCCTGACCTGGTCGGTCCCGCTGCGGGCACGCTCCTGAAGTCCTATTTGGCAGAAGGGGCGCTTATGGCAGCGCCCATCGCGCTGACTATGATGGCGGTGGGGCTTGCCACAGGGCTTTTTCAGTCCAGGCTTTTGATGACCTTTGAGCCATTAAAGGCAGATTTTAAGCGGCTTAATCCCATACAGGGCCTCAAAAATATGTTTTCACAAAAGACCTTTGTAGGACTCATCAAGAACCTGGCCAAGCTTGCGTTGGTAGGCTGGGTTATGTGGAGCACCTTGACGGGGCAGCTGAAAACCATACTCAGAGCCTCGGCCATGGAGACGGGAAAGCTGTTCGCGCTGTTTCAGTCCCTATTGGGAAAGCTTCTGGTCAATGTGGCCATTCTCATGTTGATTCTGGGACTTGCGGATTATATTTATCAGCGCTATGACTTCCGAAAGTCCATGAGAATGACCAAACAGGAAACCAAGGAAGAAAATAAATCCATGGAGGGCGATCCGCTGTTCAAGTCCTTCAGACGGCAAAAGCAAAAACAGCTGGCCCAGCAGCGCATGATGCAGCAGGTGCCGGAGGCGACGGTCATCATCACGAACCCAACGCATTTTGCCATTGCCGTCCGCTACGACGAAACGCGTGACAAGGCGCCGGTGGTCATAGCCAAGGGTCTGGATCTTGTGGCGGAAAAGATCAAGGAAATCGCGCGAAGCCATGACATCCCGCTGATTGAAAATAAACCCCTGGCCCGGCAGATGTACAAGCAGATCGACATAGGTCAGGAGGTACCCGCGGTGCTTTATCAGGCAATGGCGGAGATCCTGGCCATGGTCTACAAGGATAGCGACAGAGATAAAAATAAACGCAAGTGAGGTGAGAGACTATGGAAGCATTGACGCAGCGCCTGGGCGGACGACTTGGACGGCACATGGATGTGCTGCTGGCCTTTGCCGTCGTGGGGATCATCAGTATCATTCTGCTCCCGGTACCGCCGGGGGTGCTGGACTTTCTGCTGGTCATCAACATTTCACTTTCCGTAACCGTGCTTCTGCTGACCCTATTTACGAAAGATGTTCTGGAGTTTTCAGCGTTTCCCACCCTGCTGCTCTTACTGACGCTGTTCAGGCTTGGCCTCAACCTCTCAAGCACCAAGCTGATCCTGGGTCAAGGTGACGCGGGACAGGTCATACAGGCCTTCGCGGGCTTTGTCACCGGTGACAGCTATATTGTGGGCGCGGTGGTCTTTGTCATTATCATCATCATCCAGCTGGTGGTCATCACCAGCGGTGCTACCCGAGTCGCGGAAGTAGGCGCCAGGTTTACCCTGGATGCTATGCCAGGCAATCAGATGGCCATTGACGCGGACCTGAACGCCGGCATGATCCAGGAAGAGGAAGCCAGAAAACGGCGGCTCAACCTCCAGAGAGAAGCGGACTTTTACGGGGCTATGGACGGTTCTTCCAAGTTTGTCAAAGGGGACGCCATGGCCGGCATCATTATCACGCTGATCAATTTGGTGGGTGGTGTGGCGATCTTTGTCGGACAGAAGGGACTGCCCTTTGGAGAAGCCATAGACCGTTTCGGGCGGCTGACCATAGGGGACGGTCTCGTCTCTCAGGTACCGGCAGTGCTGGTGTCCGTGGCGGCGGGCATCCTGGTCACCCGGTCTGCCAGCATAGACGGGCTGGGTGACGACCTCGGCCGTCAGCTCTTTTCGAAGTCCAAAGTCCTGCTGGTGGCAGCGGCAGTCCTGTTTGCCTTTGGCTTGGTCCCTGCGTTTCCAACATTGCCGTTTTTTATCATGGCAGGTCTCAGCGCGCTCACAGGCTGGCAGCTGATGAAAAGTGACGATGGGACTGCGGCAGCACTGGCCTCAGAGGCGGCGGCAGCTTCACAGACCCCGTCACAGCCGGCTATGGATACGCAGGTGACAGCGAAGCAAAAAGACCTGCTGGCCATTGAAATAGGCTATGGCCTGCTGCCTCTGGTGGATACCACGACTGAGGGCGGCGACCTCCTTGAACGCATACTGATGGTGCGCAGGCAGTGCGCGGCGGAAATGGGCTTTGTGGTGGCGCCTATACGCATCCGGGATAACTTGATGCTGCATTCAAGTGCCTATCAGATCCTCCTCAGAGGAAGTGTCATTGCCGAAGGGGAGATCTACCCCAATCGCTTTATGGTGATGGATCCAGGGAATGGCACGTTTATGGTGGATGGCATTGAGACGGTGGAGCCTACCTTTGGCATCAAAGCTCTGTGGATTGAAGCCTCTGAGAAGACCAGCGCCGAGCTCCACGGCTACACCGTCGTGGATCCCACTACGGTGATGGTCACGCATTTGAAAGAAACGGTCATGACCCATGCCGACGAGCTCATAGGCCGTCAGGAAGTCCAAAAGCTGCTGGAAGAGGTCAGGGAGCAGTACAGCGTCGTCATTGATGAGCTGATTCCGGCAGTCATGACCCTGGGGGAGGTGCAAAAGGTCCTTCAAAGTCTGCTCAGAGAAGGCGTGGCGATCAACGACCTTGGAACGGTGCTCGAAACTTTGGCGGACTACGGCTCTATGACCAAGGACACCGAGGTTTTGACAGAATATGTGCGCCACGGGCAAAGCCGGGCCATCGTTGGAAAATGGCTGGCCTCTGACGGCAAACTGCATGTGATCACCCTGAGTCAACGTCTGGAGGATCTGATTCACAGCCATATCCAAAAATCGCTACAAGGCTCTTTTCCAGCCCTGGCCCCTGAGGTTTCAAATCAGCTCATAGGGGATCTTCAGGCACAGCTGGAGCTGGGGAGTCTGTCTGCGGATCAGGTGGTCATTTTAACATCGCCAAGAATTCGCGCAGCGCTTAAAAATCTTATCTCAGGCAGCCTGCCAAAGGTGCCTGTCCTGTCTCTGGGTGAGATTCATCACAGAGTGGAATTAGTGGCCGTAGGGATGGTGGATCAGCATGATTATTGAAAAATACATTGTACAGGATATGGCGGAAGCTTTTGAGAAAGGCAAGGCCTCCCTTGGGGAGGACGCCATTCTTCTGACGCAGAAGCTGGTCAGGCAAAGGGGCATCAAAGGCTTTTTTGTCCCCAAGCGACTGGAAGTGACCATGGCGGTGGAAAACAGACCCCCACAGCGAGAAGCGCAGAGGCGGCAGCTGCTTCAGCGTCAGGGACAGAAGCAGGATCAAATGTCGCTGAAAGAAGTGCAAAGCATGACAGGTGGCGGCCAGGAAAGTGTTCTGCCTCAAAAGCTCGCGCTGCAGCGGGAAGCTGGAATGGGTGCAGGGACAGATCCGGGAATGGACGCCGGTCTGGTCAAAGAACTCGAAACCATAGAGCATTACAGGCGCTACTGCGTCGTCAACCGATTGGACCAAATGACGGATTCCAAGCTGAAGGAACTGATGGTTAACCACTTCATCCGGGAAATCTTGGAGACTATTGATTATTCCGGTCTGACGGCGTGCACCGCAGTCGCGTTTTTAGGATCCACGGGCGTAGGCAAGACGACGACCATAGCAAAAATTGCGGCCCAGGCCAAGCTGAACGAGCTGAGACGCGTTGGTCTGATCACTATGGATACTTACAGGATTGGCGCGGTGGAGCAGCTGAAGAAATACGCGGACATTATGGATCTGCCCATGATGACGGTCATGACCCCAGCGGAAATGAAGCCGGCTTACCAAAAGCTCAAAAAGAGCTGCGATTTGGTTCTGATCGACACCTTGGGCACAAGCTACCGGAACCAGGCGCAGATTGAGGATATCCGGCGCTATTTGAATGAAATTGAAGACCTCTGCAAGGTGGTGGTTCTGCCAGCGACCCTGGAGCTTGAAATCTTTGAAAAGACCCTGGAGGCCTACCGGGCTTTAGGCATTGACCGGACCATCCTGACAAAGCTGGACGAAATGGACAGCCAGTCCAGGCTGTTCTCCTATGTCCGGCGCCTTGAAGAACCTCTTGCCTATGTCACCACAGGCCAAAATGTCCCGGATGATCTGCTGCGGGCCAGTGCGGGTGCCATCCTGTCCTACCTCCATGAGGAGCGTGATTATGTATGAAGGATCAGGCCCATGAGCTCAAGGAGAGACTGATGAAGCAGGCGCCGAGAGTGTGCGTGTACGCGGTGGTCAGCGGCAAGGGCGGCGTTGGAAAGTCCAATATTACCCTGAATTTGGGGATTGCCCTCCACCAGACCGGTAAACGGGTGCTGCTGATTGATGGGGATCTTGGTATGGCCAATTTGGATATTTTAGCTGGGGTCATCAGCAGAAATACTATGATGGACTATTTTGATGATCGAAGGCGGCTCGAGGAGATTCTCGTGACCTACCGGCCGGGTCTGGAAATATTGCCGGGGGGCAGCGGATTTATGGGTCTTGGGGCTCACGGGGAAGACGAGCTCAAGGAATTTGTCAGCCTTTTAATTGGCTCCGGACGCTACGACTACGTCTTTATAGACGCTGGCGCCGGCATTGACGCCAAATTGCTGTCTTTTATCTCGGTGGCCAATGAGGTGCTGCTGGTGACTGTCCCTGAGCCAACAGCCATGGTGGACGCTTACAGTCTCGTCAAGATCCTTGCGGTCCATGAAATCAAGCCGCGGATCCAGTTGATCGTCAATCAGGTCAGTGGACGCAGGGAAGCCCAGGAGACCTATGACCATCTGAACAAAGTCATAGGGGCTTTTCTGAACATTGAGCTGGAGCTTCTGGGCTACGTCGTTTCGGATGCGAAGGTGAGGGCGGCTGTCAATCAGCAGGTGCCTGTCATGCTGGCTTACCCCAATGCTTTTGCAGCCCGGAACCTCCGTGATATTGGCGAGCGGATGACGAGCGGCTCGGCGCCGGCATCCTATGGAAGCCTGAGCGACGTAGTCCACCGGTTTGTCAGAATTTTTGGGAATTGAGAAGGTGGGCGCGTTGAAAGGAAAAAGGAAACTTAGGCTTAAACTCAATCAGAAGGTTGAATTCATACTGCCGGATCACTCGGTCGCCAGCAGCATGGTTCAGGATCTTTGCGGCCTTGATGCTGAAGGCTTTGATGTAGAAAGCCTGTCAGTTGAACCGGTGAGATTTCGCGTCAGTGTGCCGGTTCAAAACGGCAAAGAGCGTTTGCTGGAGGTTGCAGTGCCACAGGAGGTGCTGATTTATGGGGGGGAACGCATCTACGCCCTGCGGGTGGCGGTGGGCCGGTGCTTTTCGGATGAAGTGCCTCTGTACAGCCTCGAGGTTCTTGGCCTTCTCGGCGAGCTTCAGCGCAGGCAGAATGTGCGGATTGTCGTCAGTCTTCCGGTGCGCTTTCAAGAAGTTTTGAAACAGTCCAGGCTCAGCAGCAAGGATTTCGTCAAGGGCTTGCCGATGGTCGAGGGCTACCTCTCTGACCTCAGTGCCGGCGGCCTGAAGCTCGTCACATCTTCCAAACTGACGAAAGGACAGTCGATTTTACTCAGCTTCCGTTTGGGTGACGAGACACTAAATGTTGCAGGGACCGTTAAGCATCATGCAGCAAGCGAACCACCAGGCGGACAGGCCTACTGTTATGGCATTCAGTTTGAAGCACTGCCGGTCCGGCTGGAAGATAAAATTGCCCGATTTGTATTTGAAAGACTCAGACAGAATCGCAAGCTGGAACTATGAGGAAAGGGGAGCGCGCAGAAAATTGGAAGCCATGAATGATTTACAGCGACAGCAGCTGATTTTAAGCCATCTGCCCCTTGTACATAGAACGGTGAGCAAAATGCATTACAAAGGCACGGCCTTTGAGCGGGAAGATTTGATTCAGGTAGGCGTTATTGGCCTTATGGACGCCATTGACCGCTTTCAGCCCCAGTTGGGCGTACCTTTTGATTATTATGCCGGGATCCGGATCAGGGGCACTATTACGGATACCCTTAGGAAAGCCGGCCATTTGTCCAAAGAAAAGCTGGCGGCCCTGTCCCTCTTTTACCGTGAGAAGGCGGCGCTGGAGCAGCAGCTCATGCGGTCGGTCACTGATGATGAGCTGTTTGACCATCTTGAGATGACGCAGAAAGAACAGAGAGGGATTTTTCAGACGATGGCGGCGTTACCATCGGCATCCCTGGAAGAAATTTTGTTTGATGACGCGTCAAGCTCCAGCCTTCAGGAACGGCTGGTGTCAGAGGATACTGATGGCCCGGAAGAAGCCGTCATGAAAGAGGCGCTCAGCGGAGCGCTGAAGTCCGCGCTGACTGCACTGGAAGAACGGGATCAGCTGCTCCTGCAGCTTTACTATGTCGAAGGCTTGGCTTTCAAAGAAATCGCGGCTGTTTTGGAAGTGTCGGTGCCGAGGGTTTCGCAGCTGCACACGCGGGCTTTGATGGCTCTCAGAGCGGCTTTAGACGGTTGGAGGTAGACTATGTTTTGGTGGATTTTTGGCAGCGGGATAGGTATTGCAGCCCTTGGCGCCTGGAGGATGGCGGCGCAGGGGAAAGCGGCTGATAGTGCTGGTGCGGTGCCGGTTGAGAACGTCTGCGGGAACGAGACGCCGGAGACGCTGGAAAGCATTATGCTCAGGCGTCTGGAACGGCGTATGGCGGGAATGGAAGAAAAGCTGGACGCAGTGATGGCGGCAGTGGGCAGTGGGGCAAACGGTGCGGCTGGCGGTGTAGCTGGGACTGGCGCTGGCAGCGGCAGCAGAGAGCGTGATAAGCCCGTGTCAGATCAATATCTGACTCAGCTGGACCAAATTGTTAAGCTGTCAGAGCGTGGTACGGCGGTGGAAGCCATTGCGAAAAAAATGAACATGCATAAGGGGGAAGTCCAATTACTGCTGAACTTATCAAGAAAATCAAGCTGATCCCCGGACTTCCGGTCCTGACGTTTGGACTGGGCATGATCCTGGGCGCGGTATTAATGAGATAGGGGGACTTTGGCGTGATTCGATCCGTATATCAGACATCCATGAGCATGCTGGTTCAGCAAAAAAAGCAAGAAGCCCACGCCAATAACCTGGCCAACGTGGAGACGGCGGGTTATAAGTCACAGGCGCTGGTGTCCGAAGCGGCTTTTTCTGAGGTGTTTGTCAACCATGCCTCTGGAAATGGGGCAGGGGCGGTGATTCTGGGCAGCATGCCCATGGGCGTTCGCGTCGCGGGCACGGAGACGGACTGGACACAGGGAATGCTGGTTGAGACTGGCAGGGACATGGATCTTGCCCTTGAGGGACCGGGGTTTTTAGCCTTTGAATCCCCTCAGGGGATTGTTTATTCAAGAAATGGCGCGCTTCATCAAAATCAGGCAGGGGAGTGGGTGGATCCGTCCGGCTTTCGACTGATGGCCAGCGCCTCTGAGGGGGATCTTAAAGCTGTCAGGTCCTTGCCAGGTGAAGCTTTGACGTTCAGCGCCTCCGGAGAACTGTTTGGTGAGGATGGCACGGTGCTGGGACATTTGCCGGTTTATGGTGCTTTAGGCGGCGCTGAGGCGGGTCTTGGGGCCGGACTTGAACTTCTGGACGGGGGCTATGTCAGAATTGCGCCGGACGGCCTTATTGAGCTGGAGGGTACGCGCTTGAGGCAGGGGATGATGGAAAGCTCAAATGTCAACAGTACGTCAACCATGATTGACATGATGTCGACAGGGCGGCTGCTGCAGACGCAGCAGAGGGTTTTGAGCACGCTGGACGAAACCTTGAACCGGGCGGTTAACGAAATTGGAAAAGTGTAGGCGTGGCTAAAGGCGTGAAGCACGCCGCATGCAGCATGCCAAGTGAATCGTGAACCGTGAACTGTGCTTGAAGGAAGAAAGGGGAATACGCAGCTTGAATAAGACGCTGGAAATAGGAAGAAGCGGCATGCTGTCCCAGCAAAGCCGCCTGAACAGGATCTCAGGCAATCTTGCGAACGTGGAGACGGCCGGCTATAAGCGGTCTCAAGTCTCGTTCTCCGCTGAGGTGCGTATGGCCATGCAGTCAGATTCTGTCGCGGTGGCAGAGGTCCCGGAAGACCGGCTGAGGGGTGGCGGCGGCGTGCGTGCCCTGCGGGATTTTACAGATCTGAAACAGGGGATGCTCACAGCATCGCCTGACTTTTTTGATTTCGCGATAGAAGGCACCGGTTTTTTTGGTGTGCGAGATGAAGCGGGAGAGCTGTTCCTGACGCGACAGGGTGGCTTCAGCTTACAGGAGGACGGACGGCTGGTGGACGCGTCTGGAAGAATTGCAGAGCTCGCGCTGAAGCCGGGGGCTTCACTGACGCCTGAGACTTTGAAGCTTGAACAGTTGACACTGTCAGGCACTGGTGAACTGATGGAAATGGATCCGTCGACGGGTAAAACCAGAACTTTGGGACAGCTGATCCTCTATGACGCGTCAAACCACGCTCAGGGACTGATAAGCGCGGGAGAGAGCAGCTTCAGGCCACTTGACGAAGGCGCGCTTTATACCAACCTGGAGCAGCCGGGTGCTTTTGGCGCGGTGAAAGCCTCAAGTCTTGAACGCTCCAATGTCAATTTGCTGGAGGAAATGACCCAGCTGTTGATGACCCAGAGGGCTTACCAGCTCAGCGCGAAATCTGTCAGCAGCGGTGATGAGATGATGCAGATGGTGAATGAGATTTTGTAGGCTGGCACGGATGATGGCTGAACGTGACCAACGGAACTCTTTTCACTGGCGTGACGTCTAATGGGTATGAGTAAAACAAACCCACAGAGACTGTCACAAAAGGAGGGGACATCTCATGTTTAAGCCGCTGATCTCTAAATTATTACAACTGACCGCGCTGCTCTTGATCACTGCACTGCTTGCGACGGGCTGCGCGCCGCCAGCACAGGACCTGATGGAAGGCGTTGCGCCAAGCGCGTCCGCCGGAGAGTCTACGAACCAGGAACTGGATCAAGCCATCCTGAAGAGTCTGAACGATTTTACATGGAAGCTCATGAAGGCCGCGCCTCAAGATCAAAGCAACAAAATGCTGTCGCCGGTCTCCGTCTACCTGGCTCTCGCCATGACCTTGAACGGCGCGGATGGCGAGACGCGTGACGCCATGCTCGAGACGCTCTCCGCATCTGATCTGACGCCGGAAGACATCAATACCTTCGCTGGCACCTATCTGAAGCACGTCAGCGCAGACAGCGACGCGTTTACCCTCAGCATAGCCAACAGCGTATGGCTCAGGGAAGGCTTTGAGGCAGATCCGGAGTTCCTTCAGAAGAATGCGGATTATTTTGGCGCCGCGGTTCGAAGTCTTGACTTCAATTCGCCACAAGCCGTCGAGGCCATTAACGGCTGGGTGAGCGAAGCCACCAGGGAGACTATAGACAAAATTGTCGAAGAAATTGATCCAGCCGTGGTCATGTATCTCATCAACGCGATCTATTTCAAGGCAGACTGGGAGACGCAGTTTTCCGCTGAAAATACGTATCCTGAACCTTTCGAGACGCCAGCCGGCAGCAAAGAGGTGGACTTCATGCATAAGCTTATGACGCTTGACGTCGTTCAGGATGGCCTGAGCAAAGGTATTCTGATGCCATACGTCAATCCGCGAATGGCCATGCTGGCGGTGCTTCCAGAGGCGGGCATGACACCGGAGGCCTGGATCCAGTCCATGGACGCAGAAAAATTCAACGCTCTGCTGGGGACAGGGACTTCTAAAGCCATTGACCTGGCATTCCCTAAGTTTGAAGCCCGCTACGAGGACAGTCTGGTCGACGAACTCGAGCAGCTGGGCATGGGTAAGGCTTTCATGCCGGGCGAAGCTGATTTTTCACTGATGCAGCCAAGCCGGGCCAAGGACTTGTTCATCAGCGCGGTGCAGCACAAAACCTTCATCCGCGCGGATGAAAAGGGCACAGAAGCAGCTGCGGTGACTTCAGTTGAGGTTTCTCTGACCTCCATGCCTATGGTTGACGAAGCCCTTCGCTTCGACCGTCCGTTTGTCTATGTGATCCTGGATACGGACACGGGCACGCCGCTCTTCATGGGCGTTATGAATGATCCGGCAGCCTCCTGACTTCTATTTCCTTGACGCGGAAAAGGACGTCTCTTACAATGGTTTCAAGGAGATGAAACCAAATGGGAGACGTCCTTTTTCGTATAAAGAAGCTGCCAAAGAGCGCACTGTGGATTGCTCTGGCACCAGCTTTCTATGGCCTTGGCCACTGGCTGGAGCGCCATCCTGAAATGCTGGAGGCTTACTATGCAGGTTCAATCCAGAAATCCTGGATGCAGCTCATCAGCAGCGCAAGCGGCGTCCTGCCATTTTCGCTTGCTGAGCTGCTGTTCCTGACGCATTTGCTCGCGATCCCTGTCCTGCTCATCATGCTCATAATAAAACTTTTCCGGGGTGGCGCTATTAAGCTGGTGTACCAGATCCTGGCTTACACCGCCATGCTCTATGTCCTCTTCATGCTGGCCTGGGGCCTCAACTACAGCCGCCAGCCCCTTGCAGCCACACTTGGCTATGACGTCAGGCCTTACGCCATAGAAGAGCTCTATGCGCTGTCTGAGCTTCTCATAGACCAGGCCAATCAGCTGAGAGTCTATCAGGCAACAGACCCAAATGGCGTCATGAGGCTCCCGGTGAATACCGCAGACATGTTTTCCAGAACAGCCATTGGCTATCAAGCTATTGAGGCGCTCAACCCAATTTTCCAGGGCATCTGGGGGCCGCCCAAAGCGGTTGTCCTTTCCGAGGCTATGCTCTACACTGGCATCACCGGCGTCTTCATGCCGTTTACCGGTGAAGCCAATATCAACGTCCGGGTGCCGGATCTTCTGCTGCCTGCCATTGCCATGCACGAAAAAGCCCACCAAATGGGGATTGCCCGAGAGGATGAGGCGAATTACGCCGCCTATCTTGCCTGCATGAGCCATCCCGACCTGGATTTTCAGTATTCGGGGACGGTGCTCGCGCTGATCCACACCACCAACGCCCTGTACCGGGAGGCGCCGGAGCTGTATTTTGAGCTGCGCGCCCGCTATTCGGAAGACCTGAAAAGGGACCTGGCCGCCTATAGTGCTTTTTGGAAGCCTTACCAAGGCAAAGTTAACGATACCGCGGATCAGATCAACGATACTTATTTGAAAACAAATAGGCAGCAGGACGGCGTCAAGAGCTACGGCCGCATGGTGGACCTGCTGCTGGCAGATTTTCTGTCCACGGGCAGCATAGCGGCAGCGGCTGCACCGGACGCAGAAGCGGAGGCCGGGATGGACGCTGCAACTGAAGGCGTTTCAGACAGCTGAACCAGAGATTTGTAAGCAGCCCTGGCACCCATTTGGGCACCCGCCTGACTCATCTGACTAAATAAGCCAACCGCCTGAAGAATTTGCCGATGGTATTAAAAGACACACCCAGGCACACGCGCTCCGTCAGTTTGCCAAACTTCCTGTAAAACAAGTTGAACGCCAAATAGGCAATCCATTGTCTTTTGTGCCTCGGCAGCCGCTTAAAGATATTCCTGAAGCTGTAGATCTCCTCGTAAAGGCTGAGATACCCGCCGTACAGCGCCTCCGCCGTCATGCCCCTTGGCCTGAAGACCACATGGGCCGTATTGTAGCGGGACAAATTGAAGTCCGTAATCCGGCCTTCGTTCAAAAATCTTTCGTAGAGCTTAGTACCGGGATAAGGCGTCAGGATGTGGGACGTGACGGTTTCAATTTTGTTGTCCACGATCCATTTCAAGGTGTTGTCAAAAACCGCAGGGTCATCTTCATCCAGGCCAAAGACAAAGCTGGCGTTGACCATGATACCACGGTCGTGAAGGGCCCTCACCAAACGGTCGTATTTTGAGACGCAGTTCTGGGTTTTGTGGACACTGTTGATAGAGGCGCTGTTGAGACTCTCGAAGCCAATGAAAAGACTTTGGCAGCCCGTTTCCTTCATTAAATCCAGCAGCGCCGCCATGTCTACAATATTGGAGGAGACCGCCGCGCTCCACTTGAGCTTCAGGGGTTTAATGGCTTCGAGAAATCGTTTCGTCCAGTCCGGGTCGCCAATAAAGTTGTCGTCAATGAACATGACATGCCTGGTCCTCAGGGCGCGGATACTTTCCAGGACATCCTCGACAGGCCTGGTGATAAAGACCTTCTGAGCATTTTCGCAGCTGTTGTAGCAGAAATCGCATTTGAATGGGCAGCCCCGGCTGGCGCTGATAATGTTGGTATAGAGGTATTTGCCGGCATCAATGCTGCCATAGCTTGGCGGCGCGATTTCACTGCCGGTCATGTGGTCCATGTCCCGGTAGATACTGCGCAGCGTATTGTTTTCAGAGTCCTTCAGCATCCGGGGCCAGACCCGCTCCGCCATGCCCACGCAGATGGCGTCGAAGTGCTCGAGGGCGCCCGCTGGATCTGCCGTAATGTGAATTCCGCCGGCGATGACTTTTGTGCCTTGGGCCCGGAAGAACTTTGAAATTTCAACAGCTCTGTCCATGACATCCACGGTGACGGTGATTGCCACCAAGTCCACGGCGTCGCTGAAATTGATGGCTTCGACATTTTCGTTTTCAATGATGACCTCGTGGGTCGCGGGTGTCAGCGCCGCCAGGGTCAGGAGGGCCAGGGAAGGCGCCATTCTCGTCTTCAGCTGGGTGTCCATGGGCCTTGGCAGCATGGCGGGTTGAATCAGTTTGATTTTCATGGCGCGCCTCCTCTCTTGGCCCAAATCCAGGGCTTTTGCCGATGGTTACGTCTCCCCACCATCGGCAGCCCCCGCACTGTACTCAAGAATATCCCCGGGCTGGCAGTCCAGCGCCCTGCAGATGGCCTCCAGCGTGGAAAAACGGATGGCCTTTGCCTTGCCGTTCTTCAGAATGGAAAGGTTGGCCATGGTGATGCCGACTTTTTCCGTCAGCTCGGTCACACTCATCTTTCGCTTTGCCAGCATGACGTCAATATTAACAATAATAGCCATATTCTCCACCTCACACGGTCAAGTCAATTTCTTCTTTGAGGGCAATGGCGTCCTGCAGCAGCCTCTGGAGCACCGCCGCGAAAACGCCGACAACGGAAGAGGCAAAGATAAAGATCAGCGGCAGCCCCATGAGCCCAGGTGCGTCGTCCGCGTCCGCTATGGGCACAATCAAAGGGATCAGCGCCACATAGATGACGCTGATAGCAAAAGCGCAGAGCTTGATGTGTTTCAGGACGTTTACGGATAGTTCTGAGAAGGCTTTGTTCTTTTCAATGTAGCTCAGCAGCTTCATGGCTTTATACAGAATGGTAAAGAATAGAGCTGCGGACGCGTAGACACCAAGGGTCACCGGCACGTGCAGATAGTCCACTGCATTTGGCAGCCAGAACACGCAGATGGCAAGGACAGGCAGGCCAATCAGGATGACGGCGATCCTGAGATATAGGGTTGAATAACGTTTCATGAAAGTCACCTCACTGGGGTTTTATAGTTTTATTGTAGCAGAGATTTATCGAATAACAATATATAAATATTGAAAAAAGTAAAATATTTAATAATAAACAATGAAAAATGGGCGTTTGGTTGGGGACAGTCCCCAACCAAACGCCCATTTTGATCAAGTCAATGTTCGACTATTTCTATTCAATGGTATGATACTATTTATTTGCGCTTCCTAAAGGAATTATCGCCACAACTGTCGAATAAAACCATTCTAAACATTATTGACGACAGCTGCTTTTGGACTCTATGCTGATCATGCTTTCAAGGAGGAATCGCCATGCCGCGTTCCGATGGCCGCCACATCAAAAATCTCAGCCCTTTCGTAAAAATTATGCCTTACATCATGGAGCGCAGAAGTGACGCCTTGATTCATCATCATCAAACTGTGATTGTGGATCATATTGATGCCTACATACATGCCAAGCGCGAAAGCGGCATTAAGATGAATTACATGCACGTTTTTATTGCGGTATTTGTCAGAGTGCTGGCACAGCGCCCCCAGATCAACCGGTTCGTCATGAACGGCCGCTACTATGCCAGGAATCATATAGCCATTTCCATGGCCATCAAGCGCTCGCTTCATGATGACGGGGAAGAGACCACCATTAAATTTATGTTCACCGGCAAAGAATCCATCTTTGAAGTCGCTCAAACTGTGGATGCGGTGATCCATGAAAATATTGGAGAAAATACGCAAAATGAGACAGACCAGCTGGCGGCCAAGTTTATGTCACTGCCTGGGCCTTTTGTAAAAGCCGCGGTTAGAACCGTAAAATGGCTCGACCGCCACAACCATATGCCTGCAGGGATCATAAAGGCCAGCCCCTTTCACACGAGTCTGTTCTTCACCTATCTAAAGTCGATCAAGCTCGACTACATCTATCATCATCTCTATGATTTTGGTACCACGGGCGTTTTCGTCGCTTTAGGCAAAGTTAAGAAAATGCCAGTGGCAGAGAACGGCTCAGTGGTCGAGAAAGCGGTCTGTGATATTGGCTACGTCCTGGATGAGCGTTTGTGCGACGGCCTTTATTTTGCCAACACGTTGAAGCTTGCTAAAAAGTACCTCGAAGATCTGACGCTGCTCGAAACCTCGCTGGATGCTATTGTGGAAGATGTGGACTGAAGCAGCTTAAACTTCATGATGAAAAAAGACCATCGGCAAAATTCTCCCTGAGCTTCAATTTCCAGTGAAGCCAAAGGGCGTTTTTTACCAATGGTCTTTTCATTTCCAACATTCATTCAGTGGGGGACAGGGGCGCGCGGTTGGGGACAGGCACGCGCCACGCGTGCCTGTCCCCAACCATGCGCCCCTGTCCCCAACCAAACAATGGTTTATAGTACCGGGGGTTTTCTGATCCTTGTCTCCTGTTCAAAGGCGTACGAGGCCTCAATCAAGACGCTTTCGCACCATGGCCGCCCCAGGAGCTCCATGCCAACCGGAACGCCAATGGGCGCCGTCTCAGTGGGCTCTGAAAAGCCCGCGGGCACCACAATGGAAGGGAAGCCCGTCACAGCACCAAGTACGCCGTTGCGGTCCACCTGGGAACCGCCCACAGGCACAACAAGTCGTTTCTGGTGAGGAAAGACCAACAGGTCCAGTCCCCGCTCAGCCATGAGGACCATCAGATCCTCCCGCAGCTGCTTTTGAAGCAACAGCCGCTGTTGATAGGCCTCGCTGTCCGTATCAAGGCTGGCGGCCGTCTTCAAATTTTCCTCAATGCCAGGGTGATACAGTCCGCTGGCCAGCAGTGCCTCAAGGCAGTGGTACGGTACCTTGTCGCCAAGGCTTTCAAGGTAGCCCCCCAGATCCCGCTTCAAATCATAAAGGTGAACACTGACCTCTGAGATCAGACGCCCGGAGTCCAGCTGCGCGGCAAGACCATCAGTGAGGTCTACAAGCTGCGCCCCGCCGGCTTCGAGGGCCTTCAGCGCCTGAGCCATGACACGATTCACCGGTTCGTGCACCGCATCCTTGCCAAAGAAGCTTCTCAAAACCCCTATGTTCTTACCCGTCAGCCCGTCTGGCTTTAGAAATGCGGTATAGGTCTCCGGCAAATGCCCAACTGACCAGGCCGTCAGGGGATCCAGCGGATCGTAGCCCACCAAGGCATCCAGGGTTTTCACAGCGTCCTCAACCGTCCGGGTTATAGGCCCTGCGGTGTCCTGAGTCAGCGAATAGGGCACGATACCGCTGCGGCTGATCAGGCCCAGGGTCGGCCTGAGCCCCACCAGGCAGCATGCGCTGGCCGGAGAACGCACCGAATTTACTGTATCTGTCCCTATCCCAATGACGCCGAAGTCCGCTGCAATCCCTGCGCCCGTGCCGCCGCTGGAGCCCCCGGGCGTCCGCGTCAAGTCGTAAGGGTTCAGGGTCTGTCCCAGCACCGAGCTCACCGTCTCCCCCCACACCGCAAATTCATGAAGGTTCATCTTGGCGAGGATCACAGCACCTGCCGCCTGCAGCCGCTTCACGATCCATCCGTCTTCGTCAGGGGTTACCTGTGCCAGTGCTGACGACCCTGCTGTGGTTGGCATGAAGCTCGTGTCCACATTATCCTTAAGCAACACGGGAATCCCATGGAGAGGCCCTGTCAAACCGGAGCGACCAAACGCTTCGTCCAGTGCCCGGGCCTGTTCAAGCGCATATGGGTTCACCCGAATGACCGCATTCAGTTGCTGGTCATAGCGCTCAATCCGCGCGAGGTACCTTTGGACCAGGTCCGCACAAGTCAGCTCTCCCCGCTTCATAGCCTCATGAAGATTGCCGATGGTCGCTTCCAAAAACACCTTTTCATTCATCAAAACCACCATGCCTCCTATTCCAATTTGCTATTTCCATTATACACCTTTGTAAATGGATTCAACCGTTGCCAGGCGACAATCCCAGGCGCAAAAATGAGGCAATTTTTGAAATAGGCTAACAACTGCAGTGAAAAAAATGGTATATTATTGTGACGCGGCAAAATGTAACGTAATGTTACGAAAGTATAGATTTCGGGAGGCACGTTATGCAAAAAGAAGTTTTAAAGGGGAGCATCCTCTTTGGACCGGTACCGGTGGCGCTTGTGACGACCATCGGCAAAGACGGGGTTCCTAATGTGTTTACCGTGGGCTGGATTGGCGTGGCGTGCACCAAACCGCCCATGCTGTCCATAGCGGTGCGAAAGGAACGGGTTTCCCACGAGAACCTGACGCTGCACCCGGAGTGCGTGGTCAACCTGCCAACCCGGGACATGGTGCAGGACGTGGACTTCTGCGGGTGTCGCAGCGCGTCTCAGGTCGACAAAATTGCCCACTGCGGCTTTGAGCTTGAGCCGGGTACAGCGGTCAGCGTACCGTCGATCAAGGCTTGTCCCATAGCGCTGGAGTGCGTGGTGCGCAGCGTGACGCCGCTGGGGACCCATGACCTCTTTCTGGTCGAAGTGCTGAGCAACAAGGTGGACTCCAGCCTGATGGACAAAGACGGCAAGATCCACATGGAGAAGGGTAGTCCCATCACTTATCTCCACGGGACTTATTACGGTCTGGGCGGAAAGTCCATAGGCACCTTTGGGTTCTCTGTCGCCAGAAGGAAAGCGGCAAAGGCAAAGGTCAGCCATCTTCTGAAATCCTCCGGCGGAAAGCCCAAAAATAAGAAAGGCAGGTAATCCCATGCAAACCTGGTTGCTATATTTGACCTCGATAGGCCTTTTGGCGCTGTCCTGGCAGAAAGACAAAAAGAAAACCAAAATGGCGCTCAAAAAAGCCATGAAATCCTTTGACAACATTTTGCCCCAGATCCTGGGGGTTATAACTTTGGTGGGCGTTATGCTGGCAATTCTGAATCCTGACGTCATCAGCCGGCTTATAGGTGGAGATTCCGGATGGCTGGGCGTCATGGCCGCAGCGCTGGTGGGCGGCATCACGCTGATTCCGGGCTTTATTGCGTTCCCAACAGCAGCAATGCTCCTGGAGCGCGGTGCCGGCTACATGCAGATCGCGGCTTTCATTTCATCGCTGATGATGGTAGGGGTCATGACGTTCTCGATTGAAAGCAAATATTTCAGCAAAAAAGCGGCTTTAATCCGGAACATGTCTGCCTTTGTCTTTTCATTTCTGGTGGCGGTCGTCATAGGAAAGGTCATGGGTGAATTTTAGATGGAAGATCAAATGAAAAACAAGCAGAACCAGACGCCTGATCAGCAGGGGGCGCAGGGCATGGAACAAAAAATGAAGCAGGGTCCTGGTTCGAAAAAGCAGGAGCCCTTGCTTAAAAGATACAGATTCTTTCTTGTGACTGCAGCGCTGCTCATAACACTGAACCTCATCAATCCGGCTCAGGGTGAAGTCGCGGCGGTCATTACCGGAAAGAGTCTTATTGAGATGCTGACCATTATTCCGCCAATATTCCTCCTTTTAGGCCTTTTGGATGTCTGGGTGCCAAGGGAAATGCTGATTCGCCACATGGGGCCCGGCTCGGGCATCAGGGGTGTGTTCCTTGGGATCCTGATTGGTTCCGCGGCGGCAGGGCCATTGTATGGCGCGTTCCCGGTTGCGGCGGTCCTGATGAAAAAGGGGGCCAGCTTTAAGAATGTAATGATCTTTTTGGGTGCCTGGTCGACAACCAAGATCCCAATGGTGCTCTTTGAAGTCACCTCTCTTGGCGCTAAATTCGCTTTGACGCGCTTGGTCGCCAGCCTGGTGGGCATTTTCATCATCACGGCGGTGGTCGACCGTATGCTGAGTGCAGAAGAGAAGTTTGGGATCTACGAAAAGGCGGCGGAGTTATAACGGCGCCAAGGCATATCGAGAGAAGTTCGAGGGAATTTCGAAATATTTTCGGGATATTTTCGAAAACAAAATAAACAAAATTCAAATTAACTGAAAATTATAGAAAAGCGGTTGACGCTGAGCGACCTGATGTGCTAAGATTCATTTCAACCAAATAGCGAGACACTCTTATCAAGAGCGGCGGAGGGACAGGCCCTGTGAAGCCCGGCAACCAGCAGACATGTATGGTGCTAATTCCTGCAGCGCGGATTATGCGCGCTGACAGATGAGTGAGGAACCGACTTTTAAATTATCGACCTCTTTCATCAAAGGGGTCTTTTTATTTGGAAAAAACAAAAAGAGGAGTAGTGCACATGTCAGACACAGCTTACAGATTCGAAACCCTTCAGATCCACGCAGGACAGGAACCGGACCCAACGACGGGCGCCCGGGCCGTACCTATTTACCAGACATCCTCTTACGTCTTCAGGGACGTGAATCACGCAGCAGATCTCTTTGCTTTGAAGGAACCAGGCAACATCTATACGCGCATTATGAACCCAACGACAGATGTCCTCGAAAAGCGGATCGCTGCCCTTGAGGGCGGCGTAGGTGCCCTCGCTGTCGCTTCAGGCTCCGCGGCGGTGACCTATGCCATCATGAACATAGCCCAGTCAGGGGATGAGATCGTTTCAGCGGCGACGCTCTACGGCGGCACCTATAACCTTTTCAAGCTGACCTTCCCAAAATACGGCATAGTAACGCGGTTTGTGCAGCCTGATAACCCGGAAAATTTCAGGGCGGCGATCAACGAGAAGACCAAAGCGATTTATATTGAGTCCATCGGTAATCCCGGGATCAATCTGATCGACTTCGAAGCGGTTGCCAAGATCGCCCACGAGCACGGTTTGCCGCTGATTGTGGACAACACCTTTGCGACACCTTATCTTTTCAGGCCATTTGATCATGGGGCAGACATCATTGTTCATTCGGCGACGAAATTTATTGGGGGTCATGGGACGACGATTGGCGGACTTATTGTGGACTCAGGGAAATTCGACTGGGCAGCTTCCGGAAAGTTTCCGGGCATGACAGAGCCGGATCCAAGCTACAACGGGATTCGCTATGCTCAGGACGTGGGCGCTGCAGCATTTATTGTAAAAGCCAGAGTGCAGCTGCTTCGTGATACAGGAGCTTGCATCAGTCCTTTTAACGCTTTCATGCTGATTCAGGGCTTGGAGACGCTCTCTTTACGCGTGGAGCGCCATGTTGAAAATGCCAGGAAGATTGCCAATTTCCTTGAAAAGCATCCATTGGTGAGCTGGGTCAGCCACCCGGATCTGGAGAGCAGTCCCTATCATGAACTGGCGAAAAAGTATTTTCCAAGGGGCTGTGGCTCGATCTTCACATTCGCTATCAAGGGTGGCCTGGATGCGGGCGTCACCTTCATTGAAAGCCTGAAGCTGTTCTCACTGCTTGCAAACGTCGCAGACGCCAAGTCGCTGATTATCCATCCAGCCAGCACAACCCATGCGCAGCTCGACCCTGAATCTCAAAAGGCAGCTGGTGTCACGCCGGATCTGTTCAGAATTTCCATTGGTATAGAGAACGCCGAGGATTTGATTGAAGATCTGGATCAGGCGCTCAAAGCAGCTGTAAAAAGCGCCGAATAGAAACTGCCGTAAAGAATTTAAGGAGTCGATCATATGCCAGTCATCATTCCAAATGATTTACCTGCTGCGAGTACGCTTGCGGCCGAAAATATATTCACCATGACAGAGTTCCGTGCGACCCACCAGGACATTCGCCCCCTGAGAATCGCGATCCTGAACCTGATGCCGACCCGGGAGACTACGGAAACTCAGCTTCTCAGAGTTTTGGGCAATTCGCCAATCCAGACTGAAGTCGTCCTGGTTCGCCTGGACACCCACGAATACCGCAACACTTCCTCAGAGTATCTGGATAGATTCTATGTGTCGTTTTCCGAGATTGAGCATCAAAAGTTTGACGGCTTGATTATCACAGGCGCCCCGGTTGAAAACCTCGCTTTCGAAGAGGTGAACTATTGGCCTGAGCTTGCGAAAATTCTGGACTGGAGCCGCCATCACGGCTTTGCCACACTCCACATTTGCTGGGGGGCTCAGGCTGCGCTGTACCAGCATTATGGCATTCCAAAGCTTCCGCTTCCTGAAAAATGTTTTGGTGTCTTTGAGCATAAGGCAGTGGTACAGAACTGCAAGCTGATGCGGGGCTTTGACGACGTGTTTTATATCCCTCAGTCCAGGCACACCACCGTGAGCGAAGCGGATGTAAAACGCGTTGAAGACCTTGAAATTGTGGCTGTATCTGAGGAATCCGGCATTGGCCTGATTGTCTCCAAAAACGGGAGAGAGATCTACGCTACGGGGCATTTGGAATACGACCCTGAGACCTTGGCGCTGGAATATTTCAGGGACGCGGACAAGGGGATGGACATCAAGCCGCCCGCACATTATTTTCCGGGGGATGATCCTTCCAAGCCCCCGGTGGTACGCTGGAGGAGCCATGCACACCTGTTCTTCTCGAATTGGCTGAATTACTTCGTCTATCAGGAAACGCCGTACAATTTGGATGAGATTGAATAGACCGGTAACGGAATTTTCAGCACTGCGATTTTGCGGTGTGGTTGAGGACGCTATCCTCCGGGTATTAATAAAGAGCGAATAGTGACGTACCTTGTTGTTGTTTTGAAGGGAAATAAGGAGGAATTGTATGAATTACGCCTTTCAGATTCTGATGAACCGACGCTCTGTTAGAAGCTTTAAGCCGGATCCGGTGCCGCAAAGCGTCCTTGAGCGCATCATGGAAACCGTTGCGTACGCGCCGTCCAGCCGTGGCAGACAGCCGTGGCATTTCAGTGTCGTGACGGATGCGTTGCTCCTGCAGCAAATCAGTGATGTCAATCGCGAGATTGCATTAGCTTCCGGAGATGACGCCCTGAAAGCCAACGCGGAAAAACCCGGCTTCAGCAATTTTTACCACGCCCCTGCGGTGATCTTTATTTCGGCACCTGAAGCGAAGCACGCCCTTGCGGATTGCGCCAACGCCGCTGTTTATGCCAGCCTGGCGGCGACTGCCCTGGGTCTTGGGTCCTGCTATATCGCTTCTTTCCGGCCTGCTTTTGAGTCCGGGCAAGGGGAGGCGCTGAAGGCAGCCCTGCAGCTGCCGGAAGGACACATGCCCCTGTACGCCGTCGCTTTGGGATACACTTTGGGCCAGGAGCCCAAGGCTGCCCCAAGGGAGCCGGGCAAAGTGTCCTGGATTGGATGATCCGTGCCTTTGGCGGCGGTGAAGATAGGGTGAATTACATGACCATCGGCAAATTCTGTAGAGCTTTGTTTCCAAAAGCTTCAGGGCATTTGCCGATGGTCTTTTTCACGCAAAGCCGCCCTCAGCAGCGGCAGCAGATAACCTGCCCATGCAAAAAAAGACAGGGAAGACTTCACTTGAAGAAGCTTTCCTGCCTTTTCTGTATAAATTATCAGTTTTGAGGTCGCCAATCAGTGAGAAACGACTTTTGGAAGCGCCTTCGCTTGATCCACCCAGTCCTCAACCTGCTTGAGCACCGGGAGCTTTCTGACCAAATTCTTGGCTTCGTTGACCTCGGTCATTTTAGCGAGGAGATTATCAGGCTTTCTATGAGCGAGCTCAGGGACGGTGTCAACGCCTGCTGCTTCAAGGAGCTCTGCGTACTCGCCGCCAATACCCTTGATCCGCATGAGATCCACGTGATTGATCCACTTTAGAATGAGCTTTTCGGAAATATCACATTCTGCTGCGAGTGCGGCACGACCTTTCTTTGTAGCACCTTTTTCCATCAGTGCTGAGGTTGAGCTGACGCCTGCTTCCTTTAACTTCTTTTCAAAAGCTTCTCCAACGCCTTCAATGGTGCTGAGTGATGCCATAACTACACCTCCAAAATGTATTTGTTTTATTCTTACGACAAATATAGGAAGTTGAAACATAATATTATTATTTGTAACCAAAATATTTGGAAATTGCACACGAAAGGGTGTGCAAAACTATTCAAAATTTACGAGATTATATAAAAAGTTTTTACTTGTTATTTCTTAAACATTGTGAGATGATAGGAAAGCAGAAATCTTAGCGCTTCTTGAATCTGAGAAGCGTATTTTTCTGCCAAAGTTTAAAGGACGAAGGAGGGAACGTCTTCATTCGGTCGGGTACCGTATGAAACGGAAATGAGTGAGCAAACAAGAAGTACAGTCAGTAGTGGTTAAGGTTGCAGATCCAAGTGCATTAGGTCTTTTTGGTCTGGCCATGGTAACTTTGGTAGCGTCTACTCAGAAATTGGGTGTGACAACAGGATTATCTTACGTCATTCCTTGGGCAATCTTTCTCGGTGCGTTCGCGCAGTTGATGGCGGGTGTTTTTGACTACAAGAAAGAAAACCTCTTTGGCGGCACGGCATTCTGCGCTTATGGATTCTTCTGGCTTGCTGTTGCTTCCAGCTGGTTGATTAACCTCGGCGTATTTGGAGAGACACTGAAAGGCGCTGTTGATCCGCATCAGCTTGGCTTCGCGTTCTTCGGTTATCTGATTTTTTCTGTCATCATGACAATTGGCGCAACACAGACGAATAAGGTTCTTTTGTTAGACTTTATCTTTATTGACCTGCTTTTCATTGGACTTGGCTTCAGTACCCTTGGCATCGCAGAGCATGGCATGCACACCCTTGCGGCTTATTCTGAAATTATTATATCTTTGATTTCGTTTTATGGTGTTGCTGCCAATGTAATCAACCATCAGTTCAAGCGTCAGGTGCTGCCTGTTGGTAAACCAGTCAGGTTTGGCGGGCCAAAAGCATAGCTGAAGATAAGACGTGGTCTTATAATAGTTTTTAAAACATAATTTTTAAAAAGCAATTATATGTATACAAGATATAGAATTCATGACGCAAAAATCATTTGGCTTTTCGTCAAAATAGTGAGAAAGCGGCTTTTCAGCGGCTTAAAGGAATGCGGTTGAAAGCTCACTTGAGCGTTTCAGCCGCATTTTCATTTGCCGGCAATACAGGCGGGTGCAGGAGGCTTTTGTAAGGCCGGGGTCAGACCTCTGCCGGTACGGCCGTCCCGCTATTATAAAAGAAGAAGGTGCCTTAAATGTCCGCGTTTACACCTAAGTTATTCACAACTTTGAAAGGCTACACAAAAGAAATGTTCTTCAAAGACCTGGCAGCCGGGATCATTGTCGCCATCATTGCCCTGCCGCTCTCCATAGCTCTGGGGATCGCCTCAGGGGTCACCCCGGAACAGGGACTATTCACGGCGATCATTGCGGGTTTCCTGATCTCCTTCCTTGGCGGAAGCCGGGTTCAGATTGGTGGGCCAACGGGCGCGTTTATGGTCATAGTTTATGGCATTGTAATGGAATTTGGCATGAATGGCCTGATTATCGCAACGATTATGGCGGGCTTTATCATGATGGCCATGGGTCTGTTCAAGCTGGGCAGTATTATCAAATTTATACCTTATCCAATAACGACAGGCTTTACGACAGGCATCGCAGTGACAATTTTCACTTCGCAGATCAAGGATTTTCTTGGGCTTCAGTTAGAGCACAATCCTGCGGAGTTTCTCGAGAAAGTTAGCGTCTACGCTGAACATATAGATACTATGAGCTGGGGCAGCGTGCTGATTGGGGTCTTGTCCCTGGGCATCCTGATTTTTTGGCCAAAGGTCAGCCGAAAAATTCCGGGCAGCCTCATTGCCTTGATCGCAGCTACTGCAGTGGTTAAGTTGACGGGGATGGACGTAGCGACGATTGGCTCACAATTTGGGGAGCTCTCCTCAGCGATCCCAAGGCCTCAAATTCCTACGGTCACGCTGGCGGACCTCAGGCTGCTTATAGGACCGGCGTTTACGATCGCGATCCTGGGATCCATTGAATCCTTGCTCTCCGCCGTCGTCGCAGACGGGATCATAGGGTCCAAGCACCGTTCCAACATGGAGCTCGTCGCTCAAGGCGTCGCCAACATAGCTTCCGGCTTGTTTGGAGGCATTCCGGCGACTGGCGCAATCGCGAGAACTGTGGCGAATATCAAGAACGGCGGATCGACGCCTGTTGCGGGCATGATCCATGCCGTGGTCCTCCTTCTGATTATGCTTCTGTTCATGCCGCTGGCTAAAATGATACCACTATCCGCCCTTGCGGCAATCTTGATCATTGTGGCATACAATATGAGCAACTGGAGAGAGTTCGCAGAATACTTCCACGCGCCAAAAAGCGATATGCTGGTCCTCTTGACCACCTTCTTCATCACGGTGATCTTTGATCTGGTGCTGGCCATTGAAGTTGGCATGGTCATGGCAGCCTTTCTCTTTATGAAACGTATGAGTGACGTGGCGGATGTCAGCTATGTCGTTCTGGATGCCGGAGAAGAGGGGGACCAGCCATCTCAGGGAGGAGAAGGCGCTGGCATGGGCATTCGTCAGGGTCTTGTGCTGCCAAAGGGTGTCATTGCCTATGAAATCAGCGGGCCGTTCTTCTTTGGCGCCGCAGATAAGTTTATAGATAACCTGGGGGCTTTGGATGACCACGCGAAAGCGGTCCTTTTAATAATGGACAAGGTGCCGGCTATGGACGCGACAGCGCTGTTTGCCTTCAGATCCTTCAAACAAATGTGCAATCGCCATCATGTGGAGCTCTACATTGTTGGCATCAATGAGCAGCCCAGATCCGTGCTTGAGAAAGCAGGCGTTATAGAAAAAATTGGGGCAGATCATTTTTATCCAACGCTGGCCTCTGCGCTGAAACAGATTGCGTGATAAAAAATTAAATTCTTAAAGACTGCAATTCGCAAATGCATCTTCAAGACACATCTTCAAAAAAAGCAAACGACCTTAAAGCGTTCTACCGGCTTTAAGGTCGTTACTTTTTGAAGTCATGAGTCCCGCGGCTAATGTCGCCTGGAAGATCTGACACGTCGGATACCTCCCTGATTCGTAGTTTGAAATGTTTGCATCCGCGAATTTAATTGATGTAAAAGTTTATTTCTGAGTGGCTTGTAAAATAAGTCGCTTAAAACAGTTCATCCATGCGGCCTGCGCCAAAGAAATTTAAAGTGAGCTGCATTTCATAAAGGTATTGCGCTTCTGTCAAAGCAGTTTCGGCGGTGTTGGTTTCCTTGGCAACTGAATACTCCTCAAAATTTACGCTGTCCTGATACATAAATCTTCCTCCTCAATTTGTGTTATCCTGGTTGTTGTTGTCGTTAAGCCTAAGCTGATGGCTATAAAAAAGCCCTCGCGCATTCCTGCGCAAGGGCGATTTAACCGCGGTACCACCTTGCTGATGCGCGTGTTGCAGCGCACCGCTCTGTGCCTGCGCCCTTAATTTATGGGACGAAGGCTTCCTGTAACGCCGGACAGCGGAAGCAGCCTACTTTTTGCATTTCAGCTGTTCACTCCAGAGGGATGTTTGAACGGGGATCAGTGCCGGCTTTCAGCGCCGCCGGCTCTCTGTGACTGATGTCTCTCGTCATTTGTCTCTGTCATCGATTTCGATATTATAAAATGTACATTACCAAGAAACGCACCGAATGTCAACACTATTCACGAAAAATTCCGAAAATTTAGAGGGCTTACAAAAAAATTTTATAAAAAAAACTCTCCATGTGCCGAGAACAGCATAAGGAGAGCTCAGAGTTGATTAATTAAAGCCGTGTTTCAAAGCCTGTCAGGACCTCAATTCAGCAAATAGAACAAAGCGCCTGGTGCCAACAAATGAAGGAGAAGCATCAGCACGGTCATTAAGGCCAGTGCTTTATGGATTTTAAAAATTACCTTGTTCCGGGTTTTATAAAAGGTCCCTCCTGCGCTGGCCGTCAGCAAGACACTTACATAAAGAAGTGACCCTGTGTGGAGCCTGAAGCTTCCCAGTGCGAGATAGCCGTGGATGGGCGCTGCGACTGCAAGCGCCAGCCCCAGTGGCTTGTGCAAGCGCCGCAAATTTTTGCTGACGGGTCCTGCAATAGAAGGCTTCAGCTTGAGTACACTGCGGTTGAGCCTTGGAAACCACCATGCGGCTGTCAGGAGGACCAAAGCAATGGCGTTAAACCAGCCTAACAGACTATACATTTAACGACCTCCTTGAGCTCAAACTTATTCTGTCAGTTTGCCTACGACAGGCAATCCATTAAGCTTTGAGACGCCATGAGGAGATACTGTCTTGATCTCATCAGTCAGGTCCTGTCCCGCCTCAAAGCCGTTGTGATCTCCATTTTTCCAGAATGAGACTTCTGTGACATCGTAGATGACGCCATCCACGGCAATGTACGCAGGCTGGCCGTCTTTGCCATTAAAGGCACTAAGCTCTTCAGCCGTTAATTCCAGCTCTGCTGCTGGGGCAGGTTCTGCTGTTGGGTCAGGATTTTCAGCAGGCTGTGAACATGCGGCCAAAAGGGTTAGGCTCAATAAAAGAAGCAAACCCAGTACCACATTTTTCTTGAATTTTGAAACTTTCATTTTTAAGCCTCCTCTCAAAAAATCATTTATTCGCTATTGGTAAAGCCTCCGATTTGCTGAACGAAAGCCAGTAAAACCTGTTGTGTTTGCCAATTTCCCCTGAGAATTCAGAGCAAGCCTACTGAGCCACAAGGATGACTGCCTCAGGCTAAATTCTGTAATGCAGGCCAAGATCCATTTCAGTGATTATTATGCCTATAATACCCACTGAGAAACGTTTTCAATCGCGTTTTCTTATTTGGGTATGCTATAATAACAAAAAGAATTGGAGAAATATGGTCGGCGATTGACCGCTTACCATAGAAAAGGGAGAGGGATGGATGACGCAGCATAATCTATTGATCGCCAAGAACGATCTCGAAATTTTCCTGAGGGCCGGCATGGCCAACCGTCATGGCTTGATAGCCGGCGCAACGGGTACAGGCAAGACGGTGACACTCATGGTGTTGGCGGAGGCTTTCAGTGAGCTTGGTGTACCTGTTTTCCTCGCGGACGTCAAAGGGGATTTGTCCGGAATGAGTGAGGCCGGAGAAGCAAAGCCCAAGATCATGGAACGCGTTCAGAGTTTGGGTCTTGAAGGCTTTGAGTTCCAACCGTCACCGGTACGGTTCTGGGATGTCTTTGGGAAGCAGGGACACCCGGTGCGCGCGACCATTTCTGAGATGGGACCGCTGCTTTTGGCCAGACTTCTGGATCTCAACGATACCCAGAGTGCTATACTCAATATTGTGTTCAAAATCGCGGACGACAACGGCATGCTGCTTCTGGACCTGAAGGATTTAAGGTCCATGCTCCAATATGTCGGAGATAACGCTTCAAAGTTTACAACGCAATATGGAAACATCAGCAAAGCCAGTGTAGGCGCGATTCAAAGGGGGATTATTGTCCTCGAATCGCAAAATGCTGAGCACTTTTTCGGAGAGCCTTCCCTGGACATTCGTGACCTTATGATGACGGAGCGGGACGGCCGCGGCGTCGTCAACATTCTGGCCGCGAACGAGCTCTATCAGAGTCCTGCGCTTTACTCGACCTTCCTGCTCTGGATGCTCTCCGAGCTCTTTGAGGAGCTGCCGGAGGTCGGAGATCAGGAAAAGCCAAAAATGATCTTTTTCTTTGACGAAGCCCATTTATTGTTTAAGGATGTACCAAAGATCCTGCTGGATAAAATCGAGCAAGTGGTGCGGCTGATCCGTTCAAAGGGCGTAGGTGTCTTCTTTATAACACAAAATCCGGTGGACATTCCTGACACGGTGCTGGGACAGCTTGGGAACAGGGTGCAGCACGCACTGAGAGCTTATACCCCAAGGGATCAGAAGGCCGTCAAGGCGGCGGCACAGACCTTCAGAATCAACCCGGAGCTGGATGTAGAAACTGCTATTCTGGACCTTGGGGTCGGGGAGGCGCTGGTGTCGTTCCTGGATGAGAAGGGCCGTCCTTCTGTCGTTCAACGGGCCTGGATTTTACCGCCTAAAAGCACTATTGGTCCTGTGGACAAGGACAAGTATCAGAGAATCGTAGATACATCCGTGCTGCACGGCCGTTATGAGGATGAGCTGGACCGTGAGTCCGCCTATGAGATTCTGATGAAAAGGGCTCAGCAGCAAGAAGAAGAGGCTGCCAGAAAAGAAGCGCTTGAAAAAGAGTTTGAAGAACGGGAGCGGGCCTTTGAGGTTGAGGAGAAACGGCGAAAATCAACGTCGAGGTCGACGACGACCCGGCGAAGGACCTCAGATTCGGCTGTTGAGAAAATGGCTAAATCCATGATGACTTCGGTTGGCCGGCAGCTTGGAACGCAGCTGGCGAGGGGCATCCTTGGATCGTTTTTAAAAGGGAAGTAGAGTCGGAAAGTGAAATTGGAGAGTTTGGGGAACTGGGAACCATCGGCAAAAGCAATGGTCTTTTAAAGGTCAGTGAAATCAATAGCGAAAGGGTGTAAAAAATGACAAATGAGGAACGTGCGCAGAAGGTATTTGATGCGCTTGATGGGCTTGGTATTGGATATGAGGTGCACACGCATCCGCCTGTGGCAACGGTTGAGGAGGCAAAAAACCACTGGGACCACATTCAGGGGACGAAGGCGAAGAACCTTTTTGTCAGGGATCAGAAGGGGAAGAAGCATTATCTGATCGTTCTGGAGCAGGACAAACCGCTGAACATGAAGTGGTTTTCTGAGCACTTTGGACTGGACAAGCTCAGTTTTGCATCTCCAGAGCGCATGGAGAAGTATCTTGGGCTGCAGCCGGGATCAGTGTCGCCCTTTGGTTTGATCAATGATGCCAATAAAGAAGTGATCGTCTATATTGATGAGGAAGTTATGGGCGGCGGCCATGTGAATTTTCATCCTAACGTCAATACTATGACGCTGAATATGGCCAGTGAGGATTTTAAAAAATACCTGAAGGCTATGGGAAATAAAGTACATTTTGTCGCGATTCATATGGAGGGCTAATGTTTTAAGCAGGACGGGGCCGGGGCGCTAATGAAGGGGATTCCCAGGCGGAAAATCCTCCTCGACATGGGCTCCGGTTCAGCGTATGATGAAGGCAGCAGCAAAATCAGCAGCAAAGTGAAGCGCGGGTAGGCGCAGCCGCAGAAATGGGGTGGTCAGTTGAGCATGCAAATTCATATCACATTTAGCGAGCCCGCCGCGGCCAGTTTGAGACAGGCGTTATTGCCAAGCAAATGCGACAAAATTTTGAGTCTCACAGAGGATTTTTCAGTTGGTCCCATTACGGGACTGGATACCATTCAAGGCTACATGGACCGCCGGGAGTGGATGAGCGCTTACTATGGCAGGATTTATGAAGACTTTGACGAGTTGGATTACGAAGAGCAAATGGTGAAATTCCATGAGAAACTTTATTTTATTCCGGAGGACACCACGGTTATATTCTGGCATGGTATGAATGTCAACGACCAGGTCGCGCTGCGGTATGTGGCGTCCATATTATCGAGGGAAAATGTCGCGCTTTATGAAGTGGACGTTTCTGCGATTGAGACCCGGGACGCGAGAAGGGGCAAGTACATTCCGAGTGCGCTGTCCCAGCTGGATCCGCTTTGGCTGACGCTGCTTCTGGAGCAGAAAGTGCCCATGACAGACCAGCGCCTTGTGGATCTCATGCTTGACTGGAGTCGTCTCGTGGAAACCAGCAGTGTGATCAGGTTTCTGAATGAAGGCGAGATTATTGAGGCGCAGGAGGACTATTTTGACCATTTGATCTCAAGCGCCATAGATCACAAGACTGTGAAGCTGACGGATGTCTTAAGGCGGGTTCTGGAAAAGTCGGAATATCCGGTGACGGAAAGTTATGCAATGTACAGGATATTACATCTTCAGCAGACGCAGCCTATTCGAATTCAAGGGGATACGAGCTGCGCGGATCTGAGTGGCATCAAGCTCAAATTGACCGGATCAAGTCAGAGGCGTTAGGAGTGACTGTTTATGATTGAAGCCTTGATAGTCAGAAAAGAGCAGATGACGGCAAATAGATGGTCAGGCGGGACCACGACGCAAATTGACCTTTTTCCGGCATGCTCAACTTATGGCGGGCGGGATTTCGCGTTCAGAGTCAGCAGCGCAGTTATTGAGGAGAGTCCTTCTCGCTTTACGGCCCTGCCGGATTATCAGCGCTGGATCGCTATGCTCAGCGGGCCGGTCGTGCTGGAGCACGCGCCTCAAACTCAGGATGGCACGCTGAAAGTTGAGCTGGCGCCCCTTCAGGTGCATGCCTTTGATGGCGGCACACCAACGACATCCTTTGGCGAAGCAACGGATTTTAACTTAATGCTGCGAAAAGGGCTGTTTGGGAAAATGGCCCATGTTTCAGCGGAGCAGCTTGCTGCGCCTGCGGGACCTTCGTGGATTGAAGCCTGGCTTTCAGAACGCAGACCTGACGCGAAGGGGCACCTCGCGGTGTTTTTTCCGGAGGCTTTATCAGAAAAAGTCACAGGCAGTGTGTCTGCGGCGGAGGTCGTTGTTTTTGAGGAGGATGTCAAGAACGTGATTCGTTTGGAACGCGGCGATTACGTAAGGCTTAGCGGCGCCGTCAGAGCGCTGCGGGGGACAGCGCTGGTGCTGAGTGAGGGTTGTGATCTCTTGCTGCTTTATATGGAAACCTGAAAAGACCACACCGGGAGGGTGACGGCTGGGCGCTTTGCTCGCCGTCCGCTTCCTGGTGTGGTCTTTGTGCTTTTTAAACGATTAAGTTTTTAGTGTTTAGTGTGCCCTTATTTTCATTCCAAAGACGCATGGGACCAGGTGGCGTCAAACTGGAAACTGTCTGAAGTGTCCGTGCACTCCAGGTGACCGATGACTTCTTTTCTGTGGTTCTTCAGGAGAGGCCTGCGGTGATGGGACAACGCCTCAAGCTCGTCGTCGCTGAGCGCACCCATCCGCCGGAGCAGGTCTATGATGACCGGGTCAATCCCGCGGTAGCTGCCATCATCAATTTTCAAGGCTATGCCAATGCCCTTCGACATCAAGCTTATACAGTAAACGGACTCCGCGCCGAGCTTCGCCAGAATTCTACCTTTTGTAACCTCCATTAAGTTAGTGTCCAGGCGCTTTGTACCCGCGACGAAAAAAGGCGCGTTGGTCATGGCGCTGGCGACGCGCCTGGCAGCCTTGAGACCGTCATCTTTGAAAAAGGCTTCAGGCTGGCTCAGTCTTGCATAAGCCAGAGCCATGTTGTAGATGGGGAGCTCGAATACCGGAACGCCGCAACCGTCAATGGCAAGACCTATGTCGCCTTCCGCCATGGAGACGGAATGGGCAATGGATTTCAGCATTTCCCGCTGGACCGGGTGATCCTTGGAAATATAATTCTCCAGCGGCCAACCCTTTAGCAGGCAGAGGGCGAGCATGCCGCTGTGCTTGCCTGAACACGGATTTTGGAGGGGGCTGAAGCTTTCGCCCCGCTTAATCGTCTCAAAGGCGGCTTCCTGGAGCATAGGCTGAGCCGCGCCGCAGTCCAGGTTGTCTGCGCTAAGTCCCAGTTTCTCGAGGAGTCCCAGCGCGGTTTCGACATGGCGTACCTCTCCGTTGTGACTGGCGCATAACAGGGAGATTTCTTCGGTAGACATGGAAAAGCGCGATTCTGCGCCGGATTCCAGCGTAGGGATCGCCTGGAAGGGCTTTGCCGATGATCTCCAGAACGTCCGCTTCATTGGATCGCCTTTATGGGCCAGGATGCGGCCCTGAATGTCAACAACGACCCAGTCGCCTCTATGGATGGATTCCACGCGGCCACCGCGAATGACACTGACTAATGGCTCTGACATTTGATCTGCCTCCTTTTACCGGTTAAGTACAGCCTGCCAGTCAATTTTTTCAGACAATATTTGGGCAATGCGTTCAAAGCCCCGGGCATCTTCCTCGTCAAACCGTTCGTAGAGAGGGCTGTCGAGATCAATGACCCCCACGGTCTCATTTTCGTACAGAATGGGTACAACCAGTTCAGAATTTGAGGCGCTGTCACAAGCTATGTGTCCTTCAAAAGCGTGGACGTCAGCTACGAGCTGGGTATCTTTTTTCAGAGCCGCAGTGCCGCAGACGCCTTTGCCCAGTTCTATTTGAACGCAGGCAGGCTTGCCCTGGAAGGGACCGAGAACAAGCATTTCCTGCTTCATCAGATAAAAGCCGGCCCAATTGAGATCCTTCAGCAAGGCATTAAACAAAGCTGAAGCATTCCCGAGGGCGGCACACCAGTCCGGCGCCTCTTCCAGATAGGCTTTCAGACGCACGGCCATAAAGTCGTAAAGTTGCTTTTTTGTTTGGAATTCAATAGCTTCAAGTGGTTTCAAGAAGATCCCTCCATAGCAAAGTCTAAAATCAGTATAGCATTTTTTGCTTATGTTTTGAAAAGGAGATGAAGAAGACGTGGAAAAAATGCGTTGGGATGTCGATCCAGTTCAAATCGAGACCCGTAAAAGGCACCTTAGTGAAGAAGCGTTTCAGGTGACGCAAAAAAATGGAACTGAGCGGCCTTTTTCCAATGAATTTTGGGATTTTTTCGAGGCGGGCATCTATGTAGATGTGGTCTCCGGAGAGCCTCTTTTTTCGTCAGAAGATAAATTTGAGTCCAGCTGTGGCTGGCCAAGTTTTTCGAAGCCCTTGGAACCGGACCATATTGTGGAAAAAACCGACCGCTCACATTTTATGGTGCGTACTGAAGTCAGGAGCAAGCATGGGGATTCTCATTTGGGCCATGTGTTCAACGACGGTCCGCCGCCACTGGGCTTAAGGTACTGCATTAACTCAGCGTCCTTGAGGTTTATTCCCCTCGGTCAGCTCGAGACAGAAGGTTATGGGCAGTATAAATATAAATTTGATAAGAAATAAACATTTGGTAGGGGGATATTATGATTCAAGATCAGAGACAGCAAGAGGTCGGCTTTGGCATAGCTCTCAGGGCAGCTATTTTAGCAGAAGGGAAAATTCTCCTGCTGTTGAGGAGCAGACCCAGCAAAGGGGAGACTGGCTATTGGGAACTGCCGGGAGGGCGCATGAACCTTGGGGAATGCTATGAAGAGGCAGTCAAGAGGGAGGTCTATGAGGAAACCGGTCTGAAAATAAGTGTTGTAAAACCTTTGACAGTGTATGACTCCAAACGCGATAAAGATACTCAGGTAATAGGCATCATCTTTTTATGCGCCCTTGACGCTTCAAATCCCAAGGTACAGCTGAGCAGTGAGCATCTGGATTCAATGTGGGTTTCTCTTGAGGACCTCGGAACCATTAAGGTGATCCCGGGTTTATCCCGCGAAGCACAGCTGTGGGAACTGTGAGCTTATCGCTCACATGGCACGCATTAGTGAGGTATATCCATGCTGTCATTGAAATTTTGTCGAAATTATTAAAAATTTGTAATGGTGCTAATTCTATTGCAACGCAGATATTTTAATATATTTCAATTATTAAACAACAATTATTGTAATATTTAAATTAATGAGGGTTACAAAATGGTAACGCTAAAAAACATCACAAATACCAAAAAAATTGAATGGTCAATCCATAAATTTAAAAGTAAATAAAATTATAAATTAATAACAAGATTTTGAATTTTGATGTCCAAAAAAACTCAAAAAAATACAAAAAAAATGAATAAACGCGATGAAAATGGCTGTGAATTTTCAGATAGATGAATCGTCTCAATTGACAGCGTTTCATAGCTTTGATACCATGATAACAGGTTTAGTGAATTGCGGGATGAGCTGAACCTACGACTAATTGTCAAACTGAAGGAGGAATTTATTTGGATTTAATGGCTATAGTCAATGCGGCGAATGGTATTATCTGGTCTAATGCACTCGTTTATCTTTGTCTCGGCGCAGGTGTCTACTTTTCAGTACTCATGAGATTTCCTCAAGTTCGACATTTTAAACGCATGATCAAGCTTCTTATTGGCAATGAAGCGTCAGACACTGGCGTTTCTTCCTTCCAAAGCTTCGCGATGGCGCTTGGCGGCCGCGTTGGCACAGGCAACATCGCTGGTGTCGCGACTGCAATCGCAATGGGCGGTCCTGGCGCGGTTTTCTGGATGTGGGCAATCGCCTTCCTCGGCGCAGGTTCTGCATTTATTGAAGCTGCTCTTGCTCAGGTTTGGAAAGAAGAGCTCAACGGCGAATACCGCGGCGGTCCTGCTTATTACTTTGAGAAGGGTCTCAACGCCAAATGGTATGGCATGACTTTTGCTGTCGCTGTTATCCTTTCCTGCGGCCTCTTCCTTCCTGGCGTACAATCCAACAGTATTGCCAGCGCGCTGAACACAGCATTTGGAATTGCGCCATCTGTCACTGGCGGCCTCCTCGTCGTTACGCTCGCGCTTATTATCTTTGGCGGCGTCAAGCGGATTGGTAAAGCCGCTGAGCTGATCGTTCCTTTTATGGCGATCGCGTACATCATCATTGCACTTATTATTATTGTAGTCAACATTGGTCAGCTTCCTGGCGTCATTGCTTTGATCTTCCGTTCCGCATTCGGTATGGACGCAGCGTTTGGTTCCATCCTTGGTACGGCAATCATGTGGGGCGTCAAGCGTGGCGTTTACTCCAACGAAGCAGGTCAGGGCACTGGTCCAATGGCAGCAGCGGCTTCTGCTGTTGATCACCCGGCTGAGCAAGGTCTCGTCCAAGCGTTCTCAGTTTATGTTGACACGCTGTTCGTTTGCTCCGCTACAGCTTTCATGATTCTGATCACAGGCATGTACAATACGGTTCGTCCTGATGGCAGCTTTATTGTTGAAAATATTCCAGGCGTACAGTATGGCCCTGCTTACACGCAAATGGCTATGGACACTTTGATCCCAGGCTTCGGTTCAGCTTTCGTCGCTTTGGCACTGTTCTTCTTCGTCTTCACTACACTGATGGCATATTATTACTATGCTGAGTCTGCAACAGCATATCTCTTCAGAGGCTCCAAGATTGACAAAAAATATGTATTCCATGGTGCAATGATAGTGTTCCTCTTCATGACATTCTTCGGCGCTGTCCGTACGGCTGACCTCGCTTGGGGTCTTGGCGACGCAGCGGTTGGCGTCATGGCTTGGCTCAACATTATTGGCATCATTCTCCTCACAAAACCAGGCCTCGCTGTCCTGAAAGACTACGAGGATCAGCTGAAGGCTGGCGTTAAGATTCCTACTTTTGAGCCTAAAAAGCTTGGCATTAAAAACGCGGATCTTTGGGAGACTATTACAAAGAGAAGAGCGGAAAGAAGAAAAGCGCAGTAAATACTCTGACAGTAATCGACTGTTTCATCCCGCAAAAGGGGCCCGGTTTTGGGCCTCTTTTCTTTGGCCTTAATGGGATAATAGTTTATAATGTAAACGTAGACACAATTTAAGGGGGAGGGCAATATTTTATGGCGCAAAATGCTTTCATGGATCGCATGGAAAAACTGACGGATGAGCAGCTGAGGGAAGTCATCTTGATACAATACGAGGACTATACGCAGGAGGCACTGGAGGCTGCAAAAGCCGTTGCTGAAGCCCGGGGGATCCTATCCGCAGGGAAGTGTCAGGAAGATGCTTCTGACTCTGGAGAGGCAGCAGCCGATTTCGGTGTTCCAGAAACTTTTTTGGGCTGCCTGAAAGCTGTCGATTTTAAGTCAGTCGAGAAGAAGCTGTACGGCACCTTCAAGGAACCGGATCGCGTGGTTGAGCAGCTGCGTGTGGTCTATCAAAACCTGTTAACAATGGAACCGGAAGCATTGGATCCGCCTGTTTTTATGTTTTTGGCCCAACTGACCAGCGAATATGTGGGTCGTTATCCATTTGATGTGTTTGGGATCGAAGAGGGCACAGATGAACCCTTTGGACTGGAAATCATGCCATGGAAAGAATGGCTGGGACTTAAGGTATACGAAAAAACCAGAGGCTTTGTCGAAAAACTTGGACTGGATGAGTTCGTCGCGCTTTGCCTCAGAAAAATGACAGTGCTTGGCTATACGGAAGAGGAAATTGAAGCCAAGGTGGCTGAGATGACGCAATATGATTTTGAATTTGATGAGGATGAAGATGAGGCTCAAGTCTAAAGTGCTGACCATAGGTTAGTCCTCTGAGGTCAAATTGTAATCCTATGGCAAGGCCTGCTTAATAAAAAAATGTTAGACTGAGGCCATAGGGAGGTTGTTGTTATGTTTCGTTTGAATAATTTTAAAGTTTCTAAACTCATTTTCGTTGTTTTATCAGTTTTCATTTTCTCCTTGGCATTGACGGCATGCGGTGGTAATGCTGAGACGCCACCGGACAGTCAGGTTCCGCCGGAAGAGCCAGGTGTGAATATTCCGGATCCAAAGGATGAGCCGGAAGAACCAGAAGTGCCAGATGCGTCTAATGAGGAAGCTCAGAAAAAAACAATTGAAGACTTTGAAAAATATCTCTTGGATTACCCTGGCATAGAGGGGATAGCTACGTTGGCGACTATTGTCGAGGCTCAGATTGAGACGTTGTCTCCTGAATACGCAGATCAAATGCTGAGTTTATTTGAAGGTGCTCAGATCAAGGCTCTTGAAAGGGATGCCAACTATGGCGCAGTCAGCGACGCGCTGGCAGCAAAGCTCTTTGAGCGAGAAATCTTTAACAGGGAAGCGCTTAATATGGTAATTGAGACGCCTTCCAGCTTGGGTGACCAAGCCTTGTCAGATGAAATTCAAGCTTACAGAGAAGCTTATTTTACAGTTGAAACCCAGGAAGGCATGTATTATCTGGTCATTGATTACGACCAATACATGAACTACTTGCCTGGACTTGGAGATTGGTTCGCAGGCTATCTCAAAAGTATGGCGAGAGAGCTTTCAGCCAGGACGTTCAGTGACGCAGCCATGATAATATCACTGGATGAAATGTGGGGCAGAGTAACGGCTGTGGAGGCTCTTTTGAGCCAAATGGACAACACTCAGCTGCCAGAAGCCCTTCGATCATCTCATCAAAATCTGCAGCACTATTTCGTCATGCTTATGAATGCGCTCGTTTATGGCGGCAACAATACACCGGTATATGCTTATGACACGAATACCATGACTGAAGCGCGGATACGATTTTACGATGCCCACGAATTCCCTTCTCAGACGCCGCTCTATGAAAGCTTTGAAGCATTTAAAGCCACGGCGAAGGAAGAGGGCTATAAACTGACGGATCGCGTCAATTCGGCTCGCGAAGCCATATTTGACGTCGTTGAAGCGGTCTATTTACAGCCGTAAGAAGTACAGGACATGTGGCGTCAGCCTGGAAGATCTATCACCAGCGGTCATGTCAAATTTTGATTAGGAGTTTTATGAATGAATCAGCCTACCGCTATACAGCAAACATCAGACCTTCTTGCCCTTAAGGAAATAAAAAGCATAACTGAATCTCAATATGAGGAGCTTTTATGGATGATGGTGGAGGACGCTTTGTCGTGCTCAGCCCACGATATTGACCATGTGAGACGTGTTTACAAGTTGGCCCTCAAAATCGCGAGTTTTTACCCGGAAGTCAATTACGAGGTGCTCATTCCTGCGGTCCTCCTTCATGACATTGGCAGAAGGGAGGAAGACCTCGATCTTACGGGAAATACGGACCACGCCGTCATAGGCGCGGTCAAGGCCAGAGAAATTCTGGAGCGGATGGGGATCCGAATGGAAATCATTGAAGAAATTCAAAAGGCCATTATAACCCACCGTTACCGCAGTGGCCAAAGGCCAGCCTCCCTGGAGGCCGCAATTTTGTATGACGCGGACAAGCTGGACGCAATAGGGGCAGTTGGCGTAGCGAGAACTTTTATGATGGCGGGTCAAGAAGGCGCGCAGCTCTATAGAAAAGTAGATCTCGAGACCTACACCTCAGAAAACTTGACAGAGAATGGGCGGATTTTAAATCTCGAGAACCATGCGCCCAATGTGGAGTATATAGTTAAGCTGAAGCGCATTCCCGAACGTATGGTCACTGAAGTGGGCAGGGCTATGGCACTGAAGCGCGCTGGCATTATGAAAGCTTTTTTTGATGCTCTGGATAGTGAGATGAGCGAGTAAGGAGGGGGAAGCCCTTGCATTCTGAAATCTCAGAAATAGCGCTGATGCTTCAAGACGTCGTTCAGGCGATTCACAGTGTCCTTGGTGTCGAGGTCACTATAGTCGACCGGCAGGGCCTTCGCGTCGCCGCAACGGGTCTGTATGGCCATGAGGTAGGCAGGAAAATCGCGGTGGGGTCAGTCTTTGAAAAGTCGGTTCATACGGGACAGCCTTATATAATCGAAGCGCCTGGAAAGGACGCGGCTTGTCTGACTTGTGGGGATCGGTCGCGCTGCCGTGAGAGCGCGGAAGTGTGTTCGCCCATTTTAGTGGAAGGCGCTGTGGTAGGTGTCATTGGTTTGATCGCTTTTGACAACGAAGAAAAGCTGAAGCTGTTGAATCAAAGAGGTATACTGTTGGATTTTCTTGATAAAATGGGGAAGCTTATAGCGTCTAAGGTCGCTGAAAATCGCAGGAATAAAGAACTTGAAGTTTTGACAGACGCTATAGAGACCCCTATACTTTCCATAACGCCGAACGGCGCTGTTGTTGGGGCAAATGACGCAGCGCGCCGGCTGATTGACGTGCCTCTTGGCGGACTTGTTCTGGATGATATTCTGGGCAGCGGTATCCTCAAGGCGATTCAAGGGGGCAGTGTTGCCCTTGAATCCATGGGAAAACGCAGGTATTCCATTCAGGTTCATCCCGTTACCCATGGGCTTGAGACAGTCAGGTACGTGCTTCAGCTTCGTCCTTTAAAGGACGTGATCCGGCAATTCAATAAAATGTTTTCAGAGCAGCAGCCTACAAATTTCGAAGACATACTAGGGAAGGATCGGGCGCTGCAAGAAGCTATAGATCTCGCAAAACGCGTCTCAAAAAGTAAGTCCACCGTCTTGATTTTGGGTGAAAGCGGGACAGGAAAAGAACTTTTTGCCCGTTCTATTCACAGTGAGAGCGACAGAAAGGACAGAGCGTTCATACCGGTCAACTGTGCCGCAATCCCGGAGGCGCTTCTCGAAAGCGAGCTCTTTGGCTATGAGGAGGGTGCCTTCACAGGCGCTGTCAGCGGAGGACGGATTGGCCGTTTTGAGCAGGCCCACCGAGGCACACTTTTTTTGGATGAGATTGGAGATCTGCCTCTGCACCTACAGGCTAAGCTGCTCCGGGTACTTCAGGATCAGCAGATCTACAAAGTGGGCGGGCGGGGCGCGATCCCAGTGGATGTCAGACTGATAGCCGCCACGAACAAACCTCTGGAAGAAATGGTCCGGGAGGGTGAGTTCAGGGAGGATTTGTATTACAGAATCAATGTGATTCCGCTGCATATTCCGCCGCTGAGAGCCCGAAAAAGCGATCTGGAAAGTCTGGGGACCATCTTTTTGAAAAAGCATTGTCAGAGACTCGGAAAGCAGGTTGAGAAGCTTTCGAACGAGGCCCTTTGGACTATTAAGCGCTACGACTGGCCCGGCAACGTCAGAGAACTGGAAAATGCCATTGAGTATGCGGTTCACGTCTCCTCCGGAGAGACTTTAAAGGTGATGGATCTGCCTAAGAGGGTCAGACAAGGGCTGGGAGCGGGTGGCACTGTACAAGGCGTCGAGGTTTCCACAGGCATCAAATCTTTGGAAGACCTGGAGGCGGAAGAAATCCAAAAGGCTATTCTTCTTTATGGAAAAACCAAAGACGGAATTGCCGCCATGGCCACGGCGCTTGGTATCAGCCGTGCGACACTTTACCGGAAGTTTAAGGCCTACGGGCTATAACCATCTTAAGGGGGCAGTCTCAAAATAAGAATTGTCCTCGAATGCTAATCTCAAAACGAGAATAATTGTGCAGAAACCCTTTCAAGTCACTGGAAACAGTGACTTTTTTTATTGGCATGAATTTTGCATTAACTAAGGATGACAGGAAAAGGCGCATGTTGGTGCCAATTGGCCTGAAACAGAACACAAATTAGGGGGACTTGCAAATGTCTAATCTTGAGAATAACAGCAGGCAGGCATCATATACAGGTTATACCAATGCGGTGACAGCAAAAGAAATCACGGCCTTGCTTCGAGAGGAAGTCAAGCCTGCAGCGGGCTGCACAGAGCCCGTGGCGGTAGCACTGGCGGCTGCAAAAGTTTCTGAGGTCCTGAGCAATTCTGTGGGAGAACTGGTCATTGGGGTCAGTCCCAACATTTATAAAAATGGCTTTTCGGTCATGCTGCCAGGGGTCATGGAAGCTGGCCTTGATTTGGCAGCTGCCCTTGGGTCGGCCAGAGCCCGTGCGGCGCTGGGGCTGGATGTGCTGATCCATTTGACGGAAGATGAGATCCAGCTGGCCAAGGAAAGGCTGGAAGAGGGTAAGATAAAGGTAGAATTGATAGAGACGTCGGAGAAGGTGCTCATCCGTGCAAAGCTGTGGTCTGAGACCCGGTCACACTGGGCTGAGGTGACTATTCGAGGCCGGCATGACCGTATAGTGGAGGTTGTGAAAGACGGCGTATGCCTGGAGACTTTTGAGGAAAGCCTCCAAGAGGGCGGTGGCTCTAAAGAGACCAAGGCATTCTATGCCATGCCCGTCAAGGAACTGGTCGCGCTGGTTAGCGGTCTTGATCCAGAGCCTCTGGCATTTCTTTTGGATGGGATCATAATGAATAAAAAGATGGCTGAAGTTGGCATGGCATCACCGACAGGCCTTGGCACAGCTTATGCGCTGAAACAGCGTTACGGTGAAAATGGTGGACTCAGAGATCTGGGCAGACTTGCCATGACTATGACTGCTGGCGCGTCGGATGCCCGTATGGCTGGCGTAGATCTGCCAGTTATGAGCTCAAATGGCAGCGGAAACAATGGCATAACAGCAATTATGCCGCTGGCAGCTTACTTTGAACTTAAGAGCACCAGTCGGGAAGATCAGATCAAGGCCTTAGCCTTAAGTCACCTGCTCAACAGTTACATTAAGGCGGAGATTGGGCGCCTGTCTGCCCTTTGCAGCTGCGGTATTGCTGCGGCAACCGGCGCGTCAGCGGCTATCGCCTGGCTTGAAACCCGGGATCCAGAGATCGTGGAAAGCGCTGTTGTCAACATGATCGCGAATCTCAGCGGGATGGTCTGCGACGGGGCAAAGCTGGGCTGCGCGCTGAAGCTGGCCACGGCGGCCTCTACAGCGGTAGAGACGGCAGCACTGGCACAGGATGGCATACGTGTTCCCGCCGGCAACGGTCTCGTTGGGCACACAGTGGAGGCAACCATTTCGAATTTGGGGCGACTCAGCCGTCAGGGCATGCAGCTGGCAGATGCCGTTGTACTGGAGATTCAAGCGGAATTTGCACAGGGCTAATTGGCGGGCTTGGATCTGGGACAACACTGAAGGGCTGATGCTCGAGGGGGCTGACACCACCTTGGTTCAGCCCTGCGCCTGCTGTGCCTGTAATGTTCGGGAAAAAAACCATTGACAGCACCTCGCAATATTGATAATCTATTAACAATCAATCTTGTCAGCGTTCATTGAGTTCCAGGTCGCGCCTTATACGCTTCCTCGACTTCGTGTTCCCGGCAAGGTGACCATAAGCTTGGCATCACCTGACGGTAAAGTCTGTTGCAGTACTGAACCGAAAGGGAGCGAAGGTACGGCCGCTTGTTAAGCGCGCCGCGAGTTTGTCTGCATGGCGTTTTTGAAGCGCCGTCATCACTGGCAAAAACCAACCTCTCTTTCGTCATGGAAGGGAGGTTTTTTTTATGGCAAAGGTCGCGGTCATCAGCGCGATCCTGGAGCATCCAGAACTCTGTCAGCACCGTTTCAACGAGGTGGTGGCGTCGTTTAAGGGGATTATTAAGGGCCGCATGGGGATTCCTATGGATGAGCATGGGATTTCAGTAATTTCCATAACGTTGATTGGCGAGCCGGATGAAATCAACGCATTGACGGGCAAGCTAGGCAACATTGAACACGTTTTCGTGAAGACATCCATCTCAAAAAAGGAAGTGTAAGTGTTGGAACCCGTCAAGGAATTAACAAAATATGATTATACAGGTCAACCACAAAAGTCTTCTGCAGGCAGAGGCGAATCCACAGGGGCTGGACTTGAGTCTGAGGAAAGTGCAAAAACACTTGTAGAGATGATAGGTCTCGTCGAAAAACTGGCCGTTGAAAGTGATCTCGAAGACAACGCGCTACTTAAGCTTTTGGACTATTTGGATGGACAGCCCAAAGCGGCTGCGGTCAGGGCTCACTTGATCGAAAAGGCCCATCAAAAGCGAATGGAGATTTACGGAAATCGCGTGTTTCTCAGGGGGCTAATTGAAGTTTCAAACTTTTGCAAGCGCAACTGTGTCTACTGCGGCATACGGGCTGGCAATCCAAAGGCTGACCGCTACAGGCTGACGGCGGACCAGGTGCTGGAATCCTGCAGAATTGGATACGACCTCGGTTATAGGACTTTTGTCATGCAAGGGGGGGAAGATCCCTTGCATACAGATGACTTCCTGACAGCCTTGATCCGTGAGATCAGAGAAAGGTTTCCGGACTGCGCCATTACCCTGTCCCTTGGAGAACGAAGCAGGGAAAGCTATCAGGCGCTCTTTGACGCTGGCGCGGACCGCTACCTCCTCAGGCACGAAAGCGCGGAAGTAAATTATTACCAGCGTTTTCATCCCGGGATGACACTGGCTGACAGAAAGCAATGTCTGGAAGACCTGAAAGACATAGGTTACCAGGTCGGTGCCGGCTTCATGGTAGGATTGCCAGGTCAAAGCAACCAACTCCTCGTGCAGGATCTTCGGTTTTTAAAAACCCTGGATCCTCACATGATTGGCATTGGTCCTTTCATACCTCATCATGAAACACCTTTGTCAGACCAGACATCAGGCTGCGTGGATAAGACGGTGGTCTTGCTGGCGATCATAAGGCTGTTGATCCCAAAGGTCCTGCTGCCGGCAACAACGGCCCTTGGCAGCCTCGATCCCTCAGGCAGGGAGCTTGGCATACGGGCTGGCGCAAATGTCATCATGCCAAACCTTTCACCAATGGACGTTCGAAAGAAATACGACCTGTATGACGGAAAACTATCGACAGGCGAAGAGGCGGCGGAAAGCCGCAGAAACATTGAAAGACGCATAGAAGACGCCGGCTTCGCAGTCGATATGGCCCGCGGCGATCACCCAGACTGGAGGAACAAAAATGTTTATTGATCATTCTGCAATTGAAAATACTTTAAAGCTTGCCGCAGGTACAAGCGACGCGGCCATAGACGCCGTCCTGGCTAAGGCAGAGCTCGGCAGTCCACTTGACCAGCTGGATATTGCCACGCTGCTGGAAATCAAGTCAGACAAGCATATGGCGCGACTCATGCGCATTGCTGGCGCCATTAAAGACCGCATTTACGGCAACCGCATTGTCGTCTTCGCACCCCTTTACGTCAGCGATTACTGCGTCAACAACTGCGTCTACTGCGGCTACAAGCACAGCAACGATTTTCCGAGAAGGCGCCTCAGCCGCGAAGAGATTCAGGAAGAGGTCATGCTTCTTGAAAAGATGGGTCATAAGCGCCTGGCGCTGGAAGTTGGCGAGGATCCGGTCAATTGTCCAATCGACTACGTGGTGGATGCCATTGATGCAATCTATTCGACCAAGAACGAAAACGGCACGATTCGCCGCATCAATGTCAACATTGCCGCAACAACGGTGGAGGATTACAAGAAGCTAAAGAAAGCTGGCATTGGCACCTATATCCTTTTCCAGGAGACTTACCACAAGCCAACCTATGAACGCATGCACCCAAAATCCGTGAAAGGCAATTACCTCTATCATCTTACGGCCTTTGACCGTGCCATGGAGGCCGGGCTGGACGACGTAGGCGCTGGCGTCCTGTTTGGCCTCGCGGATTATAAATTTGAGGTTCTTGCGCTCATGATGCACAACGCGTACCTGGAAGAGAAATTTGGGGTGGGCTTCCACACGATTTCCGTACCGCGGATCAAGAAGGCGGAGGGGATGACCCTTGATCAGTTCAGCAACCAGATTGATGACCTGACGTTCAAAAAGATTGTCGCGATCCTCAGGGTCGCAGTGCCGTTTACAGGCATCATTATGTCTACCCGCGAAAGCGCCCAGATGCGCCGTGAGATGATTCGTGCCGGCGTTTCCCAGATCTCCGCCGGTTCTTGTACAGGTGTTGGCGGCTACAAGGAAAGTGACCGAAAAGATACCAGCACAAAACAGTTTGAAGCCACAGACCAGCGCTCGCCGATGGAAGTCCTCAAAGAGCTGGTGGCCGATGGTCTCGTGCCATCCTATTGCACCGCCTGCTACCGCTCCGGCCGTACCGGAGACCGCTTCATGCAGCTCGCCAAAGCCGGTCAGATCCACAATGTCTGCACGCCAAACGCCCTGATGACGCTTCAGGAATTCATACTGGATTATGGTGACCAGGCGCTCAAAGCTGACAGTGAGCTGCTGATCGAAAAGGAACTTGCCGCCATTGAGCGTGAGGATATTCACAAACTGCTGACGAACAACCTCCAGCGGATACGAAGCGGTGAGCGCGATCTGTTCCTATAGGATAGAAAGGATCTGGAAGCTATGAAAGCTAAGGGAAGCTCAATGTCAGAGACGCCAAGCGCCAACCGAAAGCACATTGCGATCTTTGGAAACCGCAACGCAGGGAAATCCTCCCTGATGAACGCGATCCTTGGTCAGTCCCTGTCTATAGTATCTGAAGTCAGGGGCACGACGACAGATCCTGTGAGCAAGGCCATGGAGCTGTTGCCCTACGGGCCTGTTGTGTTTATAGATACTGCCGGTCTGGATGATGATGACAATGCTTTAGGGGCTCTCCGGGTGAAGAAGAGTCTAAAAATTTTAGAGCGGACGGATTTTGCCCTTCAAATTGTGGATGCCGCTCACGCGTCACTGGATCTGACAAAGCTTAAACAAGAGATCAAAACACTTCAGTCTCAATTTGAGAAATATGACATACCGAGCTTGCTGGTTTTCAATAAAACGGATGCGCTGATGATGGCAGAAGACGGTGAGCAAAGGATGAAAGTCTGGAAAGAGGTTTGGCCGGACGCGGTTTGGGTCAGTGCCCATAACCCAAGTGATATCCACCACCTTAAAGCACGCCTTATTGAAGCTTTGAGGGGAGAAACGGAAGAGGAAACCCTTGTGGGAGATCTCGTTCCCCGCGGCGGCACGGTGGTGCTGGTGGTACCCATCGATTCCGAGGCGCCAAAAGGCCGGCTGATTCTACCGCAGGTTCAGGTGATTCGAGATGCCCTGGACCACGGGATCAAGGTTCATGTCGTGCGGGATACTGAGCTGGTGGAGGCGCTTTCAGAGCTTAATTCCGTGGATTTGGTCATTACTGATTCCCAGGCTTTCGCTACAGTTTCGACCATGGTGCCGGAGGCTGTGCCGCTGACGTCTTTTTCCATGGTGTTCGCGAGAAACAAAGGGGACCTGAAGGCGTTTGTGGCCGGAATCAAGGCCATGTCAGCCCTTGAGGCGAAGGCTCGGCGCCGGCGGGAAAAAGCGACAGAAGCATCCAATGTTGAGGCAAACACGGATGTCCCTGTCGCGCGAATCCTCATAACAGAGAGCTGCACGCACAACCACTCCCATGAAGATATTGGGCGGGTCAAAATTCCGGCTATGCTGAGCAAGAAGCTGGGTGGCCGTGTGGAGATTGACTTCAGGGCAGGCCATGATCTCCCGGAAGTCCTTGAGGTCTATGACCTGGTTGTCCACTGCGGTTCCTGCATGATGAACCGGAAGTCCATGCTGACGCGAATCCGGCTCTGTGAGGAAGCGGGCACGCCTATTACCAATTATGGGGTGCTGCTGGCCTATGGGACGGGGATCCTGAAGCGCTGTTTGAGTCCATACCCTTTGGACGGGGGATGGCAGGCGGCCCTGTCTGAATGAGGCGTGGCGTCATAAAAGAAGAAAAATGAATGGCGAGTGAAGCAAGGGTGACGGTGGTGGACTTTCGACCATCGGCCATCCTTGCTTTTTTTTCTCCAAAGATCGCCATTTCTTATAGAAAGCAGACAATTGTTTGATTAAATGGGTTCAGAAAATCGTATCTATAATATAGGCATCTTTTGTGTCAACTTTGGCGAAGACAACCAGGAAAATCAGGGAGGAATCATTATGGCTGGACTGAAATTGAATCTGAATTATTCCGGAATCCAGGAATCACAGCTTGACAATATGAAGGAAATGGTGCGCGCGGCGCAGCAGATGCTTGAAAGTGGCACTGGGGCGGGGAATGACTTTATTGGATGGGTGCACCTGCCTGACCAGTTTGACATGGCGCTCATGGATCGCATTGAGGCATGTGCCAGCCGTCTGAGGGAAAAGTGTGATGTCCTGGTTGTGGTGGGCATAGGCGGATCGTATTTGGGAACGCGGGCGGTGTCTGAAGCGCTCAGAGATCCTATGGAGCATATCAGACGTTTTTGCAGCCGGGAAAACCCAGTGATCCTTTATGCGGGGCATCACCTCGAGGAACGCTATATGGAGAACCTCCTGGGCGCGCTGGATGATCTGGAGGTTTGTGTCAATGTCATTTCCAAGTCCGGGACAACCACAGAGCCTGCGATTGCCTTCAGGATGCTGAAAAGCTATATGGAAAACCGTTATGGCGCAGAAGGGGCCAAGGAGCGGATTGTGGCGACGACAGACAAGGCAAGGGGTGCCCTGCGAACCCTGGCTGACGAGCAGGGGTATGAAACCTTTGTCATTGAGGATGACATAGGGGGGCGTTACTCGGTGTTGACACCTGTGGGACTGCTGCCGCTTGCCATTTCAGGTGTAGATGTCAGAGCTTTGCTGGAAGGCGCGAAAGCTGCTTACATGGAATACTTGAATCCAGAGCTTAGTGACAATCAGTGCTTCAGATATGCGGCAGCGAGGACCATTCTGCAGGACCAGGGAAAGGTTGTGGAGATCCTTGCCAACTATGACCCATCCCTTCAGTATATTTCTGAGTGGTGGAAGCAGCTTTACGGCGAAAGCGAGGGCAAAGACGGCAGAGGAATATTCCCGGCCTCGGTTCAATTCAGTACGGATCTGCACTCAATGGGCCAGTACATACAGGACGGCCGCAGAATGATTTTTGAAACTGTCCTGCTGGTGACGGATCTGGAGGGCAGCCTAAAAGTGACAGAAGACCAACAGGATCTGGACGGACTCAACTTCCTCGCGGGCAAATCACTGAGGGAGATTAACTTCAAAGCTTTTGAAGGCACTCTGCTGGCCCATGTGGCTGGCGGCACGCCCAATTTGGTCATTGAGCTCGAAAAGCTGGACGCGTACCATCTTGGGCAGCTGCTTTATTTCTTTGAGAAGGCCTGCGGCATCAGCGGCTATCTCCTGGGCGTGAATCCGTTTGATCAGCCGGGGGTTGAAGCCTATAAGAAGAACATGTTCGCGCTGTTAGGCAAACCGGGCTACGAAGCGCACAGACAAACGCTCGAGGCGGCGCTGAAACGTCTCTAAGGGGAGGCAGCGTTAAATGACAACGAAAGCGGCAATAGGTATAGATATTGGTGGTACGACCATTGATGCGGTCGTCGTGGGGCGTAGCAAAAAAGTTTTATGGCATGAGCAGGTGGATACGGAATCAGAGCTTGGCTATGAAGCTGTCCTGGTTAAACTTACCGGGCTTATTGAACGCGCCAGAAGCCGTGCAGACATTATAGGGGTGGGATTAGGCGTACCTGGTCCTGTAGATCCCATCAGCGGGCAAGTCTCTGAGGTGGTCAATCTTGGGTGGACTTCGGTTTCGTTGAAAAGGGACCTTAAAAAAGTGACAGGCTTAGAGGCACTATTCATGAACGACGCTTCGGCAGCGGCTTATGGGGAGCATGTGGCAGGGGCTCTGAGAGGGGTTGACCGGGGCGTGCTGATCACCCTGGGCACAGGTGTAGGCGGCGGCGTTATAGTCAATGGCAAGCTGTACGAGGGTCAAAATGGTCTGGCTATGGAAATAGGGCATATGACCATTTCAGACCAGGGCCTTTATCGCTGTGCCTGCGGCAGGAACGGCTGCTTTGAAACCTTGACGTCTGCAACCGCACTGGTGGCGGATGCCCACAACCGGCTGACAGTTCAGGGCAGTTCTGGCTGGCTGGATGCCAGGGTGCCTTTTGACGCAAAAATTATAATGGATGGGGCAGAGTCCGGGGATCCGTTTTGTGAAGGTGTCGTTCATGACTGGATCCAGCGGCTTGCGATTGGCGTTCATAATCTCAGGATGCTCTATGACCCGGAAGTGATTGTATTCAGCGGAGGATTGTCAGGTGCGGGCAGCTATTGGCTGCCGCGCCTTGAAGATGTCTTTCTCCATCAGGCCAATTTTAAATCGATGCCGCGGCCAAAGCTTATGACAGCTCAGCTGGGGGCTCTGGCGGGCTCCTGTGGCGCGGGATTCAAAGCTTTTGGGCAATTTGGCAAAGAGGCTAAGCTGGAAAGATAAGAAAAGCCAGGGGAAAACGAGAAGCTAAGAAAAGATGGTAAGTTGATAAAGTTAAGTGCTCCGGGATAAAATTGTTTTGAACATGACATGGTCAAAGTTTGAATTATAGGGCTGTCCATTAGGAGGAAAAAGCGATGCATCAATGGGAAGGATCTCACAAGCGCATATGGGAACTGTTCGAAGCTATGAATCAGATTCCCCGGTGTTCTGGAGATGAAAAAAAAGTCAGCGACTGGCTGATGGCGTTTGGGGAGAAAAACGGATTAGAGTACATTCAGGAACCTTGCGGAAATGTCATTCTCAAGAAGTCTGGAACCAAGGGGTATGAGGACCAGCCTGCTGTCATTCTTCAAGGGCACATGGACATGGTCTGCGTCAGGGAAGAGGGCAGCCAGCATGATTTCACCAAAGATCCTGTTGCACTCAAAGTAGAAGGTGACTTTCTGATGGCTGCGGAGACATCTCTTGGCGCTGATAATGGCATAGCTGTGGCAATGGCGTTAGCTATACTGGAGGATCAGAGTCTTGAGCATCCACCCCTCGAAGTTTTGATTACCGTTGCGGAAGAAACAGGGATGGACGGCGCGGTCAGACTCAATTCAGCGAATTTGAAGGGTCAAGCGCTGATCAACCTGGATTCGGAGGAAGAGGGTGTCATTCTGGCATCCTGTGCAGGCGGCGTAAGAGCCAGTGTGCATCTTCCTGTTGAAGTTGAAGCCCGGGTCGAAGAGGGCCTGGACGCGGTCCTCACGATCACGGGTCTCAAGGGCGGCCACTCCGGTGTTGAAATTGACAAAGGAAGGGCTAATGCCATTGTTTTAATGGGAAGAGTCATGCGGGACCTTCTTGGCATGGGCGTCCAAATCAGCCGGATTGAAGGCGGCGAGAAAATGAATGCCATAGCCAATAAGGCAGTGGCGCATCTGGTGTTCAAGCCCGCTTGGCAGGAAGAGGTTCAGAAGACCATAGCGGCATGGGAAGCTCGTCTGCGGAATGAATTTCAGCTTGAGGAACCAGAACTGAAGCTCGTCTTGAAGGTTTTAGAAGTGAGGCCTGAGGATGCAAGTCAAGAAGTCTTCTCGCTGGAAACAGCAGAAAATGCAGCGGCACTTTTGCGTTTGATCCCAAATGGTGTGCAATCCATGTGTGCGGGTATTCCGGGCTTGGTTGAAAGCTCGAACAACATAGGGGTATTGAATACGACCGAAGAAGGTTTTATTGAAATTGACAGCGCAATCCGCAGCTCTGTCAGATCTTTGAAAGCAGAGATTGTCGACCGCATGTTGATAGCCTGTACCCTGACCGGCGCGGAGCTCAGGCTGATGTCAGATTATCCGGAATGGGCGTTTGCGCCGGCATCAGAGATGCGAGACACTATGATTGAGACTTATCGCGCGCTCTATGGAAAAGAAATGACCGTTTCTGCCATCCATGCCGGCCTTGAGTGCGGCATCTTGAAAGAAAAGCTTGGGCCAATCGATTTCGTTTCCATAGGTGCGGACCTGTTTGATGTTCATACGCCTAAAGAGCGCCTTGATATGGCGTCGACAGAGCGCGTTTATGATTTTGTCGTAGAAGTGCTCAAAAGATACGGTAAAAAAGCGTAAGCACCTTTAAACTCAACCTGCTGGCAGATACGAAGCGCTTTGCAAAACAAAAAAGGAAGATGCAGTGGTCAAGAAGTCGGGACAAGCGACTTTGACTGCAGCATCTTCCTTTTTGCTTGAATTACAAATACTTCCGCATCCAATCCGTAATTTCCTTTAGCCTGCGGACACGGTTTTTTGGCTTGCCGCTGCGGCTGAGCTCATGGTTCTCACCGTGGAACAGGCAGAGGCGGCTCTGGACGCCATGGTATTTCAGCGCTGTAAACATTTGGAACACCTCCGCCGTCCAGCACCTGAAGTCTTCGTCCGAGTGGATGAACAGTGTTGGTGTGACTGCTTTGTCAGCATACTTCAAAGGAGATTGATCCCATAACTTTTCATAATTGCTCCATGGGTCCGCTCCAATTTGATCCTTCACAAAATAGTAGCCAATATCCGTGGTTCCGAATTTTGAGATCCAGTTGGAGATGGAGCGCTGGGAAGCTGCTGCCTTGAATCGGTCAGTATGCCCAATGATCCAGTTGGTCATGAAACCCCCGTAAGACCCGCCAGTCACGCCCAGCCGGTTGTTGTCAATCCACGTGTGCTGTTCTACGACAGCATCCACAAAGCACATGAGGTCCTCGTAATCTACATTGCCATATTGTCCTCTAATGTCCGCGAAGTCGTTCCCCCGGCCGTCGCTGCCTCGAGGATTCATGAAGATTACCGCGAAGCCTTCAGAGGCCCAGTACTGCATTTCGTGATAATAGAATGGGCCATAAACGGCTTTTGGACCGCCGTGTATGTTGAGAATGCCGGTGTAGCGGCGCAGGGGCTCAAAGTTGTAAGGCTTCATAATCCAACCCGTCAGCTCTGTACCATCTTTAGCCGTCGTTATGAAGATTTCGGGCATGGAGACGTACTGGCTTTCCGCCACATCTTTATTCAGCTCGGTCAGCGGTGCCAGCTCAAGTGTTCCATCAGGCCCTTTCTCCTTCAAGGCATAGAGCTCCTGTGGCTTCTGATCCACCAGAGCGACGACTGTCAGGACATCCTCGAAAACGGCAAACTCATAGCAAGCCGCAGCAGACGTTTCTGGCGTCAGTCTCGTTAGGCTGCCGTCAAGGGCGAGAGCCACCAGAGGTGCTTCTGAGCCCATAGTTGTGACAAAAATCCACTGGCCTTCGTGAAACAGCGGCCTTGGATTGCCTTTGCTGCCCATACGGATATCCGTTCCCACCGAATTTCCAAAGCTTCCATTGAAGCCCTCTGTCAGTCTGTTAACTGTGCCTTCTGAGGGATCGAAGCTGTAGAAATCGCCATTTTCATTGATGCCGTATTTGGCGGTATCTGTACCGTAAAACAAAATGCTGCCCTCTGGTGATATTCCGCATATTTCATACAGAAAATCATCTCTGTGAGAAATATCTTTGAGACTTCGGTCAGATAAGTCGCATAGCGCAAGGCTGTTGAAGATGACCTGTTTACTTTTGAACTGGGACTGGATCAGGACAATACGCCTGCGGTCAGCGTCATATACCCAGTCCTCAACATTGCTGAGCTGATCAGTGAGCATCTCCATGGCTTCTTTTTCCGGGTTGTAAATACCAAGGGCTGTTCTGGTTTTATTGGTAAAGCCGGTGCCATTTTGCCAGAAGGGGATTTCGTCTATGATCTGGACGGCTGCTTTCTCCTCCATTTTTTCAAGGATGTCACTGGACTCTGTCAAGTGATGCCACTCCGGATGATAAGTGAATTCGACGAGCCATTGGTGGTCAGGCAAAGGTTCAAAGCTTGAAACCTCGAAAGGGATTTCCATGACTCTTTGAGCCTCGCCACCGCGTATGTCAATTTTGAAAAGTTCAGTCATAGGGCGTTTTTGCGTTTCTTGATCAGGCGTTTCCGCTTGGCTGCGGCCAGAGATAAAGACGACCTCGGTGTCGCTGAGCCAACGGGGCTGACGGTCTGAGCAGGAGGTGGTCAAACGGCGGAAGCCGCATTCCCGGGTGTAGATCCATAAATCGCTGACATTTTTGTTTTTTTCAAGGTCTGGCTGATGGACGACGGCGCAGAGTGCCTGACCATTGGGAGAGGTCTGGAGCGAGGAGATGGACCTAAACGCTGCAAAACCGTCAACGGAGACTTTATTTAAAACTTCCGCAGCCATTAAAGCGGATTGTCCTTTACGCGCTGAGCCATCTCTTTACCCAGCTTGACCAGCGCCTTGAATTCTTCATCCTTTGGTGTATAGGTGGCTTCAATTGAACTGCCAATTCTCTCCCATTTGACTTTCTCGGCAAAAGCGTCAATGGCGCTGACGCCGCCGCCGCTCCAGGACTTATTGCCAAAGACGCCAAGGTAACGATTCTTCAGGCCAGTGTGCTCAAGTTTGGAAAGAACCAGCTCCATGGCAGGGAAAATGTTCATGTTATAAGCGCAGGAGCCCAGGATGACACCCTTGAATCGCCAGATATCGCTCAGAATATAAGACAGATGGGTCTTTGAAGCGTCGTAGACACGTACGTTCTTCACGCCATTCTCAGAGATGATCCTGGCTACATAGTCCGCCATTTTTGCCGTATTGCCGTACATGGTGCCATAGACGATCACGACGCCTTCCTCAGCCTCATAGCGGCTCCATTTGTCATAGTAGTCGACAATGGTCTTGGGGCTGGTGCGCCAGATTGGACCGTGTGTAGGCGCAATCACATTGAGATCCAGTGCGCCAAGGCGTCCCAGGGCCCGCTGAACAATTGGGCTGTACTTCGCGACAATATTGGAATAGTAGCGGCGAATTTCATCTTCGTAGAACTCTACGTTGACTTCATCATCAAAGAGACCGCCATCCAGGGAACCAAAACCGCCAAAGGCGTCCATGGAGAACAGAATCTTCTCCGTCTGATCATAGGTCATCATGGTTTCTGGCCAGTGAATCATAGGGGTTAGGAAGAATTTGAGCTTGTGGTAGCCCAAATCAAGCTCGTCCCCTTCAGCCACTTCAAGGAAGTTTTCAGTGATGTCGTAAAAACCGCGGATAAAGTCAAAGGTCTTCTTGTTCCCCACGATTTGCATGTCAGGGTAAGCGGCAACAAGCGCCTTCATGGAGCCGGAGTGGTCCGGTTCCATATGGTTGACGATCAGATAGTCAACTTTTCGGTCCCCAATAACCTCTTTGACTTTTGAGAGGTACTGTTCCGTCTTATTGAATTTAACGGTGTCTATAATGGCGACTTTTTCATCTGTAATCAAATAAGAGTTGTAGCATACACCTCTGTCAAGAGGCCAAAAGTTCTCAAATAGTGTGGTTTCGCGGTCGTTGACGCCAATCCAGTGCACGCGTTCCATGATAGATAATCTGCAGTCCATAGCTTCACTCTCCATTTCAAATTCAAATATATTTCCAGTATAATCAATTTGCTTGAGACAGACCATACTTGACATAAAAAATGTTTTGTATTTAACATTTACAGACGTTCAGCCGGCCATAGCGCCCTCAGTCGTGCTTTCTCCTCAGCACTGTCAAAAATGACTTCTGCGGCATTCATGTAAATTGCTTTTAGCTGAGCTTTATTTAAACCTGATCGCAGCATATTCTCAGTTTCTTTGGTGAGTGTAATGCCTGAGACGGTGCGATTGTCTGTATTCAAAGTAACGTTCACACCCTCCATGAGATAGTGATGAAGAGGATGGGTCTCGTAACTGTCCGCAGCTTTAGTGTGGAGGTTCGAAGTGGGGCACATCTCTAAAGGAATGCCGGCGGCTTTGATCTCTTCAAGGAGTTCCGGATCTTTATTCAGACTGACGCCATGGCCTACCCGCTCCGCGTGGAGAAGTTTGACAGATTTTCGGATGTTGTCGACAATACCCGTTTCTCCCGCGTGGACAGTTCTATGGTAGCCATAGGATTTCGCAAGCTGAAAAGCTTCCGCGTGGTGCTCCGGCGGATAATTGTGCTCATCGCCGGCAAGGTCCAAAGCGACGACGCCTTGACCGAGGAAAGGGCGCCCTGCTTCAACCAGGGCTACAGAGCTGGAAGGCGGAAGATGGCGCATACAGCACAGGATGATGTTGGCTCTGGTTCCGGTGGATTGTTCTCCGGCTTTCGCGCCTTCAATGACGGCAGAAATGATGGCGTCAAGGGAGAGTCCCCGTTCCTGGTGGAGATGTGGCGCGAAGCGTATTTCAATATAGCGTACGCCATCCGCAGCGGCGTCTTCGACGAGCTCTCTTGTTATTCTCGAGAGGGCTTCTTCGGTCTGCATGACTTTCAGTGGAAGGTCGAACCGCTTTAGATAATCGACAAGGGAAGGGCAATCCTCTGGAACCTCTGCAAGCGCACGAAGCTCAGCTTCCGTAATTTCCGGATCCAGGAGGTTTTCACTAATGCCTAAAGCTTTTAAGGTCGAAAGGCGAACGCTGCCGTCCAAATGGCAATGGAGCTCAATTTTTGGCAGTTTTTTAAGTGGTGTTGTCGAAGTTGGCTGAAACATGGGATGGACTCCTTTCAATTTTTTTGATTTTGGAGGTTGGCCTGGCGGGTTAAAAATGACGTTGAGTCTGTTTTTTTCGTCATTTTTTTCAAAGTAAGAAAGCTGCTTTTTCAGATTGTTGGAGTCGGTCGTTGATGCCCGAAATGGGAAAATATAGCATAAAAGCAAATGATTACTTTGCCTTTGGCAACGCTTTATGATAAACTGACGAGGTCTATAAATTTGAATAAGGAGTGATTTAATGACTAAACCCCGTTGGATGCATGTCCTGCTGATGGTATTAATCCTTGCAGCGGCAGTTGTATCCCAGACAAATTCAGTGTTTGCTGAAGAAAACGGGCTGGTAATTGTGGATGTTCAAAAAAATGATTCTAGCATAACGATAAACTCGAATATTGTATCCAATCGGTCTTTGGCTTTTCCGATCCTGAGATACAATGACATCCAGTACCTGCCGCTTAACTGGAATCTCATGCAGTCTATGGGATATCAGTACACACGCGTTGGAGACATTCGCTATTTAACCAAGGTCACACCTGGTGAAGCGTTTGTCAACGATACGGCTGCTGTTATGGATCCGTCTACTTCTGTCAAGGCTTATGCTCTTGACCCAAATGACACAATCCAGTTTAATGGCGCCCCGTTAGACACGCAGGGCTATCCTTTACTCGTCTACAACCACATGATTTATCTGCCGCTGACGTATCACGTTAATGCAGAGCTCGGATGGTATGCCAAAAATGACCGCATTGCAGGCTTCCATCTCAGCACTGAAAGTGAAGAAGACCTCCTGAATATGATTGAGGCTTCGGACAAAGCGTACCTTGAGAGGATGGCAGCCTTTATGATGAAGGTCAATCCCCGCTTGACGGACGCCACGGCACATAACTATGTGACTTGGATCAAAGACGCATGCGACCGTTATGGCATGGACGAGTCATGGATCATGGCTGTCATTTGGCAGGAAAGTGCCTATGACACGAATTGTGAATATTATGGCGCCATAGGGCTGATGCAGATTATGGGTTCCACAGGCAGAGCACTTGGACTCAGCGTAGAACAGCTTTACAATCCGCAGCTCAGCATTGAATATGGCACCAAGTACCTCAGTCAGAAGCTTGAACGCTACGGGAGCATGGAACGCGCTCTCATTGCTTACAATCAAGGCTACTACCGCGAGTCCGCCGGTGACTACACGACAGGCTACCTTGAAAGCGTTAAAGTAAAGCGCGGTAAAATTTTGGATTTCACAAATGCCAATTAGTCGTTGGGCTAAATCGCTCAAGTGGAAAAGTCCTCCTGATGGAGGACTTTTTTTTATTGATTTAGAAGCCCCTTATAGGATCTCCACGGCAGAGGGCAGCCTGAAAATGACATCTTTTCTCTCAACGATTATATCTATCTTATCCATCATTTCTGTGTCAGACTGGATATTGCGTACCAGCTCCCGTGTCGGATTGATGGCGACGGGATGGCCTACCAATTGAAACATGGAGTAGTCTCCATTGGTATCCCCATAGGCATAGCTTGCGCTGAGATCAATGTTGTGGCGCGCCACAAAATCCATAATAGCCCTGTTTTTGTTTTCTGAATCCCACATGGGGTCAATGTGTCCTGTGAAATTGCCTTTGTGATTGACGTCGTAATGGGTGCCTCTGAATTCTGTGGCAGAATATTTCTCAGCCATTTTTTCAACGAGAAAATCAGGGCTGCCAGAGATGAAAAATATTTTGTGCCCCGCCCATAAATGATACTGGATTCTTTGACGGGAATAGGAATAGACCTCTTCACCTTTGAGTTTAATCACCTGGTCTGCGATAAAATCCAGACTGCTCTTGTTGAGACCAGTCAGCGAGCGGATATAAATCTGTGAGAGTTCAATGAGATAATCATCATATTCCGCCCGTCGTTTTTTCCATTCCTCATAAGTTTTCTTGACATTGCGGTGCCAGACGACCGGGTCTACGACCTCATATTTGACCAGCTTTTTAAAGTGTTCCACCATGAGTGAATCCCGGTACAAAGTACCGTCAATATCAAAAAATGCGCCAACTGGTCCCATGAAAGTCACCTCTTTTCAAAATTTGTTTCTGCAGATGGAAGGTGTTATAACAAATACCCTACTCTTAATGTCCGAAACCTCAAATACCGGACTTGTGGAATATTGAGAAAGGCTTTAAGGCCATGCTGAGAAATTTCTTTTAAAGTGGCCTGATTATTGCGCTTAAAAGATCAATTTGTGGATATACAGATAATGAAGCAGAATCAAGACAAAATACTGAAAATTGACTTACAAGACTCGTAGGAAAGCAGGTGAGGATATGTGGTTCTATGTTTTGCTTGCGCTGTTTGTTACCATGATTGTAGGGTACCTGATTGAGACTCTGAAAGTTATACGTGCCACTCATGACATCAAGATGATCAACTATGAAATCTATGGTATTCTTGCATCGCTGATGCGGGATGTAGACCACGTGGACCTGTTTTTTATCCACCAGCTCAGAGACAGTCTTAAGGTGCAGTTGACTGAAGTTTATGGCGTTGACGAATTTCAAGTGTATAAGCTTTCTGAGAATAAACTGAGACTTGCTTACAGAAAAGGACAGGCCGTTCAGAGGATAGATCTGTTTCTTGAGGATCACAAATGGTCCTTTAAGGATGTCGAGTTTGAATATTCCGAAAATCCTTTTGAAGAAGTCAGGCTTCAGTAAAGCAAATTGGCAGGTTGGACACCAGGATTTATAAGTATTGAACTGAGCGGATAAAAGTTGGCTATCGGAAAACAAAAAAAGTTTTTGAATGATGCATATTTTGATTTATTGAGGGTATATCTATAATACAACTATATAACCTACCTTTCTTAAGGGAGGTTCATATAGAAGCTCGATTTACAGGACGTCCAGCGAAAGTGGGATGCATAAGTCATCCACTTGTAAAAAACCACCGCTTAGGCAAACGGATCCTACGGATGCCTTAGACTGAAACACCTTCACTACTTTGTCATAAAGGCAAAGCAATGAAAACGCAACAATTGCCCTTGATGGTTAAAAAACCATTCACACCAAGCAACAACGTTTAGGAGGAATGGCTATTAACGAATCACACCGCAATACAATTGAATATGATACAAAAAAACGTGCTGTATCGAGCTGAAAGACCTATCCTTAAAATTCTTGGGATAGGTCTTTTAATGTTCTTATAAAGCTTGCAGTAATGCGCGCTGTGATCCCCCAAATGGTCTTGTCGTCGAAGTCAATGAATAGAACCGGATATTTGCCGACTCTGAAGTTATACTCCCGTCCGCTCGCAATTTTCTCGTAAGGGAAATCCGCTGGCATCTGAAGCAAGGATTCTGTTTTAAACTCTTGGACCTCACAGTCAAACAGATAGGAAACAGGTACTGCGAACAGCTCTTTGACCTCGTCTTCATTAGGCTCAATGTCATCAATATCCACATCCATAATACCGACATAAACGTGAATATACATATTGAACGGCGTCACAATATCGTCGATCTGACCTATGATTTCAATGTCTTCACGGTCGAGATTCAGCTCTTCACAGGTTTCGCGGATTGCCGTTTCGCCATGGTGCTCGCCCAGTTCGACCTTCCCACCTGGAAAGCAAATCTCTCCCGGCTGGGATCTTAGGTCTTCAGAACGCACTTCATAGAGAAGATGGGGCTCGTCGTCAATTTCAATAATGGGAATGAGCACAGAAAAATGACGGTAGCCGTCCTGTTTTTTTCTATAGTTTACCAGAATTTTTTTGATGGTTGGGGTATTCATTTTTGTAGCCTCCAAAGAGAATGAAATAGAGTTGTATCACATGATTGTTTCTATCTTTTAATCTCTATGATAAAGTATTTATGATATGATCGGTAGAGTTTGATTTAATAGTTATAAAAATTTGGGGGTTTAAACGTGGAAATTTTAATTTATTTTCTGATCATGGCAGCTAAAATTATTGAGGTCAGTATCAGTACAGTACGTATTGTTTTGATCACTAAGGGCGAAAAGACAATAGGTTCAATTCTTGCATTTGTGGAAGTCCTCTTATGGCTTTTTATTGCCAGCAATGTTATACAGAATATTTCTGAAGATCCTCTAAAGGGTGTGTTTTATGCAGTAGGGTTTTCACTTGGCAATTATATAGGAACAATTCTTGAAGAAAAAATTGGCCTTGGTCTTTCAGAGGTTCAAGTCATAGTCAAAGAGGAGACTGGAATGCTGCTCGCGGACGAGATCCGTAATCAAGGCTTTGCTGTGACGCTCGTGCATGGCGAAGGCAGACATAACCCAAGATCCATTCTTATTATGTTTGTTCCAAGAAAACGCGTCAAGACGCTTGTCAAATTTATTCAGCATTCAGAAAGTGGTGCTGTTATTACAGTGTCTGAAACAAAGCCGGTCTACGGTGGCTATGGCATGCTTAGAAAATAAAAACCTGCTAAGAAAAAAGGTCAATAAATACAAAATCACAATACAACTTGATTGCATCACAGCCTTCCAATCAGCGGAGGCTGTTTTTTAATGCCAGGACACCGGTCTTTCCGAGCCATGCGCCGCTTTCCAGGACGGTTTCAATCCAGGACTTTTCATCCAGTGCAGAAGCTAAAACTTCTATGGAAAACACACAGTCCTTGGGGTCGTGGGTTGCAGATGGTTCGGAACCCTTCAGCCAGGGACTAAGCAAACTCTCTGTCGCTTTATCCATGGCTGTCATACCCTGATGGTCCCGCCCCGTCTTGGTGGATACGCTATGAAGATGAATTCTGTTAATAAAAGGCAGCAGCGCATTGGGAATCCTAATAGCATGGGTATTCCCTTCGCCATGACAGGGAGAAGATACACAAATATCTTCGCCTGAATATGGAAATTGACCGCAGTTTTGAGACCTCAGCCAATGGGCAGTATCAAGACAAAGTCCCAGCTGACGGCAACCGGCGAAGGTTTCAAGAACCTTTAGGAGAGCCTCATGGCTTTGTCCAAAACGCACACAGTCAGGCTCCGGCGAAAAAGTATTTTCCAGAAGCAAGATCTGATTGCCCCTTGATTTTTCAATTCTGTTCAGTGCCCAGTCCACAAACCTGAGGGTATCAGACTCTAAGACCCCTCCGTGAAAGATGAGCTGCACACCGTTTCCAAAGGCGCCGCACTCGTCAATCCAGTGCCCAAAGGCCCTCAGTGAGCCGCCTTCTGCCATAACGTATTTAAGATCGAAAGCCCCTGGCTCTGCGAAATCCGGCGCGTGAAAGGCAAAGGAAAACCCAAGGGTTCTGCCTGCAGTTTCAAGTGCCCACGCCCTCTCTGAGCCCAAAGCCCTTGCATGCAGTGCCAGCTCCAACGACCGAAACCCAGCTTCTGAGAGAATCTCCAACGCGGCCCTGTCCCGCTCTGGTGAGACAGCGCTTTCATCATAGGTGGCGCCGAGAATCATAGACATGTCATACCTCCACAAAGGTTTTTCTAACTCAGTATATCACAGCGTCTTCTTTGTGGGGAAGTTTGTTGACTTCAACTAAAAGTGGAAGGTATAATCAGCTTATACTTTTTAGCAAAGGGGCATGACTATTCCATGATCCTCATGATTGACAACTTTGATTCCTTTACCTACAATCTCGTTCAATATCTGATGCAGCTTGGCCGCGAGGTCAGAGTTGTGCGGAATAACGCCCTGACCTTGGAAGACATCCGGGAGATGAAACCGGACATGATCGTCCTCTCTCCGGGTCCCAAAACGCCAAAGGAAGCCGGGATCTGCCTCAGTGTGGTGGAAACGCTGCAAGATGAATTTCCCATTCTTGGGATATGCCTTGGGCATCAGACCATTGGACAAGCTTTTGGGGGTAAAATCCTGGAGGGGCTTGAGCCAGTTCACGGCAAAGTTCATTCCATAAGACACAATAACACTGGCGTCTTCAGTGGCCTTAAGAATCCCATTAACGTCACCCGGTATCACTCGCTGGTTGTCGACCGGGAGTCGCTGCCTGAATGCCTTGAAATCACGGCGGAAACTGAAGCTGGCGAGATCATGGGCCTAAGGCACCGGGAAAAGCTGATTGAAGGGGTTCAGTTTCATCCAGAGGCAATACTGACGGAGCACGGCCTTGACATGCTTGCCAATTTTTTAAGGCTGGCAGACCAATGGCGAAAGCAGGTGAACGTATGATAAAGAGAAAGCTTCAGACCAGCCTGGACAGCTTCAGGCTGTTTCTTGCTGTTTCAGATCTGCCGCACCCCTTGTTTTTGGATAGCGGTATGGATCCAAAACGCCTTGGCCGTTGGTCTCTGATCATGGCAGCGCCTTTTGAGCGCATCCGGATCAAGGGTGACAGTATTGAGCTTGAAAACTGCCTCGACGGCACTAAAACGACGCAAAAAGGAAATGCTTTTGATTTTTTGAAGTCGCGTTATGAACTTTACCAGACAGAGAGAACCCCTGGCTTTGATCTGCCCTTTGGCGGTGGTATGGCGGGTTATCTTGCCTATGACCTCTGCCATCATGTGGAGACCCTGCCGAGGACGGCAAAAGATGATGTCAATATACCAGATGCCATCCTGGGCCTTTATGAGACAGCGATCCTGGTCGACCATCAGCTGAATGAGGCATGGCTTGCAGAGCTTGACTTCAGGCCGGGAGCCGAGGCGCGGATGGAAGCTTTTGAAGCCAGAATACGTGAAGCGGAAAAATCCGGACTTGACCTTGAACCGGTTTGGAAGACAACGTCGCCAACGTTTGAATCCAATTTTAACAAAGAAGACTATCTGGAATCCATTCGAAAAATTAAGCGCTACATCAGGTCGGGAGACTTATACCAGGTCAACATGACCCAGCGGTTTACGGCAGAGATGACGGATGAGCCACTGATGCTCTACAAAAAGCTCAGAACCATTAATCCAGCGCCATTTTCGGCGTATATGCCTTTTGAAGAAGCGACCATAATTTCGAGCTCTCCGGAGCGGTTCATTCAGATTCGAAACGGAGAAATTGAGACACGGCCTATTAAGGGAACCCGGCCAAGGGGCAAGACGCCGGAAGAGGATGCCATGGAGAGCGCGCTGCTGCTGGCCAGTGAAAAAGACCGCTCAGAGCTCCTGATGATTGTGGACCTTGAACGAAATGACCTCGGCAAAGTCGCAGAGGTTGGCACAGTAAAGGTGCCAGAGCTCTTTGTCATTGAGGAATATCCAACGGTATATCATTTGGTCTCCACGGTGACGGCGACCCTCAAGGCGGGACTGACCCCTATTGACCTGCTGAAGGCGTCCTTCCCGGGTGGGTCCATCACTGGAGCACCAAAGATTCGTGCCATGGAGATCATTGACGAGCTTGAGCCGACCCAGCGCAACCTCTATACGGGCTCTATAGGCTATATTGGCTTCAATGGGGACACGGATCTCAACATTGTCATACGGACCATTGTCGCGAAGGAAGGCAAAGCTTACTTCCAGGTGGGTGGCGGCATTGTATGGGACTCGGACGAGTACGCTGAATACGAGGAAACACTGCATAAGGCGAGGGCTCTGATGAAGGCGCTCAGCAGCTAAGAGCTGGACGACACAAAAGATGAAGGGGGCAGGCGAAATGTCAGCGCACACTGTCTATTGGCTGGATGGCACACCGGTGGATGATCGCTGTGCCTCTGAAGGGATACAATTCGCCTATGGCCTTTTTGAAACCATGCGATTTGATCACGGCGCTTTGGAGCAGCCGGGGCCGCATCTGGAACGTATGAATGCGGGCTTCGCCCGGCTGGGCCTTGGTTTTTCACTGTCTGAAGAGGCGCTGAGGCTTGGGTTTGAAGCGGCGAAGGCGGCGTCCGGAATGGCGTCCGGGGCCCTCAAGGTCCTCGCCATGCGCCGTGGAGCCCCTGTCGAAAAGGCGGACGTGGATGTCCAGCTGTATCTGCGGCCCAATCCCTACCGGGACGAGGCGGACGGCGGTCTTGCTAAGCCCTGTTCACTGGGAATCAGTGCGTATTCGAAAAATTCGCGCTCGGTGGTGGCTGGCCTGAAGTGGCAGGGCTATGCGGATCATATAATTGAGAAGGACCGGGCTATGTCAAGGGGCTTTAACGATGTTTTGTTTCTGAATGAAATGGATTTTGTGGCGGAGACCGCTGTGGCCAACGTGTTTTGGTTTTCGGGCGGAAAGCTCTTCACCCCGTCGCTGGACTGCGGGATCTTGCCGGGCGTAATGCGGCAGAATGTCCTGAAAGCAGCTGCAGATGCCGGCATCAGCGTGTCCGAGGGGCGCTTTCCCCTTGAGAGGCTTCTTGAAGCGGAATTGGTATTTGTTACCAACAGTCTGATGCGGTTGAAGGTTGTTGACAGGCTTGAGCAAGTGGTGTGGCCGCGACCATTGGCAAACGCACCGGCTTTGAGATATTTTGAAAGCCTCCGGGCGGCAGTGAAGGCCGGCTGTCAGGGACAAACAGTGCGGGACTGGGCCGCGCCGGGATTTGACGTGTGAACTGTGTGGAATTGGGTAGAAACTCTATAGAACGGCCTTTGCCGATGGTTGGCGCAGGCACACCTTGTGAATAGGAGAGACGACATGGATAATAAACGTATTGAAGCTGCGGTCAGAGAAATGCTGGCTGCCATTGGGGAAGATCCGGACCGTGAGGGCCTTAAGGGAACGCCGGACAGGATCGCCAGAATGTACGAGGAGATTTTTGGTGGTCTGAACGAGGACCCGGGCAAACATCTCGAGGTGATTTTTCAGGAGGATGAGCACGAGGAGCTGGTGCTGGTGCGCGACATATCCTTCTATTCTATGTGTGAGCATCATCTGGTGCCTTTTTTTGGGAAGGCTCACGTAGCGTATATCCCACGCGGTGGCAGACTGACGGGGCTAAGCAAGCTGGCGCGTGTGGTGGAAACCATTGCCAAGCGGCCACAGCTGCAGGAGAGGATCACGTCGCTTGTAGCGGACACGATTATGGAAAAGCTCAACCCGTATGGCGTCATTGTCGTGGTTGAGGCAGAGCATATGTGCATGACCATGCGGGGGGTTAAGAAGCCGGGCAGCAAGACGGTAACTTCCGCGGTCCGCGGAATTTTCAAGGTAGATGCCAAATCCAGAGCTGAAGCGATGTCGCTGATTGGTATGGGCGTCGGCAGCAGGGGGTGAAGCAGTGCACAGCAGATTATATCATTTGCCCAAGTACGAGCCCTTTGAGTGGCGACTGAAGCAGCACACGCTTGAAATTGGAAAGCGGACGCTGGTGATGGGTATTTTGAACGTGACGCCGGATTCCTTTTCGGACGGCGGAAAATTCGACACCATTGAGTACGCCATTGAGCAGGCACTTGAAATGGCGGCGCAAGGCGCGGATATCATAGATATTGGCGGGGAGTCCACACGGCCGGGTCACGCGGCGGTGCCTCTGGAACTGGAACTTTCCAGGGTGCTGCCGGTCATTGAGGCTTTAGTGGCCCACCCTGAGTTTGACGTGCCCATCTCCATTGATACCTATAAGGCTGAGACCGCGCGCTGCGCACTGATGGCGGGGGCGGAAATCGTCAACGACATCTGGGGTCTCCAGCGCGAGCCGGAGATTGCCCGGGTAGCCGCGCAGTTTGGTGCCCCGGTGATTATCATGCACAATCAGGATGGGACGCATTACGAGACAGATATGGTCGACAGCATGATCGAATTTTTTGAGAAGTCCATTGAAATAGCGAAAAAAGCGGGTATTCCGGATGAGTGGATCATGCTGGATCCCGGGTTTGGCTTTGGGAAAACCGCGGATCAGAACATTGAGCTCATGCCTCGGATTCACGAACTGCATGTCCTCGGTTATCCGCTCCTTCTTGGAACATCGAGAAAGTCCATGATTGGTAAGATCCTGGACCTTCCAGCAAAGGAGCGCATGGAAGGGACCGTGGCTACAAGCGTCTTTGGCGTGGTACAGGGCGTGGAAATCATTCGCGTTCACGACGTCAAGGAAAACCTGCGGGCGGTAAAAGTCATGGATGCCATGGTTCGGGGGCGATAGAGGCTTATGGATAAGATTTTGATGCAGCATATGGGATTTTATGGTTTTCATGGTGTCCTCGACGAGGAGCGCAGCATAGGCCAGAAGTTTTTTGTTGATGTGGAGCTCACCCTGGACCTTTCCGGGGCCGGGGGCTCGGATGATGTCGCTAAGACGGTGAGCTACGCTGAGGTTTACGACGACGTGAAGTATTTCGCGGAGTCCGCCCGGTATAATTTAATTGAAGCGCTCGGTGAAAATATAGCCCAGCGTATTCTGGCGAAGTATGATTTGGTTTCTGAAGTGCTGGTTCGCGTTAAGAAACCGGAAGCACCAGTCAGGGGCATATTTGAGTTCTTTGGGGTCGAGATTCGGAGGGCCAGGTAATGGCTCGGGCTTTTCTTGGCCTGGGCAGTAATATAGGAGATAAGGCAGAGAACCTCCAGGAGGCTGTCAGGTTAATTGGCGCGGATTCCCGGACGCGAGTTGTGGCTAAGTCCTCGCTGTATTCTACGGCACCGGTGGGCTATTTGGATCAAGATGATTTTGTAAACGGTGTGGTCGAGGTGGAGACGACGCTCTCACCGGAGGACTTGCTGGCGCTTTGCCAGTCCGTGGAGCAGGCGCTACGCCGCGTGCGGCTGATTCGCTGGGGCCCTCGGACCATAGATGTGGATGTTTTGCTTTATGAAGGCTTTATCAGCTCTGATCCGGTATTGACACTGCCACACCCGAGGATGCATGAGCGGGGCTTTGTCCTGGTGCCTTTGGCGGAGCTTGACCCAGACCTTCCAGTTGCTGACAAAACCGTAGCCGAATGGCTCGAGCGTCTGGATGTCAGTGATATTATCAAGTTAGAGGTGGAAGCCTAAGTTGCCACGTTTAGCCTAGTTGAACCTTACTGAAAGGAGGGATTTTTTATGAAGCCCTATTTCAGCTATTTTTTCAAAGAGATGTTTAAAAGGGTTGGCCGCCATCATTTGACGGCGTTCAGTGCCCAAATGGCCTATTTCTTTGTGCTGTCCATTTTTCCTTTTCTGATCTTCTTGTTTGCGATCCTGTCGAGACTCGAAGTGGCTTATTCCCTGATGAGCTCGCCTAATCTTGATTTTATTCCACAGGCAGCGCTATCAATTGTTCAGGAGTACATCAAAAATAACTTGGCGACGAATTCGGGCAGTGTGCTGTCCGTCTCCATACTGGCAGCGCTTTGGTCAGCCTCGAAGGCAGTCGGCGCCCTTCAGCGGGCGCTCAACTCAGCTTTTGAAGTTGGGGGCAGAAAGTCCCCTTTGGTGGCGATAGGCCTCAGCCTGGCATTTACGCTTGGCTTATCGCTGTCAGTCGTCGTCATGTTGATTCTGCCAAGCCTCAGCAACCGCGTTATTGATGCCCTTAGGGTTTACATCCCTATCCCGGAGGCTTTTGTCACGTTATTTATGTACATTCGGTGGATTTTGGTCATTGCGGTACCATTTTTGGTGCTTTCTCAAATGTATCAGCATCTCCCAAATTTAAAGCTGAAATTTTTGGAGACGCTGCCGGGAACAGTCTTTTCTTATTTTGGATGGATTGGACTCTCGTTTCTATTTTCGTTTTTTATTCAGAACTTCAGCAATATCTCCATAGTCTATGGATCCTTAGCCGCGGTGGTGGTGCTGATGATCTGGTTCTATTTTACCGGTATGATTCTGATGCTGGGGGGCGAGGTTATTTCGATTACCAAAGCTTACAGGAAAAGAGAAGCATAATTTACTTAGGTAAAGCTGGCGCGTATGTGCCAGCTTTTTATTTGCCCATTAAAAAAAAGCCGCTTGATTAAATAAGCGGCTCAATTACGAGGTCCTAATGACAAAAAACCAGACCAGCCCTGCCGATTGTATCAGCAATAGCAGCGGCACAAGCACAGTAAACTTCAGGTGCTTTGTCTTATGTCGGAAGGTTTTCATACCAAGATATAACCCAGCGGATCCGCCAGCTGCAGCATATAAAAGCAGGGTGCGTTCTCTTACGCGCCAATTCTGGCGGATTGCGGCGCGTTTGTCATACCAGCACAGCATCCAGGCAATCAGATTGATGAGGAGCAGATAATACAGCAATAATGGGGGCATACAGGATGCGCCTCCTTTGTGATTCGTTCTAAGCGGGGAGACCCTGCTGAATTTTAACATACTTTGAACCTGAAAAAAAGTCCTCAATCAACGGCTCATAAGGAGACGCGGCAGAAATTCAGAAGTGGCTTGGACAAAACGCTTACCCCGCCCGCTTGTGACAAGCGGGTTTTGGCCCTTTTCGCCTGCGAGTTTCCAGAAGCTCGAGCAGCTGACGTTTATAGTCCGGCGAGTCTGTAATGCGGGCAAGGCTGTCGATCAAATAGTGGTTTCTGGTCTTTGGCATTTTTTTGTTCAAGCACAGTTCAATGAGGTTTCTGGCAACAGAAAAGGACTTCAGATGGGTATGACCCGCCTTAAAGTCCTTGGCAGTATTGTGCACAATATAACCATTGGCGACAGGGATGACAACAAAAGCTTCACGTCGGTAAAGTTGGTTACTCATAAGAGATCCCTCCTCGTCAGCATGTGGCAAAACTCTGTAGCGCTTCTGTTACCTATATTATACTACTCGACGAACGATTTGTGTTAAAAATATGCGAATATTCTGTTAATTATAATTAAAAAGAGATGCTCCAAGAGATACACGCCCTAATAAATTGATCGGGCGTGTATTTTTTTCTTAGGGGGGTATTATTGCAAGAAGTCAGTCTAAGGCAGAGGCCGTGCTATTGGTCAGTCAACACTGCTTAATTTCTTAGTATGAAAATTATTTTTAGAGGTGATCCTATGCTTGGTGCCATTTATGGCGATATATGCGGGTCGTTTTTTGAGCACCATAATGTCAAGTCGAAAGAGGTAGACTTATGGACGCATGTCAGCCGCTTTACAGATGACACGGTACTCACTGTCGCGACAATGGAGGCTATTTTGGAAGGACTGTCCTTCTCGGAAAGGTACCGCAGCTATTTTCTCCGGTATCCGCATGCGGGCTTTGGATCCGGCTTTGCGAACTGGGCGCTTTCCGGGTCTGAAACACCTTACAACAGTTACGGGAATGGTGCGGCTATGCGGGTAAGTCCTGTGGCCTGGGCTTGTGATACATTGCAGGAAAGCCTTGATATGGCCGCCGCGACAGCTGAGGTGACCCATAACCACCCAGAGGGCGTCAAGGGTGCAAAGGCTATAGCCGGCGCGGTCTTTTTGACGCGGCAGGGCAAGGACCGCGAAACTGTCCGAAGCTGGATTGAAACAACTTTTGATTATGATCTCAGCGAGCCTATAGACAGCATTCGAAGCTGGTATAGATTTGATGTCTCATGTCAGGGCTCTGTACCTCAAGCCATTAGGGCCTGGCTGGAGTCCACAAGCCTTGAGGATGCCATCCGAAACGCCATCTCCATAGGCGGGGACAGTGACACGCTGGCATGCATGGCCGGGGCCATTGCAGAAGCGGAGTTTGGGCTCACAGACAATGAGCGCTACAGAATTTTTTCCAGGCTGGACCCTGGCCTGAGCAAGGTCGTCCAGGCATTTTATAAGCGTTTTGTCGAGATTTAAAAATACTTCGGAGGTGTCTACCGTTGGCAAAAAGACTGGAAAACTTAAAGCATTCAGATCCACAGCTCTATGAAATTTGCGAAAGAGAACTGAGGCGACAGAGAAAGGGCCTTGAACTCATCGCTTCCGAAAGCTTTGTACCGCCGGAAATCATGGAGCTGCAGGGCTCTGTTCTCACGAACAAGACAGCGGAGGGGTATCCGGGAAAGCGGTATCATGCGGGCTGCGGTGTCATGGATGATATGGAACGGCTGGGTATTGAACGGGCGAAGGCATTGTTTGGCGCTGAGCATGCCAACATTCAGCCTCTTGGCGGTTCCAGCGCCAATCAAGCGGTTTATTTTTCTGTCCTTAAGCCTGGTGACAAAATTTTGGGGATGAAGCTTGATCAGGGCGGACACTTGACCCATGGCTATGCCATGAATTTCTCAGGTAGGACGTATGAGTTTTACGACTATGGACTGGATCCTGTCACGGAAACCATTGACTATGAAAGTGTTGAGCGTCTGGCGAACCAGCACAGGCCCAAAATGATTGTGGCCGGCGCGAGTGCTTATCCAAGGCGCATTGATTACGAAAGGCTGGCACAGATTGCGAAATCCGTCAGTGCCTATTTCTTTGTGGACATTGCCCATATAGCGGGCCTGATCGCTGCTGGCGTCATTCCAAGTCCGGTGCCTTACGCGGATTTTGTGACCTCCACGACAACGAAGACCCTGGCGGGGGCAAGAGGGGGCTTTATCCTATGCAGGGAAGCTTATGCCAAAGCGGTGGATCAAGCTGTATTTCCCGGGATCCAAGGCTCCATGCACATGCATACTATGGCGGCAAAAGCGTTTACCTTTGGCTATGCCATGACGAATCAATTTAAAGCATATGCTGAAAATGTCCTGAACAATGCCGCTGCCTTGGGTGAGGCTCTGGAGGAAAATGGTTTCAGGCTCGTTTCAGGTGGGACAGACAATCACCTTTTGCTGCTGGACCTCAGGTCGAAAAAATTGACGGGAAAGCGTTATGAACAGATTCTTGAAAGTGTAGGGATCACGGTCAACAAGAATATGATCCCAATGGATCCAGAGAAGCCTATGGTGACCAGCGGCATCAGGGTTGGCGTGACGGCCATGACCATTAAAGGCATGGGGCCTGGTGAGATGCGTGAGATCGCGGCGCTCATGACGCGCGCTGCGGAAAACCACGATCAGCCAGAGGCTATGAAGACTATAAGTATGGAAGTTGAAGCTCTGGCGGAGCGCTTCCCGCTCTATGAGGGGTTTCTTGATTGAATAACCGAGCATTCGAGGGAGGATAAAAATGACAAAAGCAGTCCATGACAAAAATATTTTTCCGCTTGGCTTCAATTGGCCGGTTCAAGATCCGTTTTTGTTTTGTGTGCATCATAAAGATGCTTATCCTGTGGGGGATGGGGCACAGGGACCATCGGCAAAAGCCCTTGGGAATAGGGCCCTTGGCAGTGATTTTCAGCACCCAAGCGGCTGGAGCATGTATCACGGACGCAAAGTGCCCGGCTTCCCGGAGCACCCTCACAGGGGGTTTGAAACGGTGACGGTTGTTTTGGAAGGGTTGGTGGACCATTCGGATTCCAGTGGCGCGACAGGCCGGTATGGCGGCGGGGATGTCCAGTGGATGACGGCAGGCAGCGGCATGCAGCACGCGGAGATGTTCCCGCTGGTCTATCAGGACAAACCGAATCCACTGGAGTTGTTTCAGATCTGGCTCAACCTGCCGGCGAAGGACAAATTTGTTGAACCGAATTACAAGATGTTATGGTCGGAAAAGATTCCTATTGTCAAGCTCCTGGATTCAGAAGGAAGAGAATCAAAGGTGCGGTTGATCAGCGGTAAGCTGGAGGGCGCTGTGGGTCTGAAGCCAACGCCCAACTCCTGGGCGGCGGATGAAGGCAACAAAGTATCTATCTGGCTGGCAGAAATGGCGCCGGGCGCGGTCTTGACGCTGCCGGCAGTTTCAGGTTCCTTAAATAGAATGCTTTATTTTTATGAAGGCGATGGGTTGATGCTGGAGGGTGTGGCGCTCCCGTCCTATCACGGTATAGCCCTGGAAGGTGGCGAAGTGATTCGCATTGAAAATGGCAATACGGCTGCCAAGTTTCTTCTTCTTGAGGCGGAGCCCATTAATGAGCCTGTGGTTCAGTATGGCCCTTTTGTCATGAACACGCGTGAAGAGATTGTGGCAGCTTCGAGGGATTATCAGGCCACCGCGTTTGGGGGCTGGCCTTGGGACCGCCCTGATCCGGTAAATCCTCAGGGTCAGGGGCGTTTCGCCCGGTATGCGGATGGGTCGGTTGAAACGCCATAAGCGCGGTGTGCTTTGGGCTGTGCCTTTTGGGAGGTAAGACATTATGAATTTTATTGGTAACTTGATATGGCTTGTGTTTGGCGGGATCATAGGCGCGATTGCCTGGAGTATTGCAGGTCTTCTCATGTGTATCACCGTCATAGGGATTCCCTTTGGTGTGCAGTGCTTTAAAATTGCGGGGCTTGTCCTGTGGCCATTTGGGAAAACGGTGACGCTTGGCAATTTTGGCGTTGGGGGGCTTCTTCTCAACATTCTGTGGCTGGTCCTTTTTGGCTGGGAGCTGGCAATTGGTCACCTGGTAATAGGTGCGCTGTTTTGTATCACGGTCATTGGCATTCCTTTTGGGTTTCAGCATTTCAAATTCGCGCAGCTGTCTCTGATGCCTTTTGGCGCGACTGTCAGGTAAGAAAGGAGGGTTCGGTTTGAAAATTGGTTTGATTGGCGCAGGAAAGATGGGTTTGGGCCTTGCTCATAATATGATTCGTCACGGCCATGAGGTGGTTGTTTTGACGCGCACGGCGTCACGAGTGACTGCACTCAGGGAGGAGGGGCTTAACGCCACTATGGAAACAAAAGCCTTTTTGGAAAAGCTGGACACACCTAAGATCCTTTGGATGATGGTCCCCGCTGGAGACGCGGTCGACGATACCGTTGATCTGTTGCTGCCCTATCTAAAAAAGGGTGACATAATTATTGATGGCGGGAACTCACATTTTGAGGACTCTATTAGCCGTGCAGCATTTTTGGCTTCGAGGGAAATCAATTATCTGGATGTTGGCACAAGCGGCGGGATGAAAGGGGCCCTTGAAGGTGCCTGTCTGATGGTGGGCGGTCCAAGGGAAGCTTATCTGAGCCTTGAACCCTTATTCAAGGACCTGGCAGTTGAAGGCGGCTGTGGCTATTTTGGAAGAGCGGGCGCTGGCCATTATGTCAAAATGGTCCACAATGGTATAGAGTACGCTATGATGCAAGCCATTTCTGAGGGGTTTGACATCCTGAAAAAATCTGAATATGGGTTTGATCTCGAAAAAATTGCTCAGGTTTATGACCACGGCTCAATTATAGAGGGGTTTCTGATGGGCATTACAGCCAGATCCCTCAGGTCGCCAGAAGCGGTTGAAGCGTTAATGCCTGTAGTGAGTTCCAGCGGAGAAGGTTTGTGGACTGTGGAAGAGGCACTCAGACTGAAAGTGCCAGTTGAAACTATTGCCCTGTCGCTCTTTAAGCGTTATTCGACGCAAAGTGACGGGTTTGGCGCGAAGCTTCTGAGCATGATGCGGTATGAGTTTGGAGGTCATGAGGCGCGAAAGGAGGATTAAGATGGATTACATCTGGATTTTTGGGGTAACCGGTGATCTCAGCCGCCGTAAATTGCTGCCTGCCCTTGCGAAGCTGCTTCAGGACGGGCGGGAGCTTGTCATTGTGGGCATATCGAGAAAACAAGTCAGGCAAAGTGTTTTCAGGGCCTATGTGGAAAAGACCTGCGAGTCCGTCTGCGAAGTGAGTCTGAATGGACTTCTGGATAGACTTTTCTATGTTCAAATGGACTTTGACCACCTTGAGGAGCCTGAAGATCCAGCTGTAATATCTGCAGAGAAATCCCTGGCGGATATAAAGGCGGAGCTTGAGGAAATTTACGGCGCGCCGTCCAGATCCCTGTTCATTTTGGCGACCATGCCTGAGCATTTTGGGAGACTTGCGAGGACGATCCGCGGCAGCGACATCGCGGAAGAGGGGACCGCTGCGATACTTATAGAAAAGCCCTTTGGTTACGACCTCGCTTCCGCGGTAGAGTATAATGAGAGGATCAGCCGTTATTTTGACGAGTCGGCCATATTTAGAATTGACCATTATTTAGGCAAAGCCATGCTGCGCAACTTGTTTTCGCTGCGCTTTTCGAACGCGATTTTTGACGCGGTCTGGTGCAAGGATTATATTGAAGAAGTCAACCTCTATGCTTTGGAAACTCTTGGCATTGAAGGTCGCGGCGGCTATTACGACAAGGCGGGCGCGCTGCGGGACATGGTGCAGAGCCACATGCTTCAGATGGCGGCCCTCGTGGCCATGGACGCGCCTGAGGATCTTGGGACTGAGGCAGTAAGACGGTCTAAAATCCAGTCGCTGCGTCAGATGAAGCTGAATTTGGAAGAGAGTCAGTTTGGCCAGTATACCGGCTCAGAAAGCGAAAATGGTTTTTTGGATGAAGAGGGTGTAGCGCCAGACTCGGGTACTGAGACGTTCGCGTCGCTGATGCTTGAGATTGACGCGCCTCGCTGGCAGGGTGTACCGTTTAAACTGGTGACAGGCAAGAAGCTCAGCGAGAAGAAAACGGTCATTGAGATCAAGATGAAGGCCGCAAAATTGGCGGATCAAATGGACGGCGTCGTAACGCCAAACTCAATAGAGATCAATGTACAGCCTGAGGAGGGCGTGCGGATTCGGTTCAATGTATTGGCGCCCAGTTCAGAGGCGGAGATCGTCGAGAGGGAGTTGGACTACTGTCAAAGCTGTCTTATTGGAGAAAAATCTCCAGAAGCTTACGAAAAATTGTTGATAGATGCGCTCAAGGGGGATTTGACGCTGTTCGCGTCCTGGGGTGAAATTGAAGCGGCCTGGGAACTGGTGGACCCGGCTGTGGCGTACGTCAGGGCGCATCCGGAAAGGCTGCTGCGCTATGAGGCGGGGCGGGATGTGCTGGGGCGGGTGTGAAAGTGACCATCGGCAAAAGCACTTGATGTTTTTTGAAGAACACTGACCGCGGCTGGTATCTGAGGACGCCGGCGGCATTAATCAGGAAAGCGGGGGGAGAAGCATGAAGCTTTATGATATCAGCATGCCCATTCATGAGGAGATGCCGGTGTACAAGAACGACAAGGGGCGACGGCCCAAGCTGACCTTTCATAAGAAGGTGGCGGTTGATGGTGTCACAAGCAGCACTTTGGAACTGGACCTGCACACCGGGACGCACCTGGACGCGCCGCTGCACATGCTTCCTGGGGGAAGTGCCATTGACGAGGTGGCGATGACCTCCGTGCTGACAGCTTGTCGCGTGATCGCGCTGACGGAGCTGGAGGGCGAGATCAGCCGTTCTGACCTGGAGCCATTTGAGGTCCAGCCGGGGGCATTTGTGCTGATAAAGACGCGCAACAGCTTCTCGGAGGCTTTTGATCCGGGCTTTGTCTACCTTGGACTGGAAGCGGCGAAATACCTGGCTGAACTCGGCGTCAAAGGCGTGGGGACGGATGGCCTTGGGATCGAAAGGGGTCAGGAGGGCCATCCCACGCACAAGGTGCTTTTCGAGGCCGGGGTCATGATCCTGGAGGGTTTGATGCTCAAGAATATTGAACCGGGGGATTATAAGCTGATCGCGTTGCCGCTTAAGATCATAGGGGCGGAGGCGTCGCCGGTGCGGGCGGTGTTGGTTCAGGAGAAAAAAGCGACAGAATAAGTGAGAAATGAAAGACGTGGTTCAACCAGTGGTACTGAGCGCCAGCGGCGCGGGTGTTTGGGGGATTGGTGACCGCGAAAAGAATAGCTTAAACAGGAGCTGGCCTCACGCAGGTGAAGCGTTTGACGTCTGCGGCAGGTCAGCTTTTTTGCGTTTTTTGAGGAGAATGGGAAGGAGGAAATGAGGAAAAAATAATATCAGGAATCTTGACATTTTTTTTGAAAAGGTGTATATATTAATTAGAGGTTAGCACTCGAGGGGCGAGAGTGCTAACAAAATCTTCAAAATCCATAATGCGTCATGCACTTTGCGCATAGTATTTTGAAAGCCTGTTCCATTCACACACCCAAATTTGACTATAAAGGAGTTGTTAATCATGGCAGGACTTGTTCCTTTCAACCAAAGGCGCTCGAATCTCACGCTCAGGCCGCGTGGCTTCGATGACTTCACAAACATGCTTGATGACTTTTTTAGCGATAGCTGGATGCCTGGGCGCAGCCTGATGCGCGACACATTTAAACTGGATGTCGAAGAAGCTGAGGATCATTATAAGATTGAGGCAGATTTGCCTGGGATCAAGAAAGAAGAGGTCTCACTCGACATGAATGAAGGCAGACTGACCATTTCCATCAAGCGTGAAGAAAAAACTGACGAAGAAAAGAAAAATTATGTCCACCAGGAACGCCGCGTCTGTTCTATGCAGCGTACAATCTACCTTGGAGACGCGGGCACTGAGGATATTAAAGCAAGGCTTGAAGACGGCGTTTTAAATATTGTCGTTCCAAAAGTCAAAAAGACAGAGCTTTCTAAAAAAATTGAGATTGAATAGGTTGATGACCGGCGCCAAGGTCGCCCCACCTTGGTGCTTTCTTATGTGAATAAGATAAAATATAAGTAAGTAAGCGAGACAAAATCAGAAGACGAGGAGCGTTCAACGTGGCAAAAAAGCAATTTAAAGCAGAATCCAAACGACTTTTAGACCTGATGATCAACTCCATCTACACCCATAGGGAGATTTTTATTCGTGAGCTGATCTCCAACTCAAGTGACGCCATTGACAAAATGTACTATAAGGCGCTGACAGATGAGAGCATTCGCTTTGATAAAGAGAATTATTACATTGAGATCCTGGCGGATAAAGAAAAGCGTGTCCTGACCATTAAAGATACCGGTATAGGCATGACCAGGGAGGAGATGGAGGAAAACCTTGGCGTTATTGCCAAGAGCGGATCTCTGGCATTTAAGAAGGAAAATGACCTGAAAGACGGCTATGATATTATTGGACAGTTTGGTGTCGGTTTTTATTCGGCTTTCATGGTAGCGGAGGATGTTGTCGTCATCAGCCGCGCCCATGGCAGTGACGAAGCCTGGAAATGGGAATCCAAAGGTGCGGATGGTTATACGATTGAACCTGCCCAAAAGGACAGCACGGGTACAGAAATTATTCTGACCATCAAGGAAAACACGGAGGATGAGCACTATGACGACTACCTCGAAGCCTACAGGCTCCGTGCGCTCATCAAGAAATACTCTGACTTCATACGTTACCCCATCAAGCTCGAGATGACCCGCAGCCGCTTGAAAGAGGGTACGGAAAATGACTATGAAGAATACAAGGAACTTGAAACGGTCAATAGCATGGTGCCCATCTGGAGAAAAAATAAAAATGAGCTCACGGAAGAAGACTACGAAAGCTTCTATTCCGAAAAGCACTATGGCTTTGACAAACCGCTGAAATATGTTCATATGAATGCTTCCGGACAGGTCAGCTTCAATGCTATACTCTACATTCCGGAAAGCATACCGTTTGACTATTATACCCGTGAGTTTGAAAAGGGCCTCGAGCTTTACTCAAGCGGCGTCCTGATCATGAACAAGTGTGGCGACCTGCTGCCGGACCACTTCAGCTTCGTCAAAGGCATGGTGGACTCCGAGGACCTTTCCCTCAATATCTCCAGGGAAATGCTCCAGCATGACCGTCAGCTCAAGCTGATCGCGAAGAACATCAAGAACAAGATTAAGAATGAGCTCCTCGCTATGCTGAAAGATGACCGCGAGAAGTATGAGACGTTCTTCAAAGCTTTTGGCCGCCAGCTCAAGTTTGGCCTTTATAATGATTTTGGCCGCAACAAGGAGGATCTCCAGGATCTGGTCCTGTTCTATTCAAGCACGGAGCGCGGTATGGTGACCCTCGCCGAGTATGTGGGCCGCATGGCGGATTCACAGAAATACATTTACTACGCCACTGGCGACGCGCCGGAGCGCATAGACCGCATGCCGCAGACGGAACTTGTCGCGGACAAGGGCTATGAGATCCTCTACTTTACGGATGACGTTGACGAATTCGCGATCCGCATGCTGATGTCCTATCACGATAAGGAATTCAGGAATGTATCCGGCGGCGATTTGGGTATAGAGACAGAAGAAGAGCAGTCTGCCGATGGTTCCGAGACCAACACCTATTCCAGTCTGTTCGACAAAATGAAGTCCCAGCTGGGTGACAAAGTAACCAAAGTCCGCGCTTCCAAGCGTCTGAAGCATCACCCGGTGTGTCTGGCCAGCGACGGCGAGCTCAGCATTGAAATGGAAAAAATCCTGAGTGCTATGCCGAACCAGGAGGGCATCAAAGCGGAAAAAATTCTCGAAATCAACACGCAGCACGAGGTTTTCGAAACCCTTAAACAAGCTTTTGAGGAAGATGCCGAAAAGTTTGAGCTCTACACCAGCCTCCTCTACAATCAGGCACGTCTTATTGAGGGGCTTCCAATCGAGGATCCGGTTGAGTTCACAAATCAGATGATTAAAATTATGAAGTAGTGCCTGGTGACGTAGTGCCGGGCGTTCGCCGGAAAGGTTTGAGCTGTGTATGATCAGACAAGCGAGGGAATGGGAAGCTGAATTGAGGGAAGCCTTAGCTTCTGGTGCTGATGTCGGGAGAGTACACGCTGCGTATCTGCAGCGGTTGAGATGGCTTCAACATGAGCGCTTGATCCATCTCCTGGTGCTCATGTTGACGGTGGTGGTCTTCCTCTTCTTTTTCGGTCTGGCCATGCTGATGCCTGAGCTGCGGTTTGTTTGGGCACTGGTAATGATAATGGGTGGGCTGGTGGCAGCCTACGTGGTGCACTATTACAGGCTCGAAAATCTTGTGCAGCACTGGTATACGTTTCAGGATGAGCTTTTTGGAAACCTGTTCAAAAAAGGGTAAAGAGAAAAATATTAATTAAAAAATCCCGCATCGCAGCTTTGTGCGAAACGGGATTTTTATTTTTGAGGTGTGGTCAGCTGGATGGCTTTGGTTTGAACCTCTCATGACTGAAGTCACGAGATTCCTAAGAACACCATTCTATCGAACAGTTTATTATTAGGCTAGCCCCGTCGCACCAACGGTTAGAAGCCTTAGGGCTTCGTTTTTGATATTTATGCTTGCGTTAAGATCTCTGTCGTGGAATATGCCACACTCCGGACAAATCCAATCTCTCACAGCAAGATTCTTAACGTCTTTATTTTTGTATCCGCAATTTGAGCACAATTGGCTTGAAGGAAAGTTCCTCCCCACTTTGACAACCTGCCTGCCATACCATTTTGCCTTGTATTCAAGCATGCTTATGAAGTGTGACCAGGACGCATCAGCGATGGATTTCGCCAGTTTGTGATTCCTCAGCAAATTAGAAACCTGCAAATCTTCTATTCCGATCACATCGTGATTTTTGATGATTTCGTAAGAAAATTTGTGCAGGTTGTCTTTTCTTGCATTGGTGATTTTTTCATGGATTTTAGCAACTTTAACCCTTTGTTTCTCCCATGTTCTTTTTCAAAGTAAAATCGAGAAAAATAGTGAAGCATTTTATTGTATTGCTATTAGAACCCTTGTTGGTATATAGTAGGAACATTGGTTCCTAATGAAAAATGTAAACAATACTTTTATTGTGTTAATGATGACTTTAAACCAACTGTTGATGAGCGATTCATCCCATGACTGAAGTCACGGGTGTTCTCGCCACGCTAATAAAAACGTCAACACCCCTTGGGACGGGGGGAGAGAGGAGTGTAGCCATTGAATGCCGTACTTGAAACGATTCACAACAGGGTATCTCTTCGAAAATACGCTGACCGGCCAATTTCAGAGACGCATATGAACCTGATTTTGGACGCCGCCATTGCCGCGCCAACGGCTGGAAATCAATGCCTCTACACCATTCTGATGATCAAGGATCCAAAGACAAAAGAAGCCCTCAGTGAGAGCTGTGATTTTCAACCGTTTATTGCAAGAGCACCTGTCATTCTGATCTTTGCGGCGGATCAGCAGAAGTGGTTTGATTATTTTTCAAGCAAAGGGGTCAAAGCGTTTGCGAAGCATTCCGGCTTGTCTTTTGAAGCGCCTCAGGAGTCGGATCTTCTTCTGGCCTGCGAAGATGCCCTGATTGCGGCACAAAACGCCGTGATAGCAGCAGAGTCATTAGGGGTGGGCTCGTGCTATATTGGGGATATTCTGGAGAATTATGAATTTCATAAAGAGCTGCTGGGCCTCGAAGACTGGGTTTTTCCGGTCTGCATGCTGTGTCTTGGGTATCATGAGGAAAATGCTGTCAGGGTACAGCAAAAGCGATTTGACCGAGAATTCATTGTCTTTGAGGAAAAATATAGAAAGCTCACGAATGAAGAGCTTGACCGTATGTTTGAGGACAAGGAAAAAGGTTTTGTGGAAAAGAATCATTATGGCGCGGAGAATTTTGCTCAAATGTTTTACGCGAGGAAAACTGACGCGGCGTTTAGCAAGGAAATGGCGAGGTCTGTCAGAGTTGCCCTTAAGAAGTGGGATGGGAGAAGGCTGTGATTGGCGGATCAAGAACTGAATAAATGTAAAAAACCTCCGCGCGCGGAGGTTTTTCATGATAGGAGTGGGGCCGGGAAGCAATGTCGGCATTTTCTGCCTATGCTTATTTCTGATCCGGCCCAGTCCCCACCTAAAGTTTCTTGAATTTGTTCAGGTCGAGCTTCATGATGTAGCGGTCATGGCCCTTGCCGTATTCGTCTTTGCGGTGCTCCGCGATTTCAAAGCCCATTTTTTCTTCGTAAAGCTTGATTGCGGGTACATTTTCCGTGTCAACTGTCAAGCTCATGGATTTAAACCCTTGCTCGAAAAGGTTCTTACAGATGGAAATGAGGAAATGGTATCCAAGGCCCTGGCCCTGGAAATCTTCAGCGATCGCGTAGTCAAACAAGTAGCACATATCCGTGTCTTCCCAGTCTCTCATCAGGATCGCTATGCCTATGAGGCGCTTCTTATCCTCTTCCTTGAGAACAAAGACGTTGCCGTGTCGAACTTGAGGCACCAAGCCCCACTCGTCCATACCCAGGTCGCCAAAAATGCCGAGGCCAAATGTGACCATACGCTTCAAAAATTGAAGATCATAGTCCTGGACCAAATAAACTTTTAAATTGCCTATGTCACCATCGAGGTTTTCAACGACCTTTTGAGGAAGCTTTCTAATTTCTTCTAATTGCATAAATTGTCACGCTCCTTTTGATACATATAAATATATTATACACTAACAATAAAAAATATGCAAATTGGCCACCCGGAGGCTTGCCGGTTTCAAATATATGAACAGGATTATTTATTGTGAAATAAAATAATTTTGTAATATTAAAAAAATTCGAGATCCCCATATAGATATTTACGCAATAAAGAAAAACTGTCGTCATTTCTTCATTTCTGATTTTACAGAATCAAGGTATAATAAGAAGGTATAATAAGGACTTAGAAAGCGTTCACAGCGTGTGTGACGATTTTGTGAATATGTGAAAAAATTGCAGAAAGCGAGGTGGTGTCATGGTTGAGTTGATTTCGACTGTTGCGAAGTATTTGCTCGTCGTCATTATTTATATCTTCATCTATAAAATTGTCCAGTTGATTTACACGGATATCCGCTTGCTGATGGGCCGGGACTCGGCAGCTGCGCTCCTGCCGCATTTAAAGCTCATGACGCCTGTGGGGACCAGAGGGACTCAATCTGTTGCTGAGATTTATCCACTTATGCGACCGGTTTCTCTTATTGGAAGGTCAAAGAAGTGCTTGATCATCCTGCCGGATCCCTATGTTTCATCTGAGCATGTCCGAATTGATAAGGTAGGGGACAGATTTTTTGTTGAGGATCTCGAGTCCGCAAATGGAACTCTTTTGAACGGGAAGAGGCTGGAGAAGAGAACTGAGTTGAAGGACGGCGATAAAATCTCTTTGGGAAGAATAGACCTCGTCTTCTCTGAAGGCGGAAGGTGAGTACTAATGAAGGCTAAAACGGGAACCTCGCTGTACACCCATTTTTGGGGCCCTTTGCACTTAGTCGCGCTGACCCTGATGCTCTTATTCGGACAGCTTGCCTTAATGGGAGACCCCATAGATTTCATACCGCTTATTATGGGTGGGTCAATGCTGCTTCTGGTTTACTTTGTCGGTTGGGTGATCCGTTACAACCGGCTGGGTGATCCTTACCTCTGGACTATTGTGGCCATGCTGATCAGCCTGGGGCTTGCCATGCAGTACCGGCTGTCGCCTTTTAACGGGATAAAGCAGTTCAACTGGATCTTGATAGGCATCTTGACGTATCTCGTCGCGTATGGACTATACGCGGCACTTCATGAGCGCTTCAGGTCTGTTTACTTTCACTATGCGCTTTTAGTAGGTCTCTTTGCGATTACACTAATCTTTGGTACGGAAATCAACGGTGCAAAGAACTGGTTGAAGCTGGGCACTTATAGCTTTCAACCCTCTGAGCTTGGGAAGATCATCTTTGTTTTTTTTATGGCGGCTTGCGTGACCTCTCCTGAGAGGCTCAGAATCCGCTTGAGCGGCCGAAGCTTTGACCCAAAACTCGTCATGATGGGCCTGGTCTATTTATTGATGGGCTTATTCGCTGTGCAGCGTGAGTTTGGTACGGCCATGCTGGTTTTTGGTGTCTATATGACCTATATTTATGTTTTTGAAAGGGATGTTCTATTCACCCTGTATAACTTGGGGATTGTCTCGCTTTTAGGGCTCGCTGCGTTTAAAGTCGTGAGCCACATAGAGGTAAGGGTGGATACCTGGCTCAATCCCTGGGCAGATCCAGGCGGTGCCGGTTATCAGATCACGCAGTCTCTTTTTGCCATAGGTTCTGGCGGTTTTTTCGGGAGCGGGATAGGTCAGGGGTACCCAAAATTCATCCCAGCAGTCCGGACAGATTTTATCTTCGCGGCGATCTGTGAAGAGATGGGGATCCTTGGGGGCATCGCGGTCATCCTGTTGTTTTTTATCCTGATTTACAGAGGCATCAAGCTCGCTCTCAGAATAGAAGACCGTTTCATGAAGGCAGTTGCCTTTGGTTTGACCATGACCCTGGGGTATCAAACGTTTATTATCATAGGCGGGGTCACCAAGCTGATCCCGTTAACGGGGATAACACTCCCATTCCTAAGTTATGGCGGATCCTCCATGATGGCAAGCTTCGCGACGCTTGGTCTCTTGCAGGCTTTGTCAGGTCAGATCTTGCGAAGGGAGGCGGAGACACTTGAAAATGGATACCGTCAATAGCCGAATCCTTCACAGTCTGGTCTTCGCGGGCATCCTGTTTGTCGTGCTGATCACGTCGCTGACATGGTTTGAGCTCAGAGGCAAAAACGACATTATGGGCAACGCTTACAACAAGCGTATGATTGCCGCCGAGGAAGAGATTCTCAGAGGCAGCATCATAGACCGGGGCAGCGAGATCCTGGCGGAAACAATTGCTTCAGAAGCTTCGAACATCAGGAACTACCCTCAAAAGAGGCTTTACGCTCATATCATTGGTTATCACTCATCCATTTATGGGAAAACCCTGTTGGAGGCAAAATACAACAGCGAATTGCTGGGAAAATCCAACCTGGAATTCCTGAGCGTCTTTAAGAAAATGCTCTCCAAAGATGTGGCCCAAGGCTACAATTTACGGCTGACCCTCAGCCATACGCTTCAAACGGTCGCTCGGGAACAGCTGGGAGACCGGCATGGCGCTGTGGTTGCCCTCGATCCCAGAACGGGTGAAATTTTAGCCATGGTTTCCACACCGGATTTCAATCCCAATGCCTCCAGCCTCGAAGAAAACTGGAAAAGTCTCATTGAAAACGAAAACAGTCCACTTCTTCCAAGGGCGACCATGGGACTGTATCCGGCCGGTTCAATTTTTAAAGTGGTAACGGCAGCCGCTGCCCTTGAAACCGGTAACGGTGATTACATGACAAACGATCAGGGAACCACGGTGATCGACGGTATGACGTTTTCAAACGCCGGCCAAAAGGCGCGGGGGGACATAGGTCTGCACCAGGCCATGACAGTCTCAAGCAATGTCTACTTTGCCGAACTGTCTCAAAAAATTGGTGCGGGGGCTTTAATTGCCAAGGCAAAGGACGCGGGGATCACAAAAAGCTTTGATTTTGATCTCCCAAGAACGGACAGCCGTATTGGAGATTCAGGCATGGGCAAAACAGAGCTGGCGGCTACGGCCATAGGTCAGGGCAAGCTCCTCGTTTCGCCGCTGCAAATGGCCATGCTGGCGGCGGGGGTGGCAAATGGCGGTGAGATCATGCAGCCTTATCTGGTCAAAACCGTCGAAAATGCCGGTGGTGAAGTTCTAAGAGAAACAGATCCTGAATCCCTGTATAAATGGGTTACGCCAGAGACTGCAGAACTGTTGAAGGAAATGATGGTCAGCGTCGTTGAGGAAGGTACCGGAACCAAAGCTCAGATTTCGGGCGTCCGAGTTGCCGGTAAAACCGGGACGGCCCAAAATGAAAAGAGCACAGAAAGCGACAGTAAGGACCACGCCTGGTTTATTGGCTTTGCACCTGCGGAGGCGCCCAGGATCGCGGTAGCGGTCCTGCTCGAATATCGCGGCGAAGGCGGCGGAAGGGCCGCGGCGCCTGTAGCGGCAAAAGTGATGTCAACATGGCTTAAAATGACGGCTACGAACTAAAGCAAAAATCCATTGCGGCGCAGTCTTACCTATGGAACACAAAGATGGAAAGGCGTGATTTTCCATGGCATGGATTGAAAAACCGGACTACGAAGTGATCCTCTCAGAAGGCTCACTGGAACTTAGAAAGTACAAAGCCATGATTGTGGCTGAGGTCGTAAGACCTCGAGGCAGTGATTTGAACATGGGTTTTCAGGACATTTTCAACTACATCAGCGGACAAAATCAGGGAGAACAAAAAATTTCCATGACCGCCCCTGTCATCAACCGTCAAGGGGAGGATTATTTTGCAACAGCCTTTGTCATGCCTTCTCAGTATACGCTTGAGACGCTGCCAGTGCCCAAGGATCCTAATGTCAGCATAAAGGAACGCGTTGGCGGCACTTTTGCGGTGATCAGGTTTTCAGGCAGTTGGAGCGAGGCGCGGTTCAGAGAGCGGCAAAAACAGCTTGAGGACTGGATCCGGCTTCACGGCTGGCAGATCACTTCTGAACTGACCATAGCCAGATACAATCCGCCATTTACCCCTGCTGTATTGCGGCGTAATGAATTGATGTATCAGATTAAAATGGAATAGACCAGCATACCTGCGCAGCAGTTTGTTAAACTTGTTAGCAAATCTATTCTGAGGGTATTAATTGAACTGAACACAAACCTATAAGCTCCGAGTCTGCGGGACCTTCCCAGAGGCTCTTCAGACCAATGGGCAGACAAAGTAATTTGTCTGCCTGCTGTGGCAAAGGAGTCCATTCTCTTCAGTGCTATTTTGGCACTGAGGTGGGTGGACTTTGTTGTTTTTTTGTATGCGAAAGGGGTGAGAGGCATAAGAGTAGAAGTCAAATTTTCTGGGTACATTGCCGCAAGTCTTGGCTATAGGGAAAAGGTTATCGAGCTCGAACCCTCCAGTACGGTTCGGGATTTGCTGGCGCTTCTCGAGCTGCCAGTCAACAAAAGCTGGGTCGCGGTTAGCATAGGGGGGAAGCTCAGGGACAGGACGACGATTCTTAAAGATGGCGATCAGGTATTGGTTCTGCCACTTGGGGGTGGCGGCTAAGGCCTATTGGCGGCTAAGGCCTATAGCACTAAGTACCATTCGCTTCCGTCACAATCAAATCAGTTTATGATACTCTCAACCTATAAAAGGAGGTCATGGTCAAGTGATTCCAGGTGTTGTAAAAGTACTGACCAACGCCAGAGCTTGTCAGGGCTGCCGGGCCTGTGAGGCCGTCTGCTCCCTGAAACACTACGGCGTCGTCAACCCAAACGCAACGGGTGTCAAAATCACCGAGGGCAAGGCGCCCGGAAAGTTTGCACAGACCATATGCCAGCAATGCATTGACATGCCATGTGCCGCAGTCTGTCCGGTGGAGGCCATTCAAAAGGACGGGTTTACCGGGGCCGTCGCCATTCTTGACACCTGCACAGGCTGCGGGGCCTGTGTTGAGGCATGTCCAATCCACGCGATCCGAATGGCTGACGTCGCAGACCAGGTTCGTGCGATCAAGTGCGACTTATGCGGCGGGATTCCTGAATGCGTTGCGATTTGTCCGCGTCAAGCGCTGAGCTGGTAGGGGGGTGCTGAAGGTGAAAGGCTACAAAAATTGTGTTCTGCGGGTAGACCTGTCCACAGGCAGGATCAACAAAGAACCGCTTAATCAAACTTACATAAAGCAGTATCTGGGCGGCGAAGGCTATGGCATCGCGCTGCTTTGGGATGAAATGCTTCATGACGCTGAAGTTTTCAGTTCGGAAAATATTTTAAGCTTCAATACAGGACCGCTGACGGGGACGCCAACACCCTCTGCTTCCAGAACCTCAGTTGTTTTTATGTCACCGCTGACCAACACGATAGGTGCCGCGAACATGGGCAGCCACTTTGGGGCAGAGCTCAAATTCGCGGGCTATGACAGCGTCATCTTCACAGACGTCGCGAAGGACCCGGTCTACTTGTTCATAGATGACGACAAAGTTGAGCTGAGACCGGCGGACCACCTCTGGGGACTCGACACCAGAGAAACCACGGAAAAGCTCAAAGAGGCGTTGGGGGCCGACTTCAAAATCAGTTGCATTGGACAGGCGGGCGAGCTGCTTTCAAAGCTGGCCTGCATTTTCAGCGACGACTGCTTTGCCGGCCGTGGCGGCGCTGGAGCGGTCATGGGCCACAAGCGGCTTAAAGCGATCGCGGTTCGTGGAAGTGGCGCCGTGGAAGTCGCGGATAAAGACACGTTTCTCGAATTCAACAAGACAGCCATTCAGGAGCTGCGCTCCGAAGTCTATACCTGGGGCCCGGTCCACGGTTACGGCACACCGGCATGGCTCGGCGGTGTCAACGAGTACGGCCTGATGCCAACGCGCAATTTCCAGTCCAACGTGTTTGAGGGCATGGATCCGCTGATGCCCCATAACCTCTGGAACGACACTGAAAAATTCACCGTCCGGCGCAGGGCTTGCTACGCTTGTCAGCTGGGCTGCCACAAGTATGTGACCATGGGCGAAGTGGAGGTGGGCGAGCTCGAGTACGAGACTATTGCGGCCTTTGGTCCGCGCTGCGGGGTTAATGATTATCCATCCATAGCCATGGCGAATTATTACGCGACGCTCTATGGCATAGATACGATTTCTGCAGGGGCAACGGTTTCGGCGGCTATGGAGCTCTTTGAGGAAGGCGTCATAGGGGAGAAGGAAACGGACGGTCTCGAGCTGAAGTTCGGAAACGGCGAGGCTATGGCGGAGCTCGTCCGGCGCATGGGCCTCCGGGAAGGCATAAGCGGAGATTTGTTTGCCGATGGTTCCTGGCACGCCGTCAAGCGCATAGGCCAGGAAGCAGAGAAATTCGCCATGACGGTCAAGGGCATGGAAATATCCGCGACGGATCCAAGGGGCTCCTCGTCCATGAGCATTGCGTTTGGAACATCGGAGCGCGGCGCTTGCCACATGAGGCCTTACGCTGCCACCATTGACGGTTTTGGTTACATCTTCCCGGACCTCGACATCCACGAGCCAAAAAACCCTTTTGATGACAACGAATCCAAAGTCTGGCTCAAAGCCGTCAAAGAATATTTTGTCGTTACCAACTTGATTGGCATTTGCGATTTCAATGTCATCAATACAGAGATGCATCCAACGACCATGGCGGGCCTTTATTCCGCCGTCACGGGCATTGAAACTGACAAGCTGGAGCTGTTGAGAAAAGCCGAGAGGGTTATTGCCCTGGAGCGCGCCCTGAACTACGAACGAGGCTTCAGGCGCGTGGATGACAAGCTGCCTAAGCGGTTTATGCAGGAGCCAGCAAAGGCGGGGCCGCCTGCGGGGCGGGTTGTGGATATGGAGACCGCCCTCGACAGGTTCTATGAAGCCTGCGGATTTGATCCTGAGAAGGCGATTCCGACCAGAGAGACTTTTGAGAAACTGGGCATGGGTGACGTGTTCCGACAACTTAAATTGTAGGGCCTTGAGAAAGACGGTAAGGGTGAATGTTTGGAAAGCGTGTTGGGGGCGGAGGTTGCTGGGAAAGGGTGACCATCGGCCCCAATTTTTTAAGCGTTTTGCCTCTGGTCAACGAGGGTATAATATTATTCAGATTGAATTTCAAGAATCAGGAGGTTTACATAATGAAGAACATCACTGTTTACACAACGAAAACGTGACCTCATTGCAAAACTGCGAAGGAGTATCTTTCGCAAAAAGGCTATCCTTACACGGAAAAGGATGTCAACACAGATCCGGCAGCCCAGGCCGAGTTTACGAAGCTGGGGCTCAGAGGTGTGCCGGCGTTTAAAATTGGAGAAGATATTGTCGTTGGACTGGATCCTCAAAAGATTGAGGCGCTGGTGGATTTTCAAATTCAGCGCTGTCCAAGCTGCGGTATTAAGCTTCGCGTTCCCAAAAATAAAGGTAAGCTCAAAATTACATGCAAGAGCTGTGAGAATCAATTCTTTGTGGAAACTTAAAAGCTTTTCGCGGTCTAAGATAAAAACGCACTTTCCGGAGGTGAGTTAAGCCTGCTGAAGTGCGTTTTTTGGTCATGTTTGTGGTAAGATAAAAAGAGATGTCACTGCTGAAAGGGTGGTCCCCCCATGGTCGATATGATTGTCAAAGCTTTGCTTGAGCGCATGAAGCTGATGATGGCTCCCAAAAACGACGAGTCACTTTCCCTCCTGGATATGACATACCTGGAAAAGGCGCTGAACGCCCCTGTGTTTGAGGCGCGTCTGAGTCATTTGATCCGGCAAAAAACTTACGGCGCCAAGGAAGTGTATAATCTCATGAAACCGCTGCTGGAGCGGCTTGCCGGGGATGAGTGGATCGAGGATATGCTTGCCTATTGTCACGACTACAGCATTAATTTGTCGTTCCCGGGAACGGTAACCCGCATTGAAACCCCTAAGCTGAACGCTGTCGCGCGGCTTTATCTGATGGCGCTCATGATTATGTCCGAAGAACAGAAGGACTCAAGGGACGGGACCTGGGAATCGCTCTATCCCATTCGGTTTCTGACGGAAAGAGAAATCTCTGAGCTTGAGGATCCGTTCGAGTACCTGCGTTTTAAGAAGTTTTATGAAGGTGATTTCGTCTATGAAATGATGAAGCTGAATCAGGCGTTGACTGGCTATACAACGCTGGACCACGTCTGCGGGGTCCATCACCTGGCGGTTAAAATTGCCCGTCAGCTGAAATACGCCAAAGTGCCTATTGACCTGGGCCGGGTTTCCGGCGCCGCCGCTGGTCACGACGTGGGCAAGTACGGCTGCCGCGGGGATGAGATCAGGCGGGTCGCCTATTACCACTACTACTATACCGGAAGATGGTTTGAGGAGCGGGGCATTACGTATATCCGCAACGTTGCCATCAACCACTCCACCTGGGATCTTGAGGTTGAGAATCTTTCTCTGGAATCCCTGGTTCTGATCTACTGCGATTTCAGGGTAAAGTCGAATGATGAGGGCCAAATGAGCTTTTTCACGCTTCAGGATTCCTTCCAGGTCATTCTGGACAAGCTGGACAACGTGGATGAAGCGAAGGAAAATCGCTATAAAAAAGTGTATAACAAACTTTTGGACTTTGAGGATTATATGCATCATCTCGGTGTTTCAACAGATCCGGATGAAGTGGATGACTTTAGCAAACCTTACAAACGCAAACGCGTCCATTACTCGCTGATTCAAGGGGACGCGCTGGTGACCCATGCAAAATTTACGTCCATAGAGCACAACATCCTGCTCATGCACAGGCTCAGGGATGAAACGACGCTCAACCGGATGCTGGAAAGCGCGAGGGGCCTTGAAAACGCCAACGATCTGAGAGGGTATATCGACATCCTGGAGGACTACAATACCTACCTGACCATCAAACAAAAGCAGATTGTTGTCAACTTCCTTTACAGCAAGCTGACCTCTTCAGAAGAGGATGTACGCAAGCAGTGTGCTTTCCTGATGGGGGTTCTGATTGCCAATTTGGATGAAGCTATCCGCAAGGAACTGCCACCCAGCGCGGTTGTAGAGAGCCACGAAGAGGAAAGTGTAGAGATGTTCAGGCGTTACCTCCACAGGATGCTTGAGCCGGAGCAGAAGATTATTGGAAAACACCGGGGCTGGATTGCCTACAGTATTCAAAACATGCTTCGCAGCTATTTTACGGCTCAAACGAACCTTGAAAAGCGGCAGGCGAGCATCCGAATCCTGTTTGAAGTTTATGACCACTACGCGAAAGACGCGGAGAAGCGCCAATACATGCTGAACTCCTTCCGGGCCCTGCCGGTTGAAAGCATGGAGGATACCAGCACGCACCTGATGCGCGAGATTATTTCTGATGCGCTTAAATCGGACAACCTGATTTTGAGAATCAACGCCATGAACGTATTGTCGGACTTGTTCCAAACACCGGAGCTTGTGCCTGACAGAGCCTTCCTTGTCGAGCGCCTGAAGGCTATGGAAGAGGACGAAATGCACATTGCAGAGCGGTATGCGCGGGTGCGGATTCTTGAGACTATTGGAGAAGGGAACCGCCTGGAATTCATTCACCGTATTTTCCGTGAAGGCGGCGGAGAAGTTTCGGACGTTTTCCTCAGCAACCTGAAGACAGCAACCCACGACATTATCAAGAAATACCAGATTCACATGCTGCTGGACTACGCGACACAGATTAAACGTTCTGAGGCGTTTTATACCGCCATGCACTTCAGCAATCTGCTGAAGGTCAGCGCTTTTGAATCCGTGCGCAATACAGCCGGGGTCGGGCTGATCCGGCTGATTAACGATCTGACGTTTGAACAGCGCAATGACATTGTCATAGAGCTTCTGCGTGCCCTTGAAATGGAAAGCTATCAATTCACCAGGTATATACCGGAATATTTGGGCAAGATTATCCTCAGCGTCAAGCCCAAAGAACTGGATGAGATCCTGGACGACTTCAGGGACAAAATGAAACGCTCGAACGCTCAGATAGGCATGCTGATCGCCAAGACCGTAGGTGTCATGATACGAAATTATGGCCTCTATAAAGTGGTCTACGCGGAGTCGGACGAAATATACAGGGAGCGGCTCTACACCATGCTTGGGATTCTGCTCAATGGCCTGGTCAGCTTCATACCGAGCGTTACGGAAGCCTCTATGGGTGTTATAGGCAAGGACATTTTTGGTGACCGCGGGATGCTGTCAGAGGATAAGCTTCTGATGTTTAAAATGGCCATTAAGAAAATACTGAACCTTCAGCACAACACGGACGAAACAACAGAATTGATCTTTTTGAACAATTCCTCAGGCCTGAAGCATATTTACAATTTCATTTCTGAATATGAGCACATCGAAGGGCGCATTGATATCCCGGTCAAGGATCGCGTGGCGTTTTTCCCGGGCTCCTTTGACCCGTTTTCCCTGAGTCACAAGCAAATTTCCAGAGATATACGCAATATGGGCTTTGATGTGTATTTGGCAGTCGACGAATTTTCCTGGTCAAAGCGAACGCAGCCAAATCTGATTCGCCGGGAGATCATTAAAATGTCGGTGGCAGACGAACTGGAGATTTTTACTTTTCCGAGAGATCACGCCATCAATATTGCGTATTCACCAGACCTGGAATTTATCCGCAACTTGTTCGCGCCATCAGAAGTCTATATTGTCGTGGGCAGCGACGTCATTCATAACGCTTCGGCTTATAAGATCAGTAACGCTGAGTCCGGCGTTACGACATTTCCTCATATTGTCTTCGACCGCAGAATCGACGGCGGTGAGGGTGAGGATGTGATCCTGAAGGAGCGAATGACCGGACTTCCGGAAAACAGTATTGTGCTTTCGCTGCCGCCTCAATTCGAGCTCATCAGCTCAACCCAGATTCGGAATTATATTGATGACAACAGGGATGTCTCTGAGCTCGTGGATCCTCTCGCCCACAGATATATTTACGAAAAGGGGCTCTATCAACGGGAGCCGCAGTTTAAGGAGACCATGACGACCAAGTCCCTCAATGTCGAGATTGTCACAGCGCCGGATGATGCGCTGCTGCGCTGTCTGGCTGAATATGCAGGTGAAGAACCGGAGCACTTTGTTCAGCAGATCAGAGAAACGTCCAAGCTCACAGACTTCAGAATGCTGATCGTCCGCGGCGTGGAAAGCGACGTGCCGCTGGTGGGCTTCTCCTGTTTCCACTGGCTCCGTTCCGCGAATATTTATACAGAGTTCAGCAGTGAGAGATTGATGAACACTATTCGTGACGAGTGTATGGGACGGCTGATTGTCATTGACGGCATCTATGCTACAGAAAACCGGATGCACCGGAATCCAAAGCAGATGCTCCTGACGGAGACGCTGGCATTTTGTCTTGCCAAGGACTATACGCACGCCCTCTTCAGGGATGTGGTCGGCGGGCAGATTGATCCCGATATGGTTGAGATTCTGGAGCTTCAAGGCTTCCGGCCTCTTGACAGTGAAGAACCTGATGAAGTGGTCTATTCCGTCGATATGTCCTCTCCTTGTACGCTGAACCTCGACATCAAATCCCTGATTAAAGATCCTTACAAAAATTCTGAGAAAGTCACAGCAGCCATTTTAAAGGCCAGAAAGCGCCTGCAGCGGGCTATGGCTTCGCTCTATCCTGGACACCTCGTTCTGAGTTTTGATCGGTCTATGATTTATGAAAGCCTCATCAAGAAGATCTGTGACGAGAACCAGGTCCCTACGACACCTGTGGTCCCAAGACAGCTGGGTGACTATATGTGCGTCCCGTTCGGTGACATTCTGAAACGGTGGATCATGCCGAATACGGTCACTAAGGCCATACACGTAGAAAAATATTTTAATTCATCCCTCGAAGCTTACAGAATTGAAGCTTATCCTTATTATTTGGATCTGGACAATCAGACCAATATGCTGAAGTCCTTTAACCGGCCGGTAATGATGGTGGACGATATTCTGGACAAAGGCTACCGAATCAAGGAAATTGAGCCGGTGATGCGGCGCCATAATGTTAAGATCCGGAAGATCTTTGTGGGCGTTCTTTCAGGACGGGGAAAAGCGCTGATGGAATCCAAAAACATTGATGTTGAGACGGCTTACTTTATCCCAAGAATTCGCGTCTGGTTCAACGAGGGCAAGATGTATCCGTTTATAGGCGGAGACGCGGTCTGGAAAGCGGACGCGCCTGAGCGTAATATGATCCCTTCTGTCAACCTGATCCTGCCATATGCGTCGCCAAGCTTTATAAAAGGCGCCAGTATTGCCAGCATCTATTATCTGTCAGAAATCGCGATTGAAAACAGCAAAGAAATTCTTATGGCCATAGAAGAGGAATATCAGAGGGAGAATGACCGGCTCCTGACTTTCTCGAGGCTCGGGGAAGTTTTCGTTTATCCAAGATTTCCGGATAAAGGGGATGACATCCGCTATGATGTCAACCGAAAAGTCAGCGAGTATCTGGATCTGGATCTTGAAACGCTAAGAAAACTCAAAAAAATGCTGGTGGTGGATAAAAGGTGAGACTGTATCGTTATGAGGACTGTTTGATATTAAGTGAGCAAAGTATCCGTGATCTTGAAAAAAATAGAATATTTCCGGAACCGGATGACGATTTTGGCGACATCCACGCGCTGTATTACGCAGTGCGCACAGGCACCCACGCCAAGGTGCTGACCCGTTTTGTAGATGACAGTGACGCCATGGAGGCCAAGGAAAATCTGGCGTACCTTGTGGATCACAAGCGTGGACGAAGTATAGTCTCGGAGCTTGAAGCCTATCTGCCGGTGCACCTCATTCAGGCCTTGAGATCCTTAAAAGCCTTTTTCATCAACATAGATGCGCCTGGCTGGAGGGAAACCATAGGCCGGCTGCCGCTTGCGAGACCCGCTAAAGTGAATATCATGGGTTTGGGTGACGTTGGAAGCACCCTGGCAATAGGTCTTCTGCTTCAGGGAGAAAAGAGTATTGAAGAGATTGGGCTTTATGATCTCGATGAAAAGAGGATTCAGCGCTGGGTCATAGAGCTCGGTCAGATTGCCAGAGGCTCCGGAGACAACTTTCCTAAGGTTCGCGGCTTGAAGCACGACGAACTCATGGACTGCGACGTCTTCGCCTTCACAGCTACGGCTGGCATTCCGCCGCTGTCCGTTACCACTGGGGACGTCCGAATTGTCCAGTACGAGGGAAACTCACGAATTGTGGATGAATACGCCCGTATGGCCAGAGAGAAAAAATTCAGGGGTTTATTTGCGGTCGTTTCAGATCCGGTGGATCTGCTGTCGAGACGCGCGTATGACAGTTCCAACCGAAACGAGCAGGGCGTCTTTGATCAAAAGGGATTAAGGCCGGAACAGGTCATGGGGTTTGGTCTTGGTGTCATGTATGGACGGGCCCGTTATTTCGCCAGAGCCCTTGACGTCAGCTTCGAACATGGCAGAGCGTATGGGCCACATGGCAAGGGCCTCGTGGTGGCGAATGATGCCCTGAGGGGACAGTACGACCAAAAGCTGTCAGAAAAGCTGACCAAGATGACAGTAGAAGCTAACCTCGAGATCAGGGAATTGGGTTTCAAACCTTATATTGCGCCTGCTCTGGCGTCTGGGGCGCTGTCTATCCTGGATGCCATTGAAGGTCAGTGGCACTACAGCTGCGTCAGTATTGGCGGCGTCTATTTTGGCTGCCGGAACAGGCTGACACCTTATGGCCTGGAAGTCGAGCGGAAATCTATGGATCCCAAATTAGTCCGCCGAATTACGGCTGCATATGAGGAGCTGGAAAATCAATGGAGATTCTTACAGTCATCAGCCCTGGACTAAAAACTGAAAAGCTGCGACGGATGATTTCAGACGTCATATCCGGCGCGGACTGTGAGCCGCAAATAGTTACCGGAAGCGAAACGTGGCCGGCTGACTACAAAGGTCGAAAGCTTCTTTTTGCAGTGGAACTGGACGAGATTGGAAGTGATTTTGAATTTCTGACTTATCTTAAAGCCTTGTCACAATCCAAACCAAATTTTGAGGGCGCTCATGCGGCCCTGCTGATCAATGCCTCAACGGAGCTTTTCAGCAAGACTTTTGCAAAGCTGGCGATCTTCAACCTGAATCAGCTGGGCCTTGCCTTTATTGGAAAGCCCCTTGTCGAAGCGCTTCCGGAGGAAATCAACCTGAAAACCTGGCAAAAGCATACCGCTGGAACACGGCCTGAAATCCTTGAAAGGCTCTGTAAAGATCTGGGGTACAGGCTGAGCCAAGCGAGAATTGATAAACCAAGCCGACTCAAGCTCATGGTGCTTCACAACAGTGATATCAGAACGTCTAACACGCTCATGCTGACGCACAAAGTTATTCAGCGACTTGAAGGCTATCTGGGAGACCGGCTAAAAGTCGAAGAAATTCGCCTTGAGGATGGGACAATCCGGGATTGCCGGGGCTGCACCTTCCACACTTGTATGTCTTTTGCCGAGAATAAAGCCTGCTTTTACAGCGGCGACAAGTTCACTCAAATTTTCGCGTCCATTGAGGAGACGGACGCAATTTTATGGGTGTGTCCAAATTACAATGACACGATCAGCGCCGTCCTCATGGCCACGATCAACCGGATGTCCGGAATATACAGAACAGTCAGGCTGGATCAAAAGCGCATTTATGGCATTGTCGTTTCTGCGAATTCCGGCGGTGACAGCGTTGCCATGCAACTGATTGATGGTCTTTGCCTCAACAAGGGCTTTATGCTGCCGCCGTATTTTGCCCTGATTGAAATTGCCAATGAACCGCTGAGTGTGCTCAGGAATCGAGGGATCGACGCGAGGATTGAGGCGTTTGCAGGACATATTGGGCTGCAGCTGCAGGAATAATGGGAAGCTGGTGATTAAGGCAGAAATGCCTCTGACACCGGCTTTCTTTTTTACTGATCAAAATTCAAAAAAATTTGCCGATGGTCACCTGCTCAAACACTGCTATTAGAGCACATATAGCGTTAAAAGACATATTTTAGTTAACATAATATTCAAAAATTCCAGTTTCTGTGCTTGAATTATCTGAATATTGTGATATAATAGGGCCATACAAAAAGTTAAGAGATCAGTTACTTGCAAGTGTACTTGAAACCCCGTAAAAAGGCGTTAAGTTCACCAGAAGTGTAATTGAATCATCTTAATTTTTTCGTATTTTTGAAGCTCACCGAATAAAGGAAAGAGGTGGTTCCACCAAAAACAAATGTTGAAGTATCAAGTTTGATTCAAAGTGGCCATTCGTCTTTTCCGATCCGACGCTTCAACCTGTAATGATGGTTGGCGATTCGGCAGCCTAAACGGCACGTTGATGTGACGAGTGACTCTGCGAAGTGCACATCAACACAAGCAACACAAGCAACACAAGCAACGCAAGTAACACAAAGCAACATGAGCAACACAATGAATTAAGGTTTACAGGCAACACCAGAATTAATGTCAACGCCAATCAGCAATACAAGCAATACAAGCAACACAAGCAGTACAAGCAACACAAGCAACAAAAGTAACACCGCAACACAATCAATATAAGTAATACAAGAAACAAATCAACAAATGCATTGAAAGCAACATCTGCTACAAGGTACTTGAAGTACTGAGCACTACCAGCAATATGCAACACATCAACACATCAACACATCAATACAAGTTTTTAATCAATTAGCTTTACCATTTATATCAGTAATAAGTTTTTCCTGGCACTACCAGTATTATGAGTAAAGTCACTGTATTGGCAATACCGGAAAAATTGGAAGCATGCTTCAAGTAAAATTGAGCAACACAAGCAACACAAGCAACAAAAGCAACAAAAGCAACAAAAGCAACACAAGCAACAAAAACAATTGAATAAGGTCTAAAAAAGCAATTGTTTGAAACAAAATGGTGTTGACAGTTAAAAGTTAAGGTATTTTGATTTTGCAACAAAGATTTATTAAGCGAAGTAAATGCAATTTGCAGTGGTTGACGCTTCATCAACCCACTAGGTAAGTCGGTGAGCAAAAGCAACAACACTCGAGTGGTAAAAATCAATCGTAAAGGAACTATGAATTTGGAAATTGAAATGAAAAGTTAAAGGCACGCTCCGTTAAGCAACATGGGAACGTGCCTTTAGCTATTTTTTGTGTGGGTAAGACTTGGATGTAAAAATTATAGCATTGAAACGAAAAGAAAAGGGAATGCTTATTTTTTTCGAGTCAGGTAGGGGTCTTGACGCAGCTGCTTGTGGATGGTTTTCCATTTATTCCTTATTTCATTTCTGACCTGTGGATCCGTCTTGCTTTCAATATATTTGGCTTCGCGCTGCAGTTTCAAATAGTGGTCCAGGACCCTTTGGTCCAGCTGGTGGCTGGCAATGGCTTTTAGGACAGCGCAGCCAGGTTCATCAATATGACGGCAATCTTTGAAACGACAATGCTCTGCCAATACTTCTATTTCTTCGAAAGTATTCTCGAGACCGCTGCCCTCGGTACGCCATAAGCCAAACTCTCTCATTCCAGGCGTATCGAGCAAATAAGCGCCCCCTGGAAGCTGAATGAGTTCGCGGTGGGTTGTCGTATGCCGACCCTTGCCGTCTCCGCTGCGAACCTCATTGACCTTCATGGTGGCTTGATGGGTCAGCGCGTTTACGAGCGATGATTTTCCGACACCAGAGGCACCAATGAGCGCAAGGGTACAGCCTGGATAAAGCCATGGAGAGAGGGCTTCAAGACCCTCACCCTGAAGTGCGCTTATAGCCACAATATCGACACCATGAAGCCGGACTTTCAGGTCACTGACCACGGTTTCCCATTCAGGGCAAAGATCCCGCTTGGTCAGAAGAATGACCGGAACTCCGCCGCTGTCCCAAGCAGCGCTCAAGTAACGCTCAATGGTATTCAACCTCATATTGGCTTCAACGGGCATAGCGATTAGTACATAGTCAAAATTCGCGGCGACGACCTGTTCCACAAAGGCGGTTCCCGCAGCTTTTCGGATCAGGGCGCTGCGACGCTCAATCAAGCCGTCGATCAGTGCGAGGGTTTGATCCTCTGAAAATTTGAGGCCCACATAATCTCCGGTGACTGGAAAATCAGAAGGGGTTAAGGCATTATGGCGAAACCGGCCAGTCAAATCCGCCTGCATCTCTCCTTTGGCGCTGACGACTCGCCAGGCGCGGCCGTAAGAAGCGGTAACCCTGGCGGGTTCAAGCGTGTCTCCAAAGGTGCGGAGCCATTCACTTTTCAGGCGGTTGTCCATATAAAATGTCATTGATGTCTGATTCAATATTAAGACCTCCATAGTTCTCAGAGCATCACTTGTAAGCCGCCAGCTCAAAATTATCCAGCCAGACAATAGTCCCTGGCGAACTGAACTGAAGCTTCATGGATGTAATGTCGTCGTAGTTGGACTGAAGTGTGACCATCTCCCAATTGGAGGTGGACTTTGGCATCAGTGTCATTTTTTTTGTAAATTTAAGGCCGTTGTCATCATAGCCAAAAACAGTCAGTACAATGCGATCTGTCGTACTGGACTTCATCCAGAAAGACAGCGCTGTCGAACGGTTGACAGCGAGGTTATCCAAAGTGATCTGCGCCTGGTCTGAGGTGGTCATGTCCAGTTTGAGGGAGGAGGTTCCGGTGCGGGCAGCTTTGTTGTCATAGCTGATGTTGCTGCTGATATTTGAGGCCTCAATGCCGCTTAAAGGATCATCTGACCCCGTGAGGACGCCCAGCTCTTCACCTGGCGCGAGGGGGACTTCTCCTTCAGGAAGAGAATGCTCGACCACCTGGCTGTAGGCATTGCTCCAGCGGTAGCGGTCCTTGACTAAAAGCGTGATTTTGTATTTGCCGCCATTCTTGAAGGAAACGGTTAAATCAAATTCGTCCGATGACAACAGTTCAGTGCCGTCTTTGTCGATACGCCATGAGATCTGGGTGAGCTTATTGTCCGAGCCGGAAACCGTGCTTTTGTTGATGAAATGGTAAGTGCCATTGTCCTCCATAGTCTCAAAGCGGGCAACCGGTGCTTTTCTTGTGAATAGCCCCGTCAGAATGTTAAAGAGCCCAAATAGGACAAGGGCAGCGACTGCGATCAGCAGAATCCAGGCGAGCCATTTAAACTGCCTTTTCTTGACAGGTTTCTTTTTGGGTTGGCTCGAGCGTTTTGCAGGTTCTTCGGTGACGAAGAGATTATCGAGTTCAATGGCTCGAGTGTCGCCGTTTACATTGCTCCCCGCATCAGGTCTGAGTCCAGTGCCAGTTCCAAGTCCGGCGTCAGCCCCAAGTCCGGCGCCAGCCCCAAGTCCGGCGTCAGTCGCATTCTTGCCTGCAGCTGCGCTTGTTGCCGCAACCCCGGCAGCTGCGCCTATACCCGCTGCTGCGCCTATGCCTGCTGCAGCGGCAGTTTCCCCGGCAGTTGTAGGATCTGATCCCGGTGTTGATGACACCCTGGAGCTCGGTGGGTTATTCGTACCGCCCATGCGCTCGCTTGAGGCCATAAGTCCGGCGAAGGTCCCTCTGGCTGCGGCCAGCGTTGAAATAGCACCTACTGAAAGCCCGGCCATCAGGTTGCGAATCCCGTCTGACTCAAATTCTTCGTAAGCGGTTTCGTCTGGTTTCAGGATCAGGCCTATCGCGCCCGAAAGCTTCTTGCTGACAGCGCGTGATTCCATGGCGTCATCAAAAGATCGATCCAGTACAATCAGTTCTTTGGGCTCAAGACCCGTATCCTGAACGACAAACTGGCTGAGGTCTATCAGAAGTCCTTGAATTGCCGGAGGCAGGACTTCATAGGCAGACACTTGATCCAGGTATAGCTCTGCAAGTCTGAGGCGGTCGCTGGGCATAAGCCGTGGAGAGTCGATCAGCTTTGAGAGCGGGGCGCCCTCAGGATATGAAGTTACCAGAATAAGTTCGTTTTGTGTGCTTTCAATATGTATAATGTTTTTAAGGGCACGTTTTAAAAGCGAATATAGGCTGTCATCAAAGGTCTGGTCCTTATAAAAGCGGTTGATGACGACGGCCTCTCCGGGAGATTGCTTTGGCGTTCCCATCAGAATGCGCTGTCTCGAGTTTTGCTCAAAAATTTCCTTTATGTCAAACTGTTCCATATATGCTTCGCTCATGAACGTCACCTCTCAAAGTAAATTTTCAGAGATAGGTCTTTTGTACATTATATAACAAATAACCTGTACTGATAAGGCCGTACTTGGACAATTCGGGGCTTTGTTCTATATTGCCTCAAATCACGGACACTGGGCTGCTGCAATAACGGAAAAATTTTGCTACACTGTGAATGAAAAGCTGTTTTTATGAAGGTCGCATTTTTAGTGTACTTTGAAATAAAATATTTTGGAGGGGCTCGTATGGTTCAAATTTTGCACCTTGGGGATTGTCATTTTGATGATGCCTATTATCTTAACAGACCTGAACGCAGGCGCCTTCTGGATGAAAGCCGTGAACAGGCGCTAAGGGCTGCCGTGGAAACTGCGGTTAACCGTCAGGTGGATCTCTTTGTCTGGGCGGGAGATGTTCTGGATGGAGAACGGCGGGTCAGCCTGAAAACCAGGAGCCTTCTGGAGCAGGCGCTTTCAGAGCTTAAGGAGGCTGGTGTCGAGATCGCCTGGATGACGGGAAACCATGATCCCAAGTGTTATTTGGAGAGTCAGGGTTTGGACCAGCTTCTGCATGCTTACGGCGTGCATATTTTTGACGGCCCGGTCAGAACGGTTGGGTTGACGGCACGGGATGGAAGCCCCTACAAGATTGTAGGATCCGGTCATGAAGAAAAAGGATTGATGGAGAACCGGCTGAAGACTTATCCGGTGAAGGTGGAAGGGGTTGTGACCATCGGCCTGCTCCACGGTTCTGTACAGGGGGGGACGCTTCAGCCGGATGGGGGACAAAGCGGGGAAAGTTTGGGACTGCCGCCGGGTCTGAAGCCTGAAGACCTGTATTTTCCATGCTCAAAGTCGGATTTGAGACGGTTGGGTTATGATCTGATTTGTCTCGGGCATGTCCATGTGCCCTATAAAATTGACGGGGCGGATCTGCCGGCCTATTACGCCGGCAGTTTGACGGGGCTGAGCCATAAGGAGACGGGAAGCCGGGGGGCCTGGCTCCACCGTCTTGGACACGGCGGGCAGACCAGCACGTTTCTGACGCTTTCGCCGCTGGAGTGGAGGACAGTAGCGCTGGACGTGACGCCGGAGTGGTCTCTGGAGCAGCTCAATGAAGCGCTTCAGGCTGTGCTTAAAAACCGGGCAGGGCAATTGATGCTGCGGCTCAGCATCAACGGTGTGAATGACAAGATTCTGACAGCGCTGCGGCATGATCAGGAGACGCTGAGGGACCGGATTGGAAATGCGGTGGAAGCTGCGGAAGTCGAGCTGCGCTTTGATATGGTGCCCGAGCGGGTGCTGGAGCTGCAGCGGACAGGAGATACCTTCGCGGCGCACCTCAGCAGGTGCCTGGAAAATCCTGAATTCATGGGGGCGGTTTGGTCTGTGTACGCCCAGCGGGCCCTTGGGTTTGAATATGAGGGCGAAGGGGACGGGCATGAGGAAAATGAGGATCACGCCCAGGTGCTTCAGGCGGCGCTGCATGACTTGTGGCCTCGCTGGATGGGCGGTCAGCGGTATGGGGGAGGTGGACGGTCTTGAACTTGATCGAACTGACACTTGAGGGCATTGGCGGTTATGACGAGGCCAGGACGTTTGCGTTCAGGCCTGGACTGAATTTGCTCGTTGGGCCTAATGAAGCGGGAAAGTCGAGTCTGAAACGGGCGGCGGAAATTGCGCTTGTGGGCTTCAGGTCGGCCCAGGACCGTCGCGTGGATTCTGAGCAGGCTCGGGTGGAGGCCCGGTTTTCTTCGGAAAGCGGACCGGTGAGAATCCTGAGGGCTTTTGGTAAGAAAGCGAACGGCCAGCGCATCCAGGAAACGACGTCGGAAGCCGTGAACATTGGAAACGGGGCAGCGTTTGAGGGTGTTGAGCCTGAGGTCTTCGCCTCCCTGTTTTCCATAGGGGTGGATGAGCTGACCGAGCTCAGGCGCCAGGACTGGGAAAGCATTGAAAGCCGTCTGGTGGGTCATCTCGCTTCGACGGGTATGGCGCTGCCTTCGGAGGTGCTGGATCAGCTCTCCGCTGAAATGACTGCGATTTATAGGGAGAATGGCAGGGGAAACTACGAGCTGAAGGCCATCCTGTCGGCCCTCCGGACTATACGCGAACAAAGGCTTACGGCGGCTGCGGCCCTGGAAGCGGAGGCGGACCTGGACCACCAGATCTCGGCGCTGAAGGTCAGATTAGAGGCGGCAGAGACTGAAGCCCTGCTTTGGCAGAGCCGCGCGGATCATATACAGCGGCGGCCGGATCTGATCGCACTGGTTAGGGAAGTGGAATGGTACGTGCAAAAGCTGGAGGCGCATGACGACGCCATTTTACCTGACCGTGAGGCCTTTGAAGCCTACGAGAACGTCAGACAGCGGCTTGAGGCAGTGGTAGAGCCTGAAAACAGAGCTAAGAAGTCTGCGGTGACGTATAGCTTCGCGGCAGTGACGACGCTGTTGGTGGCGTTCGCTGTGGGCGCCGTTCTTGAATTTGTGCCCGTCGCATTTGCGGGGGTAGCTATTGGGACGTTCCTGGCCTGGAAGGGATATCAGGAGAAAAAGGAGGCCGCCATGCTGGAGGGCCAGCGTCATGAAATGGCGCTGGCGGAGACCCAGTTTATTGATGAACTCCCTTTTCAGGGCCCCCTTGCTGTAGAGGAGAGTCTTGCGCTGCTGGAGCTCAGGGAAAAAGAAGCGGTACTTAGAGCCCGTTTGAATGCGGACGCGGATTACGCCTGCTTTAGCGCGTGGCTGCCGGATCAGCCGCTGGAGGAGGCTCAGAGCTTTGCAATGAAAGCCAGACTTGAGCTTGCCGCTCTTGAAAACCAACATTTAGCCCTTGAGTTAAAATCAAAGCGGCATGAGATCGAAGCGGAAATTGAAGATTTGGAACGGGAAATCCTTGGGCTGGAGCGTCGTCAGTCCCAATGCGTCTCCGAATGGAATAAACTGCTTCTTGAAAGCTTGATTGTCACTTCAGCAGATCAAACCTTTAAGTCCCAGCGTCGCTATGGTTTTCTGGAGGGGGCTTCCGTTTACCTGAAAAAGTTGACGGATAACCGCTATACGGCTTTGCTGGCGAGAGAGGAGGCGCCGGGCAGGTATCTGGTGGAGGGCCCCGAAGGCCTGAAGGCTGTGGATGAGCGCCTCAGCCGCGGAACGCAGGAGCAGGTATACCTGGCCTTAAAGCTGGGGCTGGTGGATGCGCTTGATCCTGAGGGCCGCTGGCCGCTATTTTTGGATGACGTGGCGGTCAATTTTGACAGGATTCGCCGGGCGGGCTTCGACGCGCTGCTCGAAACCATTTCAAAACGCCGCCAGGTGCTGTATTTCACATGCCGGGATGACCTTCCGGCGGGTCTTGGGTCGAACCTGATCCGGATGGGTGAGGAAAGTCGCGGTGAGGCAGGTCGCATCTAAAAGGGAAAACAGGGGGCTTGACATCAGAACAAATGTTCTGTATGCTGTAAGTATAAAGACCCTGCTTGAAAGAAGGTGATACCTGTGAAAATAGTAGCGAAGCCCGTCGAAATGATTGCTTATTTTGAGGAGGCTGGAGGCGCTATCCGGCCAGTCAGATTTCGCATGGAGGAAGAAAATCAGCGGCGCGTGACTGTGAAGGTGGAGCAGGTGCTCTGCGTCGAGCGCGAAAAACTGGCGGGACATCCCATGGTTCTTTACCGCTGCCAGAGTGAAATTGAAGGGGTGGAGCGCGTTTTCGAGCTCAAGTACGACATTGAGGCCTGCAAGTGGATTTTGTTTAAAATTTAGTCCCGCGGAAAAAAATATGCCTTCTATGGGGGATCTCTGGGTATATCAGGGTATATAAGGAACAACAAATCCGTGGGAGGGGGTCCGACCAATGAGCATCCATCATTTTCACTATAACTTTCGCGAAGAATTGACCAAGAAGCTCAAGGAGCACTATTCAGAGGATATTTCGAAGTATCGTCATGAAATGACTCGGGTTCAGCAAATTGACGAAGCGGAGCAGCTCATTCTCGACTATTTCGAACGCCTCGCCGCCGACCTTGAAGAGGTTTTGGCGGTCTCAGATGGCGAGGTGGGTCTTGAAGGTCCTGAAGGCGACACTATTGTCCGGTTCTCCATCCGGGAAAACTTCATTCGCTTTACACGCCGTGACAAGTTTATTGAGGTCAAGGTGGGCAAGTATGATGACGTAGATGACATGGTGGAGTCAACTATTCTGGGTTATGTCGTCGCTGGCGAAAAAAAGGCTCAAACCAGGCGTATAGGTAAGGTGCATGGCGGCGCCAGCTTTGACGAAAACACAATGAATCAGTACATGCGCGAGGCCTTTGGGAATTTGTTCAAGGAGTTCAGAGTCGAAGAAGAGCTTTTGAAGGAAGAGGCCTTGAAAGAATAGAGTTTGAAGGAACAGCATCTTAATAAAGCATGAAAATGGCAAGGCGGCTTGGAATCAGACCGTCTTGCCATTTTTTTAAGTGGATATAAGCGGCGTTAAAGCGCCGAGCGCATCATAGGATAGTCCTCGTCGCCAACCCCGCCCATGACCGGCTGAACCCCGGTGTGGAGGAAGGAGCCCCGCTGGATGACGCTGTTGCCGTACTTGAGGCGCAGGTCGTCAATGGTCTTGTCCAGGGCGCTGCGGGCGAGAGCCCTTGGGTGGTCGAAAAAAGACAGCTGCTGTGCCGTTTTGGGCGAAAGGTCGCTGATCCGCACGCCGACGTGGCGGAGAGGCACTCCGGTCCAAAGCGCGTCAAAGAGGCTGCAGGCCTCCCGGTACAAGTCGTCCGTGGAGTCGCTGCGGTAGAGCAGTTTCTTTTGGTGTGAGAAATGCTCGAAGTCTGAATGCCGGATCGAGACGGAGACGAGGCCATAGGTGAGCCCCTTGTCCCTGAGGCGCATGCCCACCATTTCCGACAGGGACAGCAGATAGAGCCGGGCAATTTTGGGATCGTCCACGTCGAAAGGAATGGTGGTGGAGTTGCCAATCCCCTTGACTCCGTCATGTTCCGATTCCAGCATGCCGGCGCTGTCTATGCCGTTGGCGTAGCTCCAGATCACGTCGCCGTGCTTTTTGAACCGGATCCGCAGCAGGGTCCGGTCGAACCGCGCCAGCTCCCCAATAGTGCGGATGCCCATGCGGTCGAGCTTTTCCCTGGTGGCCCGGCCCACCATGAACAGGTCCCCTACCGGGAGCGGCCACATTTTTTCCTCGATCTCCTCCGGGTAAAGCGTGTGGACCTGGTCCGGCTTTCGAAAGTCTGAGGCCACCTTGGCCAGCAGTTTGTTGATGGAAATTCCAATGTTGACGGTGAAGCCCAGCTCCGTGCGAATTCTGTTTCGGATTTCGTGGGCCACCTCCACCGGACTTCTGCCCCCCAGACGCACATCCGTCATTTCCAGGAAGCATTCATCAATGGAGAAGACCTGAACCCGGGGTGAGTATTCCCTCAGAAGTGCCAGCATGGCCCGGTGGCAGCGTATGTAGAGCCCGTAGGTCGGGCGGACGAGGACGAGGCTTGGGCACTTGAGCAACGCGGCGCCCACGCTTTCGCCGGTCTGTATGTTGTAGGCCTTGGCCGGGATTGATTTGGCGAGGATGATCCCGCGGCGTTTGGTGACGTCGCCGCCCACCGCGGACGGGATGCTCCTGAGGTCCAGAGTGTCTCCCATCTGAAGCCTGTAGGCTGCCTCCCAGGATAAATAGGCGGAGTTGACGTCGACGTGAAAGACGATGCGCGAAGCAGACATGAGACGCCCTCCTTTCTTATTGTCTTTTCACTTACAGTTTAACAGAACAAATGTTCTAAATCAACTTGAATAAAATAAAAATATCCCCGATGGTTTTTTAACATAAAAGGGAACCAACCATGAACGGCAGGCGTCTAAGCTCTCATGGTGAAAAGTGAACTAAGGTATTGAACTAAGGTATTGAACTAAGGTATTGAATTAAATTGTTAACAAAAGATAATATTGTTAACTTATTCACGTGGGTATATTCTATTAGACGTTTTATATAAGAAGGGGGGATCCTATTGGCCGCAATAGAAGTCAAAGGGCTCAGAAAAGTATATCGTCTGGGCAGCGAGAAAGTCGTCGCCCTGGACCGGATTGACCTTGAAATTGAAAAAGGTGAGGTGTGCTGCATTCTTGGCACCTCGGGTTCCGGCAAATCGACGCTGCTGAATATGATGGCGGGCCTTGAGAAGCCTACCAAGGGCACCATTGATATAGAGGGCCACCGGATCAGCGCCATGAATGAGGCGGAGCTGGCCCGTTTCAGGCAGAAGAATGTGGGCTTCGTCTTCCAGTCCTACAACCTGATTGCCGCCCTGAATGCGCTGGAAAATGTCATGATGCCGCTGATGTTTCGCCGGGTGCCCAAAGGGGACCGGGAAGAGATGGCCATGGACATTTTGACGAAGGTTGGACTCGAAAAGTATATTGCCCATAAGCCCAATCAGATGAGCGGCGGGCAGCAGCAACGGGTGGGAATCGCCCGGGCGTTCGTGGGCTCGCCGGATATCATTTTTGCGGATGAGCCTACGGGGAATTTAGATACGAAAACCTCGGAGTCAGTGATGGAGATCATGCTGGGGATGGCCCGGCAGAATGAGCAGACCTTGGTGATTGTCACCCATGACCCAGAGGTCGCCGCCTTCGCGGACAAGGTTGTCCACATCCGGGATGGCAACGTTGAATCGATTGAAATCATGAGGGGAGAAGTGAAGGAATATGTCCATGCTTAATCAATCGTTGGCGCTGAGCCGACTCCTGGCCATTGGCCTGATGGTGGTCATGCTGGTGACGGGGGCGGCGCTTCCCGCTGCCGCGGCTGAAGTGACCGGGGTGACGGGGCCCTATATTGCGAAGGTTGGAACTTTTAACACGTCCCTCTCCTCTAAAGTGACTTCGATCCGGACGGGGACGGACTTTGCCCTGGTGCTTGCCCTGAAGGCCGGCGCGGATTATGAGGGGGTGGGGCTCAGCACGTCGTCACTCAGTACCTTCAGCCCGCTGGATGGCCTTGCGGGGATGAAGCGGGTTACGTCACCATCGGCAGCAACGCTCTCTGGGCTGGGGATTGCAGAAGCAGCCCGGGAGGATTACGTCTATTACAGGATCGACCTTGAGTACAAGGGCAACGGTGAAGGGGCGCTGCCGATAGTGATCCGAACCAGCGAGGGCACCGTGGAGGAAACCATTGTGGTGCCGGGCATCCGGGTGGTGGAAGAGCGGCCTGAGCCGGAGCCGCAGGTGTATCAGCCGGTCATCCGGGTGAAGGACGGGGCGTCGACGCCGCTGATGCTTTCAGGCTCCAAGGGGACGCTGGAAATTCCGCTGACCAACATTTCGGAGGACGACGCGAAGCAGGTGATCGTGACTTTTGCGGAGCCCGGGGCCACGCCGTTTAAGCTGGACCAGAGCGTCACCCATGATACGATTGACCGGCTGTGCTCGGAGGATACGGAGGTGGCGCGGTTTGACGTCGTGGTGTCGCCTACGGCGCAGACGCGCATCTATGCCATCAAGCTCCAGCTTCAGTACAAGGATTCTGACGACAAGCCGCATACGGATGACAGCCTGGTCTACTATGTGCGTGTGAAGGCGGCGAATGTGGAGCCAACCATCGGCATAACAAGTTACAGGTTTATGGGGGATAAAGTGGCCGCGGGGGTCAAGGACCAGATTGGGCTGGTGCTGGAGAACGCGGGGACGATTGATGCAGGTGATGTTCGGATCAAATTGACGGGCTTTGACGCGTCGAACCTGAGGCTCGACGGGGACATGGAGACGAAGTTCGTGGGGATTATTGGCGGGAAGCGGACATCCGTGGTGACGTTCAATATTCTGGCGCCGACCGGGGCGAAGAGCGGGACCCATGAGCTGACGGCGGAGATGACGTACATTGACATGGATGGCAAGGCGTATACGACGACGTCGAAGATTTATGTGCCCATTGAGGGGGATGAGCTCAGCGCGCTGGACATGAAGGTGCTGAACCTGGCGCGGCCGCGGGCGGTGAGCGCTGGCGGGATTTTCTCGGTGTCCTTTGAGGTGAAGAATGAGGGGCGGTCCGCGGCGGAGCTGGTGGAGGTGTCCATGGAGTATCCGGGTGAGGCGGTCGTGCCAAAGACGTCGCCGCGGAGAACCTTCAGGGTGATTGAGCCGGGGGCGTCGGAGACGCTGACGTTTACGTTCCAGGCCCGGGAGAAAGCCGCGACGAATTTCTATGATCTTTATGCCGTGGTGAAGTACAGCAGTGTTGGAAGCGCGGAGCAGCTGCAGGTCCGGGAATACGCCGGGATTTCGGTTGTGGGGTCAGAGGACGGCGGCGGTGACGGCGTTTCGGGCCGGCCTAAGATCATCATCCGGGACTATGGCTTTGGCGGGGATACGGTGCTGGCAGGCTCGGAGTTTGACCTGGAGCTGGAGCTTTACAATACCAGCTCTGTGGAAGGCATCCGCAACATCAAGGTGACGCTGAAGCCTGAGGAGGGCGTGTTTTCGCCTATGGACATGGCGAGCTCATTCTTTATTGAAGCTATGGGTCGTAAGGAATCTATGACCAAGGTCGTCAGGATGCGGGTGAAAAATGACGCTTCGGTGAAGGCGTACGGACTGACGGTGACCTTTGAGTATGAGGACAGCGCGGGCAATGCGTATGACGATCAGAACAACCCTTACAAGGAGGAAGAGGTCGTGAGCATTCCGGTGATTCAGCCGGTGCGGCTGGAGACGTCTGAGATTGGGATTCCGTGGGAAGCTTACGTGAATAATCCGATTCCGCTTTCGTTTGAGTTTTACAACCTCGGGAAGTCGACTTTGTATAATATGATGGTCAAGGTCGAGGTGGAGGGGGAGCTCCAGATCCAGGGCTCCAATTATTATGTGGGCAACTTTGAGGCTGGACGCAGCGACTATTTTGATACGACGCTGATCCCTATGGCAGAGGGCCAGGCGGCTGGCATGGTGGTGTTCGAGTACGAGGATGCCAACGGTGAGGCCGGGCGGATTGAGAAGCCGTTTTCCGTCAATGTCATGGGAGATCCTATGGGAATACCGGGAGAAGGTTTTCCGGGAGAAGAGGTGCCAGGTGAGGGTTATCCGGGTGAAGGCGGTCCGGTTCCTGGGCCAGGCTCCAAGCTGATGATTCTGGCTGTGCTGGGCGCTATGACCGCTTTGATGGGCGGTGTGATGCTCTGGAAGCGCAGGGCGGAGAAAAAGCGCAAGGCTGCGCTTGAGGCGGTGGAGGACGATGAATAGTGCGGATTTAATTTCCATGGGCATGAAGAACCTGCTGCGCCGCAAGACCCGGACAATCCTGACGGTCCTGGGGGTGGTCATTGGTACGGCTTCCATCGTGGTGATGATGTCTCTGGGCATAGGAATGAACCGGAATTTTGAGGAGCAGCTCAAGAACATGGGGAGCCTCAATATTATTGATGTCAGTCCGAACTGGGGCTATGTGGAGCCGGGGATGCCGGCGCCGGGACCGGGTGGTCCGGGTGGCGGGGAAGCGCTGAAGCTCAATGATGAGACGGTCGCGCTCATTGAGGGGCTGCCTGGCGTAGACGCGGTGATGCCCATCATGTATCAGAGCATGCAGCTGAATGCCGGGCGCTATTTCACGTATCTGAATCTCAACGGTATTGACATGAGCAAGGCGGATTTCTTCGATTTTCAGTTGGCGGAGGGGTCTTTGCCGGATGGAAGCGGGAAGTATGAGCTGCTCTTTGGAAGTGGTGTAAAGGATTCGTTTTATGATCCGAAGTCCCGGGTGTATACGGGGCCGCCTCAGGTAGATTTGATGACGGTGCGGCTTCTGGCGCTGCCGGATAACGCGGATATCACTCAGCGACCACGGGGCGTGAAGGTTCAGACGGCTGGGCTTCTGGCTCAGAGCAACAACGAGCGGGACTGGACGGTCTATATGGATATAGCGCAGCTGACCAAGCTGAAGGAAGAACTGGCGAGGATGTCCGGGAATAATGGCGGTGGCGGAGGCGGCGGTGGCCGCGTCAGGCCAGACCCAAATGCGGACAAATATGGTCAGCTCAAGGTGAAGGTCAATGACCTGAACAAGATCCAGGAAGTGCAGCAGCAGATCAAGGATATGGGGCTGCAGGCCTGGAGCCTTTCAGATATCCTGGAGTCCATGAAGCAGACGACAGCCGGGATTCGGGCAGTGCTGGGCGGGATAGGTGCCGTGTCGCTGTTTGTCGCGGCACTGGGAATCACGAATACCATGGTCATGTCGATTTACGAACGAACCCGGGAGATTGGCGTCATGAAGGTGCTGGGGGCGGAGCTGCCGGTGATCAAGCGGCTGTTTCTGTTTGAGGCGGGCATGATTGGCTTCTTTGGGGGGCTTTTAGGGCTCGTGTTGAGCTACTCAATTTCCTGGCTGGTGAACTCTGTAGGGGTGAGCCTGTTCAATATTGGCTGGGGCGAAACCACCGGCGGAATTTCTTTTATTCCGCTGTGGCTCAGCGGGGCGGCCCTGATTTTTGCCACGGTTGTGGGCATAGCGGCCGGGTTTTATCCGGCGCTGAGGGCGATGAAGCTGAGTGCGTTAGAGGCAATACGTAATGAATGACGCAAAGGCAAACGTCCGCGAAAGCTAACATCCGCGAAAGCTAACAGACGTGCACAAATAGAAGCAGCACCGTCAGCTGAGAGCTTGCTCTCAGTTGTGCGGAGCTGCTTTTATTTGTATAGGGCGCAGCCCGTGACCGAAGCGCAGCCTTTAATCACGCGAAGCGTGGTTCGAGGCGGAGCGAGGTGCACGTCTGGCAGCGTGAGGTGTAAATTACGCAACACGTTGAAGAGAGCTTGCTCTCGGAGGTGTGAGTGTTCTTAAATTTATATAGGGCGCAGCCCGTGACCGAAGCGCAGCGCAGCGGAGCGAGGTGCACGTCTGGTAGCGTGAGGTGTAAATTACGCAACGCGCGACAGAGAGCTTGCTCTCGGAGGTGTGGGATCACTTTTGTTTGTATAGGGCGCAAGGAATTGAAAAAACAGCGAGAAGCAGCGATGAAAGGGTTCGATTCGCTGTTTCCCGCTGTTTTATTTTTTTTGAATGATAGTATATACTTCAGAAAAAAGGGGGGTGTTTTTTAAGCTGCCGACTTTTGCGAATTTCAAATCAAGCTGCTTGATCGCTGTCCATATTTCTTATGCTCTTCAAAAGGTAACTTGAAAGAAGGAAGCCGAGAATCGCAAAACCTGTCATCATAGAAAAGATGATTTTATAACCCGCCATACCTGGATGAGTGTCGAGTATATTACCATAGACCGTATAGAGAAAAGCACCAGGCAGGTAACCGATTAAGGAGCCTAAAGACATAGCGGAACCTGTAATTTCACGCGGCACTTTGATTTCTTCCATTGGTGCAAAGAAAACTGCACGCATGCTGAAAATAAAGGCACCTACGACTAATGTCAAGAACATGCCAAAGTAAAGATTCAAGGATTCGTGAGGAAGATTCATATAGATCAGCATAACAATTGCTGTGAGAAGAAAAGCGATTTTGAGAAATTTTGTCGCTGATTTAAGAACTTTATCCGTTAGATATCCACCAACAGGCCCGCCAAGCATTTTGAGACCATATTGCTTAATGATGCCATAGGCGCCAAGAAGTACTAGAGGGAGACCGTAGATCTCCTCAAGAAATGGTGTGAAATAAGTAATGCCACAGTAAGCACTGTATACAAAGAAGACATTGAAAGCGACAAACCATATGTATTTATTTTTTACAGCTCTTGTCATGCCTTCAAAAGCGACTTTATTCTTACCAACTCGTTCACCCTTGGAATTGACTTCGCTTACTTTATCGTGATCTAACAGGAAATAAGAAACAACACCTATAATTATTGGTACTGCAGAAAAAAAGAGAATTGCGCCTTTTAAACCATTTGCGTTGCTGCCGAGATATCCGAAAATGCCGAGAGCACCAAAGGCGACAACGGTGTCAACCAGTCCCCGACCTGCTTCCAGGAGGCCAAACATTCTGCCTTGTTCGCTTTTGTTGCCGAGTAAGCGGACCGTTTTAAGCATGATTGGCCAAAATAGCATATCGGCGAAAATGGCGAGTAGACAATAAGCGATTAGAAAATACGTGAAAGAAGGTAAAGTCGAGAGTAATAATCCAACGGCGCCGGTACCGATTAAAGAAATTGGAATCATAATTTTCTTTGAGAAACGATCAGATAAATAAATGGATGCCAAGAAACCAAAAGTGGAGATAAAGCCAGCGACACTCATTGCTAATCCGATTTGGGTGTGGGACAGATTCATGAACTGTTGCATGGGCACGTAAAATGCATCCTTAAGAAATCCTAACTTGTAGATTGTACCCGCTCCAAAAATCAGTGATGCTAAAGATGCCCATTTCCTCGTTGTGTTCAAATCTTTGTTCTTCATAGCACTTTCCAAAATGACTCCTCCTTAAATTGGCGTGTGTGATCTTGTGTGGAATGAGGTTATTATATTACTGAATTTGTGTGAAATCAAGTAAAAATGTGATAAAAAATGTGTTTTGTTGTGAAATGATTTAAAATTATAAGATTTTGCTCAATCAAACGAGAATTACAATGATAAATTTGTGCATATTGTTGTGTTTTGTTGTTGCGATGTGGTATTATGTGTGGGAAGAGATTCTAACTTACAATATGGAATTGAGGGTGTTGAAATGATGTGGTTACCTGAAAAAAGATATGAACAGATACTTTCGATCCTCGAAAAGGAAGGTGCCGTAAAAGCCTCATCGCTTAAGGTAGAAATCGGTGTGTCGTCGGAAACCATACGAAGGGACCTTGAATATTTGGAATCTGTGGGTTCGCTTAAAAGAACTCATGGCGGCGCAGTTGCTGTCGATCAAAGTGACTTTGACGAATCTAAAAACGGATATCTTGAATTTCAAAAAAGAGAACGACAGAAGATTTCTGAAAAAGCAGAGATTGCAGAGATTGCGGCACAATATATAACCGAAGGACAGTCGTTGGCATTGGACTCAGGTACAACCTCGAGGAAACTTGCAGAAATTATTAAAACGAAATTCAATCGATTGACCGTTGTTACAAATTCACTTCATATTGCCAATGTTCTTGCAGATGCTAAGGGCTTTACGGTCATACTGACCGGAGGGGTGTTAAGGCCAGAAGAATATTCAATGACGACGGATATGGCTACGTTAATTTTTTCAAAATTAAATATCAACACTTTTTTTCTAACAACCTGCGGCGTTTCCGTTGAGTCTGGCATTACTTACCAGCGACCTGACGAAATTATTGTGCAGATCAAGATGATGGAAGCTTCAGATAAAACCATAATCATTACGGACAGTTCAAAGTTAGGGGTAAATTCGTTGTATAAAATGTGTGGTTTGGAGAAAATAAATATGATTATTACAGACTCTTCAGTGACGGATAAACAAATTAAAATGTTTGAAACAGCTAATGTTCCAGTTGTTTGTAAACTCAAACAGGATGATGAAAGTATAAAACAATGATAGGTCGGTGTAGAAAAACAGATTCAAATTTATATGAAGCGGGGGGAGCAACAATTGAATCGTCAGAAAATGAATGTACTTCTAATCTCTGTGGATGCGCTTAAGCCTGAGTTTATTACGGATCCTAAAAAATATGGTGTGTGCTTACCTAATATCTCTGAATTTTTTACCAATAATGGTGTGTATGCCTCCAAAGGTGTTAAGAGTGTATTTCCAAGTTTCACCTACACTTGTCATCAAACAATCATCACTGGAACTTATCCGGATACCCATGGCATTTACAACAATATAATGTTTGATCCTGATGGTAGTCATAAAGGTGCATGGCATTGGTTTGTAAGTGATCATGTTCCAACACTCTGGAAACTTGCAAAGGAACATGGTTATTGTTCGGCAAGTGTTGCGTTTCCAACTTCTGTCGGAGCTCAAGGAGACTATATAGTGCCTGAGTTTTGGTGGGATGGCTCAGGACTGGACACCAAATTTATAGACGCAGTTTCTGTGCCGCAGGGGCTTGCTTCAGAAATGGAAAAAGAGATAGGGAGATTTCCGGGTGGCCTGGATTTGACGATAGATGGAGACTGTAGAAGAAAAGAGGCTGCTGTTTGGCTGCTGAGAAACAAAATAAAAGCTCGTGAAACTGAGGTGCCTTTCTTTATGACAACCTATTTTGCTTCTTATGATGAAACGGCACATGTAAATGGTGTGTATAGTGCCGAAGCGTTAAGTGCATTAGAACAGATCGATCAAATGGTGGGAGACCTTATAAAAACAGCCTATGAAATATCTGATCGGGAATTGCTAATCTGTCTGGTTTCGGATCATGGAAGTCTGGATAATCATCACTGTATACGGCCAAACGTAAAGCTGAAAGAAGCTGGACTCATCAGTGTGAACAGTCAAAATCAAGTGTCTTCATGGCGCGCTTGGTCTCAAAGAGCTGGTGGCACATGTGAAATAAGATTGAAAGACGAAGGGGATCTTGAATCCAGTGAAAAGCTTAAGCTATTAATGGAGCAGTTGAGAACAGAACATGATAATGGAATTCTGGAAGTGCTGACGGGTGATCAAGCTAGATTAACCCGCAAAGGATTTTCGAAAGCAGCTTATGTTCTTGTGGCCCAGAAAGGTTACGAAATCAGGGATGATGTTTGTGGTGACTACATGACAACCGAGTTGGTTCAAAAGGCTCAGCATGGCTATAGTGAAGAGTTCGATGAAATGAGAGCTTCATTTTGCATGATAGGCCCTGATATTCCAAAAGGTAAGGATTTAGGCAGTTGTAACCTGGTAGATGTGGCACCGACTTTGGCAGCTGTGATGGAAATTCCTATGCCGACTGCACAAGGTGAAAACCTTTGTAAAAGATTTTGGACAGAGGATTAACGGTTGAACTTAACTTAAAAGTTTAGACATTACTGAACTTCTCAAAGCTTGACTTGGTGAAATTGGGGTGTATTATGGAACGAATTGAGAATCTGTTCGGAAAATTCGCTGAATTTTTATGGGGAGACTGGCTGTTGGCTGCATTAATAGGTGTTGGATGTTTATATACTGTAATGACTGGCTTTGTACAATTCAGGCAAATTCCTTTCATTGTGCGCGAAGTATTCCTCCAACCTATTCTGCAGCGGAAAGAGAAAAAGAAATCGACTTCAGTGACGATCACCTCATTTCAGGCGCTCTGCACATCGGTTGGAAGCATAGTGGGCAGTGGAAATATTGTTGGTGTATCCACTGCAATTTTATCAGGCGGTCCTGGGGCTTTATTTTGGATGTGGCTCGCTGCTATAGTTGGCATGGCCACGAAATACGGTGAAATCGTTCTTGGGTTGCACTATCAGAAAAAAGATAGTCTTGGTAGAGTGATGGGCGGCCCAATGTATTACATAGAAAAAGGATTGTCTTGTCGTTGGTTAGGCGTTGTGGCTGCTGTGCTGCTATTTGCTCAGAATCTTGGAGGCACATTAATTCAATCCAATACGATAGCTAATGTCATGCAAGATAAATTTTGGGTATCTGAGTGGATGACTGGAATTATGCTGGCATTGATTATGAGCATTATTGCAGCAGGGGGCCTAAAGCGACTTGCTAAGGTAGCTGCAAGAATTGTCCCTTTTATGGCTTTATTGTACGTATCTGGCGGTATGATTGTTATTATTATGAATGCTGCGAAAATTCCAGATGTTTTTATATCGATAATTGAGGGTGCCTTTTCGATTAAAGCTGGCATTGGAGGTGTCGCGGGATTTTCTTTGAAAGAAGCCATGCGCTATGGGGTTTCCAGGGGGTTGTATTCCAATGAAGCCGGCGAGGGTTCTGCTGCGGTGATCCATGCGTCGGTTACCGTGGATCATCCTTCGCGGCAAGCGGTTTACGGCATAGTTGATGTATTTATTGACACTATGGTAATTTGTTCAATCACTGGTTTTGTCATACTTCTTACTGGAGTTCACAATACTGTAGTCAACCCTTCTTTGTTGACTGCGACTGCATTTGGTACATTCGCGCCCTGGATGAGTTTTATTGTATCCGTGAGTTTGATATTGTTCGCTGGGACTTCGTTAATGAGTCAGTGGTATTTTGGGCATGTTAGTTTGTTGTACTTGGCAAACGAAGATGCCGCCTGGATTTATAGATTTCTATTTCCTGTCGCTATCGCGATAGGAAGCGTCAGCAGTATCAAATTAGTATGGTTGATTCAGGACTGCGCGCTTGGGCTTTTGATTATTCCCAATCTGATAGCCCTGACTATCTTGTCGCCAGAAGTTCGACGCCTCTCAAATGATTTTTTTAAAAAGGCGGCTTAGAGCATAGTAAATTTGAATAGTATAAATAACAGGATTACCCATTATTGGACAAAGTCAAAAAGAGCGACCGAGAGGCCGCTCTTTTTTGCTTTGTTTGGATCAGCTGGTTAGAAAGAAGGTGGTGTAACTGCGAAAATGACTTCTGAGGTTTCTGGGGATTCGTTTTCCCATTTGTGTTTATTAAACGGTGGAATCCTAATACTATCCCCTTGAAACAATGTTACAATTTCGCTTTCCAAATAGAGTCGAACCACCCCTTTAGTGACGTAGGCAACCTCTTCGCCTTCATGTCCAATTAAGCTTTCAGAGGATTGTGTATGCGGTGCGAGAGACATTAAAAGGAACTCGATAGCGCCACTTGTATCTGATGTTAGCAGTTCGTAGGTGAAATTTTCGTTGGAAGGGAAAATCAGCTTTTTTCGATTGCCAGCTCTTACTATTAATGAATTGGTCTCGCCTGAGTCCATGAAGAAACTAAATAATGGCGCATCGAGTACTTTTGCGATTGTTTTTAATGTGTTTATAGATGGATTGGCTAAATTTCTTTCCAATTGACTCAGCAGTGAGGAGGTCACACCTGATAGTGTCGCCAGGTCTTTGATGCTGAGATTCTTTGATTTTCTATATTCTTGAATTTTTTTGCCTATATTTACGTCGGTCATAAACACCCTCCAAATTAAATTATATTTAATTAAGTTAAATTTCATTTGACAACATAGTTAAACTTCATTAAAATATAGTTAATTGAATTTAATAAAATTGTACCTTGAAAATTGAATAAACACAAGTCCATTCTTTAAATCAAGCAGAACGAGACAATCTACACACTTGAATTCACGTGGATTTAGAAAAATTCAGTATTCTTTTGGAGGATGTTGAAATGGATAAGATTATGAGACCTACATGGGCTGAAATAAATCTTGATCATCTGGCGCATAATATTCGTGAGGTAAGGCATCACATTAAACCAGAGTCCAAGATACTGGCTGTTGTCAAATCAGATGCTTATGGTCATGGTGCAGTCAGTGTCGCGAAGACTTTGCTTGATAATGGCGCAGATCGGCTTGCTGTGGCTATATTGACTGAGGCAATGCAGCTTAGAAAGGTGTTTCCGGACACTGATATTATGATTTTGGGTTTTACACCATCAGATCAAGCGGATATTCTCGTTAAGTATAATTTAACTCAAACCTTGTATGATTTGGAAACGGCCAAACAGTATAATGAAAAAGCTGTTGCATTAGGCAAACGTATTAAAGTGCATTTGAAACTTGAAACAGGTATGGGGCGTATTGGGATGATGCCAGGTGAGCAAACTATTTCTGATATTCTTAAGATAAGTGAGATGCCTGGTTTGGAAATTGAAGGCATTTTTACGCATTTCGCAGTAGCTGACGAGCTTGACAAAACATCTACAATGAAGCAAATTGAATCTTTTATATATATGATTAAAAAACTTGTAAATAATGGAATCGTCATTCCGATCTGTCATGTGTCTAACAGTGCTGGTATTATTGATCTTCCTGAATATTGTATGGATATGGTGAGGCCGGGAATTATGCTCTATGGGTTATATCCTTCAGGTAAAGTGTCGCACTCATCTATAAGATTAAAAGAAGTGATGACGCTAAAAACCAGAATAGCCCATATAAAAGACTTGCCGCCGGGCTATGGAATCAGCTATGGCCATCAATATTTTACCAGAGGGGATGAAAGGATTGCGACTTTACCTATTGGCTATGCGGATGGGTTTTCAAGAATGCTTAGCGGTAAAGCAAGTGTTTTGATTCGTAATCAAAGGGTTCCGGTTGTTGGAAGAATTTGCATGGATCAGTGTATGGTTAATGTAACTGGCTTGGATGTAGGGGTAGGTGAATCAGTGACTGTATTTGGCGGTGATGAAACTAATAAAATATGGATTGAAGATATGGCGGATTGGCTTGGTACCAATACGCATGAAATTATTTGCAGAATTGACAAAAGAATTCCAAGGGTATACATAATGAATGGAAAAGTTGTAGATGTTAAGGACTACCTTCAGGTGTTGTAGGATGGATAGTTTAGTGGTGATTTAAGAAAACTCAACGGAACTTAAGATCGCAGTCAAGTATTCTATCCCGTCAGTAAGTGTTAACTTTCCCTGGATTTATGGTAAAATGTTGTAGACATTTATGTCTTGAAAATACTTATGAATCTTGGGGTGAGCCTTTTGGAAATAAACGCTAATCTGAGCTTTGTGGCGGCGGATGGACAGGTCTACTACGCGTATGATCTTGAAGAATGGCCGTTTCAGGGAAAGACTATTTATGAAGTGATCCGGATCATGGAGGGAAAACCGCTCTTTATGGAAGAACATCTGGAGCGGCTGAAGCAGTCGGGCCTCAGTCTGGGAATGCCGGCAGAAGGCATAGAAACGGCCGTGGCGGAAGACATGAAGCAGGTCGTCGCCCACTGCGACATTAAAGACAATAACCTTAAGATCGTGGCGGGCTATCTCGAAAGCGGTGCTTTCAGCTATGTGGTCTTTCCGGTGAAGAGCTTCTACCCACCGGAGTCTTATTACGAAAATGGCGTCAAGACGGTTTTGATGCAAGTTGAGAGGGAAAATCCCAATGCGAAAGTCATCAACGCTGAACTCAGCGCCAAGGTGGACCGTATGCGGGAAACCTCGGAGATCTTCGAGGGCCTCTTGGTGGACAGTGAAGGCCGCGTTACGGAGGGCAGCCGCTCCAACGTGTTTTTTGTTAAAGGTGACCGACTGCTGACGCCAAAATCCAGCCATGTGCTGCTCGGAATTACCCGTCAGAAGCTGTTGCTGGTTATTCAAGACCTGAAAGTTGACTTTGAAGAGGCTGAGATTAAGGCAGATGAACTTCAGAATTATGACGCCTGCTTTATCACGGGAACTTCTATTGGACTGCTGCCTGTGGCGCGTATTGACGAAGTCATCATTGCCTCGTCCAGCAACCCGCTCCTAAAAAGCCTTCAGGAAGGCTACGACAAAATCGTCAAAACCTCACTTGAAAAAATTGACTGGGAGTGAAGCAGCTTGAATCCTGTACATGAAAGATTTCTGAGATACGTCAAAATAGATACGGCTTCTGACCAACATTCCAATACAACGCCCTCCACACGCAAGCAGTTTGATCTGGCCAAGATCCTGTTTGAAGAGATGAAGGCCATGGGCCTCGATTCGGTGAGCTTGGATGACAATGGGTACCTCATGGCCGAACTTCCAGGCAACATCAAGGCTGCGCCGGTTATAGGCTTAATAGCTCATATGGACACCAGTCCGGACTTCACAGCGGCAGGCGTCAACCCGCAGATCGTCAAAAATTATGATGGCGGGGATCTTCTTCTGAATCCGGATCAAGGCATTGTCATGTCCCCGGCGGATTTTCCAGAACTTCTGAAATATATAGGCCAGGATCTCATCACCACAGACGGCACGACCCTTCTGGGCGCAGATGACAAAGCAGGCATCGCGGAAATTCTCACTGCGGTCGAATATCTCATGGCCCACCCGGAGATTCCGAGGGGCGACCTGAAGATTGGCTTCACACCGGATGAGGAAGTTGGACGGGGCGCGGATCACTTTGACGTTGAGAAATTCGCGGCGGATTTCGCCTATACTTTAGACGGCGGAGAGCTTGGCGAGCTGGAATACGAAAACTTCAATGCAGCTTCAGCGACAGTAAAATTTAATGGCCGCAATATCCACCCGGGCAACGCCAAAGATAAAATGGTCAATTCACTGCTCCTGTCCATGGCTTTCAACACCTTGCTCCCGGCTGCTGAGCGGCCGGAGCACACCGAGGGCTACGAGGGCTTCTTTCACCTCAACGAAATGAAAGGGGATGTGGAGCACACCGAGCTCCATTACATCATCCGGGACCACGATATGGCAAAGTTTGAGGCGCGAAAAGCCCTGATGACCGATGCAGCAGCCTATATGAACCAAAGGTATGGTTCTGGCACCGTAGAGCTGAGCCTTACAGATTCTTACTTCAACATGAAAGAAAAGATAGTGCCGGTTATGGAGATCGTGGAAGCGGTTAAGGGCGCCATGGAAGCCGTTGGGGTTAAACCGCTCATCAAAGCGATCCGCGGTGGGACAGACGGCTCGCGCCTCTCCTACATGGGCCTCCCAACCCCAAACATCTTTACCGGCGGCCATAATTATCACGGCCGGTTTGAGTACATTCCTATGGCCTCCATGGATAAGGCTGTAGAAGTTATAGTCGAAACGGTACGCCGCTTCGCGGAAAAGGCGGTATGAATTATGAGCCTTGATCGGTTGACGCGTACGGAAATGGTTATAGGTCCTGAAGCGCTGGACGTTCTGAAGCATGCCCATGTGGCCATCTTTGGCATAGGCGGCGTGGGCTCCTATGCGGCTGAAGCCCTGGCCAGGTCAGGGGTGGGTCGGTTGACGCTGGTCGACTTTGACCGGATCGCCCTGACGAATGTGAACCGGCAGCTGCATGCGCTTGAAACGACCATCGGCCAATACAAGGTGGAGGTGATGAAGGACCGGATCGCCCTGATCAATCCGGACATTGAGGTGGTTACAGTCCGGCAGCGTTATGACGCAGACACTTCTGAAGGGATTTTTGCCGATGGTTTTGATTTCGTCATAGACGCCATAGACATGGTCACATCCAAACTGCACCTGATCGTGTCCTGTCAGGAGCGCGGCATCCCGGTGGTCAGTTCCATGGGCACAGGCAACAAGCTTGATCCCACAAAGCTGGTCATGGCGGACATCTCTAAGACCTCCGTCTGTCCGCTGGCCAAGGTCATGCGCAAAGAGCTGAAGGCCCGCGGCGTGAAGAAGCTCATGGTGGTGTATTCCACGGAGCCACCGGTGGAGCCCCTCAAATTGGATCCGAATCCAACAAATGCCAGAAAGGTTACACCGGGGAGTACCGCCTTTGTGCCCCCGGTATCCGGTTTTTTCATGGCCTCCTACGTCATTCGCAGCCTGATTAAAAAGTAACAAAAAGGCCAAAAGCCTTGATTAATCTGCCATTGGATAGTATAGTTGACATAATAAATTTGCCGATGGAGGTTTTTTATGATCAAAAAGGTAATGGCATGGCTGCTGATTGGCGGCACATTGGCGCTTGGCGGCGGCTTTGCAGACGTGGCGGAGCACTTCAAACAGCCCGCCTACAAAATAGGGACAGTAAGCAAGGACGTTTACTGGCTGCAGCGCGCACTTAGCGATGCGGGCTTTTATAAGGATAGTGTCTACACGCTGAATTATGGACCGGTCACCCAGCAAGCTGTAAAGGCGTTTCAGCAGAGCGTTGGACTGACCGCGGATGGCGTCGCTGGCGCGGCGACACTGGCTCAGCTGCAGGCGCAGAACAGAATTCCAGAGGTCAAGCGGGACGTTTACAAGTTTGGCGCGACTTCGAAAAGTGTCTACTGGATCCAGGCATCACTGATGCAAATGGGTTATTTGGACATTGATAAGCCTACTGACTTTTATGGTGCAATGACTGAAGAGGCCGTCAAGACCTTTCAGGAGAAATTCAAAATGGAGATCAATGGCACTGCGGACGAAGCGGTGCTGGCAAAAATGGCTGAGCTGGGTTACATATTGCTAACCACAACTGACAGCACGGCACTTTCTGCTTCCGGTCCAACAGTCATTTCCCGGGGTGTCGGCGAGCGACGCATTGGTGAATACATCACCTGGAATGACATTCAGGGACAGCTGAAGCGCGGCTCCACGGTATTGACTTTGGAAGATTTTGAAACGGGAACACTGTTTAAAATGAAGGTCACTTACGGCGGCGTTCACGCTGACGTTGAGCCACTGACGAAGGAAGACGCTGAGATTATCAAGAAGCTTTGGGGCGGATCTTACAACTGGTCCCGCAGGGCAATTCTCGTTCACTTCAATAGCCGTATTATTGCTGCATCCATGAATGGCATGCCTCATGCCGGCCTTGAGAATCAACCGGAAGGCAAATATGTCTCTGACCGCTCAGCGGGCTATGGGTATGGCTATAACTTTGACATGGTCAAGAACAATGGCGTCTCAGGGCACTTCTGCCTGCATTTCAGGGACAGCAAGCTGCACAGCACAAGAACCAAAGATCCGAAGCACCAACAAATGGTGCGTGTGGCAGCGGGACTATAGCTTGAAATTGAATAAAAGTGGTGTTTGGTTGTATGCATGTTGTGCATACAATATAAATAATGTTGGATAAACGTAAATTTTTTATAAAATTTTGAGATGGGCACACGCCCATCTTTTCTTTTTTGTGAAATTTGTGTATTATCATTAAAAAAGGAGGTGGCAGCTTGGTAGATTATAGTATGTTTGATATTCTCGGTCCGGTAATGATTGGGCCTTCGAGCTCCCATACCGCCGGCGCGGCCAGGATAGGTAAAATGGCTCACAAATTTGCGGGAGATGACATTAAAAACGTTGCGTTCTATCTGCACGGCTCTTTCGCGAAGACCTACCGGGGCCACGGAACGGATAAGGCGCTGCTCGCGGGTGTCCTCGGCTTTGGGGAGAGTGACGACCGGCTAAGGGAAGCTTTTGAAATCGCGGCACAGCGGGGTGTGACGTACAGCTTTGAAGAGAAGGATCTTGGAGATTTGATGCACCCCAACTCCGTCAAGATTGTCGTCACACGGGCAGATGGTTCGGAAGTGGTGTTGATTGGGTCGTCCATCGGCGGAGGAAATATCAGTATAGAGCACCTTAACGGGATTGACCTCACGATCAGCGGCGAGCACCCAACCATCATCATCCGGCACAACACGAGCAAGGGCATTATTTCAGGCATGACCAACATCCTGATGGCGTGCAATTTGGATATTCTATATATGAGCTTTCACAAGAAGAAGAATCGAGACGACGAGGGCGTCATGGTGGTTGAGGTTTCGGATGTCGTCTGTGAAGACGCAGTGCGGGCGATCCGCTCGTTCCCTGGCATTGTCGATGTCTATCTAATATGATGAGGTGACGTATGACTTATAGGTTTACAACGGGTGAAGAGCTGATAGAGATATGCGGAGAGAAAAATATGACCATTGCCCAGGTGATGCTGGCCCGGGAAGTGGAAATGTCCCGCAGGACTGAGGCGGAAGTCTTGGGTCAGATGCGGGACAGCCTGGAGGTTATGAAGACGGCAATTCAGGCGGGGCTTCACGAGGGTGTCAAGTCGGTCAGCGGCCTGATTGGCGGGGAGGCGTACAAGCTATCACAGTATGCCAGTACCCACGAGCCTCTATCCGGAAGGGATATGTTTCAGGCCATGACCAACGCCATGTCGGTCATGGAGGTCAACGCGTCCATGGGCCGGATTGTGGCGTCGCCAACGGCGGGCTCCTGCGGGATTGTGCCCGGGGCGCTGGTGTCCACGGGTCTCAGGCAGGGCAAAACGGACGAAGAGCTGGTGCAGGCCTTGTTGACGGCGGCGGCGGTAGGCTTCCTGTTTTCCAGAAATGCTACCGTAGCGGGTGCAGAGGGCGGCTGTCAGGCAGAGACCGGGACGGCGTCTGCCATGGCGTCGGCAGGTATTGTTGAAATGATGGGGGGCAGCCCGGCGGCAGCGCTGAGCGCGGCGTCCTTCACCATAAAAAATATCCTGGGCCTCGTGTGTGACCCTATTGCTGGTCTTGTCGAATGTCCCTGCGCCAAGCGCAACGCTCTGGGAACGGCGAATGCGATCCTGTCAGCGGATATGGCCCTGGCGGGTCTGGAGACGGCGATTCCTTTTGATGAAGTCGTGGACGCTATGTACCGGGTGGGCAAAGTGATGTCGCCGACACTGCGTGAGACAGCCATGGGCGGTCTTGCTGCGACACCGACTGGGATTCGGATCGCGGAGCGGATTTTTGGTGTGGACAGCAAGCGCGGATAGTGTGTTTTTGAAGGATTGACTATTGGTAACAGGGCGTTGAGGATAGAAGACAGGGGGCACTTTCAATGTTGAAGTGCTGCCTGTCTTTTTGTGTTGTCGCTGGACGGGCGGGGTGTTGGTTGGGGACTGGGCCCAACCAAAATTCGGTTGGGCCCAGTCCCGCCCTGACAGTGCGGTATGTCCCTGTCCCCCACCAAAATACATTGTTAAAAAATCCTTAAGTCCTTAATCATCTTTTAATCTATAGTGTTTAACTGAGTACCTTGTAAAACAAGATAGCATATGGTATGATCATGCTGTAAAGAAAAGGAGGGCTTTTGACTATGGAAAGAAAATTGTATCGCTCGCGGGAAGATCGAATGTTGTTTGGTGTCTGTGGGGGAATTGGTGAATATGCGAACATAGACCCAACCATAATTCGACTCGGCATGGTGCTGATTGGCTTCACTTTTGTGGGATTCATATTTTACATTGCCGCGGGACTCATTATTCCTGAAGCGCCTGTGATGGAACAAGGAAGAACAGACCAGAACGGGAGAAACAATTATGGTCCGGGGCCGGTCAGACGCGAAGAGGATAGCTTTGATCCGGTTGCCGGTGCAAAACCAGAGATGCCGACAAAAAGTGAAACGGAAAATGAAACAGTAAGTGAAACAAAAAAAGAAACACAAACTGAAAATAAAGAAGCAAACACTGCAGAACAAAGCGACGCAGTTACCAGGGAGGTTTAATAATGAAAAGATTGTACCGTTCAAACAATGATGTCGTTATTGCCGGCGTGTGCAGCGGCGTCGCGGAATACTTCAACGTCGACCCGGTGATCGTCAGGATTTTATGGGCTGTCATGGTCATCTTTGGGGGGACCGGGCTCCTGGCTTATATCATTTGTGCCATAGTCATCCCAAAGCGCCCATTGGGTGACGCGGGCTATGAATATGTTCATGAAGACCAGAAATATCAGAGCTATGAGGGTGGGGACCCGGCTTCCGTAGGCGGAAACCGGTCACCTGAATTCAACAATGACAGGGCTCGGCTGATTATTGGTCTCGCGTTCATAGGACTCGGCGCGCTCTTATTCTTCAGGCAGATCCTGCCTTGGTTTGATTTCACACTCATCCTGCCGGTTGTTCTGATCCTCATTGGTGGCTTGATTGTGATGAAGGGAAGAGGTGACTGATGGTGGACGAGCAGCAGAAACTGCAGGAACCCGTGCAGCAGGAGTCCCAGGCGCAGAAGAACCCCTACTCCAGGGACAGCGCGGTATTGACGGAAGCAGAAATAAAAGAGCGGGATAAGGCCGTCAAAAGAAGAAAGCACAAACAGATTGCAGACGGCATTGGCATTGGGCTGACCTTCATTACCATTGGGATTGTCTGGCTTTTAGTAAAATTTGATTATGTCAATGTTGCCATCTTCAGGGCGGTCTTTGACTTATGGCCTCTAATCTTCGTGGTGGTGGGCATCAACATTATTTTCAGGCGTTTTCCCTACATTGGCGTCATTACTTGGGTGCTGTTTGTTGCGGCCATCATTCTCTATGGCAGTATGGTCAGCACCCAGGACAGGGACCTGGACTTGTTTGGCATGACCTTGCCCTGGTCCATTGTCGAACGGGGAGACAGAAACTCGGACGCCTGGGTGAGCGGTGTCACCAGCGGAAGCTTTGACGCCAGTGATTTGAATGGTGTTGAGAAAGCCACTGTCGACATTGCGCTGCCTGCAGGGCGCTTTAAAGTAGGCGTGTCAGACCAAAGTGCGCTGTCCTATGTGGTGCCTGGCAAGCTGTATCAAGTGGGCAGCCGCAGAGACGCAGAAGAGATCACCTACAGCTTTAAACCTGAAGAAGGGCTTAGGTTCAACGAGATTCCGGAGCGGCTGGATTACGACCTTTATCTCAACCCAAAAGTAAAATGGGATCTTAGAATTGACGCGGGTGCTATGGAAAGTGACATGATTCTGGACAAACTCCCTGTTGAAAATCTGATTATCAATATGGGTGCCGGTGAATTAGAGCTCAGGATGGGTGACCTCCTGGACCGCGCCAGAGTCGAAATTAATTGCGGCGCCACATCCATTCGTCTGGAAGTCCCTGAAGGTGTTGGTGTCAGCGTGGATTACAAGGGCATTGCCGGAGAACAGTCTCTTACCAGAAATGGCTTTGAAAAGAGGGATGGCACCTATTATTCAGAGGAGTATGACCAGTCCACGCAGCAAATTGAATTGGTCATCAAATCTGCTGTGGCAGAGATCGACGTCAACTTTTTCTAAATGAATGTAAAAATCCGGATTGAAGGCGTTGAATTCAATCCGGATTTTTTCTTAAGAATGATCATAATAATCCACTTCCTGTGTAGACCCTTGAAATTTGGGAATACAAGTAGTATATTCTGGTATTCCCAAGCTGCTGATTGAGTGTGCCTGAATGGCGGACAGATGGGTGGGAAGTCATATGGATACTTATGAGCACAACATAAAGGTGATTAATGATCATAGACATAGAGGCTATTTGGAGGGTGAGATTGATGGCATGCTCTGGTTCGCCATTGTGCATGAGGAGCCCGTGGAGACCGGAATTAATCCTGAGACCATGAAGCGCGGCATGGGACGCGTGACGCGCCTCTGCATCTATCAGGATTCCTCCTCCGTGGACGGAAACCCATATCTCCCCTCCATGAGCATTAAACGGATCGTTTATGTGAATTATCAGAGAGAGTGGAGCATCTTTCATTACGATTTCAGAGGCATGACAAGAGAACTCGTCAAGTATCTGGAGCGCCGCTGCTGCATGCATCTTTTGAAGTGAAACCATTTCTGCTTAAGACCAATTCAAAGCCGTGCTGCTGCCTTGACAGAACGCGACTAATTCTTGTATAATGTGCTCAGCAACGCTGAGAAACAGAGGAGTAGGCTTTTCCACGCGTCAAGAGAGAGTGTCCATGGCTGAGAGACACTTCGCGGATTGTGAGGCTGAAGGTCGCTGGGGAGCGGCCGGCGCGAACGCTTAAACTAAAGCAAGCGCCGGACGGGTGACGCCGTTACAAGTCATGTGAGGTGCCGCGTCGCGGAGTCCCGGAGTGCGTCGTTTAAGACGCGTATCCCGGATGAGCAGCGGAACTGGGGTGGTAACGCGAATGAACTTCGTCCCTTGATTGGGGATGGAGTTTTTTTTATTTCCAAATGCAGAGTCGGGAGTGAGTTATTGTGGAAGCAAACATGGAAAACAAAAAAATGACACAAGAGGCGCCGGCGGCGGGCGAAATGGGTAAGACCTATGACCCGAAGGCCTTTGAGGACAAGATTTACGCTGGCTGGATGGAAAAGAAACAATTCAAGGCAGAAGTGAATCCGGACAAGAAGCCATACACTATTGTTCTGCCGCCGCCAAACATCACGGGGCAGCTGCACATGGGCCATGCCCTGGACCAGACCCTTCAGGACATCCTGATCCGCTGGAGAAGGATGCAGGGCTTTGAAGCGCTTTGGCTGCCTGGAACGGATCACGCCAGTATTGCCACAGAAGTCAAGGTCGTTGAGAAGATCAGAAAAGAAGAAGGCCTGGGCAAAGAAGAGATTGGCCGGGACGGCTTTTTAGAACGGGCTTGGGCGTGGCGTGAAGACTATGGCCGCCAGATCGTCAATCAGATGATGAAGCTGGGCAGCTCCTGCGACTGGGACCGCGAGCGGTTCACTATGGACGAGGGCTGCAACGCCGCTGTTACCGAGGTCTTTATCCGCCTGTATGAAAAAGGTCTGATTTACCGCGGCAACCGTCTCATCAACTGGTGCCCGGATTGCATGACCACGCTGTCAGACGCTGAAGTCGAGCACGAGGAAAAGCAGGGCGCCTTCTATCATATCAAGTATTACCTTGAGGGCTCTGAGGACGACTACCTTGAAATCGCCACGACCCGTCCGGAAACCATGCTGGGTGACACAGGCATTGCGGTGCACCCGGAGGATCCGCGCTATTCCAAATATGTTGGGAAGACCGCCATTTTACCTCTTGTAGGGAGGGCTTTGCCGATAGTCGCGGACGCCTACGTCGACCGGGAGGTCGGCACCGGTGCGCTGAAAGTCACACCAGCCCACGATCCTAACGACTATGAAATTGGCAAGCGTCATAATCTCGAGACCGTCGAAGCCATGAACTTTGACGGTACCATGAACGAAGCCGCCGGCGAGTTCGCTGGCATGGACCGTTTCGCCTGCAGAAAAGCTGTCGTTGAGAAACTTAAGGCAAGCGGCCACCTTATCGAAATTAAAGAGCACCAGCACAACGTGGGCACCTGTTATCGCTGCCATACCGTTATTGAGCCTATGCTTTCGGACCAATGGTTTGTCAGTATGGAACCCCTTGCGGCGCCAGCCATTGACGTGGTCAAAGACAAGACCCTGGAGTTTGTGCCTGAGCGCTTTACGAAAATTTACCTTCACTGGCTTGAGAATATCCGCGACTGGTGTATCTCCAGACAGCTCTGGTGGGGCCACCGGATCCCGGCTTATTACTGTGAGCACTGCGGCAAAGTTGTCGTCTCAAAGGAAATGCCGGATACTTGTTCTGACTGCGGCGGCATAAGCTTCCGACAGGACGAGGATGTTCTCGATACCTGGTTCAGTTCGGCACTCTGGCCGTTCTCAACCCTGGGCTGGCCTGAAAAGACGCCGGAGCTCGATTACTTCTATCCGACCAGTGTCCTTGTCACAGGCTATGACATCATCTTTTTCTGGGTTGTCCGCATGGTCTTCTCAGGACTTGATGCTATGGGGGACATTCCGTTTGATAAGGTCTTCATCCATGGCCTTGTCAGGGCCGCGGACGGCAAGAAAATGTCCAAGTCTCTGGGCAATGGCGTTGACCCGCTGGATATCATAGACCAATATGGCGCGGACGCGCTGCGCTTTATGCTGGCGACGGGCAACAGCCCTGGCAACGACCTTAAGTTCCAGACGGATCGCGTTGAGTCCAGCCGGAACTTCGCGAACAAGCTCTGGAATGCTTCCCGCTTTGTCCTGATGGGCATTGAAAACGACCCGGGCGCTCTCGACGGCTCTGAGACCCTGACCTTGGCGGACCGCTGGATTCTCTCCAGATTGTCCCAGCTGACGTCTGAGTCCACAGAAAACCTCGAGAAGTTCGAGCTTGGCGTTGCTGCCAACAAAATCTACGAATTCGTCTGGAACGAATACTGCGACTGGTATATTGAAACCGCGAAAAAGCGCCTTTACGGCGAAGACGCTGAGGCGAAAGCGACAGTCCAAAAGGTGCTGCTGACGGTTCTGCGAGATATCTTGAAGCTTCTCCACCCGTTCATTCCTTTTATCACGGAAGAAATCTGGCAACATCTGCCATCCAAGACAGAGGATCTGATTGTGGCGTCTTGGCCAATAGCGAATGTCGCTCACATTGACACAGAGGCAGAGCGCGCCATGGAAATTTTGATGGACGCCATTCGCAGCATCCGAAACTCCAGGGCAGAAATGGAAGTCGCGCCTTCCAGAAAAGCCAGACTCATAGTCAAGGTGACACCGGAGCTGATGCCGGTATTCCTGAACCAAAAAACCTATCTTGAGAGCCTTGCCTCCGCTTCCGAGGTTCGCGCTTATGAAGTCGGGGAAACCATTGAAGACGCAGTTTCAGTCGTCGTTCCAGGCGGAGAGCTGTTGATGCCTATGGACGACCTGATCGACTACAAAAAAGAATCCGAGCGTCTCGAAAAAGAAGTGAAGAAGCTGACAAGCGAAATTGACCGCATTGACTCAAAGCTTGGAAACGAAGGCTTTGTGGCCAAGGCACCGGCAAAGCTGGTTGAAGAGGAGCGCGCCAAGCGCGTCACACTTGCAGAGATGCTGACCACCTCTCAGGAAAGACTCGACAAGGTCAAATCCAAACTTAAATAGGAGAGAAGCGGCATGAATGTTCGTGAAGCGATTGATTATATCCACAGCACCTATCAATTCGGAAGCAAGCTCGGCCTGGACAACATCACACAGCTGCTGAGCTATATGGGCAATCCCCAGGACCGGCTGAAGTATATTCACGTTGCCGGCACCAATGGAAAAGGCTCCACGTCCACAATGATCTATTCCATTTTGAGGGCCCAGGGTTATAAGACAGGCCTCTATACCTCACCCTACCTCGAGGTGTTCAACGAACGCATTCAAATCAATGGCGTCAATATTGACGATCAGTCCTTGGCAGAGATCGTTTCTTTTGTCAAGACCCACGTTGACCGGATGCTGGTCGAAGGCTTCAGCCATCCGACAGAATTTGAGGTCGTCACAGCCGTAGCCTTTGAATACTATGCCAGAAGCAAAGTAGATTATGTGGTACTCGAGGTTGGCCTGGGTGGCCGCCTCGATTCCACCAACGTCATTAAAAAGCCTTTGGTTTCAGTGATTACACCGGTGGATCTCGATCATGTGGAGTATCTGGGCGAGACCCTGGAAAAAGTGGCTTTCGAAAAGGCCGGAATTATAAAGGCGGATTCGGTTTGCGTCGTGCATCCACAGGCACCGGAAGCTATGGAAATCATAGATGTCCGCTGTCAGTTGCTTGGAACCCGTCTGGTTGTAGCACCCTGCGGGGAAGCTGAAATCCAGTCCGCGACACTGGAGGGTACTGTTTTTAAGCTCTTTGACAATGCTTATTGCCTGAAGCTGATTGGCGATTACCAAGTCAATAACGCAATTGTAGCTTTGACTGCCGCTGAGGCCCTGCGAGAGGCTTATGATATTGAGATCTCAGACAATGCCATAAGAGACGGCCTCGCGGCGGCAAGATGGCCCGGACGCCTGGAGGTCATGTCTGCGCAGCCGCTTGTCATGATCGACGGTGCCCACAATTTTCATGGGGCGACGGGATTGGCTGCCTCTGTCAAGCGTTTGATGCCTGGAAAGCGCATTGTCGCTGTAGTCGGCATTTTGGGTGATAAGGACATCTCTGGTATGCTCAGCGTTATGATGCCGCTGCTTGACACGGTTATAGCAACAGAACCAAGCAATCCGAGAAAAATGAGTGCAGAAGGGCTCGCAGAGCGTATGGCCACCTTCGGAAAGAATGTCCTTATTGAACCAACGATCCCTGAAGCTTTAAACAGAGCTTTTGAGCAGGCTGGCCCGGATGACGCGGTCCTCTGTTTTGGATCACTGTATATGATTGGCGAGGCCAGAACATTGCTGAGAGCCCGCTTGTGGAATGAATAGATAAAATTTTCAGCCGGCAGCTGCAGACGTGGGCAATTTTCAAAGTACAGACAATAGACTCGCAGCTGCCGGCACCAAATTTTTTCCTCGACGCATTGACCATACGGAGGTGAGACCTTGTCGACGAGAAAATTGCTTCAAAACAGATCAAAGCTTGAAAAAGCTTGGATGAAATTCTTTGAGACAGGTTTCATTGACACTAAAGTCCTAAGACCTGAAATAGCTGCATCCTGGGAACGCTGCAGATTTGCCGGAATCCTCCAGGAGGATCCCTGGGCAGAAGAAGAGCTTGAGGAACGCGAGCTTGAGCTGCGTCGGGAGCGGCTTGGCGACGTCCTGAAAATTGCGAAGCCGTTTATGGAAACATTGTACAAAGCAGTCGGAGAATCGAGGATGATTCTGAGGCTTACAGACCGCGAGGGTTGGGTCTTAGGAAGCTATGGCGATCAGTCCATGCTTGAGGAAAATAAGCATCTGAGACTTCACAGCGGGTGCAACGTCAGCGAGTCAGCCATAGGTACGAATGGGATCGCGATTTCGCTGCTTGAAGACCGCTCCATTCAGGTCATGGGGGCAGAACACTATCACAGGTCGTTCCATAACTGGACGACCTCCGCGTCTCCCATTCACGACAAGAATGGTGAAGTTGTGGCGGTATTCAGTATGTCGGGGGATTATGACCTGGTTCACCCACACACCTTGGGCATGGTCATGGCATCCGCTGAAGCCATTGAACATGAGATGGCCCTCGAGGCGGCGCATCTTGAAGCGAAGCGGGCCAGTGAACACTATCTCGCCATTATGGAATCCATCAGGGAAGGGATTCTCTGCGTGGATTCATCGGGCGACATCACGGAAATCAACCACTTCGCCCGTAAATATTTGGGTTTTAGCGAAAAAGATCTCCTTGGCCAAAAGCTCGAGACTTTGATTGAGGCGCAGAAGCTAAAGTCCTACATCAACATGGTCAAAAGCAGCGGCAAGATGGATGAGGTCGAGGTATTTCTGCGCAAAAAAAATGGTAAAAAAGTTTCTGTTCTGGTTAATATGACGCCAATCAGTCAAACCCAGGGCGGGAAAAAAGAAGCTGTCTTGACCTTTAGAGAGTCAAAGCGGGTTCACAGTCTCGTCAACAAAATCTTTGGCGCGACGGCGATCTATACTTTCAATGATATTTTGGGAGACAGCCGGGAAATCAGACAAGCCGTAGAAATGGCGAGAAGAGTCGCGGACTCGGACGCGAATATTTTACTGTATGGAGAAAGTGGTACAGGCAAAGAAATGTTCGCGCAAGGGATTCACAATGCCAGCAGAAGAAAAAACCAGCCCTTTGTCTTCATCAACTGCGGCGCGATTCCAAGAGACCTGGTTGCCAGTGAGCTCTTTGGTTACGTAGAGGGCGCGTTTACTGGCGCTCGAAAAGGCGGACAGCCGGGAAAATTCGAGCTTTCTGATGGGGGAACCTTATTTTTGGATGAAATAGGCGACATGCCTCTGGATACGCAAGCTATGCTGCTGCGCGTACTGGAAACCAGGCAGGTGGTCCGGGTCGGCGGCTATGACGTACTGCCAGTCGACGTCCGTGTTATTGCAGCCACCCATAAGGATTTGAAGACTGAGGTCGAAAAGGGAAATTTCAGAAGTGATTTGTATTACAGGCTCAACGTCATGCCAATTCATACCCCGGCGCTGAGAGAACGCAGGAGTGACATTCCGAGGCTGATCGACAATTTCTACAGGCAATTTAACAAAAAAGAAGTCGAGCGACTGCCAATTTCCGACGGGTTCTATAGAGCCATGTCCAATTATGACTGGCCAGGAAACGTCAGAGAGCTGCAGAATGTGATGCAGATGATGGTGAGTCTTGCGGCCGGCGCGCCCCTTGAGGAAAAGTTGATCCCCCACTACATTCGTCAAGATGCCCGACATGAAATTTCAGTTTTAGACGAAGGCGTGCAGCCGCTGACTGAAATTGAGCGACAGGCTATTATTCGCGCCCTGAATGTGTGCCGGGGGAACGTAGCGCAGGCGGCAAAAGCTCTGGAGATAGGCCGGGCAACGCTTTACAGGAAAATGGAGAGCCATGGCATTTCTGTGAACCGAGATGTCTTAAAATGATACATGTGTATTGTTTTGAGACGTCTTTTGTTTTTGTCTGGAAACACAGTGACTCATTATGATACAATTCTTTTGACATACATAAATACAGCATGAACATGGGAAATAATAACGACACTGAAGGCTTGAAAAAACTTAATTTGTGAATAATATTTTTTAAAACTTGCAAGACTCCTGTTTTGGCACAAAATTTGCATATTATAATAAACTGGGTGATGATTATGAAAAAGCTTTTGCCGTTAATTGGACTTATGTTGTTTTTCCTGATGTTGGCAGAACGTGTGACCCTTGAGGCGGTGCTGATTGGGCTCGGTTTGTCCTGGCTTGTCATGAAACTTCTGAATCTAAAGGTTGCAAAGGAGACTGTGATGCCGCTTTATGCGCCGCAGCTCTGGCCAACATGGCTGCACCTTGTTTCTGTTTTGGTAAAAGAGATCATTGTGGCAAATTTTCAAGTCGCAAAAATTGTGTTGAGTAAGACCATGCACATTGAACCTAAAATATACAAGTTCACGACGCGCCTTACAGATGAGCGGCTGATAGTTCTTTTGTCCAACGCGATCACGCTTACGCCTGGCACAATGACCGTTGAGCTCGAGAAAAGCGAATTGACCATTCACGCGCTCAACGAGGGCTACTTCAAAGCTTTGTCGGACAATCCAATCGAAAAAATTCTGATCAGAGTGGAGGCACGGCTAAATGGATAAATTTTTGCTGGCTATGGCATTCGCTTTGGCTCTGACCTCACTGATTTGTCTCGTCCGCGTCATCGTTGGTCCTACCAGGGGCGACCGCATCATAGGCATCAACGTCGTTGGGACAAAGACTATTGTCATCATTGCACTCATAGCGTTCATTCTCAGGGAAACGTATTTCCTTGATGTCGTTTTAGTTTATGCGCTGATCAGCTTTGTAGCATCGATATTTATATCAAGGGAATTCGCGGAAGAGGCGGATGAAGCTCAAGAGGAGGGACATTTCCATGCGTGATGTTTTAGTCATGTTTTTTATGCTTGGGGGCCTGTTCTTCTTCATTGTCGGTACGCTTGGGATCTTGAGGTTTCCAGACGCCCTGACCAGAGCGCATGGCGCCGCGAAGTGCGATACGCTGGGCGCGGCACTTTGCCTTGTGGGTCTTATGATTTATTCGGGCTTAAACACAGCTTCACTCAAATTGCTGCTGGTCATTGTCTTCGTCTGGGTAACCAATCCAACGGCGACTCACGCGATTGCAAGGGGTATACTTAAGGCAAGACGAAACACTAAAGGGGGGGCTGAATCCCATTGAATACCTTTTCTATGATTATTCTGGGACTGATGATTGCAGGCAGTATTGCAGTCTCCTATGTCAAAAATCTGATGAGCGCAGTCATTGTCTTTATGATTTACAGTTTGATGATGGCAGTCCTTTGGGAACAGCTGAACGCCCCGGACCTCGCGATCACTGAAGCTGCAGTGGGCGCAGGGATCACAACGGTACTTTTCGTCCTGGCTATCAGAAGTGTCAGGAGGAAAACTTCATGAAAAGAAAAATTGCTGCTGTCCTTATAACCGCATTTTTTATTATATTTCTTTTGCTTGGGCTTTCGGATTTTCCACCCTTTGGTACTGCCAACAAGGCTGTCTACAATGAAGTGACAGCTCGCTACCTTGAAAAGTCCATTGAAGAGACAGGCGCTGTCAATGCAGTCGCAGGTATGATCCTGGACTACAGGGCCTTTGACACCTTTATTGAAGCCTCTGTTATCTTCACCGCTTTGGTCTTGGTATTGATGCTGCTCCTCAAAACTGAAGCAAAGGAGGATGGCCATGACAACACCGATCATTAGGCGCATAGTCGACTGGCTTTTGCCATTCCTCTGGATTTTCAGCTTTTATATCATGCTCTTTGGACATTTGTCGCCTGGCGGGGGTTTTTCTGGCGGAAGCGTCCTTGGCGCATGCCTGATTCTGGATCGTCACGTCAACGGTGAAAATGCCTTTGGGGCGAGATTTACCGGTGAACGGCTCTTGAAGCTTTCCCTTGGGGCACTGCTGCTTTATGGGATCTTAAAAGGTCAATCGTTCCTCTCAGGGGTTCTGCATATGAATGGTCTGCCAATTCCCCTTGGAACGCCTGGAAATATATTGAGCAGCGGATTGATATTGCCGCTCAATCTTCTGGTCGGCGTTGTGGTTGCAGTCGCGTTTTATCTGATCGCAACGCTGTTTGAGGAGGGACATCTGTGATTCAATTCTTAACGACGCACTATTTTCAAATTGGTACAGTCATTCTATTTGGCGTCGGTTTCATGACGCTGCTGCTCAATAATAATCTGATTCGGAAAATTATTGGGCTCAATATCATGGATACGAGCATTTTCCTTTTCTTTATCACAATTGGTTATACTGGAGGTCGTGAGGCCCCCATTATCAATGGAGGCTTTAAAGGTCTTGATGCTTACGTCACACCTATCCCAACGGGATTGATGCTGACGGGAATCGTCGTTGCCGTGAGTACGACAGCCTTTGCGCTGGCACTGACCATCAAGTTTTACGAACGCTTTGGAACGGTTGACCTTTCTGAAGTAATGGACTCTGGGGGGGATTAGATGCAAGGCTTACATTTGATGAGTTTGTTATCCATTTTGGTATTGATGATCACGGCTTTTGTTATGCCTGTAATGAAGAATAGGCAATTGGTAACCCGAATCAGCCTGGCGACCATGGGCGCGGTTTTACTGATGTTGATCCTGGTGGCGGTGGATGTTGCTAATGTGGAGCGCTATACCGCGACCATCGGCCACTACGACGCGCCATTTGGGATTACCTTTGATATTGGCCCCATTGAAGCAGTGGTAGGCATCTTGTTTGCCTTTGTTTCCAGCATGGTGGTGTGGTACGCGAGCTTTGGGATCCACAAAGAAATTAAGGAAAACCGCGTTAAACTGTTTTTCACGCTGATTCACTTGCTCCTGGCGTCGCTCCTTGGCATTGTCTTTACCTCAGACCTTTTCAACAGCTTCGTCTTCATTGAAGTCAGCACATTGGCGGCTTGCGGTTTGATCGCTATTAAGGACAAGCCGGAAAACATCAAAGCGACCATGAAGTATCTCATCCTGAGCAGTCTGGGATCTGGGCTCGTTCTGATGGGGATTGCCTATCTGTATTCCATGACAGGGCATCTTAATATGCGAGCCATCCACGAGACTCTTCAGGTTAGTGTCGTGGGAAATGAGAAAGCCATACTGGTCAGTCTCACCATGTTTACAATAGGCCTCGGGATTAAAGCGGCCATGTTTCCACTTCATGTCTGGCTTCCAGATGCCCATGCCTCCGCGCCTGGTCCATCCAGTGCCATCTTGTCTGGCATAGTGATCAAAGCGCCGGTGGTGCTGCTTTTCAAAGTTCTGTTCATGATTTACGGACAGGAAATTCTAAAGGATACCGTCATTCTCAATCTGATTTTGATCTTTGGCGCAACGGGCATGATCATGGGTTCCCTGTTCGCCAGGGTTCAAACTGATCTGAAGCGTATGGTGGCTTATTCCAGCGTTGCTCAGATGGGCTACATCTTCTTTGGCTTTGGTCTCGGCAATGCTATGGGTATGGCCATTGCTATCTATCATATCCTGGCCCACGGGCTTACCAAATCTTGTCTGTTCCTATCTGTCAGCTCTTTCATAGAGCAAACGGGTTTTAGGGAAATTGACAAGATGCGGGGCATAGGCCGAGAGATGCCCATTACTTTAGCCATATTTTCTTTAGGTGGCCTTTCCATGGTAGGCATTCCTATGCTGCCTGGCTTCGTCAGTAAATGGAACCTTGCCCTTGCCGCGATAGAACGGGGACAGATCTTTCTGCTCCTGATCATTCTGGCCAGCAGCTTACTCAATGTCAGCTACTATTTCCCAATTATCATCAACGGCTATTTTGGAAACTCAAATCTTGAAGGCAAGATTTATAAATCAAAAATGAAGCCAGTCAAGGAACTGGTGCCGCTGATCCTTTTGTCGGTCATGATGGTTTTGGTAGGCTTTGGTTCGGGCCCTATTCTCGATTGGATCGCTAGCGCGATTCCGTCCCTGTAAAGGCGGCTTGTCCATGACATATTTAATTGTACTTCCAATTTTTCTGCCTTGGCTTGCCTCTATTCTGGCGACTCAGTCCAAGATCATTACGGAGAAGCGGATGAAGCCGTTTGTGGCGGCAACTGTCATTACAAATTTTGTAGTCCTGTTTACAGTCGTGTCGGTGTTTCCCAAGGTCCGCCTGCACCTTTTGATGGTCAACAAGTTTATTGACATTTATCTCAGACCAGACGGCCTGGGCATCCTCTTTGGGGTGCTGGCGTCGCTGCTTTGGATTTTTACGACCTTTTATGCCTTTGAGTATATGAAGCATGAAAATAGAGTCCGGCAGTTCTTTGTCTTCTTTCTGTTTACGCTTGGCGTCACCATCGGCATAGCTTTTTCAGGGAACTTGTTTACGCTTTACATTTTCTACGAGCTCCTGACGCTGGCGACTTTTCCGCTGGTCATCCACGCCGGAAGCGACGAGGCACTGTCAAGCGGCAGGAAATATATCATTTATTCGTTTTCCGGCGCAACACTGGTGCTGCTGGGGATGCTCCTGGTATTCAGTGTGACGAACGACCTCAGCTTTGTGGCTGGGGGGATTGTGACGCAGAGTCATATTGGCGGCACGGATCACAGCAACTTCATGATGCTGCTGGCGGGTTATCTCAGTCTGTTTTTGGGCTTTGGGGTCAAGGCTGCGCTGGCGCCGTTTCACGCCTGGCTGCCTAATGCCATGGTGGCGCCAACGCCGGTCAGCGCGCTGCTTCATGCCGTTGCGGTGGTCAAGTCCGGAATATTTTCCCTCATGCGAACGACGTACTTCCTGTTTGGCCCGGTCAGCGTCGCTATGCTTGGGGCGTCTAAGTTTCTGCTGCCTATCATTGTATTAACTATAGTTATGGGTTCACTGATGGCCCTGCACCAGGATAACCTTAAAAAGAGACTTGCGTATTCCACGATCAGCCAGCTGGGGTATATCATTCTGGGGATTGCGCTCCTGAATGAAGACGCCTTTATTGGGGCGCTGCTGCATTTGATCAACCACGCCGTCATCAAAATTACACTGTTTTTTGTGGCGGGTGCGATTTATTATCAAACGGGCTTTAAATATGTCCATCAATTGGATGGCATAGGAAAACGCATGAAGGTAACCATGTTTTGCTTTGGGCTGTCCGTCATTTCATTAATTGGCATTCCGCCTACCAATGGCTTTGTCAGCAAGTGGTATTTGGCCCTTGGCGCTTTGAAGGCCCATAACGTTCTCTATGCTGTGGCGCTCCTGCTCAGTGCTTTTCTGACGGCGGCTTATCTGCTGCCCATTGCCGTGCAAGCGTTCTTCAGTAAAAATGAGACACCGGAGCTCGACGCTATTGCGGAAGGGAAGTCCCTGGACCCGGCGGATACCATGCTGCTGCCTATCTTTTTGCTCACAGCAATCGTCGTATTGCTTGGTATTTTTCCAAATCCAATCATCAACATAGTGACCCGAATTGCCCAGGAGGTGTTTTAAATGGGATACAACTTCTGGATTGTATTGATGCTCGTGCTGCCCGGTCTGGCTTCGCTGATAGGTGCGATTCAGGGCTACAAGCACGAGAAACTTAGAAATGCCCTGCATTTACTGGTTTATGTCGTTGTTTTCGGTATTGTGGTATGGCTCTATAAGCCTGTGAGTCAGGGGGAAATCATTGTCTTTGTGCCTAACCTGATGGGTACGGGGCTGATGCTGAAGCTCGACATGCTGAGATATGTCTTTCTTTGGTTAACAGCTTTTATCTGGCCGTTAGCTATGATCTTCTCAACGCAGTATCTGATCCGGCACAATCACAGAAACAGGTACTATTCCCTTTACATGCTGACGTACTTCAGTACTATTGGGATGTTTCTTTCGGAGAATATCCTGAACCTCTTTACCTTTTTCGAGCTGATGTCCATAGCCTCTTACTTCCTCGTCATTCACGACGAGGACGAATACGCGCACCGGGCAGGGGTGTCCTATGTGGCCATGGCCATTGCCGGTGGACTTATGGTACTCCTTGGGATCCTGCTGGCTTATAACTTCGCGGACACCCTGATCATCTCTGAGATGGATCTCAAGGAAGCGTCTCAGGTAACCAGAATTGCAATAGGCTCCCTGATTTTGGTTGGCTTTGGAATCAAGGCGAGTTTGTTTCCACTGCATGTGTGGCTTCCTAAAGCTTATACAGCAGCGCCTATGCCTGCAACGATCATACTATCAGCCGTCCTTGCAAAAACAGGTGTCTTTGGCATCATCCTGACACTTCACTACTTACTGGATGGAGAACCCATCCTGTCTTACGCAATCCTGATCCTTGGTATGATGACGATCTTAGTTGGCGGCGTGCTGGCCATGTACCAAAGGAACGTCAAACGGATTCTCGCTTATTCCAGCATGAGTCAAATGGGGTATATTCTCGTGGGGATCGCTTTGATAGAGATCCTTGGCAGCCATGGGGGCCTCGCCGTTTATGGGACATTGTTCCATATAGTCAATCACGGGATCGTCAAGACCCTGTTGTTTATTGGCGCAGGCGTCATCTATATAGCACTCCACGAGCTGAGTATTAACGTGATTTACGGCTTTGGCCGGGTCAAGCATTTTTTGAAAGCACTGTTCCTGTTTGGCGCCCTGGCTGTGGCAGGACTGCCGGGACTTAACGGCTATGCCAGCAAGACCATGATTCACGAAGCGCTCCTTGAGGCAGCCCACGAGTTTCCAGGTCCGCTGTTCAGCGTTCTGGACATCTTGTTCTACCTGGGAAGCGCCATGACGGTGGCTTATATGCTGAAGTTCTTTGTCGCGGTCTTTATTGAGAAAAATGATGCGTATTACGGTCAGCACCGTCACTTGGTCAAGTGGCCGGTCCTATTGCCTATGTCAATTCTGTCAGCGGCCATTGTTATTTTGGGTGTGAAGCCGGACTGGGTTTACGCGCCGCTTTCTCAGGCGGCTGAAATACTGGGCGCCAGCGGTGAGGTTCACCCTCATCTGTTTGCCGGCGAAGCCCTGCGCGCGTCAGGCATCATCTTTGTGCTTGGCTTTTTGCTCTACGCGACTTTTATCAGGATTTACCTGAGGCGTACAGTGGATGGTCATGCTGTCTATGTCAATCCGTCCAACAGCTTTTTCAGGCTGGAAGAGGATTTGATGATACCACTCTTTAGGATGATTTTTAGAGGCATGACTATCTTCTTCAGATTCTTTGACCAGTGGCTGATCCGTCTCGGCGCTTTTGTGGGAGACTCCATCCAAAAACTTGCGAATGTAAAGCCGAGTCAGCTTGTAGAGGTAAACAACGCTAAGCTATCTGACGCGGGAACCCATTTGATTGAGTCCCTCGAAAATGCTTCTTCCGGAAAGTTTGCAGCACCGCTTATTGAAAAGGGAGATGCTGTTATTGGAAAGCTTTCAACGGACAGACTTTCAGAGCCGCTTCATCGCTCCGGGGAAGCCCTGAGCCATCTGGCGGAGTCGAGCGCACAAAAGGGACACAAGATCAAAGAAGAAGGGGAGACCACCGTCAGGAAAGCGGTTTACAGAGCGAATTTCAACATCAGCACGGTGACCTATTCCATTTTTCTCTTTGGCGCAATCCTCGTTCTAAGCTTCATTTTCATTTTCCTCAACAGTGCGTTGGTCAAATATTGATACTCATAAAAAAGGTGCCCACAGGAACATCGTTTGATCTAACCGACGTCCTCGCGGCACCTTTTCTTCTGTTTGTTTGATTGGTTTGTTTGTTTACTTGGTCTGGCTCAGGGACAAAGCTATGCTTCCGGCGGATAAAAAAGCGCGTCTGTCAGCAAGTTCATAAGTGCGGTGAGTGCGGACTTGTTCTGCTCCGACCAGGCTTTCGCCATGGCCTCGCCAAGTTTGCGGTCCTCCATGCTAAGCATGAGACAGAGACCGCGTTCGGAGTGCAAGAGCTTCAGTACTTGGGCGCCCTCGTAGACACTCCACTCCGCGGTATATGCCGGGGCTTGGGTATTTAATGCTTGGGCCGTCGTTTTTAAAGCGTTTAAAGCTTCTTCTTCAACTCGGTCCGAAAAATATAAAATGGCATTTTCTCCTCGCTCGGTTAGCCGATAGTGACTTGAACCAGTTTCTTGCACAAGGCCCGAATCTTTGAGTTCGCCCAAACAGTGTGTGAATTCAAAATAATTCATGCGCCCATCACGGAGCATCAGATCCATCAGAATGTCGTGGGCGGGACCCTTGAGCAGGGCGATCCCTTCGAGCAAAAGCATTTTCTTTTCAATTTGTTGCCTGGAGTCATCAAAAAACACAGGATCACCACCTTGCTTGAACTATAAAATCTTAATTATTATACCACAAACGCGCAAAATTGAGGTCAGTTATCCTTGGCGGAGAAGCTTTCAATTAGTGAATTATTAGTTACATTTGTAGTTTCTCGCTGGGATCTGCACTTATTTCTATTATAATATTAAGTATAAAGCAGTACCAATACGGATATCCTAATCCTTGAAAGGTGGACTCATAATGCTGCAACGCTTAAAAATGATAGGGGGGACAACGCGGCACTCCAGGCTTGTGCTTGCTGTTATAACAGTATCCTTAGTCTTGGCTGGATGCAATGCCTCTGTCCAACCTGAAACTGCACCTTCCGAGAACCCGGCTGAGGTACAAAATGGTGAAGACCTTGCGCCTGTTGGGGAAAATGCTCAGCCGGAAGCGCCTGAAGCGCCGGAAGCGCCTGAAGTGCCTGAAGCTCCGGAAATAGATTTTCAGGTGGTCAAACCAAACGAGCTGGGCGAAGTCATGGTCATCATGTATCACAGTCTTGGAGAGAAAAATTCGGATTATGTTCGTACCGCCGACTCATTTCGAGAGGATTTGAAGCGGCTTTACGAGATGGGCTTCAGAACCCTTCCGCTAAGGGATCTTGTCAAGGGTGACATTTCGACACCAGCGGGATTTTCGCCGGTGGTCCTGACCTTTGATGACGGCCATATTTCTAACTTTAGGTTACTCGAAGACGGGTCCATTGACCCCAATAGCGTTGTGGGCATCATGTCGGATTTCGCGGCGCAGCACCCTGACTTTGGGATGCATGCCACCTTTTTCTTCAATGGGGGTACGCCTTTTGGACAGAAGGATTCCGTGGATTTCAAATTTAATTTTATGCTCGAGAAGGGTATGGACATTGGGAACCACAGCTTCGGACATGAGCATTTCAAGAGTCTTAGTGCTCAGGAGGTCGAAGTGTCCCTTGGAAAAAACGCAGCTGCGCTGAAGGCACAGCTGCCAGCGTCTTATGAAATCGATTTGCTGGCACTGCCTTATGGGGAACGTCCAGCAGAGGGGGAGAGGGCGACTTTGGTAGAAGGTCAGTTTGAGGGACAGGCTTACAAAAATATTGCGATTCTCAATGTGGGCTGGAAACCCAGCGTGTCACCGTTTGACGCAAGCTTCGATTTTGCTTCCATTCAGAGGGTTCAGAGCGGAGATGGACATTTGCAGCTGACAGATTGGCTGGATGGGTATGAAGCCAATCCGAAAAAACGGTTCATAAGCGATGGCAGGGCAGACCGCGTCGCCGTGCCGGCGGCACTCTCAGAAAAAGTGGATCTGAGTAGGTTTGAAGGATTGGAAATTATAACCTATGTTGAAGAATAATAAATGAGCCTATGTTCATGAAAAAACTGCCTTGATGAGTGACTTTGCTCTCGTCGAGGCAGTTTTTGAGTTTATATGGCGTAGCCCGCGATCATAAATAAGCGCGGCGGCGCTTGGGGTGCACAGCACATCACCCCACAACGCCTTGATAAATGGCCATGGTCCCAAACCCCAAGATCACCAGCCCGGAGAAGCGGTTGATCCAGATCAAATTCTCAGGCTTTGAAAGGATTTTGAGTCTTGAGAGAGCAAAGGTCAGTGTCAGCCACCACAGGGCGGAGCCTGTGAAGACACCGGCCACAGTCAGTAGCGGCGCGGCAATGCCGTGGGAAGCAACGCCGCCAGCCAGCCCCAAGCCTGAGAAAATGGCGATAAAGGACAGAATGGTCATAGGGTTGGTCAGCGTTAAGGCAAAGGTCGAAAGCAGCATTCCCATGTCGCCTATGGTTTTCCCCGAGTCCTTCAAGCGCTCTGGTTCGGCGGCCCGTGACGCCGGCTTCGAACGCAGGATGCCTTGTCCCAGATAAATCAGAAAGAGTCCGCCGCCAATTCTGAGAGCGTTCTGCTGATCGATCAGGAACGCGGAGACGGCGCTAAGCCCAAAGGCGGCAACGGCACCATAGACGCCGTCAGCAGCCGCAGCACCCAGGCCGGTCATCAATCCCGCCCGTCTCCCAAGCGCCAGCGTCCTTCTGATACACAAAAGTCCAATAGGACCCACCGGCGCGGCGATTGACAATCCAATCACCAAACTTCTAATCCATAATTGCAGCATGAAAAGTGCCTCCTTTGTCTCTCACGCGTGGCTGGGCCCTGTCCCGCCCTGAGGGTTGTTCGGCCCTCGCGGACTATTTAGACGCAAATAAGTTGAATTTGCAGTCAAAAAAGCATAGAATATAAGAAATCATACCATGAGAGGTGACGTTTCTGTGAGCATAGAAAATAAACGAAGAGAAATTCTGGTTTCCAGAGAAGACATTGAACGCCGCGTTGCAGAGCTTGGACAAGAACTAACCAAAGACTATCACGGAAAAGACCTGCTGGTGGTTTCGCTGCTTAAAGGCAGTTTTATCTTTACCGCTGACCTCGTTCGAAAAATCGACCTGCAGCTGCGCGTTGAATTTATGACGACCTCAAGCTATGGTCACGGTGAAGAGTCGACGGGCTATGTAGAGGTGACCCAGGATATTGGCATTGATTCTTTAGAAGGCTATGACGTCCTCGTCGTGGACGATATCACGGACTCCGCCCACACCATGACGGGGGTTTTTGAGCATCTTAAGAAAAAGGGCGCTGACAGCGTAAAGTGCTGCGTGCTCCTTGACAAGCCGTCCAGGCGTCAGGTGGCCTTTGAACCTGATTACGTTGGTTTTACCATTCCGGACATGTTTATTGTAGGCTACGGCCTTAATTATGGCGACTATTTCCGCAACGTTGACCACGTCTTTGCCTTTGTAGACTAAGGGCTGACAGCCAGCCGCCTGCCTCTATTTTACAGCGGCCTTCGGCAGACGTAAAGCCGCTTTTCAAAGCTTTCGAAAACCGCATCACGAAAATCACGTCCGCCACAACATAAAAGAAAAACAGCCACCCAGGTCCATGGATGTGACCTCACATCCAGACGTCTGAGTGGCTGTTTTGATTTTTGATTAAAAGCTTTGCCGATGGTAACCCGTCCTACTTCCTCAAATCCTCCAGAAGCTGAGTTTTACCTTCCGTTTTTTCGTCCTTGGACTTGATGATCTTAGCAGGAGCGCCAGCGACAACAACACCCTCAGGCACATCTTCCGTAACAATGGCGCCAGCAGCGACGACGGAGTTCTTTCCGACTCTGACGCCTTCAAGTACAACGGCGTTGGCACCGACAAGGACGCCATCCTCAAGGATGACCGGCGTTGCGCTTGGCGGCTCGAGAACGCCTGCCAAAACCGCGCCTGCGCCAACGTGGGCATTCTTGCCAACCGTAGCGCGGGCACCGAGTACCGCATTCATGTCAATCATGGTATTGTCGCCAATCTCTGCGCCAATATTGATAACTGCGCCCATCATGACGACGACATTCTCGCCAATTTTAACGCGGTCTCGGATAATGGCACCTGGCTCAATGCGTGCTTTTAGCTTCTTCAGGTCCAGCATTGGAATAGCGGAGTTGCGGCGATCGTTTTCGAGAACATAATCATCTATACCCGCGCTTTGAGCTTCAATCAGCTCAAGTATCTCATCTGCTTCACCAAAGAGGACCAGAAACGGCGCTTCACCGAAGCAGCGAATCCCAGAGCCTTCAGGCAAAGTAATGTGGCCGCGGATATAGGCCTTAACAGGTGTGGTTTTCTTGGCGTCTTTGATAAAACGCGCGATTTCATAGGGGTTTGTCATATCATACGTCATAAATTGGCAATCCTCTTTTCTTTATTCTTTGGATCAGAGGCAGGCTTCAGATTAACGCACACCTCTGTCATAAACTTACGCACTTTCTTTAACATCATGTGCTTGAAAGCTTGTATCCAGTGACCTACAGGATATCCTTCATGCTGTAGAGCCCCGGACCTGCACTGGCAAGGAACCGGGCGGCCTTTATGGCGCCTTCCGCAAAGACCTTTTTGGACGCGGCGCTGTGTCGGATTTCCAGGACCTCGTCCGTGCCTGCAAACAGGATCTGGTGCTCGCCTACAATTGTGCCGCCCCGCACTGCGTGGATTCCAATTTCTTTTGGCATACGCTTGGCGTCTTTGCCATGCCGGCCGTGCTGATAATCATAACGGCCATCCGCGGCTTCGTTGACGCCGTCTGCGATCATCAGGGCAGTACCGCTTGGCGCGTCCAGCTTTTTATTGTGATGCTTTTCGATAATCTCAATGTCATAGCGTTCGCCAAGGACTTCAGCCGCACGGCGGGCGAGGTCAATCATCAGATTAATGCCCAGGGACATGTTGCCCGAACGGAACAGGGCGACCTTTGAAGCCTTTGCTTCAACGTCTGCAATGATCTCATCAGATAAGCCCGTTGTGCAGATCACGGCCGGCGTTCCGGCAGCCGCGGCAAAGGAAACAAGGGAGGGCACCATGCTGTAATGTGAAAAGTCAATGATGACATCACCTTCTATACCAGCAGCTTCAAAAGAGTTAAATTGCGGGAATTTTGCCTCAGGGTCCGGATGGTGGTCAACGCCGCAGGATATGACCAAATCCGGCTGCTCTGCGACCAGCGCCTGTACGTTTTTGCCCATGGCGCCATTAGCACCGGATAATATTATTCGGATCATGGGTTCACCTCTCTTATAAATTATAGCAATCCAGCGGCTTTGAGCTCCTGAGTCAGGCGCTCGACATTTTTTGGCTCCATTTCGTAGAGTGGACCTCTGAGCGCACCGACTTCCAGCCCCATCAGATTCATAGCGGTCTTAACCGGGATTGGGTTAACTTCGCAGAACAGGGCATTGATCAGCGGTTTAAGGTTGAGCTGGAGCTCAACAGCTTTCGCGTAATTGCCTTCCAGATAATTCATGACCATGTCGTGGGTCTGGCGGGGCATAATGTTGGACAGGACCGAAATGACACCGTCGCCGCCAACGGAAAGCAGTGGTACAATCATGTCGTCATTGCCAGAGTAAAGGTAGAAATCCTCAGGGATCAGACGGGCAATTTCGACGACTTGGGCAATATTGCCGGAAGCTTCTTTAATCCCTTGAATATTCGGATGCTTGGAAAGTGTCAGGACAGTGTCCGGATCAATGTTGACGCCTGTACGGCTTGGTACGCTGTAAAGGATCGCCGGGATGCTGACGCTGTCCGCGATAGCCGTAAAATGGCGAATTAAGCCAGGCTGGGTCGCTTTATTGTAGTAAGGCGTGACTAAAAGGAGCCCGTCCGCGCCAACAGATTCAGCGTACATGCTCATTTCAATAGCGTGCTGGGTGTCATTGCTGCCGGTTCCAGCTATGAGGGGCACTCGGCCGGCCACAGCCTCAACGGCAAACTTAATGGCTTCCATATGTTCATCATCCCGCAGCGTTGGTGCTTCACCAGTTGTGCCGCAAATGATAATAGCATCCGTTTTTTCAGCAATCTGCCAATCAATCAGCTCTTTGAGTTTTGGAAAATTAATTTTGTTTTCAGCGTCAAAGGGTGTAACGATTGCGACACCGGCGCCTTTGAATAAACTCATCCGTAATCATCCTTTCAGTATGGGTTTAATAAGTATTGCCTGGGAGTATAAACTATTTATGTAGCCTGCTTAAGGCTGATGTCAGAAAAGGACCCGGGATGCCTCCTGGGTCCTGCTGACTTTAATTATAGCACAAAAAAGTGAGACTAAAACTTTGGTACCAACATTGTACAACCCCGAAATCATGATCCGTTAGAAACGGAATCATCAACCTGAAATTTGCCAGCTGGCTAAAGATACTTCCAGCAAGTGCTAAAAACGATTGACCAAAAGCTCTGCAATTTGAACTGCGTTCGTGGCTGCGCCCTTTCTTGTGTTGTCTGCGACTACCCATAAGTTGAGGCCGTTTTCGACGCTGAAGTCTCTTCTGACACGGCCCACATAGACAAGGTCTTTGCCGGCTGCTTCTGATGCCAGCGGATAAACGCTGTTCGCTGGGTCATCCTGAAGGACAATGCCTGGGCTGGAAGCAAACAGTGCTTTAACGTCTTCGACTTCAAACGGTTTTTTAAGCTCTACGTTGATGGATTCGCTGTGGCTGTAGAAAATTGGTACACGAACTGTCGTTGCGGTGATTCTGAGAGACTGATCATTCATGATTTTCTTAGACTCATCAATCATCTTCATTTCTTCTTTTGTGTAGCCGTTGTCAAGGAAGACGTCGATCTGCGGCAAGCAGTTGCCTGCGATTGGGTGTGGATAAGCTTTCTTGAGGTGGTTGCCCTTAAGGCCCTCCTCAAGGTCTGTCATACCCTTGACGCCGCTTCCGGAAACCGCTTGGTAGGTTGAGTAGACGACGCGCTCAATACCGTACTTGTCATAGAGCGGCTTGAGGGCGACGACAGCCTGGATGGTGGAGCAGTTTGGATTGGCAATGATATTTTTGTGGTTTTCAAGGGCTTCCGGGTTGACTTCAGGCACCACGAGCGGCACCTCCGGATCCATGCGGAAGGCGCTGCTGTTGTCTACGACAATGACGCCTTTGGAAGCGGCAATTGGAGAATATTTCAAGCTCGTGTCTCCGCCCGCGGAAAAGAGCGCGATTTGGATATCGCGGTCAAAGGATTGCTCGTTGAGAGGTTCGACGACATATTCCTTGCCTTTGCAGGTCAGAATTTGTCCGGCGGAGCGCTCGCTGGCGAAACAATAAAGGTTGTCAAACGGGAAATCACGGTCTTCAAGGACCTGTAAAAAGTTGCGGCCGACCATACCGGTGGCGCCGACGACCGCGATGTTGATTTTTTTCATGATGTATTGCCTCCTTCGATATGTTAACATTATACAGAAAAATGCATAGTTCGCGGGAGCCCGGGTCAATCTCTGTCCGGCGTGAACGGCATTTTAGAGTCACTTAAATACTTGTCTATATTTATCAGCATATGTGAATATAACTATTAAATTTTATTAATAATAGCATTCAAGACAGTGGATGTCAATAAAGTTTGGTCGCTTCAATTACTTTAAGGTATAATAGTGAAAAGAACCATTTGTTATTTAGGGGGCAGTGTGAATGTTTATGCTGGATCAGGCAACATCAGATAAATCAGAACTGGCCATCCGTCACAGGCGGGCCTTGCATCAGATCCCGGAAGTGGGATTTCAGGAATTTAAAACGCAGCAGTATCTTATTTCTTCTTTAAAATCTCTTGAGGGTGTTGTCGTCGAAGTGGTCGCCAAAACGGGTGTCTTGGCGTGGATACAGGGTAGAAGCGAGCAGAGCGTCGCATTCAGGGCGGACATGGATGCCCTTGAGGTCACGGAGAAGACCGGACTCCCATACGCTTCCGGTCATACTGGAAAGATGCACGCCTGTGGTCATGACGGACACATGACCATGGCGCTTTTACTTGCGCAGTCGCTGTCAGAGCGCCGTGACAGACTTGAAAAAAGCGTTTTGATTATTTTCCAGCCCGCTGAGGAAGGTCCGGGCGGGGCAAAGGTCCTCGTCGAAGCCGGCATCCTTGAGAAGTACAAGGTCGAGGCTGTCTATGGGTACCATTTGTTTCCTGAAATCGCCTCGGGAACCTTCGCGACCAGAAGCGGACCAATCATGGCCATGACAGGAGAATTCGACATTGAAATTACCGGAATGAGCGCTCATGGCGCTATGCCGCATCTTGGGTCGGACGCGTTGCTGGCAGCGTCCAGTATTGTGTCCGTGCTACAGAGTGTGGTCAGCCGCAATGTCAAGCCCACTGAGGCCGCGGTGCTCACTGTGGGGAAAATGTTTTCAGGAGAGAAGAGGAATGTCATTGCCGGACAGGCACGGCTTGAAGGGACGTTCAGAGCCTTTTCAAAAGAAGTGTTTGAGCAGGCGGTTGCTCGAATGGAGACCATAGTCCGTAGCGTCGCGGAGGGGTATGGATGTGACGCGCATGTCGAGATCCGACCTATGTACCCGCCGGTGATCAATGACACAGCGCTGGCTGCGCTGTTTACGGACGCGGTCGGAAAAGAGTTTGTCCTTGAAATTGAGCCTCAGATGCTGGCGGAGGATTTCGCCTATTATCAGGAAGCCGTGCCGGGACTGTTTGTCTTTGTGGGATGCAGGGACGCGGCAAAAGGACATATCTTTGGACTGCATCACGAGTGTTTCAATTTTGATGAAAGCGTTTTGCTGAACGGCGTCGCCGCTATGCTTAAAGTTTTTGAGAAATCGGGGGTACTATTATGAATGGGCCGCTGAGACCTCATTATCCTCTGACGCCAGTGAGCTGGGCTTTCCTGATTCTTGCTGCAGCTTTCCTGACCCTGGGCTCTATGGCCCAAGCGGCGAATTTTGAGCTCGGCATTATTTTTACGGAATACGGCATTTTGGTGTTGCCGCTGCTCATCATGGGGTTCGCGTTAAAGGTGGATCTGAAAAAAGCCTTGAGACTCAATCCAATACCGGTTAAAATTGCTATGAAAATTGTGGGGGCATCACTCTTGATGATCCCTGGAGTGGCGTTTCTAAATGTTACCGTTATTGCAATTCTGATGACGACGGTGCATTTTATACCTCAGACGATTCCGGAACCATCGGCTGGCGCTGGTTTTTTGGTCAGCTTTTTTGTCATGGCGGTGACGCCAGGGATCTGTGAGGAGCTGTTTTTCAGGGGGATGATCATGAACGCTCTGGAAGGGCGCTTTGGTTTCAGGTTTGCCGCGGTTTTAAGCGCTGTTTTATTTGGACTTTTCCATTTCAACCTGGCAAATCTTCTTGGCCCCATTTTTCTTGGGCTGCTGTTTGCCTGGCTCGTCCAGGTGACAAACTCGATTTATGCCGGCATGATTGGCCACGCGGTGAACAACGGCTTTGCTGTCACTGTGTCCTGGCTCATGACCCGGGGACAGGACGTCAGCATGGAGACGGGGATGGACCTGACAGAGCTTTTTCTTGAGAACAAGGAACTGCTCTTAGCCAGCCTGGCTGGTGCGGCAGGGCTGCTCCTGGTCATTGCTGTGCCTTTGGTCTGGTTTGGCCTGACAATCTATCGCTCTATACGGCTCGACTATCTGAAGAGTGGGGATCTGCTGAAAATCTCAGGGCAACAGTTTGTCGTCACGGGGAGGAAAAACCCGGAGGCGGGCGCGAGCTCTGCGGTTTGGTTGTATCCGTATGATCAGGTGCCGGCGGCCCCACACTATGAAGACGCGATTAGTTTTGTGGATTTGAGGTCCCTCAGGCGGGACAGGCAGGTCAGAACTGCCTCGAAGCACTGGGTGAAAGGACCAAGGCCAAAGATGCGCCTTCAAGAGAGCTTGCCGTTTTGGGGTGGCGGTGTGCTTTATATAGCCATCGGCATTTACTTGATCCTGGCGTTCAGGGGGATGACATCATGACGGAAGCTTATTCCGGTTTCGCGCTATGCTATGACGCGCTCATGTCTGAGGTGGACTATGAAGCCTGGACGGAGGGTCTGATGGACGCTGCAGCACGGCATGGTGCCAGACCCAGGACCATAGCGGATCTGGCCTGCGGTACGGGCAATATAACCAACGCGCTGGCGGAGCGCGGCTTTGAGGTCATTGGGGTCGACGTTTCTCAGCCCATGCTGTCGATTGCCCAGGACAAGGCGTACGAAGCCCATTTAAAGGTCAGATACCTGCTTCAGGACATTGTGACCTTAAAACTGCACAGGCCTGTGGATCTTCTGACTATGATCAATGACGGCATCAACTACCTTGAGGGCGAGGTACAGCTCAAAAGTGCCTTCGAGCACATGGCTGGCGCACTTATGCCCGGCGGTCTTCTGCTGCTTGAGTTCAGTACCTCTTATAAGCTGGAACACGTCCTTGGCAATACCACGATTGCGGAAAGTGATGAAGAAATTTCTATGATTTGGGAGAATGCCTACGACCCGGCGGCGAGGACACAGACTATGCGTTTGACGTTCTTTCTGAGGGACGAGGACCAGCCTGCCCTTTATGAGCGCTTTGCTGAGACCCACGTTCAGCATGCCCATGAGGTCCAGACCCTTGAAAATTTTGCGTCGCCTTGGTTCGAACTGGTGGAAAGCCTTGACAGTGAGACCATGAAGCGGCTCGAACCTGCATCAGAACGTGCATTAATGATTTTTCGGAGGAGATAAAATGGGAAAAATAGTAAGGGGCATGGCTGCGAGCCAGGCCGTCAGATTTTTTGTGACAGATACGACAGAGCTCGTCGAAGAGGCAAGACAGATTCATCAGCTTTCGCCGGTAGCGGCAGCGGCCCTGGGCAGGACTCTGACGGGTGCATCGCTTATGGGCAGCATGCTCAAGAACGACGCGGATAAGCTTACCTTTCAGGTAAAGGGTGACGGTCCCCTTGGCGTGCTCCTTGCGGTTTCGGACGCTACGGGGTATGTCAAAGGCTACGTAGCCCATCCAAACGTAGAACTTCCGCCTACAGAGAGCGGTAAGCTGGACGTGGGCACTGGCGTTGGCCGTAATGGAGAACTCATTGTGATCAAGGATTACGGTCTTAAAGAGCCGTTTATTGGGCGGACTAAGCTGGTGTCCGGCGAGATCGCGGAGGATTTGGCCGCTTATTTCATGTATTCCGAGCAGCAGCCGTCCATTGTCTCCCTGGGGGTCTTCGTTGGGGCGGACGGGCGCGTGGAGCGTGCCGGCGGGCTTGTGATCCAGCCAATGCCTTTCGCGGATGACGCTGTAATTGACCAGCTTGAGGATTTGGCGGCGCACATGCCTGCCATGACGGATCTGCTGGCCGGTTCAGAGAGTATGGAAGCGCTGATCGCGATCGCTATGGCAGGTCTCGACACGGAGGTCACCGCGGTGACAGAGAATGGCTACCGCTGTGACTGCAACCGCGATAAGTTCGAGCGCGGCATTATGGTCCTTGGTGCAGACGAAATCTCTCAAATGATAGAAGAAGACGGCAAGGCGGATGTCCACTGTCATTTCTGCAATAAAAACTACCACTTCAGTCGTGAGGATTTGGTCAAAATTTTGGAGCTGGCTGAAGCGTAGAGCGTCATAGGTCAGGGCTGGAACACAATTGCATTTGTAATCGTCAGCGCAAAAACATCAAATTTCACCGAAAATACAATTTCAAGTCTTGACAATAATGAGGTGCATGCGCTAATATGTTTCTTGGCAATACATTGTCGAGCGGAAGTGGCTCAGAGGTAGAGCATCGCCTTGCCAAGGCGAGGGTCGCGAGTTCGAATCTCGTCTTCCGCTCCAATTTAGTCTAAGACGTGCACCAGCTCTTATGAGCTGGTGTTTTTGTTTTTCAGGAGGTGTACCATGAAGGTCTTTGGAACAATTGAACCTCACGTGAATTACATTTACAGGCCCGGTGCTTACGGGCTTCTGACCAGGGAAGATAAAGTCGGAATTGTGAAGTCGCCTCTGGGTTTATTTTTAATTGGCGGTGGCATTGAATCCGGTGAATCAGAAGAAGACTGTCTGATCCGGGAAGGCTTTGAGGAAGCGGGCTGTGCACTTTCGGTCGGAGACTATCTCGAGACGGTGGATGAGTTCGTCATTGTTAAGGGCTCTTTGGAGGCTTATCATAAGCGGATCTCTGCCTACAGGGTTGAAATTATGTCCTGTGGCCATGCTCAGCTTGAGTCAGACCACCAGCTGCTATGGATGGATAAAGCTGAAGCTGTGGCCTCAATGTACCTGAGGGGACAGGCTTATTTGATTGAGACGTATCTATAGTTGCTGCGAAGCAGGAGGATGAAACTTGATACTGAAATTAACAATGATGGCATTGATAGGCGCATTAATTGGCTGGGCGACGAACTGGCTGGCAATAAAGCTTTTGTTCAGACCGTATGAGCCTTATAAAATACCCTTTCTGCCGCTGACAATCCAGGGCCTGATGCCCAAGAGGCGCCCCCAGATTGCGCATAGTGTGGGCGTGACTGTTGAACGTGAGCTTGTGACGGTGGAAGAAATTGTAGACAAGATGATTGAAGACCTGGACAAAGATGAAATTGTCAGATTGGTCAAGATGCGGGTTTCAGAGATTGCGAAGCAGAAAATGCCTTCCATAATTCCTGGGATTTTTAGAGAACTCATCTACAGCTATATTGAGGAAGCCATCGACGAGAACGCAGAGGCGGCAATCACGGAAATCAGCGAAAAGGTGGTCCACCGCGCTGCAGAGAAGGTCAGCATAGGCCTTTTGGTGGAGGAGAAAATCAACGAGTTTGACTTTAGAAAGATTGAAGAAATTGTGGTAGAAGTGGCCAACAAAGAGCTTCGTCACATTGAGTGGCTTGGCGGTGTGATTGGTCTCGTCATAGGACTGCTGCAAGGCAGTCTTGTGCTGTTCGTGCTTTAATAACCAAGGCCGGTCTCAGACAGCGCTTATGTCAGATTTCTCTTGACAATGCTTCTCAACAGGCGTAACATGAGATATGATATTTTTAATGCGATGAGGAAGACCAGTACCTGTCAAATCCTCCTTCAGAGAGTGGCTGCCTTGGCTGTGAGCAACCGCGGATAGGAATTTCAGGGAATACTAACTTCTGAGCTCCGTTTGAGTAGGTATGGCAACATGCCTGAAAGAATGGCGTGGGCTGCGTTAAGGCCGTATGAGCTGGCATGCTGTGCTTCGTGCATAGGTGCAATTTGGGTGGAACCGCGAGTAACTCTCGTCCCATGATTGATGCTGAAAATCATCTGTCATGGCGGCACGGGAGTTTTTTTATTGCAAATAAGGAGGTTATCAAAATGGAAAAAATCAAATTGACGTTGAAAGACGGATCAATCCGCGAAGTTGAAAAAGGCACCCCCCTAATGGATGTGGCTAAGGAAATCAGCGGACGGCTGGCAAAAGAAGGCTTGGTTGGCGTAGTGAATGGCAAAGTCGTCGACATGTTCTACAAGCTGGAGAAAGATGCGGAAATTGAAATTTTGAAATTTGAGGAAGAGGACGGCGAGGACGCATTCCGTCACACGTCTTCTCACATCCTGGCCCAAGCGGTTCAGCGACTGTTCCCGGGAACGCAGCTTGCCATAGGCCCGGCTATTGACAATGGTTTCTACTATGACTTCGACTCTGAGCACATCTTCACAGAAGAAGATTTTGCTTTGATTGAAGAGGAAATGAAGAAGATTGTCAAAGAAGCCTATGAAGTCGAGCGGTTCGAGCTTCCAAGAGACGAAGCGATTAAATTTATGGAGGAAAAGGGTGAGTCCTATAAGGTGGAACTGATCCGCGACCTTCCTGAGGATGAGATCATTTCCTTCTACAAACAAGGCGAGTTTGTGGACCTCTGCGCGGGGCCTCACGTACCGGCTACGGACAGGGTAAAAGCCATCAAAGTCCTGAGTGTCGCCGGTGCTTACTGGAGAGGCGATTCCAGCCGCAAAATGCTTCAAAGGGTTTATGGAACGTCATTCCCTAAAGCAAGTTTGCTTGAGGCTTATATTACGCGACTGGAGGAAGCGAAAAAGCGGGATCACCGAAAACTCGGAAAAGAGCTTAAATTGTTTGCCCTGCTCGAGGAGGGACCAGGCTTCCCATTCATTTTGCCAAAGGGTATGGTCGTCAAGAACGAGCTGATGAAATACTGGAGAGAGGTGCATGACCGCGCCGGCTATGAGGAAATTGAGACGCCAATCATGCTGAACCACCATCTCTGGGAGACGTCAGGACACTGGTACCACTATCGCGACAATATGTACACCTTGACGATCGACGAAGAGGATTTCGCGGTTAAGCCTATGAATTGTCCGGGCAGCATGCTCGTTTACAAAACGGAAATGCGCTCCTACAAGGATTTCCCTCTCCGCGTGGGCGAGGTAGGGCGTGTGCACAGACATGAGCTTTCCGGAGCACTCCATGGGTTAATGCGCGTTAGAGCTTTCACTCAGGACGACGCACATATCTACATGCTGCCAGAGCAAATTAAGGACGAGATTAAGAATGTCGCGCATCTCGTCGATGAGGTCTACACTAAATTCGGGTTCAAATATCACGTCGAGTTGTCTACACGTCCAGAGGATTCAATGGGTTCCCAGGAGGAATGGGAATACGCGGAGGCATCACTCAAGGCTGCTCTGGAAGAAGCGGGCATGAAGTATAAGCTGAATCCAGGGGATGGTGCTTTCTACGGTCCTAAAATTGACTTCCACCTTGAGGACTGTATTGGAAGAACGTGGCAGTGCGGCACGATTCAGCTGGACATGCAGATGCCACAGCGCTTTGACCTGACTTATATAGGGCGGGACGGCGAACGCCACAGACCTGTCATGATTCACAGGGTTGTGTACGGTTCTATCGAGCGCTTTATGGGTATTCTCATTGAACACTTTGCCGGTAAATTCCCAACCTGGCTCTCACCGGTCCACGTTAAGATTTTGCCAGTAGCATCCCGTCACGCGGCTTATGGTGAAGAGATCATGAAGGCTCTCAAGGCAAAAGGCCTCAGAGTTGAACTGGATGATCGCAGTGAAAAAGTAGGGTATAAGATTCGCGAGGCTCAGCTTGAGAAGGTACCTTACATGCTGGTCGTCGGTGAAAAAGAAATTGAAGATAAAAATCTTTCAGTCAGATCCAGAGATCGTGGCGAGCTTGGTGTCTTCAGTGTCGAGGATTTTGCTGAAATGGTGGCATCAGAAGTTGCGGAAAGAAAATTTTATTAATTGTATGAGGACGCTTGACACGTCAGGTGCAGCGTGATAAGATACGTATGTTGTTAATCAAGAAGAAGCTCGCTTCTCACCCGGCTGCAAAGGCACGCCCGGGTTCATGAAAGACATACCTTTGAATGCTGGACACTATTGTCTGGTCGATTCTTGTCTTTTTAGCGGGTTTCTTACTTGGAAACCCGTTTTATTTTTTTTCAGGAGGTGCAAGGAATATTAACAAAAAGACTGAGATCAATGAAGCCATACGTGACCGCGAGCTCCGAGTAATCGGTGAAGATGGGGAACAGTTCGGTATTATGTCTGCCAAGGAAGCCTTGGAGCTGGCAGCCGAGAAGAAGCTCGATCTGGTCAAGATTGCGCCGCAGGCCGTACCGCCAGTTTGTAGAATCATGGACTATGGCAAGCACAAGTACGAGATGTCGAAGCGCGACAAAGAAGCGCGCAAAAAACAAAAGACGGTTGAATTGAAAGAGGTCAGACTCGGACTTAATATCGAGGAACACGACCTTGAGACGAAAGCCAAGAGTGCTGCCAAGTTTCTTCAAAAGGGTGACAAGGTCAAGGTATCTCTCAGATTCCGCGGACGAGAAATGGGCCATGCTTACTTGGGCGAAGCCGTCATTAAAAACTTTGCTGAATTGATTGCAGACAGCGGAGATATCGAGAAGAAGCCGTCTCTTGAGGGACGTACTCTCGTAGCGATATTCACACCTAAAAAATAATTTGTCAATTTGAAGGGAGGAAACGAGCGTGCCAAAGATGAAAACTCACAGAGGCTTGGCAAAGCGCGTTAAAGTAACTGGTAGCGGTGGACTCAAGCGTCAACACTCACACACGAGCCATATCCTGACTAAGAAGACGCCTAAGAGAAAGCGTAATCTCAGAAAAGCAACTATGGTTTCAAGCAGCGACATGAAGCGTATCAAAGCTATGTTGCCTTATTCTTAAGATCAGGAGGTTAATATAATGGCAAGAGTTAAAAAGGCGTTAAACGCCAAGAAAAAACATAAAAAAGTCCTCAAATTAACTAAGGGCTTCTACGGACAAAAGAGCAAAGTCTTCAGAGCGGCTAACCCTGCTATGATGCGTTCCCTTCGTTCTTCTTATGTAGGAAGAAAGAACCGCAAAAGAGACTTCAGAAAGCTTTGGATCGCGCGTATCAACGCTGCGACACGCCTCAACGGCATGAGCTACAGCAGATTCATGAACGGCCTTAAAGTAGCCAACGTTCAAATCAACCGTAAAATGCTCTCTGAAATGGCAATCCATGATCCGGCTGGCTTCTCAAAGCTGGTTGAGACTGCGAAGTCCAGCCTCGCGAAGTAATTCATCCGGTCTTAAAAGAAGATGCGACCTGTCGACAAATGTAGACAGTGAGATGAAGACCACTGCCCCGCAGTGGTCTTTTTGCTATTTGTAAACGAGTTAAAATCATAATTGTGGTATAATTCTTATAGCTGAAATTTCAAGGCGGGGGTGGGTAGATGAGAACTTGGTTGGGCTACGCAAAGCGCGAGCAAAACGATAGAATGATAGACTTGAATCCCGCTCAGGTGCTGGCACTCGGTTTTAGCGGTATTATCCTTCTGGGCGCCTTGCTTTTGGATTTGCCTATTGCTTCAAAGTCTTTTGAGAGTGTGGGATTTATCAACGCTTTATTTACCGCGACATCAGCGGTCTGTGTGACAGGGCTTGTCGTGGTAGACACCGCAACACATTGGACACTGTTCGGTCAGAGTGTCATCCTGATTCTCATTCAGATTGGCGGATTGGGATTTATGACCATGGCCACCATGTTCGCGCTGGTCGTGGGTAAGAAAATCTCGCTGAAAAGCAGGCTGGTCATGCAGGAAGCTTTGAGCCATCAAAACATTTCAGGCGTTGTCCGGGTTACTATTAATGTCTTGATCATGACGTTCTCCCTGGAGGCTTTGGGCGCAATACTTCTGTCAACCAGGTTTATTCCAGAGTTTGGATTTGGGCGTGGCTTATTTCTGTCAATATTCCATTCAGTGTCAGCTTTTTGCAATGCTGGCTTTGATTTAATGGGTAATTTTACAAGCTTGACGGCTTACGTCGCGGATCCGGTGGTCAATTTTACAGTTATGGGGTTGATTGTGACAGGCGGCCTTGGCTTTACAATACTTTCTGACATTGTGACGAAAAGGGATTTCAAAACCCTTCAGCTCAACACAAAGCTGGCTGTGACAGTCACTACGGTTTTAATTGCCATAGGCACAGCCTTTTTCTTTCTGGTGGAGTACAGTAACCCGGACACTCTGGGCCATCTAAGTCTCCTGGAAAAGCTTCAGGCGGCTTTGTTTCAATCTATAACGCCGCGAACGGCGGGCTTTAATACGCTGCCTACGGATAAACTGACTATGAGCTCACTGCTGATGACTATGGTCCTCATGTTCATTGGTGGGAGTCCTGCTTCCACAGCCGGCGGGATCAAGACCACGACCTTTGGATTGATAATTTTCAACATAGGTTCTGTCATTGGCGGTTACGAGGAAACGGTCATGTTTAAGCGCAGGGTTTCCCAAATCCTGATCAGCCGGGCGCTGGCACTCATGAGTCTGGCGTTGGCTCTCGTGATTATGGTGACCATGATCCTGTCATTTAATGAACGCGATTTGGGTTTTATGGAATTGCTTTTTGAAACCGTGTCCGCTTTTGGTACTGTTGGACTTAGTACCGGGATTACGTCGAGCTTAAATGATGTCAGTAAGCTTGTGATTGCCGTCACCATGTTTTTTGGGCGTCTCGGTCCAATGACGCTGGTCATGGCCTTGGCAAGACGGCAGTCCATGAACAGAGCACTGGTCAGGTATCCGGAAAGTAAAGTCAATGTTGGTTAAATGAGGAGCGTGTTCCCTTTGAAAAAGCAATATGTGGTTATAGGCTGCGGCCGCTTTGGAAGCAGCGTCGCCATGAAGCTGACTGAGCTCGGCGAAGAAGTTATGGTTGTTGACAAAAACGAAGAAATTATTCAGACGATCTCAGAATCAGTGACGTATGCCGTTCAGGCGGATGCCACAGATGAGCAGACCATACGCTCGCTTGGAATCCGGAACTTTGATGTTGCGGTGGTCACAATTGGCTCTGACATTCAGTCCTCAATCCTGATCACGCTCATGTGCAAGGAGCTTGGGGTCAAATATGTCATCTCCAAAGCTCAAAATGAGCTGCATGGCAAGGTCCTTTACAAGACCGGGGCAGATCGTGTGGTGTTCCCGGAGCGTGAGATGGGCGTCAAAATCGCGAAGAATCTGGTTTCTGACAACATTCTCGACTACATAGAGCTGGCGCCGGATTACAGTATTGTAGAAATTGTTGCCCTCGAACGCTGGATTGGGAAAAATCTGAGACAGCTTAATATCCGGGCCAGATACGGCGTCAACGTCATGGCCATTAAACAGGGCTATGATATCAAAGTTGCCGTGGGCCCGGAGGATGTCATCCGGGAAGGTGACGTCCTGGTGGTTATTGGACACAATGATGACTTGAACCGCATTGATAAATCTTAAAACACTATGCAGGCGGTGGGGGGATCACTTGCCCCGCAGACTGAAGTCAAGAAGCATCAGTGGTTTGGAAGGGAGCAAGCGCTAAATGAAGCATATTTCATCCTCGCAGAACGAGGCTTATAAATCGATAAAAAGTCTTCTTTCAAAGAAACACCGCACTCAACAGGGGGCGTTTCTGATTGAGGGTGTGCGGTTGGTGCGCCACGTTTTGGAGCGCGGATGGCCGCTGCAAAATTTGATCCTGGATCTTAGAGAGTCAGACCGGCCGGAGCTGTCACGTCTCTCTGAGCAGGCAGAGGCAGCGGGTGTCAGTGTCATGATCCTGGAGGGTGAGCTCTTTGACGTTTTATCAGAGACGGTCCATTCTCAAGGGTGTCTTGGCGTCGCAAAAATGCCGGAGCTTCAGCCAAGGCCACTGGAGGGCAATTTGATTTTAGCCCTTGACCAAATCAGAGACCCGGGTAATCTGGGTACGATTTTAAGGACCGCGGACGCGGCAGGTGTAGGGGGGGTGCTGCTTTCAAAAGGGTGCGTGGAGCCCTTTAACGAAAAAGTCGTCAGGGCGACCATGGGCTCACTCTTTGATGTGCCGCTGGTTCAGTGCGCGGATTTTGCTGGAGAGCTGTCAAGCTACAGAGAAAAAGGCTATGAAATCGCTGCGGCGGTTCTTGAGAATTCCATAGATTACGCTGTATTTGACTGGACGAAGCCAACCGTCCTCGTTGTTGGCAATGAGGCTGAAGGCATCTCAGAAGAGATCCAGACCTTGTCAACCCAGCGTGTCAGCATTCCTATCCGGGGCGGCGCGGAAAGTTTGAACGCAGCAGTCGCGGCAGGTGTACTCCTCTTTGAAGGTGCCCGTCAGCAGCGTGTTAAATAAAATAAGAGAAAACGGCACTTGCATCCTGCCTTTTCAGTATGCTATAGTATTTACAATTGAATGGAAGGTGAAATAGTGCCATGCTTGGAAAACCGGTCCGGAAAATCCAGCGGCAGAAGTCAGTTCATAGATTTCTAAAGGCATAAAGTTTCGACCTTGTCTCAAAGAAATTTTGGCAATGACGGAGAGAGTAGTCCATAGCGCGAATCTTCAGAGAGAAAGGCATTGGTGTAAGCCTTTTGGTTTGATGTGGATGAAGTTCCCTCCTGAGCTTTTTTGGTGAACCTGGCGCCTGATGCCGTGAGTAGCTGAAAACGCAAGGTCCGCGTTAAGGACTGTCAATGAGTGGCAAGGCGCTCTTAGCGTCTCGTCAATTGGGTGGTACCACGGAGTGAATCTTCGTCCCTTTGGGATGGGGATTTTTTTATTTGTCCAAAACCTCCAAGTTAAGGCTAATGGCTATCAAATGAAGAATTGAGAGGAGAGCTACGAAATGAAAGACAATGTTCAGAGCATGTTGACGCAGGCCCTGTCCGAGATTAAGGGCGCGGCTGATCTGGCGGCGCTCGAAGCGCTTCGCGTCAAATATCTCGGTAAAAAAGGCGAAGTGACGACACTGCTGAGATCCATGGGCACGGTGGCGCCTGAAGATCGCCCGGAAATGGGAAGGATCATCAACGAAGCCCGGGAAGCTATAGAAGCCGCGCTGGAAGCGGAGAAAACCATAAAAGCGGAAAGCGCCCTGAGCGGCCGGCTTATCCAGGAGCAAATTGACGTGACGCTGCCGGGTGTCGCGAAGAAGCGCGGGCACTTGCATCCATTGACGGTGGTCCTGAACGAAATCCAGGATATCTTCATAGGCATGGGCTTCAGCGTGGCAGAGGGTCCAGAAGTGGACACAGTTTACAATAACTTTGACGCCCTGAACTCGCCGGCGGATCACCCATCCCGAAGCTTGTCGGACACCTTCTATATTACTGAAGAAATCCTCCTGCGAACCCAGACCTCTCCGGTACAGGTCAGGACCATGAAAGCAAGCAAGCCGCCTGTTAAAGTTATTTCTCCGGGCCGCTGTTTCCGCTTTGATGAGCTGGACGCGACCCATTCCCCAATGTTCCATCAGATCGAAGGACTGGTTGTAGATGAGAACATCACCATGGCGGACCTCAAAGGTACCCTGGATGTGTTCGCGAAGCGCCTGTTTGGCGAGCACACCAAGACAAAGTTCAGACCGCACTATTTCCCGTTCACGGAGCCTAGCGCAGAAGTGGACGTCACTTGCTTCAAATGCGGCGGCAAGGGCTGCCGGGTCTGCAAAGGCAGCGGCTGGATCGAGATCCTGGGCTGTGGCATGGTCCATCCGAACGTCCTTGAGGAGTGTGGCATTGACTCCGAAAAGTACACTGGTTTTGCCTTTGGCATGGGCCTCGACCGCGTCACCATGCTCAGACTGGAAATCGATGACATCCGTCTGATGTTTGAAAATGACATGCGTTTCATTGAACAGTTTTAGGAGGGCGAGAATAATATGCTGGTACCTATAGCGTGGTTAAAAGATTATGTGGAGATTGGGGATCTTTCCCTGACCCACTTTGAAGACCGTATGGTCATGTCCGGATCCAAGACAGAGGCAATTTCCGAAGTCTGCCCGGGCATCAAGAACATTGTCATAGGCAAAATTGTCGAGATCGTGCGACATCCAGAGGCGGACAAGCTTTGGGTGATGCAGGTGGATCTTGGCGAGCGCGTCACCCAGATCGTCACAGGGGCGGACAACTGCTTTGAAGGCGCCTATATTCCGGTGGCGGTGCACAACTCCTGGATCAGCGGCGGCGTCAAGATCAAGAAGAGCAAGCTCCGCGGCATTGACTCGGACGGCATGCTCTGCTCTTTGGAAGAACTGGGCTTTGCAGACAACGTCATTCCAAAGCGCTTTGCCGATGGTATTTATATCCTCGACGGACCGCTCCCGCTGGGCGCGCCGCTTCAAGAAGCTGTCCCTGAGCTGTCGGACCAGGTGGTGGAGTTTGAAATTACGCCGAACCGTCCCGACTGCCTCAGCATGCTGGGAATCGCCCGGGAAGCCGCTGCGACCTTTGAACGGCCTAAGCTTGAGATTCCACGGGCAGATGTTGTGGAAGCCGGGAACATTAACGAGATTGCGTCCGTGGAAATCCTCGATTCCGACCTCTGCCCCCGTTATGCGGCCAAGGTGGTCAGAAATGTCCGGATCGCACCATCACCTGTGTGGATGCAGCTCAGACTGATGAAGGCGGGCGTCCGGCCAATCAATAACATTGTCGACATTACGAACTATGTCATGCTGGAATACGGTCAGCCCATCCATGCCTTTGACTTCGATACCCTTGGCGGCGGCAAGATCATTGTCCGTCGTGCCCATGAAGGCGAGAAGATCGTGACCCTTGACAGCGTGGAAAGAACGCTGGACCATGAAACCCTGGTCATTGCGGACGCGACACATCCAGTGGGACTGGCGGGGATCATGGGCGGTGAGAATACGGAGATTACGGACGCGACAAAGAATATTTTGATAGAGGTCGCTTCCTTTGACAAGACGAATATCCGACGCAGCTCCAAGGTCCTTGGCCTTAGGACTGAGGCGTCAGCACGCTTTGAAAAGGGCGTTGCCCACTGTCACGTGCTGCCGGTAGTGGACCGGGTTGTACAGCTGATCCAGCAGCTTGATGCGGGGGATGTAATTTCAGGCGTCATTGACGTTTATCCGAAGCCGCTTGAAGCTAAGGAGATCGTGGCAAGACCTGAGTGGATCAACGCGATCATAGGCACGGCGCTTAGTACGGAAGCGATCAAAGGGTATCTCGAGCGTCTGGAAATCAGTTGCGCTATTGAGGGCGGCGTCCTGCGCTGCCAAGTGCCAGCGCATCGTCTGGATCTGGAAAAAGAGATAGATCTGGTCGAGGAAGTCGCCAGAATGTATGGCTTTGACGTGATTGACACGACATTGCCTCACGACGCTTCCACGGGCGGTCTGAACTACAACCAATCCTTAGTGGCTGCAGCGCGGTCACAGCTGGTCGCGGACGGCTACAACGAAACTTCCACGTACTCCTTTGTAAGCCCATCTCAGCCTGACTGGCTGAATTTGCCGGAGGACGCGCCGGAGAGACTGCAGATCCGCCTCATCAATCCATTGGGTGAAGAGTATAGCGTCATGAGAACCACTCTGGCTGCCAATCAGCTGGAAGTGCTCGCACGCAATTTCAACAGACGTTTGCCTTCTGCACGGGCTTTTGAAATTGGTTACCGTTTTATCGCGCAGACCTTACCGCTTCAGGAACTCCCTGAGGAGCGCCAGACTTTGGTCATGGGTGCTTATGGTCAGGAGGAATCCTTCTTTACCATGAAGGGGAGCGTAGAGAACCTTCTGGAGGTTTATGGCATTAAAGACGTCGAGTGGCGTCCTGTTACGACGCACACGACGTATCACCCAGGCCGCTGCGCTCAGGTTTTCCAAGGAGAGACCTGCCTTGGTACAGTAGGTGAGGTGCATCCTAAGGTCGTCGAAGCCTTTGGCTTTGAAGGCAAGGCTTATCTGGCGGAGCTGGAGCTGGCATGGCTGATTGAGAAGGCAGATCTTGACCGCAAATACAATCCGCTGCCTAAGTTCCCTGCCATGAGCCGGGATCTGGCTGTCCTCGTCCGTGATGAAGTGACGAATGCCCAAATGCTTGAAATCCTTAGGAAAAACGGCGGAAAGGTCCTTGAGAGCGTGGCGCTGTTCGACGTCTACAAAGGTAAGCAGATCGAAGCCGGCCACAAGTCCATGGCTTACGCGCTGGTTTACCGTGCCAGTGACAGAACCCTGACAGACGCTGAAGTCAGCAAAGTCTTTGATGCTCAGCTGGCAGCACTTGTGGAGTCTGTAGGTGCGAAGCTGAGATAATAATTATTAACTTTCTTGTTTGAGGTTGAAGGGAATTTTAAATGGGTATCGAATAGATAATTCAAATGAAGCTCTGAAGCGGCGGTTCCCGTGCTGAGCATGGCACTGGGCGCATTGATATTTAAGTGCCGCCGCGTTCAGAGTGGAGACCTATTTGTCGCACAGCAGGAAAGGGGTCGGGGGATATGCCGGAAAAGAATAAAGTCGTCGTCCGCATCATGGGCCACGAATATACATTGGTCAGTGAAGACACCAGGGAATATATGCAGCGCGTTGCCAATGTTGTGGACGATAAGATGAAGGAAATAGCAGCAGCGAACAAGAAACTCAGTACGTCCATGATGGCCGTTTTAACGGCGCTCAATGTCACGGATGAGTATCTTAAGATCGCGGCTCACAATGAAGAGCTTGAAAAGCGAATTCAGGATCCTACGATCAACCAACAGGAGGTCCAGGATAAAATTGAAGTCCTCCAGAGGAATTATGAGCTTAAAAGCTTGGAATATGAGCGGTTGGCAACAGATTTTGACAAGCTGGTACAAAGCGCCAAAGAGCATGATAAGACTATTGTGGCGCTTAAACTCAAAATTGAAGAACAAAGCCGTACCATCAGCGAACGGGACAGCAGAGTCATTGTACTGGAGTCCGAGAAGGCAGAGCTTTTAGAGCAGCTGTCGCTGAAAGAACGGGAGCTGGTCGATTTTCTCGACAGTTTTCAGGAAGGCTGATACAATGAAGTGGCGGGAGCAATTCCGCCACTTTTTTGAGGGTTAAGGCAAGGGTAAGCGGTATTCGCGGAGGACCTGAATCAGTGTCAGGAACTGCGGACTTCTATGCGCCCCATTATTGAAAGAAGGAAACTTATTATGTCTAAATTTGAATTGCTCGCGCCTGCTGGAAGCAGAGCTTCCTTTGAGGCTGCGATTAAGGCTGGCGCAGACGCTATTTATCTTGGCGGTGATGCTTTTGGTGCACGTCACAGCGCGGCTAATTTTGATGACGCCGCTCTTAGGGAAGTTGTTCGAGAGGCGCATCTTGTGGGAGTCCGCGTTTATCTGACGGTGAATACGCTGATCTATGATCATGAAAAAGAAGGTCTGACAGCGTTCCTCGACAGGATGGCAGCTATAGGACTGGATGCCTGGATCGTACAGGACCTTGGCGTACTGGAATTGGTTCAAAGCCGCTATCCTCAGGTGGAGGTTCATGCCTCCACCCAGATGGCCGCACAAAACCTGGAGGATGTAAAAGCGCTGATGGCCCTTGGTGTGCACCGGGTTGTCCTGCCCCGGGAAATGCGACTTGAAGAAGCGCGTGCTATTTACCGCGAGACGGGCGCTGAGCTTGAGCTGTTTGTCCACGGCGCCCTTTGCGTGAGTGTGTCCGGTCAATGCTACATGAGCAGCATGATTGGCGGTCGCAGCGGCAATAGAGGCCAGTGTGCCCAGTCCTGCCGCCAGGCGTATGATTTGATTGACCTGGAGACGGGGGAGAATGTGGGCGGTAAAAGCGGTATGTACCGACTGAGCCCCAAAGACCTGAATACGCTGGAGCACATAGGCGAAATACTGGAGTCCGGGGTGACCGCCCTCAAAATTGAAGGCAGAATGAAGGGACCTGAATTCGTCTACCAGACGGTGAAGGCTTACAGGACGGCCATTGACCGTCATCTTAAAAATGAAGCACTGAGCCCGGAAGCGCTTCTGGAGACAGAAAAAAATCTCGAGAAGATATTCAACCGGGGCTTTACAAAGGGCTGGGTTCTCGGGGAGCGGGGCGGCGATTATCTCAGCGCAGACATTCCAGGCAATCAGGGGATCCCAGCGGCTGAAGTGATCCGGTTTGACGCCCGGGCGGAAGAGGTCGAGGTTGAGCTGCTGGAGGACCTCACTGTTGGGGACGAACTCCAGATCAGAAAAGGGAAAGAAAGCAGCGGATGCCGCGTCGAATATATCCTGCTGAGGGGTCAGAGGATCAAATCCGCTGAAAAAGGCAGCAAAGTCAGAATCAACTACAAGTCTTCCTGCAATAAAGGTGATCTCTTAAGGCGAACCTATGACAAGAAGGAAATGGACCGTATCCAAGGGCTGATTCACGAGACGTCGAGACGTATTCCCGTTCAAGTGGCGGCGACGCTGAAGGTAGGACTTCCTTTGGAAGTTTGTCTGACGGATGCGCAGGGCAACAGGGGCTGTGCGGTTTCTGAGTTGCCTGCAGAAGCGGCGCTGAAGCGGCCGCTTGACCGTGAGCGGCTTCTGGAGCAGCTTGGAAAGCTCGGTACTACCATTTACGAGGTTTCAGCGTTTGATCTGAATCTTGATGGTGAAGCGACCTTGCCTATAAAGGTCATCAACGAAACCAGACGCCTGGCAGGTCAGAGGCTGGATGAGGCGCGCCTTGAAGCTCTTGAAGCCAGGGGTGAAATCATTGAAGCTGTGGTTCATCAGCCGGATGAAGTAAGCGCCACAGAAGAGGTCGCCAAACCTGAAGTGACGCTTTGTGCCTCAGTGCCTGATTTGGGGCGGCTTCATCTGGTGCTGGAATCAGGCCTTAAGGACGTTTATTTCAGGGGCCCTGTCATGGAGCTCGAACAGGCGAAGGCCCTTGCTGCCAGGTATGATGCCAAGTTGTCCTGGCAGTGGACCCGCCCAAATCCAAGCGGGCTGCTTGAAAAATATACGACGCTTCTAAGTTCAATAAAGCCGGAAGGCATAGTTGTCAGTTCCCCGGGAATGCTTGGCTGGGCGAAGCAGTTTGCTGAGCACGTGACAGCAGATTATGGCATGAATGTGCTCAACACTGGTTCGGAGCGGGTGGTAAGGGCTCTCGGCGCAGAGGTCGTCACCTTGTCGCCGGAGCTGACGGGGGAAGGTATTGAGACCATCGGCAAAGCCTCAGGCGGCGTCCTTGAAATTGTGGGCTATGGTCACCTTCCGGTGATGGTGACACCGCACTGTCCTATTCGCACAGGGCTTGGCGGGCCGGACAAAGGCTGCGCGCTTTGCAGCGGGAAATCCTATGGTCTCAGGGACAAGACGGGGGCAATTTTTCCTGTTGTCAAGACCGGGCCGTGCTGGACAGAGATTCTCAACAACCCCGTGCTGGATCTTTCAGATCAGCTGGAGCGGCTGAGCGCCGCCGGGGTGACGCGTTACAGGCTTCATTTTACAATCGAATCACCGGACGAGATCATGGATCTTGTGGCGGTGCATCAGGAGCGGCTGGAAGGCAAACGGACGCCTGTTCGCTCTGAATATCCAAGAACTCACGGACATTTTTTCCGTGGGGTGTTTTAGAATATTAGTCAACGTCTAATCATTTTCAGGAGGGTACCCATGAATCCCAGATCACTACGCGTCTTGGAACTTCCCAAAATTATTGCCATGCTCGCTGAGCTCGTTTCCTGCAGCTTGACCAGGCAGCGCGTCCTCGACCTTGAGCCTAGCGGGAATATGGAAGAGGTGCGTGAAAGACTGAGGGAAACGGACGAAGCGAGCGCGCTGATTATGCGCCACTCCAGTCCGCCCTTTGGACCGGTTCACGATTTGAGGCCTCATGCGAAGATCTCCGCTATAGGATCTTTTTTGTCGCCGGGGCAGCTCATGGAGGTTTCGGACAGCCTCCGAACCGCCAGAAATGTCAGGCAGTTCATTTTGAAAAACGCTGGAGAAGGCAGTGAAATGCCTATTCTCAGAGGCTTGGCTGAGGTGTTGGTGCCTGTGAAGGACCTTGAGGACACCATTAACAATGCCATTTTGGGAGAAAATTTGGTGTCGGATAATGCCAGCCACGCGCTTAAAAAAATCCGGCGGGAAATTGAAAACAAGCATCAAGCGATTCGGAACAAACTGGATTCGATCATTCGCGACACGTCCAATCAAAAGTATCTGCAGGATGCCCTTGTGACCATTCGCCAGGACCGGTTCGTGGTGCCTGTAAAAAGTGAGTACAAGCACATGATCAAAGGCCTGGTGCACGATCAGTCAGGCAGTGGATCGACCCTCTATATTGAACCACTGGCCATAGTGGAGCTGAATAATGGTTTAAAAGAGCTCCGACTGGAGGAGCAGGAGGAAATTGTAAGGGTTCTGACGGAGATCACTGCTGAAGTAGCTGAATCAGCGGATGCGCTGCTTTCAAATCAGGAAACGCTGATTCAGCTTGACATGATTTTAGCCAAGGGGAAGCTGGCGCACAAGATGAAAGCCTCATCTCCCGAGCTGAACCGTGAAGGAAAGATCCGTCTCAAAAATGGACGTCATCCGCTGATCGATCCCAAGGCTGTCGTGCCCAGCAATTTTTGGATTGGCGACACCTTCAAGACGCTGTTGATCACGGGTCCAAATACCGGGGGAAAAACAGTAACGCTGAAAACGGTGGGGCTGCTGACGCTCATGGCACAATGCGGCCTCCATATACCTGCGGACCACGGCTCTAATATTGCGGTTTTCGATCAGGTCTTCGCGGATATTGGGGACGAGCAATCGATTGAGCAGAGCCTCTCCACGTTTTCTTCCCATATGACCAATATTGTTGACATATTAAACCACGTGGACGCGAACTCGCTGGTGCTGTTTGATGAGCTCGGTGCCGGTACGGATCCTACAGAGGGGGCTGCTCTGGCTAAGGCAATTCTGACAAAGCTGTTCGACTGGAAGGTCACCACGGTGGCGACCACCCATTACAGTGAGCTGAAAGAGTTCGCGCTGGTAACCCCAGGGGTTGAAAATGCCAGCGTGGAGTTTGACGTGGAGACCTTGAGCCCAACCTACAGACTGCTGATTGGGGTACCCGGCAAGTCTAATGCTTTCGAAATCTCCAGAAAGCTGGGGCTCAGCAAAGAAATCGTTGAAAGCGCTAAAACTTGGATTGAAACAAATGCCATTGCTTTTGAGGATGTTCTTGCGAAGATTGAAAACAACAGGAAGACCTCAGAGGCTGAACGGGATGAAGCTATTCGCATGAGGGTCGACGCTGAAAAGCTTCGAAAATCCCTGGAAGAGAAGGATGAAAAAATTGCGGAGCAACGGGCAAAGCTCATTCGCGAAGCGAAAGAAGAAGCTCGAAAGCTCCTTAAAGAAGCAAAGGAAGAAGCGGACGCGCTGGCAAGGGAACTTAGGGAAATCTCCGGAGGTTTGTCAAAAGACCACCTGCGCAGAGTGGAAGAGCTTCGACGGAAGCTCAAGTCCAATATGGATGAGCTTCAGACACCGCTTCTTGAGGACCTGTATGAGGTGGAACCGCCAAAAGATCTGAGGCTTGGGGATCTCGTCCAGCTGGTCCATTTGAATCAAAAGGGCAATGTTGTCACCTTGCCGGACGACAAAGGTGAACTGATGGTTCAGGTGGGCATAATGAAGATCAGCGTCAATTTGAGCAATCTCAAGAAAATTGAGGAAAAGCCGGCCCAGGCAAAGCGCCAGGGAAAAGGCGGCCGGGGTTTTGAGAACAAGACAGTGAACGCAAAAACCGAGATAGATCTCAGAGGGCTCAATGTCGAGGAGGCAATGGCGGAGCTGGACAAGTATCTGGATGATGCCAGTCTTGCGAACCTTAAATCCGTCAGGATTATCCATGGCATTGGAACCGGCGCCTTGAAGGCGGGGCTTAAGCCCTATTTCAAGAACCACCCACACGTCAAGACAGCCAGAGACGGCGTCTATGGCGAGGGGGGCTTGGGCGTTACAGTTTTGGAGTTGAAGTAGAAGCTGGGGATTGACCTTTAAGTGTGGTATTCAGGAGGTGGCATTTGCTATGGCAGTGGACCTTACGTTTGATCTCAGAACAGTGCCTGCAGGATCCCGGATTGGCGTCTCCGCGTGTCTTTTGGGGGTGCGGTGCAAATATGATGGCACCAGCAACTATGCTGAGTCGTCGGTTAAGGCGCTCGCGGACCGCTTTACGCTGATCCCCGTGTGTCCTGAACAGCTTGGCGGTTTGACGACGCCGCGTCCACCCGCGGAAATTATGGGTGGAAAGGTCGTCTCAAAAGAGGGGGCGGATCTGACGGCAGCCTTTGAGCGCGGCGCAGAGGAGACTCTTGCGCTTTTCAAATTGCTCAAGGTTGAGGTGGCTATTCTGAAGGAAGGCAGCCCTTCCTGCGGAAGCAGTTTGATCTATGATGGGACCTTCTCCGGGGTTAAACTTCCAGGGGCAGGGCTCACCGTGTGCAAACTGAGAGAAAATGGAATCCCCGTGATCTCTGAAAAAGCGTTGTAAACCATTGAAAAAGCCTCCGGGAAGGGCGCTATGCTGTAAAGCATAATGCACCCCTTGCGGAGGCTTTTTGAGTTTTGTGTTTTGTGTTTGAGCTTTAGTTTGAGTTTAGATTAAGCTCCTGAATGAGATTTTCAATTTCTCCGATCAGGGATGGAAAGCGTTCGTCTTCAGGATACCTCTGGGCCCCGGTATTCAGCGCTTCAAGCGCTATGCTGATCTGCCCCTCCACAGCTGAAAAATAGCCTTTCTTGAAAAAATATTCTGCGGAGTCCCTGTAAGCCGGCAGACCAAAGGTGAGGCCTCCGGTTACGGTTAGGATTAATGCGGTTCTGGCGACCCAATTTTTCCAGGTATACTTGACTTGATAGCGATACCCCACGGACCAGGCTGCCAGAAAACCACCGAACAGACCTGCCATATGCGCCGTGTTGTCAATCATGGGATTGATAAAGCCATAGGCGACGTTGATACCCAGCAGCACGAAGATATCATTGCCAAAAATTCTGCGGTAAACGTCTTTATTCAGTGTAAACAAATACAGGTTGGCGCCAATCAATCCAAAGATCGCGCCAGAAGCGCCTACAGAGATATTGTCGTTAAACAGGAAGCTTCCCACTGTCCCTGTGATCCCTGCTGCAAAATAAATGATGAGGAAACGGGTCCGGCCAAAGATCATCTCCGTATCCCTGCCAAACAAATGGAGGGCATAGCTGTTGAAGCCCAAGTGAAGGAGATTGGCGTGCAGAAACATGGGTGTGACCAATCTGTAAAGCTCCAGGTCTGCTATGCGGTAATTGATTTTGGCGCCAAAGCGAATCAGCGTCAATGTGGACAAGCTTGAATCAAAAAACATCATGATCAGAAAGACCGCTACATTGATGAGTATCAATATATGACTAAGAAATATGGGCTTTCTGGTTTGCTCCAATATCATGGTGAACACCTCGCAATATCTCCATGATAGCAAAGTGACCCCGGATGTTCAAGGCATGTCTGTCATCAGTGCGGTTATTCGTAAAACCACCACGATTAAACGCGTTAAAGGGCCTAAGACAGGTCGCTTCCACCCCTTGATTCTCTCGTGAGGCTGTGGTAAACTGATTTTGAATTTAATTTAGGGCATTAAGTTGCTGTCAAAGTGTCTTTGAAGGGGAAAGTAGTGGAAACCGTCTGTTTCAGCGAGTCATCGAGGGTGAGAGGATGACGCGGACCTTTCTTTGAAATCGCGCCCCGGAGACGCGCGTCAGGCCTATAGCTGCTGAGCGCGCTGGTGTATCCGCCATTATGGGATCTGAGAGGATTTCCGGTTTTAACCGGGAGTCAATTAGAGTGGTAACGCGGTTATTTCGTCTCTATCCTTGGATAGGGGCGTTTTTGATTTTCAGCGGCTGACAGTCTGCTGACCCAGACTGAAAAACCGTGTTTAGTAAGATGCAGCACTGCTGACGAACATTTATAAAAGAGAATCTGCTGGAGGGAATAACGTGAAGGATTACAGAAAAATCATTGCATCACACTTGGCGCCGCATCTTGAGATCGCGACAGAAGAAGAAATAGCAGCACTTATTGAGCTTCCAAAATACACGGACATGGGAGATTTCGCGTTCCCGTGCTTTCGTTACGCCAAGGCGCTGAAGAAGGCGCCTAACCTGATCGCGGCTGAGCTCGCTGAGAAGGTTTCCGGTGATCCGCTTTATGAAAAAGTAGAGGCGGCCAGTGCCTATGTCAACTTTACCATGGATAAGGCCCAGCTCGCTGAGGATGTCCTTAAGGATGTCCTGGAGCTTGGGGATCTTTACGGCTCTTCCACAAAAGGTGAAGGAAAGACCGTCATTGTGGAATTCTCCTCCACGAATATTGCCAAGCCCTTTCACATGGGGCACATCCGCAGTACTATGATTGGCAATGCCCTTTACAGGATTCATAAGTTTTTGGGGTACAACACTATTGGCATCAACCACCTTGGCGATTACGGAACTCAGTTTGGAAAACTTATTGTCGCTTTCAAGCTGTGGGGGGACAGGGCGACCATTGAGGCGGATCCTATTCCGGAGCTGCTGAAAATCTACGTCAAATTCCATGACGAAGCGGAGGTCAACCCATCACTGGAGGACGAAGCCAGAAACTGGTTCAAGAGGCTCGAAGACAATGATCCTGAGGCCTATGAGCTCTGGGAGTGGTTCAGGGATATCAGCCTGAAGGAGTTCAGCAGGGTTTACGGCATGCTGGACGTTCATTTTGATTCCTATGCGGGTGAAAGCTTCTATTCGGATAAAATGCCAGCGGTTTTGGAGGAGATGCGCCAAAAGAGCATCATGAAGGTTTCCGATGGTGCTGAAATCGTCGACCTCGAGCCCTATGGCATGCCGCCTGCGCTCATCACCAAAAAAGACGGTTCAACCCTCTATCTGACCAGAGACATCACCGCTGCGATCTACAGAAAGAACCATTATAATTTTGACAAAAATGTCTACGTTGTCGGTGCCCCTCAAAAGCTGCACTTCCAGCAGTGGATGAAGGTTGTTGAACTGATGGGCTACGACTGGGTCAAGGATTGTGTTCACGTTGAATTTGGTACAGTCTCCCTTGAGGAAGGGTCTCTGTCGACCCGTAAAGGCCGTGTGGTCTTCCTCGAAGAGGTTTTGAAGAAAGCAGTTGAAAAGACAAAAGAAATTATTGCGGAAAAAAATCCAAATCTCGAACACAAAGACGAAGTGGCAGCGCAGGTTGGCATAGGCGCGGTCGTCTTCCAGGAGCTTTCAAACAACCGGATCAAGGATTATACCTTCAGTCTCGACAAAACCCTTTCCTTTGACGGCGAAACAGGACCTTACGTCCAGTATACCCATGCCCGGGCATGCAGCGTATTGAGAAAAGCTGCCCCAGAACTGCTTAAGCAACCGGTTGATTTTTCAAAGTTAGGCGACAGCGCAACCAGTGAGGTCGTCAAGCTGATTCGCCAGTTCCCTGAAATCGTAATTGACGCTGGTGAAAAGTACGAACCGTCTTTGATTACCCGCTATGTCGTCAACTTAGCTCAGGAGTTCAACCGCTTTTACCATGATCACCCAATCCTCTCTGAGGATGAGGTGCTTTCAACAGCGCGTCTGGCTCTGGTCGACGCGACGCGACAAACCATTAAGAACGCTCTATTCCTGATCAGCCTTAAAGCGCCGGTCAAAATGTAGTCGGCAAGCGTCGTCACAAACGTCACGAACTGCCCGGCTCCTGCGTCAACCTGAAAAGCATCAAATACAAGCCGGTCAATTCAGCCTTTAAAGGGCTCGTTGACCGGTTTGTTTGTGATATAATAGTTCTGTTAAGTCAAATCATGAAGGAAGGTTGCTATGGAACTTCGCGCGCAATCCAGTCAATATAACATTTTCAAGGGACTTTCCGCCGCTTATGTGAATCACGACCCACGGGTCGGCACTTTATACAGCCTGAATTTTCGCGATCCAGAAAGCCTTCAGCGCAGGTTGAAGGCCCTCGAGGCGCAGCCCGTAGAGCGCAAAGTACTGTGTGATGCTCTGGAAATGTACAACAGAAGTCTCGGTGGCTCTGAGAAGACCCTGAAGCACATAGACAAGCTCAGACAGCAAGAGGCTGTCGTGGTTGTCACAGGACAACAAGCCGGCATTTTTACAGGCGCCCTTTATACAGTTTACAAAGCGATCTCAACTCTGAAGCTTTCCTCCAGTCTTGAAAAGGCACTGGGGCGGCCGGTGGTCCCCGTCTTCTGGATCGCCTCTGAGGACCATGACTTTCAAGAAATCAGGGCAGCCCAATACCTGACCGGAGGTAAGCTCAGAAAGGTCGTCATTGACAAAACAGACCGCCAAACTTTGAAGCGCGTCAATTTAAAAAAAATGTCCGTGGGTCACCTTGAAACCAACAGCAGTGTCAGGCAGTCCATTGAGCAGATCCTTTCTGATTTTTCCGGTGATGAGCCAATAGAACACTTCGAAGCGTTGCTGTCGACCACCTTTATAGAAAAGGATTCCCTGAGCAATTGGTTTGGTCGCATCATGAGCCGTCTCTTTCATGACTATGGCTTAGTCATGCTGGATCCTATGCTGCCTGAGCTGAGAGCACTGGAATCCGGTTTTTTTCAAACGGCCATTAACAGGCAGCCTGAGGTGGTCAGTGCTTTGGAGAAACAAAGTCAAGAGGTGGAGCGCCTCGGCTTTCAGAAAGCCATTGAGTTTGACGCGCAAGGCCTTCAGCTCTTCATCTATGAACACGAAGAACGGCTGGCACTGCGGAGGGATTCAGAAGGCTTTTACTGCGAGAGCACAGCGCAAAAGCATTACTACACGAAGGAAGAACTTCTTGAGAGGGCAGTCAGCCGGCCGCAGGATTTCAGCACCAATGTCGTTCTCAGGCCAGTAGTTCAGGATGTGCTCCTGCCCACCCTGGCCTATGTAGCGGGGCCTGGCGAACTCAATTATTACGGCCAGCTGGACAAGGTCTACCCAGTGTTTGGAAAGCAGCCGCCAATCTTTTACCCGCGTGAAAACTTCACACTGGTACCAAAAGATGTCACAAAGATGCTGGATCAGTATGATTTGTCCCCTGAGAACGTCCTGATGTGCGGGATCAGCACCATCAGGGACTATCTTCTGGATCTCCGGGATGATGTCAGGATTGATACGCTGTTTGACGATTACACTTCAAAATTTGAGGCAGAATATAGGACCATGCTTGAGAACGTTCTGGAAATCAGTCCGGATCTCAAGACGTTGGCAGAAAAGAATATAAACATTATCAAATCCCAGATGAGCTATTTGAAGGAGAAGGCCCACCGGTTCCACAGACGCAATCACAGACAGATTACACAGGACCTGAATGCTGTAGAGGACCAATTGATGCCGGGTGGAAACCTTCAGGAACGCACCCTTTCCATTCTTCAATATTACGCGGACCAGGGCAATACACTGATAGATTTTTTGCTGGGGGAGGTTGACTATGATCCGGAGCACAGGATTATCCTCCTCGGATAGCCAGCAACCCATTCGTGATCCACAGGCGCTATCGCGCTTGAAAATTGGAATGGTTTGTTACCCCTCCTATGGCGGCAGCGGCGTCGTCGCGACTGAGCTTGGCATACACCTTGCGGATCTTGGCCATGAGATCCACTTCATCACTTATGACAAACCTTTCCGATTGATGGCCTTCCACGAAAACATCTTCTTCCACGAAGTGGACGTCTCCAATTATCCGGTTTTCAAATATCCGCCCTACATTTTGGCCCTTGCCAACAAAATTTATGAAGTCGCCCGCCGGGAGAACCTTCAGATCCTCCATGCCCATTACGCTGTGCCTCACACTATGGCCGTCCACATGGCGGCGCAGATGCTGGGGTCTCAGGTCAGAACCGTAACGACCCTTCATGGGACGGATGTGACCATTATGTCTGAAGACCAAAGCTTGAGGGACGTTACCGAATTCAGCCTCAACCAAATGGATGCCTTGACCGCTGTTTCAGATGATTTGAAGCAATATACCCTTAAAACCTTAAACATTGCCAGGCCTATACAAAAAATTTACAATTTTATCAACGCTTCTCAGTACAGCCGGCAGCAGGCACTATGCTCACGCAGTCGTCTTAAAGTTCCTGTTGAAGAGAAGCTGCTCATACACATCTCAAATTTTCGACCTGTCAAGCGCATCCAGGATGTCCTGGAAATTTTCAGGGGAGTCAACGCCAGATGCCCTTCGCATTTGATGCTTGTAGGGGATGGCCCTGAAATGCGTACGGCCTATGACTTGACGGATCGCTTTGGCCTTAGAGACCGCGTCCACTTCATGGGCAAGCAAGACAACGTGGCAGCCCTCTTGTCATGTTCGGATCTTTTCCTGCTGCCCTCGGAGAAGGAGAGCTTCGGACTGGCGGCCCTTGAAGCTATGGCGTGTGAGGTGCCGGTGATTGCCAGCCGCACCGGCGGTATACCGGAGGTCGTTGAAGACGGCATCTGTGGCGCTTTGTCAGAAGTGGGCGATACTGAGAAGATGATTGAAGACGCTGTCTCTATTCTTTCTGATTCAGTTCGCTACAATGAGATGGCTTCTGCCGCCCGCATCAGAGCCATTTCCTTATTTGAAGAAAAAACGATTGCGTCCCAATACGTCGCCCTTTATGAAAGACTGCTGTCTGAGCCCCGTCACACCCCCGCATCCGAGAGGTAGGATTCCTTTGAACGTCATATTGACCACACTTAATTCACGCTATACACATATGAGCCTCAGCCTGCGTTATCTGCGGTCCGCTTTGGAGCAGCGCTTTACGGTTGGTTCCCCTGATCCCCGACATAAGCTCGACTCAGCAGGTGGTGCTGAACCAGGGCAGGATTCAGTCCGCGTCACGCTCCATGAATTCACTATCAACCAGCCTCATGAGCAGATTCTCAGAACACTTTTTGAGGCCGGCCCTGACTATCTGTGCTTTTCCGTTTATATCTGGAATGTTGAAGCCACCCTGAAGCTGGCGGCGTCTTTGAAAAAGGTTTTGCCAGGGACGGTGATCCTGTTCGGTGGACCTGAGAGTGCTTATGATGCAGTAAGCTTTCTGAAAGCTTATAGTTATCTGGATGCCGTTGTTACAGGTGAAGGCGAGAAAATCCTGGGAGATTATATTGAAAGGCAGATCAACAGGGGGAATTTCGGGATTCCCGGTTTGGTGGAACGGACGCCGGAGGGCGTCGTCAACCATGGAAAGGCGCCGCTGATCAAAGCGCTGGACAGCATCCCATTTCCGTACAAAGAAGAGGAGCTCGGCGGACAACGCATGCTTTACTATGAAGCTTCCAGGGGCTGTCCCTATCGCTGCGCGTATTGCCTGTCTTCAAGGGAACCCGGTGTCCGGGTGTTTGGTCTCGACCGAGTTCTGGATGATTTAGAAAAATTCCTGAAGGCGGAGGTCATGCAGGTCAAGTTTGTGGACCGGACCTTCAATATTGATCCTGTTCGAACCCAGACAATTTTTCGATATTTGATAGAGCATGATAATGGCATAACCGGATTTCACTTTGAAATCACAGCAGCCCTGATCAGGGAGGAAGAGATTGAGCTTTTGTCAAAGGCAAGACCAGGCCAATTCCAGTTTGAGATTGGCGTACAGTCGACCTGCGAGGAAGCCATGACGGCGGTTCAAAGGCCATTGCCCTTTGAGAGGACTGCGGAGGTTTGCAGGAAACTGAGAGCCCTTGGGAATGTCCATCTCCACCTTGACTTGATCGCGGGTCTTCCATTTGAAACTTATGAGCGGTTTTTGAACTCCTTTGATGAGGTTTACAACCTAAGTCCCCACGCCTTGCAGCTTGGATTCCTGAAACTGATCCCAGGCTCGCCGCTTTCTGAGGAAGCGGGGAAATACGGGTACATCAAAGAGGATCATCCGCCTTATGAAGTCCTTGGCAACCATAAGTTAAGCTTTGCTGAGCTCACGCAGCTTAAGCGCGTTGAAGCGCTGGTTGACATTTTTTACAATAGCCATGGCTTCACCCAGACACTGAGCTATGCCCTTGGCAGGAGCGGCCTGTTACCATCGGCCTTCTTCACTGGGCTCTCTGAGTTTTTCAGAGGCAGAGGCTATGATCAGCAGGCTTACAGGAGTGAAGCGCATTACAGTCACCTGGAGGCTTATCTTGAAGAACAAAGCTGGTATGATCCGGTATTTAGAGGGCTTCTTGACTATGACTGCCTGGTAGCGCTGGCCAAAAGGCGCCGGGAGAGCGACATGCCTGAAATGGTCAGAGGGCTGATCCATGATGCGCTCAGGACTTCAGACGCGTCCTTGCCAGTGAAGACAATTTTAAAACGTGTCAGGTATCAGCTCTTCGACTTTGACGTCAAAGCCTGGCTGGAGGGCGTCACTGAGGTCCAGCCGCAGCAGGATTCAGTGTGGCTGGGCTGGGTGGACACGACCCGGCGATCCGCTGTGAATGGGCACTATGAATACGCGCAAGCGAGCCTTGAGGTGAAATTATGGAAATCCTGAAAGACTTGGTACTGACCAATCGCTCCGTTTTCAAGAAAGCGGTTGGCACCTTCCTGAATAACTGGCTGCTTTTTTTGCTCGCGATCCCCTATATGGCTCTGACTATGGTTGCAGCAACCGTTGCTTCCATGATGGGCTTCCTGGGAGGTATTTTGATTTTTGTTGTTGAGGCTGCCATTATTTCGGATTATTTGCACATCATCCATCAGGTCATTACAAGGAGAAAGTTTGATCTGGAAGATTTTAAAAATGGATTTACAGTGCATTTCAGGAAGGTTTACATGGTGCTCTTTGTGATGTGGGTCGCGAATTACGGCGCGAGCTTGCTGCTGTCGCCAATCCTCAATGCCATGGGGCTGGGGTTTGTGCTGGCAGCTGTTTATTTCTTTGTTTTTGTCATTTTGAATCCACTGCCTGAGATGATCTACCAAAAATATTTCAGCGAACCGGAAACCTTTGTGAAAACCGTTGAATTCACGAGGGAAAATGCCATTGAGTGGCTGGTGCCCAACGCGGTTATTATAGCGATCCTTCTCGCTGTTCGAGCTTTGATTGATGGAGGGCTCTATGCTTTTGGCCTGGGTTGGCTCAATTTACTCGTTATGAGTGTGGTCTCAGCGGGATTAATCAGTTTCGGAATGATCTACAGGGGGTATCTGTTTGATGTCCTCTATAAAACGACGAGGCGCAAGCGCCTCTTTACAGAAACCATGTACCGGAATGACTGATGCATACAGCTTTGTCGGTCTACATCTCATAAGGCGGTGGTCCTGATTGAAAAATATCACACTGTACAGCAATACTAAAAAAACATCTTTGGAAGTAAAGGACAAACTATTTCGGATGTTGACAGCGGCTGGATACAAAATTGTTTCCGAAGGCGCGGACCTGATCATTGTCATTGGCGGTGATGGCACTATGCTCAGTGCGATTAGGCGTTACAGGACGCTGAAGATTCCGTTCCTTGGCGTCAATACCGGCACCCTTGGATTTTTGCCCAGTGTACCGCCCAATCAGCTTGACATTATTTTGGAGCTTTTAGATACCAAAGCCTATGCCATACAGAGCTATCCGCTGCTCGAAGTGCGCTGCAAAACCGTCAACGGGGAGCAGATTGACGGCTACGCTTTCAACGAAATTCTGATCAAGCATCTGGAACCCCGGCTCCTTGAGGTAAAAATCTATATTGACGGGAAGCCGTTCAATTATTTTACCGGGGATGGCTTCATCATTTCAACGCCAATAGGTTCGACGGGCTATGCCATTTGGGCCGGTGGCGTGGCGACGCATTCGGAGCTGCCGGTGTATCAGATTACACCTATTCACGCGAATGACAACAGCATCAACAGGCCGTTAAAAACATCCATGGTCGTGCCTATTGAGACTGTGATTGATTTCTCAATTGTCAAAGCTCAGCTGCGGGCTGTCATTGTGGCCTGTGACGGCAGGAAGGTGACGGACGACTTTATCTCCCAGATTTCTGTACGGGCAGCACACAAAGAGGTCAAGATTTTGAGATACGGAGATTATGATTATTTTGAGCTGTTCAGAAATAAAATCATAGACAAGCGGGTCAGCCGCGTGCTCAGCGACTGAGGGTGGAAAACCCCAGGAAACAATGCCAGGACTGAACCGGTGCAGAACTGGGACAGAGGTGGTACGGAAATGGTACGGAAGTGTACGGAAACGAAAATGAACTGGAGGTTGAAAGTTGATGCTGGAACGCAGCCGCATGCTTTTGAAGCGAAAAGCGGACGAAGTCATGTTTGTTGAATTGAAAGAAGGAAAGACACTGACCCTGGGGGAGATCACCCTGGATGAACGGGTGCCGCTTCCCATTCGTGTGGACAAGCTCGTGGACAAGGTCAAAGGGGTCAGCGACACGGATTTCACCGCAGACAATATTGCTGAAGGGATGTGCTGGACTTTGGGATTTGACCCGGAGTTCCCCCATGCACAGGCCTACAAGGCGTTTCTGACAGCGCTGATGCCGGGTCTGCTGGCACTGCTTGAAGAAAAGGTGGAGGGTCTTGAAGCGGAGGAAAAGTGGCTGGACGCTGTTATTTATCTGCATGCGGCCGCCCAGATCGCGCCTGATCAGCCGCAGGTCATCTATAATTTGGCGCGCTGCGCGCTGCGTCAAGCTGAGCGGTTTTCGGAAAATTCACCTGAGGAGAAGCAGCTCGAAGAGGATGTTTTTGACCTCCTTTCTGAAAAAATTGAGCAATTTACTGACTTTGCGCCACTTTTTTATCTGATGGGCTTTCAGCTTGTCAACAGAAAGTCCTACAAAGCCGCGGAGTCCGCTTGGCGCCATGCGCTGCAGTTGGGTGTGGACGACAACATGCGGGATGAAATGTTCCGTCAGCTGGATGACCTCTGGAGCCGCATCCAATATGAAGAAGGGTATATGCTGGTGCTTGAGGGTTTTTCAGATGAAGGTCTGGTTAAGCTGCTCCCCCTTGAGAGCAGCCATGACGACTGGTGGAATCTTTTGTTCTTTATAGGTCTTGCCTACCGTCAAAAAGCCCAGTATGACGAAGCGCTGGATTATTTCAGACGTGCTCAGCGCCTGAATACGGGCAGCCCGGAAATCCACAACGAAATTGGCCTCTGCTTGATGTCCCTTGAGCGTTTCCATGAAGCTGAAGCGGTTTATACAGAAGCAATCAAAATGCACCCTGAATCTCCTGACCTTCTTTGCAACAAGGGGATCGCCCTGCTGCACCTGGGAGATGCAGGACAGGCGCGAAAGCTCATAGAACGGGCTTATGAGCTGAATCCAGAGGATGAAGTCACTGCCGCCTGGATCAGACATCTTGGCGCAGGTGCAGGACCGCTCTCTTAAAGCTGCCGGTTTGGCGTGATACCAGCGGTGCAGTGTGGCTGTTTGTTTACACTTTGTTTGGAGATTGGTGGGGAGACTGTCCCGGGCCAATCTCCCTTTTCTTCTAAATTAATGGGGTCAAACATTTAGCAACAGGAATAACATAAGAGCTACTTGAACTCTGCGCTATAATTGTTTACAATAAGCTTGAGATTACAAAAAATATAGAAGTATTCAACAAAGTTGACTTTACCTAAAATCCCCCATAAATGTTAAGATGCAAGAGTGGGTGTGTAAAAGGAGGTTCGGCCTTTGATCAAAAATTTTGATCAGCTGTTGGAAGCGGCAAAGTCTCAAAAGACCATGCGCCTTGCTGTCGCTGCGGCCCATGATCCTGAGGTGCTCGGGGCGGTCGTCAAAGCGGCGCAGCTCGGGCTGATAGAGCCAATCTTGATTGGTGACCAGCAAAAAATCGCTGAGCTTTGTGGCGAAGAACATCTTGAAATTTGCGGTGTTGAAATTATTGATGAACCTGAGCTGGAAGCCGCCGCGAAAGTCAGTGTCCAAATGGTACGGGAAGGAAAAGCCGACTTTCTGATGAAGGGGCTGATTGACACCTCCATTCTCCTTAAGGCTGTGCTTAACCGGGAATATGGCCTCAGAACGGACAGTCAGCTAAGCCACGTTATGCTTTATGACGCGCCGGCTTACCACAAGCTGCTGTTCCTGACGGATGGCGGTATGAACATTGAACCAACCCTTGCGGAAAAAGCGACCATTCTGAGAAACGCATTGGACGCTGCCCGGACACTCGGTATGGAAACGGTCAAAGTGGCTTGTATCGCAGCCAAGGAAAAGGTCAATGATAAAATGCCGGCAACCGTGGATGCCCGCGCGCTCCAAAATATGTCCCGGGAAGGGGATTTTGGAGAAGGGGTCATTGTAGAGGGGCCTTTGGCCTTTGACCTTGCGGTGTCTAAGGAAGCAGCGGAAATTAAAGGCTTTGAAAGTGAGATCGCTGGTGATGCTGACGTTCTGCTGGTGCCCAACATTGAAGTCGGAAATGGAATTGGAAAAGCCTTGACCTATCTGGCAAATGCCGAATCCGCTGGGGTAATCATGGGTGCCAAAGTACCTGTTGTACTCGTCTCCCGGGCAGACACCGCGGAAGTGAAGCTTTATTCAATAGCTCTTGGCAGCATTATCGCTGCCGGTATGAACCCAACTACATAAAAGACAGGAGTGACTACGCATTGAAAATCTTTATGACAGGAAACGAGGCTATTGCCCGTGGCGCCTATGAAGCCGGCGTCGTGTATGCCTCGGCGTACCCGGGAACACCGAGTACAGAGATTTTGGAAAACACAGCGCAGTATCCGGAAATTATTTCTGAATGGGCGCCAAATGAAAAAGTTGCGCTGGAAGCTGTTCTGGGCGCCTCCATTGCAGGCGGCAGAGCCCTCGCGGCTATGAAGCATGTTGGCGTCAACGTCGCTGCAGACCCGCTGATGACGATTTCCTATACCGGCGTTACTGGCGGCCTCGTATTGATTTCTGCGGATGATCCGGGATGCCACAGCTCCCAGAATGAACAGGATAACCGCATTCTGGCAAAATTCGCGAAGATTGCCTGCGTTGAGCCAAGTGATTCCCAGGAGTCACTTGACTATATGAAGGCGGCCTATGAGATCAGTGAGAAGTACGACGTGGCAGTCATGCTGCGCATGACGACCCGGGTTTGCCATTCCAAGAGCCTGGTAGAGCAAGGAGAGCGCGTTGAAAAAGAGATTATTCCATATGTGAAGCGTCCTGAAAAATATATTGCGGCGCCTGCTCATGCGAAGAAGCTTCATCCTGTTGTAGAAGCGAAGCTGGTTGACCTTGAGAAGTTCAGCAACGAGACAACCCTCAACCGCGTGGAGTGGTTTGACAAAAAAATTGGCATTGTGACTTCTGGTGTCGCTTACCAATATGCCAAAGAAGTGTTCGGTGAAAACGCCTCTTATCTGAAGCTGGGCTTTACGAATCCTATGCCTATGGACAAGATCCGGGACTTCGCTGCCCAAGTGGAGATGCTGTATGTTATCGAAGAGCTTGAACCGTTTATGGAAGATCAAATCAAGGCGGCGGGGATCAGCTGCGTTGGAAAAGAAAAAATACCTAACATTGGAGAGCTCAACCCGGACATCATAGCAAAAGCGCTTCTCGGCGAAGAGCGTCCTCTGATCGAAATAGACAAGGACAAAATCGTTGGCAGACCACCTACGCTTTGCGCAGGCTGTCCTCACAGGGGTTTCTTTTACGCCCTTAAGAAAAAGAAAAACGTCATGGTCACAGGGGATATTGGGTGCTACACCCTTGGGGCTTCTGAGCCGCTGAATACCACGGATACCGTCATTGATATGGGGGCTTCCATTTCCATGGGCCACGGCGCTCAGCGCGTCCTGGACAAGGCTGGAAAGGGCATGAAGGTTGTTTCTGTCATTGGTGACTCCACGTTCTTCCACTCCGGCATAACCTCATTGATAGATGTGGTCTATAATCAAGGCAATACAGTCAATGTCATTCTCGACAACCGCATTACAGGGATGACAGGACACCAGGAAAATCCAGGAACGGGGTATACACTCTCAGGCAAGAAGGTCAAGGAAGTAGAAATTGACACGCTCGTACGCGCCCTTGGCGTGGAGCTCGTCATTAATGTCAACCCACTGGATTTGGACGCTGTCACAAAAGCTCTTGATGCCGCTTTGGCTTTTGAAGGCCCGTCTGTGATCATCACAAGATGGCCATGCGCGCTTAAAAAGTTCACGCCAGAGGACATCAAGGAATTTGGAAAAGCTCAGCCAGTCTGCTACGTGGTTGAGGAAGAATGCCGCGGCTGCCGTCTGTGCAATAAGACGGGCTGCCCTGCTATTGTCTTTGACAAGGCGAAAAAGAAATCCTACATTGACCCTAATGCCTGCGTAGGTTGTGAAGTCTGTCTGCAGGTCTGTCCGTTCCATGCGATCAAGAAGGCGGGTGAATAATCATGGCTGAGATTAAAAACATTTTATTTGCAGGCGTCGGTGGCCAGGGCATTATTCTGGCCAGTAAAATTCTCGCGGCGGGCCTCATCAACGCGGGCTATGATGTCAAAATGAGCGAAGTGCACGGCATGGCTCAGCGTGGCGGCAGTGTGACGACACAGGTACGCTACGGTGAAAAGGTGTATTCTCCAATCATCGGCAAAGGCCAGGCGGATCTTTTAGTCTCCTTCGAGAGTATGGAAGCTATGCGGTGGCTGGATTACATGAATCCAAACGGCAAAGTCGTCGTCAATGATCAAGAGCTTTGGTCTGCGCCTATTCTGATGGGTTCGGCGGACTATCCGGAGGGCGTTATTGACGCGATCCGCGAGCGTGCTGAAACGGTTGTGGTCAAGGCAGGCGAGATCGCAGCAGCCCTTGGCAATCCAAAGACCATGAACGTGGTGCTCGTTGGGACGCTGATCAGGGCTATGGGCCTTGAGGCGCTGGATTGGGACAAGGTGATCCGCGAAACGGTGAAACCGCAGTTTGTGGAGATCAACCTGAAGGCGCTGAAGGAAGGCATGGCTCAGTTTAAATAGTTTATAGAATCGGAGGCGAGGTAAGATGTCTGACATCTTTTCGCCTCCGATTTTTGTTGCCGGAGAGGTTGGCGGGATTGCATAGAGCTGTATATATACAGTTGTTATGCAAGGTTATATACATGTATACAAAATTGAGCGCCCAAGAAAAAAACTTTGTAAATCTTTCGAAAAACGGTTGATTATGCGCCAGAAAATGTTATAATTCAATCAATATATATGCAGAAGGGAGCATAATAATGAATAAAGATAAAGTAGTACTCGCATATTCCGGAGGGCTTGACACTTCCGTCATCCTCACATGGCTCAAGGAAACCTATGACATGGAGGTTATTGCAGTTTGCGTCGACGTCGGTCAAAAGGATGACTTCGAAGCTGTCAAGAAGAAAGCAATGGAAACAGGCGCGATCAAAGCTTATGTCGTCGACGTCAAGGAGGAGTTCGTTCAGGACTACCTGTTCCAGGGCATCAAATCCGGCGCCATTTATGAAGAAGATTATCTTATGGGTACAGCGTACGCCCGTCCGCTGATCGCGAAGAAGCTCGTCGAAGTGGCTGAGCTTGAGGGCGCGGTGGCCATTGCCCATGGCGCGACCGGAAAAGGCAACGACCAGGTGCGTTTTGAAGCGGGCATTAAGGCCCTCAACCCAAGACTTAAAATTATTGCGCCTTGGCGTTTCTGGAGCCTCAAATCCCGCGAAGACTGCATTGACTACGCGATTGAGCATGGGATCCCAATTCCTGTTACCAAAAAGGATATTTACTCCAGGGATGAGAACGTCTGGCATCTCAGCCATGAGGGCGGCAACCTCGAGAACCCTTGGAACGAGCATGATCCATCCATCTATAAGCTGACGGTCCAGCCTGAGAAGGCGCCGGATGCGCCAACTTTTGTGACTATAGGCTTTGAAGAGGGCGTTCCGGTGTCCCTGAACGGCGTCAAAAAAGGCGGACTTGATCTCGTTCTCGAGCTCAACGAAATCGCTGGCGCGAATGGCGTCGGTCTCATTGACATCGTTGAAAACCGACTGGTGGGCATGAAGTCCCGCGGGGTTTATGAAACACCGGCTGGCACAGTGCTTTATCAAGCGCACAAGGGCCTTGAGAAGCTGGTCCTCGACCGCGCGACCATGAGCTTCAAGCGCACAGTTGCCGCAAGATACTCTGAGCTGGTATATGACGGACTGCTCTTCTCACCGCTCAAGCTGGCGCTGGATGCTTTCATCAATGAAACCCAGAAGGTCGTCACTGGCGAAGTCAAAGTCAAACTTTACAAAGGCAACTGTATGGTGGTCGCTTCCAAATCTGACTTCACGCTTTACGACGAGCGCTATGTCACCTTTGGCGCGGATGACGTCTACAATCAGCAGGACGCGGAAGGCTTCATAAACCTGTTCACGCTGTCCCTTAAAATTGGCGCGATCAAGCGTCTTGAAGCTGAGGAAGCCGGCAAACTGGAACATGAAGATAAAGGAGAAATTGTATTCGTATGAAGCTTTGGTCAGGTCGATTCGAGTCCGGAACCAGCCAATTGATGGACGCGTTCAATAACTCCATTCAGTTTGATCATAGAATGTACAAGGAAGACCTCTCGGGCAGCCTGGCACATGCCAAGATGCTTGCGAAAATGGGCATTCTTACAGAGGACGAGCTCAAGGCGCTCGTCCTCGCGCTGAAGGAAATTGAGGCAGAAATCGAGCTTGGTTCTTTCAAGTTCAAAATTGAAGATGAAGATCTTCACATGGCGGTTGAAAAGCGGTTGACGGAGAAACTCGGCGATCTCGGCAAAAAAATACACACCGCAAGATCCAGGAACGATCAAGTCGCCCTGGATTTTCGGCTGTATGTACGCCGGGAATGCCAGACGATCCAGGAGCTCATCCGCGAGCTGATGAGCGTTCTGGTGGAGCATGCCGCCGTTACAACCGACGTCATTATGCCGGGCTATACTCACATGCAGAAGGCGCAGCCTGTCCGCCTGGCGTATCACCTACTGGCATACTTTGAAATGCTGAAGCGCGACGTGTCCAGGTTTGAGGACGCTTACGAGCGCATGTCGCTGTCTCCCCTTGGGGCAGGCGCCCTTGCTGGAACCAGCTATGAGAGCGACCGCTTTCTGACAGCAGAAGCACTCGGCTTTTCAGGGCCCTCCGAGAACGCAATGGACAGTGTGGCAGACCGGGATTTCGCCATTGAATTTCTGAGTGCCAGCGCCATCACCATGATGCACCTCAGCAGACTGGCGGAGGAGTTCGTCATCTGGAGTACTGGAGAGTTTGCTTTTATTGAAATTGGAGACGCTTACGCAACGGGCAGCAGCATTATGCCACAGAAGAAAAATCCGGATGCTGCAGAGCTTATTCGCGGCAAGAGCGGAAGGGTCTACGGCGACCTTATGGCCCTCCTGACTGTGATGAAGGGCCTTCCTATGGCTTACAACAAAGACATGCAGGAAGACAAGGAGCCGGTCTTTGACGCTGGAGACACGGTGAAGCTTTGCCTGACTGTTTTCGCGGATATGCTCCGGCATACCACCTTCAAGCCAGAGGTCATGCTGCACCAGTGCAAGCAGGGCTTCCTGAACGCGACAGATCTGGCGGATTATCTGGTCAAGAAAGGCCTGCCGTTCAGAGATGCCCATGAGGTTTCAGGCAAGCTGGTGGCGTATGCCATCCGGGAGAAGAAGATTCTCGAGACCCTTTCCCTTGAGGAAATGCAGACGGTTTCCAATTTGATTGGAGAAGACGTTTACGAGGCCATTGACATTGAGCGCTGCGTGGAAAACAAGAAGTCCTATGGCTCCACGTCCCTGGACAGCGTCAACAGGATGCTTGAGCTCGCGAAGGCGTACCTGAAGGCGTAACGGTCCGGAAACACCAAGTATTTTTCTGTTTTCTATGGACATTGGCTTCTAATTGGGTTACAATGGCGAAGATTTGAGTATAAAACCATCGGCAAAAAACCGACCTGCAGCGTGGGTTCAAAAAGCGGCGTTTGTCACAGATACGCGAAGCTTAAGGACCAAAGCTGCAGGCACGGTTATGTCCGGGGATCCTCCGTGAAGGAACGGAGCAGTACCACCAGCGCAGATCTGGCCTGACTGAGAGCGGGCCAAGGGGAACGGAGATTCTGTCCCGCCGGGAGCGGGTCCATACAAAATCGATCGATACCATAAATCTGCCTCGTCGGAAATGTATCTGACAATTAATGGAAAAAAACATTGAGGAGAGGTGGCATCATGAAGGGATTTCTGGTCTTAAAGGACGGAAGTCGGTATGAAGGTGAGCTCTTTGGGGCTCTTTTTTCGCGTGTAGGGGAAGTGGTATTCAACACCAGCATGACAGGGTATCAGGAGGTGTTGACGGATCCTTCCTATTTTGGACAGATCGTGGTCATGACTTATCCGCTGATTGGCAACTATGGCGTGCATCCAGATGATGAGCAGTCCGAGCGGCCTATGGTCCGGGGCATGATTGTGAGGGAAAAAGTGGATGACTATTCGCACTGGAGAGGGAATGAAAGTTTAGATGCTTACATGACCCGCCATGGCATTATAGGAATCTCAGGGATTGACACCCGGGCACTGACGCGGAAGCTGCGCAGCCAGGGGACGCTGCCGGGGATTATAGTTTCGGAGGTCAGTGATCTCGACGAGGCCCAGGCACTGCTGGCGGGCTATGATATCAAGGGCTACGTGGATGAAGTCACCACGAAGAAGCCTTATGTCATCAAGCCCAAAAAGGCGAGTGGTTTAAGAGCGGCAGTCATGGATTTTGGGATCAAGCGCGGCATCCTGAAATCGCTGGTGGCGCGAGGGGTCGAACTGCATGTTTTCCCGGCGAGGGCTACGGCGGAGGAGATCCTTTCCTGCAGTCCGGACGGCATCCTGCTGTCCAATGGCCCTGGGGATCCGTCAGAGCTTGGTGAAATTGTGGAAGTTGTGAAATCGCTTATTGGTAAGAAACCCATCTTTGGGATCTGCCTGGGCCATCAGATTCTGACGCACGCCTTTGGAGGCAAGACGGAAAAGCTGGTCTATGGACACAGGGGCGGCAATCACCCGGTGAAGGACCTGATTCACAACCATATTGTCATCACGGCTCAGAACCATGGGTATGTGACGGTGGCGTCTTCGCTTGACGCGTCGCAGATCGAAATCACTCACATCAATGTCAATGACGGCAGTGTGGAGGGCATGCGCCACAAGCATCTGCCGGTTTTCAGCGTACAGTACCATCCTGAAGCATCACCGGGCCCGCGGGATTCGGACCTGCTGTTTGACCAGTTCGTGACCATGATGAAGGAGGCCAAATAATGAAGAAGCATATGTTTAAAAAAGTCCTCGTTATTGGCTCAGGACCTATCATCATAGGTCAAGGGGCAGAGTTCGACTATTCCGGGACGCAGGCCTGCAAGGTCCTGAAGGAAGAGGGCGTTGAGGTGGTCCTGGTCAACTCGAACCCTGCGACTATTATGACGGATCCAACGGTTGCGGATCATGTCTACATGGAGCCTATGACCCCGGAATTCCTGGAAAAGATTATAGAAAAGGAACGCCCGGAGGCCATGATTGCCGGCATGGGCGGTCAGACGGCCCTCAACCTGTCCATGGAGCTGTGGAAGCGGGGCGTGCTTGAAAAGTATAATGTTGAGGTCATTGGGACATCCCTGAAGTCCATTGAGACCTCGGAGGACCGGGAAGATTTCAGGGCAGCCATGGAAGCCATTGGACAGCCTTGTATAGAAAGTTATATCGCAGAGGACGTCGAGTCTGCTGTCACCCAGGCCCATCAGATTGGACTGCCGGTCATCATTCGTCCTGCGTTTACCCTTGGCGGTACTGGCGGCGGCATTGCGAACACCGAGGCTGAGGTCAGGGAAATTGCCCGTCGCGGAATTGATTTCAGCATTGCGGGACAGGTGCTGGTTGAAAAGTCTATCAAGGGCTGGAAGGAAATTGAGTACGAGATGATCCGGGACAACAGCGGCAACGTGATCGCGGTCTGCAACATGGAAAACTTTGACCCGGTGGGCGTCCACACAGGGGACAGTATTGTTGTGGCACCGTCCCAGACGCTGAATGATTTAGAGTATCAGATGCTCAGAAGGGCCTCCATTGACATAGTCAACGCCCTGGAGATCCGAGGCGGCTGCAATGTGCAGCTGGCGCTGGATCCAAGGAGCGACCGTTATTTTGTCATTGAGGTCAACCCGCGGGTCAGCCGCTCCTCGGCGCTGGCTTCCAAGGCGACGGGGTATCCCATTGCCAAGGTGGCGACCAGGATTGCCTTAGGCTACGACCTGGATGAAATCGTCAACGATATTACCGGCAAAACCAAAGCGTGCTTTGAGCCGACTCTGGATTACGTGGTTGTTAAAATTCCAAAGTGGCCTTTTGACAAGTTCAAAGAAGCGAGTAAAGTCCTGGGGACCATGATGATGGCTACCGGCGAGGTTATGGCGATTGCCGGAAGCTTTGAGGCGGCGCTGCTGAAGGCGGTGCGTTCCCTTGAAATTAATCTGTTCAACCTGAAGCTGCCTGTCTCGGACGCCATGAGCACAGAGGCTTTGGTGGACAGGGTCATCAACGGGGACGACATGCGGCTGTTCTTTATCACTGAGCTCATGCGCAGAGGCACGACCGTGGCGGCGCTTCAGGAAATGACTGGTATTGACCCGTTCTTCCTCAGCAAGGTACAGCGCCTGGTAGCCCTGGAAGAGCGCATACGCGGCAAGGCCATCAATGCCCTGGATTCCCAGCTCCTCATGGAACTCAAGCGCTATGGCTTCGCTGACAAGGGCATCAGCCGCCTGATGAAGGATACTTCCGCGGACAAGATCTACGATCTCAGAAAAGTGTACAATATCATGCCTTCCTATAAGATGGTCGACACCTGCGCCAGCGAGTTCGAGGCGACCTCACCTTATTACTACTCCATGTACGGCGGCGAGGATGAAGTTGAGGTCAGTGACCGTAAAAAGGTCATTGTCATAGGCTCCGGCCCAATCCGCATTGGTCAGGGTGTGGAGTTCGACTACTGCTCGGTCCATGGTGTCCTGGCCCTTAAGAATCTGGGCTACGAGGCTATCATAGTCAACAATAACCCTGAGACAGTCAGCACGGACTTCGATCTCTCGGACAAGCTTTACTTTGAACCCATCACAGAAGAGGACATCCTGAGCATTGTCGACAAGGAGAAGCCGGTGGGCGTCATTCTCCAGTATGGCGGCCAGACGGCCATCAAGCTGGCGCGTTTTATTTCAGAAGCTGGCATCCCAATTCTGGGGACGTCCTTTGAAGCCGTCCATAACGCGGAGGACCGGGAATGCTTCAACCAGATCTTGATTCAAGAGGGCATTCCAAGCCCGCTTGGCTACGGCGTTTCCAGTGTTGCCGATGGTATGTCGCAAGCAAAAAGCCTCGGCTTCCCCCTCCTGGTCCGACCAAGCTACGTCATAGGCGGCCTCGGTATGGAAATCGTCCATGACAACGAATCCCTGGAGCGCTATTTGTTTGGCGCCTTCGAACGGGAACCCAAAAGCACGGTGTTGATCGACCAGTACATCAACGGTCTTGAAGTCGAAGTCGACGCGATCTCGGACGGCGAGAACGTCATCATTCCAGGCATCATGGAGCACCTCGAGCGTGCAGGCGTCCACAGCGGTGACAGCATATCCATCTATCCGGCGCCAAGCATCAGCAGTCAGATGAAGGGTCAGATCGTGGTCACCACTCGACGTATAGCGCAGGCACTGAAAATTGTAGGCCTTCTCAACATCCAGTTCATTGTCGAAAAAAATAAGCTTTATGTTATTGAAGTCAACCCGCGCGCCTCCCGCACTGTGCCGTTCCTCAGCAAGGTCACCGGGGTGCCTATGATCGAGCTGTCCACCCGCTGCATGCTGGGCGAAACTGTCAACAGCATGGAATACCCAACGGGCCTTTATCCGGAGCGAGAGATTTATGCGGTTAAGCATCCAGTCTTCTCCATGGAGAAGATTCCGTTTGCGGATTCTGCCCTTGGTCCAGAGATGAAGTCGACAGGGGAAGTGCTCTGCATGGACGCGAAGCTGGAGCATGCCCTTTATAAAGGCTTTGTGGCTTCGAGCGGCACACTCAGGGGCCTCAGCGCTAAAGGCGCGAAGCGGGCTCAGGATGCGGCTGCGGCAGGTGAGGCGGCTGATGGCGAAGTGATCACCGAGCGGGTCTTCCTCTCTATTGCAGACGCCTTCAAAGAGCCTGCACTGCCGCTGGCAGGAAAGCTGGCGGAGCTTGGCTATGAGATTGTGGCCACCTCTGGCACAGCGCAAGCCATTCGAGATGCGTTCCCGGCGGCAAAGGTCATAGATGCCGGTACAGAGGATGAAGCCCTGACCTGGCTGACCAGGGAGAAAATCTCCTTCAGCGTGATTTTGCCAACAGTGGGCAAAGTTAAAGAGAAGCAGGGCTTCCGCATGCGCCGCAGGGCTGTGGAAAACAAGGTTATTTGCCTGACGGCTTTTGACACTTTCTCAGCGGTGGTACTGCTGCTTGAAAAAGGGATTGACGATCAAAGCGTGAATGTGCACATGGCGTATTCGTAGTATGCCGTTATAATTACAGTATTTTATGGAGGAAGGCCCTGGGGCCTTCTTTCTTTTTCTCCCGGAGAATAAAAATTTGAAATATGTCGCTCATCTTCATATTCTCTTCAAATTTGAGTTGTATACTTAGACCATAGAAACAAGCTGACCCGCACTATGGAGGTCGAGACTTTTGAAGGAGGAAACAAAAATGAAAAAAATCTTATTGTCACTCTCGCTTATACTCGTCCTGGCACTCGGCTCTGTAGCCGTCTTTGCGGATGATGCGAAACCAACGGTTGAATTCAAAAGCAATATTGAAATCCTGGCAGAGATTATTGACGTAGACGAAGAGGATGTTCTGGAGGCTTTAAGAGCGGGTAAATCCCTCAGCGTTCAGGCTCAAGACGCAGATAAATTTGATGAATTCGTCGATGCCATCAAAGAAAACAGAGCCTTGAGAATTGATGCGCTGGTAGAAAGTGGCAGATTGACCAAGGAACGCGCTGAAGTCATGAAAACCTTTATGGAAAACCACGACTGCACTGGCACACAGCAATTCGCTATGAGAAACGCGCTTAACAATGGTGAGCGCTTTGGCCTTGGCAGCGGCAGAGCGAATGGCGGTCAGGGACTGGGACAAACCGAAGGGTTTGACAGGGAACGGCCTAATGGCGAAGCGGCAGGTCTTGGTCAGGGCTTTGGTCCTGCTAACGGCGGACGCGGCGGCATGATGCGCGGCGGCTTTGGACAAGGCGGACAAGGCTTTGGCGGCGCGTGCTTCCAAGGGACAACAGACGCACAGTAGATTTAAACCTTGTACCTTCAGAGAAATGGAGGGAAACGGAGCCTGCTGATGGCGCCAGTCTCGCCATTTTCTCTGGCCATGAAGAACGACAAAAAAAGAAGTCTCAACCGGATTATTGCTTGCCGGTTGAGACTTCTTTTCATTTTTGCTTGTCTGATTACTTAATAAAAATTTCCTTACGATCTGTACTCTCCATTAATCTTGACATACTCATAAGTCAGGTCACAGCCCCAGGCCTCAGCAGAAGCTTCGCCTTCGCCCAGCTGGGCTACAATGTCTATGGTGTCGGATTCCAGGATTTTGAGCGCTTTATCCTCATCAAAGATCAGACCAGCGCCTTTCTCCATAAGCTGAATACTGCCAAATTCACTTTCAAAATAAAGGTCCACAAGGTCCGGGTTAAACATGCCGCCCGCGTAACCCATGGCACAGAGGACCCGGCCCCAGTTGGCGTCCCGGCCAAAGATTGCTGCTTTAACAAGGGAAGAGGTCGTGACGCTTCTGGCGAGGAGACGCGCGTCTTTTTCCGTCCTCGCGCCGTTGATTTTGACCTGGATCAGCTTGGAAGCGCCCTCGCCATCCTTGGCAATCAGCTTGGCCAGGGTTTTTTGAAGGTCAATGAAAGCCTCTTTGAAGACTTCATAATCCTTGGTGCCTGGCTTAAGCGGCGGATTGCCGGCCTCACAGGAGCTCAGTGCCAGGGACATGTCGTTGGTTGAGGTATCGCCATCTACAGAAATCATATTGAAGGTCACATCCGTAGATTCCTTTTGAAGCGTCTGGAAGACTTCCTTTTCAATGTTGGCATCTGTCAGGGTAACCCCTAACATAGTGGCCATATTAGGGTGAATCATCCCGCTGCCTTTTGAGAAACCAACAATTTGTACAGTGACGCCAGACTCTGGGAGTGCTACTGATTTAGCAGACAGCTTTCTGAAGGTGTCTGTTGTCATAATCCCTTCTGCGGCTTCCACCAATCCGTCCGACTTTAACATAGGTATGGCCTTTTCAATCCCGGACTCCAATTTTTCAATTGGAAGAGGGACGCCAATGACACCAGTGGAAGAGACAATGACAGAGGATGGGTCGACGCCCAGCAGCTCGCCGGTTTTGACGGTGGTGCGCTTTGCGTCGTCAAGGCCGCGCTGGCCATTGCAAGCGTTGGCGTTTCCGCTGTTTATGACGACAGCGTGAACCAGCGGCTGCTTCATATTTTCCTGAGAGACTATGACCGGGGCTGCCTTAGAAAGATTAGTCGTAAAGACCGCTGCTGCCACAGCGCCCTTTTCACAAGTGATTAACGTCAAATCTTTGTTTTCCTTCTTAATGCCGCAAAAGAGGGCGCAGGCCTTAAACCCTGGGACGCTGACTGCTTCTGGTGTTAGATCGTTTTTCATAAAAAGCCTCCTTGGACTGGTTTAGATGATTTCTTGATATTTTAAAATGTGCACTGTGGGTGTTTTGATTGAGCTTATGGATAAAGCGCCATCATTTTCAAACCAGCGGTTTCTTCAAACCCAAACATCAGGTTGAAATTGTGCACCGCTTGGCCGCTGGCCCCTTTGACCAGGTTGTCAATGACGCCCATGGCCACCAGTGTGCTTGTTTCTTCGTCAATGGTGACCCAAACATCACAGAAATTGCTGCCTCTGACATTGCGGGTTTCTGGCTGCGAATCCAAAACTCTGACGAAAGGCGCATCCTTGTAAAATTCTTTATAGTAATCCAAAATGGAGGCCTTCGCCCACTCCAGCTTTTCGGGCTTCACAGCCGCATAGACGGTGGACTCGATCCCACGGCTCATAGGTACAATTGACGGTGAAAACAGGAGGCCAACCTTTCCGCCCGCCGCGATCGCCATTTCCTGGGCGATTTCAGCCGTGTGACGGTGTTTCCCGGTTTTGTAAGGCCGTACCGTTTCAGCCACCTCAGTGAACAGGGATGCGACGGCAGCCGTTTTACCCGCGCCGCTCATCCCGGATTTCGAATCCGCGACGATCCGGTCTGTCTCCACCACACCGGCTTTCAACGCCGGAAGCATAGCCAGCAGAATAGAAGTCGGATAGCAGCCGGGATTGCCGATAGTCTTGCTGCCCACAATCTGATCTTTGTTAAACTCCGGAAGCCCATACACAAAACGGTCCAGATATTCAGGACACGTATGGTCACCATACCATTTCTCATATTCTTTGACGTCGTGAATCCTGAAGTCGGCGCCCAAGTCAATAATGCCAACGTCCGGTTCGTTTTCTATTAAATGCTGGGCATAAGGCATTGAAGCGCCATGTGGCAACGCGAGAAATACAGCCCCAATAGCGTTCTCTTTGACGAAATTGGTTTCGATCAAGTCAGCGGCCGGCAGAAGCGTATCATCCACACGGCCTTTAAAAGCTGGATTCAAGTCAGAGTAACGCGCGCCAGCGGTTGACGAGGCCATCAAAAAGAGCTTGTCCACCTCCGGATGCAGCAGCAGCAGTGAGACCAGCTGCTGGCCGGCGTAGCCCGAAGCGCCTACGATACATACATTCATAATAAAACCTCCATAAAATGTTTGAGGATAATTATACACAATTTATTCGAATAATTCAAGTGCGGCTATTATAATTATGCTTGTTTTGAGCCGCACTCAAGGTAAGGGGGCATCCATAAAAAGTTGTCGGGTGACTATGTCGCTGCAGGCCTGTAAGGCTGAACTCAGAAAGCTGTCAAACTTGGGAAGGCACTTGTTGTTATTGTCCCTAAGAAGGACCTCCAATTCAAGGAATACTTAAAAAATTCAAAAAATATGATACAATATTAAAAGAGCTGATATTATCCGGTTTTGACTTCCCCTTTTATGAGATTGTCCCAAAATCAACGGGTTTTGGCTTGTTTGAAGGGGCGAAAACAGGCTGACGCAGATGGCTGGAGTTCTGCAATTTTCTTATAATCAGATTTTGAGAGGGGCGAAAAAGGGCGTGGTGGTGGGTGTGGTTTTTGGTGACCATCGGCACAAAAAGCGCCAGTGATTTTATAAAATGCTCCGCATAAAAAAGTGACAACGTCGTAATTAAAAATTGAAACTATATACATTTTTGTGTATAATGTATGTAAAATTGCAAAAAATATAGAGGAGGTTAAAAGATGTCTGCATTTGTATCTGCACTCGTCGAATCCATACCCTACATTCAAAAGTTTCGGGATAAGACTGTCGTGATCAAGCTTGGCGGAAGCCTGGCGGATTCACCTGAAGGAAGGCGCTCTATCCTGCAGGATATTGTACTGCTCAGCTTAGTCGGGATGAAAATTGTGTTGGTTCACGGCGGCGGCAAAGAAATCAGCAAACGGCTGGACCGGATGGGCATAGAGAGTGAATTCATAGGCGGCTACAGAGTCACGGGGGATGCCGCGATCACAGAGGTGGAAATGGTCCTGACCGGACGGATCAACACGGAGCTTACCTTAATGCTGAACAATGGCGGCATAAAGGCAGTCGGGATCAGCGGCAAGGACGGCGGCTGGCTGGAAGCGACGCCAAAGCAGGTGGGAGAAGGGGATATAGGCCATGTGGGCGAGGTTTCCAACGTCGACCCAACCCTGATCAATCTGCTCATGACAGGGGGCTATACGCCAATTATTTCGCCAATAGGCCATGACAAAGACGGCAAGACCTTCAACATCAATGCGGATGACGTCGCTTCCGCGGTCGCGGTCGCGGTGGGCGCGGAGAAGCTCATCCTGATGACGGATGTCAACGGCGTCTATAAAAACTTTCCGGATCCGGCCAGCTTCGTCAGCAAGCTGGGTCTTGCGGAAGCCAAGGAAATTCTTGAAACGGTCAAAGGCGGCATGATTCCAAAACTGACCTGTGCCATAAACGCTATCGAGCAGGGCGTTCATACCGTGCACCTGCTGAATGGCTCCACGCCTCACAGTCTGTTGGTGGAGGTCTTTTCGGACAGTGGCATAGGGACTATGATTGAACGGTAATAAGAGCTGTGGTTTGAGCTCAAGTCTGAGAGCGGGTAAATTCCGAATGGAATTGAGTGAAATAAAGTGAAATGGAATAGGCTAATAGAATTTGAAAGGAGATTATTATGGAAAATCAAACTAAAGAAATGAACCAAGCAGAAAATACGAGCGCGGCGCAAGGCCTTGATGCCTGCAAAGCTGCGGTTATGCCAACCTACGGCAGATTTGACGTCATCTTCGAAAAAGGTCAGGGCGCTATGCTCTGGGACACAAAAGGCGAGACTTACCTGGATTTTGTCAGCGGTGTCGCCGTCAACGCCCTGGGACACGGCAATCCTGAACTTGCGGCTGTGATTTCTGAGCAAGCTGCCAAACTGATGCATATCAGCAACCTTTACTGGAACGAACCACAGCTGAAGCTCGCGAAAAACCTGATTGACCTCTCAGAGGGCGCGCTCCAGGACGTGTTTTTCTGCAACAGCGGGACTGAGGCGCTTGAAGGCGCTATAAAGCTTGCGAGAAAATATGGCAAAAAGCGCGACGCTGTCAAAGTGGCGCATTTGTCCCACAGCTTCCATGGCCGTACGATGGGTGCCCTTTCGGTGACGGGACAGCCAAAATACCAAGCACCGTTCATGCCTCTTATTCCAGAAGTTTACGAGTTTCCGGCCAATGATATTGAAGCCCTAAAGAATCTCGACAGCAGCTACTGCGGCTTCCTGGTCGAGCCTATTCAGGGGGAAGGCGGCGTCAACCCAATTTCAAATGAGTACCTCGAAGCCCTTAGAGCCAAATGTGACGCCCTGGACATAGTGCTGATCTTTGATGAGGTTCAGACCGGTATTGGGCGCCTTGGTACTTTCTATGCCCATCAGTCTACCAGCATAAAGCCGGATGTCGTTTGCCTGGCGAAGGGTCTTGGCTGTGGGTTCCCTATTGGCGCTTTTATCGCATCAAAAAAAGTAAGTGTACTCACCGCCGGCGAGCATGGCTCGACTTTTGGCGGCAATCCGCTTGCGACCGCTGTCGCGCTGAAAGGTGTCGAAATTATATCTTCGCCTGATTTCCTAGCCCAGGTAAAAGAAAAGTCGCAAAAGATCATTCAAAAACTTCAAGCTTTAACCGATGGTCACACCATCAAAAGCATCAAAGGCAAGGGTCTTTTGATTGGGATCGAGCTTGGTGTCGATGTAAAATCATTTAACACCCTCGCGTTTGATCATAAATTATTGCTGATCCCAGCGGGTGAAAACGTCATTCGCGTGCTTCCACCGCTGAATGTCACAGACGAAGAAATTAACCTTTTCTTCAGCAAATTGGAAGTGATTTTGGAAGCTTTAAAGGAAGACAAGATCGCAAAGTAGGTTGACATAAAATTGATGCGTGTGTAAACAAAAATCAGAAAATTAGAATTTCTTTCAAAGGGTTGACATGGCTTAGTTTCTTGGGTAATATGGAGAAGTCGTCGCGAACAAGTAAAGATTTAAAATGACTTGACTTGACAAAAACGCGGTGATAAACTGAAGAAGTCACTTGAGATATTGAATCGCGAAAAACGGTTCGAAAGTGACGCTAAACAGTCTTCATTCGATCCTTGAAAACTAAACAGTGTACAACCCAAAATTCTGAAATAAATGTCGGTTCTGCTTGGAACCGGCGAAGTGATTTCTGATTATGGAAATAATGCAGAGGTCAGTG
>NZ_FMWL01000004.1:219040-260202 GCF_900103005.1 Acidaminobacter hydrogenoformans DSM 2784 | reverse complement strand
AGGTATCTGGAGGGCAAACTGAAACTGAAAATGAATGCCCAAAAGAGCAAGGTCGTCAGTGTGTTGGCAATAAAACACTTCAAATTTCTTGGCTTTTGCCTTGGGAAGAACAAGAAAGGCGTCTATATACGCGCCCATCGGGAATCCCTGGCGAAGGCAAAACGGAAACTGAGGCAACTGACCCGCCGAAATCAGGGCAGAAATGTGCGCATGGTCATGGAAAACGTTAAAAGCTTCATCCGTGGATGGCTCGGTTATTACTATGTAGCCGACATAAAGCGGACGCTGATGAGTTGGAACGAGTGGTTGAGACGGAGGCTTCGGATGTACGTCTGGAAACAATGGAAGAAGCCAAGAACCAGGATCATGAATCTAAAGAAACTGGGTATTCCGGAGTGGCAGGCATACCAGTGGGGCAATACCCGTCTGGGATACTGGCGAATTGCCGGAAGTGCTGTACTCAATCGTTCCATTACAAATGAAAAGCTCGCACTGGCCGGGTATTATGACTTCCCGGCTCAGTACGAGCAATTACGCTTAATGCACTCAAGCGGTTGAACCGCCGTATACCGAACGGTACGTACGGTGGTGTGAGAGGACGGCTACTCAACTAATGGGTAGCCTCCTACTCGATTGGATTTCCCTTTTGATTGGAAGGAACAGAAGGAACCGTCCCTTATGATTCCTGCGCAAGCAAGGCCGCACCTATGGCACCGGCAAATTGCGCGTCGGGGTGATGGTGGACTTCAAAATTAAGTTTGCTGGTGAGCAGCTGTCTTAGGTAGCCTGAGTTTGATACGCCGCCTGTGAAGAGAAGCTGGTCCTGAACAGAAATGCGGCTGGACAGATGCTGGACGCGCTGGGAAATGGAACTGAGGATACCGGCGGCAATCGCGCCTTTTTCTGTGCCTTGGGCCAGTAAGCTAATGATTTCACTCTCAGCGAAGACGGTGCACATGGCGTTGATGGTGACAGGGTCTCCTTGTGTGGCAAGTTGGTCGAGGTCGTCGACTTCTATTTCAAGCACGTGGGCCATGACCTGGAGAAATCGACCGGTGCCGGCAGCGCATTTGTCGTTCATGACAAAGTCTTGGACGCGACCATCGGCATCTATGGAGATCAGTTTGCTGTCTTGTCCGCCTATGTCAATAATGGTGCGAGTCGCTGGATTCAGGTGGACGGCGCCCCTGGCATGGCAGGTGATCTCGGTGACTTTCTTGTCCGCGTAAGGGATGGATACGCGGCCATAGCCTGTGGCAACGACGCCGCGAACTGCGCTGTCTTCTGCATCCATTTTTTCAAGCAGAGCCATCTTGAGAAGGGACGCGGTCTCTTTGATGTTCCACCCTGTTGGCAGCATAACTTTTTCCATGCGTCCATCACGGATGGCGGCGCCCTTAGCGCACACCGACCCAATATCTATGCCCATGTGGATCATGAGGTCATTTCCTTTCCGGGATGTGTCGTGGTTTCATTTTTTGATTTTTGTTTGAGTGGTTTGCCGAATTAGAGCATCTCAATAAAAGCGCCAAGGCGAGTTTTTAACTGGCCTGTGTCTGAGGAGGCATAGTCGGTCTCAAGGGCGATGTATGGGAGGTTGTGCTTTTCCTTGACGTGACGCTTCACGGAGAAGCCTTCTATGTTATAGGTGTGGCAGGCCTGGAGAACCACATCGACAACGCCGTCTGCCTTGAAGCGTTCAATGAGCTCGCTGAGTTTGTCCAGTCGGTCCTGGTTGTTGGACATGACAGAACACGGAGTGTTCAGGTATTTGCGTGCAATGCCTTCAATGGGGTCAAGTGACTCATCGATCATTTCCTCGACGGCCTTGGTGCCAAAGCAGTTTTCATAGGTGACAACAACACCGCCGTTTTCTTCAATGGCAGTGATGATTTTTTCGGTGGCGCCGGCAATTGGGCAGCCGGTAATGAGGATCCTTGGGGCCTCCGGTTTTATTTTGCTGCCCTGCGTTCTGTAGGTCTCGTAAATTTGCTTTGTGAGTGCCTGCATCTCCTGAATCTGTGCTTCTTTGTCAAATTTGAATTCAGAACCATAGAGGGCTTTGTGGACGTCGAGTCCGCTGATTGGCGGCGGCGTGAGGCTCATGAGGTTGTAGAATTCCTTAATGGTTTCTCTTTGGCGGTTTTTAAGTTGAATGGCTTTCTTAAGATCTTCGTTTGTGATGGTAATGTTGAATTCTTTTTCAAGGCGTTCTTTGAATGTAAACACTTCTTCTTTGAAGTAGTCCAGAGATCTCTCGGATTTGTTTTCATTGGGGAGCTGAAGGACGTGGGTCGGTTTGACTTCGTTCAGCAGCTCATACATTTTCTTTTTGCCGTCGCAGGTGCTTTCGCCTACGATGAGGTCAGAGAAGTAGAAGTACGGGCATTTGTCGGTGACGGCGAAGCCGTAGCTGGATTTGACGAGTGGGCATAAGTTGCGCGGCAGGACTTTTTCGGACTCTGGAATGGTTTCGTCGCTGGTGGCGCAGAGGCCAACGGGGACGGCGCCGGCGGCCATGATGACCTCGACGGGGGTGTAGGTGCAGTAATAGCCAATCAGATTTTTGCCGGCGTCTTTGACGGCCTTGGCGGCGAGGAAGCCTTGCTTACGAGCATCGGCAAAGCTTTCGAAGATTTCTGGCAGTGAGTTTTGTTGGGACATTGTGAGACCTCCTGGGTTGGGATAGTTTTTTGTGTTGACGGATGAGACGTTCTAATTATTGTCTTTGATAAACCGCTGACTAAGAGATTTTTTAATTATTGAAATATGGCGCAGCCACCAACAGTTTACCGTGTTGTGTGAAAGGCGTGAAATTGAAAGATTCAATTGATAACGGGGATCAATAAAAAAATAGGATGATGGTGGGTGTTTCCAGTATAGCGGCGGGGTGGGTTGGGTGACTATCGGCAAGGCTTTTGGGTTGGTAAGGGGGTTCTGAAAGGTCTTGCGTTTGCAGCTGAAGGTAGTATAGTTAAATTGGATCTCTTAGATAAGAATTTAACAATTTGTTTGTTCAACTTACCCTGCTTGAGCAGAAACTATGGAGGCGTTTGAAATGTCAGGTCGTTCTACGAAAAGACGCAGAAATATTTTGCTTGTTGAAACAGGAATTTCTGAAGCCATCCCTTTTCGCCGAATCACGACAATTATTATCACTGTTTTGATAATCTTGACGGCCTTAGTGTTTGGCGGCTGCAGTCGGGAACAGGAGGGTGCGGTGGACGGGGGTCAGACCCAGGCGGAAAACGGGGGTGAAAACGGGGGTCAGACCTCCTCGGAATCTGGCGGCGATACCGAGGGGAATGATGGGGGTCAGACCTCCTCGGAACTTCGCCCCACCTTCACGCCCGAAACCTATCCCCGAATCGACGGCTCCACGGTGACGATTCCACTCTCCGAGGCTGTTGCTGCTGAGCTGATGGACATGTCTGTCGAAGAAGCGCGTCCTTATATACTTCACAACAAAACTCATCAGGCCTACGTCAATCTGATTGAAAAGAAGGCCGACCTTATTTTCGTCACCTACCCTTCCGCAGAGGAATTTGCCTTGGCTAAGTCTTCCGGAGTGGTTCTCGATATTATTCCGGTGGTCAGTGAAGCCTTTGTGTTTCTGGTCAATGCGGAGAACTCCGTAGCAGGTCTGACCCCCTCAGAACTTCAAAAGATCTACACCGGAGAGATCACAAAATGGAGCGAGGTGGGTGGAGCGAATCTCGACATCATCCCCTATCAGCGTCCGCTGAACTCTGGCAGTCAGACGGGATTTTTGGATATGGTCATGGCGGGTCTGACCCCCATGGAACCGCCTATGGAGCAAGTCATAGCTGAGATGGGCATGCTGATCGATGCTGTTGCCAGCTTTGAAAATGGTGAGGGGGCTCTGGGCTACTCCTACTATTATTTCGTCATGGATATGTGGGGTGCGGAGAACATCAAGCTGCTTGAGATCGATGGCGTGGCGCCGACGCCTGAGGCCATCACGGCAGGCACCTACCCTTTTACAACCGCCTACTATGCTGTGGTACGGCATGACGAGCCAGAGGACAGCCCGGCACGACAAGTGGTGGACTGGCTTTTGAGCAGTGGGGGTCAGACCCTCGCGGAGGAGACTGGCTATGTGCGGATTAAATGATGGCACAACTGACCGCTGTAGCCTCCGCCGGAGGGCAGGCCTGATCCTCCTGTTGTTGATCACCGGCATTTCCCTTTTCTTCAGCGGCTGCATCAGAAATCAAGAGGCACCCAACGGGCTGTCCGGCACTGAGACTTCAGCTGACTCTGAGACTGATGAACAGACAGTGGATGGGGATGAGCGACCATCGGCAAACGCCCCTCTTGTTAGCGCTGACCCCCTCCAGTCCAAACCTGTCCCGGACCTCGCCGCGCTCCCTGTCATTAAATCCCCGGAGAAGTTTCACGCCTTATATTTAAACCCCATTGAAGTCCTGACCACCCAAGAGGAAGTCCCTGGCACCCTTTGGAAAAGCACGGTTCAAATCAGCGGCCTCCGGGACGAAATCGTCCAAAAAGCCATCAACGAGGACCTCAGCAGATTATACAGCGCCCTGATGGAAGACTATGTCCCGCCCTACAGGGGCATCTATCAGCGGATTCCGCCGGGTACGCCCCCTGTCACTATGAACCTTAACGCCTTTGTCGCCTTTAATTTCGAAAACCTGCTTTCCGTTGTCATATACTGCGACAAGACTTATGACATTCAAAGCAGTGACGGTGAAGAAAGCACGAAACCCAAGATGCAAGAATACGCCTCACGGGTCGAAACACGCAACTATGACCTGCGCACTGGCCGGGATGTCGCACTGGCAGAGCTCTTTTCGGACCCGCCGCTTGCCATGGAAAAGGTAAACAGCGAGGTTGCAAAGCTCCTCAGCGCCCAGCAAGCGGATGAGGAGCCCGGCTTTGACATGGGCATGCGCTGGGCCCCTGCACTGACCACCGCTTTCAAGGGTCTGACCCCGGACCAGAAGTTCTACCTCCAGCCCACGGGCATCACTCTCGTCCTCGACCACCACACCCCTGCCTTTGACACCGGCTTCCACCCCGCCCATCTAAGCCTCTCCTTCGCTGCTTTTGAAGGTGGTCTGGCACTCCGCCAGCGCTTTGCCAGCAGTCCCGGCGCCAACATCTACCGCGACACCGGCCCCCGTGACCAGCAGTTCGTCCAGTCCGGCACCTTCTCAAGCGAACACCTCGCTGCTGGTGATGAAGGCGGGTTCAATCCAACTGTCAACACCCACCTGAGTTACCGCTATCCCACCGACCTTCCCGCCCCGCTTCTCACCTTGGCAACGACAGCTGTAGAGGAGTCCCGGCAGTTCTTGAAAACCCTCGAATTTACCGGCACCCTCAGGCCTGGCGAGGAGCCCTACTGCGAAATCTCCCTGGACGTCATCAAGGTCGGCCCCTTCACCACGCTGCGCCACGCCGTTTATACCAATGCGCCCGTGAAGGATGCTGCGAGTGATGAGGGGGTCAGACCTGCTATAAACGACGCCTTTTCACTCCGAAAATCATTGCCCCAAAGCCACGCCCAGAATCCCATCTTTTTCACCAGCTTTTATGCCGATGGTCGCCAGATCACCCTGGAAGATTGCTTCCAGCCCGGCCTCGACTACGACGCCCTTCTCACCGACGCCTACAATAAACAGGCGCTTCAGTATGGCTATCCCACCGTCGAAAAAAGCCAGCTGGCAAACCCCATGCTCTCCATAGGTCACACGGGCCTTGAGTGTTATTTCCCTGAGCTTGGCGATTACGGCTATATGAACCTCCCTTATGAGGATTTGGGCAGCGAACATTTGACGATTTTTGATTAACCGAGGGGGTCAGACCTGCATAAATGTCCTATGGCATACCGAGGGGGTCAGACCTGCGAAGTTGTGGAAAGCGGGACCATCGGCAAAATCCTTAAAATATTTTTTTGGCAATGGTCATTCGCCCCCCATCCCCCGCATCCACTAAACAAAAAAAGCAAGGCCGTCGAAGCAGAACACTCTGCCGACGGCCTTGAAACATTTTTGAACTTAATAATTATCTCAAATCAATACCGGCGCGAAGTCTTACGGCTCCGCCGCCCCTGCCCAAAGCCAAAGGCCGTGAGCAGTCCAAACACCACGAGTACAGCCGCCCCCCCTATAGCTGCATACTGAATCGCTGGATACTGCCCTGCCCAGTAATCCCTATGCTGGAGGTAGATTCCCACAAAAGCCCAAACGATCACCAGCGCATAGGCATATTCGCGGTTTTTGTAAATGGCGAGCACGCCCAGCAGCACGGCTACGGCCATCACGGTCACCGTCCAAAGCACGGGTGACAGTCCAAATGCGTTCCACTCAATACTGACGAAAAATGCCGCAAAGTTGGCAATGGTCGCGACGCTGATCCACCCCAGGTAAATAGAAAACGGCAGGTCCACCAGCACAGTCATCATGCCATAGCGCTCCCGCTTTGTATCCTGCAGCCTGAGGTATATGCCAATAAGGGAAACCAGCAACACCAGCATGAACAGCAGCGTCAGCGCCAGCTCCTGATAATGCCAGAAGTAGATCCAGGCCATGTTGGCCACGGAGCTGATGATGAACAGCGGCCCAATATCCGCCGTAACCCGGGAGACGCCCCGTTTCCCCGCAGACGTCCACCCCAGCTGATAGAGGACGAAAAGTCCTAACAGCAGATAAATGAGCCCCCAAATGGAAAACGTGATGGGCGCCGGCGTGAATAGGTTTCTGAAATCATCCGAAACCTCCCCCGTGGTCAACCCGTTAAAGGGCAAAATATTCGCGAGGGCGTTCACCGCCAGAGTCCCTGCGAAAAAAAGCAAATTAAGAACTTTCAGCGGTTGCCCGGATTTCTTGTATAGCTCCACGTCATCACCCCAATCTTATTCGTGTTGAGTTGTGTCGAGCGGTTCGTGAGACTTGAAAGCTTCATGTGGCTCGAAAGCTTCATGTGGCTCCAAAGTCTCTTGAGACGCAGGCTGCAAGTCGGATTCCAGCGGCTCGGGCTGGTCATGGGTCTCGACAAATTCCTTAAACCTGGCCATTTCGTACTCGGTGCGCTTTATAAAGGACTTTTTCATGCGCGGTCCAAGGTAGCGCATCATGCCGCTGAAGACGAATTCGTTTTCAGTCGTCCAAAGAGTTTTTCCGTCGACCTCAGAAAACATGTTGGTGACTCGGTTCCAGAGCTCCTCAGTTTCGTAAATAGCCGTGTAGGCATCTGGAAGGCGCATATCGACCAAGGTTTCCGTCATTTCCAGAGACTTCTTGCCCGTGTCGAAGACGAGCCGCGTCTTCGCGCTCAGCGTGAAGGGCTCCCCCTCTAAGGTCTCCACTTTGGCCAGACCCCGCTGCCACTTTGGCAGGTGCTCCGTTTCCGTCATGAGCTCCAGAACCTTGCCCCTGGGCCGGTCAATGACGATTGAATGATTGTATTTCACGGTGGCAGGCACCCCTTCCTTTTTTATTTTTTTGCCGATGGTCCCCCACCCACAAAAAGACAGCGGCAGAGCATGCCGCCAAAATTCACTTATACTGCAGATTATATTTTATCACAAAATCTGACGGTGGCGGCACTTGGAAGTTAATAGTCCCGTGATTGGTCCCGTTAATAGTCCCACTAATCCTCCAGCACGTCCTCATCCTCGAAATATTCCTCATCTTCGCTACAGCATTTTCCCCACATGCCACGACACTTATCCTTGAGGTCGCCCAGCTGGCCCTTGAAGTATCGCCTGTTTTCCTGACCGTCCCACGGTGTCAAAAATAAAGCGAGCAGCGCTCCAACAGCCAATCCAATTAAAATACCTTCCAGCAAGCGTATAATATTCGTCTTACGTCTCAACTGCTCAAGTTCCTCATATTTATTCTTTCTGACAACTAGCATTTGCGTCACTCCCTTTTATTTATTTTTAAACAGTGGTTCACCTTTGACAAATTTGCTTACCGCATAGGCGAATGCCGTCAACACTGCAAGCTTCAGAAGCTCAGCAAACGCCGGCCCCTGATTATGGCTAAGGATGTTCAGATTAAACAGATGAATGGTAACATCCCTGTTGTTCCTTTCACTCCTGCTGATTTCAATGGGTTTCTTAAACGCGCTCATATAATCACCTCTCAGACCATAGATACCCTTATCCCCCTTCCAAATAAACACTGAAAGCGTGAAATTGGCAGAAAATCGTAGAAAATCAGGGAAAATACTAAAAAATCTTCATTGGTAAAGTCAGTGCGTAAAAAAAAGGCTAAATGTCTTTGACGGCATCCTGTTTACAACTTACTATGAACATGAGGAGTCATGATGGGGTCAGACCTCTCATGTTTGGTGCGGGACAGTCCCGCACCAAACGTTCCCATTATTTGGTTGGGGACAGTCCCGCACCAAAATCTCCATAGCACACAAAATTCCAAGCCGGAGGTACACGCACTTGAAAACCAATAAGAAATGGATGATTGCCACGGCTTTCGCATCCATCTTTGGCCTGGCAATTTCGACAGGCATCCGGGGCATCCTGGTCCCCAACTTCATAGACAGCTTTGGCGTCACGGACGGACAGATTGGCATGCTCTTTACAGCGACGACCTTCTTCAGCGTCTTCGCCATCTACTACGGCAGCCAGTGGGGCGAAAGGGTCGGACTTAAAAAAGTCATCCTGTCAGCCCAGGTCGTCAGCGGCCTGCTCTTCCTCGCCGTTTCCCAGGTCAGCGGCTATACGCTCTTTGTCATTGGCTACAGCATGATCCAGTTTTGCATCTCGCTGCTCATCATTTCCCTGAATACTATGGCCACTGTGATCCAGGTGCGTTATCCTGCCATCCTGGTCAACCTGGTCCACTTCTTCTTTGGACTGGGCCTCACCTTCAGCCAGCGGGCCGGTGGCGAACTCGTCGCCAGGGGGTTCGACTGGGTGGACCTGTTCCGCATGGTGGGTATTCTGTATTTTCTCACTGCTGCCATGACCTTCTTCATGAAAGAACCCAACACTATCCTGCGGGCAGAAAGAGTCAAGCTCCGCACCCTTCCAAACAAAGGCTACCTGGCCCTGCTGGCCATGGGCGTTGGCTTCTATGTCGCCTCAGAGCTCCAGACCGCCAACTGGATTGTCTATTACCTCAAGACCATGTACGACTTTGCGGAAGACCGGGCCGGCGGGGTCAGCGCGATATTTTTTGGCCTGTTTACCATAGGGCGCCTCCTGGGAGGTGTGATTGCGGAGAAGCTGGGATACGTGCGCAGCGTCGTGGTGTTCACGGTGAGCGCGTCGGTACTCTACGTCAGCGGGATGCTGTTAGGCGAGCTCGGCCTGTACCTGATTGCCGGGGCCGGCTTCTTCTATTCCTTGGTTTTCCCGATGGTCACCATAATCCTCGCCCGCGATTTCGGACAATTTCGGGCAACAGCCATCGCGCTGGTATCCACGGCAGGCAACCTGATGACTCTCATCACCAGTCTTCTGATTGGCGGTATGACGGACTGGATCGGGATTGGAACCGGCTATTGGGTGATTCCGGTCTCAATCGTACTGTCAGCAGCTTCCTTTATGGTGGCTTTTGGGCGACAAAGAACCATGGGGGTCAGACCTGCGGAGAAGTTTTGAAGTATGGGGACAGCATGGGGGTCAGACCCGCGTGAAAGTTCCGAGGGGGTCAGACCTGCTTTTTTCGAAACGAGGGGGTCAGACCCACTCAGTTCTGTCTCTTCGCTGGACAAAATAAAAAAGCCTCTTTGAAAAGGCATTTGCTGCAGGTTCGAACCCTTGGCAAGCTTTTTCTTAGGGGCTTTTTACTTCGTGTTTATCTTTTTGTTTTGTGATGCTGAAAGATCATTTTCCGGCGCTGAACGCGTCACCGTTCATTCCTTAATTGGCAGGCGAATCTGTCCTTCAATGGCGACGTAGGCACAACCCGTTATGTCGACATTGCCTTGTGTGACATCCAGGATCAGCCGACCTGCGCGCTTTGAGGCTTGTACAGCCACGAGATGCTGCTTTTTAAGCTCTCTGGACCAATAAAGGGCCAGTACAGTGTGGATAGAGCCTGTGATCGTGTCCTCGTCTACGCCTATCCAAGGATTGAAATACCGTGAGGCAAAGTCGTAGTCCAAAGGGTTGCTGCTCCTGCAGGTAATGCTTAGGCCTCCTAACTCAAAGTCCAGGTCAATACCGCGGAGCTTGTTGAAGTCGGGCTTGATTCTGGAAAGGGTGAGCTCGTCATCTACCTCAATAATCAGCTTTTTAAGGTTACGGCTATAAACGGCCCGCTGATAATTGTTGATGCCCAGGTACCAGAGCACTTGCTCTGAAGGGTCCAAGGGTTCATAATCATCAAGCGGAAGAGTTATGGTGATGTCCTCATCCCTCATCCTGGTAAAAATCTCTCCATAAAGGGTCTTGAATACTATGCATGGACTATTTTCACCGAGCTCTTGCTGAAGTACCTTTGCAGCGGCCAGGGTGGCAGAGCCTGACAGCTGTACCTCTACCTCTGGCGTAAACCAGCGCAGGGCGTAAAAAGCGCACTGACTGCGGGCCGCTTCAGGCGGCAGTTTCGCCACAAATGCGGTTTCGGAATGGTTGAGCTCTGCGGCTATGGCCTGCATCACCTCATCAGGCAGTGCCTCATCCATGAGAATGACACCGGTTGGGCTGCCAGCGAACGGGACCTCCGTGAATGCATCGACATGAAAGTATTGGAGCTGCTTTGTTTCCATGGGAGATCACTCCGTTCTTTTAAAAAAGGAGAAGCCAATTATCAGGCTTAGGTTCAAAAAAAGGAGACGCCCAAACCACTGTGGAAATTTACCACACTGACTTCAGCCATAAGCCCTGTAAATTAATCCAGCTTAATGTGGCAATACCCACCGGGGTTCTTTTTCAAGTAGTCCTGGTGATATTCCTCAGCCTCGTAAAAATTCCTGAGGGGCTCAAGCTCTGTGCGAATTGGCAGGTCATAGTTTGAACGCGCCTTGTCAAAGTAAGCTTCAATCACTGGGCGGTCTGATTCCTCTACATAGTAGACCCCCGTCCGGTACTGATTCCCAATGTCCGGCCCCTGCCTGTCGATCAGGGTCGGGTCAATAACGCTGAACAGCTTGTCGAGCAAAATCTCAAGCCCGATCACTTCAGGGTCATATTTGATTTTGCAGGTTTCCGCATAGCCAGTGTTTCCGGTGCAGACCTGTTTATAGTCAGGATCCTCAGTGTGACCATTGGCATAGCCGACCTCGGTATCTTCGACGCCTTCAATTCGCGAGAAAAATTCCTCGACGCCCCAAAAACAGCCGCCGGCAAAGAAAATTTCTTTCATGAAAATTGCCTCCTCTAAATTGAGCTTGCGGTAAAAATCGCAAAACAATCGGGGTCTCAAACGGGTTCTCAAACGGGGTCTGACCCCCAAAGTACTAAAAAAATGAAGCGACTACCCGCAGCGTCCCGGATAACGCTTAAAATCCAAAAGTGATGGCACACCCCAAGTGACCATTAGACCGGTTTCAACAGTGGCAAAAGCCTTGACAAGCAACTCTGGAAGAACAGCCAGTGTCAACAGCCAGGTTGTTGCCAAATAGGCGCCCGCTATGGCAACCAAGCCAAAGGCAAAAGTAAGGGCGAGTGCGGCAACTGAAGGATCGCGGTCTGAATTTACACTACGCTGGGACCTTTCCCCTCTGCTGCTTTTCCAGTGGCCAAAAACCGCGCCCGCCAGCAGACAGATCAGCTGTACCGCACCGTCATCCTGATAGACGAAGATACCAGTGGCTGCGAGGGCGAGGATGGGGATCAGTGACCATCGGTTAAAATTTTTTGAAAGCACTGGACCTGAAAAACCGAGAATTGTCCCAAGAGCCGCGCCCGCCAGGACATCCTGAGGCCAGTGAACGCCAAGGTAAAGCCGGGAGATGCTGATCAGCGCCACCATCAGCAGTGAAGTGCCAAGACGCCCAGGCCGCCAAGATCCGCCCTGTCTTCCAGTTTCAAAAAACTTGCCACTGGAAAGCAGTGCCACCCAAAAGGTCGCCGCCGTCTGGGCATGGCCGCTCGGAAACGAGGCGCTGCCGGCGGTAAACACCCAAAGACCTTCAAGCGCCTGGACGACTTCAAAGGGCCGTGGTGCCGCGATAACCTGCTTTATGACAATATTGAGCAGCACAGAAAGCACCACCAGGTTCATGAGCGCCATGATGTCTTGTCGGCTAAAACCGCCGTCAGATTTCCCACGCCCATTTAAGTAGACACGGCCGTTTGTCCCACTGATCTCATCTATGCCCAGAAAAGCCTTCCAGTACATCAGCCCCAGAACAGCGACATAAAACAAGTCGTCCCCCAGCATGGTCACCCCGCCCATGAAAAGCGTCAGAGCAGGATGACGCATAGACTGAAGCCACAGCAGCAGATCGATTTGCCAGCCGCCGGGGCCGCCGGGACCTCCAGGACCTCCAGGATCAAAGAGGCCAACAAAACCACCGAGACCACCAGTCAGGCTTGTCAAATCCTCAAAAACGGCTGCCAAAACAGCAGCTATCTCTGCTGCCATTAAATCGTAATAGTGCCTTCCATATAAGAAACAACCTTACCCATCAGCTTGACGCGGTCTCCCAGGACCTCCACCATCAGGTTGCCGCCGCGCTTAGACAGCTGCTTCGAGCTCATGACGGTTTTTCCGAGCTCTTTTTGCCAGTATGGCGCCAACGTACAGTGCGCTGATCCCGCAACAGGATCTTCGTCCTTGCCGGTGACAGGCATGAAATAACGGGAAACAAAGTCCACCTCTTTACCTGGTGCGGTGCAGATGACACCATGGGTCTGGACATTCAAGAGCTCCTCAAAGTCCGGATCCAGGTCTTTGATTTGATCCTCATCATCATAGATGAGCATATAGTCCCGGGTCGCGTAGCGATACACATGCCTTGGCAGTTTGCCCAGGGCCAGAACCAGCTCATACGGCATCTCCGCTCTCACCGCAGGCCGCGCCGGCAGGTCGAGGGCCAGGTGGTCGCCTTCCCTGTAAACTTCCAAAATGCCGCTCTTAGTCTGAAACTTCACCCGGTCAAGCGCCGGCTCCAGCGCTGTGAACACCACAAAAGCGCTGCTCAGGGTGCCGTGGCCGGATAAGTCCAGCTCTTTGTTGTCGGTGAACCAGCGCGCGTCATAATAGCCGTCGCGCTTCACGATAAAGGTCGTCTCAGCCGGGTTGTTCTCGCGGGCAATTTTCTGCATAAGCGCCTCGTCGAGAAACTCCTCCAAAGGACAGATTGCCGATGGATTCCCGGCAAACTGCTTATCCGTAAACGCGGCAAGCTGATAATATGGTATTTTCATAGCATTTCCTCCATCACAAGTCATCCTATTCACTGCAGGTTTATAGTGTTCGTCAACTGTTCGCCTTAAGTGTACAACATTTATTGCCAGTCGTGAAGGCTTTGCAGGTGAAACTGTGAATTTGTGGTGCTTATGAAATTGGCCCGGGACAGTCCCCACCTGAAAACTCAAGGTCTGACCCCCAACACCTCTCTCCCATCAATTCCCCTGAGCCTGAATCTGATCGTAGACCTTCCCCGCGTTGTAAGAGCTGCGCACCAGCGGCCCGGAAGACACGTCCTGGAAGCCCATGGCCATCCCCTTCTCAGCAAGGGCCTCAAATACCTCCGGATGCACGTATTCCTTCACCTGGTAATGCGCCGCTGATGGCGGCAGGTATTGGCCGATGGTTACCAGATCCACCTCATGAGCCCTCAGGTCCTTCAGGAGCTTGAGGACTTCTTCTTCTGTCTCCCCCAGACCCAGCATCAGCCCGGATTTCGTCAAAATATCCGGTTGCATGGCCTTCGCCCGCTGCAAAAGCTCCAGGGATCTGGAATACTCAGCCTCCGGTCTGATCTCAGGATACAGACGTTCAATCGTTTCCACATTGTGATTTAATATGTCCGGCCGCTCATTCATAATGACCTCAAGGGCCGCCCAGTTACCTCTCAGATCAGGGATCAGCACTTCAACAGAAGTCCCCGGTGAGGCTTCACGAATCGCCCGAATGACCGCCACGAAGTGCGCCGCGCCCCCATCCTCAAGGTCGTCCCGCGTTACCGAAGTAACGACAGCATGCTTAAGCCCAAGCTCCACGACGGCTTTAGCCACATGTGCCGGCTCTTCCGGGTCCAGGCACAGCGGCGCTTCTTTTGTTACATTGCAAAAACGGCAGCCCCGCGTGCAGTTAGGCCCCATGATCAAAAACGTCGCCGTTTTATTGCCATAACACTCCATCCGGTTCGGACAATTGGCTTCACGGCAAACCGTATGGAGCTGATTGGCCGCCAGCATGCGCTCAACCTCGCGGATGTCACGCATCTCACCTTTTTTGATTTTGAGCCATTCCGGCTTCCTCATCTTTTCTGACTGGACTGCGCTGTCATCGTGACAGTGTTTTTTGATATTGGACAAATCAGGCATTTTTCATGTTCCTTTCTTATTGGAAGTTTTGTTGTATTTGTTTGGTTTTGAGATCACAGTATTAGTTGGACAGCATTGTCAGACGGTTTTAATCAGGCAGTTTCATCAGCCTCTGCAGGGTCAGCGCCTTTTCTTTCCTTCCTTTCAATGTAGTGGACCAGCACAATATTGAGGATCGCGGCCACAGGAATGGATAGAATCATGCCTATCATGCCGCCAAAGGATCCACCCAGGGAAATGGCGAGGACTATCCACATTGGCCGAAGGCCAATGTAATTTCCCATGATGCGGGGCCCCACCAGATTGGCGTCAATCTGCTGGACAACCACGATCAAAATGGCAATCTTCAGGGCGTTCAGCGGATTGTAAAGCAGCGTGATGCCCACAGCTGGGATAGCCCCAATAAACGGCCCAACATAAGGAATCACGTTGGTAAGGCCTAACAGCAGCCCAAAGATTGCGGCGTATTTGACGCCCATTATTGTCATGCCCACAAAGGAAAGGATCCCCACAATTGTAGCCTGAACAATAAGTCCTGTCATAAACTTCGAAAAAATTCCGTGAATCTTCCCGCCCCATTCAAAGATAGACTGGGCGCGTTCCTGATCAAACATGGCATGACACAACCGAGCCACCGATGCCTGCAGGCGCTTCTTATCAATCAGGGCGTAAACGGAGACAACGATTCCAATCATGGTACTGAAAACCGCCGACGTCACACTCAATAGGCCCTGCGTCAGATTTGACAGCAGGATGTTCGCCCACTCTGCCAATCGACCGCGGATCGACACCAGTGCCTCTTGCACTGTGTCATTTGTGAGGATCCCGCTGTCTGAAATCTGTGAGTTCGCGCGGCTGATGAGCCGCGGCACGTCGTCTATTATTTCTGAAGCGTTATCAATGACCATCGGCACAACCAGCCAGCCAAAACCCGCCAGTAGGACAACCAGAAGAAGGTAAAGCACCCCTATGGACAGCCCCCGCCCAAAATGTAACGTCCGCATGAAGAAGTTGACCACGGGGTCGAGGATATAAGCAATCACCAAGCCAATTATAAACGGGGTCGTCGCACCGGCAATTGTGCCCACCCACGCGACAATGGCATCAAAATGGTTGATAGTCACAAAAGAAACGATTAAACTTAAGCTCAGGGCGAGCATAGCGCCAAGCCACCGCTTCATGTTCAGCTGCATGTAGCACCTCCAGACGGTCCATGCGGTGTTTCAAGCCGTGGCCGTGAAATTTCACAAGATTAGGACTATTATACACATACTTCAATCGCAGATACAAGTGTGAAAATGCAGGATGCCAGGAGATACGTGGGTCTGCCCTGCAAAAGATCGCACCAGGTCTGACCCCGTTGGTTCGTTGAAGGTCTGACCCCGTTAGTCGATCTGCCGTTACCAACCAGGTCTGACCCCGTTGAACGCGCCGTATTTATGTTGCATCAGGTCTGACCCCCACAGTTACCCCCTCAGTTCACGCCAACAATCGAAAGGAGCAATTTATGAGCTTACACATTCTCTTTGAAGACAAGCACGTTATAGTTGTCGTCAAGCCCCCAGGCATGCCTTGCCAGCCCGACCCCTCCAAAGCGCCCTCACTCCTTGAAGCTGTGCAGGCCCACATGAAATCCACCGGCGAGGCGGGCAAGACCGCGAAGCTCGTGCACCGGCTGGACAGACCCGTTGGCGGCGTCATGGTCTACGCGAAAACCCGTGAAGCAGCCGGCCATCTCAGCGCTCAGTTTGCCGATGGTCGCGTCAAAAAACGCTATCTCGCCATTGTACAGGGTCACCCCGCCCAAGACGGCGATCACTTGGTCCACCATCTCAAAATCACCGCCGGCAATGTGGTCGAAATCGCAGACGGCAATAGCGGCCAAAAGGCAGAGCTGAAATACCGGGTACTTGGGACGACCGAAACCGCTCTCCCTGAAAACACAGTCCCACTCGCACTGCTGGATATTTTACTCCTGACAGGCCGGCGCCACCAGATCCGGGTGCAGCTCTCAGCCAGTGGTTTTCCAATCCTTGGTGATGCCAAATATAATCCCGACTTCGTCAAAGACGGTACACCCATAGGCCTTTGGTCCTACGAGCTCAGATTTTATCACCCAGCCAAGCGAACAGCGCTGACCTTTAAAGCACTCCCGGAAAAAGAAATTAAATCCGGCAGTGCCGGCGCTTTTTCAGTGCCATGGTCCTATTTCACAGCTCAGATTGAGTCACTTGAGGAAAAAAGAAATAATTAATTAAATCCAGGTAGAAAGTGGGTGCCGGCGGCCTTCAGCCTCTGGCACCCACTTTCCATTTTGAAGATTTTTTTTGCGGGTCTGACCCCAAGTGTTTAAGTTACATCCGGAGTCAGGTACGTCCGGGGTCAGACCCGCAAAGTTCAAAATTTGTTTTGACGGAGTTTCTGACGGGGTCAGACCTGCGCATTTAAGTCTCAATCCTATTGAGATGGGCCGGATGGGAACGGATTTCAGCCTCAACCTCCTGGACAAAACGGATTTCATAAGGGTTCCCCATGAGCTGAGCGAAGTCCCGTGCTCTGCAAAGGTGCTCATCTACACTTTCAGGGATATCTGCAATATCAATAAGGCGGGCAAGGTGTGCTTCCGCTTTCGCCCTTCCCCAGATACTTTTGGTCAGCTCGAAGATCTCAACAGCGCGCACAATGGTTTCAAGAGACTGATCCATTCGACCCTGCCTGAACTTGGCCAGGGATAGGTTGGTCAGGATCAATGCAAGCCCGTTGGACGGCAGACTTAGCTCCGCTTCTTCAAGAGCCCTGGTGTAAGTATGAAAAGCTTCGTCATAGCGACCTTCACTTTCGTAGGCCATAGCCAGATAATTCAGTGTCGCCGCTATAGCGGAATGCGCTCTTGGCTGGGCTTCAGTCAGGGGTTCCAGGTACTGCAGCGCCATCATCAGATAATTCTGAGCGCTTTCCGAATCGCCGCTGAGAGTGGCATGAAGACCCTTCAACCTCCAGAAGACATGGATGAGGTCACCGGTAGGCTCGCCAGGTCCCCCCATCAGATGCCCAAGCTCGCTGAGAAGCTCGTCAAAAAGGGTCAGTTTGCCGGTTTGTATAGCATAGTAAATTTTTTGAAGGAGACAGAGCTCCAGCAAATCTTCGCAGTGGTGAATCTCAAAATGACGTATGGCTTTGTCAATAGCCTCAAGCCCGTCCGCGTAGCGGCCTTCCCTAATAGCCCGGCGCCCTCGCATATAAAAAACCTCATGGTCATAGGACGCGATTAGGTCATCCTTGGCATCCAGACGACTGCGTGCCTCATCAATAGACTGCATGATCTTGTCCTCGAGGGTCAGCCCGCCTTCGAGATCAGTGTTCTGCCCACTGAAGACCTCATGCCAGCGGTCCAGGTACCGGCGCCCGTAAATGACACGGTAACGGTACTCCCGCCGCGCGTCAGAAGCCAGGCGGCTGTGGTGGATGACATATGGCAGCACAGAGACACTCGCACGCTGAGCATAGAGATGCTCATAATAATCTGCTATTTTCTTATGCAAAATTCTGCGGCGTGTTGCAGAAATCTGTTCAGCAAGATAATCCTTGAGCTTTTGATGGGTAAAATGGTAAATCAGCCGTTCGCCGTCCACCGACTCCTCCAGGATCCCCGCGCCTCTGAGGGCCTCAATGAGGTCCACAAGCTCCACGTCTTCATAGGCTGAGATGGCCTGGATCGCTTCATAATCCGGCGACTCCATAAAAAGTGCCGCCACGTCTGCCACCCTGAGCGCCGGTTCAGACAGTCCAATCAGCTTCGACTGCATCAGTTCTTCAAATTTCAAGGTGTCCAGCTTATCAATGGTCCCCTCGTTAATCAGGTCCAGATATTCGCGAAGCAGCAGCGTATTCCCTTCTGAAGCCTCAATATACCTCGACATTGCCGCCTCATCCAGGATCACGCTGGAATTTCTAAGACCATTTTTAAGAAACTGCCGGGCTTCCACCGCGGAAAACCGAGCCAGCGGCACCCTCAGCAGCCACTTTTCCTTGGCCCCGCAGGCCGTCATGAAATCCAGCGCCTTAGACTTGACATCCCTGGAAGTCATGACGACCATGACATTCTTGAGATGCTCCCGGATGAGCTCAAGGAGAAGATTTATCGAATGGGTCTGACCCCAATGGAGGTCCTCGAAAATAAGAATCACGTTGCGTCGCTGCGCATAACGGCTGAGAAGGTCGCTGACCTCCGCCACCATGTCTTCATAGCGAATGCGTTCGTCCCCTTCAAGGCCTTGGCTCGCCAGAGCAGTTGCCGCCTGATCCGCGAAGCCGAAAATGCGACTGGTGCCGACCTCCCCCAGCTCCTCCAGCATTTCCCTAAGTATACCCCGGAAGATGCGGTACGGCAGGTCATGCTCCATAGGGTAGGCCGCTGCCCGCATGATTTTGACCGGGAGCTTATGCGGATGTAACTGCCCAGAGCTATTGCCGATGGTCTTCCCAACCCCCTTCCCACTCTCATGCCCATACGCATGCTCATAAGGAATTCCACTTTCCTTCACCTGGGCCTCAACCGCACTGACAACGCGCTCAACCAGCGTCGTTTTCCCTATGCCGGCTTCACCGGTGATCAGCACATGTCGGTGGTGATGGTTCTCAAGTAGGTTGTAAACCTCCTCCTCAATCGCTGTAAGTTCATCATAGCGGCCAAAGAAATAGGTTTTTGGACTTGCTGTCGTCTGACTCGTCTCTTTGCCCTTGAGCTCTAAAATCTTATCATAGAGCCGGGTCGTATCACTGTCAGGCACAACACCAAGCTCATCCTTCATTGTTCTCATCAGCCTTTGGTAAACCTCAATGGCGTGATTATATTCCGCCGTTCGCAGATAAAGACTCATCAGAGCGCGGATATTTTCCTCGTCGTAGGCATCTATTAGCGTCATTTTTTCACGCGCCTTGGCCGCCTCAACATAATCGTCGTCCTCCTCAAGCTGGACGGCAATTTTCTTATGATGCTCAAAAATGCGCTGTTGAACACTGCGCTGCTGATCAACGAGCCATTCCTGAAAAAATTCGTCTTCCTTAAAAGAAAATCCGCTAAGAAGCGTTAAATCCTCACGGGTAACAGCCTGAACAGGTTCCATTTCCCAGAGATCGCAGCGCCAGATCGCCTCCTTATTCAGATGGACACTCGAATGATTTGGCATGGTAAGCAGGTCCTCCGCCACGTGCTTTCGTATGAGATAAAGCGCGTTGCGCAGGCTGCGTCTGGCATATTCCGTATCGCTGTCCGGCCAGAAAATCCGGCACAGCGTATCCCTTGTCGTGGAGATCTCTACTGCCATAAAATATAAAATGGCTTCTGCTTTTTTCAGAGTCATATTGACAGGCTTCCCGCCGGCTTGAACCGAAGGGATCCCGAGAAGCTTAATCTCGATGGCTGGAACCATTTAAACGCCTCCTGGAGTAATACTTGAGTTGATGGGGCTTTTGTGCAGGTCTGACCCCGCGTGCTGTCTATCAGTTCTTTTTTTGCAGGTCTGACCCCATCTGTTTCTATAAACATTATACAACAAAATGACGCCCGTCTAAAGGCGTTTGGGGTAATGGCGTTTTTTACAGGTCTGACCCCATAGTTCCAACCCCAAGGTTCCACAACAAGGTCTGACCCCCTCAGTCACCCCCTCCATCTTTCAATCAAAATAAAAGCCCCCTGCATCAACCAACACAGGGGGCCCAATTTCCAAATTACCACACTACCAAATTACGCCACATTCTTAAAATAAGTCGTAAGCGGATCACTCTTCGCTGTCTTCTTATCACGCAGATACACAAACCAATACGCGCCACCGACACACACCACGCCGCCAATAATATTGCCCAGCGTCACCGGCAAAAGATTTCCAATCAAGAAGTTCTTCCAAGTCAAAGTATTCAAAACCTCAGCAGACAAATGCGACGCCTCGGCCCAAACAGGATTCGCCTTAGCGAGAATACCAGCCGGAACATAATACATGTTCGCAATGCTGTGCTCAAAGCCAGACGTAATGAAGAGCCAAATTGGGAAGAAAATCGCGAGGATCTTACCCGTCATGTCCTTTGCCCCATAAGAAAGCCAAACCGCCAGCGTCACCAGCCAGTTGCACATAACACCAAGGAAAAGCGCCGAATGAAACGGCAGATTTACCTTATAAGCCGCAATCTTGATAGTCTGTCCTGCCAACAGCGCATTGCTGCTGTTGAGCTGACCAGAATAAACAATCATAAAAGTTACCAGCATTGCGCCAACAAAGTTTCCTGCGTAAACCCTCGCCCAGTTTCTGAGCATATCGCCAACCGTCACTTTTTTCTGCATAACAGCGGCCACCATTAAAGTATTCCCCGTAAAGAGCTCCCCGCCAGCTAAAATGACCAGCATCAGGCCAGTCCCAAAAATGGCACCTGCCAGCGCTTTGCCCATTCCATACGTCGCAGGATCAGAAAACAAATTGAAGGCCGCCATATTCGACCCTTGCGCCGCGAACGCAATAAAAGCGCCCGCCAGCACACCTAACAATAATTGAGAAGATGGACTAAGTGCAGCCTTCTTTTTAGCCGTTTCTACAGTTGCTTCTGCGATTTCTGCCGGTGTCAGCATTTTTTTCTCATTCATTTGGCTCTCTCCTATTAATAAATTCGTGTTTATTAACTAAAAAAACGATTAATAAAGAACGATATGATTTCGTCTTATATTTAACAATATGATAGTAGCACGAAACAATAAATTTCACAATAGATAAATTATATTTTTATATAAATAAAACAATTAACAGTTTACCATTAAAATAATTCTGTATTTATAAAATTTTCTGACAATAATCTGATTTATCACAAAATCATCAAATCTAATAATTAACAATTTGGTTTGTCGTAATCTCCCTCCCCCCAGCGCATGCCCACTGGGGTGCCACTGGGGTCAGACCCGCAAAAATCTCCAAAACCGCACAATAAAAGCCCAGCCCTCCAAAACACCGAGTCCCTACAAAGCTTAAAAGCATATCAGGCTCGCGCGCCCCCAAAAAAGAGACACACTTAGCACTATATAATTTTTAAGCTATGTAAAACTCAATATTTTGGACGACTGGGCCCAAAATTGCAATTATTAAACTACAACTATTATACCATAAATTATGCCGATGGTCATCCAGGCCAGCAACCCGCCAGCCCGGACACCCCACCCGGCAAACTTATTTTAATTATTTTTTCGCCAAAGCCTTCTCAACCGCAGACTTAACCATTTGATCATCCGCCACATACGGAAGCGCAAGGAAGTCCTGACCACCGCGAATCTGATTGTACTCCGCTACCGTGCTGATAGAATTCTCATTGCGGGCCCATGCACGTCTTGAAACCCCGTTCATAACATCCCATGGAATCGCACGCTGAATGATCGTGTCAACACGAAGGCTGCCATCCAGAACAAGACCGAAACCGCCATTGGTTACCTTGCTGATCCCAACGCCGCCGCCATTATGCAGCGCAATGAGGCTCATGCCCCTTGCTGCGTCGCCCGCGAAAGAGTGCGTCGCCATTTCAGCCATAATGTTGGAGCCGTCCTTGATATTCGAAGTCTCACGGAACGGAGAATCCGTACCGCCAGTGTCGTGATGGTCTCTGCCAAGCATGACCGGTCCAATCTCACCACGTCTGACCATTTCATTAAACTTAAGCGCAATGTTCATGCGGCCAAGGGCATCCGAGTAGAGAATACGCGCCTTGGTACCTACGACCAGCTTGTTCTTCATAGCATCGCGAATCCAGACATAGTTGTCGCGATCCTGGAAGCGTCTGTTCGGATCAATAACGGACATAGCCGCCATATCCGTCTTTTGGAGGTCCTCATCAGAGCCTGAGAGGCAGACCCATCGGAATGGACCATAGCCATAGTCAAAGAGAAGCGGGCCAAGGATATCTTCTACATATGACGGGAAGATAAAGCCATCCAGCTCATTCACGCCATTCTTACAAATCTCAGTGACACCAGCGTCATATACAGCTTTCATGAAGGAATTGCCATAGTCGAAGAAGTAGACACCTTTTGCCACGAGACGCTTGATGACCTCAAAGTGGCGAAGAAGGGTCTCGTCGACCTTCTGATTGAATTTTTCCGGGTCTGACCCCAACAGCGCAGTGCGCTCCTCAAAAGTCATGCCCGCAGGACAGTAGCCGCCCTCATAGACCGCATGGCAAGACGTCTGGTCAGAGAGAAGGTCGATATGAATGTTATTTTCATCTGCATACTCGAGAAGGTCAACTATGTTGCCATGGAAAGCAATCGCGTGACCAACGCCTTCATCCATATACTTGTACGCATTGTCGAACGCTTCCTTAGGCGTCTTCGCAACGGAAGATACCCAGCCCTGAGAAAAACGCGTCTCAATCCGTGACCAGTCCACCTCAGCGACAATAGCCGCGCCATTAGCGATCTCCGCAGCCTTACCCTGAGCACCACTCATGCCGCCAAGACCAGACGTAACAAAGAGCTGACCCGCAAGATCCGCGTCATCCGCGAGCCCCTTGTTTCTGCGACCCGCATTGAGAATGGTGCTGTAAGTTCCGTGAACGATACCCTGTGGTCCAATGTACATCCAACCACCCGCAGTCATCTGGCCGTAGTTCGCGACACCCAGTGAAGCCGCGCGCGCAAAGCCCTCAGCCGTATCAAACTGGCTGATCATCAGGCCGTTCGTGATAATAACCCGCGGCGCTTCCGCTGAGGACTTGAAGAGACCTCTTGGGTTACCAGACTCAATGTGAAGGGTCTGATCCTGAGTCATGATCTCCAGATAGCCCTTGACGAGCCAGTACTGCATCCAGTTCTGAAAGACCTGACCGCTCTCGCCGTAAGTCACCAGTTCATAAGGATACAGCGCGATCGCAAAGTCCAGGTTGTTGTCAATCATGACCTGGAACGCCTTCGCTTCAAGCGTGCGTCCCTTATACTCGTCAATTGGCTTACCAACAATGTTGCCCTGCGGTCTGAAGCGGTAAGCATAGATGCGGCCATGCGTCAACAGCTCGTCAAGGAACTCCGGCGCCAGCGTCTCGTGCCATTCCTCCGGCACATACCTCAACGCGTTCTTGAGCGCAAGGCCAATCTCGTCCTCATTGAGAGTCATGGCACGCTTAGGCGCACGGCGGATTCCCTCTTCAAACATTGGGTAAGCCGGCAGCTCAGGGAAGAAATCCTTCAGTTTGACTTTCATAGCGCTTTCGATTTGTTGATTGTTCAGCATCCAAGTCACTCCTTATCCTATATTGGTCACATTAGGTTTACGTTCACACCATTCACTTATTTTTTTGCCGATGGTCCCCCACCAACAAAGGATCCATATCTTTGACCCCAGTATACCGACCCACTGTCAAAAAAACGTCTAAGAGTTTGACGATATTGAAAAAAACTCAAATTTTTTTCACACTTTGGGGTCAGACCCGCAAAATTCTCCGCCTAAATGCCAATGGGGTGCCAATGGGGTCAGACCCGCATGGTTTCGAAGCGATAATCCTAAACAGCATTCAACATCACTGCCGGCCCTGTCTGCCTCATTAAAATCTCAATCTCTCCCGGAGTCGTCTCCTGACTGAGCCATACGTCCTCCTCTTCGACTTTAAGGATAATTGGCTCCCTGTCATGAATTTCAGAAACCGGCGGCGAGCTTTGCCTTGTCAAAATAACATAAGCAAAAAAACGGGTGCCATCCGTACCTGTAAAAGGCGCATATAAACCCGCAAACGAAACTAAAGATTTTTCCGGCCGCTCAATACGAAATTTAGTTCGCGCACCTTTTTCACCATGCCATTCAAAAAATCCAGAGGCAGGCACAATACACCGCCTCTTTAAAAGTGCCTCTTTAAAAGCGGGTTTGACCCCGGCAGTTTCACTTCTTGCATTAATAATAGGCCTACTCATATTCGGAAAGACAAAGCCCCATTTCATAAGGCCTGCCCGGTACTCTTCCTTGGCATTAATGACAACAGGCGCTTCATTAGTAGGGAAAACCTCCCTTGGAGACCAATTCACATCAGGTACATCATGAATTTTGTATCTTCTTAAAATTTCTTCAAAGGCTTCATCAACAAAATAGCGACCACACATTATTCAAACCCTCCAAAAGTTATGGCAGTTTTTTCAATAGCACTCCGAATTATGTATACCCACCCTCTAAAAAATATAACTGACGGGGTCAGACCTGCGCAGATCTACAAAAGGGGTCAGACCCGCAAAAAATATATCGAATCTGTGCCATTTTTTCACATCGCGCGCGTAGAGAGGTCGCAGCTTCCGCAACACTTCAAAAAGCAGCCGGCGCCAAAGCGCCAGCTGCTTACCTTTAATACGACAAAGAACCCCATCGCCCCACACAAAAGTGGGGCAATGGGGTATCCTGGTTTTTTATCGTCCATCCTCCAAATAAGGCCCTACTGTCACTTCAAACCCTGGCAGCAGCTCAAATCGGTGGACCGGGCGCCCAATAGCGCCATAGATGACATTCATTTGAATAGCCTTGATCTCATTTAAAAATTCAAGATATTTCCTAACGGAGACGCGTGTTATGCCGATGGTCTTCGCAACCTCCTCCGCACTAAAATCCTTCATTGGATAGGCTAAAAGCGCTTCATAGACCCGCTTGAGCGTCGATCTGTCCAGACCTTTCGGCAAACTTCTGGTCTTTACAGCATTAACATTTTTCTCGCGTAGAAATTGATCAAGCTCTTCTTGGCTGACACTCTGCCTCTGTTTTAACAGTGCAGATTTTTCCTTGTATCCAAGCAGTGCTCTCTTCAGCCTTTCGTACTCAAAGGGCTTGATCAGATAGTCCACTGCCCCAAGTCGCAGGGCTTCTCGGATTGATGGTGTATCGCTGGCGGCGGTGACGAGGATGACATCGGCAGAAAGTCCTTGTGTCCGGATCTCCGATAGCAGCGTTAGCCCTTGCATACCCGGCATATAAAGGTCGAGCAGAATCAAATCAACTGACGGGGTCTGACCCCCAACATCAGATGAGGTCTGACCCCCAATGAACGCCAAGGCTTCTTCGCCGGAACGGACGCTTCCTACGACGGTGAAGCCCTCGACGCTGGAGACGTAGGAGCGGTTGAGTTCTGCGACCATCGGGTCATCCTCTACTAAAAGCACTTTAATCATTGCGCCCATCTCCCGTTCTGATTGGAATCTCAACTGTAATCATTGCGCCGCCTATTTCCGCTTGGCCAATTTCCAGCACACCGCCATACTTTTCAAGGGTCCGGGCAATCAGGTGCATGCCCATACCCCTATTTTCCCCTCGCGTCGAGTATCCCTTTTCCATGATAGTCCCCTTCAGCGAATCCGGTATCCCGTCACCTGTATCACAGACGACCATAGTCAAAATTCCCTCATCAACGACCAATTGAATTTCTATCTTCTTCACAGATTTTTGCGCCACCGCCTCCATGGCATTTTCGATAAGATTGCCCAAGATCGTCGAAACGTCGCTTTCAGAAACCACGTCCCCAAGCTCCGGAACATAACTGTCCTCTGACAGTACAAAGACAATCCCCTTTTCACGGGCACTGCTTAGCTTCGCCATCACGAAGCCTGCCAGCACCGGATCCTTGATGCGGCTCATGACATATCCAATCTCATCCTGAATCTGCACACTCACTTCTTTGATGTAGGCAGAGACTCGGTCGTAATTTCCCATGTGAATCAGCCCCAGAATGACATGCAGCCGGTTCATGAATTCGTGGGTCTGGGACCGCAGCGCATCCGCGTATAGCTTGACGCCTGTCAGCTGCTCCGCCAGCCGTGTCACCTCGGATTTATCCCGAAAAGTTGCAACAGCCCCCACAATCTCGCCCTTCACCAGCACCGGCAAGCGATTCGTTAGGATCCGAACTCCAAGCAGCTCCTGCTCCTGGTCGTATTCCGGCTGCCCCGTCTCGATGACCCTGTGCAGACCAGTATTGGGCACGACCTCCTCGACACTTTTTCCAATGACAGCGTCCGTAATACCAGCGACCGCAAACAGCCGGGCGGCCTCCTGATTGACCACCGTGATGCGCATGGCCTTGTCCACCCCCAGGATCCCTTCCCGCACCGACTGAACCAGCGCGTTTCGTTCCTCGAACTGACGGGCGATTTCCTCTGGCTCAAGCCCCAGCAAAATTTTCTTGATGCGCCCAGCCAGCAAATAAGCCCCTGGTATGCCGATGGTAAAGCCAGCCAGCACCCCAATCAAAACCATCAGCCGCGTCGCATCCAAATTATCTTCAATAACATTCATCAGAATGCCCACCGAGATGGCGCCGATCTGCTGACCATCGGCATCAAAGACGGGGGTGAAGTAGCGCATAGACTTCCCCAGCGTCCCCTCCGCCACAGACGCAAACGCCTGCCCTCGGTATACCGGCGTATCATCCCCACCCACAAAGCGCTGGCCAATCAGCTCCGGATTGGGATGCGTGTACCGAATGCCCTGCATATTCATGACGACAATAAACTCCACATCGCTGACCCGGCGGATGGTTTCCGCAAAATGCTGAACATCAGACTTCAGCCGCCTTCCAGCAAGTGCCTCCTTCACAATAACCGATTCCGCCATAAAATGCGAAATATCCATTGCCTTGCCCTCGAAATATTCCTGTGTCAATCTAACGACACGCTGGCTCACCAACCAGTTGGTAACGGCCAGAGAACTCGCCAGCACCAGGCACACCAGCAAAATGATAAACGTCTTGAGCTTAAGCGGCTTTTTTCTTATGTGAATCAACGCAGGCCCCCCCCCTCATTCGTGAGCATCTGACAAATTAATTATGCGTATTTTTCATTACCTCATTATAGCAGAAAGGGGTAGTCGGGAAATGACCGATTTTGCCCTCACAAACAAAAATGAAGAAAACCCGAAAGACTTTGGGCTTTTGAAAAGTCCTTCGATCCGATCGGGTTCTCTTGTTTACAGTCTAATGAATTCCAAGGGGGGTAATTCGAAGGGGGTCAGACCCGCATAGATGTTTGTTGGGGGTTCTTTTGGGGGTCAGACCCGCGAATTAATAATCTTAAGCGAAAAACTTAAGCAGCGTAGAAGCGAGGATCAGCATGAAGGCCCCACCAATTCTTGAGGAGATCTGGCTGAACGGCATGAGTTCCATGCGTTTTGATGCGGAAAGCACCGCGACATCCCCTGTTCCTCCCATATTAGCCATACACAGTCCTGCAGTTATAGAAGATTCAATAGCATAAAACCCAACAAGCCTGCCTACAAAGCCTGACCCTAACGCCGCACCAAGCACTGTGACACTGACGAGCAGTAAATACTGTGGTGTAAGAGCCTGTAAAACCTCACCCAAATTCGTATACGCAACCCCTATGCCAATCAGAAGGACTGTCGTCATGGAGGTCATAACAAAGCCAAACCACTGAAACGCCCCTTCTTCAAATTTTTCAGGAATGATGCCGATGGCTTTCACCACCGCAACCGAGATAATCATCCATGCATAGGCGTGAATCTGAGGAAAGATTTTACCCATGATACTGCCAAGAACATAAAATCCAAGGGCCATCAACAATCCAGAACCCATAATTTTATAGTCTACCGGAGAACGTTTTTCTTCATGAAATTCCTCTTGAGTTTTTACAACCATTAATTGACCATTGCCTGTCAGTGAAGGCTTCATTTTACCAAGCTTGTCCAGCAGTCCCGCAATCACAATTGACAGCGCATTGCCCAATGCTACGGCCGGAATCATGATGGATAGCATTTCTGCAGGATCTTTCGCAAGCTGCGAGCCGAAAATTTTCGCCAGCGGCACTGCACCAGCACCCATGCCACCACCCATGATTGGTACGCCAATATATAGTATTGCCTCTTTAAATCCATAACCAATAAGAGAACCCACCAGTCCAACGCTGACAAGTGAGACAAGCACGCCTCCAATGATTGCCGGAAGATATCTGGCTGCAGCGCGAATCAAAAGCTTTCTGTTCATACCTAAGATACTTCCAGTTATGAGGGCTGCAATGTAAAAATTGAGGAATTCAAATTCGACCATGAAGCTTTTTATAAGAGCAGTCTGAGCTTCTGTAAGGACACCGTACATGACCATAGCCGCAGACCCAAATATGATAACAATGGGTCCACCACCAAGATAGTCCTTGACGATAGGAAGATGGTTTCCAATTTCATTAAGTATAGCACCTACGACCAGCATGATCGCGAACGCCCCCACCATGCCGCCAGGAAGAGCGCCCATCCTGCCCGCTACAAGGACCACTGCCGCAATTACCGCGAAGAGCGGCAGCGAAAGTCCATTAATTAAATAGGTTTGTTTGACTTTGGGTTGCAACGCTTCAATACTTACTGATTTTTCCATAGGTCTGACCCCCTCTTTTATATTCGGGAAATTCCGGACTCGACAGCAGCCTGCGCTACAGCCTTGGCGACTTGTTGACCAACTCTTAAATCAAAAGCATCTGGAATGACATAGGTTTCTTTCAAATCTTTTGAACCAACGATCTCCGCGATAGCATAAACCGCGGCGACTTTCATGGCTTCATTGATGTCTGAGGCTCTGACATCCAGCGCTCCCCTGAAGATCCCCGGGAAGGCTAAAACGTTGTTGATCTGATTTGGAAAATCACTTCTGCCTGTTCCAATTACACGTGCGCCCGCTTTTTCAGCAAGATCTGGCATAATTTCCGGTACTGGATTGGCCATAGCAAAGACAATTGCATCACTTGCCATTGAAGCCACCATTTCCTCAGAGACAACATTAGCCGCGGAAACTCCAATAAAAACATCTGAGTCTTTCATAGCATCCGTAAGCTTACCAGATAACAACTGTTGATTCGTGATTGCTGCAAGCTCTGCTTTTGCGGAATTAGTATAGTTTTCTTTACGAACCAAAATCCCTTCCCTGTCGCATACCATAATGTTTTCTATGCCCAGATTCAATAACATTTGAACGATAGAAGTGCCAGCGGCACCTGCCCCATTGACCACAACTTTGATTTCTTTAAGCTGTTTTCCTACGATCTTGAGTGCATTAATAAGTGCCGCACAAACGACAACTGCTGTGCCATGCTGATCATCGTGAAACACTGGGATGTCGAGTTCTTTTTTCAACCTGCTTTCAATTTCAAAACACCTTGGTGCTGATATATCTTCAAGGTTGATACCACCGAACCCAGGCGCGATCATTTTCACAGTTTCGACAATGGTATCTGTATCAGTGGAATCGATGCAGATCGGAAAGGCATCTACATTAGCGAATGATTTGAACAGCACTGCTTTTCCTTCCATGACTGGGAGCGCCGCCTTTGGTCCAATGTCCCCAAGCCCCAAAACTGCCGTCCCATCAGTTACAACAGCAACTAAGTTTCCTTTTGAGGTGTACTTATAGACATCCAGTGGCTCGGCATGGATCCTCTTGCAGGGCTCGGCTACGCCTGGTGTATAAGCCAGACTCAAATCATCTCGTGTCTCGACCGACACCTTCGACTTGATCTCAAGCTTTCCGACAAAATCCTCGTGCAATTTCAAACTTGCTGCTGAATAATCCAAATTTGACAGCCTCCTTTGGTAACGTGAAAGTACACTTTGTTTGGTTGAGTTTTTAAAGGTTCTGAGTAAGTTTCTTAATGACATCATGCAACAGATTACAAATTGATTAAAGTATTCGGAAGTTTTGAAATCTTTTTGAAAGTTTTGAAAGCGGACGGGGTCGGACGGGGTCAGACCCGCTCAGATATAGAGCGAGCCGCAAATGGGGTCAGACCCGCAAAAAGGAAGCCGCATCCGTGTCTGTTTTTTCAGTTGTGCGCCAGGAAATGCTGCAAATTCCGCAACAATTTAAAAAGCAGCCGGCGCCAAAGCGCCAGCTGCTTACCTTTAATACGACAAAGAACCCCATCGCCCCACACAAAAGTGGGGCAATGGGGTATCCTGGTTTTTGATTCCAGTTTTTAATCAATTCCCTGAGATGTCAATCCAACCTTCCCCGCCACCATGTGATGAGGTGGGGATGGGTGACCATCGGCGGAATTAAAGTTTTTAGAGTATTATAAATTACTCTGCAGGTTTATACTTTCGCTTCGGACGGTCCGAGCTCGCGCTGCTGTGGCTCTTCTCACCGGAGTGAGCGTGGCGGGCTTCACGGCCTTTGTAGGTTTTGCCGCCCTGTGGCTTGCGGTCATAACGGTTTTCACTGCTGCGGCCGCGGGCCTTGTCAATGCGAACGCGTTTACCTTTGAGCTTAGCATTTTTGAGAATCTCGAAGACCTCGTTTGCTCTTGGTTCAGGAACCTCGACAAATGAGAAGTTTTCGTAAATGTCAATGTTTCCAACCTGTTCGCCGGTGACCGTAGTTTCTGTGGTGATCCACTTGATGACGTCCCGAGGCTCAAGGCTGATGTTCTTGCCCACATTGATGAACAATCGCACCATGCCGTTGCCGGCACCCGTGTCGCCAAAGCTACCCCCGCCAATTTCACAGAGATTGCTGGATTCGACCTTGTAGCGTTCGAGCTCCATTTTCATGAGGATCGCTGCGGCTTCCAGGGAAGTCATCCCCTCCTCGGCCATAGTTTCCAGGATGGTGTAATATTTCTCGAGGCCGCCGGACTCACCTTCGAGCTTGATTTTTTCGACGAGCTCCTTCGCCTTGATCTCCTCGATGTCCGCAATGGACGGGATCTCATGGCGCTGGATTTTCTTCGCGGTGTAGCGCATGACGTCCTTCATCAGAAGGAATTCCTTGCCGCTGACAAACGTGAAGGACATACCATCTTTGCCCGCACGGCCAGTTCTGCCAATGCGGTGGACATAGTACTCCTCATCCTGTGGCACGTCGACGTTAAAAACGCACTCTACGCCAGTGATATCAAGGCCCCGCGCCGCGACGTCCGTCGCTATCAGAAGCTCAATAGCCCCTGTACGGAAGCGGTCCATAACCGCGTCACGCTGCTGCTGCTTCATGTCGCCATGAATTTTGTCGCAGGAGAAGCCCCGCGTCTGAAGCTGCGCTGTAACTTCATCAACTTTTTTCTTTGTGTTGCAGAACGCCAGGGAAAGCTTAGGCTGATACATGTCAAGGAGACGCGACAGCACTTCCACGCGGTCGCGAAAATGCACCTCAAGGTAGAACTGCTCGACGTTCGTAGACGTAAGCTCCTTGTGGACGACCTTCACGAGCTCCGGATCCCTTTGGTAACGTTTTGTGATGTTGAGAATTGCTTTTGGCATAGTCGCGGAGAAAAGCACGGTTTGACGCTCTTCCGGGACAGTCTTGAGGATCTCTTCAATGTCCTCCACGAAGCCCATGTTGAGCATCTCGTCCGCCTCGTCCAGGACGAGGTATTTGATCTCGTGGAGCTTGAGCGTGCCACGCTTCAAGTGGTCAATGACCCTGCCTGGTGTGCCAATGACAATCTGCGCGCCCGACCGCAGCACACGAATCTGCCGGTCAATAGGCTGTCCGCCATAAATTGGAACGGACTTGATGCCACGAATGTACTTGCCAAGACGTCCGATCTCCTCCGCCACCTGAATGGCGAGCTCACGGGTTGGGCAGAGCACGAGTGCCTGGGGCTGCTTGTTTCTTGCGTCGATCTTTTCGAGAAGCGGGATCCCGAAAGCCGCGGTCTTGCCTGTGCCAGTCTGTGCCTGGCCAATGATGTCTTTACCCTCTAAGATGAATGGGATCGATTGCGCCTGAATGGGCGTCGCTTCCTCAAACCCCATGTCGCTGACAGCTTTGAGAATTTCCTCCGAACAGTTAAAACTACTAAATTTGATAGGTTCCATTAAATACCTTCCTTTTTTTGAATTGCAGAAAATACAGTCGCTTGAAATGAGCAGCCATGTGGCCTCATAAAAATTGGATCCGGATCGAAATAGACCTTTAAGACCTTTATGACATAAACATTAAGTAAATAATTGAATTCAAGCGGCGCTTCGGCCAAATTACATTATATACTAATATCATGAACAAAGCAAGCGTAGATGACAAAAGAGTTTCGTAATGGTCCTGAATGGCTTTTAATATTCCTGCTAAGTCATGAAAGGTCATATTTTCCATTTTTTGCCGATGGTCACCCCTCCCAAACCACACCTAAACAGCGCAATCCTGTTAGCCAGACTATCTTTTTGGGGTATATACCACAAGAGGTGATGACTATGGTTTATGTATTATTGGCAGAAGGCTTTGAAGAAATCGAAGCGATCAGTGTGATAGACATTTTGCGGCGCGGGGGCGTGGAGGTGGTTACTGTTTCCATCGGCACCAGCCTTTTCGTGCATGGCGCCCATCACATCAAGGTCGAAGCGGACACAGTGATCAAGGAAATTGAACTCGACGCCGGCGTAAAGGCCGTCGTGCTGCCGGGCGGAATGCCGGGCACAACGCATCTCGATGAATCCAAAGACGTAGACCGGCTGCTTCACGAGGCGGTCAAGAAAGAGCTCCTCGTGGCGGCAGTGTGCGCGGCGCCTTTGGTCCTTGGAAAACGCGGATTCTTGAAAGGCAAACGTGCTACCTGCTATCCTGGCTTTGAGGACTATCTGAAGGGCGCTGTTCTATCAGAGAACCGAGTGGAACACGATGGCCGCTTCATCACATCCAGGGGTGCGGGCACCGCTGCCTACTTCGCCTTTGAAATTCTGAAGGTCTTGAAGAATGAAGCGATTGCCGAAAAGGTGCGGACATCGATGATTTATGGGGATTGAAAAAAATAAGAAGGCTGTAAATGGTAGGAAGTGGGGTTTGGGCCCCACTTCCTTTTTGGGTTAAAGAGCAGGTCTGACCCCAATGGAACCCCAATGGATCAATAAAATACACGAGCGGGTCTGACCCCCTTGTCCCTTGTCCCTTCTCCCTTTCTCCCTTCTCCCTTTAAAACAAGCCTCCCAAATAAACCGCCAGGATACTCCCTAAGACGACGAGAACCACATTGAGCCTCAACAGAGCAAGCGCAAGGGCAGCGGCGAGCCCTAATGCCGCCGTGGGGATGGACGACGTCGAATATAGGATTTCCGGAAAAATTAAAGCGCCCAGCACGGCAAAAGGCACGCATTTCAAGAAGTTTTGAAGGCTGGGGCTCAGCTTCCTGCCTCTGAGCAGTGTCATGGGAATCAATCTTGGCACATAGGTGACTGCCGCCATGAGAAGGACTGTAATAAATTGGTGACCTGGATTTGTCATGGTTACGCCTCCCTATTTTGACGGTTGCCAATGTCGGAGATTGCGGACTTAGCCAGGAGCTTTGATCCCACGGCCGCGGCGATCAGGGTGGCGATCAAGATCCGCCAGCCGCTTGCGAGACCGGAAAAAAGAGGCAGGTAGAAGATGAGGGTGCTGGTGGCGATGGCGGTGAGGGTGACGGTGACCATCGGCAAATCATTTTTAAGCCCTGGAACCAAAAGTCCTACAAACATTGCGTACAGCGCAATTCCCATGCTGGCGGAGAGTGACGGCGGTATGGCGTCGCCCAGCAGGAGGCCCATCAGCGTGCCGCTGTTCCATGCGAGGTAGGCGATCGTGTTCAGACCGAGCAGCGACCAAGGGTCGAGGACGCGCTGTGGCTGGACCGAAGCAACGGCAAAGGATTCGTCGGTGACGCCAAAAGCCAGCACAGACAAAAAGCGTTTGCCGATGGTCTCGGGCAGTCGCTGCGACAGCGAGGACGACATGATGAAATGTCGAAAATTGAGGATAAATGTGGTCATCACAATTTCGAGGGTCGATGCCCCCGCGGCCATCATGCCCACGCCAACGAATTGGCTCGCGCCGGCGTAGAGGATGGAGGAAAGCGCAACGCCTATACCAATCTTCAGACCCAAAGAGGAGGCCAGCACCCCAAAAGCAATCCCGATCGGGATATAGCCTATCGCGATCGGGATGCCGAGCTTTGCGCCCACCAGTATGCGGGCGCGCCTGCTTGAAGTTTTCATTGACCGGCCTCCCCTTCTGCTGAGGCCTTTTGTTCTTTGAACCAAGCCTTGGAGACAGCAGGTTTACATAGGATTTCGTCCACTCGAATGTCGAAGAATCTGTGGGTGTTGGCGGGCTGCAGGATCAGAGCTGTGTCCGCGCCGCTGCTGGTGCCGCCAATAGCAATAACCCTTTCCATTGTCGACACGGCGCCAGCATCCACTGCCATCATGGAGATCTCGATGGCTACTTTTGTGCCCTCCCCAAACAGCCGCAGCGCGTTAGCCATTAGCTCATCCGTGCCGTAGGTGCCAAACTTTATGCGCGCCGCCCTGCCGATGCCGCCCAGGCTGTGAGCAGCAGTGATTACGACTGCGCCAGCTGTTTCGAGCTGTTTTTTTACACCTGGCTCCATGTCCAGGACGTCCGGGCCTTCAAACCCTGCGACATGAGAGACTATTATTATGTTTTTTATTATTTTGCGGGTCCGACCCCAGCTGTCTTCTTGGGAATTGTTTGAGGTCTGTCCCCCGCGTTTTTCACCGCTGCACTCTTCGTCATTCTGAAAACCGAAAAACTCCAAAGCTGCTAATCCAGTTTCACCCGACGAGGACGCAATGATTACCGTATCTATATTTTGCTTTTCTGCAGCTTCATCAACAATTTTAAAAACATCAAGTGTATTTTTATAACCTGGTTTATTGAAAATCATGATAGTCCTCCAATATATCTCGAATTGCGCATTGTTAGATTTGTATTTTCTTGTTTTTTCTACGTTGAATCCAGTAATAAATTTCAATAATAAAAATTATTAACAAGGGTATGACGATTACAATCAAGAATCCAACGGACGTCTTAGCGTAATCAGCCATATAACCCAACCAAGGGAATACCGAGATTATTTTTTCGCCAAAAGGATTGTCGGGTCCGACCCCATAAGCAACAATCAAAGCACCCGGAAAACTACCTTTCAACAAATTACCTTTTTCATAGAGAAATTCCTCAGTGTTAGAGTATATGCCTAAATCGCCAAATGTGGCCACACCACCATCATAATAACTTTTAACAACAACAATTGAAAATAGAATCAAAAATACAATTAATAAAAAATAAATCATTCGACCAAAGAGTTCAAGAAATTTATTGAATATATTTTCTTTTTTAGATTCATTATTATGTATACCAGTTTGACTCTCATTGCTATCGCTGTTGTTTGAGACACTTTCAATGCTGTTGGTCGACTTCTTCGTTACACTATCCTGATTATCATTAATGGGTTCACCATTATCAGCTTCAGTGTTAGACGATTCACTGGATATTGGTGCTCTGTCAAAATCAATGCCTTCCATGAGCTCAGTAAATCTGGTTGGATCATCTATCCACGGCACTGTGATGTTTGTTTTTTGTAAAGTGTCTTTTTTGGGATTTGTAATGGTCTCGGTTTCAGAAGCATTTGACGGGGTCAGACCCGCTAAATTCAGTTCAGCACTTTCAATTTTTGAAGGTACATCATTTGTTGACTGCCCAGTATCCTGACTAACATCCCCGTTCAATCCAGTTTCATTAGATTCCTGTTCATCTTTGATGCTATTTTCAGATGTCGTTCCCTTCTTTAAAAGTTCTAAGTCTGGAACAAAATACTCTTGATCTTCCTCCATGTCAATGTCTAACTCACTATTTGTTTCATTAAAAATGCCTTTTTCATTAGTCCCTGGCGAATCTGACATCAGAGTAAGCATGCTCTTTAACCAATCCTCTGCGTTCGCTTTGCTATGAGGGCTTTTCGATTTCAGAATTAACTTTAACAACCTAGTATGAAATTCCGAAGGAGTAAAAGGTAAAACTAAAAGATCGTCAATATCTTTCAGCGCAGGCTCATTAATCTGCGACAACTCAGTCGATTCTGAAATAAGCAAAGTCACAATCGCGATATCATGCTCTTTAACTCGACTCATAAAAGTCGTTAAATGTTCCATAGAATAATCTGACGTCTGGCATATTACCATGTGTATGCCACTATATCTTACAATATCAAGGCTTAGTATATTGGGCGCTCCAACGCATGCATATCCATGAACATGCTGCTCAAAAAAATAGGAATTTAGGTCCTCAAGAGTAACAATCTTTTGCCCTATAAGCAAAACCCTCATCCAGACCACCATCCCCTCGTATCAAATATGCTGCAAATATTTATTCCGATAGTTCCAATCATTCATTTTATAGATCTCTCATCTTTGAAATATTTTAACATATTTCTCGGTACTTTCAAACAAAGATAGAACACTTGGGGTCAGACCTCGAACAAAACTTAAAAACATCGCCCTCAACACCAAAATTTCCAACACCTCCCCCAATTATCCACCCCCAAAAAACCTCAACAAAAAAGGACAGGCTTACACCCATCCCTCCAAATCTATTCACTTTGTAAAATTAAAATCCTTCAAAACAAAAGTCCCTCAATCCAACATTCGCAAATCTCAACTCCTTACTCTTACCTGACCTTAACCCCCAAAACATCCAGCCTCTTAATAAACAAAATCTTGTCCATGATTATCAAAATTTTTCCTTCCTTTGTTGGCAGGCGTTTCGGCACATAAACCGTCAACCCGCTAACTTCCTCAACCTGATAATGCTCCGGCATCTGAGGCGCTTTCAGTTCCAGCACGGGAACCGCTATGCTGCCGCCACTTCAGCAGCCCCCAGATTTGGCGAGCATCACCGTCACCTCTGTCGCACCCTTTTCCCTAATATAGTCGACCGCTTCAGGCGTCACCTCAACCATAATCCTATCATCAGAAGCCAATTGCGCCACATCCTTCCATAAACTACTCGTCCTCACGATTTTTAATCTCATCAAGCCAGGCCTCAAACTCCGCCTCACGCCCCTGACCGTCCAGTACATAATATCTTGTACCCCGCAGCGCCGCAGGCAAATACACCTGTTTAAAATAATGCTGCCGATGGTCATGAGGGTACACATACACGCCCCCGCCCAGCACATCACTCTTCCTCGACTCCAGCTTCAGCGCCGTCCCATCCTTCAAATAGCTCGGCACCGCCCCACTCCGTCCCTGCCTGATATCCTCAATTGCCCGGTCGATCCCCAAATAAGCAGCATTTGACTTTGGCGCGCAGGCAACATACGTCGCCGCCTGAGCCAGTGGAATCCGTCCTTCAGGCATCCCAATCGTCTCAACCGCCTTCAGCGCACTCGCAGCCACAACCAGTGCCTGCGGATCCGCATTCCCCACATCCTCAGAAGCACAGATAATAATCCGCCGCGCAATAAATATTGGATCCTCGCCCCCCACAATCATCCGGGCAAGATAATGAAGCGCTGCATCCGGATCGCTGCCCCGCATGGATTTTATAAACGCAGAAATAATGTCATAATGCGAATCCCCAGTCTTGTCATACAACTGGCCAGAGTGCTGCATAGATTCGTAGAGTGCCTCTACGCTGATTACTATTTCCCCGTCGGCATCAGGCTCACTTGTCATGGCCGCAAGCTCGACCGCATTCAAAGCCCGTCTGGCATCCCCGGACGCCAGCCTGCCAATCGCTTCACGCGCGTCCTGATCCAGAGATACGTTCAAGACCCCCAAACCACGTTCAACATCATCCAGAGCCAAGTCGACGATCCCCAAAACATCATCAGCATCCAATGCATTCAGCCTGAAAACATTAGATCTCGATATCAGCGCGCTGTTGACCTCATAATACGGATTTTCCGTCGTCGCCCCAATCATGATGACGATCCCCTTCTCAACCGAAGGCAATAAAGCGTCTTGCTGCGTCTTATTGAATCTATGAATCTCATCAATGAATAAAATGGTCCGCTTCCCATTCATGGCCAGCCTATCTTCAGCTCTGCCAATAACCTCCCTGAGATCCTTAACCCCGGAAGTCACCGCATTCAAAGACTCAAACTCCGCGCCAGTCTGATTGGCAATCACTCTCGCCAAACTCGTCTTACCACTTCCGGGTGGCCCATGCAAAATCAGGCTGGTCAGTTTGTCAGATTCAATCAGACGCCTGAGCAGCCTTCCAGAGCCCATGATATGACTCTGCCCAATAAACTCCTCCACAGACCTTGGCTTCATCCGCTCGGCCAGCGGCGCGCTTTCCTTCCGGTTCTCCTGCAGCATCAAATCAAACAAATCCATAATAAGCTCCTTATAAACACATAGTTCAGCGGCGCACAAACGTTCTATACGCTATTATACCTGATGTTTCCCCTTTTGAATATAGTGAATCCTATCCTCGCTGATATTGAGATCTCACCGCGTTCTGCCAATCCAAGATCAAATATTAAAGACCCATGATACCACTCTGCCGATTGTCATCCGCCCCAAACATCACCTAAAACCCCTCCAAAAACCCCTCTGCCTCCAACATAACCTGATCCAAATTTTCTTTATGTTCAACCGCGTTCAGGTTTTGACTGTCATTCATATTCAGATAGCGCTTAACCTCATTATCCAGCATAATCCTATCATCTTCCTCCAATGCTGATCCCTTTTTCCTCAATTCTCTAACCGCCCTCAACACCAATGTCCGTTTGACATCCAGTCTTCTTGCAAGCTCCGCACATGAAACCAATCGAAACCGATCATTGATCCATATAAGTTTGTGCCATACCAAGCGCTCAATGCGACCGCAGCCATCCGTTGATTCAGCAGCACGTTCTTTTTCAAAAAGGTATTCTAACGACCTGAACCGCCTGTTCACCCTTAATTTTGCCAGCAACCGGTCTAACGTCATAGGCTCAGCCATGACATCCTTTTCACTATATTCAAAAAATACTGGATCACTCTTAAATTGCTCAAGATGCTCCAAATAAATTTCCTTGGCAGACTGCAATTTGTCCTTGAAGCGCTTAAGCAGCCCCACGTTGTCAAACCAAACCTTAACAAGCCCTTTGGAATAAGCAAAATGGCTGCTCCAGGCATAATCAAGCCCTTTTGTTTTTCCAGCCTTGAAAGGGTTCAAATGGATATAAGCCATAGCCGCCATCGTTGACTGCGTCGTCTCACATTCACTTGAAAAATAGCGCCCCCCAAACACATGACCGCTTCGCTCATATTTTCGATTGAATTTCTGAGTAAAACTTTGTGAAATCCCCTGCATGACCCTCGACAGCATTGTCTCACCCATTTTGATCAGTAAATGCACGTGGTTGTCCATAATACAATAGGCATAAAGCTCGAAATCATACTTCAATCTATATTTTTTTAGGATCTTAACAAACATCCATTTATCCTCATCTTTGCCAAACACATACTCCCCGTTATTTCCTTTACAGACCACATGATAAACCATGTCTGTTTGTAAATTTCTTAATTTCCTAGCCATAGTTCACCTCCATATATTTCCATATTTAATTTTATATGTAAATATATGGAATGTCAATCAATAGATTTCTCGTTAACAAATTTATTAAATCTTTTCCGCCGATGAACCCCCAACCAACAAAAGAGGCCCATCACACCGATGAGCCCCTTCCCAATCATTCAGAAATTTTTTCCACATACTTACTCGTCATCAAAGACAACAACGCCCCATAATCCACCCTGAAGCCAATCACAGTCCCAACTTCAAGCGCCCTTGACGCCCCTGTCACATCCAAAATCAAATGATCGCTGCTCGCCCCAATAATCTCAACCCCAGCATCCACGGGGGTCAGACCTTCAACGCGGACGTCTTGTCTTCCAATTGCAACGATAGCTCTTTTCATTTTTCCTTTATCAATGAAGCTTGGGTTATTCCCAAATGCATCCATCCCAATCTTGCCAGTTGGAACAGAATCTTTTTCTTTCAATTCTATGATCTGAGCCTCAAGAAGAAATGCGTCTTCATAGGTGTTTTCAATCTTTTCACCGTAAGCAGTTTCTCTGCCAAGCACTACCGCTTCGCCTAATCTCAAATTTGTGATCCCTTTTGGCAGAGTATTATCAATGAGCTTATACAAACTGCTTGAATTGCCGCCTGAAATATATTTCAGGCTAATATTGAACTTTGTTTCTATAAGTTTTGCCAGCTCGACCAAACGGCCTAAATTATTATCATCAGGAATAACGCCGCCATAACAAGTTAAATTGACTCCAATGCCTGCTATGGCTAAATTCTGCATTGACAATACTTCTTTAACAACCGACTCCAGATCCTCCGGCAATACCCCTTCTCGAAGATCTCCCAAGTCGACCATAATTATTACTTCATGGACTTTGTTTGCTTTAACAGCTTCTGAAGACAACGCCCTTAATGTTTTAAGCTCAGAATTTAATGATATGTCTGCGAATTCGATGACACTGTTGATTTCGGAAACCATCGGCAACCTTAAAAGTACCGTCTTTACTCCAGGCGCTAAAGATTTTAAAACCTTCAAATTCTCAACGCGAGAATCAGCGAGCATTGTATAGCCAACCTCAACCATTGCTTTGGTGATACCAGGATGAGCACAATGAACTTTCGTTACCACCATGGGCTCAATGCCATTATTTTGGCATAATTCTCTTAAAACTTTCGCATTATGCTTAATTTTAGGAATATCTATTTTCAATCTTGGATACATGATATGCCTCCTTGAAAGTTCAAATCAATCAAATTAATTCTACTAAAACCTATTTCTATCGAGATTTTGTTTCCAACGAGGTCTGACCCTTTAATTCACGACATAGTGTGATGAAGGCTGGGTTTGCCGCGAATCGTTTTACACGGGGTCAGACCTCGAAAGAAATCAAATTATTTCAATCAAAGTCTGACCCTTTAT
>NZ_FMWL01000004.1:0-218935 GCF_900103005.1 Acidaminobacter hydrogenoformans DSM 2784 | reverse complement strand
GGGGTCAGACCTCGAAAGAAATCAAATTATTTCAATCAAAGTCTGACCCTTTATCCGCAACGTAGTGTGATGATGGCTGGATTTGTCGCGAATCCTTTTACAGGGGGTCAGACCTTGATAGAAATCTATATATTTCAATCAAAGTCTGACCCTATACCCACGACGTAATGTGATGATGGCTGGATTTGTCGCGAATCCTATTTAACACGTGGGTCAGACCTTGAAGGAAATCAAAATACATCTAAAATCTGATGTTATATCAATTTCATACTTTTCTTTAAAAGCTTTAGTGCTGCTTCTGGATATTCTTTTGATAAAACACCAAGTGATGCCATAATATAATCATTATCTACCAGAATTTTTGCCTCAGGTGTTGGCAATAGTTTATTTCCTTTATTACTTTTAGCAACTTCCTGCATGATCTCCACTCGATTAGGAAGACGCGTTAAGGCACCACCCGTTCCAATAATATATTGGATGCTTGTAAGGTCCTTTCCTTCTGCCATGCGAGTTTTTCCTGATCCTCCAAATAGATCCCTAAAAGCACCTGCATGGCGATGCGCCGACTGAACAACTGCTTCTAATGTCAAACGTTCAACAAATTTGATCTGAAGAGCTGTTTTTGGTATTGGCGGATGAGTTTCAATTAATTTTTCAAGTGTTTCAGCATCAATTTGAAGATCCTGTATTAGTTTATCCCTGCCAATTTGCTCTACAATATTCAGCATATTGACATAAACACCCAGATCTCCTTCAACTGTTCTTTTTGCAGTAGGTTCAGGGTTGATGAGAATTCGGTTGATTTCTTCACTGCCATCTGTTACTGAATGGAGATCTGTAGTAGCACCACCAACATCAAATACAATGAGATCACCAAGCTCTTCTTTGAGTAACTTTGCTGCTTCCATTACAGCACCTGGTGTTGGGATAATTGGTCCATTAACCAAATCCCTTACATGGCTCATTCCAGGTGCATGAATTATGTGTTCTTCGAACACATCCTGAATGACTTTCCTGGTTGGTTCGACATTCAACACATCTATCTTAGGATACACGTTATCAACAAGATATAATAGACTTGACTTTTCGTTTTCCTCAAAAACTTCTTGGACATCATCATGGTTTTGTACGTTACCGGCATAAATGACGGGAACTTTTGTTTCCAGACCTGCAATCATTTCTGCATTGTGCATTGCAGTGTCTCTTTCACCATAATCAACTCCACCTGCTACTAAAATAATATTCGGCATTATGTTCTCTATATGTTTTAGATCGCTTCGTCGAAGTCTACCAGCTGTAACAAGGTGAATATTAGCACCCGCTCCTAATGCGGCTTCCCTGGCAGCTTTAGCCGTCATGTCATAAACAAGTCCATGCACTGTCATCTTTAATCCACCTGCTGCCGAGCTTGTGGCAAGCAGTTCATTGTAATCAATTGAATCAACGCCAAGATTCGAACGAAGATCGTCAATCGCATTGCTGAGGCCAATGTTGACATCACCATCAAGCACGGTTGTTGGCGCTTGTCCTTGTCCAACAAAAGTCGGATCTATACTTAAATTTGTAAATGCATTAACTACTGTAGTTGTACTTCCTATTTCTGCAACTAGCACATCAAACTTCATAATTATCCCGCCTTTACAACATTGGGGGTCAGACCCGCTTTTAACAAGTCACATAAACAGATTATAACCTATAGGCAATTTAAAGCCTACAACTATTTTTCAATTTTGTATTTTCATTATTAACAAAATTAACAGCGGGGGTCAGACCTGCGAAAACCAAAGCACCGTGTCCACACACCAGTACCGGCTGCCTGGGTCTGACCCCCGCTGTACTCATCTTAAATCCCTATTTCTGCTTCTCTTCCCTGCACTTCACAAGGAACGTCGCCAGGTGGACACCTTTCGTGCCACGGCCGAAGCCCTCGTCCATGCCGTTCTTACGCGCGATCTCTGGCGTAACCTGCGTGCCGCCTGCCGCGAGGCAAAGCTTGTCGCGCACGCCCTTCTCGATTGCGTACTCGTGGAGCTTCTTCATGTTCTTGTAGTGAATGTCGTCGTGTGAGATGATCGTTGACGCGAGGATGCCATCAGCGTTCAGCTCGATCGCCGCATCCACAAGCTTCTCGACCGGTACGGAAGTACCGAGGTACTCGACCTCTATGCCGTACTTCTCAATCCCACCGTGCTTGATGTCAATGATCTCGCGCATGCCAACAGAGTGCTCATCTTCGCCGACCGTTGCAGCGACAAGGAGCATCGGCTTTTCATCAACAATCGCACGGATTTCTTCATCTGTCAGGATCTCAGGCTCAGCAGGAATCTCCAGCTTATCGAGGTCGATCTCAAAGCCTACGACACCCTTGACCTGAACCCGTGTGCCTTCCGCTGGATGCATGATCTCAAGGTGGATGACCTCCACGTCTGTGAGGTTCATCTTCTTCGCGAATTCAATCGCCGCGAATTCTGCTTTGCGCTTGGAGGTTGGGAGGAAGAGGTCGATGGTCACGACACCATCGGCAAGCCATTGTACTTCAGGTTTGATGACATTGGTGTCATAATACTTCGCCACTTCTTCAATGCGCTTCTCAACGTTATCGTTCTCGTCGAGCTCGTTGATATAAACAATCTTGGAGCGATCTTCCAGCGTACACCCGTCAATCAGCTTCGCCGGATCCGCCGCAAACGCCTCGCCGTACTGAGCCACATTATTGTAGCCATAGTGCGCCGTAACCGGCGCCATGTAGTCGTCCTCGCGCTTGAACACCGCGCCTGCGCCCACGCCGCCGTCGATTTTGCGGGCAATGCCGTCACCGTTACGCTCAGGATATTTTGCCGAGTCAACGAAGAAGCCCTTTTCGACCGCCTCAAAATAGCCGCCAACCTCAAGGATTTCCTCCATGTAAAGCACCGCGCGCTCTTTCAGCTCACGAGCGGTCTCCCGCAGGAAGCCCTCTTTTTTAAGCTCGACCATTTCCATGAGCGCGTCCATGCCCACGAACGTCTGCTTCGCCGTATCGCACGCCTCAATGTTATACACGTGCCAAGGCACGTTTCTGCCCTCGTCCGGCGTGATCGTGGACTGGATGTCCGCGCTGGTGAGCTTGGAAATCATCATGTTGAGGACGTGTGTGACCGTCGCTTCCCTCGAGGAGGATGTGATGTACTTCGTGTTCATCTGGGCGCGCATCCTGTAGCCTTCGAAGAAGTCACGAAGCGCAACCGCGTATGGCAGGTCAAATTTAAGTGCAGGTGCAGGGCTTGCCGATGGTGGCACCGTCGACAAACAAATATTTTCCCGCTTCATCCCGACCTTTTCCGAATATTTTGAGTTGATTGCGTGCTGGACAATGAGCTCCGGCATGACTTTCCAGGCCTCGCGCGCCGTCGCATTGGCATTGTGGGCGCCGTCAATCTGGGCCATATCCGCCCACGCCATGAGTGCCTTGGACTCAGCGGCATCGATGAAGGAACGAACCATGTTGACGTTTCTGTAAAGGACGTTGTACTGCGGGTCCTGGTGGGCGCCGTTAACGCCTTCCTCGGCGAACATGACAGCAACATCCGGACCTGCGACGCCTGAAACGTAAGAATGGTAATTGATCGGTCTGCCAACTTCTTCCTCAATAATATCGAGGGCTTTTCTGTGGGCTCTGACTTGCTTTCTCGTAATTGGAATGCCGCCAATGCCCTGTGGGGAGCCTTCAATCAAGCCGTCAAAGTGGGACTGGCCAGCGGTTCTGATAACCATGATGTGGTCAGCGCCATGCCATGCTGCCATGCGCATGCGGCGGATGTCGTCCTCAAAACGGCCGGACGCGATCTCTGTGGTGATCGTGTTGAGGGGCTGGGGATCGAGGTTTCCAAAGTATTGAATGTCGCAAGGAATACCTATGCCGTTTTCGAGCGGCTCACTGCAGTCTGAGAATTCAAATGGTCCAAGCTTCAGGCCTGGTGCAGGCTTTCTCCAAGTCCAGCCGCGACGCTTTGGCGCGTAGCTTTCAAGGTCGCTGATAATGGCGCGGATATCAAGTTTGTCAGTGTATTGAGTCGTCATTATCGTTTACCCCCTTTAAAAATTGCTACAGCGTCGTCCCAGTACTTGCCTTCTACCAAGGCAAGGCCAGCTTCGCGTACAGAAACATTTTTTTCTTTGGCAATGCGGTAGACGACGTTGCCCGTACCATGGCCAATCAGGCCGCGGTCGATGGCGCCCTCAACAATCGGCTTAGCTTCGAGGCTGGAGAAGCCCATGCGAAGCAGTACAGATCTTTCGACAGAAGGCGTTGTATGTGTGCGTGCCAGCTCCAGAAGCGGATCAACCACCTTTTCTGTCAACTGCCAAAAATAATCCTTTAGTTGCTCGTCGCTCATGTTTTTTAGATGCTCGCGTCTTGCTTCGAAATCATCTGCTCTTCTTTCAGAACCTTTCATTTGAAACCTCCTCTTAATTTTGTGGGATTTTCGCGGGTCTGACCCCGTTTTGTGGAGCCAACACCATTTTTGCGGGTCTGACCCCGACAGTCTATTTTTTTAGGCCCGACCCCGTCAGATTTTTGGCGGGTCCGACCCCATTCACATTTTTTCCTAAAACAATTCCTTCAGTGCCGTCCGGACAAATGCCTCATCCGTCTTGGTCTCAGCCGCGAGGAACGCCACGTCAGCATCACTGACGCCTTCAAGCTTTTCAATTTTATTATTGGCAATCGCATTCTTGATCAAAGACTTACGAAGCTTTGTCATATCCATATCCACTGCCTTAATCATGCCAGGGTTCTCAGGAATTACAATCGTCTTCCCAGCGACCTCTGTCTTAGGCTCACCAAAAACAATCTCAATGCCGTTGTTCCGAGCAAAAGAAAGCTGCGACGCATGATGCTTGCCCGCGCCCGTGTACTCCGTCTCCTGAACCACAATAATTTGATCCTGATCCATCTCCTGAGCCAGCGAGAACGCTGCCGCAAGGGCCGTATTCCCCGCCGGACCACGCTCAAGACCTTCAATTTGCGCCATGGCTTCCGTGATGTAGAACACCTCGCCCTGATTGACCAGCAAATAACGGTCCATGTAGCGAAGCGGACGCGCTGCGGAACGCGGTACGTCAGAACGGTCCGGCCAGGTCGAGAACGGAACGCCAAAGCCCGTGTGCCCCGTTGTGAAGGATTTCTTGTTGAACATGGTGTCACTCGCCATGTGCAGCCCAGCAAGGTTGACACTCGCCGCTACGACCTTTGTATTGACCGCCCCAGCCTTAATCAGGCCCCGCGCCGTCCCCGTCAGGTTGCCGCCGCCAGCATTCGTGGCAATGACCACATCCGGGTCTTTGCCTACGCGCTCGCGCATCTGCATGATGAGCTCATAGCCAAGGGTTTCAACACCCGCAATACCGAATGGCGTATACAAAGAAGCGTTAAAGTAACCCGTTTCTTCCAGCAGTCTCAGGAACGTGTAAAACAGCTCCGGTCCAACGGAAAGCTGAACGACCTCAGCCCCATGGGCCTCGCACTTACGGGCCTTCTCGACGATCTCCGGCTGACCCACGCCTCTGGAATCGAAGCACTCCTGAACCACAATACACTTCAAGCCCTGCATAGCTGCCTGCGAAGCCACCGCCGCGCCATAGTTTCCGCTGGTCGCCGCAATGACGCCCTTGTAGCCAAGTCGCTTCGCGTGATAAACCGCCGTTGCTGCCCTGCGCTCTTTAAAGCTGCCAGACGGATTCCCTGCCTCATCCTTGACAAAAATCCTTGCACCCTTGCCCGGCGCCGCATACTTCCTGGCGAGCGCCGTTATATTTTTAAGTTCAAAAATCGGCGTATTCCCAACACTCGTTTGACTCTGGATCTTCTGAATCTCCTCGAGGGTATAGCCGGTTTCCTTCATCATTTTTTCGTAGTCAAACGCGATCGCGCCGCTCTCAAAATCCGCGTAGTCAATGCCGACCGCTTTTTTCATAATTTCATTGCGACGGCTCATGACCGCCTCATACGAATTGTCCACAATCGCTGGATTACTTACTGCATTACTCATTATCGTCACCTCCGAACAAAATGCTTCGAAGCTGGCATGAAATCACATGAAGCTCCGGCACATAATCCCCAAATGAATGGGAATAGGTCGGGAACACCTCGACCAGCTCACCGGAAACCTTCCTTCCAGTCAGCGTCACGACCTCAACCGTTTCGCCAATCTCCGCGTCGCTCTCCGCAATCCCCTTGACCCAAAGCTCAAGCGGCACGGCCTTCGTATCATCAGGCACCTGCGGCGCACGCTGCGCCGGCGTCAACACTGTATCGTGGACGCGCACCCAATCCCCTTTTTTCGCTGCCATAGTGAACACCATCCTTTTCATCTCAACCTCAGTGAACTGGAGATCCTCAACTATGCCCTGATCCCCAAAATTCTAAATTCAACACCAGTACATTTTTCTGCCGATGGTCCCCCATCCCCCCAACCCCCACCCCGCCAGCACTTCGAAAAAGCGGCTTGGTGATTTTTGGTGGATTTATGACCATCGGCGGAAAAAGTTACTGCACTGGCGCAGCCCACCAAAACACTGGCAGGCCCCCAGACGCAGTTTATATTCAAGATTTCTTTGCGCACTTCCAAGAACCGCCTTCGCGGCAGAAACGCTTACTACTTAATAAAATCTCTGAAATCGCCCATGATCGCGCGTGGCACTGGAAGGTCAATCATGGTTTGAAGGCCCGGCGCCGCGTTGATGACGTGAGGGATCATGTTGACGCACATAGCGTAAGTGCCAATGCCGCCCTCTACCTCAGGCGTGTTCGCCATGTTGATCGCCGGTGAGCCTTTGATGGTGATGTAGTCGCCCGTCTGAACGCCAACCATTTCAGGTTCAATTTGCTGTGGGTGATACATGAGGATTTTCGCTTCGCCATCGACATGGCCCTGGCCAGTCATGTTGACACCAGCAACGTCGCCAGCAGCTGCAAAGCCGTAAGGAGACTTTCTGTCCACTTGTGTAACGATTGGGCTCATTTGCTGCTCGAACTTGTCGACCTTCCAGCCAATCGCGTCAGCGATCATATGAATGGACTCTGAAAAGCCTACGTGACCAGCGAGTGTACCGTCCTGGAGGCCCTTATCGAAGGCTTCAACCGTGATGCCGACGCCTTGCTCATGCATAACGGCAGGACCAAATGGAGAAAGGCTGTTGACGCGCTTTGCGACAATGCTCTCAACATCTTCCATGCACCCTGTCATACAGACGACGAGAAGGTCCATCATAAGACCTGGGTTGATGCCTGTGCCGAGGATGGAAACGCCGTTTTCCTTAGCAATGCGGTCGAGCTCAGCTGCGAGCTCAGGGCTTTGCGCCTGCGGGTAAGCCATTTCTTCAGCAGTGGAGATGACGTTGATTTTCTTTTCGAGGCAAGCCTTGAGTCTTGGGAACGCCTCTTTTGTATAGGAATCAGTAGCCGTCATGATGACGTCGCAGCACTTTTCAGTGATCGTCGCGTCAAAATCATTGCTGATGATGACAGGCTTACGGTCGCCGCGCTCGACGCCCAGAACTTCGTACATGTCTTTGCCAACACGTGCTGCATTGCGGTCGACTACAGCGACGATCTCAATGCCTTTTTTCTTGAGAATCATTCTTGCCATACCGCTGCCCATTGCACCGAAGCCCCAGATTGCTACTTTAACATTTGCTCTTTCCATTATAATTGCCACCTCCGAAAATTTACCCAACGCTCGTGGGTCTTGCCAATTATATAAGCAAGCTTCGTGCCAAAAAGCTTATGTTATGTTAAAATTCGAGTCGATTTCCAAAAAACAAAAAATTTCTGCCGATGGTCCCTTCATCCCACACTCAACCGCCACACAATGAATCAAATTATGCAAAGCGCACTCAAAGCCTCATTATAACCACAATTAATGAAGGTAATGCTGCATTTTTTCACATTCCTTATTTCCCTTACCCGATTTTCTTGCCAATATTGAATATATAGTCAAAATTAATTGTTTTTTTATATTAAAATTCTCTAAAAAGAGCATAACTATTCATAATTTTCAGACATTAATGATATTTTTTGAGTATGTTATAATCAAATCATTTTAAACAACGAAAAAAGCAAAATATTTTGCGGTAATAGCGCAAAATATTTTGCTTTTTCTCTTGTAAGTCCCTGTCCCCCGCTGCGAAGCTCCGGAGGATTGGGACTATTCCACCATACGCTCTGATAATTGCTTCAATTTGTATTGTAAATTCTGCCTCGAAAGCCCCAAACTCTGCGCCGCCTTCGAAATATTCCCTTCAAAATGAACCATTGCAGCTTCGATTTCCCCATGCTCAATGCTTTTCAAATAATCGTTCAGGGTCTCGTCGCCACGCTGAAGAACTGCGCAGGTCCGACCCCCTGCATCTTCCTCGACAACATCCGAGGAGGTCTGACCCCCTGCATCTGTTTCTCGAACTTCCGCGCGGGTCTGACCCCGAAGAAGCTCCGCCACATGGGACGGCAAATGCTCTCGCCCAATGACATGCTCATCCGTCACCATATTCATGGCGGACTCAATAAAATTTTGCAGCTCCCGCACGTTGCCCGGCCACATGTAGTCCCGGAACCACTGAGCCACCTCACCGGAAAGCATCCACACATCTTTTCCAAGACTCTCATTATACTGTCGGATAAAATGATCCACCAGCAGCCCAATATCCTCCTGCCGTTCATAAAGCAGCGGCAGCTTAATATAAATGACATTCAACCGGTAAAACAAATCCTTCCTGAACTTGCCGGACTGCATCAGCTCAAATGGATCCTCATTCGTGGCCGCAATGATCCTGACGTTGATTTTAACGTCACTTTGACCACCCACCCTGCGGACATAGCTTTCCTGAAGTACCCGCAGCAGCTTGGCCTGCAGTTCCTCACTCATGGAGTTGATCTCGTCGAGAAAAAGCGTGCCGCCATTGGCTTGTTCGAAAAGCCCCGGCCGGTCCAGCGCCCCGGTAAAGCTCCCTTTGACCGAACCAAAGAGAATACTCTCCAGCAGTGTATCCGGGATTGCCGCGCAGTTCTGAGCTATAAACGGCTTGTCCCAGCGCACGCTGGCACTATGGATACTCTGGGCAAACAGCTCCTTGCCGGTTCCCGTGTCTCCGTGGATCAACACGCTGGAAGTCGTGTCCGCAGCCCTTCGGGCGATCCGAATCGCCTCCATAAATGACGGACTGCGCCCAATCAAATGATCAAAGGTAAAATGCGTGCGCACCTGAAACTTGTACTTTTCAGGATTTATCAGCTTAGCCTGAAGGTCGAGGATCTTTTCGGACATGTTTGTGACATCCGTAAAGTTTTTCGAAATCTCCACAGCCCCAATCATCTCTTCCCCATCGAAAATTGGAAAAGTCGTATTCACCGTGGTGATCCGCTTCCCCTTCAGGTTCAGATAGCTCTGCATCTTCTGCTGCACTGGTTTTCGGTGAGACATTGCCATCAGCAGCGTGCTGTTCTCTTGAGTCCAGTTCGGAAAAACCTCCAGCAAATGCCGCCCTATGACCGTTTCCGCTGACAACCCCTCAATTTTTTCCATAGCTTCGTTGTACGCCACGGTGACACCCTCACGGTTAACAATGTGAATGCCTTCCTCAATTTCCCGCAAAATATTTTGCGCTGCATAAATCAACAATTTTTGGTCCAAGGGTATTCCTCCCGACCAGAGTATTTATTCATGATCATAAACGACCAACCCGTCACCTAAAAATAGGTTTGCCGATGGTCCCATGTCCCACCCCGTTTCCTAAGGGCAGACCAAGAACCATCGGCAGTCTTATGCTTTAAAACTATTTACTACTCGTAAATTCTAAACTTCGCGCACAGTGCATTGACGTCGGCTGCAATTTCCTCATTGGATCTCTTGCCTTCGAGGTTATCTGCGATCAGCGTCGCGACTATTTTCATTTCAGCAGTGCCCATGCCCCTTGAAGTCACTGCCGCTGTACCAATACGAATACCGCTCGTGACAAACGGGCTCTCTGTCTCAAAAGGCACCGTGTTCTTATTGACCGTAATGTGAACTTCGCCGAGCATTTTCTCAGCAGCTTTGCCAGTAAGGCCCTTATTTCTGAGGTCGACGAGCATGAGATGGTTATCCGTGCCGCCGGAAACAAGCTTGAAGCCGCGCTCATTGAGACCTTCAGCGAGAGCTTGGCAGTTTTCGACCACTTTTTTCTGATAGTCTTTGAATTCGTCTGTCAAAGCTTCCTTAAAGCTGACAGCCTTTGCAGCGATCACATGCATCAAAGGGCCGCCCTGGATGCCAGGGAAGATAGCCTTATCAATTGCCTTTGCGTACTCCGCTTTACAGAGGATCGCGCCGCCGCGAGGGCCACGAAGGGTTTTGTGGGTCGTGGTAGTGACGAAATCAGCGTAATCGCAAGGATTCTCGTGGAGTCCAGCCGTAACGAGGCCAGCGATGTGCGCCATATCTACCATAAGGAGAGCGCCTACTTCATCTGCGATCTCTTTAAATTTCTTGAAATCTATCTTTCTTGGATAAGCACTTGCGCCAGCGACAATCATTTTAGGCTTGTGCTCAATCGCTTTTGCGCGGACTTCATCATAGTCAATAGTCTCAGTCTCTTTGCTGACACCATAGTCTACGAAGTTGAAATAGACGCCGGAAATATTGACCGGGGAACCGTGAGTCAAGTGACCACCATGGGAGAGGTTCATGCCAAGAACCGTGTCACCAGGCTTCAGCATGGCAAAATAGACACCGAGGTTGGCGTTTGCGCCAGAGTGCGGCTGTACGTTAGCGTGCTCTGCATTGAAGAGCTTCTTCAGGCGGTCAATAGCGAGGTTCTCGACGACGTCGACAAATTCACAGCCACCGTAGTAACGCTTTGCAGGATAACCTTCCGCGTACTTGTTCGTAAAGGCGCTGCCCATAGCCTCCATGACAGCTGTGCTGACGTTGTTCTCTGAAGCGATCAGCTCGAGACCCATTTCCTGACGTTTGTTTTCGTTTTGCAGTGCTTCAAAAACCTCATAATCTACATCTTTTAAGTTCGTATTGAGCATGTGTTCTCATCCTCCTCCAAAATTTTTGATATTTCCATTTCATATTTTCCGCCTTCTCGTCTCGCCTTGTCATTTCTGCGAATGATGAGAAAGGTAAGAACCATCAAACTTATACCCGCAATCGCGCTCAACACTTCAACATTTTTAAGTTGACTGAACACCAGCTGTACAAGACCGATCCCTGCGAATAAAGCGATCATTGGGATCACATAAACAATGAACGCTGCAGTTAAAACCTTTTCGTCCGCCAGTTCGATCTCCACCTTGGTGCCAACCTCAGCCCCAATGGGATTCATGACCTCCACTGACATCTCCATATTTTCCTCGCCCAACTGGCAAGCACCGCAGTCGCCTCAAGCCGCGTGCCTCGTCAGCTGCACCACGGCGCGCTCGCCGCCGGCCTCAACCACGATCCCATGTCTAATCATTTTTTCACCTCATCTGACCCCGTTAGAGCCATCTCCGTTTGTTGCATCACCATTTGAGGGAGGTCTCATTTAATGGAGGTCTGACCCCAACAAAACAACCTCACCCAAGCGAAAAAACACCAACTAAACTTCTGTCTCTTCTGCGACAACTGCCTCAGTCAGTTTCACCTGAACTGAAAGCTCTTCCAACTGATCCTCGTCCACCCAGGATGGCGCTTCTGACATCAAGCAGCTTGCGTTTTGGGTTTTAGGGAAAGCAATAACTTCACGAATATTGTCGCTGCCTGTAATCAGCATGACGAGCCTATCAAGACCAAAGGCTATACCGCCATGAGGTGGCGTACCATATTTAAACGCTTCGAGCAAGAAACCAAACTTTTCTTGTGCTTTTTCATCCGAGAAGCCAAGCGCCCTAAACATTTTTCTTTGGACCTCCGGCTTGTGAATCCGGATGCTTCCCCCGCCAATTTCAAAACCATTCAGGACAATATCATAGGCTTTTGCCCTGGCAGCACCAGGGTCTGACCCCAGCAGCTCAATATCCTCATCTCTTGGCGATGTAAATGGATGGTGCTTCGCGACAAAACGTCCAGTCTCCTCATCATACTCAAAGAGAGGGAAATCAGTGACCCAGAGGAAATTATATACGTCCTTAGGAATTAGATTCAATTTCTTCGCGACTTCTTGTCTCAAGGCTCCAAGACTGTCGAATACCACCTGAGGTTTATCCGCCACGAAGACCAAAATGTCCCCCATTTCACCCTGCATTTTTTCTAACAGAGCTGCCATTTGATCCTCGGTAAAAAACTTGGCAATTGGTGAATTGATACCTTCAGCGGTTAATCTGATCCAAGCAAGACCCTTAGCGCCATAAGTCTTGACGAACTCACCCAGCTTATCGATTTCTTTTCTGCTGATGTGATCAGACGCACCCTTTAAATTGATGCCTCGAACGTCACCCTCTTTTGAAACTGCGTCAGTAAATACTTTGAACCCGCAGTCCGCGACGATTTCATTTAAATAAACGAGCTCAAGTTCGTACCTCGTATCAGGCTTATCGCTGCCGTACCGGGTCATCGCTTCATCAAAGGACAGTCGAGGGAACGGCAACGCAGGTCTGACCCCCAAAGTCTCCTCAAAAACCTTCGCCAACATCCTTTCGTTGACCTCCATGACATCCTCCGGCTCGACGAAGGACATCTCAATATCAATTTGAGTAAACTCAGGCTGCCTGTCTGCCCTCAAATCCTCATCCCTGAAACATTTAGTGATCTGATAATACTTATCGAAGCCAGATACCATCAAAATTTGCTTGAACAGCTGTGGGGACTGCGGCAAAGCGTAAAACTTGCCAGGATTGACCCGGCTTGGCACCAAATAATCCCGTGCGCCTTCTGGCGTTGGTTTTGTAAGCATTGGCGTTTCAAAGTCAATAAAGCCTTCCTGCTCAAGAAAATTCCTGACGACTTGCGTCACCTTGCTTCTCAATCGAAGCTTCTGTTGCATCTTTGGTTTTCTAAGGTCGAGATATCGATATTTCAGTCTCAGCCGTTCACCAGCGTCGTCGTCATCCTGAACGTGAATCGGTGGAATCTCAGATTCATTAATGACAACCAATTGGTCAGCGAATACTTCAATTCTCCCCGTTGGAATCGTCGTGTTGATAGATTCTCTGAGTCGCACAACGCCCTCAACTTCAATAACGAATTCACCCCGCAAAGTTTCAGCCAAGTCAAACGCCTCTTGAGAGACAGCCGTATCAAAAACGATCTGCGCAATGCCTTCCCGGTCACGCAAATCCACGAAAATTAATCCGCCAAGATTTCGTTTCCTCTGGACCCAACCTTTTAGTACAACTCTCGAACCAATGTGCTCATCTCTCAGAACACCACAATAATGTGTGCGTTTCACAGCCATTCCCTCCATGTGTTATGATTTTTCTTATATTAGAGAAAAACAGCGCCTTGAACCTTGAAATAGTTTTAGTATTTGAAAAACATTTTAACTCATATTTCAATCTACTTCAAGATAAATTTTGCGGGTCTGACCCCGAAAGCTCAAGGCAGCTAACAAACCATTGTTACATTCTAACGAAAGCAAAAAAACAATAAAAAAAACAATAAAGCAGTCAAAAAAACTTCAGCAGCAACCCCCAAACACGCACCTTTTAAACCAAATAAAAAAACCCGTCACTAAGCAATGCTTAGGGACGAGTCTGAAATACCCGCGGTGCCACCCTAATTGGAATAATCCCTCTTAATTTCACTCAGGGCCAATATCACCGGTTGTCCTTCGCAAGACGCGCCATGGATCACCAGGCTCCCACCACCCCTGGTTCGCTGAAGATATAACGCCGCTACTACGTTCCGAGCCCCGACTATCAAGTTATGTTAATTATAGAGAATCACTCAAAGCGTGTCAACCACTCAATTTTATGATCTATCAACAGATCAATCCGGTTGATATAATCCTCAACACCCTTCGCGTTCGCGAGCCGCTCGACTCCGCCATCCAAACGGGACACCAGCTTCGTCACCGAACCTGCCCCAATAGCCACAATAGAATGCCGGTCCCCCATCATCCTGATATTGTAAAGGCACTTATGACCCGGCAGGGTCAGACCCACGTTTTCTAAATTCCCCACCATATTCTTCTGCCGGTAAAGGTAGTAGGCCTCATACCCCGCCTCGCCAAAGACCTCAAGCGCCGCCTCATACATAGCGTCCACCTGAAGCGCAGACGCCTCAAGCCCCCGTTCATATACACCCCGCTCCTCATTCAGCCGGGAGGCCCGCTTCACCGCCAAAGTATGCACCGTAATATTCTCAGGCCGCAGCGTCCTAATAGCCTCAGCAGTGTGCACCACGTCCTCGACCGCCTCCCCCGGCAGCCCCACAATCAAGTCCGCGTTGATCACCTCAAACCCAATCTCACGCGCCAGCTCAAACGCTTCGACCACTGCCCCGGCATCATGGCTGCGCCCAATCCGCCGCAGCGTCGCGTCCGACATGGTCTGCGGATTGATGCACACCCGGCTGACCCCATACCGCTTCATGTCCCGCAGCTTTTTCTCAGTAATTGTATCCGGCCGCCCCGCCTCGACAGTGTACTCCCGCAGCCCACCAGCCGCCGCGCTCAGCGGCTGCACCAGAAGCCTGTCCACCGCCCCCAGCAGCATCTCGAACTCAGACTCGTTTAAACTCGTCGGTGTCCCGCCCCCAATGTAAACGCAGTCTACCACACGCCCACTTTCCTCAAGGTATTTGCCGATGGTCCCTATCTCCCGCACCATCGCCTCCAAATACGCCGGGACCAAATGTCCCTTTTGCTTCATAGGATTCGACGGAAAGCTGCAATACAAACACCGGGTCGCACAAAATGGAATGCACAAATACACCGAAACCCGCTCATGCTCTCGTCTCAAAATCTCATTTTCATGCCCCGCCACCTTCATAGCCAGCTGAATCTTTTCCTCCGACACCCTATAATGCCTTTTCAAATAGTCGCGAATTTCCACAGAATCCTCAAATCCGGCATCCATCAAATCATGCACAAGCTTCACCGGCCTGATCCCCGTCAAAATTCCCCAGCTCGTCTTCACTTCAAACCGGCGACCCATCAAATCAAAAAATGCCGCCTTCACCATATTCTTTGCTAAATTCTTCCCAACAAAATCCTGATGCGCCTCAAAGCTTAACTGAACGACTTTTTCCTCTGTACTGTCCGCATCTGCAAATCGTCCTTCAATCCCTGCTTCATCCATTTTAAATACAAGGAAAACCGCGCGGGTCTGTCCCCCATCGTCATTCAAACATTCCACGCAGGTCTGACCCCCAACATCACCCCCACCATCCATTCCTTCAACCACCTCTGCCTCCAAAACAAACAGACCTGCGAGTACTCGCAGGTCTTGCAGGCAGCTGCTATGATCAAAGTTTGTCTTCAAGCCTTTAGAATCCTGAAAATCCAGTAAACCATCAAAACCCTCAAACTTTACAATAATCCGAATCAAGTCCAGCGCCCCCTCAAAAACGGGTTTCCAAACCGCTCTTTTCCGATCGTGCTCGCAGGCCCATGCCCCGGCAATACCACCAAATCATCAGATAGCGACAATAATTTATTGGCAATTGAGTCAATCAGCGTGTCATAATCCCCACCAGTCAAATCCGTTCGTCCTATCGACCCTGCAAAAAGAGTATCTCCTGTAATCACATAATCCCCAATAACAAAACAAACACCACCCAAAGAATGACCAGGTGTATGAATGACCTCAAACTTCAAATCCCCGGCTGTCAGTACGTCCCCATCCTCAAAGGTAAAATCCGGCTCAATTCCAACCGTTGGTCCCGTCATTTGGCTGGACAAATTAACAGACGCATTGGCAAGCATCTCAAGATCGCCCTTGTGAACTCCAAGTTTTACCGGATAATACTGTTTAAGCTCAGGCACCCCCATGATGTGGTCACCGTGGGCATGAGTCAACAGAATCATGACAGGCTCAATTCCATTTTCCTCTAAATAACCAGAAATTTTATCAACACTCCCGCCAGGATCCACAATAACCCCTTTTTGCGTCTCCTCTGACGAAATCACATAACAATTGGCTGCATAAACACCAGCTGGAATTCTTTCGATTTTCAAGACAACCCACTCCTCATCACTATAAAAGCTCAAGATAGTTCAAACAAATCCTAATAAATCCAAAAGGACCACTACATAAAATAAGCGCCAAAAGGCGCTTATCATTTTTGCACTCAGCTTATAATTTTAGAACTGCGGAACGCTTACGACCTATCGACACAATACAACATTCATCCGTCATAAGTCATTGGTCAAAAGACACTCATCCACATATTCCATCCCTCAGCAGCCGTGCAGCCCTGAAATTTTTATACCCAACTGTCACCAAGGTGCATCATATTTCAATAAAAATCAATAATTTAATCCTGCTAAATCGCTTAAATCCAGCCATTAAAACAACTTATGACTGTCCAGCAGAATTGTTACCGGCCCATCATTTAGGATATCCACCATCATATGCGCCTGAAACTGACCCGTCTCCACTTTGACCCCAAGCGACGCAATCCGCTCGACCAGCGTCTCATACATGGCATTAGCCTTCTCAGGCCGCGCCGCGTCTGTAAATCCTGGACGGCGACCCTTCCTGGCATCCCCAAGCAGCGTAAACTGAGAGACAACAAGCAGCTCCCCGCCCACGTCCATCAGCGACAGATTCATCTTCCCATCCGGATCTTCAAAAATCCGCAAATTCGGAATCTTGTCCACCATATAATCCAGGTCTTTTTCCGTATCTTTATCTTCAACACCCAAAAGCACCATCAGGCCATGACCAATCTCACCAGTCACCCTGTCATCCACTGTAACAGACGACCGCCTGACGCGCTGAATCACTGCGCGCATAATAAACCTCCGCAAACTATATTTACCACAATATTTCTATTAACAGCCGTGAATCACTAAAAATTGAAGCCACAGTGCTGTGTGGTCAGCTATTCAACTGATCCAGCCAAGCTCCGCCAAACCAGCCCCGCCTAAGACGTCACCCGCTTGACCTCAATGATCTCCGGCATATTCTGAATCTTCTTGATCAGCTTCACCAGCTGCTCCGAATCATTAATCTCCACCTGCAGGTTGATGATCGCCATGTTGTTCTTCGTCAGCTTGGCGTTGACGCCCGTTACAATGAGATTAAACTCCGAAATCAGCACCGTAATCTCCCCGAGCAGCCCCTTGCGGTCCGGCGCAATAATCTGAATCTCAGACGCGTACGCCACCTGTTTTCCGCGGTTGTCCCAGGACACTTCAATAAACCGGTTGTTCGCGTCCTCCGTCTTCTCGAAATTCGTACAGTCCGCCCGGTGAATCGTCACACCCCGCCCGCGGGTGATGTATCCAATAATGTCGTCCCCCGGCACCGGGTTGCAGCACTTCGCGAAACGCACCAAAATGTCGTCGTACCCCTCCAAAATGATCCCTGTTGCCGATGGTTTCGACTTCCGCTCCTTGCCTTCATGAATCTCACTCGATACATGTCCACCTGCCGGAATATCAGTCGGCATAGCCGGTACCTTCACCGTCGCCTTATATTTCTCCCGCAGCTTCGGCACAATCTGGTTCAGCATGATCCCGCCATAACCCAGCGCCGCATACATATCATCCACAGAATGCAGACTCAGCCGCGAAAGGATAGGCTCCAGCCACTCATTCTTCATGAGCTCCTTCACCTGAAGACCATTGCGCTTCACCTCGCGCTCAAACATCTCACGACCCTTGTCAATGTTCTCCTCGCGCCGTTCCTTCTTAAACCACTGCTTGATTTTATTTTTCGCTTGAGTGCTCACCACGAACTTCAGCCAGTCCCGACTTGGCCCCTGAGAAGCATTCGACGTCAGGATCTCAACAATCTGACCGTTCGCAAGCTTATAGTTCAGCGGCACAATCCGACCGCTGACCTTCGCTCCCACACACTTATTCCCGACCGCGGAGTGAATCTTGTAAGCAAAGTCCACCGGGGTCGAACCCACAGGCAGTTCAATGACCTCGCCATTTGGCGTGAACACGAAAACCTGGTTCGTGAACAAATCAATCTTCAGAGATTCCATGAATTCCCGCGGATCGTTCAAGTCCCGCTGCCACTCCATCATCTGGCGCAGCCAGGCGAGCCGCTTCTCCATGTCATCCTGAGTTGCGTTCTCAATACCTTCTTTATACTTCCAGTGGGCCGCAATACCAAATTCCGCGATCCGGTGCATCTCAGCGGTCCGGATCTGAATCTCAAAAGGCTCCCCTTGTGACCCAATCACAGTCGTATGCAGGGACTGGTACATATTCGGCTTAGGCATGGCAATATAATCCTTGAAACGCCCGGGAATAGGCTTCCAAAGATTGTGAACGATCCCCAGCACCCCATAACAGTCCTTGATGGAATCCACCAAGACCCTGATAGCTGTAAGATCGTATATTTCTTCAAAGTTTTTATTCTGATAAATCATTTTCTTGTAAATGCTATAAAAATTCTTAGGCCGCCCAACGATCTCGCAGTCGATCTGCACTTCCTTCAGCGCCTCACGAATGTCCTTGATGACACTGTTGATATAACTCTCCCGCTCCTCACGCTTACGATTGACCTTCGTCACCAGATCATAATACCCTTCCGGATCCAGGTACAAGAAGCTCAGATCTTCCAGCTCCCATTTCAAACGGGAAATACCAAGCCTGTGCGCTATTGGCGCATAAATCTCCAGCGTCTCCTGAGCCTTCTCACGCTTTTTGGAATCCGTCATATACTTCAGCGTCCGCATGTTGTGCAGCCGGTCCGCCAGCTTGATCAAGATGACCCGGATGTCCTTAGCCATAGCCAGAAACATCTTTCTAAGATTTTCCGCCTGGGCCTCCTCCTTGGTCTCGTACTGAATCTGACCGAGCTTTGTCACCCCGTCCACCAGAAGTGCCACCTGACGTCCGAACTCCTTTTCAAGCTCCCCGAACGTATAACGCGTGTCCTCAATGACGTCGTGAAGCAGCCCCGCAATAATGGTGTCCTCGTCGAGCTCCAGCTCCGCGAGAATAAGCGAGACCTGGACCGGGTGCGTAAAATAAGACTCCCCCGACTTCCTGAATTGCCCGCTATGGGCAGATTCCCCAAACTGATACGCTTTGATGATGCGATCCATGTTGAGGTAAGGATTAAATTGTTCCAGCTTCATGATAAAACTTTCCAGGCTCATCTCGCTCACCACACCCTCTGTGCCATGCTAATTCCGTCCGTTGACACAAGTTCATAAAAATTTGCCCATAGTTCCAGTTCACAAATCCCGCGTTCGAAAAAGGCCCGCAAAAATAACCTTCCTGCGGGCTCCAGGGACAACGTCTCGCGTTTAGACCCTGAGGTTCTTAAATTCTGAAATTAATAATACACCAGGGATTCCGCCCTGCATCCGCCAAGCTTCTCCCTGCCGTTCAAAAACGACAACTCTATAAGGAAAACGCAGCCGACCACTTCAGCGCCAAATTCTTCGACCATCCGTATAATCGACTCCACCGTACCTCCTGTAGCCAGCAAGTCATCCGCAATCAACACCCGTGCACCAGGCTTGATCGCGTCCTTGTGAATTTCAAGCACATCTGTGCCATATTCCAGCTCATACTCAAAGCGATAAGTTTCATAAGGCAGCTTCCCCGGTTTCCTGACTGGAACAAACGCCTTTCTCGCCGCATAAGCGATAGGTGCGCCAATCAGAAACCCCCTGGCTTCAGGTCCGAGCACGACGTCAAACTCAACGTCCTCAACGGATGCCAGCATCTTATCAATCGCGTAAGCGTAGGCCTCTCCATCCGCAAGCAGCGTCGTGACATCCTTAAAACTGATGCCTTCTTTTGGGAAATCCTGAATTTCTCTGATCTTGCCTTTCAGGTCCATGAGAATCCTCCTGAGTTACGATAAAATTAGACTATATTAGTTTATCAAAATTTCGACAAATGTCAAAGTCTTTGTATAGTCGAAGCCATTATTCATAGAATTCAATCACTTTACCCATGACATAAGGGCTGAAAATAGAGGTGATGCCGTTAAATCCACCTTTCCGGAAACCTCACAAATCTGATACGTTTCCTGACCGGTTTTACGTATCAGACCTGCGGATTCCAAAATCCTGAGAGCCAGGATTGTCGGAAGCGTTTTAGGTGTCTCAAGAGCTTCTCCACTGCGAATAGCCAGATAAAGGCGCTTAAGCTGATCCCTGTTAGGCACTAAACCAGAGGCCTCCGACTTCAGCGCATACCCTTCCGGATCGAGACAAATTCCACCCTCTGGCTCCGTCAGAGGACACAAGTGGAGTTCTCCAGCCCCTGAAGACCGCCCAGCCATCTCATCAAGCCATCTGTGGCAATAAGATAACCATCCCTGCAGCGAATAAGCAAAAAAACAATGTCCCTCTTGCACCCTATCCGTCCCAACCGACACCTTTTTATCAAGCAGGTCCGACCCCATCTGTTCGTTTCGGGTTCTAACCGGCACCTTCTGAAATCTGTACGCCTTGTGAATGATCGTCTCAGCCTTCAACTGATTGAATGCCTGAACATCCTCAGCCTCGAAAAACATCAAGGGTTCATGAATTCGAATATCCCTGGTATCAAACTGAATCGATTTGACACCTCTGAATTCATTTTCCTCCACTGTGACAAGAGCGTCGAAACGCATTTTTGTCTTAAGGGGTTCAAAAATCTCTGAATTTCTAAAATTAACTAAATCAAAGTTTCGAAGCCCATCTGACGCCACCACTTTGAGATAAGTCTTTACCCTCCCAATCGTCATGACCTTCTCCGTCATGAGATTATTCACCCGAAACAAAGGTTTGGGATTCCCTATACCAAAAGGTTCCAGTTTCTTAAGAAGCTCTGTCAGTTCAAAGCGGATCGCCTCTTTTCCGAGTGTTGCCTCGACGCGGTATAAAGGTTTAAAATCCTCAGAGGTCAATCGCAGTCCGGCATATAGGTTTAGCTTCGCCTCAAGCTCCGGCAGCGCCACAGCTTCAAGCGTCATGCCTGCAGCTTGCTCATGTCCTCCAAATTTACTGAACAGTTCACCGACACTCTGCAGTGCCTCAAACAAGTTAAACCCTTCAATACTGCGTCCACTTCCCTTGGCGATTCCATTCTCAACGCCAAAGACAATGACGGGTCTGTGGTAACGTTCAACAATCCTGGACGCTACAATTCCAATAACACCACCGTGCCAGCCTTCACCACTGACCACCAGAAACGGCGGCAATGGCTGCTCCACATTCGACGGATCGCGTTTCAACTCGACCTGCTCAAGCGCTGCTTCAACAATCTCTCTCTCGATTGCCTGACGCTGCTCATTCATCTCCACCAGCTGCTTTGAAATATCTGCCGCCTCAAGCGGATCCAGAGTTGTCAGCAGCCTGACGCCCAGCATAGCATCTGAGATCCGTCCAGCAGCATTCAGCTTAGGTGCCAAGATAAATCCAATATGGCCTGCAGTTATCTTTTTTCCTGTCATTTCTGTAGCTTCGATCAAAGCCCTGAGCCCAACCTGTACGGTATCTGACATGGTCGAAAGTCCATGATGAACAATAATACGATTCTCGCCAAGAAGAGGCGCCACATCCGCGACGGTACCAAACGCGGCGAGCTCCAAAAGCTCCGTTTTAACCGCTTCAAACCGTTCTTCCAGCAGCGCCTCTGCCACACGAAGCGCAATCCCTGCTCCCGCCAAATGTTTGTAGCCATAAATGCATCCAGGCTGCTTGGGATTTAAGATTGCAAACGCCCCCGGCAGCACCGCGTGTGGCTCATGATGATCCGTAATGATGAGATCCACATCATTTGCCCTACAAATATCTGCCTCCACAGTAGAAGTAATCCCACAATCCACGGTGATAATGACATTGGCCCCATCATCGATCAAAGCCTTAATCGCCTCAGCATTCAGACCGTAACCTTCATCATGACGATCCGGTATGTAATATACCACAGGATAATCCATCTCCCTGAATGCTCTCACCAAAATTGAAATACTCGTCATGCCGTCTACATCATAATCCCCGTAAACAACAATCTTCTCCCCATCCGCCATAGCCTTCTTAACCCTATGAACAGCGGGGGTCAGACCCAGCATTTTCTCCGGCGCCTCCAAATCCCCAAAATCAGGATTCAAAAAAGCTGTCTTCTCAGAAAGCTTTACACCTCTGGCAATCAACAGTTCATCCGTTAAAAGCTCCAAATCAACAAGATCTTGTGAAGCCGTCCCTATTCCATTTTGCTTCGAAATCCAGCGTGCTTTATTAGACAGCATTTTATCGTTCCTTTTTACTCAATTTTTTTCTCTTAAGAACCAAGCAGGTCTGACCCCATTCATTTCATCCATCAAGGTCTGACCCCGTTCATTTCTCCATTAGCTTTCTATTCAGGTCTGACCCCGTCAACTTCTTCAGCAGGCATTTCAACTTCTGGTGTCTCAGTAACGACAGGCTCAACAACCGGCGCCGATGGTTCCACAACCGCCGGCACTGCCTGTTCCTCCGCTGCCGCTGAAGCTTCTTCTTCGAACATGGCTATGCGCTCTTTCATAGCAGCAATTTCCATTTCGCTTTGCTTTAATTTTTTGTTCAAATCCTTCACTTTAAGGGAGGTCTTAACTTTGTTGACCAAATTCATCATATAAACGGAGATCGCACCAAGGATTGCTGCAATTAAAATAACCAAAGCCTGAGAAATTTGGAACTTTTGAAAAAGCAAATTGATCGTGACGACTTCACCATTTAAGATTGCGAAAACTGCGACAAGAACTGCAAAAACGAGTGCGACGATAAAAGTAGATTGCATGATAAGTTCCTCCTTTTGATCCTCGATTGACTATCGCCGGTCTTCTATGCCTATTTACATAAAGCGCCAGATAGCCTATTAATCATATTATACCTTCAATCCATCCAATCAGGACACCAATTTCCATTTTATCTTCAAAAAACTTGAAACTGTTAAAAAATAGAAATATCCATTCAGTCGCGATACAGTCTAAACAGCCTAAACAGTCGAATCTAACAAACAAGTCAAACTAATCAAACCAATCAAACCCATCCATCGTCTTTTCTTTTCAACCACAAAATAAAGGGAAGGCGATGCTCCACCGCCTTCCCCTCCAGGTCACACCTAAATCACAAAGAAATCCTACTCATTCTTCCCTACGGTCTTATCCTTCCAAAATGCCCAGATTGGGCTGGCAATAAAAATTGAGGAATACGTCCCCACCAAAATCCCCAGCATCAACGGCAGGGCAAAATCCTTAATGGAAGCAACGCCCAACACATACAGTGAACCTATTACCAATACCGTTGTCAATGAAGTATTGATTGTTCTGACAATAGTCTGCCTAATACTCTCATTTGCAATTTTCGCATGGGTCGTTTTCTTCATTAACTTCACATTTTCCCGGACACGGTCAAACACAACTATGGTGTCGTTTATGGAATAACCCACAATTGTCAGCACTGCCGCTATGAAAGAGCTGTTGACCGGGATCCTGAAAATCGCGTAAATCGAAAACAGAATCAGGACATCATGCAAAAGCGCTATAATCGATGCCGCGCCATATACAAATTCAAACCGCAGCGTAATGTAAAGCAGCATGCCAGCGCCTGCAATTAAAATCGCGAGGACCGCATTATTTCGAGTCTCTGCGCCAAAGCTCGGCCCAAACTGCTCCGCCGCAATCAAGTCTTCCTCCTGAAGATCGTAGCGCTGACCCAGCGCCTCGAAAATGGCTTTTCGCTCCTCATTGCTAAGCGAGACCTTGGTACGCAAAATAACCTCTTCCTTTTCGCTACCAGCACTCACAATCTCTTCGTTGAGCTCAAACGGTGCAAGAATCTCCCGCACCTCATCCGTTACCACAAGCTCTCCCAAATCAATCTGCATCATGGTGCCGCCAGTAAAGTCAAGCCCATAGTTCAGGCCTCTCGCGACCATAAACACACCGCCCAAAACCATAACAGCAAGGGAGATCAACAGCCACAGGCGCATTTTTTCAACAACATTAAAATTAAATTCACGCTTCATGCCGTCACCCCCCTATACCCCATACAGCTTTGTGTTGTTGGCAAATTTAAACGACAGGGAGGATCGGATAAGCACCCGCGTCACCACAATTGCAGTAAACATGCTCGTCACTATACCAATCATCAGTGTCACCGCGAAGCCCTGAACCGGTCCGGATCCAAAATAGTACAGAATCACAGCCGCAATAAAAGTGGTCACATTCGCGTCCACAATGGTATGGATCGCACGGTGAAAGCCTGAGCTGATGGCCGCCCTCAGGGACTTGCCATTTCGCACTTCTTCCTTGACCCGCTCGAAAATGATGACATTCGCGTCCACGGCCATGCCCACAGAAAGCACAATACCCGCAATCCCCGGCAGTGTCAGCGTCGCCTTCAAACCCACGAGGATAAACAGCACCAGGCTCGCATACAAAGCCAGCGCCAGGCTCGCAATGACACCCGGATAGCGGTAATAAAGGCTCATGAACACCACAACTATGGCAAAGCCAATTGCTGCAGCTGTAACACCTGAATTCAGCGCGCCAATCCCCAGGGTTGCCCCTATGATGGACGTCCGCACTTCTTCGAGCTCAATCGGCAGCGCGCCGCCCCGAATCAGAGACGCAAGCAAGCTCGCCTCCTCGAAGCTGAACCGCCCCGTGATGATGGCGTTTCCATCGATAATCTCAACCCGGGTGTACGGCGCGGAAATGACTTCATTATCAAGAAGGATTGCGATCTGTCCGCCTACGACTGGATCCAGATTCTTCGCGATGGCCGTCGCTTCCCGGAACAGCTTGGTACCCTCTGAGTTAAACTCCAGCCCTACCGCCGGATTATTGTATTCGTCCGTTGCCACCGTGGAATCCTTGACCTGAGCCCCAGTGAGGATTGGCGTGTGCACAAACTCCTCGCCAGTCATGCCTTCCTGAGCAATAGAATTCTTGTCCACCAGCACAAACTCAAGCTTTGCTGTCTTACCTATGGATTCAATAGCCTCCGTCGCGTCCGTGACCCCCGGCATCTCAATCCGAATCTGATTTTCGCCCTGACGGGAGATCTTTGGCTCCGTGAGGCCAAGGGAATCCACCCGCTTGGACAAAATGCCAATGGATTGGTTGATCGCCGCGGACAGTGCTTCCCCGGTCAAATCCGTCTTAGCCTCGTAAACTATCGCCACGCCGCCTTCAATATCCAGCCCCAGCTTAATGCGTTCACTGATGGGCTTCACTTCAAGTGCGCCAATCGCAAAACCGCTGACCGCCGTATACACCGTCAGCGCGATCACTATCAGGATCGCGAAAAACGTGATGCGCTGTGAATTAGAATTCATCCTCTGTCGCCTCCTGTTCCATCTGGGCGTATTCCCGAGCGTGCTCGACATAATTCTGCGCCGTGAGCGTCAGCTGCGCCAGCTCCTTTTCGTTTAGCGCCCGCGACACCCGCCCCGGATTTCCAATCACCAGCGACCCGGATGGAATCCGTTTTCCAGGCGCCACGAGAGCCCCGGCGCCTATAACGACGTCATCTTCGACAACAGCGCCACTCAGAACGATCGCGCCCATCCCCACCAGAACCCGGTTGCCGATGGTCGCCCCATGCACAATCGCGCCATGGCCCACTGTGACGTCCTCCCCCAAAACGCAAGTGTTATGGCTGTCAACATGCAGCACCGCATTATCCTGGACATTGGTCCGCTCGCCAATTCTGATCTCGTTGATGTCCCCCCGGATGGCCACGCCAAACCAGACACTGGCATCCGCCGCTATGACGACCTTGCCTATGACGTCCGCCGTCTCCGCCACCCAGGCACTGGCGTCCACCTGAGGAAGAATATTTTTATATCTCCTGATCATAAACTCGCCTCCGACATTTCTTTGGCTTTAATGTAAATCGCGCATTCAATGCGTTTCTTTTCCATGTCGCAGCCTATTTCGTAAGGCACCCGGATGTCATGGTTGAAGTTGAACGCGTTGGCATGACAGCCGCCACTGCAGTAAAACTTTGCCCAGCAGGCCCGGCAGGCTTCCTTTTCGTAGACGTGTACCTTTGAAAAATCATCGGCTAAACGCGTTTCAAAAGTCCCGTCATCCACATTGCCCATTTTGAAATCCGTATTGCCCACGAACTGATGGCAAGGATAAATGTCGCCCTCCGGCGTCACGGCTATATATTCGCTGCCGGCGCCGCAGCCCGACACACGCTTGATGACACACGGGCCCTGAGTCAGATCAATCATGAAATGGAAGAACTTGAAGTCCCGCTCGGTACCGGCGCGTTCAATCAGCGCCTCTGAAAGGGTATCATACTGCTCAAAGACAGTCTTCATGTCGGCTTCGGTCAGCGTATAGTCATGATGGGGCTCGGACACCACCGGCTCAACAGAAGTAAGCTTGAAGCCCTGATCTGCGAGATGCAGGACATCCTTGGCAAAGTCCGTATTGAAGTGCGTAAAGGTGCCGCGGACATAATAGGTCTTTTCCCCACGGCGCTCTACAAGCTTCTTGAATTTTGGCATGATGATCTCATAAGTGCCCTGACCATTGATGGTTGGCCGCATGAAGTCGTTGACCTCAGGCCGTCCGTCCACGGACAAAACCACATTGTCCATGTGTTCATTGATAAAGTCTATGATCTCGTCATTCAGAAGCATACCGTTCGTGGTAATTGTAAATCTGAAATGCTTGTTGTTCTCAGCTTCCAGGGAACGGCCATAAGCTACCAGCGCTTTAACGACCTCAAAGTTCATCAGTGGCTCACCGCCAAAGAAGTCGACCTCCAGGTTGCGCCGGTTGCCGGAATGGGCCACTAAAAAGTCAAAGGCCCGTTTCCCCGTTTCAAGGGGCATCAGCAGGCGCTCGCCATGAAAGTCCCCCTGAGAGGCAAAGCAATATTTGCAGCGGATGTTGCAGTCGTGGGCCACGTGCAGGCACAGGGCCTTGATCACGGGTTGCTTCTTAAAAACTGAGCCGTCCAGATAGTCATCCGGGCTGAACAGCTGCCCCATCCCGATCAGGGCCTCAATTTCCTCAAGACCTTCTCGTACGGTTTCTTCAGGATAGACTTCCTGATTCCCCTCAGCTGAAACAGCCGTTAAAGCCGCCACAGCTCTTTCTTTGTCCGGATCTGGATAAAAATCCAGCAATCTATAAATCATGGGGTCGACCACATGAATGGCGCCGCTGTGAACGTCCAGTACAATGTGCATGCCGCCCTGTTCATACTTATGAATCATTTTGTTTTGCCTCCGCTCTCACTTCAGGCATAAACACAGAAAAAGCAGCTTTCGCTGCTCTGACTGTATGTATGCGGTCAAATTGCAGTGCTGACGACCTGAAAACGCGCTTTTGTACCGCGTTTGCCAAAAAGAAGCCCCGCGCCGGTTGCCGGATTCTCGCCCGGCTAAAGGCGTTCAGGTGCCATGCCCTTCCTATGTAGAAGGTCTTATTTGTTCTCGCACTCCTGGTTGCCAACGGTGCAAGACGTTTTGCAGGCCGACTGGCAGGATGTCTGGCATTCGCCGCAGCCGCCGTGAGAAGCGCTTTCCTTCAGCGTACCTTGGCTCAGCGTTTTAATGTGCTTCATGAGATGACCTCCCTTCAATTAACGAATCATGCCCTATTATAGCATAAACCCTTTCAAGTAAAAAGGCTGAAGCGGCGGATTCCACACGAATCCACCGCATTCATAGCACTGATCATTTTTCGTTTTACTTTTGAACGACTATGCTGCCAATTGCCCATTTCTTGAAGGTCATTTCCGTACCGCTTGGACGCAGGCGAAGGACAACATCCTCATCCACGACTGAAACGACTTGACCAATAACGCCGCCGATGGTCACGACTTCATCACCCGTCGAAATATTGTCTCTCATGTTTTTCAGCTCTTTGTTTTTCTTTTGTTGCGGTCTAATGAGCATGAAGTAAAAAATCCCGAAAAACACCAAGACATAAAGCAGCGTTCCGTAAGTACCACTCATTGTGTAAGCCTCCCATTCTTTGCTTTTGTAACGATGTTACTCGCTCTCTTTTACAGTATAACCGTATTTCTCAAAAAATTCATCCTTAAAATCAAGAAGTCTGTCCTCCATGATCGCTTTTCTTACATTTTTCATGAGCTCGATCAGGAAATAGAGGTTATGATAGGACATCAGTCTCGAGGACAGGATCTCATCTGCCTTGTAAAGATGCCGCAGGTAGGCCTTTGTATAATTGCGACAGGTGTAACAGTCACAGTTTGGATCCAGCGGCGTAAAGTCGTCAAAGTGCTTCGCGTTCTTGATGACAACCTTACCCACTGAGGTCATGGCTGTGCCGTTTCTGGCAATCCTTGTAGGCAAGACGCAGTCGAACATGTCAACACCCCTCAGAACGCCTTCCAGCAGATCATCCGGGCTTCCAACGCCCATGAGATACCTCGGTTTATCTTCAGGCAGATATGGGATCGTCTGCTCCAAGACTTCGTACATCATTGGTTTAGGCTCGCCAACAGACAGTCCGCCAATGGCATAGCCCGGGAAGCCAATTTCCGTGATTTCCTCAGCGCTTTGCTTTCGCAGATCCGGATACATACCGCCTTGTACTATGCCAAAGAGTGCCTGCTGCTCCGGTTTCTTATGGGCTGCTTTGCAGCGCGCCGCCCAGCGTGTAGTGCGCTCCAGGGATTTCTTCACATATTCTTTGTCCGCCGGATAAGGCGCGCATTCGTCAAACGCCATGATGATGTCCGCGCCAAGGGCATTTTCAATTTCAATGGCTCGCTCCGGGCTTAGGAAATGCTTGGCACCGTCCAGATGAGACCGGAATTCAACGCCTTCCTCAGTGATCTTTCTGAGGTCGCCCAGGCTAAAGACTTGAAAACCACCGCTGTCCGTGAGGATGGGATGTTTCCAGTTCATGAATTTGTGGAGGCCTCCGGCCTTTTCGACCAGCTCATGGCCTGGCCTTAAAAATAAGTGGTAGGTATTGGAGAGTATGATCTGTGCCTCCATGTCCTCAAGCTCTTCCGGCGTCATTGCTTTAACCGTGGCTTGGGTCCCCACTGGCATAAAGATAGGCGTATCGATCACGCCGTGAGGCGTATGCAGACGACCAAGCCGGGCGCCGCTTTGCTTACAGGTTTTGATGAGTTCAAATTGTATGGCCATTGTTGCCTCCTAAATAAAATCTGGACTTGTAAACGATCCTGTAACTGATATTGCAAATAATCTTTAACTGGCGCTAAAGGATCAGCATGGCATCCCCAAAGCTGAAAAAACGGTAGCGCTGGGAGACGGCTTCCTTGTACGCCGCAAGGACATTGTCCCTGCCCGCTAAGGCGCTGACCAGCATGATGAGGGTCGACTCCGGCAGATGGAAGTTGGTGACGAGACCGTCCACCACTTTAAAAGCATAACCTGGATAGATAAAGATATCTGTCCAGCCGGAGCAGGCCTGAAGGGTCTCGTGACGGCCGGCAGCGCTTTCAAGGGTTCTCACCGAGGTGGTGCCCACCGCAATCACCCGGCCACCGCCCTGCTTTGCCCGCTGAATCTTCTGGACCGCTTCCGGTCCAATTTCAAAATATTCCGCGTGCATGACGTGATCCTGAAGGGACTCCGCCTTGACTGGCCTGAAGGTACCCAGTCCCACGTGAAGGGTAATACGGGCGATTTCAATGCCTTTTTTTTCTATGGCGTCAAGAAGCGCGTCATCAAAGTGCAGTCCAGCGGTAGGTGCGGCTGCAGAGCCATATTTGTTGGAATAAACCGTTTGGTAGCGCTCTGAATCCTCAAGAGTCTCACGAATGTAAGGCGGCAGCGGCATAGTGCCCAGGCGGTCCAGGACCTCCTCAAAGATCCCTTCATAAGCAAAGCGCACCAGCCGGGTGCCTTCCTCAGAGAGCCCTTCAACGACCGCCCGCAGAGAGCCATCCCCAAATTCAAAGGTATCTCCCGGTCGTGCTTTTTTGCCTGGTTTGACCAAGGTCTGCCAGACGTCCCCTTCCACCCGTTTAAGAAGCAGAAATTCCACAGCAGCGCCGGAGCTCCTGCGGCCAAAAAGTCTGGCAGGCAGAACCCGTGTGTCATTGATGACAAGGCAGTCTCCTACTTTCAGATGCTTCAATAGATCCCGGAAGGATTCATGATGGGTCTGTCCGGTTTCCTTGTCCAGGCAGAGCAGCCTTGACGCTGCCCTGTCTTTCAGCGGCGTCTGGGCAATCAGTTCTTCTGGTAAATTAAAATAAAAATCACTGGTTTTCATAATTTGTATGTGACTCCTTATAAAAGCTAATATTATTGAACCCGGGTATTGGCATAATAGTGGGTTAAAATCTCAATATAATTCATGCCCTGATCTGCCATGGCCTTCGCGCCCCACTGGCTCATGCCCACGCCGTGACCAAAGCCGAAACCGTTGAAGACTAAAATCTCACTGCTGTCCACCGTGACATTGTCACGAACGATTGACGTCACTGGCTGAGTATTTTCAGCGGGTTCAATCGTGGACAGGCTTGAAGCGGACAGTACGACGAGCGCTTCAGCGTCACCCAGCGTTACCTTACCTGAGCCACCTTGAATAACCAAGCCTCCCAATGGAACCGAGCTCTTCCCGCTGGAAGAAATTACGGTTAACGTTGTGGCTTCGCCATTCTCCGTTGTGCCGCCATCGTTGCCGGCACCTCCGGATTCACCAGGGTCATAGTCTCCCCCGCCCTCAATGGTAAACCAAGTACTCCGTATGTCATAAGACCCTAACAGATACCGGACCTTCTCCTTTGAGGTGACATAATCGCCGTCCCGGCCTACGAAAACGGTTTCAAGGACCCGCCCGTTTGGAGACGTTTTAGTGACATAAACGCCAATGAGAGGACCTATATTGATGCCTTTACTTTTGAGAATCTCATCTATTTGCGCTTTTGTATAAGTCTTTGTCCAAGTGGCAGAGGGCTGTCCAACGGAATAGGGATCCGCAACAGACCTAAGATAAGGCACCGCCTCTGACCATATGTACTCTGAGCTTTCCGTACGCCCGCCGCTGTTTGAATGATAAAACGCGGTGATGGGTTTCCCGTCGTAAAGCAGAAGCTTTGCCAAGGTTTCATCCACGGCGTCATTGGAACGCGGCCGTTCGACACTGGCACCGCCATAAACCTGACAATCCTGAAGGTTGCAAAGGTCAAAGCTCCATTTTTCATGCTTGCCCATTGAAGCGTAGGCATAGTTCCTGGCCGCGACAGCCTGTGCCTTGAGCGCCTCCAGTGGCCAGTCACCGGACATTTCCCTTGGGAGAACACCGTAAAGATAAGGCTCAACCCCAATATAATTGATGACGGTAGGATCGCTGTCCACATAACGGCGTATGCCTATGGCGCCCCGGTATTTGCGGCTTTCGAAGCCGGTCAGGTCACCATTGGCCTGAGGCATGAAACCAAATACCTCATCCAGCGTATCATAATAGAGGTGGACCGCTGTGCCGTCGACAACCATGACGGCCTGATCATTCAGCGGTGCCAGGGACAGCACGAGCTCCGGCAGAACCTCTTCAATCTGCGCCTTCTTCGTATTCCGCTCGGCCTCAGACAGGTATGTGCCCACATAAATCCGCCAGCCATCATCATAGGCTGGGAAAAGGCCCTGTAGCTGAAGCGCGGTCTCGTCGAGCACCTGTCTCATTTCAAGGTAGCTGTCAAACTCCGGTCCCACCTGGAGATGATAGGGCCCAAAATAAGCACTGCTGCTCCCCCCGCTTGGGCTGCCGATGGTTTCGCCAACCAACCTCGTATTCTTGATGACATAAAGGGTATTTAGCGGCAATACCGCCCCGGTATCTGTAAAGGTCCCCTCACCGTCAATAGTACCAAGCTTAAAGCCGCTGGTGGAGGTCAGTACCGTTGTGGCATCCGTGACGCTGCCAAATTTCACCCCAATCCGGATTTGCTTATCCGGGGTGGCTTCAAGGGCATAAGCGGGTAAAGCAGCCTGAAGCCCAATACCCAGAAGGCATCCAGCCAGGCAAGCGGCAGTCACCAGAGGCCGCCACTTGACTGGTGTTAAAGCGCTCAATTGAGATCTTTTCTTCTCGATTTTCACGAAAAATGGATTTAATAATTTCACCATCTCTGCTGCCACCTCATTCTTCCAAACTGAGTTCCAGCTGATTAAACGGCACATCAGCCGCAATCTGACCCTGTGGGTCCAGATTGAGATAACGGTAGCCGTTTCGTGTGATGACGCGGCCTCGCGGTGTCCTGTTGATGAGACCCATCTGCAGGAGAAAAGGCTCAATGACGTCTTCAATGGTGCCCCGTTCCTCGCCGGTAGCCGCAGCCAAAGTGTCTACACCAACCGGACCACCGTCGAATTTTTCAGCGATGGCCATGAGGAGCCTGCGATCTGCCTTATCCAGCCCGGAGTCGTCTATGTCCAGCATTTTAAGCGCATAGCGCGCGATTTCAATGTCTATGGTGTCACTGCCGCCCACTTGGGCAAAGTCACGGACACGTCTCAGGATGCGGTTTACAATCCGCGGTGTGCCACGGCTTCTGCGGGCGATTTCCCAGGCGGCGTCATCATGAATGCCAATGCCAAGGATATCCGCGGAGCGCCGTACAATAAGATGAAGCTCCCGTTCGCTGTATAGGTCTAACTGCAGCATCACGCCAAAGCGGTCCCTCAGCGGCGAGGTCAGAAGTCCTGCCCGGGTGGTGGCGCCCACCAGGGTGAACCTTGGGAGCTGAAGCCGGATGGATCTCGCCTCAGAACCTTTGCCTATGATAATGTCCAGGGCGTAATCCTCCATGGCGGGGTAAAGCACTTCTTCCACAGCCCGGCTAAGGCGGTGGATCTCGTCAATGAACAGGACGTCCTTGTCTCGCAACGTGTTCAGAATGGCTGCCAGATCTCCGGGCCGCTCTATGGCAGGACCGGAAGTGATCCGGATATTGACGCCAAGCTCGTTGGCAATGATGTTTGAAAGCGTCGTTTTGCCGAGGCCCGGCGGTCCGTAAAGCAGGACGTGGTCCAGGGCTTCCGCCCTGTATTTGGCAGCTTCAATAAAAACGCTGAGCTTTTCCTTGTTGCGTTCCTGTCCAATGTATTCCCTGAGGTTTTTTGGGCGAAGGCTGCCTTCCTGCAGCACGTCCTCCTCGATCAGCTCCGGGGTGATAAAACGGTCAAGACCTGTGTCCAAGGGCAGTACCTCCTTTCTGCGGACCGCACCTACAGGACGGCCATCAGGCTCAGTGCCTGGCGGATGACCTCTTCAACTGTAAGGTCACGGCTGTCAATGCGGGAAATGATTTTTTCAACGTCATTTTTTCTGTAGCCCAGGGCCATCATGGCTTCAATGGCGTCAGAGACGACGCTGACATTTTTAGGCATAGAAAATCCGTCTGCCTCCGGCAGCGCGGACAGAGTTTTCGAGAATTTGTCCCTGAGCTCCAGCACAATGCGCTGTGCGGTTTTTTTTCCGACACCGGGTGCTTTCATGAGACCATCGGCATCCCCAAGGATAATCATGCGGGAAAGTTCAAGGTAATGGATGCCCGACAGGGCGGCTATGGCGACCTTTGCGCCTATGCCTGACACGGTGGTCAGCAGGCGGAAGACCTTAAGCTCCTCCTCCGTGGAAAAGCCCACCAGGGTCATGCTGTCCTCCCGGACGATCAGAGAGGTGAAAAAAGTGGCTGCGTCGCCCACCTTGCAGGCCATGGCGCTGGTGGCGGAGGTCAGGATGCTGTAGCCAATATTGCCAACCTCAAGGATGACCTTGTCAGGGTGTATGACGGCGACTGTGCCGCGAAAGTATTCGTACATAATGTGAAAGCCTCCTAAATAGAAACAGCTTGGCGCTTGTTGCCTGGGCTAAACCAGAATAACCTGGGAAAGGCCGGCATCAGACGCGATTTTTTTGAGGTTCTCCATTTCGGTTTCCTTTGGCATAGGCAGCGCCTTATAAAGACCCACGACGCCATGAGGTCTGAAACGGATCAATTTGTAGCGGGTGCTCGGAGACTTCTCCGCCAACACTTTGCTGACGCTGGTGACGGTGGCCGTGTTGTCTGGCCAGTCCGGCACAATAACTGTGCGCACTTCGTATAAGGTCCTGTCACCAGCCATGCGGTGAAGGTTTTCAATGACCTTTTGGTTGTCCTCGCCAGCGAGCTTTTTATGGGCCTCTGGATCAATGGATTTCACGTCCAGCATAAAGCCGTCGACCCAAGGACGCAGGCGCTCGTAATAAGCCTGGTCGAAGTCGCCGTTGGTGTCGATCAGGATGTGGAAAGCTTCTTTTTTTAGCGCCTTGACAAGCGCCAGGAGAAACTCGGGCTGAAGGGTACACTCTCCGCCGGAGATTGTGACCCCGGAGATAAAGCTTTTGTATTTCAGCACCTCCTGGACGACGTCGTCAGGGGTTCTGAGACGTATCTCGCCCGTTGTGACAGCGCTGCCGAGGGCAATGGTCTCCGGATTATGGCAATAGCCGCACCGGAAGCTGCAGCCCTGAAGAAAGATTATGGACCGGTTGCCCGGCCCGTCCACTGAGCTGAAGGGCAATATTTTTTTAACGTAGCCTTTGAAGGCTTCGTCGCTCACTGTTTTGCTCACTGTTTCGCTCCGCAATTTGGACAAAAGGTGTGGGTCTTGTCTACCTGGGCGCCGCAGACTTTGCAAAATCTGAGAGGCTTGCCCTTCTTGACGGTTTTTAGATCCCAATAGGTCAATTCCTCATTGGGGTTTTCCTCGTAGGCCTGTCCCTTTTCTTTTTTGATTTCAAAAACGCTCTTGCAGGAAGGGCATGCGCAAAAGTAATTCAAATTCCAGCGGACCGTTGGAATGAAAAAAACATGAAAAGTGTTGTACCGCTTGATGACTTTTTTCGGCAGCAGACTGTTGCACTCTTTGCATTCCACCTGGCTGTCTCTGAGCAATTTGTCTTTGCTTGTGATCCCGAATACGCCGATAAAAAACATGTCGTCATCTCCCATAAACATCATGAAGTTAAACTTAGCAATCATTCACCATTATAGCATATTTGTTCGCTTCTGTGACTTTTTTAGAGGTCTGACCCCGTTGTTTGTCGCAGGACTTTTTTGGAGGTCTGACCCCCTCGGTTCGTCGGAAGACTTTTTGCGGGTCTGACCCCATAGTCTTCACCCCATAGTCTTCAACAGAAAAACGCCACCCACAGCGAATAGTTACAACTTCACCGGCAGGTGGCATTCAAAAAATATTTTTTAATCGACAAGTTCCAGGGCCATTGGTTTTAGTTCAAGATCATACAATGGCTCAAACAAAGAAAGATAAACGCGTTCTACCTTTGCAGCTTCAGGAATTCCAATATTGAAAGCCATCCCTTCCTCAGTTTGCCACATGCCTCTGGACATTTCAGACGGATCAGGTTCCATCTTATTTGCGCCAAACTCATGTCCGCTGTGCTCAGGGTCTTCATCCATCAAGCCCGGTCTGAGAAATTCATAATCAATCCATGGTTTTGCAGGTTGATTGCCTGACATGTCTTTCATTTCAGAAACTTTTTTACCCATATACAAAATGACATCATTTTGATTTGAAAGCTCAGAATGGATTGTTTCTGTGGTGACATCAAAATATACAGTGTTCAAACCATCCGACTGCCAAGCTGTTCTTAAAGGATCAACGCCAATATACAATGTCCCTTCAAGATCAAATCGACTGATGCTTACTTTAAATTCCATAGTTTGGTCTTTAACTTCAGCATCAGAATTCTGTCTGCTCATGCTGTCAAAATATAGTTTTTTGTTATTTTGATCCATCAGATATAAACCAATATTGAGATCGCGAACGCCCTCAGCAGGATGCAGTCGCGCCTTAACGCTGGCATTAATCTCACCTATGCTTATATCAATAATTTCCAAAGTTCCAAATTCACCTATCTTAAGGGGCTGAGACAATTTATATTGAACAGTCTCAAGTGTCATAGCCTTGTCCAGTTCAACCGGAAAACGGAATTCTTTTCCATCTAAGTTGAATTCCAGCGTAAATTTATCAGGAATCTCGTGACCGTAAGTTTTTATCTCTGAAAGCCTGACTTCCTCGCCAATCCCAGAAAAATCTATACTTATTGAAGATTTGAAATCAGGGATCTCCAGCGACAGCTCAACAAATTTCTCAGCTTTGTCACCTGCGACCGAATAATAAACCGCCAGTGTTTGTTGGTCCGCTACAATACCATTGAGCGTTATTTCAGTACTGTCTATCTTAATGGATGAATTGATTGGCTGATAACGTTCGTGTTCAATGGCAGCCTGCAGACCTGGCTTGCCAACCAGATATTCAACCCACCTTCCTACCAGTGGCCAGTTCATCATGTTCTCAGCCAGGGATGGGTTAAATTTGGCGCCAAGCATAAGGCCGCCAAAGCCTATGATCAGACTTGCAGCAACAGTCAAAATACTTCTAAGAAAATATTGCTTGGTTTTAGATCGTTTTGGCGAAGTCACGGCATATTTTTCAAGGTCTGACCCCAATGTTTCCGACATCATCTGAATAGTTTCCTCTGCCCATGTTTCAGAACCCACAGGCAAAGTCTGTTCTCCAAGCACTTTCATAATTTTTTGGTCTAATTGATCTGAGTGTCGTTCATCCATGACTTACACCTCCTTCCCTTTAGCCTTTGTGGGCGTATCCATAGAAAAACCTTGAGCCATTAAAGCATTTTTAACTTTTTCACGTCCCCGGAACAGCCGACTCTTCACAGTAGGAATTTCAATTCCCAGATTCTCAGAAATCATTTTCAAATCAAAATCCAAAAAATAAAATAAAACAAGCGGAATACGGTAATGCTCTGGAAGCTTTTGAAGCGACATTTCTATAGCTGCTCTTTCTTCTTCCAGAATGATTATCTCCAGCGGCTCTGGACCATGATCTGAAATCACTTCTATCTTGAGGGGCTTTGAATTATCCTCTGCATATTGAGGCTCTATCACATTTAGCCAGCGCTTTTCCTTGGCATATTGATCCCTGTAAAGATTGAGACAAATAGTATAGAGCCAGTTGGCAGCCGCCTTTTCTTCACCGGACTGCTTTGGTGATAACAGTGCCGCGTTTTCAGGCAGTATCAGGTGCTCCATAGCCTTTAGAAAAGTCTGCTGATACAAATCCCTGGACGCTTCAACGTCCAAAGTTAACTTGTAGCTCAGCTTCCGGATCATTTCATCATGTGTTTTTACAAAATCAGCAAGCAAGTCTTTAACCCCTTGTCTTGGATCAGGCGCGCCTCGCTGATTATTTCTTTGCCTTAGAAAATTCTCCACCTCTTTGCCCCCTTCAGGACGACCTCTTGTTTACTGCTTCTATAATACCTAAACGCGCGAGCTTAAAAAAGGTTCCCAAAGAATTTCAAGGTCTGACCCCCTGACACCCCCTGACCCAATCACTTCTGCATGGGTCCGACCCCCTACAGAAACAAGCGGGTCTGACCCCGTCCTCATTCCCTTCAACACCGTGCGCCCCCAACACTTCAAATAAAAAATCCGCGAAAGGCAGGTTATGGCACCCCACAACCTGCTTCCCGCGGATTTCACCTTTTTAAATTCTCCGAAAACCATCAAACACCCTACAACCCATCCCTCAACCGTACCCGCCGCTCCAGCACATGCTGATTGTCCACAGCACCCTTTCCAAGGGCCACCGTGTCCTGGAGCACCGACTCACCGCGTCTGAGCTTCTCGATCTCCGAGCGCTTGACCAGGTACCCGGTGATGCGGATGACATCCGCGTCAGAGGCATAGGAAGAAAAATAGCGCATACCAGCGTCAAAAGCGCCCTTCACAATATCCACAACAACCTGCGGATTAGCCTTCACAGTTTCATCAAAACTAAATATATCGCCAATCCCAGACGGGAAGTATTTATGAAAACGGGCCGACTGCAGCAAATGCTCATGAATTGGTGGCTCGTCCCCAATTGGGATCCTGCAGCCCGGGCTGGTACCGGCATCCGAATCAATGCCCACCTGGGCGTGCAGCAAATAATGCCCGCCTGTCGCCAGCAGCGGATTGAAATGAGCCTCAGCGACTGAACGCATGACTTCAATGATGCGCACGCCAAGGTCATCTGCCTCCTGACTGTGACCAAAGCGTCCACTTAGGCCATCCAGCTTCACGAGATGATTCACCGCCTCCGCGAGCCCAACTTCACCCAGCATGGCCGTAAAACGCTTTGGATCCACCAGGCCCTCGCGGACCAGAAAGCTGGATTCAAAGAAATTGCTCTCCTCCACCAGGAACCGGACGCGCTCATCCATGTAAGCCATGGCGAGCTGAACCGCTTCCGGAAGAAGACGCTCGAGATAGTCCCCGGAATCCTTCGCTTCGAACGACAGCTTGTCGAGCTTCAGTCTTGAAAGCGTGTAGCTGCCCCCGCCAACAGGCAGGCCATTGTAGCAGCTGACGATGGCGTAACCATCGGCAAATGCCTCGAATTCTTTCGAGAACATGGCATGGTTGGCAAAGCTCGGCTTAGCCGTGATAAGGGAAGTCGCAGCCGCGTCCCTCAAGAAATCCTCAGGGGTCTCAGCGCCCACCTTCAGCGTGATATTCGGAATAGCGTCCTGCAGCGCCCGCTCCGCCCGGAGGATCAGCGTGCCCGCGCGAGTCGGCTTAGGGCCCAGATTCGCGTGGCAGAAAGAGTCCGTAATCGTCCGGTCAATGTGCTTGAGAAACAGTTTGATCGTTTTGAACGCCCGCTCCTCGTCCTCCAAAAGTGGCCCCACAAACGGCTCCAGCAGTGTATCCAGATTTCCAATATACACCGGAAACGAAGAAATGGACGGGATGTGCTTATACAGGATGAGCAGCGCATGCACCGCCTCCTCCAGGTCCTGAGGCGGGTCAAGCTCAAGGAATTTGCTGCCCTGTTTCATAAACTTCTCAAAATCCACGACCACATACCGCGGCCTGTAAGGCGCATGGCCCTCAAACAGGTCGCATAGGATATCCCGGTCACGCAGGGACTGCACGGCCGGTGAAATATCCAGCACATCAATTGAGTCCTCAGCGGCCCTCGCCAGCGAAATCACTTTTTGCTCATAGGTCAACACAGGGTCTTTAACAATTTCAAGTACGTTACTCATCTATATCATCCTCCAACTGCCCGGATGGGCTGTGCCATTTCCAGTTTAAACCACAAAAATCGCAGCACGTAAGCCTGCCTTTGTTTCTATTTTAGTCCAAAGCAAGGCTACTTTCAACGGTGCAAGAGGACACACCACAATTATTGGGACATTTGTCCCTTAGCTTTCACAAACTCAAAGACGGTTTGCCGATGGTCTCACTTCCCCCACACCCTCCCCCCCAGCACACTTCAAGCTTACAGCAATCTTCCAAAAAAAGAGACACCCCAAAGCCTCATCCAAGACTCCAGGGTGTCTTACCTTACTATTAAATTATGTAGCTTTCAAATTGCTAAGCAACCGTCTCTTCAGGCGGGAGCTTCTCCATGGTGATGCCCGTGAAACCATAGAAAATTGAAATCAGCGGGTTGATCAGGTTGAGGAAGCAATATGGCAGGTAAACCAGCGTCGCGACGCCCAAAGTCCCTGACATAAACAGGCCGCAGGAGTTCCACGGGACCAGAGGAGATGTTAAAGTACCGGCATCTTCCAGGACACGGGAAAGGTTCTTAGGATGGAGACCGCGGTCAGCATAAACTTGTCTGTACATACGGCCAGGGATAACGATTGCAAGGTACTGGTCGCCAGCCATCATGTTCATGGCAATGATCGTGATGATCGTTGCGAGAACGAGGCTGCCAGTGCCATGTGCCAGCTTCAGGATCGATGAGGCAATGGCTTCCAGCATGCCGGATTTTTCCATAACGCCACCAAAGCTCATAGCACACAGAATTAGGGAAACCGTCCACATCATACTGTCAAGACCGCCCCGGGAAAGAAGGTCATCAATGACCGTAACGCCAGTCTCTGAGTAATAGCCGTAGTGCGCGGCTTCGACGATTGCGCTCATGCCAGCACCCTGGAACAGGAACGCGAAGAGTGCGCCAAGAACCGTGCCGCCAATCAGGCCAGGCATAGCAGGCACTTTAAATATTACCATGACTATGACGAGAACAGGTGCCAACAGGAGGATCAAGGAAATATTGAAGTTGGCTTCAATGCCCATGAGGATTTCGTTGATTGCGCCTGTGTCGAGCTCGTTGCCCGCGTAGCGCATCCCTATGATCCCGTAGAGAATGAGGGCGATAATCAGCGAAGGACCTGTGGTGTAAATCATGTGGCGGATGTGATCAAACAGTGTGGAACCTGCCATAGCTGGCGCAAGGTTCGTCGTGTCTGAGAGCGGAGACATTTTGTCGCCAAAATACGCGCCGGAGATGATAGCACCAGCAACGATACCTGGGTTCATACCGAGACCAATACCGACACCAATGAGTGCGATACCAACGGTTCCAGCTGTTGTCCAGGAGCTGCCTGTCGCGAGTGAAACGATGCTGCAGAGAATGCATGTCGCTACCAGGAAGATACCAGGCGACAAAATCTTGAGGCCGTAGTAGATCATGGTTGGAACAATGCCGCCGAGAATCCAGGTACCAATAATCATACCAATGATCATCAGGATCAGGATTGCCTGCATGGACATCTTGATGGTGTCTACGATGCCGTCCTCAAGCTCTTTCCAGGTATAACCGAGCCCAAAGATCGCAACGATAGCCGCGACGACAGCCGAGAAGAGGATTGGCAGGTGCGGATCGCCGCCCCAGAACTGCATGGTGACGATCAAAGCCACGATGATAAAAACCATAGGAATGAGTGCGTGACCAAGTGTGGCTTTTTTCTTCATCTTTGTTTCCATTTACGAATTCCTCCTTTGCATAAGATAGCTCATTATACATTGGAGGTTACAAAAAAAATCAAAAACGTTCAGCAGAGGTTACGAAAATACGACAAATATTTTGAATTCATAAAATAATTGAACAAATGCATGCAAAAACAAGCGGAATGCAAACAAGTCCTAAAACCCATTTAAAGATCAGGCTGTCTCCAAAATCATCAATATGAGGTTATCGATAAACTTTCGAACGGAGATCTTCCCACCGCTGTCCCTTTTGCCCCGGATGTAATCCATTTCAGCTTTGACACTTTCAAAATCATAGAGCGTGCCGGAAAAACGGATGAAATTTTCATTCATGTAATCCTCAATTCCTAAATTGGCTAAATTGATGAGGCCTCTGTTGATTGCCCGCCTGAGCCGTTGCTCCATAGCCTTCGGATTGTCGCAGAGCTCGTCACAGATGTCCCGTACCCTGAAGTCAAAAGTCTTTAAGTTGTTCTTCAGCATATAGGCACAGATCTGGAGCAAATCTTCTCCACCTTTTTCACCCAGAATGCCCAGCTTCGAAAAAACCATCCGGATTTTCCTGATCTGCTCCTGCAGCTCATCTCCGTTGTCCAAATTCGCGGAAGGCACCTTAACACCTTTATTGAACATCCCTTCAATGAGCTTAAACGTACGCTCCATTTCAAGCTTCTCTTTAATATTTCCGAGAACATTTCTGATTTCAATCTGATTGACAGGCTTGCTGATGAAAAACTCAACACCGCAGTCGTAAGCTTTAGAGATTATATTTTTGCTGGAAACCTGGGAGAGCATGACGAAGCGCGTATCCGGCAGGTCGTCCTTCAGGGTTTTGACCAGCGCGCAGCCGTCTATGGCAGGCATCAGCATATCCACGACGACAATGGCAGGTTTAAGGCTTAAAATCTGTCCCAGGGCCTTCTCTGAATCTGTCGCTTTTCCAACAACTTCTCCAAGGTCATACTCTTCAATAATATTTTCGAGGACTCTTAAAACAGATGAATCATCATCCACCAAATAAAAAGTCATGGGCTACCTCTCTTCCAAGGAAAATTTGTCTAACGCCGCTACGATTTCTGTGCCATTTCCCAAAGTGGAATTTACATAAATACTGCCGTTAAATTTTGTTTCAATGATGTCCTTGACGAGGGTCAGACCCAGTCCCCTGTAAATATCCCCCGTACTCGGATTAAACTTTGTCGAAAACCCCGCTTCAAAGATCGCTTCCACATCCTTTTTGCGTATGCCGGGCCCATTGTCCCTAACCGTCAGAATCAAATTATCAGAATCCTCAGTGAGAATAACTGAGATGGCACCTTCCTTCTTCGAATCCCGGATGGCTTCAATGCTGTTGGAAATCAGATTTCTTATCACTGAAACGAACAGCAAGTGCTCACTCACGACGTGATCCCCTTTAAGCATATCCACGACGTTCAGCTCAATCTTAGCGCTGACGCTTTCATGCCTGAAAAACTTCACCACAATCTCAAGCAGCTCCCGCACCTTAAAAGCGCCATAGGGATTTTGAGTCACGCCAATTTTGTCGATCCCTTCAATAACTTTCGAGTAATTTTTCTTGATTTCATGTACATCCTTGGCAATTTTCAGCGACAAATTCCTGGAACTCGGATCCGAGGCCTCCGCCAGCTGCTCATAAAGCGTATAGGCTTCCCCCATGACCTGCTCAATGTATTCCATGTTGTTCTGCATGAAATATATTTCGCTTTTCAAGTCACTGAGGACGGTATACATGCTCTTATAGCGCTCATACTTTTCATCCTTCATCAGGATGATATTGTAGTATTTCAATATGAACACAAGCGCCGTGGCCATGGCTGCCCGAGCCAGGGCTACAGTAATCAATGTATCCACCAGCCTGATTTTATCCCCTACAAGCGGCCCTATCCGCAGCACCAACTCAAAGAGGTTCGAGCTGAAATCCGCGAGTGAAATGGCTAAAATCCACCGGGACAGCGTCCTCTCTTTTGCCCGGTAGAAAAGGAAATAATACAATACCCCATAGGAAATGTCGAAGACAAAAATAGGAAAATCTGCCAACATAGCCGCCATGAAGCTGCCAAATACACCAATCCCTATGATGCCCCTAAAGACCAAACCAAAAAGACCTATGCCGATGGAAGTGATCACCGGATTCAGCGTCGGATTAAAATAGTAATACACCGGCAGTATAATCACCGACATGGAAATTCTGAAGCCATTCAAATCGTAGCCAATATAAATCTGCGAGGTAATGGCATCGATCAAGGCAATGATCGAAATCTTGACCAGTAGCGTTCTCAGCTGTCTCATGCTTCACTTCCCTGCCATCTGGAATTGGAACACATCAATTGACCCTCAGTAATCCCTTCCATTATACCAAATCCCCTATGAAACGGAAGGTCAATTAGCATTTGATGCACAAAGCCGCATAACAAAAAAACTGCCGCAAAACCAGCGCCATCTGGTTTTACGGCAGCTCAGCACAACTATTCCTGATCTATACCTCTTCAAAAATTGGTGTTCCATCAATAAAAGCTCTGATCCGCGCCAGGGAATGGACATCGACACCCAAGCTGCTGACATAGGTCTTACCATCCTGAAAGGACTTCTCAATGACAATGCCTACACCGTGAACCTCACCGCCACCCTGTCGTACCAAATCTATCAATCCAGCTGCCGCACGGCCTTGAGCAAGAAAATCATCCAGGATCAGGACGCGGTCACCTTGGTGTATAAATTTCTTGGAAACCCTCACGCTATAATCCCTGTTCTTCGTAAAGCTGTAAACGTTGGTCTCGTAACTATCCGGGTCCGCGTTGACAGAGTCAAACTTCTTAGCAAACACCACCGGCACATTATCGAAATACTGGGCGGTGATGGCGGCAATAGCAATGCCGGATGCCTCAATAGTCAGGATCTTGTTGATGCCATGGTCTTTAAAATAAGCATAAAACGCTTTGCCAATTTCATTCAACAACGCTACATCTACCTGGTGATTCAAAAATCGGTCTACCTTAAGTATATCCTTACCCAGGACATAGCCATCCTTCAATATTCGTTCTTCCAATATCTTCAAAAATCGCACCTCTTTCTTTGCTTGACAGAGTTTTATCCATCTTAAAGCAAACTGTGGAAAAAGGCAAGACCAGCGACACATTTTTCACCGTAAATTCACAAAACCGCTCAAGCCAGCAAAGCCTGTTCCTTTTCCTCAATAAATTGATTTGTATAAAGCTTCCAGTAATGACCCTTCAGCTTCATCAGTGAATGATGGGTACCATCTTCTATGATATGGCCATCCTCTATGACTAAAATTCGGTCACAAGCCCGAATGGTGGAGAGACGGTGTGCTATGATCAAACTGGTCCTGTTTTCGAGAACCTTGATCAAGGCGTTCTGAATGAGTTGTTCCGCTTCGGTATCTATGGCACTGGTCGCTTCGTCGAGAATAAAGATTGAAGGCTCAGCAATAACCGCTCGGGCAAAAGAAATCAGCTGCTTCTGGCCTGTCGAGAGCATAGCTCCACCCTCACCAACCTGAGTGTCATACCCATCTGAAAGCTGTGAGATAAAAGTATCCGCACCTACCAATACCGCGGCTTTTTGAATTTCCTCCTGGGTCGCGTCCAGTCTTCCATAGCGTATATTGTCGCTGATCGTTCCGCTGAACAGGTGCGGTGTCTGGAGAACGTAGCCAATCCCGTTATGCAGCCAGGATTGGGAGCGCGCTTTCAGCGGCGTGCCATCCAGCAAGATCTCCCCTGCGGTTGGCTCGTAGAATCTGCAAATCAGGTTAACTAATGAACTTTTACCGGAGCCCGTAGGACCAACAAGGGCCACCGACGTCCCCGCTTCAATCTCGAGGGTCAGACCTTCAAAAATAGGCTCTTCAGGTTTGTAACTGAAGTAAACTGACCGGAATTCTATGTCGCCCTTCATAGCTTCATAAGCTTCTCTTTTCGGTGATAAAATTGTGCCATAACGGGCTTTGACCGCTTCAGAGTCTTCAATTTCCGTCTTTTGATCGAGGAGCATAAAGATTCGCTCCGCAGAGACCTGTGCCGACTGCATTTCAGAAAGGATGCGGGCCATTTCCCGGACAGGCTCAAAGAACTGGATTGAATAATTGATGAATAGCACCAGTGTCCCATAGGTAATGGCACCAGACATGACTTCCCGTCCCCCGAACTGAATCGCGAGTACGGTGCCGACAGCGGCAATGTTAATGACCATAGGCTGATAAAGGGCACTGTAGAAAGCGGACTTGATGCTCTGATCCCGCATATTTCCGCTCAGCACCCTGAAATCGTTCATGACCTTCTCCTCAACCACCAGGGTTTTGGTGGTGCGGGCGCCAGTGATGCCTTCATTGATGGCACCGGTGATCCGGGAATTCAGCTTACGGACAACCCGCTGCAGCGCCACAATTCTGCTCTGGAAATACCAGCTGACCAGAACCAGCGCGGGCATGACGGACAGAGTGATCAAGGCCAGTTTGAAATTAACGGCCAGCATAACCGCCATAATGCCAAGCATCATGGTCATGCCCCAGACCATGTCTACGAGACCCCAGGAAATAAATTCCCCCAGCTTGGTCACGTCTGAAGTCAGCCTGGCGAGGATCCACCCCGCGGCATTCTTATCGAAATAGCTCATGGACAGCTGCTGTAGCTTTTCAAAGCCCGCTTTTCGAATATCGTGTGACAATCCGGCCTCAATGACACCTGCAGTCTGAATAAACTTATAGACGACCAGAGCAATGACAAGTACAATGCCTGCATAAGCCGCTATAAAACGACTAAGGCCTTCCAGCTCCTTTGGCGTGATATAGGCGTCAATCAGATGCTTCGTTAAATATGTCATCAAAACATCCATGGCCCCAAGTATGGCCAGACAGATCACAACGACCGTCAATTCTTTTTTAAAGTTTTTCATATAGGGCAGCAGCCGCAGCCAAAGGCCCCGGTCAATTTTCTTGCGCTTTGTTTCTTCTGAAATAATAGTTTCCATAATCCTTACACCTCATCCTCCGCTTCCGAGGCGGCATTCTGAATCTCCCAGACCCGCTTGTAAAGCCCATCCTGCTGGATGAGCGCCTCATGGGTATCAAAGGCAGATACCCTGCCGTTTTCAATGATTAAAATACGGTCAGCCTCCATAAGTGTTGTAATCCGGTGGGAAATCAGCAGCACTGTGGCACCTGCGCTATTCGCCATAAGCCCCTGGCGGATCTGTCTGTCCGTTTCTGTATCCACTGCGCTGAGAGAATCGTCAAAGACCATGACGGGCATGGGCTTCAGCAGTGTCCTGGCAATAGCCACCCGCTGTCTCTGTCCGCCGGATAAGGAAACGCCTTTCTCTCCTACCACCGTTTCATACCGGTGATCGAACTGCTCGATACTGTGGTGAATCGCAGAAATTTCAGCTGCCCTGATAATTTCAGCCTCACTGGCTTCTGCCCGGATCGCAATATTTTGACCAATGGTTCTGGCATAGAGAAAAGCTTCCTGGAGCACGAGTCCAATATTGCGGCGCAGGTGCTGTTTGGCAATGTGCCGGATTGGAATCCCATCCAGAAGAATTTCCCCTGCTGTCGGTTCGTAGAGCCGGGTCAGCAGATATGCCAGAGTCGACTTTCCCGAGCCCGTAGGGCCCAGTATGCCGATAGTCTCCCCCGCGCCAACCTCAAAATCAATCCCCTTCAGGATATCTTCTCCCTTGGGGTAAGCAAAATGTACCTTTCGAAATTCAATGCGCCCCTGGATCTCAGGCGTCAATAACTTGGTCTCTGACCCATCCATCTGAAATTCTGATGCTTCATCCCGTTCCGCAGTCAGAATCTCATCAATTCTCTTCACAGCGACCATAGTCTTCCCAAATTCGCTGAGTACTCTACCCAGCTGACGGATTGGAAAAATGAGCATATTTTCATAAGTAATAAAGGCGACAACTGTGCCCAGGCTGACCGCCCCTTCAATGGCCCATTTGGCGCCAAAGTACATGACCAGCGCGATCTGCAGCAGGCACACGAAGTCAGACAAGGACCAAAAGTAAGCGAAATTGAGGATTAACTTATACACCTTTTCTTTCAGGTCCAGATTAAGGCCGGAAAATTTTTCGTATTCGAAGGGCTCTCTCCCAAGGGCTTTGACGACCTTGATCCCACTGAGATTTTCCTGAAGCATAGAAGTGACCTTTGCTTCAGCTTCATCCGCAATTTTGAACCTTTCCTTGACCCTGAAAAAAAACCAGATTGAAAAGGCAATGACCAGTGGGATTAAACTCAGGGCAATAACGGTGAGCCTTGGATCCAGTGTCCACATCAGTCCGGATACAATGCCCACCATGAGAACAATGGAAACAATCTCCACGACTTGTACAGAAAGAAATCTGCGAATGGTCTCTACATCAGAGGTCGCCCTTTGAATCAAGTCACCCGTATCATGCGTTGAGAAAAATTCGAATTTTACTTCATGCAGATGCTGCATGACCTTGTCTTTTAAATTTTTAGCTATGGCTTCTGACGCCGCAGCGCTTGCAACCCCTTTTATAAAAAGGAATAAGGCTCGCAGCAGAGATGCCGCCAGGATCAAAATGGCCACGCCAAAAAGAGTGCTGACGCTTATGCGCTGCATCCACCCAGCGAAGGCGGTGTCCGCTTCTATACCACCAATGACTTGGTCTATCGCAAAACGAATCATAAGTGGAATAGTTAGCGCGAATAAAGTCGTCAATAAAACCGCTGCCATAGCGATCATATAGAGTAACACGTTCCCCTTCATATGCTGAAGCAGCTTTCTTAAATTGCTTGAATGTAACTGGCGCGACATGCAGACTTTATCTCCTTTCGCAAAACAAAAATAGTGCAGATTCCTCTGCACTATTTTACATTTTTTACCTTTTATAGGCGTAAAAATAGCCGCAGAAGAATTTCCTGCGGCTCTATAGACGGAAAAATTAAAAGTCTACAAAATAGAAACCACAGGCTGCAAGTATGAAACTGTAGAAATAACTGAAACGTTAAATGCAATCTTTGTCATCATCATGACCGCAACCTCCTTTGTGAATTTTTGCAGCGCCAATGTGAGGCGGACGTGTCCGCCACTCAAGGACTACATTTTCATTATAGTGTGATTTGTCTCTTTGTTCAATCTTTATTTTATACTTCTTTAGCTTTTAAATAACTGGCAACCTGATCCGCGCCAACCTCTTCGACCATTTCATTGATCAGGCCCTCAGTGAGGTTCGAAAGGCTCAGCAGCGTTGTGACCAACGCCTCCATGTCACCTTCGTTCTGATACTTTTCAATCATATCTTTCAAATAAGTTTTTTGTTCGGTAAAGATTTGCTCCGTTCTCTCATTCTGAAATTCAAAAAATCTGTCGTCAATAATTACTCGCATGATTTACCTCTTCCTGAAACGGCTAAAAAAGCCTTTTTTTGTGGCACGTTCCTCAACCTGAAGGACAACATCCTCCATCTTATTCTCCAGCTTAAGGAATTTGTCCTGCTCGTTCTTTAATAAAATTTGAAAATTTCTGATCAGCTCATCTTTATTTTGAAGCTGATGGTCTTTGATTTCAAGCTGCTGTTTCAGATAATCGATCTGTTCTTTTAACGTATCAAAGACAAAAGACCATTCCTCCATGGACATACCGCGGTCGCTGTTTTGAACGGCAGCACTCACTGTTTCTGAACGAGAGGGCCTGACAGGTTCAGCGTTTCCGGCAGCCGTCCTGACATGGTTGCCTGCATAACGCTCTTCCTGTGAAAGAGGGACTTTATTTTGCCCGTGGTCTTCTTTCCCACCCATCTCTTCATGCTCAGCTTTCTTGGTCCAGCGGTGCTCCACGCTTTCTCTCTTAAGTTCTTTCAACCATGGATGCTCATGCTTATGGGACTCTGCCTTCTGAAATGGTTCGACCTCAGGTCTCAACAATTCAGCTTCATCCCTCAAGTCCGTCTCATCTTTTGACTTATCCGGGCCTTCACTCAAGGTTTCTTCCATTACTTTGTCAGCTGATTTTACCACGATTTCATCTATAACTTTGTCTTCATCCTCATCTCGGACTGCGATTGAAACTTCATCTTCAATTACATCTGAAACTTGATCCTCAATTTCTTCCGATACTTCATCCTCTATTTCGTCTGTGACATCATCTACAACTTCATCTGAGATTTCATCTTTGACGTCATCCGCTGTTTCATCCGTTATTTCATGAAAAATGGCTTCAAAAGGCTCTGCCTCATCTTCTTCCTCAATTGGCACTTCGTGGAACGAAGTCACATACTGGTACTCGCGAAAATCAATTTTTGGTTTCGAGGCTTTTGGTGGTTCAGGTAACGGCGCTTCAGCGAAATCAGCGGATTCCTCAGTCAGCTCAGCTTTATAGGGATCATAATCCTGAGACAAAAAGCCAGCTTCATCTTTCAGGATATCGACACTTTCCTCTGGTGCTTTAACATCATCAACCTCTGGCAGTTCCATTTGTGTTGGATGTGCCTCTGTGATAGATTCCGCTTCAGGTTTTTCGACATCTCCCGTCTCAGGAACTTCTACGTGATCAGGCTCTGAAACTTCGACCAATTCCTGATCAGACGTTTTGCCGGAGCCCGCCTCGATACCTTCGTCGTATTCCTCCTCGAGGCTCTCGTCGTATTCCTCCTCGAGATTCTCGTCGTATTCCCCCTCAGGAGTTTCGTCGTATCCCCCCTCAGGATCTTCGTCGTATCCCTCAGCATATTCTTCATTCAAAATCTCAATTAATCTCGACTTCAAATTCTGAGGCTTGACTTCCCCCATATCTCCATAATTTTCATTTAAAATTCGGATTAAACGTTCCTGAAAATCCTCCTGGTCAACGTTCAGCTTGATGGGATCATCAGCAGAAGCCTGCTCATTCTCGTCGCGGGCCTTAGCCTGTGCGCCATATTCCTTTAGTTTCGCTTCAGACTCAGACCGCATGGTCGTTCCCTCCTCAGGGACTTCGTCGTATTCCGCCTCATGGACTTCGTCGTATCCCTCCTCAGGGACTTCGTCGTATCCCTCCTCAGGGACTTCGTCGTATCCCTCCTCAGGGACTTCGTCGTATCCCTCCTCAGGGACTTCGTCGTATTCCCCCTCAGGGGCTTCGTCGTATCCCACCTCAGAAAAATGCGTCATGTCTAACTTTGAAAGTGCCGAAGCTGCGGACTCTGAATTTTGTGCCAACCTATTAACCGTATCCCTGTTATTCGCTTCTTCAAGGTTTGGAATCGCGGAATCCTGCTTTGATTCAACGGTCCTTGGGGTCAAGGCTTCTACTTTGGCCAGAAGCTCCAGCATCTTTTGATGCCGCTGACTCTTGTAAAAAACATGCTCTTCTATTGACATTTCCTCTACGGGTTCCCCAAACAGAATCGCCTTCAGGGCCTCCTCAGAAGGCAAAGACTCAGGCGCCTCAAAGTCGTTGGTATCCCAGTCAATACTCAGGTTTGATCCAGTTGACTCTTTAGTCTCAAGAGAAGCCATAACAGGTTCAAGGGCTTTTGCCGCCTCCTCAACTTCCTCCGGAGGTGTCGGTTTGGGATCTATTCGAAGCCCATGATTGTGTTTTAATCTGAATCTACCGAGCAACTCATCTTCAGCAAACTTCTTTCTCACGGTGACACCCCCTGTCCGTCGTTTCTGGAGTCAGGTAAAAATAGTTGATTTGCGATAGTATAATTAACGTTAAAAATCTACACGCTCATAAGTCTCCTCAACAAATCTTGAAAGCGCGTAGAAGAGGTCTGACAAGCGGTTGACATATTTTAAAAGCGTATCGCTGATTTCTCCATGTTTATAGAGCGGCACCATCAGTCTCTCCGCGCGTCTGCATACCGTACGGCAGATGTGAAGGTGGGCGCTGGCCAAATTATCTCCTGGGATGATGAAATAAGTCGGTGTCTCAAATGTTTTCAGATAGTCGTCTATTGTATCCTCAAGGAAATCGACATCTTCTTGCTGAATTGTGGTCTTCAAAATACTGAGGTCAACAGTGGCAAGCTCCGCGCCCACGTCAAATAGTTTTCTTTGAAGATCATGCAGCAGACGCGTGGTCTTCTCATCCTCTATATAGTGCTTGGCAAGACCAATAAAGCTGTTGAGCTCATCAATGGTTCCATAAGCCTCCACCCTTGGCTCATCCTTATAAATATTGGTGGTATCATACAGATTGGTTTTGCCGCCATCTCCGGTTCTCGTGTAAACCACCATTTCCTCCGGTGATCTTTTATCTTCTTTCACTTCACATTCACCTCCGCGGTTTTCTCAGTTACTGAGCTTCATTTCTGTCCCGACTTCGGTTTTCCATGCGGTGTCGACCACTCTGATAATCTGTGGGCCTATCTTGGAAAGGAACACCAGGGTCGAGGCCTCAAGCATTTTTTCTGTTTCAGCGTAATCAATTGTCCGGCTGACCACGTCTACCTGAAAACGTCCTTCAAGAGTCTCTACAAACCCTTTGATCCTGTAAGCGGACTGAGAAACAGCTTCCAGAAAACGGGTCAGATTGCCCTGGGGCACTGGACTCTGATAGGACAGCATTATGGTTTTTGGTTTGTTCTCTTCGGTGTTGTAACTGTCTCTCAGCTCTGGTACAAATACCTGCTCTATACCCTTTTCCACAAAGCTGAAATCCACGTCGAAATAACTGCTGCGCATAAGCCGGAGCTTTGGTTGAATGCTGACAATGACGGACTCCACTTCGAGGAGTGCCTCTTCGCTGACCCGGTCAATTTTGTTGACAATAGCAATGTCTGCACACTCAATTTGACGCTTCAGCGTTACCAAGTCACTGATTTGCTCCATAAAATGAAGCGCGTCCACAATACAGATTGTCCCGGCGTAGTCGTAGACCTCTGGATTTTCGACCCCTACGACTTCTAAAATCTCTGCTATATTAGAAGGATCTGCCAGTCCGGAAGATTCTACAAAGACATAGTCCAGGTCATAGCTGGCCATTTCGTTGAGCGCCCGTATGAAGGACAGTTTAAGACAGGAACAAAAGATTGAGCCTCTGTTGAGCTCAATCATGGTAAGGTCGTCTGAGTCGAGAATTGGGCCATCAATGGAAACACGGCCAAATTCATTCATAATAATGCCAATTTTTTTATCTGGAAGGTTTTCCAATAAGGCTTTCAAAAATGTAGTTTTTCCGGCACCAAGAAAACCGGAGAGCAAAAAAAGCTTGATCATAGGCTGACTCCTTTGTACATCAATAGGTGGATTTGAGGTGGCTGCGTCTTTAAACCGCCAGATTTTAAAAAGATATGCAGTACAAGCAGCCGCGATTATTTCAGGCTGTCAATCAGGGCCTGGTCAGGAGACGGTATCGCAATAGCCTCTTTAATTTTATCCTTATTTCCTATTTTTTCAACCCCAACGCTGAGTGCATTTTCGACGGAGGCTATATCTCCTGTAAACAGGACGACAGCTTTGCCGCCGAGGCCTAAGCTGATGTGTAGCTTAAGGAGTCGAACATTAGCTGCTTTTCGAATGGCGTCCGCACCTAAGAATCCCATGGCAAGGGTTTTGGTTTCGAGGATTCCAAGTGCTTTGATATCACTTTTGTCCATGATGCCGTGAATGGATTCAAGGACACCATCAGCAATACTCGCGATGACGTCTGCCTCCAGCACATGTACTCCACCGGCTGCCTTTCCTGTTTCCACCGCGCTTTTTACCGCTGCGACTTCTCCCGTAATAATAGCAATATATTTTCCAATACATGTCATGCGCGCGTCGATCACTTCAACCTGGGCTCTCTTAAGCATTGCGTCCAGGGCTTGAATGCCTGCGGCGATGCTGCTGAGTTCGAGAATTCCTACTGCGTTTGGCATATAATTTCACTCCTGTCATACCATGTCATTTTCAGGACCTCCTCGACGAAGATCCTGCTGAGCTCAGGGTCAAACTGCTTGCCTGAGCTTCTTACAATTTCACTCACCGCAACTTCAGGATTCAGGGCTTTTCTGTAGGGGCGGTCGCAGGTCATGGCGTCGTAAGCGTCCGCCAGTTGGATCATGCGGGATTCAAGGGGGATCTGGTGGCCTTTCAGACCCTTGGGATAGCCTGACCCATCCCAGTTTTCATGGTGTGCCAGGGTCAGGTCAGCAATTTCAGACATGTCATTAACCGCGCTCAGAATCCGGTAGCCAATTTCTGGGTGCCGCTTCATTTCCAGCCATTCGTCCTCGCTTAAGCTGCCGCTTTTGTTAAGTAAATGTTCGTAAATGGCAATTTTTCCTATGTCATGCATTAACCCAAAAGTCTTAAGGGCCTCAACCCGGGTGTTCGAAAAGCCATAAGCCGTGCCTAAAGCACCGCATAACTGACTCACCCGCCTTGAATGGAGTTCCTCCCTCGGATTCTTTTCGTGAAGGGTATTGAGAATTGCCTGGACAATCTGTCCCCGCATACTTGGTCCCTCATAAAGCTTATTGGAATACATCATGTTCTCAGCGTCTTTGAAGACCTCCTGAGTCAGTTCCTCGGGGTCACTCTTGACTGAGAAGCCTATGGAAACAGAAATCAATATAGAATCAATCTTTTCGTCACGGCTGGCTTCCTTGATCCGCTCGACCACCTCAATTGCAGTTTTCTTGTCCGTTTTAGGAAGCAGCACGACAAACTCGTCACCACCCCAACGGGCTATGATATCCTCCGCCCTGCAAATGCTGCGCAGTACATCAGCGGTTTTTACCAGAAGGCGGTCTCCCATTTTATGTCCAAAGGCATCATTGGTAATTTTCAGGCCGTTGACATCGCACATCAAGATAGTCAGCGGCAAATTTCGTTCGGTATCCAGTCGCTCCAGCTCCACTTCGAAAAATCGCCGGTTGTAGAGACCCGTCAGCTGGTCATGATAGCTGAGGAATCTGAGCTCATATTCAGAACGTTTTCTGACGGAGATGTCGTTAAAGATCTGATAAGCACCTACCACCTCATCTCCAATCAGAACCGGGACCCCCTTCATGCTGACTTCGCGAATCTCGCCGGTACTGTTCAGCCGCTCGGTTTCGAGTTCGAAGGCTTCCCCTCTGAACAGCTTTTCCGTCAGCTTTCTGGCTGCCTCCATATGATCGGAGCCTACCAAAATATTATCCGGTTCTTTGAATCTGAGATCCTCATTGTAATAACCAAAGAGCTGAACGAACTTTTCATTGAGGTCGACAACTTGTCTGTGATGATTGAGTATCAAAATAGCGTCTGTAGAATTTTTGAACAGCGCTTCAAACTGATTTTTCTGAAGCATTAAACCATTCTGCGCGGACTGACTCATAAAGAGGGATTCTTCAAGTTTTTGATTAACTTCCCTGAGTTTGCTCTGATCTTTTTTATATTCCCGGCTGTTGTGCCGAATCCTGAAAAGGAGCATATTGATGCCGGCTGTCAGCTCGCTGAACTTCGTCGCCCCTGAAATTTCAAGCATTTCAAGCTCAGGATTATTGAGGTCTACTTTCCTGATATGCTGCTCAGCGGCCTTAAGGGGCTTGATGTAAAAGCGCCTGTGATAGAGAAGAAGCAGGATCGCCATTATGGCCATTAAAGACAACACCACGACGTAAGTCATCATAAGCGGCGGATATTTCAAATCCGCTCCATTCTGGATCAAAGGTTCCAAATAGCGGTAACTGTAGCCCATAGCAGCGACAATGGCAAGCGCCACCACCACAATGAAAAATTTATACAGCGTTGCAGCAAATCTCAAAATAATCACCAGCCTTGAACTTGGTTTGTATCCATAAGTAATCTGCTTTGGCATAATTATTGGGCTAGCGTTTTATAAGATCGGTCGATTCCAAATTTGACACGCTACCTTTAAGAATGTTATAATTCTGACATCATTTCAGTTCTCATTTCTTTTCAAACTATTTAATATAATAAAACCATCTGATAAGAATTTTGGATGTCTGAAAACTCCGCTAAACGTCCTTTAAACTATACGGAGGTGAATCCTATTGAAAAACGCAAGCGCCATTCTATTGGATAATGGTATAAAACCCTCTTATCAAAGAATCCGAATCCTGGAATATCTGATGACCCACCGCACACATCCCACAGTCGCAGAGGTCTATAATGCTTTGATTGATGAGATCCCAACGCTGTCAAAAACCACGGTCTATAATACTTTAAAGCTGCTGATTGACCATGAGATCGTCAGCGAAATCCTAATTGAGGAGAAAGAAGTGCTTTATGATGTCGCAGAGGAGGACCATGGTCATTTTAAGTGTGTCTCCTGCGGCGCCCTCGTGGATTTTGATCTTATAGATGCGCCGCCGTCCGTTCCGGAAGGCTTTGTCGTACAGTCCGTTCACATCTATTATAAAGGACTTTGTGACAAATGTAGAGAGAAACAAAATAACGCTTAAGGCGTTTGACATTGTCTTCATAGCTGGGATCTTTGGCCGTCGGCCAGAGATCACCAGTTTTTTTTTGCAATCAATCCCTGAAGTTTATACCCCTTCCAGCAGAAGCGCCCGTACTGGAGATGCTTCGGCACCCTCAATTCTCAGCGGCAGCGCGACTAACCTGTAGCTTCCATAGGATACCGCCTTCAGCCGAAGGCCAATCAAAAGGGCACAGCCACGCTCAAACAGCAGCTCAATGATTTCCCGTTCACTTTCTTTTTCAAGTGCTATGGCATCAATACCTACACCCTTGACGCCAATCCGCGCGAGATATTTGGCGGCGTCTCTCGTTAGCTGCACATCTTTTGAGTGATTTTCTTCCAGACTGTTGCGAGTCTTGATTAAAATAAATTCACCGGTTTGAATGCCAAAGAGCGCGAGATCCGTCTCCGTGATTTCCTCCCCCGCTGTCGATAAATCGACGAGTCTGCAGGTCGTAAGGACACAGGTTGGGCTCATGAGATCTACACTGTCCCCATCCGGCCTTGCAAGAATTGGCGCGATCAGGTGGGTACCCGTTCGCAGATCTATATCCAGTCGGCTTCTTGGCAGCGCATGATCATCAGGCGCTGTCTGATGACTCAGTTTTGGGCATAGTTGCAGATCTTCCTCTGGCACAGCCATGTGCGCATGAATTCGCATGGAAATATCATAATATTTCACCTCTATGCCCCCCTAACGTTCCTCTTTGATGGCACTGCATAAAAATTGATACGTGCCACACGCCTCCTCTGGACAAGAGTGCTCCATATACTTCTCTACGAGGGTTGTCATTTCACCGTAAAAGCTTTCATAATCTTTCTGCTGAAGCTTTAAAGTGTTGTGGATCAAGAAACCCGAGCGGTTTTCAGCCGTTGGTGGAAGCTGCTTCTCAACTTTCTTGCGAATATTGTCAATAAACGTGTCTCTGAAAGCATTAAAAGTTGATATGTACAGATTTTCTGACTTTGAGTACACTGAGCTGCGGACTTTGTCAGAGATATTGGTGTAATCGATCACAAAAGAGTCCACTGAAGTCTTGTAGAACTTCGCAATAATGCCATTGATCTCTTCTGTATGATCCAATTCTATAATGCCAATACCCAATAACTTCTGAACATGATAATGCACTTTTGCAGGCGCGAGGGTCAGCGCATCAGCGACTTGTTTCGCTGTCGCAGGCTTATTGAGGTGGTGAAAAGCTTTGAAGATGGTCATTCTAAGCGGGTCTGACATGATCTTGATCTCTTCTGGGGATTTTAAAATGCGTTCAGTGCCCAACTTGAGTTCACCCTTTCTATAAGTAAGTGCGGCATGTTTTATTTTTTTGATCGTTTAAGACAATTTTAAACATTTTTCGTGTTATTTACAAGGTATCGTTTGAGGATTGTAAAATTATTTTATATGTCTCGAATTGTACACCTTTGATCTTTTCTGTACTATAATGTCCACCTTTGTCTTGACAAGTTAATTGATAGGGATTATCATTAAACTATAAGAAAGCAAAAACATTTGGAGGGACGCACATGGAAGATAAATTATTTACCATAGAAGAAGTCGCAGAGCGCCTTGGTGTTCATTCAAAGACCATACGGCGCTACCTTTACAGCGGCAAGCTTGGCGGGCAAAAGGTAGGGAGCCAGTGGCGCATCAGCCAGTCCGCCCTGGACGCGTTCCTGAAGTCCGGAGAATCCAGCTGCCACCATAGTCCGGCAGCGCCTTCCTCAGACGACTTTTGCGTGTACATGGACACGGACCTTGAGACCTTTTCCACTGAAAGAAAGCTGAGAATCTGTTCAATCATAGACTATGATGTGGACTCTGCGAAAGAAATCGCGCCGCTGTCCATTGCCCTGATGCAGGCCATCGAAACTGTGGAGAACTGTGAAGACTGCCGCTTCAATCACGTCTATGAGCCGAGTGAAAAAAGGGTCAGATTTGTACTGTGGGCCTCTCCCCTTGTCATGATTCATGCCATGGAGGCTATCCAAAAGTTTGACCAAAAGAAAACCAATTTTAAAGAAGATTAAATTAAGGAGGTGAGCCTCATGAGCGAATCAAAACTCAACTCACAAACAACAACCCTTCAGACGAAAGCGCCCGAACCCCAAAAGTCTACCAAAGACAAGAGGCTGACTTTTGACGTGGACGGCATGACCTGTGCATCCTGCTCCGCTGCCGTAGAAAAGGCCGCAAAAAAACTGCCAGGCGTTGAAATGGCCGCCGTCAATTTGATGACCAATCAGTTGACCATCACTTACGAAGACGCGCCGCCTTCTGAAGCAGACATTATAAAGGCAATTGAGAAAGCGGGTTATGATGCCAAGCCTCACCGGGACGAAAAAGAAGTGGTCATCCCTGTAGACGGCATGACCTGCGCTTCTTGCAGCGCGGCTGTAGAGCGCACTGTGAAAAAGCTTCCCGGAGTCATGTCGGTGTCTGTAAACCTTGCCACCAATAAAGCGGCTGTCAAGTATGACGGCAATCTTCTGAGACTGAGTGAAATAAAAAAAGCCATTGAGAAAGCGGGTTATACGCCTAAGGAGATTGAGAGACAATCGGCAGAAGCACTTCTTGACGACCAGCAGCAGGCCATGAACCGGCAGTGGTGGCGTTTCAGGATCGCCATAGGCTTCGCGGCAGCGCTCTTTTATCTGGCCATGGGCCACATGCTGGGCTGGCCAATCCCCGCAGCGCTCCACCCTATGCACCAGCCCCTCAGATTCGCTCTGGTCCAGGTAGTTCTATTGATCCCAATTGTGGCCGCGGGCTACAAATTTTATACGGTGGGTTTCAGGACTTTATTCTCCGGACACCCCAACATGGACTCGCTGATCGCGGTAGGCACCACGGCAGCTATTGTTTACAGCGGCTATCACACCTGGCTGATCGCAAACGGCGACTTGTCCCATACGGATCTTTACTATGAAACCGCGGGTGTCATCATTGCCCTGATCATGCTTGGGAAGACTCTTGAGCAGCGTTCCAAAGGACGCACCTCCGAAGCTATTCAAAAGCTCATGGGCCTCCAGCCTAAGGAAGCCACTGTGCTCTTCCCGAACGGGCCAATTTCCATCCCTATTGATGAAGTTGCCGTGGGCGATCTGGTTTTAGTCAAACCAGGCGAGAAAATCCCCGTTGACGGGGTGATTGCCGATGGTGTGAGTGCCGTCGACGAATCCATGCTCACCGGTGAAAGTCTACCCGTGGAAAAGAAAGAAGGCGACCGGGTCATAGGCGCCAGCGTGAATAAAAACGGCGCCCTGAAAGTCATGACTGAACGCGTGGGTCGCGACACCACCCTGTCAAAAATTGTAGGTCTCGTTGAGCAGGCTCAAGCGACCAAGGCCCCTATCGCCAAAATGGCGGACATCATTTCCGGATATTTCGTTCCGGTGGTCATAGGTCTTTCCATTCTTGCAGGACTTCTGTGGTATATTGGCACCCGTGACGTTTCTTTCTCACTGAGAATTTTCATTTCCATCCTCGTCATTGCCTGCCCATGCGCCCTGGGTCTTGCGACACCTACAGCCATCATGGTTGGCACCGGCCGCGGCGCGGATCAGGGAATCCTGATCAAGAGCGGTGTCGCGCTTGAAACGGCCCACAAGGTCAGCGCGATCATCCTGGACAAAACGGGCACCATCACCGAAGGCCGCCCTTCTGTCACAGACCTCTATACCGTCAATGGCTGGACGACGTCAAAAATCCTGTCTTTGGCAGCCGCTGTAGAATCCATGTCAGAGCATCCCCTTGCGGAAGCCATTGTGCGAAAAGCCAAAGCGGAGGGTCTTACCTGGACTGAAGCCACAGCGTTTAAGTCCGTCACAGGAGGCGGCGTCAGCGGGCAAGCAGATGGCTACAACCTTCTGATTGGCAACCGGCGTCACCTGGAAGGCACAGTCCTTTCCGAAGACGTTTTAAAAGCGGCGGACCAATTCTCAGAGCTTGGCGCAACCCCTGTGTTCGCCGTCATAGATGACCAGGTCGCCGGGGTCATCGCCATAGCGGACCCTGTCAAGGCTACAAGCAAAGCTGCTATTGCCAAGCTTCATGACTTAGGCATCAAAGTCGCCATGTTGACCGGTGACAACGCGAAGACCGCGAAGGCTATTGCCGCCCAGGTTGGACTGGACCGGGTCATGGCAGAGGTTCTGCCGGAGGACAAGGCTGGGGAAGTCAAAAAACTCCAATCTGAAGGCCACGTCGTCGCCATGGTGGGTGACGGCATCAACGACGCCCCTGCTCTGGCCCAAGCGGATGTAGGGATCGCTATAGGCTCCGGGACGGATATCGCCATGGAATCCGCGGATATAGTCCTCATGAAAGATGACCTCCAGGATGCGGTATCAGCGATCGCCCTTTCAAAAGCCACCATTCGCAACATCAAGCAGAACCTGTTCTGGGCCTTCGCCTACAACACTGCTGGTATTCCGGTAGCTGCCGGTCTGCTCTATCTCTTTGGCGGACCTTTGCTGAACCCTATGATCGCAGCCGCAGCCATGGCCTTCAGCTCTGTTTCGGTGGTCACTAACGCCTTGCGGCTCAAAACTATAAAGCTTTAGTTGTGAACGCCCTGCCAATTGGCCCTCATCCGGGCTTCAAGCGCCTGGCTGGAGATATAGCTAAATTTAAACTATCCCACTTACAAAGGAGAATGTCTTATGAAAACACTTAAAATTGACGGTATGAGCTGCGGCCATTGTGAGCGCCGCGTCAAAAATGCCCTTGAAGAAATTGACGGCGTTCAGGTCCTCAGCGTCAGCGCGGACCAAAATATTGCGACAGTTGAGACTGATGTCGAAGACGCGGTCCTGATGGCTGCTGTCGAAGAAGCGGGCTATACGGTTACAGCGATCGAATAAGGAAATGAATATAACAAAAAAGACGGGTGGGAATATATCCCATCCGTCTTTTTAATATAAACATGTCATATCACGTCTTCCACCAAAGCCATCACCCGGCACGGCAGTCCGCTCATGCCTTCAAACTTGATGGGGAACGTGAAAATCTCAAAGCGTGCATGTTTTTGACCTTGAAGCAAAGCGCCAAGATTACATAAGTTCTCTACGACGAAAACGCCCCGGTCCGCGCAGTACTGATCCATTGGGGTGTGCTCGCTGCCTCGCCGGATGCCCGCCGCGTCTATTCCTATCATGGCGACCTTTTTTTCAATCAAGGCATCAATCAGCGAATGTTCGAGCTGTGGGTGAATGCCAAAATAAGCTTCTGAACCGTAAGCCACGTTCTCAATCCTACCGGTACGAAAGATCACAAAATCCCCTTCTTGCACCAGATTCAGCGCTTCGGCGCTGAGCGAAACCTCCTGACCTGTAAAAGCCACCTCGGTCACATCAAGCACAAGTCCGCTGCGCCTGGCGTTTTCAAGAGGAAACGTCAGGTTCATGACGTCAAAATGGGTGCCCAGATGCCCAAAAGCAGTCATTTTTTCGTTGGCCCTCGCTTTTTCGGAAAGCTCAGGCGTTACGGCTACGGTCAAATCGATCCACATCTTCCTCTACACCTCTTTTTCAGCCTCGACAACAACCTCATCCACAGACCGATCCTCAATCTGAGCTTCAGCCTCAACCTCATCCTCTGCCTCAAGCCCCTCATCAGACTTGCTGAATTTCACCCTGCCGCTGGTCGCCGCTTTAAGCTTCTTTTCAGCCTTCTTCACTTGCTCCAGCAGATTTGGGTTTGGATTCAGATTCTTGACTTCAGCAATCAATGCCTTAGCCGTTTCAAAGTCCTGCTTTTCCGCGTAAAGAACCGCTAACTGAAATTTCACAATGCTGAGGTCATCCGCATGGCGAACTTTATGGGTCAGGGAGGTTTCAAAGGATTCTATGGCTTCATCTGTCTTCCCTTCAGAGGCTTCAACATACCCCTTTGCCATGAAGTGATAGGAGCGGTAAGCCGGGCTCAGCCACTCTGGACGGATGGTTTCCTTAACATGAAACTTTGCCTTTTGAAGATTATTGTCCCGAATGGCTTTGATAGCAAGGGCTACAGAGCCCTGACGCACAATTGCGAAGCCAATAAAAAGGGCCGCCATGACAAACAGAGCCGCCAAGCCTTGATTCCCGGTAAAGTAAAAATAAACGGCAATCGCGGCATACGTTAACGTGAGTGCAAGCTTCATCAATCTTCCTGTCATTTGCTACGACCTGTCCTTTCTTTTGGCATAAGAACCCGTTGCTTTTTTGACTATTTTTTCGATATCCTTCATAGTGGCCTCATCCAGGGTTTTAACGGAGATCCCAACCCGCTTGGGCTTTTTGTCTCCTTCAACCAGGAAAGAAACGCGGTTTGTTCCAACTTTGCCTTCCATAACTTTGCTCCAAGGATAAAAGCGACCTCTGACTTTTCCAAATAAATCTTGAAAAGCGACGCCAGTGTCAGTAATCATGAGGTCGTCTGCCTGGAGATAAACCATCATGAACATGAGGGAGACCCAGAAGGAAACCTCAACGCTTCGCTGCGGCGTCATTTCAACAGGACCCAGGACAAAGGCCGCCAAACTGCCGGCGATGAAAAAGAGATAGACGGCAATGAGACCGCCCTTGTAGCGGCTTTTTAAGCGGTACCGTACTTTTCCAGTGTTTTTGTTACCCGGTTGAAGCAGCATGATGCCTAAAAAAATGGTGCCAATCAATGTTCCGACGGAATGGACAAACGTAGTCAAAGGAAAACCTCCTGAAGTAAGATTGTTGCCATGGGTTGGCCTGCGTGACCATCGGCAAAAGTTTTAGTTGTATTTACAGCTCATGAATAACGTTGTTGAGCCATTTCTGGCTCATATAGCGCCTGAAGGTCAAAAGGGTCTTCAGGACTTCTTCGAGCATAAGCAGCGCTACGGTGATAATGACGCCGGCCTGGAGCCAGACAGCACCCGCAAAGGCGAGGGGCACGCCTACAAGCCACACCGCCGCCACTTCCACGTAGAGGGCATATTTGGTGTCGCCGCCGCCCCTGAGAACGCCCACAATCATCATGAGATTGAAGGTCTTTGAGAAGGTAAAGGCCGCGTACAGGTACATCAGAGACGTGGTGGTACGGGACAGGGCCGGCTCAAGACCAAAGAGGCTGATGATGCCGCCTGCGCTGAGGGCTATAAACACCGCAATCAGCAGGGCGCCAGTCTGGGAGAGCTTCAGGAAGTGGCTCGCGTACTGCCTGGCCAGGCCTTCCTCGCCAGCGCCAATCCTGTTGCCAATCATGACCTGGCAGGCGGCGGCCATGCCCATGAAAATGACCTCATAAAAGCGAAAGAGCGAGTTGGCCACCTGATAGCTGGCAATTGCCTCCGCACCAATCCTGGCAATGGCTACATTGTAGAGGACGTTGCCAATGGCCCACAGCGTTTCATTGGCAACCACGGGCGAAGCCTTATCCAGGATCTTGATCATGTAGGCTTTGCTGAAGGAGACCAGCTCCCTGGGACGCGCAGCGAGGACGTGATCTGTCTTATAGATGATGGTCAGGATCACAATGAACTCTATAAGCCTTGCGATCAGCGTCGCTATGGCCGCACCCCGAACGCCCAGCTCCGGGAGGCCCAGCTTGCCAAAGATGAGGCCGTAATTCAGTATGGTATTAACGATCAGGGAGAACGCACTGACAATGGTTGGCATTTTGGCCTGCTCAATGCTGCGGGCGGCAACCGCAAAGCTGAAGGACACCGCTGTGAAAATGTAGCTCCAGCCCACTATGCGCAGATAATCGCTGCCAAGTCGGACAATTTCCGGATTGCCGTCACTGAGAAGGCTCATGATTTGTGTGGGTGCCAGGATGGCTGCCAGCATAAAAAGTCCGGTGATGGCGACGCCAAAGGCCAGGGCGACGCCCATGGTCCGTTTGATGTTGGCCAGGTCCCGCTTGCCCCACAGCTGTGCAATGAAGACAGACGCGCCGCTGTTGATGCCAAACACCAGCAGGATCATCACAAAAAAAACCTGGTTGGCCAGTCCTACGGCGGCAATGGCTTCCTTGCCCACTTGGCCAATCATGACCGTATCCACCATGTTGAGGGAGGTTTGGATCAAATTCTGGATCATCACCGGGATCCCTATTTTGAGCATTGTATTGATAAATTGGCGGTCACTGAACCAGCGCATGTTGTCCTCCGTCATCACGTCATCTTTCTTATTATAACCGATCCCGTCTTATTTCAGAACATTATTGGCCCAGCTATATAAATAAATTTTCATGTCACTGGCAACCTCATATTTGTGATAATTGGATGCGACTTCCTGGGACACAAACCATCGGCATCATACTTTCCAGCCTCACAAAGCCGTCCGTTACACACCACCCTCCGTTACACACCGCTATACCCCAATAATCCCTATGTCTCTCAAGTATGCCATGTTAATTCAAAAAGAAAGCGGCGAGCCATATCCCCTGCGGCCCCCCGCTTCCTTTCAATCTCTCAAACTCAATTCTATCGCTGAGCGCGCAGCTATGCCCCCCATAAGTCCACGCATTGGTTCCAAACACTTTGCTGCATTTCCCTAATCGCCCAAAAATTCCTTCAGCACTTCTTCGGTATGCTGTCCAAGCGTGGGCGCCGGTGAATGAATCTCCCCTGGCGTCGCGCTGAGCTTGATAGGAATCCCTGGCATTTTAAGCCTGCCTGCCACGGGGTGCTCGACCTCGACAATCATCTCCCTGGCCAGGACCTGCTCATTGACAATGACTTTGTCCACAGAATTTATAGGACCATTTGGCACGCCGGCGTCATCTAAAAGCCGTTGCCACTCCGCCGTGGTCCTTTTGAGAATCACTTCATCGATCAGCGGCTTTAAAGCCTTATAGTGCTCAAGCCGCTTTGGATTCGTCGCGAACCGCGGGTCCTCAGCCAGCGTTTCCAGGCCCGCCACCTGGCAGAAGAGACGCCAGAGGTTATCGTTGCCGGCGGCGATCATAATCTCCCCGTCCGCAGTCTCAAACGGCTCAAAAGGCACAATGGACGCGTGCTTGTTGCCCGCTGGCCCCGGAACCTCACCCGTCACCACATACCGGGCAATGGCATTTTCAAGTATGGCCACCTGAGAGTCCAGCATGGCGACGTCCACTTTCTGACCCACACCCGTTTTATTTCTGTGGTTCAGCGCGGCCAGAATTCCAATGGCTGTAAACATGCCCGCGTTGATATCCCCTACGGACGGTCCGACCCGCGTTGGCTTGCCGCCCTCCTGGCCAGTGATGGACATGATGCCCCCCATAGCCTGAACGACCCCGTCATAGGCCGGACGCTGGCTGTATGGCCCTGTATGGCCAAACCCGGAACTCGCCGCGTAGATGATCCCTGGATGATACGCCTTGATGTCCTCATAGCCAAAGCCCAGTTTTTCCATGGTCCCCGGCCTGAAATTTTCCACCACCACGTCCATTTTCAGCAGCAGCGCTTTCAAGGTCGCTTTGCCCTCAGGACTTTTCAGGTCCAGGACTATGCTGCGCTTGTTTCGGTTCAAGCTCATAAAATAGGCGCTCTCACCTTTCTGATAAGGCCCAAAATGCCGGGAGTCGTCTCCTTTCACTGGCATTTCAACCTTGATGACATCCGCCCCGAGATCCGCCAGGATCATGGTGCAGTACGGTCCTGCCAGAACCCGCGTCAGGTCGAGGACCTTTAAACCTTCCAGTGGACCCATGGTCATCCCTCCAGTTCATAGGGTGTTCCCGCAGTGGCGCACCTGCCGCCGCGTATGGTGTTTCCTGAAACTATTCCTTCTCGTCGTAGGCGACAATGCGGCAGATGCTGGACTCGCCGCCCACGAATCTCCACGGGTAGCAGCCTACAATCAAACGCTTGTTGAGGACTTTATCAATTTCGCCGCCCAGATTTTCCGCATGGATGATATCATCCGGGAACAGGTCAACGTGCATCAGCTGATAATCATCATCCGGGAAGAAGTCTTCGAGGCTCTTGCCGTATTTGGCCTGAAGGTAAGCATCCGCTTTCTTCGCTTCCTTAGGCTCCCAGTCGCGAATCTTCGTGTTCATAGGGTGGTCCGCAGAGCCGCAGTCCACACCAATCCACTTGATGTCCATCTCCTGGCACCACTGCGAAAACTCCTTGGTCGGTCCCGGATGGCGCAGCATATAGCGGCGCTCGTCCGCCTCAGGCTGATCCCAGGCATACTTGTGGTAGCCTGTGTTGATGATCAGGATGTCACCCTTCTTAACCTCGACGCGGTCCGTAATGTCCTTGGACGTATAAATGCCATAGTCCTCCGCAATATCCGACAAATCGACGACAACCCCTGGTCCAATAAGATCCTCCAGCGGAATGGAGGCAATATCGCGGCCGTGGGTGCAGAAGTGCAGCGAACCGTCCAGGTGCGTTCCAACGTGGTTGGAGGTCGTAATCAGCTGGCCATTGGCGCCGTTTGGCGACAGGCGTTTGAAAAACTTCACCTGAAGCGGCTCATAGGTTGGCCACGGCGGTGTCAGATGGCTGAGGCCCTGTGTCAGATCAAACATTTGTACTTTGTCCCAGAATTTTAACATGAATTTCCCTCCTGTTTTCATCTTTTTTAAGTGCTTTTAAACATAAGACTGGCCGATGGTCACAAAACCCACCACCCACCAAGGAATTACCTCTTTCCTTAAATGACGCCTCGCGCCTGGGCATCCTCCACGAACGCCTCGAGTGCATCCTCGAAGCACTTCATAGGCGGACGAACAAGTCCAGCGCCAACCTGTCCCACACCTGCGTCCTTGTGGGCGATCCCGGTGTTGATGATAGGCCGGATCTGGGTTTCAATGACCTTCATGATGTCAATGCCTGTAGGTGAGCCCCTGAAGTTCATGGTTGGCAGCTTATAGGCCGCGCTCTCACCAAAGGTGATCTCATACATGGAGGACGTAAAGTTGAAGGCATCCTGCGGCGTGCCGCCCACAAACTGGACAATGGCCGGTGCCGTTGCCATGGCGAATCCGCCAATCCCGCAGGTTTCCGTGATGACGCTGTCCCCAATGTCCGGATTGGCGTCATCCTTGGTAAACCCTGGAAAGTACAGGCCGTCTATAATCTCTGCCGGCGCGGTAAACCAGCGGTTGCCCAGGCCTGAAACCCTGATGCCAAAGTCCGTGCCGTTTCTCGCCATGGTGTATACCATGGTGGCATTCTCAATGCCTTCCAGCGGATCCAGCGCGCACTTGCAGGCCGGCATGGTCAGATTGAGGAAAAAGTGGTCGTTGGAATGCATAAATTTGAGGACGTCACGCTTATCTTCGTTGGTAAATTCCGTCATGACCAGGAATGGCGCAAGCTCCCGGATTAAAAGCGATGTGCCTGCTTTGTTTCGGTTGTGGCCTTCATCACCCATTTGAACCACTTGGGCAATCATGCTCTTGAGGTCAATGGGACCCGTAAGCTCAAGGGTCGCCTTCAGTACTGACGCCAAAACATTTTCCATCCATTTCAGACGCACAATGACTTCTTCTGAGTAAGCGCCGTAGCGGAGAACCTTGCCCAGGCCCTCGTTCAGGGTGCAGTAGGCCATATTGCCAAAAGCTTCGTTTCTCAGCTTCCACACAGGCATGCTGTAGGTCGTGACGCCAGCCATAGGGCCAACGGCACTATGGTGGTGACAAGAATCAAAAGTGATCTTTCCAGATGCCGCCAGAGCCTCCGCCTCCGCCGCGTCCTTGGCAAGGCCTTCGTAAATGAGGCCACCCATGATCGCGCCGCGCAGTGGTCCACTCATACGATCCCAAGTGATGGGCGGTCCTGCGTGAAGTACGGTCATTTTATCCATGCCCGGAATGTCTTCTCCGGCCGTTCCAATGCCTATAATGGTAGGCTGCGCTTTCTGAAGTCGATCAAAGGCCTCCTGATTGGCTTTGAGAATCCGCTCTTCCAATATTACCGCTCCCTTTCCCTTCTATTTTTTCCCCTTTAGTTTGCCAAGCAAACTCAGCATTTTTTCATTTCCGCCAGCCGTCGGACGCCAATCTACATGGACGACTTCTACCGACTGGTTTTTGAGGTCGTCATAAAAAGTCTCAAGTCCTAAATTGGCGACTTTTAATTCTTTTTCAAAAAGTCCGTTCAGCGGTTTCATCTTTTTTCGCCTCCCTTTACTTACTGCTTGTTCTGGATGGCCTTCATGATCTTGGCCGCCAACCTGACGGCCTGAGCATTGGAAGGCATGACTATGGCGCCCGCCTCCGACAAGGTTTCCCTGGAAGCCTTAAGCCCTTGGGGATCCCCCTCCGTCCCACAGACTGAGGCTATCACGGTTAAGTCGCCGCCGGCTTTCGCGGCATTGTCTCTGGCATCCTTGATCTGAGCCGCAACTTCTCCCGCGGGATCAGGATGTGAGCCATAACCCAGCACGACATCCATCAGCATCACCGCAACCTCGGCAGCCGCTTCCTCAACAATCCGCTCACTGCGCGTGGAAGGATCGATCATAGGGTGTGGTCTGCCAACAGTAAAGGCGTCGTCTCCAAAATCAATGATGGTATGCTCTGAGGAAACTTTGACGTCCTTTAGCTGATCCTCCGGCTTCAGCGGGATGTTGGACCAGATAGTACCAAGCTGCGGTCCCAGAAGCTTCATGGCTTCATCCGCCAAGGTGCCGCCGGTGAACAGACCTCTCAAGTATTTTTGGCTTGAGGTTTTTTTATTGGCTTCGTGGTCTGCCAGTGCGTCAATATCTGCCTCCGGGACATCAAATCCCGAGAAATCACCAGGGAGCTCTTCACCCCTCGATAGCGCCACGGCTTTTCTCGCGGCGTCCTCCAAACTGATGCAGGCTGCAGCGCCGGCAGCTTCTATGGCCCTGCGGTCACCGCCAATAAAATCAACGACCACAGGCTTGCCTGCCGCCTTAACCATACTGAGCACTTTCTCTGCAATCTCTGGTGCCGGTGGTTTGGAAACCAGCACTATAACTTTAGTTTCAGGGTCTTGTGTCAAAGCTTCTAACCCCTTCAGCATCATGAGTCCGCCAATTTCAGATTTCAAATCCCGTCCGCCGGTGCCAATGACCTGAGATACGCCGCCACCCAGCTGGTCGATCAAGGACATGATCTCTTGGGTTCCGGTGCCTGAAGCGCCCACAATACCAATGTTCCCCGCGCTCACAACGTTGCAGAAAGCCAGCGGAACGTGATTGATCATGGCAGTGCCACAGTCCGGTCCCATCATCAGGAGATCTTTTGACACAGCTTTTTCTTTTAAGCGTTTTTCATCTTCTATGCTGACATTGTCACTGAACAACATGACGTGAAGACCAGCATCCAAAGCCTTTTCAACCTCCTCCGCCGCGTAGCGTCCCGGCAGGGAGATCAGCGCCAGGTTAAGGTCTGGTATTGTGTTCAGCGCACTTTGAAGGGTCGCCGGTCTGTAGCTGCTTCCTCCAGAAGATTTTTTCTTGGTCAACAAATCATCCAGGGCCTCAGTCAGTTTCTCCATAGTCGTCTCTTCTGTCAATGAGGCCGTGACAAAAAAGTCGTTGGCAGATAGGGCTTCCAGTTCAGGGGTCATCAGGTTGAGGTTGTCCGCCAATTCTTTATTGAGCTCGGTTGCCATCCCCACCAGAATATCCACCACCCCTGGCAGCTTCGCCAGATCCTTGGTGATCAGCATCAGGGTGACGGAGTCGTAGTAGGCATTTTTGCGAATGGTCGTTTGGACTGCCAATTTATACACTCTCCCTTTTTAACAACGCATTATTGATCCAGTGACATAATCAGCGCGACAGCAGCCCCCGTCAGGAAATCCGTTCCTGAAGTGTCGCCATGGTCAAGGGCCTTCAAAGTTGCGGTTTCAAGATTGCCCTGAAAACCATAACATAACAGTTCAAGCAAGCTTCTGTATTTCTGGGCGATCCGGCCATGGGCGGCATGAGCCAGCATGCTTTCACTGACAAAGGTCGTCTTGTCCCTGGCCAGAACGGCCAATTTTTGATTGCGCTGTACCAATAACCGGCGCTCCATGAACTTTCCATAAGGGGCCCATAAGCTCGCCGCCATAAAGCCTGCTACAAAGTCATCTGTGGCAGGTGTCAGTCCCGGACCAAAACCGACAATCCTGGAAAATGCAGTCATGACTTTGGCATCCCCGCTCTCAGAACCGTCCCGGTATGCCAAAACAAACTGATCCAGACGGCCTTGAATAAAAGTCACATAAGGATTGGCAGCGCCATCTCTCATGCAGTTTTTGGGGTGAGGCACACAGGAAGTCCGGCACAGATATGGCAGGAGGCCTTCAGGTTTGCCCTTGTCCAGCAGCACCGTGATAAACTGCTCCAGCCTCTGATGCATGAGGGAACGCGGCAGAATCTCAGGCAAATCTGCAGATTTTAATTCTGCGGCCCATATCAACGCTTTCTTGAAATCGAGGCAGTCACTGCCTATGCTGAGCCGCTCGGCTTCCACGACCACAGAGGTTCCCTGGGTCCAGCCAGATTGCTTGAACGAGGCCATAGAAACTTGGCAAGTCATAGGCGCAAGGTCCAGCGCGCTGGAAACAAGGGTCATGAGCGTCCCATCTTGAAAACGCACATTGATCGCCCGGTCGAACACAGCATGGATCTCTCCGTGTTTTTCACCTGAACCATCGGCAAAAAAGCTCAGACAATCCTCTGACACACGAAGGACTTTCATATTAACCACCACGCAGACATTTTGAATTTCGTGGCAGGTCAACAAAAGCAGAAACCCGCCATTCAACTATAGAATACCAGAGTTGACCGACGGGTTCATTGTGCCCAGCTTCCAAAATAACGGAATTGTATTTGTCACTCAGACCTAAGGTCTGTGGGAATCAGATCCATGATTTTCAGCGCGATCTGAACATTGAGACGCGTTGATGGATCTTCAAGGTCGAGGCCTGAGATCTCCCGGATGCGCTGCATCCGGTAAATGATTGTATTGTAGTGGGTATACATTTCCTCAGAAACCCGTTTGAGGTTGCTGCCGCACTCAAAATAAAGCCTCAAGGTTTCAATCAGGTTGGTATCCTTCTCGCGGTCATAGAGGGCCAGCGGGGCCAACATTTCTCCAAAGAAAGACTTAAGCTCCGGCTCGAGGGCCTCAAAGGACAGAAGCTTATAGATCCCCAATGCGTCATAATGAACGGGTTTACCCTTCTCGCCGCACAAGTGATGGTTCGCCAGTGCGCGCTTAGCTTCACTTTTGGATTTTGACAGATGCTCAAGCTGCCGGTACTGGCGGCCAATGCCAACATCAACCACGTCTCTTAAGCCTTCAAGCTCAGTGTTGTGAAGAATTTCACTGGCGAAGTTCATGACGGCTTCTTTCGCTTTAGCTTCAGGGATTTCTTTAGGCTGACCGAAAAGAATGATCAGCCGGTCACTCTTTTGGGCAAAGTGAACTCTTCCCTTATTGGCTCTGGAAATGCGTTCGAGAATGCTGACCATTTTGGTGGCAATAGTCTGCATATAGCCGGCATTGTTGGGTGTCAGCTTCAGCAGTTCAGTGGAAGCGTCAAAATCAGCTATGACCACCGTATAGGCAAGGTTCGGATTAAACTCCATATAAACCGCGTGTTCCAGGGCCTTTTGCTGTCTGTAGGTTTCTGTGGAAAGCAAATCATCGAAAAATTCAACCTTGTGTCGGTTTGCACTCTCATAAATGGACATTTTTTTGAGAAGGTCCAGGGCGATCAACGAAGTGGACGCCTCTATGACAGAAAGCTCCATGGCATTCACGGTCTTATTTGTTTCCCACAGAATAACCCAGCCATAGTGACGGTCATCTGAACAGATCGGTATAGCGACCCTCCCAACAGGAGCCCCTGGCTGAAAGTCTCCTCTCAAGGCTGCACCTGATGCCTCAGTCTCCCTGACAGGCCCATCCTGACTTTTGTTCAATTCAAGAAAGCGTGCTGCGCTCTCCATTAAAATGGACTTTTGTGCTTCAGGCGCTGATACCACAATAGTTTTAAAAAGTGGTTCAACAATGGCGACAGGTACTCCGACGCTTTTATTAATGGCTCTGGCAATCTCCTGCAGACTGCCGCCCCTGAGCATGACCCGGGTCAACCGGCGATTAAAGTCATTCACCTGGCTGATAACGGCACTTTGACGGCTTAGCAGTTCGCTCATCACCGGCATCATGATGTCAGAATAAGAGACATCAAAAGGGATCTCGATCAAGGGGAAGTTATGGGCATTCGCTGTTTCCAGCACGGAGTCCGGCAAGGTGTTGACAAACCGCTTTGTTTTGATCCCCATACCCGCGAGCCCCAGCTTGTTGAAAGCAGGAATCATAGTGTTGAGACGTTCTATGTCATCTTTGATGGAAAAAGCCGTCGTAAGCAGAAACTCACCCGTCCTGACCCAGTCGACAATATCAGGGACCTCCATAACGTTGACCTTGGTCACGAGCCTGTCCAGCCCCTCAAACCCAGCCAGAACATGGGCTTCCTTCAACACGGTCATTTCAATCAAGTCCCTGACCTTTATGCCGATCACCTTGTCCATTTCACAGCCCTCCATATGTCATCCAGTAACAATACGTCTTTATTATAACAAATTCAGGACACTCGTAAAGGCCTTGATTTAAGAGGTTTGGTATAATAACCTCCCAAAGTCAAGAAATGAGCATTGTTGACATAAACCAAACACTGGCCTTTAGAGCGGCTTTTTCCAGAACTGAATCTCAAAGAACGGCTTGAACCTCCCGCAAGCCCTGTAGCTTCAAAAAGAAAAGCCCCTGGATGACCAAGGGCTATGATACGGGAAAAACGATATTTTTTTATTAAGCCGCTTCTTTTTCTGGCTCAGGCAGCACCACATTGAGTACGATTCCGACGATTGCCGCCAGTGCCATACCCTCAAGGCTCAGTTTGAAAAGGCCAAAATTGAGAGGTACAACTGCGCCGCCAAGGCCTAAGACCAATATGACAGCGGCAATAATCAGATTGCGTGACGCAGTAAAATCAACCTTATTCTCGACCAGTGTTCTGGCGCCAATGGAGGCGATCATTCCAAACAAAATAATGGAGATGCCGCCAATAACCGCTGTAGGAATTGTAGAAATAACTGCGCTGAGCTTAGGCACCAGACCGAGAAGGATCGCGAAAACAGCTGCGATCTGCATGATCTTTGGATCCCAGGCTTTTGTCAGTGCCAGGACACCCGTATTCTCAGAATAGGTCGTATTGGCAGGGCCGCCAAACATTGCGGAAACCGCTGTGGCAATACCATCCCCCATTAAAGTTCTGACAAAGCCAGGGTCTTTGGTGAAGTCTTTTTTGACCGTTGAGCTGATAGCGAGGACGTCGCCAATATGCTCGATCATAGTCGCAAGGGCAATTGGCGCGACCGTGAGAACTGCTTCTGCATTAAATTTGGCAACCTGGAAAGCTGGCACGCCGAATATGGCCGCTTCTTGAATTGGCGTAAAATCCACTCTGCCAAGTATGACTGCAAAGACATAGCCGCCTATCAAACCAATGATGACCGGGATGACTCTGAGGAAGCCCTTGGCAAAAACGCTGACCCCGGTGACAATGACAAACGCCACAATGGCGAGCAGCCAGTCTCCGGAAGCCATTGAGATTGCCGTTGGTGCCAGTTTGAGACCTATGACAATGATGATTGGACCGGTGACGACAGGCGGGAAGAATTTCAAAACCCGCTCCACGCCAAAGATCGCGATCAAGCCCGCAAGCAGCAGATAAATCAAACCCGCGACGACAATGCCGCCCTGGGCGTATTCCATCCCATGGACCTGAGCGACAGCAAGAATAGGTGCAATAAAGGCAAAGGATGACCCGAGAAAAGCAGGCACCTTGCCCTGGGTGATGAAATGGAACAGCAGTGTGCCAATCCCTGCCATGAAGAGCGCAACAGAGATGTTCATGCCCGTGATGATTGGGACAAGAACAGTCGCGCCAAACATAGTGAAGGTATGCTGTACTCCCAGGGTGATCATTTTAGGTACGCCGAGCTGGGTGACGTCACGTATGCCGTCGTGGTTGATATTTAGTTCTTCTTTACTCATGGGCAGCTCCTTTCATCCTCTAAGTATTTTCTCCCGTATCAATGAGAAAAAATAAGTTCACCAACATTATAACAGAGGCAGCGCCTTTGTCAGTCTGAAAATAGTAAATTGAGGCGAAAAATTTATTCACAAAAATTGAGCTCGAAGACTTGAAAATACAAGGGATTCCGGCCTGTGAAACATCTGTTTACATAACCCTTGACCAATTGATCCGGAACCCCATTTTACCCACTCCATTTCAAAGCTTAGTAAAATAGTGCTATTTTGATTGCCGTTCTTTTTCCTTAATGGCTGTCAGCACCCGCTCCGGCGTCATAGGCATTGTAGAAAGCCGAATCCCCACGGCGTTGTAGACCGCGTTGGCTATGGCTGGCGCTGTTGGCACCATGGCTGGCTCTGCGACACCCCGGGCCCCAAAAGGCCCTGTCTCCTCAGGATTCTCCACAAAAGACACCACAAGCTCCGGCATGTCGTCTGAAGTCGGGATTTTATAGTCCACAAAGGACTTGTTCAGGATCTTGCCATCCTTCAGTATCAGCTCCTCAAAGAGTGCCGTACCCATGCCTTGCAGGATTGCCCCTTCAAGCTGGCCTTCCAGCATCTGCGGATTCACCACCTGACCCACATCAAAAGACGACGCCACTTTCAGCACTTTGATGTGCCCAGTCTCCACGTCCACCTCCAGGTCAACACCCTGGGCACCATAGGTCCAAAATACCACAGGATGATCCCCAAGGCCCGTCTTCTTGTCTGCGTTTCGAATATTAGGCGGAATAAAGGCACCTCTGCCAATGATTGGTCCATGCACCCCGCTTCCGTCCTCAAAAGTAAGCCCAAGGGCCAGCTCGCTGATGGCGACCTTCCGGTCAGGGTAGATCTTGGAAACTATAAACCCATCCCGCATTTCAAGATCCCGTTTGTAAACCCCGAGCTTGATCTGGGCCAACTCGAAGAGCTGGGCCTTTGCGTCCTGGGCTGCTTCAAAAACTGCACGACCAGCAGAATACGTAATCCGGCTCGCCACCGTCTGCCACTCATAAGGTGTATGATCAGTATCTCCGGTCCTGACGGTAATCTTCTCTGGCGAAATGGAAAGTACTTCTGCTGCAATCTGTGTCATAACGGTGTCAGACCCCTGGCCAATATCCTGGGCACTGACCAGAAGATGGGCTGTGCCATCTTCATTCAGCTTGATGATTGCCGAAGATGCCGCGTTGTTAGGCATGGACGGCGCTTTCCAGCCGCAGGCAATGGCTTTGCCCCGTCGTTTGTTTGGGCCAGAGGCTGGTTCAACTTTATCCAGCTCAATGTCCCGAATCACGTTGTCGAGACATTCTATAAGACCGCTGACCTCGACAATTTCACCCGTTCCGGTACGTCCTCCGGATTTAAGGCCATTGATTTTACGGATTTCAACTGGGGTAATGCCAATCTGCTCTGCGACAATATCCAGGTTTTGCTCAATGCCAAAATGGATTTCGCTCATGCCAAAGCCCCTGTATGGGCCACCCACCGGGTGATTGGTGTAGACGCAGTAGGAATCCGTAAAAACATTGTCTATGTCATATGGCCCTGCGGAAGCATAACCAGCTGCTTTGACAATGTTCACGCCATATTCCGTATAGGCACCGCCATCCCAGATGAATTCATTCTGGACCGCCAGAATTTTACCATCCTTGCGGACACCCGTTTTTATGGTGGCGTGGAGTCCCTGGCGCACATAGGCGTTCTCAAATTCATCCTCCCGGGAGTAGGTCAGCTTCACCGGCCTGCCATTGGACCGCATGGCCAGCGGAATAATGATCCCCTCCAGGGTCGTGCCCGCTTTGGAACCAAAGCCGCCGCCCACTGCCGGCGAGATCACCCGCAGCTTGTTCAGCGGAACATCAAATGCCGCTGATAATGCCTGCCGCACCGCATAAGGGGACTGGCAGGACGCCCAGACCGTGAGGTAGCCATCCGCGTCCATCTGCGCTATGGCGGTATGTGTTTCTATAGGCACGTGCTGAACATGGGGCACATAAAACTTGTTTTCAAAGACGTAGTCAGATTCGGAAAACCCCTTCTCCGCGTCCCCTTTCCGCAGCTTATAGTGGTTAGATATATTGGTGCCTGGCTCTGGGAAGAACACCGGCGCCACTTTATAATCCCCAAGGTCCGGATGAACCAGAGGCGCGTTTGGTGCCATGGCTTCAATGGCGTTCGTCACCGCCGGCAGGACTTCGTAGTCCACTTCAATCAGCTCTGCCGCCGCCTTTGCGATGTCTTCCGACTCCGCAGCAACAGCCGCAACGGCCTCACCTCTGTACCGGGCTTTGCCAACCGCCAGAAAATTCTTATCCTCGAGGTAAAGGCCACCCCGTTTGGTATAATACTCGCCAGTGATGACGTCTTTGACGCCTTTAAGGCTGATGGCCTTCGACGTATCAATAGAGACTATCCTCGCGTGGGGATGAGGGCTCCGCTTGACCGCAACATACAGCATTCTTGGCATCTTCATGTCGTCTACATATTTCAGGGATCCGGTGACCTTCTTGACACCGTCTACCCGCTTTATGCTCTTCCCTACGAATTTCAAAGCGACTCCCCCTTTCTCAGTCTCTGCCTGAGCCTGCTCGGTTCCCTGAACCCGCTCGATTCCCTGAATCCAGTCCGTTCTGATCCGCGACGCTCTGAATGGCCTGGACAATCTTTTTATATCCGGTGCAGCGGCACAAATTCCCGCTGATGCCTTCCTTAATCTCTTTATAAGACGGGGTTGGGTTCTCCTCCAGCAGCGCCTTCGCCGTCATGATCATGCCAGGCGTGCAGTAGCCGCACTGCAGCGCCGCGTTATCTATAAACGCCTGCTGGAGCGGATCCAAATGCGTTCCGTCTGACAAGCCTTCAATGGTCTCCACAATGCTGCCCTCAACCTCTGGCGCCAGCACCAGACACGCGTTCACTGCCTGGCCGTCCATAATGACCGTACAGGCGCCGCACTCTCCGGCACCGCAGCCCTCTTTGGCACCCGTGAGATCGAAGTCCTCTCTGAGCATTTTCAGCAACGTTCTGTTTGGGAGCGTCTCGTGCTCAATTTCCTCGCCATTGAGAATAAAATTAACCGTCAGCTTTTTCACGATGCCGCGCCTCCTTTTTCAATCTGCTCAAGGCCACGCTTCAGCATAACCTTGACCATGTCCCGCCTGTAAGCCGCTGAGGCCCGCACGTCATCAATAGGCTTAACTTCCCATGCAGCTTGTTCAAGGATCGCATCAAGCGCCGCCCCTTGATTCAGCAGCGCCTCGGTTTCAGGCAGCCGCACAGGCGTTGGCGCTACAGCCCCATAAGACAGCCGCCAGCCGTCCTCTGCCTTCAGCAGCGTCATGCAAACCGTGGAGAGATCGACCTCCTTGCGTCTGGCCAGTTTCGAAAAAACGCCCATCCCCGCGGTTTTAGGAATCCGGACCCCTTTAACAATTTCTCCAGGCTTTAGGGAGGTCTTACGCACGAAAACGAAAAACTCGCGAATGGGAATCTCACGCTCCCCTTCAGGGCCAAAAACCTCCAGGACCGCGTCCAGCACCATAAGCGGCGTCGCTGTATCTGCCAGGGGCGAGGCGTTGCAGAGATTGCCTATACATGTCGCCCGGTTCCGAACCTGCTTTGAGCCCACCGAACACGCCGCCGCCGCCAAATAAGGAAAGTGATGGCCTATAGTTTCGTCCCCACCTACGCGATTCAAAGTCACCGCGGCGCCAATGGTCACTGTATCCTGATCCTCACGAATCCGAAAGAGCGACTCAATACCCTTTAAATCAATAACCGCTTCAGGCAGCGTCAAACCATCCCGCATTCTGATGATCAGATCCGTCCCGCCATTCAGAATATGCGCATTTTCACCATGGCGAACCAGCAGTTCAGAGGCTTCCTTCAAAGTCGTTGGTCTGAAATACTCAAATGGTCTCATTATCAATTCCCTCCCGGTATGGACGCGTAGCTGGATCTTGGCTCCAGCAGCCAATAAAATGAACGACAGTGGCAGAAAGCTTAAGCATCCCACTCGTCCATTGACGCATTTCCCCCACATTATCTTGTTACCTCTATTATAGGTTACTTTTATTATCATTATACTCTAAATTTTCTGTCATTTGTTCGGATTCCTTAGTGTACAAACCACAAGGACGCTGTCAACCTGTTGAAAACAGCTTATGATACGCATTCATAACCCTTTAGCTTGACACAAGCCTGCATTGTAATAAAGACAAACGAGTTATATAATTGGGTATAGATCTAAGGCAGCGTTTTCCAATTCTGAATAAGGCAGGTGATGAACGTGTCCGGGCTGACTCAGTTTCCAAGTATTCCAAAAGCCATTTCAAGCAATCTTCTGGACCAATACTATTTTGATACTCTGCGGGAACATTCAAAGCTGTTGACACGTTATCAAACCCTGCTGACCGCGCTGACGCCAGGCTTTTCAAATCTGCTGGAGGATTTGTTTTATCTTCTCTACAAAATCGAGCCTGTCCTTTTACCAGTGCCTACTTCCGGCCATGCGGTCATCTCAGCTTTGCAAGGCTCCTACACCCTTGATAAGCTCAGGGGGCGGACCGCGGGCAGCACGACAGAAAGCTATCTGGCCTTAAAACTGATGGTGGACGAGCTCCTGCTGCGGCTTAGGGGCACTGAGATCCCGGCGCATCTCGAGTCGCTTAGCAGCGCCCTGGACGCGCTTAAGGAAACTGAAATGGCCCTGAAGGAAAGCCTTGAAGATCAAAAAATCCGTCAAAGAATTCAGTCACAAGAAGACATAATTAATCCAGAAGACGCCCGGCACTTAAGCCAGCTTAAAAAGCCCCTGGGACTTCCACAAGACGCCGGGCTCAGCGATATTGCACGCGCACTGGCAAAAGCTTTAAAATCGCTGGCCGCATCCAAAGAACAGGATACTGTGATAAAAGAAGATGGCGCTTCCCTGTCAAAAACGGTCAAGCCTAAGGTTTCAGACACAAAAAAGGAAAATCTGGAAGCCAAGCTCAGAGCTTCATTGGCACCGGATCTCTCGGCATTTCTTGAAAAGCTGGATCAGGCTTTCAACAGCGAGCACCAGGTTGAATCCGAGGCACCCGGTGATCGAAATCAGCCATCTGATCGCAACGGCGCGCCTATGACACAAGAGGAACTGGCCGAAGACTTGTCTGGTCGGGCCCAGTCCCTCGCCGAAAAACTGGACGCTTCAGGCGCGCCCGCGCCGCCGGAGGCCTTGATGCCGGCCGGCTTCACTGCCCAGGAGATGACTCATGGGGAGGTGGATCAAAGGCGTCTGATAGAGGGTGGCGGCATGGGGGATCCCCTCTCTTCCGCGAACCTTGGTTATGCTGGAGATCCTGGCGCTGATGCCAGGCAGCGGGGTCAGACCCCAAAGAGAGATCCCCGGAGTCTCGAGCAGGCCCTGAAACAGTTGGGTGAACGGGTTCAAAGACTGGAAGGTCAGCTGGCTGAGGTCCTCAGGCCACTGGATGTTCAGCTGGCTGTGAATAAGACTATTGAGAGTATTGACAGGTTTACTGAGAATGTCAAGTCGCTGGGCGTCAATGCGGAGCTCGAGGTGACGGATGATTTTGATCATGTGCTGGAGCTGTATAGGGCGCTTGGGGAACCATCGGCTATACGCTTTTTGAATAAAGTGGGAAAAAAGCGGGAGATCGCCCGCAGGGCTCAGTTCCACAAAAAGAGAAAAATGCAGTACCTCAACGACAAAGTCGCCGTGGGAGACCGGTTCGACGCCCTGATCGACGAGGAAATCATGGCCCTTTCCATTGAGGAATTCAATGACGACTTCTATGACCGCTTCCTGAACCGCAGCCTGCTGGTTTACGAAATGGAAGGGCGGGTGGCCAGGGACAGAGGGCCTATCATTCTCTGCTACGACGGCTCGGGGTCCATGGAGGGGGTCAAGATCGAGGAGACAAAAGCGCTCCTGGTGGCCTTCATTGAAGTGGCCAGAATCCAGAAACGGCGGCTCATCACCCTTCAGTTCGCCTCGAAGACAGAGCCCCTGTACATCCAGGAATTCAACCCGAACCACGTGACTATTGATGAGATCATGACACTCCTTGGGCAATTCATTCGCGGGGGCACGGATTTTGAAACACCGCTGAAAACTGCGGTGGGACTTTTGAAAGAAGACCACTACCGCCGGGCAGACATCCTGATGATTACCGACGGGTTCAGCGACATCCGGGAAGGCTTCAAGCGGGAATTCATTCAGTGGAAAAAAGAAATGACTTTTAAGCTCTACGCCATTATCATTCACGGCGAAACCTATGGGGACTACGGAGACCTGGGCGAGATTTCTGATGAAATCCTCGAAATCCGGGACAGGGACTTGTCCAACTGGAACGAGAAAATAAGCGCGCAGCTTTTTGAAAGAATATAGATCACCGCTTAGACTGGGAGGGCATGCCATGACTACTGAGAATAGAGTTGAAACCGACTATGATAAAAATGCAAAGCCTGATGGGAGCGCAAGAGCTGAGGCCCTTGAGCGCAGAGCCGGACTGGACGCGGGGCTGTCCATGGATCTGAACGAGCTCAGCACCAAGCTCAGAGGTATTCAAGACTTTCTCAACCGCAAATACTACGAAGTGGACACCTTTGTAGAATGCATTTTGCTGTCCATGATCTCCAGGACCAACATGATTGCCCTGGGGCCTCCGGGGATCGCGAAGTCCGCGATTTTGAGGGAGATTGTCAACGTCATAGACTTTGACGTCTTTAACGGCACCCCCTACTTCCACATTCAGATGGGGACAGATATCAGCCCCAACAACGTGCTTGGTGCCCCGGACATTGAGTACTACAAGCGCCACGGTATTGTAAAGCGGGCGTATCAAGGTTTCCTGCCGGACGCTGCCATAGCCTTCTGCTCGGAATTTTACAGGATCAGCGATCAGGTTGCCAACTCCGGCATTCTGACCATCCTGAATGAAGGGGAATTCAAGAATGGCACAGAAACCGTCAAAACGAACCTCAGATTTTTTATGGCTGACACGAACTTCTTTCCCAAACAGTCGGATGACCTGGACGCAGACGAGACGGACTTCCGCCTGCAGGCTCTCCACGACCGCTTTCTGTCCAGGGTGCTGGTCTCTCCCCTCAAGGATGACGACAACAAAGTCCGCATGATCCTCATGGATGACCACACAGCCACGGACATCAAGCTGAGCCTCAAAGACCTGATGTGGCTGCAGGACCATCTGGAGCTGGTGGCCCTGCCGGAGAACATAGCCAGGGCCATGGTGGAGATTTCAAATATCCTGACCAAGAAGAACAAGATTTTTATTTCCCCAAGGCGTCTGAAACTTTCCAGAAATCTGATCCGTGCCAGTGCCCTGCTCAGTGGACGCGTCACCTGCAAAATGGAGGATCTGATGGCGCTGCAGTTCACCTTCTGGCAGAAGGAAGAAGATATTCAGAGGGTTCGGGATGTGATCCTGGATACTATAGGGATTCCGGAGTCCGATGGTCGCAAGTACGACAAAATGGCCCTGAGCATCATGCAGGAGCTCCAGTCCAACCTCGACAACACGCACAGTCTGCCAACCTTCAATCCGGAAAAGCTCTACCGCCAGGCGGTCAGCGACCTGACCAAGCTGCTGGAAATGATTCTGAAGAAGTATCCGGTACCAGAGGAGCACCCTGCCGTGGAAAAAGCATTTCGTCAGGTTGAGGCAGAAATCCGGAAGCTGCAGCTTGAGGTTTAAAATTTTAAAAGGAGTTTGGTTGGGGACAGTCCCCAACCAAACTCCTTTTAGTTTATGCTAAATTAAACCAAGACTTCTCAGCCCAAAGAGCCAAAAGAAAATGGTCACGACGGACAGCGCTGAGCCAAAGACTACCAGTTGCCCGGCCAGAACGTCGTCCGCGTCCATCTGTTGAGCCATGGTATAGGTCGACACCGCTGCTGGTGCAGCGTACATGATCACAAGTGTCACGAGCTCCGGCCCTGTGAACCCCAGCTTGACGCAAAGGGGCACAAGGATCCCCGGGATCACCACAAGCTTGGAAAACACACCATAGGCAATATATTTGGTGTTGTCTTTGACGGCACTGAAATTAAAAGAGCCTCCCAAGGCCAGAATGGCCAGCGGTGTCGCAGCTTTCGCCAAATCCCCCACGGTTTTTTCAACAGGGACCGGCAGGGTCAGACCTGCGTTCATGGCCAGGATGCCGGCCAAAGACCCCAGGATCAATGGGTTTTTTAATACGTTGAGCACCAAGCCCCAGGGACTGACTTTTCGTTTGCCAAACACCGACAGGACAATGACGCTGAGGGCATTGAAGATAGGCACCACTGTCCCCACCACTATAGCGGTGATGCCCGCCCGCTCCGGTCCGTAGATGGACGCGACAATGGGCAGGCTGAAAATGATGGAGTTGCTGCGGCCAATGCCCTGAATCAGCGTGGCCCGCCTGCGGTTGTCCTTTTCCAGCATAACGGTAACAACTGTGAAAACCCCAAAGATCGCAAAGGCCGAAACAGCGGCGAACAGGATGACCCGGGCATCAAAATGGCCATTTTTATCCGTGAGATAAATGTTGTTGAACACCAGTGCAGGGAGCAGCGCCTTAAAAGCTAAGCTGTTCAATACTTTCAAGGATTTAGGGTCAAACATGCCCAGATGCTTCAGACCATAACCAAGAGACATCAGCAGAAAAAGAGGCAGGATGATGTTTAATGAAAAAATAAAATTCTGCATATGACTGACTCCTCTTAAACTGAATTATACATAGCGCTTTAATATGGGTCTGACGTCTGCCATTACCGCAGCGGCATCATGGCCGGGATAGAGGGTCCACTCGTCTTTCCACTCGTTAAGTGCCCGCTTGATAGTGTTTTTAAGCTGGGCATCGCTGCCGCTGTAGAGGTCTGTCCGGCCCACGTCGTCACCAAAAATTGTGTCCCCCGTAAAGATCACCGGGGCGTTCTCCAGCTTCAGACTGATGCTGCCAGCAGTATGCCCTGGCGTATGGATCACCAATAATCCATGATTCCCAAAGGCTATCCTCTGACCTTCTGAAAGGGGGATATCCGCTTTGATGCGAATATCCCGCTCATTGGAATGATTGTAGTAGGGCGTCGCGAGGAGCATCTCCTCTGCCTTGTGGGCCATCAGCGGACAGTCGTATTGCTTCCTCAGCGCCGCCGCGGCGCCAATATGGTCCACGTGGCCATGGGTAAGGAGAATGCCCATGATCTTCAGGCCCTTTTCCTGTACCACTTTTATGATTTTTTTCTTCTCGTCCCCCGGGTCCAGGATCAACGCTTCTTTTGTCTGCTCATCATAGACAATATAGACGTTGGTCCGGTGGGATCCCAGGGCGCGCTGCCAAATACCGTAGCTCATGTTATTCCCCTGTGAGATATCTCAGATATGGCGAATTGATTGGGAGCAGCAGCACCGTTTCGCCGTTGATGGTCGTCTTGTAGGAGGTCAGTGTTCTGTAAAGGTTGAAAAATTCCGGATCCGCGCTGTAGGCATCATTATAAAGGCGCGCGGCCTCTTTCTCGCCCTCTGCCTGGATAGTCTTGGCGTCAGCTTCCGCTCTGGAAAGGATTTCAGAGACTTCCCTGTCAGTTTCTGCCCGAATCTTAAGGGCTTCAGCGTCACCTTGGGAGAGATATTGCTGGGCGGTACTTTCCCGTTCGGAAATCATGCGAAGGAAGACGGATTCCTCGTTGGCCGCCGGAAGATCTGCGCGCTTCATCTTGATGTCAATGAGCTCAATGCCGCTCATGTTCCTGACAAGGGTGTCGTTGACCTGGCCTTTGACCGTGGAGTCTATGCCGCCACGAGTACTGATGCGATCCTTGATAATGTCGACATAATTCATTTTGCCCAGTTCCGTGCGGATGCTGGAATAGACTATGTCGCCCAGTCGGTTCTCCGCCGCGTCAAGGGTTCTGAGGGACTCAATCATTTGAACGGGGTCTGTGATTCTCCAAAGGCTGTAGTAATCGACCATGATCCGCTTTTTGTCAAGGGTGTTGATCTCTGCCGGCGGTACGTCGTAGACCAAAGTGAATTTTGGCAGCCGCGTGAAGGTCTGGACGAAAGGCACCTTGAACTTCAGCCCTGGTTCGTCGATGACCCGGACAATTTCGCCGAACTGCCGTACAATGACAAACTCGTTGGCTCTGACAATGAAGAGATTGCTCTGAACGAAGACCACGGCTATGATCAGCAGGATGACGACTGGAATGCCTATAGAAAGTTTGCGGCCGGATGGACGTGGATTTGGGCTGTCTGAGCCACTGGCTGAAGCAGGCCTCTTAGCCTTGTTCGCTGCCATATTTTTCTTGAATTCGTCAATGATCACCTGAATGACTTGTTCCAATTTACTCATTGACAGCACCACCTTTCTTCAGCTGGTCCAGCGGAAGGTAATTCACCGTGCTGCCGCCGCCCTCCTGCATGATGTAGATCTGGACATCCGGAAGAACCTGCTCCAGCGTCTCTATGATCAGACGATCCCGCGTGATGGTCTTGTTGTTGGCATATTCAGAGTAAATAGCGTTAAACTGGGCCACGTCACCTCTTGCCTGCTCGATCCGGGCAACCTTGTCCCCTTCCGCGCGGCTGATGAGCGCAGCCTTTTGGCCATCTGCGTTATTGATTTTTTCAGCTCGGTAACGGTTCGCCTGGTTGATCTTCGTGATGCGTTCCTCACGGGCGGAGGCGACTTTTTTAAAGGCGTCACTGACCTGCTCGTTTGGAAGGTCGACGTCCTGCAAGTTGACATTTCGGATGGCGACGCCTATTTGATAAGCGTCAACCAGAGAGACCAAGGTATCCCGGGTGTCATTCATAATGCGGGTACGGCCATCTGTCAAAGCGTCATCCACCACCGAGCTTCCAATAACTCCTCTCAGCGAGCTGGAAGTGGCGTTCATAAGGATTTTGACAGGATCCTCAGTGTTGTAAAGAAAGGCAATAGGATCGACAATCTGCCACTGGACTTCAAGGTCCGCCAGGATGATGTTCTCATCACCCGTAATCATTTTGGCGTCCCGTTCCTGAACGGTCGAGCCATCGGGGCCTTCCTCATAGCCAAAGGTGAGAGAAAAAGTTTCTCTTGAAAGTTTGCGCACGTTCTGAATGGGATACGGCAGCTTGAATCTGAGTCCAGGCTGAACCAGATTGGTATCCGGCTTGCCAAAGGTCTCCAGCACGGCATATTCTGTCTGATCCACCGTGTAAAAGCTTGTGCCGCCAAGCCATAGAACAACCGCTGCGACAATGATTAAAACAATGAACGTTGGGGTTCGTTTGGTCATCATGGGCCTCCTGTTGGGATAATTTGTGCTGATTTCGAATGTGTGCGGTGATGTGAACGGTGTTGGCTATGCAGGTAAAATGGAGTGCTGTGTTTGATAAAGCTTAGGCTTGACTGAAAGCACACATTACTTCAATTCTGAAGGTTTTTAGAGCTTAAGTCAATTAAACATAGGAAAAAATTTATATAAGGCTTGATTATAATACTAATTAGTAGTATATTATAGTTAAATGATAACAGTTTTCAATTCGATACAAAGGAGGTTTAAATGATATGTTTAGAAAAATAGACCATCGGCAAATGGGGCGCAGCAACAGAGGTTGGCTGCGCAGCATATTTCACTTCTCCTTCGCTGAATATTACAATCCAGATAATATGAATTTTGGCGCTTTAAGGGTCATAAATGATGACTTGGTGGCCTCCGGGAACGGTTTTGACACGCACCCCCACCGGGATATGGAAATCATTTCGTATGTGGTGAATGGCGAGCTGACCCATGGTGACAGCATGGGCAACAAAAGCGCGCTGAAACGGGGGGGAGGTCCAGTACATGAGCGCCGGCACCGGTGTCTCCCACAGCGAGCACAATCTTGGTTCTGATGCGCTGCGCTTCCTTCAGATTTGGATTCTGCCGGATCAGAAGCGTCATAAACCGGCTTATGGGGAATTGAAGCTGGACTGGGCGCTTCGAAAAGGCAAATGGCTCCACATCGCTTCCGGTGTTGGCGGCGGCGCGCCCATTGAGCTTCACCAGGATACCAACCTGTACGCCCTTGAGCTTTCAAAAGGCGACCAAATTGAGTTTAAAGTCAAGGAAAGCCGCCAGGCCTACTTAGTCCTCATTGAAGGCGAGGCTGTCATCAACGGTCTGAGACTGGAAGCTCGTGACGCCATCGAATCCATTGAGGAGACCCTGAGGCTCCAGGCAGAGCAAACGGCGCATTTTCTTGTCGTTGAAATGGCCAAGGCTTGAAAAGCCGTGATTGTTTGGTGGGGGACTGGGCCCACCTGTTTGACACAGTGTTTGGTGCGGGACTGGGCCCACCTGTTTGGTGCGGGACTGGGCCCACCTGAAGTTTTGTCAATAAAACCTACTGTTGACCCCTTTTTCCAGTTCAGCTATGATTGGGCTATAACGAGAAAGGGGTCTTTTGCATGCTAAACGCCATTACGGGGATGCCTCCCGCTATATATTGGTTTGCTGTCATTATATATTTAGAAATAATGCTTCGACTTGCTACAGTAAAAAAATTCAAGAAGCCCGGACTGCACAACACTTTAATCTGGTCAGCATTTTACGCAAGTGTCCTGGCCCCCATGGCTTCCCCTTTTGGAGGCCTCGTCAAAGAAGGATTGGCAGCGATTTTTATAATTCTGCTTTTCTTCATTTTTGCCTCCCAGCTCGTCTACTTTAAAATATTCAAAATGCTCTACACCTTCTTTTCCATGGGGAATGCCGGCCAAGTGCTGGACTTTGTCAAAGACATCATTGCCTATATTGCCATGAGCGCTAAGTGGCTTTTGATTCTATCCCTGCCTTTGGTGCTGCATTTTTCAATATTTGCGGGTCTGACCCCAGAAGCTGCCATTCCACAAGCAGCGCTATCTGAAAATGCCTCAGCTTCAAATTCCATTGGGGGTCTGACCCCGTTTATGACCCCGTTTATAACCCAGCTTGTGACCCCCCTTATCCTCATAGCCGTCCTCCTGCTGATCGCGAAAATAATAATCCGCGTATCGAAAAACAAGCTTGGCGGTGCTTATGAAGCTTATTTCCGAAGCATGGATCCCACAGTTACCCTCAGCCATTTTGGCCTGCTGACCACCATGCGCCTGGACTTCCAGCGCTCTCTCCTCGGCATGAAATCAAAAATTTACGAGACAAATGCTGGCCACACCCGTATTTCAGAGGAGCTCACCCAACAACCCACCCCACAAACCACCCCTGATCCCACACCACAATGGCCAAACGCCCAATACAACGCTTTGCCAATAGACTTCAGTGCCTACGCCGCAAAATCCAAAGACCCGCGGCTCAAAGCCCTCCATAACTGGTTCGCCTCAGAAACCCCCTCGCCCAAAAACCCCTACACCGGTCGCTACAGAGGCTTCAACCTCATTTTCATCACCGCTGAAAGCCTGTCCCCCTATTCAATACACCCAGAACTGACCCCCACCCTCTACAAAATGGTCCATGAAGGCACTAATTTTACTGAATTTTACAATCCTATATGGGGCGTCAGCACTTCAGACGGCGAATACGTCGCCTGCACCGGCCTCCTCCCTAAAAGCGGCATCTGGAGCTTCATAGATTCCGCCAGCAAAAACATGGCCATGACCCTGGGCAACCAGCTCCGCCCTCTGGGCTACACCACCACCGCCTACCACAACCACCGCTACAGCTACTACAAGCGCCACCTCTCCCACCCCAACATGGGCTACACTTATTTTGGTCTCGGAAACGGCCTCGACGTCACCCCAACCTGGCCCGAATCCGATCTGGAAATGATCCAGCACTCCGTCCCAGAGTACATAAACCGCGAACCCTTCCACACCTATTACATGACGGTCAGCGGACACATGCGCTACAGCTTCCGGGGCAACGCCATGGCTGCCAAAAACAGGGCCGCCGTAGACCACCTGCCCCTAAGCAACGAAGCCAAAGCCTACCTCGCCACCCAAATCGAGCTCGACCGCGCCATGGCCGACCTCCTTAGCCAACTCGAAGCCGCAGGCGTCGCCGAACGCACCCTCATTGCCATGAGCGCGGACCACTACCCTTACGGCCTCTCGGATAAAGCCCTGGACGAGCTCGCCGGCCACCCGGTCGAACGCACCTTCGAACTCTATCGCAGCCCCTTCATCCTATACAGCCGGGGTCAGACCCCGGAAGTCATCACCACCCCCTGCTCGAGTCTGGACATCCTCCCCACGCTCTCCAACCTCCTGGGCCTCGACTTCGATTCCCGCCTCCTCATGGGCCGTGACATCTTCTCCGGCGCCCCGCCCTTCGTCACCTTCCTCAACAAAAGCTTTATCACCGACCGAGGCCGCTATGACGCCCTTTCCAAAGCGTTTTTGCCGATGGTCCCCGCCACCCCATCCCACCCCATCCCCACCGCCTCACCCAACTACATCCAGGAAGTCACCCGCCAAATCGATGACATCTTCCTCGCCTCCGCACGCATCCTCGAGCTGGATTACTACAATCACCTGGTCGAGCTTAAAAAATAATGATTTTCATAAGTACAAAAAAAGAAAGAGGGAAAAAACGTCTTCAGCGGCCAAACAAGCCATTCTGAGACACTTTTCTCTCTTTTTTCTTTCACACCAGTTCAAAAGAAACAAGGTGGGTCAGACCCCGTCCCCAAAACTGATTTAAATCAAGGATCACACGGTTGCCCCAACTGGATGCCACCACAGGAAACGGGCGCTCATCACCATCAGCCCCAAATCTCTCTTGTGCCTTGACACCCGTTATGACCACCCAGTGCCATTGAAAACGATCGGTGCTGTAACGACGCCCGGTAGCCGCACTCTGATATTCTACCCCTCTGAGCCCCTTATTGCCAAAATTGAGCATGGCCACTGGCATCCCTTTATTAATTTGATTTAATATAAAAGACTTGGCCTCATCCAGCCCCACGGCATGATTGGCTGGACGCCGTCCTTTTGTATTTTGAGGCCAGACGACCCGGAGTTGTACCCCTTTCCCTTTTGCCATTTCTATCACAGCATTCGAGAACCGCACCGGACTGTGAATGCCAAGGGAATCCGGCAATCTCAACACAGTACGCCTATGGACTTCGCGGCCGCCACGCCTGACCCAGGACTGCCACGGTGCTTTCATTGGGGTCAGACCCCGGTAAACCTCGTGCATGTGGGCAATAAAAAGCTCCCGTGTAAAGCAGCGATTCTCTGTGAAAAGACCCACGTCCGGGACGGCAGTGTTTTCCCCGTAAAGTACGCCAAAATAAGCGAGAATATTCGCCGCCGCAACGGTGCCACATCCCCCCGCCCTGCCGTTTTCCGTTTCGAACCAGGCTTGGTCGCCGCCATAAAGCCGGATCATTGATCCATTATTCGCGACAGAGGTCACACCTATAAATTTATCGAGCAGGTCTCTGGAATAGTCAATCAAAGCGGGCGCCTCCCTTCAAAATGAGGAAGTCGGGTTCGCAGGCCATAGGCCAGAGAACCCGACTTCCTAACCTATGCCAAATCAATAAAGTACAAAAGTTGACACTGCCGGACTTGGGTTCCACCCCGCCATTGTCAGTCTGACACTTTGCAGGATGTCAATGTTGACATGGGTTACCGTGAGAATGCCGTTTGAACCAATCGTTCCTACCCCATAGTCGTTGAATAAGACCGTCGCGCCTGGCTGACCCGTTACTTTAACGGTCACATCCGTCCCGGAAATTTGCGAAACAGCCACTTGAGGAGCGGCTAACGTCGATGGCGTCACCGTCAAAGTCAGCATCGCTTTAACCGATGTACCTGTAACTGTCCCCGTGCTGGTTTTCGTCCCAGCACTGCTTGTATCCAAAGACGCCGGGTTCCATGTCACAGGGACATTCTTCGTCGTCTTGTCACTCATAACAGCGGTCACAGCAGAAGGCAGCTTATAGCTTTCACCTTGTTTCACCGTGGCAGTTACCGAATTCAAAGACTGAATCGTTACGGGCGCTGGTGCAGGTTTAGGCGCCGGCGTTGGCTTTGGTGCCGGTGCTGGCTTCGGTGTTGGAGCCGGTTCAGGAACAGGTTGTGCAGGCGGGGACTGGGCCGCACCGGACTCTTCAGGCGGGGACTGGGCCGCACCGGACGTCTCCGGCTGGAGCGCCACTTGATCGCTGATGATCAGCGTCAAGTTGACCGGCTGATCATAGCCTTCAATTGTCCCTATGCTGCCCCGCACCCCAATTTCAGAGGTGTCGATGAGCCATGGTGACCAGGTGATGGGGACTTGGGTCTTGGAACCATCGGCTAAAACCGCGTTAATCATTTTGGGAAGCGCAAAGGCCGCATTTTTCTGGACGTTGAAGGACAAGTCCTCGACCTTCACAATAGGTGCCATGCCATTCTCAGTGAGATAGAGCCGCGCCACAGCGAAGTCCCGGCCCGCAGACCCCTGTATGCGGGGAATCCTGACCGTGCGGAGCATGTCATACTCAGGCGCTTCAAGGTGTCCAATCAGAAAGCTGAGGCTATCCGGAGCCTCCTCCGAAAAGCTGAAAACCAGCTTCAGATCTCCCGCCGCAGCAACCTCAGCGTTAGACCCCACAAGGGTCTCTTCCTTGCCATCCTCAGCGTAATACAAGTGCCCATCCCGGACAAAAAGGTCCACTGTTCCACGGGCCGGTTCAGGCACGTTGTCGAGGAGTGCCACTGCCTTTGCGGCCTTCAGCCTACCCTCAACGAAATCTGCGGGTCCACGGACCTGAGTGATGGGATCCTGCTCCTGACTGGAAAACAGCGCACCTTTTAGGCCAAAGACGTCCAGGTAAAATAAAGTGGCGAATAAAACCACGAAAACGGCTATCAGAGGATACCAGCGGAGCACGCGCTGTTTACGCGGCGGCTTTTCAAAGTCCGCTTTCCCAGAGGGGCTCGCGGGATCTGCGGTATTCTTCGCACCAGTCGCCTTTTTTTGAGACGGTTTTGGTCGGTCCCGTTCTGACGGCTTTTTTGACTTAAACATGAGCGACACCTCCTGCTTCAATGATGGCTTCGTGTGAGCTTGTTGATGAAATTGAGACAGCATTAATAAATTGCGAAATTTAAAATCAAAAGCTTTGCCTGTCTATCCGAGAAAAGGTCTGCGAAAAAAACTTCCTTCAAATTTCTCCTAACTTATTAATATTCATACCCAATTCAACCTATTCCCCACTGATTATTGTGCGTTGTCACGGTTTCTCGTTGTTTTTCAAGGTTTCACTTCTACAATATCAAAAAAGAGCAGCTGCCCGGAAGCCCTGGCTTAACACCTTCACCGGCTTCCATAGCACCTGCCCGTCATTCACACAGCATTGGCATTGAAAATAAGCCTTTCTCCAACACGACCCTAAGCCGGATCCAGCCCCACGAAAACCCGTATCGCATCCCGCAGGAACAACGCTGCCCCCTGTCCACACTTGTCATCATAGAACGCCGTAAACCGCTCATCCGCCACATACATCTCCGCAAGACCCGCGTGGGCCTCGCCAGAATACTGCGGCCAGTAAACCATAAGCCACTGCTTGTGCAGCGCCGCGACCTCCTGAGCGGGCGCGCCGCCGGGCGTACCTGTCTTCATTGCCGCCGCCAGTTTTTCAAGCACCGCCTCACTGAGGGCCTGTACCTCGGCATATTCCGCCTCTGTCATCCCCTCAAGCTTTTTGTTCGACGCGTCCGTCACCTCATTGCCATACTTCTCCCGCACTTCTTTCCCGTAACGCGCCTCATTGCTCTCAATCATGGATTTCTTAAACCCTTCAAACTTTTCCTTGTCCGTCATTTCAATTCTCCCCTCATTATAGGCCATAGTTTTTTCAACGTTCTTAATCAGCAGATCCAGCTGCCTGCGTTTTTCCAGCAGCGCCTCGCGATGGGACTCCAGCGCCGCCCGGGGACTATAGCCCGGACTGTCGAGAAGCGCTTTGATGCGCTCCAGCTCAAGTCCAAGCTCCCTGTAAAACAAAATCTGCTGCAGCCTGTCCACCTCGCTCCTGCCGTAAATCCTGTACCCTGCGCTGTTCACCCGCAGCGGTTTCAGAAGCCCCAGCTCATCATAATATCTCAGCGTCCGCGAGCTCACCCCTGCCAGCCGTGACAGCCTTTGAATCGTCATTTCCATTGCATGGCCTCCTCACTTCAAGGACCCTTCCCCCTTGCGTTTATTATACAACTTGACGTAACGTCAACGTCAATGGTATCCGCTGAATTTTTCATTTTAAAGAAAGAGCTTTGCCGATGGTCCCCTCTCCCCCCTCCCCCACCTTAATCATCCGGTCCGGCCCAGTCCCCACCTGAAGCGTTTGGTCGGGCCCAGTCCCCAACCAAACACCCCCTCTTATCCTAACGCACACATGTATGCTATAATAAAACCCGACAAGATTATTTACCATATAAGGAGCGAACCCCATGAACGCAAAATTTTTATGGACCACCATCACCGTTAAAAGCATTGACAGCGCTTTGCCATTTTATAGAGACCTCCTTGGCCTGACCGTTGACCGCCGCTTTAATCCCAACCCAAACCTTGAGCTCTGCTTTCTCAAGGACGAAAATGGCATTGAAGTCGAGCTGCTTGAGCATAAAGAGGCCGGGGAAGCAGGGATGCCCTCCGCGCCTGCGAATCTTTCCCTGGGCTTCCAGGTCGAGAGCTTGGACGATATGATGGGTGCCTGTAAAGAACAAGGTGTAGAAATCGTCAGTGGTCCTTTTGAGGGCGGCGGCGTCAAATTCTTTTTCGTCAAGGATCCGAATGGTGTTACCGTTCAGTTTGTCGAGAAATAGATGCGGGAGGATTTTGTGAAGAGTGATTTTGAGACTATTGGTGTATCAGCGCTTCTAAGGGAGGCTCTTACAGCTCAGGGGATTCAGGTGCCCACGCCTATTCAGGCCATGGCCATTCCGGAAATCGCGGCCGGCAGAGACCTGGTTGGCGAGGCTCAGACGGGGACCGGCAAGACCCTGGCATTCCTTCTGCCCATTTTCGAAGCGGTGGATCCCGCTCTGCCGGCGGTACAGGCTTTGATTCTAACGCCTACACGGGAGCTGGCTATTCAGATAACCGCGGAGGCCAGGAAGCTTTCAGAGTATTTGCCCCTGCACATCCTGGCAGCTTACGGCGGTCAAGACATCCAGGCGCAGATTAAGAAGCTGAAAGGATCTGCGCAAATTGTCATAGGCACCCCAGGACGGCTGCTGGACCACCTGCGCCGGGGGACCCTGCACTTCGACGACCTGAAGGTCCTCGTCCTGGACGAGGCCGACCAGATGCTCCACATAGGCTTCCAAAACGAGGTCGAGATGATTCTGAAACGGACGCCGGCCTCCCGGCAGACGCTGTGCTTCTCTGCAACCATGCCCGCGGGGGTGCGGAAACTGACCCACAAGCACCTGAAAGATCCGGTGCACGTGTCGGTGCCTGCCCCAACCATCACGCTGAAGGACATTGAGCAATTCGTGGTAGAGACCACGGACCGTCAGAAGCGGGGCGACTTGTTTTCGGTTTTGAAGAAAGAGCGGCCTTTTATGGGCATTTTATTTTGCCGCACAAAATACCGGGCGGATGCCCTCTACGCCGCCATGTCCCAGGAGGGCTTCAGCTGCGAGCTTCTGCACGGCGACCTGACCCAGGCGAAGCGTGAAAAGGTCATGAAGGCTTTTCGCAAGATGGATTTCCAGTTCCTGATCGCCACGGACGTAGCCGCACGGGGCCTCGACATTGAAGGCATCACCCACGTCTTTAACTATGACATCCCGCCAGACGCGGAGAGCTACATCCACCGGATTGGCAGGACCGGACGGGCTGGGGAAAAAGGCCGAGCTTTCACCTTTGTCGCGCCTAAAGACAAGCCTGAACAGCGGGTCATTGAGGAAGGCATCAAGCTGAGATTGACGCATTATCACGTCGAGCGTTCTGCCCATGTTAGTCCAGAGGCCCGCCCAGAGGCCAAAGCCACGCCCGTGGTCTCAAAAGCGGACCGCCGGCAGCAAAGTATAGCAAAAAGTAAAAAGCGCGCTGGCGCGCGCAGGCGTTAACGTCAAAAGCCCACCAGAGAACGAGGCAATGCATGCCTGCCTTGCGGCAACCGGCCGCTGAATGCCGGCTACCCGCCTCTCCCACTGGTGGGCTTTTCTTTTTGGAAAAAAAGAAGGCAAGCCGCCCCCTGTGCTGCTTGCCCTCTCATTTGAAGCGTCTCTCAACCGACACTTTGATTTTACAGCTCGGCCTTAATCCCTGTCACTCATCCCCACTTGCGTGCCTGTCACTCGGTCCGGCCCAGTCCCCAACCAACTTTCTCGGCCCGGCCCAGTCCCACACCAACTTTCTGGTCTGTCCTGTCCCGCACCACAAGTCTCTGTCCCGCACCACAAGTCCCTGTCCCGCACCACAAGTCCCTGTCCACAACCGCGCTTTTCGGCCCGGCCCAGTCCCACACCAAAAATCATTCCGGCCCTGTCCCCAGCTGAGGTTCTTCCTTTGGAACCCCATATCTGAAAAGCAGCGCCACCATAGCCAGCATAATCAAACCCTTGATAATGGAGCTCCCGGACATGGCCCACCAAACCCCCTCAAGCCCCAGCCACGCCGGTTTTGACAGCAGATAAGCAAATGGAATCCGCAGGCCCGTAAAGATGATGCTCACCACCGCAGGATAGATGGGTTTGCCCAGGGCATTAAAGCAGCCGGAAAAGGTCATTTCAATGCACATGAACATCTGGGAAAAAGCTATGATCTTCAGATATCCCGCGCCAATGGCCACCGTGGAAGCCTCCCTGACAAAAATCCGTATCAGCGGCTCGCTGAACACGTAGAGCAGCAGCGTGGTGCCTACCCCGTACATCGTCATGATTTGGCCAGCTTTAAGGGTCCCTTTTTTCACACGGTCGTACTGCCCCGCGCCAAAGTTTTGACCGACAAATGCGCTCAGCGCCGCGGCAAAGCCTTGTGCGGTCATATAAGTAATGGATTCAATCTGAACACCTATTTTTTGTGCCGCGATCGCATCCGGACCAAAGGAAGCGATCACTTTGGCGATCAGAATCGAAAATATGGTAAACAAGTTCCTTTGAGAAGCCACCGGGAACCCCAGCGAAAAGATCTGCTTAAAAATGTCCACTGAAAAAGGTTGCAGGAGCGCAAACGACTTGAACAGCCTGCCATGCTTCAGCATGAAAATGAAAATGCATGTCACGAGAATTTGAGAGATTACCGTTGCCATGGCAGCGCCTCTGACGCCAAGTCCAAAAACAAAGATAAAAATTGGATCCAGGATAATGTTGGTCAAAATGCCTATGCCGTTGACTTTAAAAGGGAGCCGGCTTAGCCCCGCCCCATTGAACATCGAAGAAATGACGGGATTTAAGAATGAGAACAGCATCCCGGTGGCCATGATCACCAGATAGGAAACCGCGTCGCTTTCAACCTTCGCGGCCCCCAGCCTGAAAAAGCCAATAAGCTCTTGCTTCGTTAAAATTAAAAACAAACCATAAGCCACGCCAAAGGCAGCAGCCATATAAAGCGCTGTTCCCGCGAACTGTTTCGCCTGACTGACCCGTCCCGCCCCCAGATTCTGAGCAATCTTAACTTCTGTACCTACTTGAACCAAAGCAATGATGGACATGCTGAGCCACACAAAAAAGCCTGCTGTCCCTATTGAAGCGACGCTGTCACTTCCCAGACGCCCAATCCAGATCATGTCGACAATCTGATTGGCCATTTGCATAAAAGCCGTTCCCATGATGGGCAGTGCCAGCGTGATCAGCGCTTTTATGATATTGCCCTTCAACAAATATTCCGGATTCAATGTGTTTACCCCCAAATGGCGACCTGATCGACGCTTTTAAATCCTTATAATTTTATACGAAATAGTTAAACGTGAAAAGATGTTTTTGGTTACACTTTCTGCCCGCATCAAGTGCTGAACTAACCCTGAATATAATACCAAATATAACCATAACCGCAAAGTCTTTATTTTTCTATAGTCCAGCCGTTGAAAACTTTTTATAAAATTTCGCATTAAATTTTCTAAATATTCTTGACATGTTTCCTTCCAGTCCCTATAATAAGACCAATATCTAAAGGTGTTGACGGAGTTAAAGGTATCTCCCGTGATCCAAGAGAGTCGCTACTGGTGGGAATGCGGCATCACGACATACTTATGCTCGCTCTCGAACCGTCTGTTCGAACAGGACACAACCGCAAAGCCTCCATCTCCACAGGATTTGCAGGGCAATGTGTTCCCCAGTAGGCCAGGCCGCGCGCCCGCGTTACAGGGCAAAGGTTCTGTCATGAATGACACGACCTGATTGAGTGATGTCTGTTACAGACATACTTAGAGTGGTACCGCGGAGCAGACTTCGCCTCTAAAAGACAGAGGCGGGGTTTTTTTATTACCCAAAACAGGAACGTCACACCAGAAATGAAAGGAGCCAGATGCAAATGAGAGTAGCGGACATTATCATCAAAGCGTTTGAAATGCAGGGAATTACAACAATCTTCGGTTATCCGGGCGGTGCCAACCTCCCCCTTTATGACGCACTCAGACTGAATACAAATGTCAAACACGTCCTTGTCCGCAACGAGCAGGCAGCGGCTCACGCGGCCAACGGCTATGCCCGGGCCAACAAGAAAATTGGCGCCTGCATGGCGACCTCCGGCCCTGGCGCAACGAACCTGATCACAGGGATCGCCACAGCGTATATGGATTCCATCCCTATGATTATCGTCACCGGTCAGGTTAAGTCGGATTTAATTGGCAAGGACGTCTTCCAGGAGGCGGATATTGTCGGTGCCACGGAATCCTTTACCAAACATAATTATCTCGTCAAAAATCCAAATGACATTCCAAGAGTCCTCGCAGAGGCCTTCTATATTGCCACCACCGGTCGTCCAGGTCCAGTTCTGATTGACGTGCCCCGTGACGTCCTGGATGCCCGCATCCCTTTCTCTACCCTGCCTGAGGTCTCTATCCAGGGCTACAATCCAACCATTGAAGGTCATGCGGGTCAAATCAAACGCGCCCTTCAGAAACTGAATGCGGCTAAAAGGCCTATCATTTTCGCAGGCGGCGGCGTCATTGCCGCTAAGGCTACAGAGGAGCTGCGCGCCTTCGCGAACGCAGGACGTATTCCAGTCATCAACACGCTGATGGGCCTTGGTTCCTTCCCAATGGATTCGCCTTTGTTTATTGGCATGATTGGGTATCACGGTCACGACTTTGCCCTGGAGATGATCAGCAAGGCAGACTTTGTCATGATCGCAGGCTCCAGGATGTCTGACCGCGCCACCCTGAATTTTAAGTCCCTCAGCCCACAGGCGGACGTCGTCCATATAGATATTGACCCGGCTGAAATAGGGAAAATCTTTAATCACCAGATTCCTATGGTTGGTGACCTCAAGATGATCCTTAGAAAATTCAACGAAAAAATTACCCCTCTGGATACAGAGGGGTGGCTTGAAGAAATCGCGCAGCTGAGACCGAAGCTCGCTCCGGTGGAGCTTGAGGCTACAAATACAGTGACGCCAAAAATTGCCCTGAGAGTTTTGTCAGAAAAAGTGGGCAACGATGCTATTCTCGTCGCGGATGTCGGACAGAATCAAATCATAGCGGCACGCAACTTCCCTTACAACGGAGACCGCATGTATTTGACCTCTGGGGGCCTCGGCACCATGGGCTACAGTTTACCAGCCGGCATTGGCGCCACTTATGGCGCGCCGGACAAGCAAGTCATCACCGTCGTGGGTGATGGCGGCATCCAGATGCTCATTGCAGAGCTGGGAACCTTGAGACAGTCAAACAATAATTTAATAGTGCTTCTCTTCAACAACCACAGGCTTGGCATGGTCAGAGAGCTTCAGGACACCCAGTTCAACAGCAATTATTACGCCGTCGAATGGGAATTCACGCCGGATTTTGTCAAGATTGCTGAAGCGTATGGACTTCCCGCTGTTCGCGTGAATTCGAACGCAGACCTCCCAGGCGTCTTCGACGCAGCCCTCGCATCCGGCGGCCCATATTTTATCGAATGTATGGTCGACCCTGAAGAAAATTGCCTGACTTAACCCAAGTCCAAGTACGCAGTGTAGGAGGCTCACATATGATAGTTCAAAAACGGTTTATTTCCCTTTTGGTTGAGAATAACGCAGGCGTCCTGAGCCGCATAGCCGGTCTGTTCACGCGGCGCGGCTACAACATTGATTCCCTGACGGTTGGAGAGACACAAAACCCAAGGGTCTCCCGCATGACCATAGTCATGACCTGTGACACACCAACGTTTGAGCAAATCAAGAAACAGCTTAACAAGCTGGTCGAAGTCATTAAAATCACAGAGCTAAAGAATGAAAATGCCCTGATGCGCGAGCTGATCCTGGTCAAACTGAAGGCAAATGATAATGACCGCTCAAAAATCATTGAGATCAGCAACATATTCAGAGCGAAGGTCATCGACGTCACCTCATCCACCATGACCATTGAACTCACCGGCGACGAACCTAAAATCAGCGGCTTTCTTGAAATGATGCGGCCTTTCGGGATCATTGAACTCATCCGGACAGGGTTCTGCGGCATTGAGCGCGGCTGATGCTGACCATTATGATGACAATTCCAAAACCGTAAAAGTAAAACCCCCTGGCCATCAAAACAAATGGTCAGGGGGTTTTGTATTGTTCTCACTCTTTTAACACAATCATTTTACAGCATATTCAGCCCTTCCGCTTCCAAAGATTTCATCCCCAAAAAACGCTTCACGTGGATTCTGATCTCGCCTTTTTTGGCGTCAGCGCCTTTGAAAATATAAATCTTCAGGCCGTCCTGTTCCAAGACGTCGTACTTATGGACAGGATCTTTAGGGGGGCCAAAATGCACATGGGGCTCGCTGACAGGGATACAGCTGTTTCCTGCAGTAAACAGATCCACCGTCAGCGCCTTTTCGCCCTTCGAAGCCGCAAAACTTAGAACCTCCTCAGAGAGAATCAGCTTCATGATATGACACCCCCTCATAAACATAATTGTCCTTTAAACCCACTGAATCGAACTATTTAGCCTCTTTAGGCTGAACGACTTCCTTCGTGAACAGGATTTTGTAAGACAGCTTGATGAGCACCAGCGCGAGGACGAACAGGACTGAGCCAAAGATGACCAGCGCGTAGTTGCCGGCTGCCAGGTTGGCCCTGACCAGGAATACGAGTGCCGTCAAGGTAACCGCGAACATGAAGACCATAGGAATCTTGATCATGTTATGGGCTTTGCCAGCCTTCTTCAGCCAAGCCGCAGATGCCAGGAGTGCAAGTGCTGCAAGCAGCTGGTTCGCTGAGCCAAAGACAGGCCATACTTTCGCGTAACCTGTAGCGCCAAGCCATCCACCAACGGCCACTGTGACTAAGGTCGCAAAATAACGGTTTGTCAGCAGCTTGGTCGCCCCAGTTGCCTGGACTTCGCCTTTATCAAAGAATTCCTGGAAGATAAAGCGGCCAATCCTTGTGCCAGAGTCCAGGGAGGTCAGCGCAAAAGCTGAAACGGCAAGGGCTACGAAGGATTTTCCAAGTGCCAGGTCTATGCCGATGGTCGTCATAAACGTACCCACACCATCTGCAAAGACGTTTGTAGGCCCGCCTGCTGCCAACAACTCAGTCATTCTGTCAGCGCCTATATAGGCAGCCGTAATCAGAGCTACTACTGCAAGGACGCCTTCAATTAACATAGACCCATACCCAATCAGCTTGATGTCTTTTTCTGAATCGATCTGTTTGGAGGAGGTCCCTGAGCTGATGAGGGAGTGGAAGCCTGAGATCGCGCCGCAGGCCACTGTAACGAACAGGATTGGGAACATATAGCTGGTTCCGACTTTAAAGCTGGTTACCGCTGGAAGCGCAATATCCGGTCTGTAGAAAAGAAGACCAATGACAGCGCCACCAATCATGGCATAAAGCAGGAATGAGTTGAGATAATCCCGCGGCTGCAGAAGAATCCATACTGGTGTAACAGACGCGACGAAAATATATACTAATATGAAGGCATACCAAGTGTTGAACGAAGCGACAATTGGGAACTGAACGCCTACCCAGACACTGGCAAAGAGAAGAATGACGCCTACAATGGTTGCCGGCAACAGGCCAATGCCCATTCTGTTGGTAGCGAATCCAAACAGGATCGCCAAGGTAATAAAGAGCAGTGACGTTGTCGCGACGGAAGGGACACCTACAAAGCTGTTGGCCACAATGTTCGCGAAGGCTGCGATAACTAAAAGCAGAGTCACCCATGCGAACATATTGAACAATTTTTTACCTGTGTCCCCAATGGTATCCTCAATAACGTTGCCTATGGACTTACTGTCATGTCGAACAGAAGCAAAAAGTGACGCGAAGTCATGGACCCCGCCGAGGAAAATACTGCCTACGACAATCCAGAGAAACACAGGAACCCATCCAAACATAGCAGCAGAAATAGGTCCAACGATTGGTCCAGCACCTGCTATGGACGCAAAGTGATGGCCCAGGAGGACTGGTGCCTTCGCAGGAACATAGTCCACACCGTCACCCATGGTGTGAGCTGGCGTCCTGCGGGTGTAGTCAAGGCCCCACTTCTTTGCGAGCCACGAACCGTATGTAACGTAAGCGATTAAAAAGACAATGATGGAGATTGCAATGAGTAATAATGCCATAACTCTACCTCCCTGATGGTGTATTGAATCTCGGACATCTGCAGCTGTCCGCGATTACCGGAAAATAGCAGGGCCCGTCAGAAATTGGCCCTGAAATTGAGACTGCCTGTTTTCAGGCCATCTCAGCATTAACAGACGGCACAAAAAACTTAGCCGCTTTTTGGGCTTCTTTGCTCGCCGTTACGCTTTGGGTCTGCGTCTCTATTAAAATGATCCTGTATGAAGTCCAGCCTTTCAAACCAAACCAGTAGGACTGTTGCTTCCTGTAGCGCTCTATGTACCGTTTCAGGGCAGGATCAACAGGTCCCGGGGTCATAATTATTCCTGTCAGCGCTGTGGACATGTGCTCGTCACTTGGCACGACATACTTTTTAGCGGCCTCCAGGAGAGCAGTTTCCAACTTGCCGACAAAATTCTGATCCACTATATCAACTTCCTTGACGAAACAATATTCATTGTTGTCAAAGGCATACATGACCGCTGACTTAAAAAGAAGGTAAGCCTCATTTCTAATGTTGGAACGCGCCGCTAAATCAAACTCAACGCCGCCCCAGCGGCGTTCTGCCTCAGGCATGAAGTCAAAATGGCGTGCCAGCTTGTCTTTAAGTCCTTCTAAATGCATGGATGTCATCCCTAACACCTCGCTTACACTTTTGATTAATTGTAGCATAATTCTGAATTCTATAGACCTCTGCACGCACGAGATGCCAAATCTCGTACATGAAATACCTGTGCACGTTGAAAGTGAATAATTTAGTATAATTCCAAAAGAAAAAGAGGCATAGACGCGTGCCTGAATGCAATATCCTCAGCTCAAGGCCCGGATGAGATCCATTAAACGTCATATGCCCCACTGTCTGTTAGAATTTACTTATTAGTTTCTTCAGCTGCCTTAGCCACTTCGTCCTCGACCGTTTCCTTGATTTCCTCAGCGCCTTCTTTGACCGCTTTTGCTTTGGATTTAGCGGCCTTTTTGACTTCCTCCGCTTTCTCTTCGCCTGCCTCTACAGCGTCCTCAAAGAAAGCCTCAGCGTCTTCCGCAAATTCTTCAAGGGCATCTTCAGCGTCCTCAGCAACTTCTTCAAGCTGGTTCTTTTTGGAACTCAGCAAGCCACTTGCCTTTTCTTTGAGATCCGTTGCCTTTTCCTTTGCGCCTTCAAGGGCCCCGGAAGTTGTGTCGACGACTTTTTCGACTTTTTCTTTCACTTTTTCCGCACCCTCAGCTGCCGTTTGCTTGACATCTTCACGGAGCTCTTTGCCGGACTTAGGTGCCGTAAACAGTGCCACTACGCCACCAAGAACTGCACCTATCCCAAGACCTGTGCCTACCTTTTTCGCATCCTCAATTTTTTGTTTCCTTGCGATCGCTGCTTTTTTCTGTTGAAGTTTTTTCAACATAAGAACCACTCCTTTTGCGTTGATTTTTCATTTCCTTACCACCATTTATAACCAGTTGAAGTACTTCTAAACACAGAGCTTTGAAAATCTATACCGTCTTTCTTCAACTTCTTGACTTTTAACAGGAATAAAGATACTATTTTAAGTTGAGTATGTTAAAAACACCTACTGTAAAAAGACCTTTCGAGAACTCACTTTAAGCGAATAGTGTTAATCCAATTTCTTATAAAAGGAAGCTGACTATGTCTGATATGAACGCAATGCTGCAAGAAAATGTAAAGAAGCGAAGAACCTTCGCTATTATCTCCCACCCGGATGCCGGCAAAACGACCCTGACGGAAAAACTTCTCCTTTACGGAGGCGCCATTCGCGAAGCGGGCTCAGTCAAATCAAGACGCGCTGCCAAGCACGCGGTCTCAGACTGGATGGAAATCGAAAAGCAGCGGGGTATCTCCGTTACCTCCAGCGTACTTCAATTTGAATACAATGGCTACTGCGTCAACATCCTGGACACCCCAGGTCACCAGGATTTCAGCGAAGACACTTACCGAACCCTGATGGCAGCAGATAGTGCCGTCATGGTCGTAGACTCCAACAAAGGTGTCGAGGATCAGACGAAGAAACTCTTTAAAGTCTGTAAAATGCGAGGCATTCCCATCTTTACCTTTATCAACAAGCTCGACCGTGAAGGCCGGGATCCTTTTGAGCTTCTTGAGGATATTGAGAAGAATCTGGGCATCCATTCAGTGCCAATCAATTGGCCTATAGGATCAGGAAAAGATTTTAAGGGTGTTTACAACAGGCAAACAAAAATGATAGAGCTCTTTGGCGAAAGCAGCCATGGTAAAGCTGTCGGCACGTCTGTAACGGGCGATTTGGACAATCCTGAAATCGCCGCCCTTCTTGGGAACGCGCTCCACAAGAAGTTATCCGAGGACTTGGAGCTTTTGGATATAGCCGGAGATGAGTATGACCTGGAAAAAATCTTGACCGGTCAGCTGACGCCAGTGTTCTTTGGTTCTGCCCTTACTAATTTTGGTGTGCGCCCGTTTCTGGAAACCTATCTTGAGGTCTCCCCGCCACCAGCGGCCAGATCCAGCAATTTGGGCCCTGTAGACCCTGTCAGTGACAATTTCAGCGGGTTTATTTTTAAGATTCAGGCGAATATGAATCCCAACCATCGGGATAGAATTGCTTTTCTTCGCATTTGCTCTGGTAAGTTTGAAAAAGGCATGACCGTAAACCACGTGCAGAAGAACAAGAAGGTGACGCTGTCCCAGCCCCAGCAGTTCCTTGCACAGGACCGGGTGATCGTTGAGGACGCTTATCCCGGGGATATTATTGGAATTCACGATCCAGGCATTTTCAACATTGGGGATACGCTTTGCCAGGATAAATCCCAGCTGAAGTACGACGGGATTCCTATGTTCGCGCCGGAGCACTTTGCTAAGATTTATACCAAAAATGCGCTTAAACGCAAGCAATTTGTCAAGGGAATTTCTCAGCTCTCGGAGGAGGGCTCGATTCAGGTTTTCCGGCGACCAAATGTGGGCGTGGAAGAGCTGATCATTGGCGTCGTTGGTGTGTTGCAGTTTGAGGTCCTTGAATACAGGCTCCTCAATGAATACGGCGTGGAGGTTCAGCGTCAGCCGCTGCCGTACCGTTATATCCGCTGGATCAAGACGGATGGGCCATTTGATAAGAAGGCCTTCTCTCTGCCTATGGACACACTGATTGTTGAAGATGAGTATGAGCATCCGGTGATCCTGATGCAGAATGAGTGGACCATTCAGCAGGTCTTGGACCGAAATAAGAGTGCGCGATTGGAAGAGATTGCGGAGAGGGAATAGCCAGCAGATGATCCAGCGCCTCCTCTGACTTAAGAGGTGTATTACCTAAGCAACATGGACATGATATGATTTCGTGAGAAACAACTGACCTGAATCCAAAATTGAACTTTTCAATCAGCTCATATCTTGGCATTATGATCTCATTAAATTGGTGGACGCCCCTGGAATGATTCTGTTAGCGCAGGATCGTTATAATCCAGAGGCGTCCTCCTTTCTTTTTGAGACAAATTCTTAATCCTCATTGTTTCTTCCAAGTGTGTACATAACATAATGGGTCTCACCGAAAAAACGGTTAAGCGGAGCTACAGTGATGACCTCCCACCCTTGTTTTGCAAGTTCATTCAAAGCATTCTCAACCTCCGCCTTATTGACCTTTCCCATGAAAAACCCACCAGCAAAAAATTGTTCGACTCTATATTCCAACATATTTGATCTCCTCCTCAAAAACATAATCACTCCATATATTGATATCTTACCCCTAAGTGTACTAATTACTCAGAGTTGCATGGCATGGATTTCCATTTGTCAATATTGGGAGAGCTGTTTTGCAACACCCCCCTTTTTCCTCCCCTAAGCCCCAACTGTCCCCAACCCGCCCCTTTTCCCGCCGCCCTGTTATCCCCTGCACAGAAATGGGTATCAATATAATCACAAAATATATCATTGCCGGGCATCCCTGCCCGCGCATCAGCACAATCTGTAAACCGGCATTTTACCCAGACCAAGCCTGAAAAAGGACAAAGGAGAAGTCCCATGGATACGTTTAGAAAACAGGATCTCGAACGTTTGCTACACGTTGAAGCAGAAGGCTGTGTCACCATCTATATGCCGACCTTCAAAGCCGGCCCTGAGGTCCAGCAGGCCCCAATCATGCTGAAAAATCTCGCCAAGGAAGCAGAGGAACACCTTGTGCAGCTTGGCCGCCGAAGGCCTGAGGTCCTCGAATCACTCAAGCCTATAGAAAAACTGATTCACGACTCTGAATTCTGGAAGCATCAAAGTGACGGTCTGGCTGTATTTCTTGCGCCAGAGACCTTTGAGACCTTCAGACTGCCGCTCCACTTCGAGCCTGCGGTTTCAATCGACCATAAGCTCAATGTCAGGCCACTGCTGTCCCACTTGCAGGATGATGGCACCTTCTACATTCTTGCCATCAGCTTGAATGATGCGCGTTTTTTCAAAGCCAGCAAATTCGAAATTGAAGAAGTTGAAATTGAAAGCCTGCCTCTCAATAAAGATCAAGCCCTCGGGCTTGACAAGTCTCAATCCATTTCTTTGAAAAACGCCGCGGGCGCAGCCTTTGGCGCTCCAACCCACGGCTCCCTTGAACTCAGTGACATTGAAAAAACAGAAATTCGCCAATACTTCAGAAAAGTTGACCATGCGCTTGCAGAACAGCTTAAAACGGAAAAAGCCCCACTCGTCGTGGCCAGCGTGGAAGCCTTGTTCTCCCTCTATAAAGAAACCAACACCTACCCACACCTGATGGCGGACTGCCTGAAAGGCAATCCTGAACCGCTCTCCCCTGCCCAGCTCCATGCAAAAGCTTGGCCGATGGTCGAGGAAAACTTCACTGCACCAATGGCCACCACCCTCGACAAATTCTCCATGCTTTACGGACAAAAGAGCCCTCTCGCCTCTGCCAAACTCGAGGAAATCTTCTTCGCTGCCCACCAAAGCCGCGTCGAAGCCCTCATGCTGGCTAAATCTGCCGCCCAGTGGGGCAAATTTGACCTCGACCTTCAATCCCTCGAGCCCGTCAGCGTGCCCGAACCAGGACACCGCGACCTCCTCAGCGCCATCACCGCCTCAGCCCTCCTCACCGGAGGCGCTGTCTATGTGCTGGAGCTGGAAGATATGCCAGAGGAAGAGCCTATTGCGGCGGTGTTCAGGTATTAGGCGGTACATTGAAAATTAAGTGAAAAACAGCAAAAGCAATAAGGAAGGAAGCCAGGGCAAGCCCCGGCTTCCTTTTATTGTTATGAGGAAAAGGTACTGGGGAACCTTTTGGTTGGGGACTGGGCCGAACCAAATCAAGCCGCACCAAATCACTCCAGCGGCTTATCCAGCAATACATTCCCAAGCGTTGCGCCCTTCTGCCCCTCCACAAGGATCTGAACCTTGTCTATACTCGGAAACTGCTTAAGTGTCTCGAGGATTGAAGACAACGTCATAATTTCTCCAGCGCTGCCTCCAGGATGGTTGTCTACAAATTCCCTTGAAAAGTCCACGGTGCAAATGCCATCCGCAATTGAGACGCCAAGCAGCCTCGTCCCATCAGGAATCGTTGGCCTTAAATTATCAGACTGAGGCCCCCAGATAAGCCCCATGACAGCCGCTTTGGCAACAGCACCATCCGCCACCAGCATGGTGCGCGACTCAGGAAGAAGGCCATCTGCATTCGGCGTTGCGAAATATAGCGTCAGCGACACCTCCGTCAGCTGACCACCCATATATAGGCTATAAGACACCGGAAAGGCTTCATCCGTCAGCTGCAGCAGCTTCTCGAACGCTATCACGCCAGCGCCTTCCCTGATAACCCTAAGCTCATAGTAAGACGTTCCCACTTCCTGATGCCGGATGGTATACTGCTTCTTTCCATCGACAACTTCAACCTTTTCAATAATAGCGTCCAATTTCGTCCAGCGGCCTGTTCGGTCCGTCAACGTCTCTGTCCAGGTCGTCCCAGCCACAAGAGGTGTTTCGGTCAGGGTCAGCCGGTCAAACCTGGAGTCCAGCATCCGAGGCGCAGCCAGCACCTGGACCATAGCATTGCCCTGAAGGACATAGCTGAGCTGAAGGGACCGGTCGAATGTGGCCTCCCCACCAGAGCTGTCCTCAATCTCCCCGGAAACCACATAAGTCCTGCGGTTTGCCGCCGCCTCTATACGGTCCAGTGTCATAGTATGACCATACTCGGCAAAACCGCTGTAGATCCAGGTATAGCCCGTTTCGGACGGCAGCAGCGCCGCCAGAGCTTCACCCTCATAGACCATGTCATCAATGCCAGCCGTCTTGGTATAAGCATTCCACCGCACATCCTTGCCCAGAAGCTCTGCCACTTCTCTCATAGGGACGTAAGTGCGTTTGTTGTAGAGAAAGTTGTCCATAGTGACAGGGCTCCCATTGACCTGAACCTGGATCAAATTGCGGTAGACCCGGATCATTTCACTGGTATCCGCCCCGCCTGAAACGATAAATCCCGCCGCGAAGCCCATCATCAGCAGCGTCATTGCAACAATAAACCATACGCGTCTCATTCCTTCACCTCCAAAAAATTATAATTTCCAAACAACGAAAGCGCCAATAAACAGTACCTGTAAAGCCCTGCCTCAAATCCCAAAAACACGCACAGACGTCAAGAGCCCTATGCCTGCTATTGCCTGCCGTGACTGCCAACGCCTGTGCTATGCCTATGTTTTAGCTTGTTACTTCACAAACTCCAGGATGGACTGAACTACCGCCACATCCACATGATTCGCCACATTATATTCATCAGGGGTACTCAGTGTCCCTGACTCAGCACCTTCAACGCCACCACCCGCCATCATCAGGTGGTTCAGCTCAGGAAAGCTTTTCAGCGTGACGCCATTTCTGCCGGAAAGCGCCGCTGCCCAGATCCTGAAATCCTCCATGGTCACCTGGTAATCACGCTCCCCTTGCAGGATCAGCAGCTTCAGGTTGAGCGTCTTCGCCACTTCAGCCGGCTGGTAGCCCTGAAGGTCCAGCCAGTAGGCTGCCGAAACCCCGAGAAGCTGATCCGGCGGCGTCTGCGGATCCAGCTTTGGATCCTGAATGCGAGCGACATGTTTTTCGACCTCAGTGAGATTCGCTTTTTCATATTCCGTCACCTCTCCGTCGATTCCAGCAAGGTAAGTCATCTGTTCCAGCATCAGCACTTCGAGCGGCCGCGCGGCTCCAGCCATGATGATCAGACCTGCAAGATCCCTCGACTGCACCCCAATCCTGGGCGCCAGCATCCCCCCAAGGCTGTGCCCCAGCACGTAAATCCTGGAAGGATCCACCTCAGGCAGAGACTTCACCAGCTCAATGGCCAACAAGACATCCTCAATACTCTCCTCCTGAACCGTCAGGTCCGGCATCTCCGCCATCAGCTTCTGCCCATGCACCAGCGTCCGCTTGTCATACCGCAGCACCGCGACTCCCTCAGAAGCCAGTCCCAGCGCTAAATCCTTAAAAGGCTTGTTGGGGCCGATGGTCTCATCACGATCATTCGGACCCGACCCATGCACAAGAATCACCACCGGCAGTCCCTCTGCATTGTCTGCCCCCACCACCGGCAGCGTCAAAGTGCCAGGCAGCGCCCAGGCACCCTCTCCAATAACGACCTCCCGCTCCACCAACCGCTCAAGATCCGCATAGTGTGGAGTTTCATATGCCGGCATCTCCGTTTCAATATTCTCTGCAGGCTGGAAGAACAACCCGGACATTCTGTGATCCGCGTTGAACACCATGCGCAGATTGAGGGGCGACTTCTCAAACTGGGCTGTCACTATGATCACATCATAGCCCTCTGAGACTTCCTGCTTCCTGGTGACCTCTTCCTTGTAGGCGCCAAACTGCCCTATGACCTGTTTCCACGCGCCCTCCAGCTGAGCAGCAGGCAGCGCTTTCAGCATTTCAGCGTCAAAGTAAGACGTGGCACCCTGAAAATCCTCTGCCGCAAGAGTTTCAATAAATTCGGTCGCCAGAGCATTAATATCCCCTTCGAGAGGTTCCAAAGCCGGCGGTTCTTCTTTCTTGGCACATCCGGCTAAGGTCAGGACGGCTGTTAACAGTAAAGCGCCTGTTATTAAAAACATTGAATGGAAATTAAGCCTGAAACAAAAACCCCGACTGTTCTTAAATGATCCCAAAATTGTCACAACCTTTCTTGGCGGTGCTTCATAACTCTGCTTTTATTTATCCTATTCTTAAATATACCTTTATTTTTGGGGTTTATTCCACGAACAAAAAAAACTGAATCCCAGCAGCCAATCCAGTGCTGAAATTCAGTGTATTATTCAGAAAAAAACTTCTCGATTATTTAATCAAATGACTTTAGAATGCCTTAAAACAATTTTGTAACGACAACAAAAATCCCATAGACTGCTAACAGCAGTAAATTGGTTCTCATTCAAACGGGGATTTTCTTATACCAAGGCTGCTTCAGTTCCTGCATGGTCATAACTCCTCTCAGGTTATACAAATAGATCAAAGCTGTTCTTTTAAAACCATGACATAAGACGGCTCCTCCTGCTTAAGGTCGTCATGCCATTTCATGCCCTCATAAGCGAAACCCAGCTTCTCAAGGATACTTGCGGAAATAGTATTCCTTGGATCAACAGAGGCTATGAGTCTGTTTATTGAGTTTACACCCAGCAGGTGTTCAATGCAAGCTTTGGCTGCTTCAGTGGCATAACCCTTTCCCCAATAGGCTTCGGCGAAGTGATAGATCAGCTCTGCCTCATCCGTCCTTTCACCTGGATTAAAGCCGCATGCGCCTATGATGCGGTTCAGTGACTTTTCTTGAACACCATAGACTGAAAATCCGCGTTGAAGAAACAAATTCTGATAATAGAGTACCGCCCTGAGCTCTCTTTCCTCACTGCCCGCCCCACCACAATAGCGCATAACCACTTCATTTCCCCAAAAGGTCATTATAGCCTCAATATCAGCAGACTCAAGCAGCCGCAGACCAAGACGTTCGGTTTCCATTAAAAACATATAGGCAGCCCCTTTCCTGAATTTTCAATTCTTTTTCCTTGTACCAGAGCATGTCCTCTCTAAAATTGGGTAACAGAAAAAAGTATGTGAGATACGTTTGAGACCTCAATGATCCGAAAGGAGCCCTCATATGACCGAAAGCTACAATTTCGACGACATCCTGAATCGACAAAACACGGATTCGCTAAAATGGGACTGGCTGAACAAATTCCTTCCCGAAGCCCCTGAAGGCGCACTGCCACTCTGGGTCGCGGACATGGACTTTCCCGTGGCAGAGCCCATCCTTGAGGCGCTCACTGCTTGCCTCGACCGCAAAGTCTTTGGCTACAGCTACTATAGATCTGAAGCCTACTTAGACGCTGTCACAGGATGGTTCAAACGAAGATTCGACTGGTCCATAGACCCTGAATCCATTTACTACAGCCCCGGAGTTGTCCCTGCCATAGCGGCGCTCATAAGGATCCTGACAGAGTCTGGAGATTCCGTCATCATTCAGCGACCCGTCTATTACCCTTTCACAGATAAAATTGTCAACAACGGACGAAACGTCATCAACAATCCACTCAAGCTGGTAAGCGGACGCTATGAAATGGATTTTGAAGATCTTGAAGAAAAACTTAAAGCTACGGACACCAAAGGCTTGATTCTTTGCAGCCCCCACAACCCTGTGGGCAGAGTCTGGGAACCAGACACCCTGAAGCGCGTTGTCGAGCTCTGTAAAGCCTACGGTAAATGGATCCTTTCTGATGAGATCCATGGAGACCTGACCAGAAAAGCCATCAGACATTATCCTTTGGAAGCCCTCTGTCCTGAATATAAGGATAAAATTATAACCTGTACGGCGCCGTCGAAAACCTTTAACCTCGCAGGCCTTCACCTCTCCAATATCATACTCAATGATCCGGCGCTGCGCAAGGCCTGGTCTGAGGAGGTGGACGGCCGTCTGTCCATAGGCATGGCGAGCCCGTTTGCCATTGTATCCGCTATTGCAGCTTACAATCAGGGTGAGGTCTGGCTGGAGCAGCTGAGAGCTTATCTGGATGACAATATTGAATTCGTCTATGACTATTTCAAAAACAAGCTTCCCGAGGCCATCGTGCACGAAACAGAAGGCACTTATCTCGTTTGGGTCGACCTGAGATCTTATGAAAACGATCCAAATAAGCTTGAAGAAAAGATGCTCAAAGAAGCCAAGGTTGCCCTGGACGAAGGCTATTTCTTTGGTCCTGAAGGAAACGGCTTCGAGCGCATCAATGTGGCTTGTCCAAGGGCGACGCTGAACGAGGCCCTCGAGCGGATGACGAAGGCGCTTCTAAAGTAACACACGCTTTTCACCCACGAGTTAAACCTTTTTTTCATAAAAGGGACGCCAGTCCAAATGGCAGTTATAGCCATTTGAACTGGCTTCCCTCTTTAGTTTTTTCCTGAGTCACACACTCGCGCCGCAGCGCCAAACGCCAAACTCGCTGAACCCGTAAACTTCCGCTTTTGTCACTTTGCCATTTGCCACTTTAACGACCTCTTCAAAGACTTCTCTCCCGAGCTCGTCCACAGTCTTTAGGCCTTCAAGAATGACACCCGCATTGATGTCAATATTGTCCTTCATCTTTTCGTAGGTAATGGAATTCCCAGTGAGCTTGATCACCGGCACCAGCGCGTTGCCCACCGGTGTACCGCGGCCTGTGGTAAAGACACAGATCTGGGCACCGCCAGCGACCATCCCTATGACAGAATCCACATCAAACCCTGGCGTGTCCATAACGACCAGACCTTTTCGCGTGGGTCTGACCCCGTAGTCCACGACCTCAACAGTAGGCGTTGTCCCGCCCTTGAAAATGCACCCCAGGGATTTTTCCTCAATGGTGGTAATCCCACCCTCAATGTTTCCTGGCGATGGATTCCCACCTCTCAGGCTGCCGCCCCTGGCTTCGACAGAAGCCTCCAGACGGTGCACAATATTGAAGATATCCTCAGAGACTTTGGGATCTATGGCTTTAGAAGCCAGGACATGCTCAGCGCCAATAAATTCTGTCGTTTCGCTCAAAATGGTCGTTCCACCTGCCGCAACAATTAAGTCAGACGCATAGCCCATACTTGGATTGGAGGCTAAGCCAGACGTTGGGTCAGAGCCCCCGCACTCGAGGGCGACTACAAGCTCAGACAGGTCACATTCAACTTTTTCCTCGCAGGACATGGACACACTGAGTTCAGTCGCGTAGCGGATGCCCTTCATAATTGCGTTTAGCGTCCCACCCTCCTCCTGAATCACAACCGTATGGACAGGCTTCCCACGTTTCGCGATTTCCGCGGCGACCATCTTGGGCTGAGCGGTTTCACAGCCAAGGCCAACCACGACCACCCCATAGACATTCGGGTTTGACCCTAATCCAATCAGGATATCAATGGTCCGCTTCGCATCTGCCCCCATTTGACCGCAGCCTTGCTGATTCTGGAAGGTGACCGCACCCTGGACCTGCTCTGCAATAATTCTCGCGGTTTCACCAGAACACGACACAGTAGGGAGAACCAGAATTTTGTTTCGGATGCCAACCCGGCCATCCGCACGCTTATAACCCATAAACTTTTTAACCTCTTCTGGAGCTGTCATTCCGTCACCCCCTCAGCGTCACAATATTGTGGACATGGGCATACGCCCCGGGCAAAATCCTTGCTTTGGCCTTGCCTATGACCTCGCCGTACTTATAGACCAGCTCACCCTCTGCAATCTCCACAAGGGCAATCTTATGGAAAATGGGAATGGACTCTTTTACCTCAAGCTCATAAACTTTCCCGAAACCTTTGACTTGAATCCGCTCACCCTGGCTCAAATCCCGCAGCGCAGTCGCCACGGTGTCCTTTTCATGAATGAGCAGTACCTCTGATACTGCCATAACTCACCAGCTCCTTTAATCCCATACCGCGCCATTCTTGGCCTGTGGCTTCACTTTGCCATATAAACCCAGCACACCTCTGACCTTTTTCTCCAGAGGCACCCAGTTTTTGCGGCGATCCTTGAGCTCAGCCTCAGAAACCTCTAAATTAAGAACACCCCTTGGAATATCGATTTCAATAAGATCACCGTCCTCGACAAGTCCAATTGCGCCGCCAAGGGCGGCTTCAGGTGACACATGGCCTATGCATGGCCCTCGTGTGGATCCGGAAAAACGCCCATCTGTCACAAGGGCTGTGGTATTCGCAAGGCCCGTGCCCATCAGCATGGCGGTAATCTGCTGCATTTCCCTCATCCCCGGTCCACCCGTTGGACCCTCGTAGCGGATCACAATGACAGAGCCTTCCACGATTTTACCCGCCTTGACAGCCTCAATAGCCGCCTCCATGGCGTCAAACACCACGGCAGGCCCCTTGTGGACACGCATGTTTTCTGCGACTGCGGACTTCTTGACAATAGCCCCTTCAGGCGCGAGGTTGCCCCAGAGCACCTTCAGTGCGCTGTTATCCGCAATGGGATTCGAAACCGGCCGGATCATTTCTTTGTCTGGCCACTCAGCCGCTTCAATGATTTGGCCGATGGTTACGCCACCCACCGTCTGACATGCCTGATCCACATAGCTTTCCAGCGACTTTAAAACCGCAGGCACGCCGCCGGCACTGTGAAAATCTTCAACCGGTCGCGGCCCTGAAGGATTGATCTTCGCAATGTATGGAACGTTTTGGTACCGGTCGAAAATTTCGTGGTTGAGCGGAATATCGAGCTCATTCGCAATAGCGGGAATATGCAAAACCGCGTTGGTCGACCCCCCTATGGCCATGACAAATTTCACCGCATTTTCAAACGCGGATGGCGTCATGATATCTGAAGGCTTCAGATCCTCTTGGAAGAGTCTCATGATTTCTTTGCCGGCGCGCTCACCATCGGCCAGCTTCTCTTCAGAAGCAGCGAACTGGGTCGCCGAGTGCGGAAATGCCATGCCAAGGGCTTCACACAGACAGTTCATAGTATTAGCCGTGCCCATCATGGCGCAGCTGCCTACGCCCGGACAAGCCTTTTCCTCTATTTCATGGAGTTCCTCAAGGGAGATCTGTCCGGACTGCGCTTTGCCAATAAACTCGCGCATCAGCGACAGTGTCAGCTTCTGGCCCTTGTGTTCACCGGCATGCATGATGCCGGGCGTCACGAAGATGGACGGGATATTGACTCTGGCCGCTGCCATCAGCATGCCCGGCGTAATCTTGTCACAGCTGGAAAGGAACACTGCAGCGTCAAAGCGGTGCGCCTGCAGCATGATTTCTATGGAATAGGCAATGATTTCGCGGCTCGGAAGTGAATATTTCATGCCTTCATGGCCTTGCGCTATGCCGTCACAGACACCTATGGTATTAAACTCCAGCGGTGTTCCTCCTGCTTCCCGAACGCCCTTTTTAACGCGCTCTGCGACCTCCCGCTGAGGGACACAGCCTGGCACAACTTCGTTGAAACAATTGACCACGGCTATGATGGGTTTGTTCAGCTGGTCTCGTTTAAGCCCCATGGAAAACAGCAGCGCCCTGCTTGCAGCGCGGTCAGAGCCCTCCGTGATTTGAAAACTTCGCAGCTTTTCTGACTTAATCAAAGTGATCACTCTCCCTGTCCGAGCTTGCAAGTGTCATAGGGACCTTGTTTTTTTATTGACAGAATGGCGCCAGTTCGGACGATTCTATTAAAACAGATTGCCTTTTTCATTGAAATTCAGAGCATACGGTTCGCTGATGACACGCATAAAGGGGCTCTTTTCAACTTCTTCCAGAAGATTTTCTGAGACTTCGATTTCTTTGACGGCGACTGTATTTTTAATTCTTACAAATCTGACTTTTGTTTTGTCCAAAATATTGCAGGTTTTTATGGCAGCCTGAATGGCATGTTCGTCATTTTTAAGGACCATAGGGATTTTGACACTCATAGGTACCGTGGAGGTCAGGGAATTGGGATACGTCATTTCAAACACGAACTTGTCATAAGCCCTGCGGGTTGTGAAGTCGAGGATGCCCAGGCCGTTGCCGTTGCCGTGAGAGCGATCGGTGATGTCGAGCACAGAGACTCTGGTAATCTGAGGACCACCACTGGCATAAGGCGTATGATAACGGCCTACCATGTTGGTGTCAAACCCCGTGCCGCTGATGTCTTTTCCAATCTCATCTATGATGAGGACGTCCAGCTGGTCAAAATAGAGCCGCGGTGACAGACGTTTCGCTTCTTCCTGAAGGCCTGGCTCTGCCTTTTCAATTTCATCTTTCATCAGAACTTCAATCCGGCAGACTTCATGATAGGCATTTTCAAGAATACCGACTGCGAACAAAATATTCGTCTTTTCAATAACCACACGCCCTATGGCAGGAATGTTGTGCGCCATTTTCCCAAAACCCAGCTCATGACAGATGTCCGCGCCTTTTTGTTTGCCCAGTCCTATGGTGACCATTTTCATAAGACCGCTCTCAAATGGACCGCGAAATGCGACGTGAGGCTTGACGCGGTTGATGATGACAATCCCATCGGCTTCATAAGCGTACTTGTCTATGTTGCAGGGCAGCCCATCCTCTGATTCGCCCACAACTACAGTATCCATAGTCGCGCGAATAGGTGCCCCTACATAGTCCTCTCGTATACCCATGCCAATCAACATTTCCTTTTGGCCCTCTGCTGTCGCGCCGCCGTGACTGCCCATAGCAGGCACAATAAACGGTACGCCGCCGGCGTCTTTAACAGCAGCCACTACGCCCTTGACCACAAGGGGGAGATCCGTGATGCCACGGCTGCCCACAGCAAGGGCAACAGACATACCGGGCGTAATTTTGGCGGTAATATCCCTGGCTGACATTTTGGTTTTGAGCTCACCTTCGACGTCCGTCAGTTTTGGCCTTTCAAAGGTCTGTTCCACACGGACAACCTTTGGGATAGGGATGGGATCCAGCAGTCGGTCAATCGTTTCCTGACTCATTAAAGCACCTCCAAGCAGTAATTCACAGAAAAATTCTGACAAAAGAGACCTCAAGCGAGGCCTCTTTTTCGTTTCAAGACGGGCAATATTTTATGGTTTGATCGCGACTCTCAAGCATTCTGAACAGGTCGCTGCCAGATCAAAGCCTGCTTCCCAATCGTCAAGGTCAAAGACGTGAGTTACAAGAGGTTTAAGCTGAACGGCGCCCGTACCAAGCAGATGAAGGGCAGTATGCCAATCATACGGAATTTGGGAGATTTCACCATAGACAGTAATTTCTTTGACTATGATCTTATAAGTATCCACCGGCGCTACTATGCCGCCGCGAATGCCACCGCCGGCCCATAGGACTTTGCCGCCTTTTCGCACAATGTCCAGAGACTCTTCAATGGGCTCCACAGATCCTGTATTTTCCAGGACATTGTCGACGCCAATCCCATTGGTTTTCTCCAGGATAATCTTCCTGAGATCTTCCTTTTCCACATTGATCACAGTATCTACGCCCATAGTTTTGGCCATTTCCAGCCTGAAGGCCTCATCCCGTTCAAGGCCGGTCATAAAGATTGGCCCCGCGCCTATTGCCTGGCAGACCTGCGCCATCAAAATACCTCGCGCGCCAGGACCTAAGATGGCTACGGATTCACCGGCTTTGATCCCCATCCTGGAAATAACGCTGTGGATGGAGCCAGCCGTTGGCTCTACCAAAACTGCCTCGACATCAGTGATATTATCCGGGAGAACATGGAGCTGCCACTCTGGCCAAACCGTATATTTGGCAAACCCACCGCCTGTCATGAAGTGCGCGCGGCCTTCCATAGGAGAAATTGTGTTGCAAATGTTGAATTTCCCTTCCAGGCAGTTTGGACAGTGGCCACAGTAGAAGGTAACGATTTCGTGTACGACTCTGTCACCCGGCTTCACTCGCGTTACTGCCGGACCGACTTCTTTGACGACAGACACAATTTCGTGGCCGACCACCACTTTCTTTGGCGACGTTTTTACCCCTTTTTTGTCAGCTTTCCACTTATGGATGTCACTGCCGCAAATACCGCAGTAAACTACTTCACACAGCACATCATGAGGCGCGTATGGATTGTTTCCAAGCTCTGGGACTGGCACTTCTTCAAGCATGATATCACCATTTGGGTAAGCGACAAGACCTTTCATCATTTCCATGAGACCACTCCTTATGTTTTTAGGATTTGGACATTGCAGATTTGATAGCATTAAACAACCGATCTGAAAGCGGTGTTGCCTGGAAAACTGATATGGCTGCTATGATAAGGAGGACAGTGGAAATTGGGTTGCTGAAGAATATCATCCAGCTGCCGCCGCTGATCATCAAGGATTGATGCAAGCTGACATTGAGCATTTGACCGAGGATCAGGCCCACGACCATAGGTGCGGTAGGGACGCCAATCTTGTCCATAAAGTAGCCTAAAAGACCAAAGATCAGCATCATGTAAACATCAAAGAAGCTATTGTTGATGGCGAACGAGCCAATGACGCAAAGAATTATGATGATTGGTGACAGGACTTTATTAGGCACACGTGTCACATGAATGGCAGCCCTTGTAAACATCAACCCCTCGAAAAACATGAAGAAGTTTGAGAATAACAGAGCCCAGATCAGTGTATAAGTGACATCCGCATATTCTGTCATCAGTGTTGGTCCTGGCATAATGCCGTGAACCATCAGTGCGCCCATCAAGATAGCAGTCGCAGAGCTCCCCGGTATCCCAAGGGTCAATGTTGGAATCAACGCGCCGCCAACGACTGCGTTATTTGCGGCTTCAGATGCAGCGACACCTTCAATGTCGCCTTTGCCAAAATTATCTTTATTCTTTGAAAACCGTTTTGCTTCATTATATCCAAACCAGCAAGCTGTATCTCCGCCCGTGCCAGGGATAATCCCCGTGAAGATACCTATTAGGCTGGAACGTAGAACGGTCACAATAATCTGTCTAATCTCTGCCAACGTCGGCAGCATTTTATCCTTGAATGAATTAATTCTTTTCTGGACGGCATCATCTTTCTCAATCAGTCGAATGGCCTGAGGAATCGAAAATAATCCAATTAGTGCCACCGTGAAAGATACGCCGGAGTAAAGATTGAGGATGCCAAAGGTAAATCTGGCACTCCCGGTAATCGGATCCATACCGACTGTAGCCAGCAGCAACCCAACCACACCAGACAGCAAACCCTTTACCGCCGAACCTTGTGAGAGCGATCCTATGATCGTAATGCCCAGGACCGCAACCGCGAAAAGCTCAACTGGACCAAACTGAAGGGCTACACTTCCAAGGATAGGGGCTATGGTCAATAAGGCGATTGAGCTAAGAACCCCACCAATCAAGGAAGCAAAAAGCGAAACCCCCAGCGCCTTGCCTGCTCTGCCTTGCTGCGCCATTGGATAGCCGTCAAGAACAGTCGCTGCGGCAGCCGGCGTACCAGGTGTTCTAATTAGAATAGCCGCAATGGATCCGCCATACATGGCGCCCATATAGAGAGAGGCCAACATGCTTAAACCTGTCGCGGGCGGCATATTAAACGTCAGTGGGAGCAATATGGCAATCGCCATGGTTGCTGACAATCCTGGCATAGCACCAACAAAGAGACCCAGAGCTGTTCCGAAGGAGATTGCCAGAAGGTTTGTTAAGGTCAGGACATTCGTTAAACCAATTTCAAGATAATCGAACACGCTGGCACCCCCTTAAAACATTGTGATTGGAATAGGCAAGTGAAGGAACCGGATAAAGAGCAAGTAGACAAAGATTGTAAAAAATGCAGCAATAATTAAGGCCGTCCTAAGTCTCAGTGCTTTGAGATACATGAAGATCCCAACGATAAAAATTGGCGTCACAATAAAATAACCTAAAATCTTGATCGAAAAAATATAGGCAGCAATGGCAAGGATAAAGACGATAATTCTATCATAATGAAGCTTTTCATTGTTTTCATCTTCATGGACGAGACCTTTCGCGGCTTCTTTCTTTGCCTTGAAGTAGGCCTCCAGATACATCGCTATAGAAAGCAGGACAATAATACCAATCAGTATTCTCGGTAATTGGTACGAGGTTTTCGACATTTTGAAAGTTTGTATGTAAAATACAATGGCAAATATAATGGTACATGTTGAGGCTATAGCAATTTTAGTTGTCCTTTTCATCACGCTTCAACCCCCTGAAACGCCCGAGTACTTCAGTCGACATGAGTTGCAGACAGGACTGACGCGTGTCAGCCCCGTCTGCAGCAGAATTGCCTGAATTACTGAGCGTATTCCCCTTTAACTTCTTCCCAAATTTCTGTAAAGACTGCCTCTTGCTCTTCCAGGTAGGCCATGTAGTCATCTCCAACCTTAATGTCGACTGGAAGCGCACGATCATCCGCGGCTTTAAGGAAATCAGGGTCTTTCGCCATTTCTTCGAATGCGGCGATCAGCGCCAGTCTGACATCCTCAGGGATGCCTGCCGGTGCGCTGTATCCGCGTGAAGACCCGTTAACGACATCATAGCCAAGCTCTTTGAGTGTTGGAACATCAGGTATAGCCGGGTTGCGTTCTTCAGAGAAAATTGCGAGAGGAATCAAGGTACCTGCTTCAATTTGTGGGAATGTGATGCCAAGGTTATTGAAGGAAGCGTCAATTTTACCGCCTGCAGCGGCCTGCCAGGAAGGTCCGTCACCTTCAAATGGGATCATGTTGAAACGGATGCCGGACATTTTTTGGAACATCAAGACGGTAAAGAAATCGTCGCCGCCAACACCGGAGTTGCCAACGGTAATAGTGTCCGGATTGGCTTCAGCTGCTGCAATAAGCTCTTCAGCAGTTTTATACTTACTGTCCTTGCCTACGACAATAATCCCAGGATCTGTGACGACGTTGGCAATTGGTGTGAGCTCGTCAATATTGTAAGTAATGTCTGAGTTCATGATGTAGTTGGTTTGAAGCATAGGTGTATTGGTGATACTGATGGTATAGCCGTCAGCATCCGTTTGTTTTGCCAGTTGTGTCCACGCTATAGCGCCCGTCGCACCCGGAATATACTGGTTGACAAAAGACTGGCCAAGGATTTCTGTAAGGAAAGGCTGTGTCAGTTGTGCCAAAGCATCACTGCCGCCGCCGGCTTTAAAGCCCTGAAGAACTGTGATTGGTTTTTCAGGATAGTTGCTTTCAGGCTCTGCAGGTGTTTCCGCAGGCGTTTCTGCAGGAGTTTCAGCAGGCGCCGCTGGCTCAGGTGAGCACGCAGCCATTGAGAACATTAGGATCGCGGCCAGCATTAACATCAGGATTTGCTTGAATTTCATCAATATTGCCTCCTTTTTAGTATAAATCTGGACCATACGTAAAATTCCAATAGCTAAAGATCACCCCCGGAATTATAAAATTTATTTTCTGCCATAGTGATGGCAAGTCGCATGGCGGCTTCCATGCTGTTTGCAGATGCTCTGCCCTGTCCAGCCCTGCCAAAGGCCGTCCCATGATCAACCGAAGTGCGGATGATGGGGAGTCCAAGTGTCACATTGACACCCTCATCAAAGTTGATGATTTTCATTGGGATGTGACCTTGGTCATGGTACATGACCACCATAACTTGATATTCTCCGGCCTTTGCCCTGACAAACAGACTGTCCGGAGGAACAGGACCAATAATTGTGGTAGCTGGATCTTCAATTCTTGCCGCTTCAATGGCGGGAATAATTTCCTGGATTTCTTCTGTACCGAAAGCGCCATTTTCCCCGCTGTGTGGATTTAGCCCGGCAACAGCTATTTTTTTGTTTTCTAAACCGCTCAGTTCAATGACCTCTTTAGCCAACCGTATGACGACGCCAACCCTCTTTTGGGTTGCCCGGTCACACGCTTGCCTGAGTGAGCAGTGCGTACTGACGTGGATGGTGTGGAGTCCGTCAGCGAACAGCATCATGGCATAATCTTCGGTATCCGTCATTTGAGCGAAAATTTCCGTATGTCCCGGAAAATGATGTCCTGCAAGATGGATGGCTTCTTTGTTGAGAGGCCCCGTTACAACGGCGTCTACTTCCCTGGCTTTTGCGAGCTCTATGCCTTTCAGGACATAAGTGACAGCCGCTTCACCTGCGACGGCGTCTACTTTGCCGTACCCAAGGGAGGAGACACCTGGCACCTCCATGTGAAGGACATCAATGGTGCCAAATTCGAAACGGCCCTCTTCCGGTGAGCGGATCACATTTAATTTCAAGGGAAGCTCAACGAATTTAAAACAATACTCAAGCCTTGTCAGGTCACCAATGACCAGCGGCCGCGCCTGGTCATAGAAAGCCTTGTTCGCCAAAGCCTTTACCGCTATTTCTGCGCCTACGCCACAAGGGTCTCCCATAGTGAGGGCAAGTATAGGTCTTGGTTTCATTCGGTACCTCTTTCTTTTAAGTACTTGTTTTTCAAATAGGCAATCCCTTCAATAAACGCGCCTTCCGTGCCAAACCCACCGGCTTTGGTTATGATGCCAAGCCCATTCAACGGGCCGCCAATGACTGTACCGTAAGGAAGTCCCACCTCCATCTCTTCAACCATCTTGACGCCGGCACCTTCTATCCCTCTGAGAATATACAGTGCTGTGGAGCCTCCGGTGACAATAATTCCAGAAAAGAGATGATGTTTTAACAGCGCTGCAGCAAAGTTCTGAAGTCCTTTGCCAATATTGGCCGGGAGCTCACGTTCCTCTGATATATCACGTCTCGCGCGATCACGGCTTGCCTTTCTCGCCTCTGCGCATTGATAGGTGTGAAGGATGATGTTCTTATTTTCCCTCAGGAGGGTTTCAGCCTTTTCGAGAGCTTTCGCAATCATGTCCGGATCCTGCATGCAATCTGGATCAAGGAAAACCTCCCCTGCGGCTTGTGCGCTTGTGGCGGCATCCATCAATCGGCGGTTATGGGGGTGGACGCTGCCCACTATGATCATGACCGGCGGTGCCTTTGGCTGCGTAAAAACTTTGCTGCTGGAGAGCATGACACTGGACATCCCTGCCGAGCCACAAAACAGCATAGGCGGCAGCAGCGCCCGATTGACTGAGATAAGGACTTCAAGGTCTTCATTGGTAACGGCGTCTGCGACAACCATGCATTTACCATTTCCAGCAAAGCGCAGCAAGGCCTCTGTGACGGCCTCAACACCTTTTCGAACAGTATTCAAATCAAGCAGTGAGACATTTAACGAAGTCTGTTTCTTTAGAAGCTCAGGCAGATACGATTCCCGGACAGGGCAGCCCGGATCCTGAGCAAAAGGCGTTTCCTCAAGCAAAATACCGTCTATGTAGAGAGACCCGCTGTGAACCGTACGCTGCAGATTTGGAAAGGTCGGACAAATTAAAGCCAATGGAATACCAATAGTTTCCATTATTGACTCAACTTCCGCGCCTATGTTGCCGCGAAACGTGGAATCTATTTTTTTGTAAATGTTGTCTATGCCCAACTGAAGCAAGTAAGTGGATACCTCTTTTGCGACCTCTGCTGCCTCCTGAGGGACAGACTCCCGGGTATTTGTCGAAATAGCCAATACATCACAAAAACCTGACTCTAACTGGAACCCTTCAGGATAATTCAAAACACAGCTGGAAAAACCATATTTGCTGAAATACACGGCTGTGTCATTTGAACCACTCAGGTCGTCGCCAATAATTGCTATACTCATTTCTGCAATCCCTCCTTCAGGGACACTCTTTGTTGCATTCTAATAACGCAAGGTTTGTGCCAATTAAATTTCAGCAGGCATTTTACTTGTATGCCTTGCTCTAACTGCCGCTTGTAATTTTTCATAATATTTCGAATTGTTGCGCAATAAAAATGCAACGTTGCATTTGCAACGTTGCAACACTTAATCCTATTGACGTTCATTCCTTTTATTGATTTTTTTAAGCCGCCGCCACAAAGTGGTCCGGTCCACGCCTAAATGCTCAGCTGCCATGGTTTGATTTCCACTACATTCAGACAATGTCTCCAATATCATTTCATCCGAAAGGGAAGCTCTGAAGTGAAGATTGCCTGGACTGTGGGACTGGGTTTTAATAAGCTTATCAATCTGAGCGTCTACAATCGATTTACGGATGAGATTTCCTTCGCTGTATACTATCATTTGCTGAATAAAATTAAAAAGTTGACGGACATTTCCCGGCCAATCATAGTGTTTTAAACTTTCAAAACCAAAAGGCTCCAATTTGATCAGCGGCGCGTGGGTCCTCAAATAATAAGCCGCCAGGACAGGCAGGTCTTCCCTGCGTTCAGCCAAAGTTGGGATTTCAAGGCGGAGCACATTGACCCTGTAGAACAGATCTTCCCGGAATTTCTTTTTTTCTACGGCTTTCCACAAATCTTCGTTGGTCGCTGCAATGATGCGTATATCTACAGGAATGATCCTGTCATCACCTAGTCGCATGACCTCCCGCTCCTGCATGACTCTCAGGACCTTTGCCTGAACAGACAGGCTCATCTCACTGATTTCATCCAGGAAAATGGTGCCTCTGTGGGCCAGCTCAAACAATCCTTGTTTGCCGCTTTTCCTCGCGTCCGTAAAGCTGCCTTCCACATAGCCAAACAGCTCGCTTTCCAAGAGGGTTTCCGAAAAAGCGGCGCAATTGACCGCGACAAAGGGACGGTCCCTTCTGCCGCTGAGATTGTGGATGCTTTGCGCGATCATTTCTTTACCGACGCCCGTTTGTCCAATGATTAATACAGTAGCAGTGGTTTCACTTATTTTAGCGAGCTGTGATTTGACAGCTTTAATCGCGTTACTGGTCCCAACAATGTCCTCAATGGTGTGCTTTGCAACCAAACCCTGCCTGTGAAGCTTTTTGCGGACCAACGTCTCAGTCTCCTGTATGGCACGAAGGGCCTTCATAACAATGACATACCCTTCTTCAAGGCTGCCGTCAAATCCCATCTGGCGTGTCGTCACCAGATACTGTCCGCCAGAGAGCGTTATAATTTCTTCTGAGCCATTATAATCAGGCAGCCACTCCTGTATGACATGGCCAACCAAAGTCCCACCAGACAATCCAAAAAATTCAACAGCCACCTGATTGCAATGCGTCACCGTTCCTTCGTGGTCCGTTGCAAGAATGCCTTCTTCAACTGAGTTCATTATGGTTTCTATTCTGGCCTTACTCAAGGCGTCTTTTTTTCTGACAAGCGCAATATTCTCCGCGCGTACAAGTGCTTCGTAAACTGCCCGCTTGCCAGAAGAGATCAATATGCCGCGAAGTCCAATTTCCAAAGCGACCTTGACTGAGATTGTATCTCCCACTATCACTTTGAGGCCATCTATTGCTGCGTGCTTAAGCTGCTGATATAAACGCTCCGGGTCTGTAACCAGAATCTCAAGAATTTCATAATCAAGCCATTCTCCGAGAGATGCCGCATCATAAATGGTGTTGGCATAGCCCACTACACCAATTCTGTGATCCTCTTTGGCGGCTATATGTATGGCTCTCAGCAAGTCCACCGTAGACACATCAATGGGCACACACGGAACAGGGTCCACCATTTGGCATATGTCAAGATAGGTGCCCCCACGGCTGATAATCACCTCAGAACCCTCATCTGCTGAAGCTTTTGCCAGCTGAGCGCCAAGGGCCAAATTACCTATGATCACTTCGCAGTTAAAGCCTTCCTCTTCAACGACTTGAACACCGACTTTATAAATATCTTCATTGGGCGCAATAAGCGTCATCCTTGGTCTCATGGCATCACACCTTTACTCAAATGTCATTTTCTCTGCTGCAAATAGAGTTCTATGCTTACCCATAAAGTCCTTTGAAGTTTTTGTTTTCTTTATGACCATATTATCCAGGAAGTGAGTTTGATTCCGCCCGAGTCGTTAATACCTTTCACTCCGTCGCTCCATCAACACCACATCATGAAAAGAACCGTCTTCCATCCTGCCCAGTCGCCATCGAACGCCTACTTCTCTGAAACCACACTTTAGATGAAGTTTTTGGCTCGCTTCGTTTTCTATCAAAATACCCGCCCAAAGCGTCCAGTAGCCTTCGGCTTCAGATGCTTCAATCAAGGTATTCAGCAGCGCAGTTCCGACTCCGAGGCCTTTGCTTTTTGGGGACACATAAATGCTAAGCTCCGCGACGCCGGCATAGCTGTCCCTGTCAGAAGTTTGAATCAACGCCGTCCAGCCCAGCACTTCCTCCCCCTGACGCGCTACCAGTCGGCAGGCTTCAATATGCTCCCTGTCCCATTCCTCCCAAGTGGGAATTTGAGAAACAAAAGTCGCGATCCCAGTGTCAATGCCCTCCTGATAAATCTCAGCAACTTGTGGCCAATCCTCTGGTTTCATTTTGTCTATATGATAAGTCATAAATGTCCTCCTTTTCTCAAGGTCCAAACACAATTATAGATACTGTTTATTTTTATCCCGTTTTTACACTTTTGAAACAGAAAATTCAAGAGAAAAGGACAGCGTATACGATGACAAAACAAAAAAGACAGCTGGTCATTTCACTTTGAAGCTTCAAAATGAAAGTCCAACTGTCTTGTAGTTGTAGAAACAGGGAATTACTTCACCGCATTCAAAATCAAAGCCAATTCTTCCTCCGTCAGCGTCACGAGAGCACCCTTCACATTCTCCGCTACTTGCTCAGGCCGCTTGCCGCCAGGTATGACGGCATCGACGCCGGGCTGATGAAGCAGCCAGGCCAGGGCAAGGTTTGAGAGTGTGGTATTCTTACCATCGGCAATCAGTTTTAGTCTTGAGACCCGGTGCAAATTCGCCTGAAACTGCTCTTTGTGGAAGAGGGCCACCTTGTTTCTCCAGTCCTCAGGTGACAGCTTGAAATCCGGGCCATACTTGCCGCCCAAAATGCCAAAAGCCAGCGGTCCATACGGTACAAAAGCAATGCCCGTTTCGACGCAGTAGGGCAGATGCGCTGCTTCCACTTCCCGCTGGAGCAAGTTGTAAGGGCCCTGGTACGCATTTAACGCGCCACTGTGGTTGGCTGCCTTCAGCTCCTCCGCCGTGGCATTGGAAAGGCCAATTGCCCTGATCTTCCCTTCTTCCTTCAGTCGCTCGAGGGCCCCCACGGATTCCGCGAGAGGCACCTCCGGATCCACGTAATGGATGTAATAGAGATCCACATAGTCCGTCTCCAGCCGCTTCAGGCTCGCCTCAAGGGCTGAGCGCAGGTACTCCGGCCTGTTGTTGATCCGCCTGCTTCCATCCGCCCCATTTTGAATGGCGCCTTTGGTCGCTATGACGACTTCATTTCTCTTGCCTCTGAGCACCTCGCCCAGAAGCTCCTCAGAACGGCCCAGTCCATAGGCGTCTGCCGTATCGAAAAAGGTAATCCCTTGAGCGAGGGCTTCCCTGACAAGGGCGCGCCCCTCAGCTTCATCCAGTGCGCTGTAGAGGTTATGGCCACCAACGGCATTGGTGCCGAGGCCAATTCTTGAAATATCTATGTCCGTCTTTTTGAGTTTGATCTTCTGCATAAATTTCTTCCGCCTTTCAGCTTAAGGTTGGTATCACTAACCAGGGTTGCTCAGATTGCATATAAACGCCTTTAGAACGTAATGATCTGATACCCCTTCTCCAGGTAATCCGCCATGGACGGATGCCCGCTCATGTCCCCTGTCACAGGTATGCCAGTAGTTTCATTGAATTCAAGCACACCCATTTTCGCGGAGCAGGCCTTACAGATGCAGTCGATCAGCCCCTGCTCTTTCGCCTTCATATAGAGCGGATTTTTCGAGGTTTCCAGCTCCTGTATAAGTTTGACGGCCTCGCCTTCAATGACAACCGCCACGGCCTCGGCCCCCCTGGCCTTGAGATCCAAAGCGTTGAGCAAGACATGGACAAAGCACATGGCGTTGCCGTTAAAAGCGAAAAGTGCGTACTTATTCATGAAAGCGCCTCCTCAGATGTGTGTATTCTTAAAAGTTTGTCAGCAAACATAGCCATTACTATGACGGGGACAGCCCCCTGGAGCACCATCACCGGATCATAAACGCGGATCCCGGCAATGATAGGGACGCCAAAGCCGCCAGCGCCTACCGTGGCGCCTATGGTGGCCACAGAAACATTGATCACCAGGGCTGTGCGAATGCCCGTCAGGATAATGGGCGCCGCCAGCGGAATATCAAGCTGAATGAACTGCTGCAGCTTTGTCATGCCCATACCGGTCCCAGCTTCACGAACACTTGGGGCAATGGTCTCCATGCCTACGATCACATTGCGGACCACAGGTAAAATGGCGTAAAGATAGAGTGCCAGCATGCTGGGCAGATTTCCGTAGCCCAAAACAGGCACAGCGAGAGCAATAACGGCCGCGCTTGGAATGGTTTCTCCTATGGCGCTGGCAGAAAGCACAAGGGATTTCAGCTCGCTGCTGCGGCTGAGGTGCACCAGACTCCCGAGCACCAGGGAAGTAAGGACCGCAAGGCCTGTGGCGACAACGACAATAAAGAAATGCTGCCACGCCAGGACATGAAGCGGCGTTCTCATCTGTACAGCAGCCCGTTTTGGCAGCCAGGGTGACAAAACCTGTACCGCGTCATCAAAAAAATAAATCCAAACGAAAAAGAGCAGAAAATAAATCAGCGCTGACACCCATTTTCGCCGCTGCTGTTTAAGTCCCCTCATACCCGTCACCCACTGACGGCCCTGTATGACCTCAATAGCTTTCATACCTGGGACACCTCTTTCAGCCACCCGGCAAGGTCCTCATAGGTGACCTGCGCCAACCGGCCGGTTTTGTCCCGGACCGGAATGCTTCGGAGCCCAAGGCGCAGCATTTCTGAAAGGACCTCCTTGAGACTGGCCTCATGTCCCGGAGGTTGACTGATGGCTTCGCCGGAGAAGTGATCCGGGATGGCGCCAAGCAGGGTGTCTGGCATGGTCTCTGGCACAGTGTCACGCATCCCCGCCGGCAAATCTCCCCGCCACTCCGGCAGCGTCTCCAGCGCCAGCACGGATACTTCATAACGCCTTAGCAGCTTCAGTGGGTACTCGGACCCCAAAAAGCTGACCACAAAATCATCTTTCAGCGCTCCTGCAAATTTTCCTGGCGTGCCTGCATCCAAGATCCGCCCCTGGTTCATCACCACAATCCGGTCCGCAAGGGTTATGGCCTCCTCCACGTCGTGGGTCACAAAGACCACAGTCTTTTTAAGCGCCTTCTGGATCTCTGTAAATGCCAGCTGAAGCCGTTCCCGGGTCAGTGGGTCCACAGCTCCAAAGGGTTCATCCATGAGCAGCACCGGCGGATCTGCCGCCAGCGCCCTGCAAACGCCTACTCTTTGAGCCTCGCCCCCTGAAAGCTCTTTTGGCTTTTTCAGCCTGTAAGACTCAGGAAGCCCGCTCATCTCCATGAGCTCCCGGACCCTAACCTCTATTTTCGCTTCAGGCCACTTCATAAGCCGGGGCACTACAGCAATATTGTCGTGAACCGTAAAATGCGGAAACAGCCCAACACCTTGGATACAATACCCAATCTGCCGCCTCAGAAGCTCCGGGGCATAAGCCCCCACGTCAACACCGCCCAGTTCAATGGTGCCCGCGTCAATGTCCACCATGCGGTTGATGGTCTTAAGCAGCGTCGACTTCCCGCAGCCAGAGGGACCTATCAGAACGGCACACTCCCCTTCAGGGATTTCGAGGTCAATGCCGCGAAGGGCTTCCAGAGCCCCATAAGCTTTAAATACCTGCTTCAGCAGAATCATAGGTCACCCCCATCCTGTCAATCACACGGGCTTCAGCGAGTTTGAAGACGGCTTCCAGCGACAACGCCATCAATACGACTGGAAGCGTTCCCAAAATCACCAGGTCTGGTGCCGATTGTGACAGGCCCAAAAAAATCAGCGCACCCATCCCCCCGCCGCCTATAAGCCCCGCGAGGATGGTATTGCCCACATTTTGCGTTACTGCCGTCCGAATACCGGAGAAAATCACCGGAAAAGCCAGTGGAAAGAGCACCTTTCTAAAAATTTGTTTATGTGTCATACCCATGGCCGCTGCGCTGTCCACCACGGAAGCCTCCACTTGGTCGAAACCGGAATAAGCATTCGCAGTGATGGGCAGCAGACAATACAGCGTCAGAACGATAAACGCTGGTGCAAAGCCAATGCCGCGAATGCCAAGAGCCGCGACAATCGGCACATTCTTCGAAAGAATAGTCAATGGGATCATAATGAGGCCCAAAAGCGAGAGGGTCGGTGCGACCTGAAACAGGTTGACGGCGCCAAGAATCCACTCGCGGAGCCTCGGTCGCCTGTGACAGGCATAGCCCAGAAGGATGCCCGGAAGAACGGCAACTGTCACGGAGGCAAGCGCCAGAACCAGATGCCGCTTCAGCTCTACGAAAAACGTCCCTCGGATGTTGAGAAATTCTTTGACAAGTGCCAAGTGAGGCGTTAGCCCTGCTGCAGGAATGGAGAGGGTCATGGTAAGCGTCAGGATCAGCAAGAGCCTCCCCCGTGGCGCGCTGCTCTGTAAAAGGAGTACGCCTGCAAGCAGCAGCCAGAAACCCGCACTGAGGGAAATTCTTGCGACCTCCAGGTCGTAGTCCACCCCTATGGGTCTGAGCCGTGAAAGCAGGATCAGCAGAAGTCCAGGCACGGGAAACCAGAGCCACGGCGTCACTAAAATCAGCTGCGACAACAGCCTGTTCCCAAAACGCGACCTTAAAGCGTACAAAATGCTCATAATCACGAGCACAAGACCTGCACCCCATCCAAAGACACCAGCCCATCCCCCTCCTTCAAGCAGCGCCGCGCCTTTAAGGGGAATCCCGCTCACGACGCGATTGGGCCTGAAGGCGCCAAGGGGTAATACCAGAACACTGAGAACAGCCAGAGTCAGACCCAGTCTGGCTTTTAAAAATGACGGCTTCATTTTTTCAAGAATCCATTTTCTACGAGATAAGCTTCCGCCACAGCCGCTGCGTCCTTGCCATCATAGGCGACCTCCGCGTTGAGCTTCTGAAGGGTCTCAAGATTAAGGGACTCGAAAACTGGCTTCAGAATCTCTTCAATTTCCGGGTAGGCTCTTGCGGTCTCTCCTCTGAGCACGGGTGCCGGCAGGTAAACCGGCGGCACTTGAGCCGGGTCTTCAAGGACAACGAGGTTCATTTTGTCAAGAGCGCCATCTGTGCCGTAGACCAGGGAAGCATTGACGTTATTGGTGCCTTCGGAGAGAGCTTTCAGCATTTCAGCCGTGTTCCCGGAGGACAGGATAATCAGCTGGTCATCTTTCAATTTAAAGCCGTAGGCCTCTTCATAGCCCAAAAGGCCCATTGGGTTCTCCGCAAAGCCAGCAGCGCAGATGAGTTTGAATGGGTTGCCTGCATTGATATAGTCCGCCATGTCTTCCATGGTGACAATGTTGTTGGCCTCGGCGAATTCCCTTTTAACAGCGATCATTTCCGTATTGTTGGCAGGCGCCGGCGTCAGCCACAGCAAATCCATTTTTTCTTCGTCCAGTTTGGCTGTCAGCAGATATCCAGCTTGCGGATCATTCCAAATGGAGGTGTCCGTGGCGTCCTCAGGGTGATAATACTGACCGGAGCCAGTGTAATCCAGCACTAAATCCACTTCACCGTTTTCGAGGGCGCGTCTGAGTATATCCGGTGTACCAAAATTGACTTTGTCAACGGTTTCAATGCCATTCGCGTTCAGCATTTGAATGATCATTTTACCGAATAGGCTGCCTTCAGAGTCCAGCATGGTTGCCACGACGACGGGCGCTTTTTCGCCATCGCCAGACCCAGGCGCTGCAGGTGTTTCCGCAGGCGTCTCTGAGGGCTGCTCCGCCGGTGCCTGCGCAGGCTGACTGCAGCCAGTGATCAGTACGAGCATGAGCATGAGCATCAAAAGAAGACCGGTTGTTAAGTGTCTAAAATTTTTCTTTTTTATTTGTCTCGTCATCATAAATGTATCCCCCAGTTGAATGAAAGTTGTAGGTAGTAGTGATGGTGTTGATGTAAGTGGCGCTGATGTTGGCGCTATCCATGGTGTTGGTCGTGCCATTGATAGTGTTGGCGTTGATAACCTTGCTGGCAATGTTTTATAATACCCGCTTATTTCAGCAAACTGCAGTTTTCAAGGACTGCTCTGGCTTCCCCCATTATGTCCCGTATAATCCATTCAGCAGATTCTAAATCATTTAACTGACTCAGGCTTTGTCCGGCAAGGGCAATCCCGTTCATGCCATCCACACCTGCCCCCTCCATAGCCATTCTCCTTGAGGCACCTCTCATCATGGTCTCAAGGCTCTGTGGGCTCCCGCCCTCTGCTTCCAGCGCCAGATACTTATCCGTAAAAGCACTTCTGATGCAGCGGGTCGCTTTTCCATAACGCGTCCCCAAAATGACGGAATCTTCATCAGTCGCATCCATAATTGCGTTCTTGTAATCCGGATGGACCTGACATTCATTCGCCAGAATAAAGCGGGTCCCCATTTGAATGCCATGGGCGCCCATGACTAAAGCCGCCGCCAGACCTCTCCCGGAAGCAAAGCCGCCTGCGGCGACGACAGGTACATGAAGCTCAGGAATGACATTCGTCATGAGTGACAGGGTGGTGCTTTTCCCAATCTTCCCACCAGCTTCCATCCCTTCGAGAATGATAAAGTCCACCCCTGCCGTCTCAAGCTTCTTTGCAAGTCTGAGACTTGGCACGATCCCGCCAACTTTAATGCCGGAGGCTTTCAGTGCCCGCAGATAAGGCAAGGGGTCTCCCGCACCAAGTGTAACGAAATCGATCCCTGACTCACACAGGACGTTTATAATTGCCTCTTTTTCAGGCGTTGAGATCAAAGGGACATTCACACCAAAAGGCCTGCCCGTCATGGTCCTTGCCTTCTGAATCTCCTCTTTGACCCAGGACGCCTCTCTTCCGCCTGCAGCAATGATCCCCGCACCGCCCGCATTTGAAACCGCAGCGGCCAGCGTCGATTCAGAAACCCATGCCATAGCGCCCTGCAATATGGGATAAGCCGTACCGAGCAGGCGCGTCAGAGGATTATGGACGGCGTCTTTAAAGCTGTCTGACTGACTTTTGGCTGCGGGGTCTGAAACAGGGTCTGAAACCGGCTCAAAAGCCGTGCTGGACAACTTCTTGCTCACGTTATGGCCCACCTCCTCTTCTGCTTGACCTGTTTTGAATGAAAGAAGCCGTTACAGGTACGTAACGGCATTTAAAAGTGCTGGCCGATGGTCAAAATTCCATTCTCTTCACAACAAAAGACTCCAGCTTCTTAAGCTCAGCCTCCAGCGCGTCCACTTCCTTCTCATTTCCAGGCATGAATTCAAGGATCAACAGCCCCTTGGAGCTGCAAGACCCTTCCGTAGGCGTATCATGAAGTCCCAGCCGCGTCTTGATGTAACAGCCGTACTTTGTCAGCAGCTCCTGAACCTTGACAGCTTCCTCTTCTCTGTGACCAATTAGAATACCCATAATGATTCTCATTGTCAAATCGCCTCCTGCTTAAAATCCTTTGAGGGACATTGAGTTCTGCTTGACGACATTGTGATAATACCCGCTTTTCAAGGATCTACACAAAAGGAAAAACGAAGTTTTGGGATTATTTTCATGCACGCTATAGAATTTTCACACAGTTTACAAAAGTATTAAAACTATTTTTGTTACATTCTGTAGGATTTTGTGTGATCCTGTGAGGCCCATTCTATAATGGGCTCAAGGTAATTTCATATATATATGAAGGAAAACGCACTCATTCAAAGCTTATATCACAGGAGGTATGTACATGTTCGAAATGAATCAAGAACTTGGCATGATGGCACTAAATCTGGATATGATTCAGTTTTTAGCTTTTGCGACGGTGATCCTGCTCATTGGTCAATTCCTGAGAAAACGCATTCACGTCCTTGAAAAGTACTGTATTCCAGCGCCAGTCATTGGCGGCCTGCTCTTCGCAATCTTGGCTCTGATCCTGAGACAAACCGGCGTCTTGGCCTTCGTCTTCAATACGACACTGCAAAGTGTCCTCATGACGGCTTTCTTTACCACAGTGGGTTTCACTGCAAGCTTCCGGGTTCTTAAAAAAGGCGGCGTTAAGGTCTTTATGTTCCTGGGGATTGCAGTTGTCTTAGTCGTCATGCAAAATATCCTGGGCGTCAGTCTTGCAAAAGTCTTTGGCCTCAATGAACTGATTGGTCTCGCAACGGGTTCTACGCCTATGACTGGTGGTCACGGTACTTCAGGTGCTTTCGCGCCGCTCTTTGAAGAACGCGGTGCCCTTGGTGCCATGTCTGTTGCAATGGCAGCTGCGACCTTTGGTCTCGTCTCAGGCAGTATGATTGGTGGTCCTATTGCGAAGCGTCTGATTGAAAAGCACAGCCTGAAACCGGATTCTGAATCCAAACTTCAGAAAACTGAAAAGCTTGACTACCCGCAAATGCATGAGGATCCAGAATTCGAAGAAACGCCAATTGAAGAGCAGCTCATTCCTAAGACCATTACCTCAGCCACGATTCAAATCATCATTGCTATGGGTGTTGGTACCATAATTTCCGCTTTCATTGGTCAGTTCCTGACCTTCCCGTCCTACATAGGCGCCATGTTCGCCGCAGCTATAATGAGAAATATTTCAGATTACGCAAAGACCTGGAAGACACCAGAAATCGAAATCGAAATGATTGGCGGCATAGCGCTTTCCCTCTTCCTCTCCATGGCCCTTTCCGGTCTCAGACTCTGGGAACTCGCAGATCTCGCTGTACCAATGATTGTTATGCTCTTTGCGCAAACTATTATGATGGCACTCTTCGCCTACTTCGTTACCTTCAACGTCATGGGCCGGGACTTCAACGCAGCGGTTATCGCTGGCGGCCACTGCGGCTTTGGTATGGGCGCGACGCCAAATGCGATTGCCAACATGGAAGCCATTACAGGCCGTTTTGGTCCATCCCCTATCGCGTTCTTCATCCTGCCATTGGTTGGAAGCTTGTTCATTGACTTCTTCAATGCGGCAATCATTACCACCTTTATGAACTTCTTCGGTTAAACTTTATATACTATGAAATTTAAAGGGAGGCAAAAGGCGCCAAGCACTGGCACCTTTTGCCTCCCTTTCTCTGCCTATGGTGAACTTCCCATAAAAACAGCTCTGATGCCGCGCATCAGAGCTGTTTTTGATATTTGACTCAATTAAACTTTTCTTCTTTGCAGTTAATGATCAGTTCTTCTTTAGACCGCTTAGGAACGTAGGTGATGTTCTCCTCATCCCGTGTATACCCAATATCCCCATCCTCTGGCACCTCCACCAGCCGCACCTCTTCATCCGGCTTTCCAAGGGCCAGGATCAGCACTGGCTCAAGATGGGCTTCCAGCGAAAGCGCTTCAGAAACTTTTCCAGCGTTGAAATTTCCAATCATGATCCCCCCAAGTCCCAGTTCAATGGAACCCAGAAGCATGGTCTGCGCTACAATACCCACGTCCTTCATGAACCGCTCTGGATTTGGCGCAATGTTTTTGTCCGCGCAGATTACAATAAATGCTGTAGGATTATGGCCTTCCCGGGGCAGCTTTAAGTGCGGCAGCCGTCTCGCCCAGCCCGTCAAAGGCTGAATTTTTTCATTTGTCTTTGGATCACAGGACAAAAAATACTTTAAAGGCTGGAAGTTGATGCTGGAGGGACAAAAGCGGGCTAATTCCACTAAAGTTTCAAGCTCCGACTTTGTCACTTTTCGCTCCTGATCAAAGCCTCTGTAACTGCGGTTTAGTTTTACGCGTTCCAAAAAATCCATAAATTATAGCCTCCCGTCTTTTTGTTTTGGCTCATACTTCGTATTGTAGCCTGGATTGTCTTCAGGTCTAAGGGCGTTTGGATAATAGATGTCACTCTTGATATCCACTGACATCTGTTTGATCCGTTTATACACCATATATGGATCTTCAATGTGCAGTAATGCCCCTTTATTCGTCGTCCTTTGGTCGCCTCTGCTGTTTCTGTAAAAGCCTGGCGTCAGGCGAATGGTACCACAGCCCCTGAGCTTTTCAATCAGACCTACGTTGACCTCTGGCTCTCGTATATCCGTAAATTCCACGACGTTGATGTCCCGTCCAATAATGCCGGATTGAATATAGACCCGTTTATCCGTGAGAATGTATTCAATGTAATTCCAGTTCACAGCTCTGTAGATTGGGCCCCCAATCGCGATCCAGACCGGCATGAGATGGAGGAGGAAGAACGGGATCATAAAGAGGCCAAAACCACCCGGCATTCCGACGCCTGCGCCAAAGAACAACCGGATAAACATAAAATCAAAGGCACCCCAGATTAAAGCAAAAACATAGAAAATGGGATTGCCTATGACATAAGTCAGTTTCTCAGGCTTTCCTTCCCAAATCTGATACTCGTTTGAATCCATCATATCCCGGATCATGCTGCAGCCCCCCTGTTTCTGATACCTTACAGCTTAAGTATAACAAAATGGCAGACAAAGTCGTCTGCCATTTTATTATGATTTCATTAATTTTTCCTTTTACGCCAGACCTTGGCACTCCTCAATCAAGGCTTTAAAGCCAGGAAGCGCGTTTTCAATGGTGCTGTAGGCGACGCAATACGCAATTCTGACATAGCCCGGGCAGCCAAAGGCACTGCCTGGGACCAGGAGGATATTCTTGGACTTTGCCATTTCAGCAAACGCCTTGTCATCCTCAACAGGCGCTTTGACAAACATGTAGAATGCACCCTCAGGCTTGATGCACTCATAGCCAAAGGCCTTCAAATTGTTGTAAAGCAGCTCGCGGTTTCGGTTGTAGCCTTCGAGGTCAACCTGGGCGTCGAGGCACTTTGCAATGACCCGCTGGAACAGTGAAGGCGCGTTGACAAACCCGAGAATTCTGTTGGCAATGTTCGCCGCGGAGACAAAGTTTTCAAAGTCTGCCATTTCAGAAGGCATGACAAGATATCCAATCCGCTCTCCAGGCAGGGACAGGGACTTACTGTACGAGTAGCCTACAATGGTATTCGCGTAATACTTAGTCAGGTAAGGCACCTCAACACCGTCATAGGCGAGCTCACGGTAAGGCTCGTCTGAGATCAGGTAAATGTTGGTCCCAAGGGCCTTTTGCTTTTCGCTCAGAATCTGTGCCAACTTGAGGATAGTCGCTTCAGAATATACGACACCAGTCGGGTTGTTTGGCGAATTGACAATGACCGCCTTTGTCTTCTCGGTGATCATGCTCCCAAAGGCCTCCAGATTAGGCTGGAAGTCCACGGTATTTGGCGGCACCACAACAAGCTTGGCGTCATAGTTTGAAGCGTAGCTGTTATACTCGCCAAAGAATGGTGCGAAGGTTATGACCTCATCTCCTGGATTGAGAAGGGTTTTGAAAACGACGTTCAGACCGCCAGCAGCGCCCACGGTCATTAAAATATTGTGGGCGTTGAATGCCGTCCCGAATTTTTTGTTCAAATGCTGCGCAACGGCTTCACGTACGTCCTCATAGCCAGAGTTGTTCATGTAGCTGTGAATTGCGCCTGGCTTTTCTTGCTGGACAATTTCAATGATCGCTTTTTTAACTTCCTCCGGCGCCTCAACGTTTGGGTTTCCAAGGCTGAAATCGTAGACGTTTTCTCTGCCATAAAGCTTGGCAAGTCTGTTGCCTTCCTCAAACATGGCCCGAATCACAGAGCTCTTTGAGACTTGTTCCATCATTTTGTTTGAAATCAATGGGAAATCCACCTTTCCTATGTATAATGGTTTGAATACATGGTTTAGAATACTTATTCACGACTGCAGAAAACACCAAGGCTTAGGGGAAAATCTGCATCTGCCTATATACTAATTTAGCATAAAAAATCAAAATTGTGGTTATGAATATTCAGTTTTCTATCGTTCCGCTCACAAAAGATTGAACCTCTCATGACTGAAGTCACAAGATTCCTAAGAACACCATTCTATCGAACAGTTTATTATTAGGATAACCCCGTCGCACCAACGGTTAGAAGCCTTAGGGCTTCGTTTTTGATATTTATGCTTGCGTTAAGATCTCTGTCGTGGACTATACCACACTCCGGACAAATCCAATCTCTCACAGCAAGATCCTTAACGTCTTTATTCTTATACCCGCAATTAGAGCACAATTGGCTTGAAGGAAAGTTCCTCCCCACTTTGACAACCTGCTTGCCATACCACTTTGCCTTATACTCAAGCATGCTTATGAAGTATGACCAGGACGCATCAGCGATGGATTTCGCCATTTTGTGATTCCTCAGCAAATTAGAAACCTGCAAATCTTCTATTCCGATCACATCGTGATTTTTGATGATCTCGTAAGAAAATTTGTGTAGGTTGTCTTTTCTTGCATTGGTGATTTTTTCATGGATTTTAGCGACTTTAACTCTTTGTTTCTCCCAGTTTTTTGAATGCTTCACGCGCCTCGAAAGCACCCGCTGTGCTTTTGCGAGCTCAGCCTCATATTTTCTGAAGCACTTGGGGTTTTCTCGTTCTGTGTGATCTGATACTTTGGCGAAGTGCTTGATACCCACATCGATGCCACAGACTGAGCCGGTCTTTTGTAATTCATGCATTTCTACTTCGGTGAGAATGGAGACAAAATATTTGCCCGATGGATGACGTCTTATTGTAGCGCTCAGAATCCTCCCTTCAACTTCTCTTGACTTAGCGAACTTAACAAGACCTAACTTTGGCAGCTTGATTTTGTTGCCGACAATACCGATGTTCCCATTCGTAAATTTGGTCGTATAGGACTGGACTTTGTTCTTTTTAGACTTGAAGCGGGGGCGATCATTTTGTTTTCTAAAAAATCGTTTATAAGCATCCTCCAGACACTTTAGCGATGACTGCAGGGCGATACTGTCCACTTCCCTCAGCCACTCGTACGCTTTCTCTCCTTTGAGTAAAGTCATTTGCGCAGCGCAAGTGTTGTAGGTGAGGCCCCTACCCGTTTTCTCGTAGGCCTTGTTCCATGCGCTTAGAAAGTGGTTAAATACAAACCGGCTGCATCCTATCGTCTTAACGATCAATACTTTCTGCGCTTCATTTGGATAAATGCGAAATCGATACGCCTTGTGAGCCAACATCCTTTTTCACCCCCCATAGAAAGCTCTCTTTGCTACTGCAAATCAAAAAACAAAAAAATCACTAAAATCCATTAAAAAGCGATAGGAAGCTCATTACATTACCCTACCGACAGTCATAGATTTTAAGTGATTGAAGGACGCCTGCGTTGATTCAAATTTAATTTTATGCTTTCATTGTATCAAACGTTTGTTCTTTTTCAAAGTGAAATCGAGAAAAATATTGAGTCATTTTATTGTATTTCTATTAGCACTCTTATTGGTATATCGTAGGAACATTGGTTGATAATGAAGGACACACACATTACTTTTATTGTGTTAATCAAGATTTTAAACCAAGTGCTGATGAGCGATTCATCCCATGACTGAAGTCACGGGTGTTCTCGCCACTCACATAAAAGGTGTGCAAGGACTGCAATTTTTTGTGAGGTGACCACTGGCAAACAAGTCTTTTGGGCTTTAAAACAGAACGAGGCGGGAAACCTCTGACCGCTGCCAAAAGTCTCTCACCTCGTATAATGTTTTTTCCGATGGTCGGTGCCCCGCAAAGCCTATTTAAATTCGCGGTCCAGAATTTCTGTAATTTGATCCTTGGTTTGAATACTGGCCGTCGCCGCGACAACTTTGCCATTTTTGTAATAAACCGTGAAAGGAAGCCCCCTGAAATTGCGGCACTCCGGCAGGGTCTTGATGATTTTTGCTTCTGGGGAATCGAACTCCATATCACGGAACACGACATTTGAATACTTGCCCTCGAGGCTTTCCATTGCGCCGTAGACAGGGATACACATAGGACCCATGCGGCCGCAGCAAACCATGACGTTTTCGTTCTGGCTGATGGTCTCTTCGAGTTCTTTGGCAGTCACCAGATGCTTGAGATTCGTATCTAACATTATTTAACACTCCTTTAATGTAAGTTGACTTGTTGAATTTATTATAACACATTATACCCCCGCGGGGTAGTGGGGTTTATAAATTTTTTAGAAATTAATGGGATGGGAGTCCCTTCACCTCAAAAAAAGATCAGTCACGCGCTAAAATCCGCTTTGACTGATCTTTTTTGAGAGATCATTCGGTTGGGGACTGTCCCCAACCAAACACTATGTTCTTCTTTTCCCCTGCTCACACCCGCATGCCATGGTTTCGGACCAGTCCCAGACCGAGAAGGCTGGCGGTGAGGCCCAGGAGGGCGCTGGCGCAGAGGGTGGTTACGGTGACCACGGGCAGCAGCTTTGTGAACTGAAAGGGTGGAAGGAAGCTGATGAGCTCTGTGGCCATGGGGCCGACACTTCGGGCAAACGCCCAGAACAGCAGCGACGCTAAGAGGCCCGCAGCGGTGGTGATCAGGACGCCTTCCAGCAGGAAGGGGCGGTAGATGAAGCCGTTCGGTGCGCCAAGGAGCTTGAGGGTCATAATCTGCTCACGGTTCGCATGGACACCTTCACGGACAATGTGGGCGGTGACTATGAGGGTCGCGGTGCCCACAGCAGCGGCCACGAAGATGGCAATGCCCGTGACAAGGCGGGCTATGGAAGCGACCTTTTCCAGGATGCTCTGATTGTCGCGGACGTAGTCTACGCCTTCGAGAGCCTGGACTTTCGCGATTAAAGCCGCAAGGTTTCCAAGGTCAACGCCAACCTCCAGGTACGCCTCAAAGGGATTTTCCTGGAAGTGCGTGAGAACACTGGCGTCTGTACCCAGGATCTCCGACATAGCATCAAAGGCCTGCGCAGCGCTGACAGGCTTGACGGTTCTGACGCCTTCAACAGCGCCAACTCTGGACACGAGGGCTTCAAGACCAGGCGCCCCAGCCTCTCCCAGGTCGGGCGCGTAATAGACGCTGATCTCAGCTTCATTTTTCAGCGCGTCGACCAGCAGCGAACTCAGCCACCAGCTGCTGCCCGCCAGAATGGCCACGAAAAAGATCAGGGTCAGGCTGATTATGGAAAGCAGGCTTGAGAGCCCGCTGAGAGAAAGGATCGTCCGCGCTTCCCTGAAGGTGAAGGCAAGGTTGCTTAAAGGCTTTGGCTTAACCTTAGTCATGGGCGCCCCCCCCTCTCCTTCGACGGCTGCAATAGGTGACCGGATGCCATGGCCAGATGGCGGCCGGCAGGGACCATAGAAAGCAAATGGGTGGCGTGGGTGGTGATCACAACGGTGGTGTTCGCGTCCCCAAAGGAGGTCAGCAGCCGCAGGATCTGCAGGGCATTGTCCTGATCCAGGTTCCCAGTGGGCTCATCCGCAATAATCAGCTCGGGTCTCCTGGCCACGGCCCTGGCTATGGTCACTCTCTGGCACTCACCCCAGGACAGATTGTCAACGGACTGGCGCCCTTTGTGCTCAAGGCCAACGCGCAGGATGCTCTCCTCCGCCTGGCGTTTCATGTCCGCAGCGGACAGGTCCAGAAAGCGCATGCCAAGGACAACATTTTCATAGACGGAACGGCCCTCCATGAGCCGGAAATCCTGAAAAACAGGACCAATGCGCTTTCTCATGGCCCGGATCGCCCCTTCCTCCCTGTGGGTCATGGACTGGCCCAGGACCTCCAGGGTGCCCGTCGAAGCAAACTCGATCCCCATGAGCAGCTTGAGCAGACTGGTTTTCCCTGAACCGCTGGGGCCTGTAATATAAAGGGTTTCTCCCTTTTCAACCATAAGATTAAATGGTTTCAGCGCCTGTGTCCCATCCCGGTAAATCAGGCTTGCGTCAACAGCTCGTATCATGGCACACCTCGCTAAAATAGTATGACGTCAATTAAAAGCTCTATGGCGCCGCGGTTATGGCGAACCTGCCTCAGCTTACTTTTTCCAATGGTTCCAGAGAGGTCAAAAACCAGCGTTCCCCTGGACACCAGATCCTCAAGGGCAGCCTCGCTCATGGACACCCCTTTGAATGTCCCGCCTTCAATCACAAATTTCAGCGTGGACTGATCCGCCACCTCAAAGCGGCCACTCAGTGCCGCGTCCTGGTCCACAAACTTCATGACAGCGCCTTTAGTCGTAAAGGCAAACACCAGCGGCGGCAGGGTTTTGTCCTGTGCGACAGCAAAATTAAGCTTTTCATCCGTAATGCGGCCAGTGGCCTGGAAGAGATTAAACTCAATTTCGAGGGTTCCCTCAGGCACCTTTCCGGTTTCGATCATTTCCGACAAAGCTGCCGCAGTATCCGTGAAGACAGGCTTAAAGGCAGTCCAGCCCTGGTCCAAGGCCTTAAGTGAAGCTTCGTAGCCGGCGCGGTCATCCTCAAGCGCCGCAAGCTGCGCTTCAAGGGTTTCCCGGGCCTCCTTCAGGCTGTCCAGGACCTCTTCCAGCGCGCTTTCTTTTTCTCTTCGGACCGCCAAAACTTTAGTGAGGGCAGCCTTCTCCCCTTCAAGGGCAGTCCGAGCCGCCTCGGCTTCCTGCATCAGGAGGTCCGTCTTTCGGGACAGCGCCCTGAGCAGATTGAGTCTTCGCAGCAAGTCCTTCAAGCTTCCGGCATTCAAAACAATCTCAAGTCTGGATGCCACGCCAGCGCGCTGCTGAGATCTCAGAACCTCGCCCAAAGTGCGCCTCACTTGTTGATATACCAATGTCTGAGCGTCAATGCCGGCCTGCTTTACCTCTATATCAAGCTGCACGGCTTTGATGTCAGTTTGAATGGCAAGGACCTCGTCCTCGAGCTGGGTAATCCGGGATGCGGTTTCGAAGAGCTCGGTGAGCAGGTCGAGTACCTCCGTGTTGAGCGCTGCGATTGCGTCGAGGGTTTCCTGGGCAATAGGGGTATGGGCCTGTGAAGGCGGACTTGGTGCGGTGCTGGTGGCGAAAACCACGGGCAAAGCACTTGAAGAAACCGTGGCAGCCACGAGAACTATGGCTATCCAAGGACTGAATGTTGTAAGCTTCATTTTTACCCTTTCAAAGCCACGGCCAAGGCCAAAGCCAAAGCCAAAAGCAAAAGCGTACTGCCGATGGTCACCGCAGCCACCACCGCCACCACACTTCACCCCGCAGCTTAATCGCCTATCCTGCATAACATCACCCGCCCAATAGATGTGCAGCCGGTACCAGACAAGCGTTTCCCGCCCGGCACCGGCTGCAATTTTCTGCCTGTACTTAAATGACCCACTTATCTTGAGGTCGTCAACACCTGCCGGATCAGATTCGCCGGGAAGGCATCCCTGTCCCACAACAGCTTAAAAGCCAGAAGGCCCTGAAGGATCCCCACAACAAACATGATGACATGGAGCGCGACGACCATTTGCAGCATCAGACACTGGACAACAATCCAAATAACCATGGCCCGCCAAGAATCCCTGTGGCATAGCCCTGCACCAAAGCGCCTGTCTCCGGCCTGCGCCAGTGGGTCATCAGCCAGGCTGCCGCGGCCAGGTTGCCCAGCCCAAACAGCGCAAACAGGATGATTCCCGGGATCAGAAAAGTTTCAAAGGGCCCGGTTTTAAGCAGCTCCGCGTTCGCACCCGCCGGCGCGATGGGGTCCAGGATGGCACCCATGCCACCCGCCGCGGCACCCACACCCACAATGATATGGAGCAGCAGCATGACAATACGACTGGTTTTGACGACCTTCATGGTTTTTCTTCTCCTTTGTATGTAAGTTTTTTGAAGCCAACTCACAAATTGCACCAAAGGTGCCCGTCAAAGGGTGTCGAGTACTGCTATGACCTTTAAAGCTCCAATTCCCACCGCTCCTCGGTCTGGGTTTTGCCCCAGATCTCGTGGGTCTCCGTTTGCGTCAACGTAAACCCATAGTCAATATATAGGTGACGCGCCGCGTCCAGCTGGCTGACCGTCCACAGGAACACCTTTTTATACCCCGCTGTGGCGGTAAAATCGAGGGCGGTTTTCATGAGCGTCCGGCCTAAACCGACGCCTCTATACTCCGGCTCAACGAGGTACCATCTGAGCTGAGCGGTCTCATCATCCACCCGCACAATAGCGATCATGCCCGCCCGGATCCCTTCAGACCCAGGACCCTTCCAGGCCTCAGCCACCCAGAGATTTTCCTTCTCGGGCTTCAAGGTCGCCCCAAAATCATACACCGGACCTTCCACATAAGGCCTGAAAGTGTGGTCGAACCCTTGCTCCTCTGCGTAGAGTTTGTCATGACGGTCGATCACCCAATCGAGATCGCTCTTTTGAAAATGCCTGATCGTGAAGCTCACACTCTCCTTTGCTGCTCCATGGCGCATTGCAGCCACTCTCCCCTATCTTAGAATATAAATCTCAAACGCTTCCGAAGCAAGCCTTTGCTGCGCAAAGTCCCATTCAAAGATCAAGACCTCGGAATTCCTCGTCTTTCGCGCCAGCAGCCGTTCACCCTGGTGAATGACCAGACTCTCCGCCTCCCAAAACTTGACGGTGCGGTCCTCCCCCGTCCGGTTGCACACGAACACCGGCAGCCCCGTTTCCCGGGACCGCTGCTCCCACTCGCCCTCCGGCCCGTACAGCCCAGGCCCCCAGGCACTCGGCGCCACCAGCACCTGCGCCCCCTGAGTCAAGTGACTGTTCGCCACCCTGTTCGTGTAAGCGTCCGCGCAGATCATGATCCCCGCTTTAATCCCGTTGATCTCCACTACAGAAAGATCTCCGCCAGGCGTCGACCACCCGTCCGAGTGCACCAACATTTTCCTTTGGCTGCCGATGGTCCCTCCGCCAACACCCAACACAACCACCACATTGTAAAACAAGCCATCCTCGCCTTTTTCCGCCAATCCCAAAAACAGATGGGCACCCTCAGCGCCAGCGCGTCGACCGAGCTCACAAGCCCAGACATCCGGCTGGGGCTCAATCCAGTCCGTCCCAATCAAATGGGAAAACTGAAGGCCGCTGACAGCTGTTTCCGGCGTGATGATCCAGTCCGCCTTTTGTTCAAGAGCAGTCGTTACACCCAGCTCAATGAGCCTTCGGTTGTGCTCCAGCTCACCCGCTATGGAATTTAAATGGAGCAGTGCGATACGTTTTGTAGTCACGCTATATACCTCCATGGTGCGCATCTATTAAGGCTTAACCTTTTGCAGTTTGGTTTCACTGCAGGGTTCCTTGGTTTCAAGATTGATATGTTCCATTTCAAGTTCATCCTCCGGCGAAAAATCCATCCAGTATTCCGGGACCTGATGGATAAAGCCGCAGAGAGGGCATTTGTAATAGATGAGTTCCATAGGGTTGAGCCTCCTCAAATCACAAAATATTATGAATTATTATAGCATATTTGAACATATGAAAGGGCTGCTGCAATACCAAATTTATTAGTTTTGCGGCAACCCTTAACTTGATTTTTTTAAGTTAAATTTTGAATTTATAGAGTTGATTGTTGCTTATATTGTCATAGCCTCTAACTATTATTTATTAAACTATCCATTGAGTCAATGAACGCAGTCATAGCTTCATCTGTCCCGGTAGAAATCCTACCCCAGGTATCATAACCCCAAACCGTCCCAGGTGTAATGAATATACCATCTTTGGAAAGATGTTGGGTCACTTCAGAAATAGGACGATTAAAATTTACAAATACAAAATTGGCATGAGAATGAATATATTCGATTTTGCGACTATTAAAATAATCGTAGAGTCTCATTAAAGATTTTTTGTTTTGTTCAATACTTTTTTGAACGTGTCTTGGATCTTGAAGCGCTGCCAAAGCAGCTGCCTGAGCTAAGAGATTCACATTAAAAACCAGTTTGATTTTAAGCAAAGCCTCAATTATTTTCTCCGAGGAAACAGCATAACCCACTCTCAATCCTGCAAGACCAAATGATTTAGAAAAAGTTCTAAGTATAATGAGATTTTCATGAGATTTTAGGTATGCCACACCATCTGGATAGTCCATACACTCTGCAGCATAATCATAATAGGCTTCATCAAGTAATATCACAATGTCTTTTGGAACCTGATTCAGTACTTCTATCAACTGCTCTCTTCTGATAATTGTACCCGTCGGATTATTGGGTGATGTCAAAAATATCAATCTCGTCTTAGATGTGATAGCGGATAGGATTGTTTTTGGTTCGAATTCAAATGTCTCACACTTAACTTCCTTAAGTATACCATTCATTAGCTGAACATTATTTTTATAAAGTGAGAAGTATGGGACAATGGCAATTGCTTCGTCACCTGGGTCAATTAAAATTTCTGTCAATAATCTTAAAATTTCGTCGCCACCATTGCCAATCATAATCTGTGAAGGTTTGACACCTAAAACGCCTGAAAGTGATTGACGAATTCTTTCAGATCCTGCGTCTGGATAAGTACTGATTTGTTCTAAAATCTCACTGACTGATCGCATAGCTTCTTTAGATGGACCATTTGGATTTTCATTTGCATTTAACTTATAGACCTGGTTTAATCCTAATTCTTTCTTTAAGACTGAAATTGGTTTTCCTGCTTTATAGGCATCAAGCTGATCCAAACATTTTCTAAACAAGGGTAAAACCTCCTTGTGGATGCGACGATGTTGCTCATAAACCAGTCAAGACTGGTAAGCAGTCTCCACCTCGTGGTAATACGCCAATTGATAATTTGTTGTTTTTTAGCAACAAGTCATCTATTGCCGCTTGAACACTTGCAACGCGTTTATATCCTAGAACATTAACAGCATCATCACTCAAGCCGTTTGATACAACTAAAATCTCTGCCTTTTCACGTGCTCTTGAATTACATACAGCAAGAACAGCAGATATTAAATCGATTGACTTGTCATCAACTGGTGCAGACTTTGTTTTTTGAAGAATATGAGTATAACTTAACTGAAGCCATTCCTCAAATTTGGGATGGTTATGGGCAAGTCCCTCATAGCATGGACTTGCAAAAATGATAGTTCCACCGGGTTTTACAGCAAAATAAGCAGCTGTGACACCCTTAAGCGCTTGCCAAAAGTCAAGATCTGCCGGATAGGAGCTGACAACAACAATATCAGCAAGCTCAGGCATTTCCACAGAAAACGCATTCCTGGAAATCCTGGCGCCTTCACGATGTGCTGTGACAAAGTCTCCACTTACAACTTCAATGACTTCTCCCCGATGGTTCTTCACTGTGTTAATTATGAATTTGAGCCCTGCTTGTTTCGCTACCTCCTCCATGCCCAGTCTACATGGATTGTCTACTACACCGAGTGGAATTTCATCCAACATGGCAGCTGAGATATGTGTCGCGGCTGTAGTAGGGTAACCACAAATTCCAGGTTGAAGGATCTTCGCCCCCCCAGAAAAACCGGCGTCAGAGTGTGGAATAATGTTTCCAATCCCTATGATAAAGTCCGCTTCCAGCGCCTTTCTATTCACTTGAACTGGAATTTCAAATCCATTCACTAAGACGGATGGCATAGTGACCATACTGCTTTCGTTTTGATAATCGTGCTGACTTATCTTTATTTTATCGATTAGTTCGGGGCCGACTTTTTCAAGAATTTCCGCATCGGTCAATATACGGTGCGAACCGGGTGCTGTAAGAATCTCAAGATTTTCTAAAGTCAACCCGCAGTCCAAAAGATAATCCACCAAAACCGGCAAGATTTCCTTTACCGGCGTTGATCTGGTCGCATCCTCAATGAGAATGAGGACATTATCCTTTGGATGTACGCAATCTTTAAGAGGCAAGCATCCAAAGGGTTCATCAAGACTTTTTCGAACTGCCTCAGCCAACTGAGTCTGACCACGGGTTTCCTTTAACGTTCCAACGAAAAGTAAATTTTCTTCAGGGATATTAAAACTAATGGTTTCTGAGCCATATGGAATCTCCATTATCATTGAGCGGATGCCCCCTTTAACACATGCTGATTACGTGCTGCACATCGACTGATTGAGGAAAAAGACCGTAACAGTCTATAAGATCTCAATCCAACCTTCAGTAGCATTTAATATTATACGGTCACCGTCTTTGATGTGCTTGTAAAATTCAGGGTCTACTTTGTGAACCATAGGCACCTCAAAGATCAGAGCACTGGATACCAGAACGGGATCAGCATGTTCGATAATCATGCCAAGTGGGCTTTTTTGATTGCGTCCAAGCTTATAGAGACCATCGGCCTGCACAACGGAGCTGCCCTTTCCAGATGGCATCATCAGAATCTTTCCGGCAATATTTCGACCTTCGAGATCATGATTACGCTCGACAACTAAACCCGTTTCAGGCTCAACCAAGTAATAACACACCGCATCTTTGGATATGATAACTTCAGCTTCCGCATAGCCTTCAGAAATCCGTTTACAAACAAATTTCGTTCCCATTATTTGAGCACCTCCCCGAGAATTGCAGCTTCAACTGCTTCTTCCAATGGACGGATGATAAATTTAATGCCTCTGATTTCATTGTAATAAGCGCACTTAGGCGAGTCCGTCACTGCATTCTTCCCGTAATACGGCTGCCAACAAGGCGGAACGTCAATACAAGTATCTGCGATAATATGGCCGCCGGCACGTTGAATGACATCTAAATAACCCATACGGTCAGCAAGTTCACGCGTCAGCGAGCTTGTCAGCACCCAGAAATCCACTGCGAATTTGCGTTCGCCAACAGTCTTGGCAATGGTCTCCACCTGATCGATATTGAGATGTGGACAACCAAACATGGCGAAGTCTATTTTGCCGGGTTCTCTGCACAAACGCTCACGCGTTGCGGCAAGATCCTGATCTGTGATTTTAATATGATGTTTGATCTTATTATTACCAAATGCGGCTTCGAGAGTCGGCGCTTCAGGTGTTATGCCGACCATGTGGTACATAGAGACTGCACCCGAAGTATTGAGCTGTGCGCCAAAATTCATGAAGCCAGCTGGTGTCGGCCTTGCTTTTATACCGGTGAATACTGGGATTTCCAGCCCCTTATAAAGCTCTGGATAGCACCAGCCGAGAAGCTGATAATCGAAATCTGTTTCTACTTTCGCCTCGACTTCAACAAGGATTTCTCCCTTTCTATTTTCATCCAAGAGTAATCCATACTCCGGCACAATGCCGGTCACTGCAGCACATAACGCGCTTTGCGAGGATTCTCGATTAGATCTCGCACCAAGTACTGAGTTGACATATGGCGTAGCACTGGATTCTGAGAAAGCAATGACTTCCCCAAATCCAGGTACGTTTTGTTGGAGATAAGGTGTACAGTCAAACGTTAAAGTTGCGCCAATTTTCCTATATGCCTCATTAGTCGAACTTACTATGTTTATGCCTGCCTTAGGAATCTCAAAAAGATTCTTGTTTAGATATTTTAAATCAATACTTGGATTAACCGTTGGTGATACTTTGCAGGTCGCGCCAAGATTTAGAAGCTTTTCCACAAACCACAGATCAGCGTCCTGGGCACTCAATGCAACGTGGGCCCGCGTGATGGGCACCATGCGTTCAGCTTCAAACGTCTCCCCCATTGCAACCTGAATTTTCATAGCAGCTGCAATGCCTTCCCCATATTTTCCTGCAAGCATGTCTTTTTCTTCAGAAGTTAGTTTCATATCGCACCTCCATAAATCAGTAAACTGAGCGTTACATAGTCAGGTCTCTTTATTAAATTGCCTATCTCAGCAAATTTACCAAAAACATAGTAGTTGCAGGGATATACGTTGTCGCCATTAAAACCAGTATCAATGCCAAAAGGAAGTATCTCATATATACCATCATGCTGCCGATAGATACTTTTCCAACTGCTGACGCCACAAACAGATTGATGCCATATGGCGGGGTGATAAAGCCGATCGCAAGGTTCATTGTGATGACAACACCAAAAGTGATAGGCGACATGCCAAGTTGGGTAACAATTGGCAGCAATATTGGAGAAAGGATTATGGTGGCTGGAATATTGTCTATCAAGGTGCCAATTGCCAAAAGAAACAGGTTGATAATCAACAATAACAGGAATTTATTCGTCGTTATGGTCATAATAGCATCTGCGATTGCCGTAGGAATCTGCTGTATGCTCAGATATCCTGCAAATGCCATGGAAAAGCCCACCATAAAGGTTGTGATGCCATTAATCAAAATAGTGTCAAATAAAGACTTGTATAGTAGTTTCCATGTCAGCTCTTTGTATATAAAAGCGCCGACAAAGGCCGAGTAGACGACTGCTATGACTGCAGCTTCCGTTGGTGTAAAAACGCCAGCGTAAATCCCCCCAAGTACAATCGTTGGCGCTAAGATCGCCCAGATTGCATCTTTGAAGGATAAAAGAACTTCCTTCGCTTTTGGAAAATGTCCTGTCCCTTTATAACCATACTTTTTTGCTAATAGGTACGAGGTAGTCAAAAGCGCTACACCCATTAAGACACCAGGAATGAAGCCAGCAATAAACAGGTCACTGATGGATGTATTGACAACGACCCCATAAATAACGAACGGAATACTTGGTGGAATGATTACGCCAATAGTTCCGGCTGCAGCAGTCAAAGACGCTGCAAAGCCTGTGTCATAATCTCTTTCCTTCATTGCTGGGATCATAAAAGTCCCAATTGCTGATGTCGTAGCCATAGCAGAGCCTGAAATAGCCGCGAAGAACATACAGGATACAGTTGTAACCATAGCAAGGCCACCGGTAAAGTAACCAAAAATCATATTCGCGAAGTCCAAAAGCCGCTTGGCTACACCACCCGTACTCATTAGACTGCCAGCGAGGATAAAGAAAGGGATCGCCATCAAAGGGAATGAATCACACCCTGCAACTGCGTTTTGTGTCACCATGACAAGTGGGATATCCGCAAAAAAGAACAGCGTTATCGCCGTTGATATGCCTACGGCGTATCCAATCGGAACGCTGAGAATGATCAGGACAATAAAGGATCCAAAAAGAAACAAAGCTTCCATTTTATATTGTCCCCCCTTCCGTTTCTTTTGCAGGTTTGAACAACTCAACCAATTGATCTATGAGATATAAGCTCGTTATTGCTGAACTGAATGGCAGTGATAAATATACATAGCTTAATGGTATTTTCAAGGCCGTTGAAAGTGCATTTCTTCCAGCAATCTTCATGACAAGCTGGTAGCCGTTTATGACTAGAAAAATACAAAACATCAAGAGTATTATCAAAGCTACAGCATTCAGCAGCTTTGCTCCAGTCTGACTCAATTTTTTCGCTAAAATTCCAACTCGGATTTGCTCCTTCAATCGAATTCCAACACCTGTACCTAACCAGATTTGCCAAATAAATATGTAACGCGCAAGCTCTTCACTCCATGATAGCGAATTGTTGAATACATATCGCATTATGACCTGTACGAAGATCAAGACAACTGTAAAAACCAGGCTCGCGATTAATAAACGTTCTTCCAACTTCGTATAGAGGTGCAGCAATTTTCTCATCCACGTCACCTTCTTCCAATGTGAACTTCTTTTCGGACTTCAAAAGCTTTCTGCAAAAATTGTTTTTAGAAAAATACCGGGAGGTATGAGTGACCTCCCGGCAAAAGTGGGGCTGAATTGCAAGGGGAATTTTAATTATTGTATTGTTCAATGAGGTCAAACCATTCCTGACCAAATTCAGCTTTGTATTTGTCATGCATTGGGACCAAAGCATCCATGAACTTTTGCATGTTTTCCGCTGAAATTTCATTTACTGTCATTCCAGCTTCTTTCAATTTGTCAACGGTTTCGATATTGTCGTTAATTTCATCTTCGCGTTCAGCTTCTACGAGGAACTTTCTGGCACCTTCCATGACAACCTTCTGCTGATCTTCAGATAAGCCGTTGAAGAAGTCAGCATTCATGACATTGGCGAGATATGATTGAACATGACTTGTAAGGCTATAGAATTCCTGTACTTCATAGAACTTTGAAGCATACACTAAAGCAGGCGCGTTTTCCTGACCGTCGACTGTGCCTTGCTGAAGGCCGGTGAAAACTTCACCAAAGCTCATAGGTGTTGGGTTTGCCCCCAGATATTTAAACATATCAATGAAAACTGGGCTTTCCATGACGCGCATCTTGATGCCTTCAAGATCTTTCGGTTCGTTGATTGGTCTGACATTATTGGACATACTGCGAGCACCGTTATAGCTGTAACCAAGGTTCATGAGACCGACCGGGGCCAGCTTTTCATCCAGCTTCTTGCCGAGATCTCCATCCAAAGCGTTGAAGCCTGCACGAACGTCTTTAAAAATAAATGGAAGGTCAAGCAGTCCGAATATAGGATCATAGGCTGTTAAAACTGCAGTTGAAGGAATAGCAATTTGAACTGTATTCAGTGCAACGGCTTCGGTTAACTGAAGGTCACCGCCCAATTGTCCATTAGGGAACAATTGAACTTCAATAGTTCCGCCGGATTCTTTCTCGACGTAATCCTTAAACGCTACTGCGCCGCGGTGTGTGGCTGTTTCTTCAGAAACTATGTGAGCCACTTTAATGACGACGGATTCAGCCGGTGTTTCCGCAGGGGTTTCTGCCGGCGCCTCAGACGGAGCCGCTGGCTCAGGGCTGCTGCAGCCAGTAGCCATTCCTAAAATCATAACAAAGATTAATAGAAATACAGATAGCTTTTTCATAGTCTTCCTCCTCAATTGTAATACTCACTCCAAACTCCCCAACCTTGCTTTGCAAATGTATTTGTTATTTGTCCGGACTTTCACCTCCCCAAGTTAATCCATTGATCTCACAAGGATTAGATAAACTCTACTTTTTCTGAATTTGCGTCAACTCTAACCCTGCAACCGTCCTTTAACGCCGCATAGAAAGATTCATCCAGCTGATCGACCATAGGGACTTCCATGATAATAGCGCTGGAAACAAGTACTGTATCTGGGTTTTGTATGATCATAGCTTTGGGTGCGTTCTGTTTCATTGCGAGCTGGTAAAGACCATCGGCTTGAACCACCGAACTGCCTTTTCCCCCTGGAAACACAAGTATTTTTCCTGCTATACTTTTGCCTTCAAGATCATGCCCTTTTTCAATAACCTCACCTGTTTCTGGCTTTATGAGATAAAACATGATGTCGTCCTTTGAAACGATGACCTCACCCTCCGCGACACCTTCTGATATACGATGACAAGGAAAACTTTTTTGTTGATCCGTCATTAATCGACCTCTCCTTTCAGCGCTGCATCAATACAGGTTTCAAGATCTCTGATGACGAAGTTCAGACCTCTGCGTTTAGGATAATAGGCGCACTTTGGAGAATCTGTAATACCGGTTTTGCCCGAGAGATAATGCCAGCAAGGCTGATCTGGACATGTATCTGACACAATATCCCCCCCGGCTTCTCTAATGATCTCCAGAAATCCCATTCGGTCTGCCATTTCTTTCGTATGACTTGATGTTAGAATCCACATTTCCATAGAAAGCTTTTTGCCTTTAACGCGTTCCGCAATGATCTGCACTTGACGCAATGTGAAATGAGGGCATCCAAACATTGCAAAATCAATTTTTTGACCGCCTGGCTCTGAAATTTGCGATAATATTTCCTGTAGATCTTCATTCGTGATGGTTACGACCCTTTTAGGCGCTTTGCCGCCAAATGCGGCTTCCATAGATGGCGCTTCCGGTGTTACGCCGAGTACATGAAACATGCCATAGGCACCTGAAGTGTTGAGCTGAGCACCCAGATTCATGAATGCCTCTGGTGTGATTGGTGCTGGCAGCCCTGTAAAGACTGGAATACCTGTACCAATTTTCTTTCCCATATATCCAAGAAGTTGATATTCGAAATCACTGTTTATATCTGCTTCTACATTGACTAAAATATCACCGTAACGATTTTCGTCGAGCAGAAGTCCATATTCAGGCACTACTCCAGTTATAGCCGCGCACAGCGCACTCTGAGCTGCCTCGCGGTTCGATCTGGCTCCCCATACACTATTAACATATGGTGTTGCGCTGGATTCAGAAAAGGCAGTGACTTCTCCGAAAAATGGCACATTGGTTTGTATGTATGGCGTACAGTTATAAGACAACACCGCACCAAGTGCCTTATAGGTATCATGGGTGCGTTGCATCAAATTTGCGTATTCTTCAGTAACCTTACCGGCGCTTTTGAAGTAATTAAGATTAAATCCTGGGTTTACTGTGGGTGGGATTTTGCAGCGCGCGCCTGCTTTTAAGAGCTTTTCTGCAAACCAAAGGTCAGCCTCTTGGTTGCTGAGCGCGACATGTGCCCGCGTAATTGGCACCATCCGCTTAGCGTGAAATGAATCTCCAATTGCAACCTGTATTTTCATTGCAATTGCGACACCCTCTCCATGCTTGCCCTCAAGCATTTCTCTTTCGTGCTTCGTTAATTCCACACTTTCGCCTCCCTCTTTTCGGGTAAATCCATCTGTTTGAAACAATACTTATAACGCCACATCTGTATTCAGGCAATATTCGACCTGTATACAGCATATCTTAAAACAAATTAATAATTTCACTTTTTTACATGCTTTAGATATGAAAATCTAAGTTTTTCAGAACGTTGTTTTCAGCAAAAAGAATGTGTTCCGCCAATAAACGTTTAATTTCTTCTTCGTCCCTCAGCTTGATTGATTGAATAATATCCAAATGCTGCTGTATGGTCACTATATGATAAGGAAACTTACTTATTGATAATGCCTGGATCCTTTGAATCCTCTGTCGAATACTGTGCATGATGTCTTTAAGAACTGAGTTATCAGATTTGTCATAAATTAATGAATGAAGCATGTGATCATATTCCGCCAAATCTTCATACGCAATCTCTTCACCGGCTTCCAATTTCTCTTTGCTGTTAATCCAGTTTCTTTCAATTTCAAGCAGGTCTTCTTCCGTCACATTTCTTAAGAATGATTTTACTGCCGCACATTCAAGCGCAGAACGAACTTCAAACAATTCATGTACTTCTCTTGTCGTAATATTACGAACTAAAATACCTATCCCATTATGGATTTCAACCAAATTTTCGCTTGCAAGTATTTTTAATGCTTCTCTGACAGGCGTTCTACTCATGTTGAGAGCTTGTGCAAGAATATTTTCACTCAAAAACTCTCCAGCTGGAATCTCATTATATATGATCATGTGTTTTATACTGTCATAGGCAATATCCGTTAGATTTTGCGCTTTTTTTTTCGGAATGACTAGTTTTGCTTGTTTAGTCAATTTTTCTCCTCCTCTATTAATTTTGGAAAATAATATCCAAAAAAAGCACAAGTGTCAACATGATATACTGTTAATCCATTTAAATTGTATTTTCTGAAGTTTCTGAATATACCACCTGTATACAGGTTACATCCAGCTCTAATATTTGTCAACCTAATTTTGAATCTATCAGAAAAGATTAAACGCCGGTCATGCGAATACACGATTAAAGACATCTATGTCCCATCAGCAAAATTTTGCGTCTATCATTGTGAATTATTCAACATTGCCTCGCCAAACACTGACTTGACCTGCCCTGACCAAAAACTCACCAAAGCCGTCCTCTGCAATGACAACGTCCTTTTCGACAACGCCCAGCCAGTCACCATAGGACATGCCCGCCTGGTCTTCACCCACGTACATGCGCAGGACGCCGTCGTCCATATTACTCATGATAACAGCGAGCTTCTCCGGGTGCTCCTCCGTGCCCAGCCTGACCCAGCCAATCCGGTTTGGGTCTTCAAAGTAATCTGTCTGCTCGCCATAGGCCACCTCTTTTCTAAGGCGCATCAAGATGTCGAGCTGACCTTGCAAGCCCTCAAACGGCTGATCACCGCCTGTACCAAAATAGTCCCCGTAGAAAACACAGGGATACCCTTTGTCTCTGAGGAGGATCAAGGCATAGGCGTGAAGCTTAAACCACGGCTCCACCCATGACTGAAGGGACTGTCCCGGCTGTGAGTCATGATTGTCCACAAACGTCACGGCCCGTTCAGGGAAGGCTTCCACCATGGAGCGCTCAAAGATTGTCCTCAGATCGTAATCCTTTCCCTTTAGAGAGGCCTCTTGGAAATTGAAGTGAAGGCCCACATCAAAAAGATCAATCTTGTGATGGGTCTGGTCCAGATATGCCTTCTTGGCTTCGAGATCCGGCGCCCAGTATTCGCCCACCATATAAAAGTTACCGCCATACTTCTTCGTGACACTTTCATAAAAGACGTTAATAAAAGCGGTATCAATGTGTTTTAAGGCATCCAGCCGAAAGCCATTGACGCCGGTGGTTTGAATGAACCAATCGGCCCAGGTACACAGCTCTACAATGACCTCCGGATGCGCGTGGTCAAGATCCGCGTGCATCAGGTAATCGTAATTGCCGTGCTCAACCGAAACGCCAAGGTTCCAGCCCTTGTTCTCCCCCACAATTCTAAAAATACCCTTTTCATTCTTTCTCTTATCAAAATCGACACCGCTGAAATGGTTAAAATTCCATTTGAACGCACTATACTTCCCATTTCTCGCCGGAAAGTCAAACCCCGTCCAGCCCTCAATTTCCCTGGGTGGTTCAAGCTCAAGACCCCGGTCCTTTGGGTCTACTTTAACCGCCGTGAAAGTCTCCGTGCGGTCCGCGCCGGCCTTGTGGTTCATGACGACATCCGCGTAGACTTGTAGGCCTTGCGCTTTCAACGCCTTGATCATGTCGATCAATTCTGCCTTAGTCCCATATTTGGTCCGTACGCCGCCCTTCTGGTCGAATTCACCCAAATCATAGAGGTCATAGATGCCGTAACCAACGTCGTCCTGACCGGTGCCTTTGCAGCACGGCGGGATCCACACCCCAGAGAAGCCTGCTTCTCTTAGCTGTGGCGCCAGCGCTTTCATGTTCTTATAATATGTTCCGTCGTTTTTCAGATACCACTCAAAACCTTGCAGCATTATGCCGTTTTCCATGGAGTCACCTGCTTTTTCCTATATTCATCATCCTGTTTACGGTTAGCAACAGACGCCAATTGAATCATTGACAATGGCGCCACCTTGCGTCCCAATTATTTAAACTTTGAAAACTTATATTACAAATTGATATTATCAAATTCCAAGATCATGTCATACCAGGTAGCCCCACCATGGGTCGATCCAGAAATCCCCAGGTTTACGAATCCAAATTTTTCATAATAGTGGATCAGATGCTCTTTGCAGGTCAGCACAAGGCCATAACGCCCAGCATTTCGAGCCGTTTCTATCATGTGGGCCATCAACATCTCACCAACGCCCTTTTTTCTGTACGCCGGAATGACGTCCAGGCCAAAAATGGTTTGATATTTTCCTTCAGGGATATGGAGCTTGGTGTCGTGGAACAGGTCATCATAGATGACTTTGCCGTTGATGACGCTGCCGTTGATAAAGCCAATAACTTTGCCCTCTAATTCCGCTACAAAAAAGCTGTCCGGAAACGTCTTGATACGCTGTTCAAAGGAGGTCTTGGACGCCGCCTCCGCCTCTGGGAAGCAAGCACTTTCAACTTCTGCAACAGCCTCAAGATCCTGCAGGGTGACCGGCCTGATGTTTACAGTCATATTTACCATCCTTTCCTGTGTGATTGAAGTCTCAAACGCTAAGCACTTTCCGCTGGAGCCAGTATGCTTCACCTGGCTTTAAGATCAAAATATCTATAGGCCCGCCCACCGTCTTCAGGCGATTCTGCACCTTCATAGTGTCCACGGTGGTGCGGATGGCGAATTCAGCAAAATCCACGGCATCCTGGAGGGTAAAGTAATTCCAGGAGATGTCGTAGGCTTTGAAGCTGACTGTGGTCCCATCCGGCTTTCTGATCTCAGCCGGACTCAGGAGCCTGGCCAGTACATCCACCTCGCCCGACCACGAGGCGCCTTGATTTTCCGTGCCTTCCCTCTTTATCTTTTTGGACTTGATATTGAGGTTCCAAAGCCGCTTTTCATAGACGCTGTTTGAGCCGGCAGCGCTGGTGATGACTGAGGGGCTTCTGGTTCCTGCAGGGCCGTCTGTACTGCCAGGTCTTCCCGAACCGACGGCACTTCCAACCTTTTTATAGCCCGCAACGAAAAAATTGGAATTGGGAACGTCCTTGAACGTATTGAAATACTGAATCAGCGCTTCCGGCACTGTGTCTATGTCCGTATCCGGCCCCATCTGCTCCCTGATAAACGCTTCAATGTACCCCGTCATAGGCTTGTTGTCAATGGACACCTCGCCGCAGACAGAAATGCCTATGTTGTTGGGGCACAAAAAAGTCTTATAGGTGGTATCCGTCGTGTGAATCCCCAGGGTCTGGATCTTTTTCTCCTTCGTCTCCTCAACGCGGTTGTAGGTCGAGCGGCTGTCACTGGCCAGCACGATCCCTTCTCCGACGAAAACGCAAACAATTAATGACATAGGCCGCCTCCTTCTTAAACATCACTGATTTCTCTGACTTCTGGCCCCTTGGGGCCGCGAAGCCTTCCCGTACTATTCCATGCGTCCCCACTTCATTTCGCGGTCTTTTCGTCTCATGCAAATCCTCCCTCGAGGTGTTTTGTGAATGTGGGGTGGGGATGGGGGACCATCGGCAAAAAAGGCCGTGGTCTAAAACATCTATACCCTATCAGCGATGCTTCATTCGCGGCAGTTTAGGCGAAACGGCAGGTGAAATTTGTGTTCAGGCGGTTAATGGGCGAACAGGGGGATATATATAAAAAGTATAGACTTCAAAGCTACATTGCGCAGCTTATTTCACTTTGACAGCAGGAAGCGCACCCGCGCCAGAAGGCAGAACAGCTGTCGCAGTCCACTACCCTGACAGATCAAAAGGAGCGACAAAAATGGCTGAAAGCGTTTATAAAGTTATTGAGTTGATTGGTACCAGCGAAGAGTCTTGGGAAAAAGCGGCTTTAGCGGCCGTCGAGCTGGCTACGAAGTCTCTTAAGGACATTCGCATTGCGGAGGTCATCAGAATGGACCTTCAAATCGAAGAGGGAAAAGCGGTTCTATTCCGAACCAAGCTGAAAGTCTCCTTCAAGTATCACGACGAAGAATAGCCTCATAGGCTGCGGGTGCGTTTTTATAGTTAAGACTGTGTTTAAGAGTTGGGTGGAGGGTGGTGAAAAAATGCTTCAGCTTGAGGATATTCGTCTGAAGGACGGCACTATGATGCCGCGGCTTGGCATGGGGACCTGGTTTTTTGGCGAGCAGTTCCGCTATCAGGCCAGGGAGGTCGAGGCGATCCGGCGGGGGCTGGATCAGGGGATCCGTCTGATCGACACCGCGGAAATGTATGGCGACGGCGGCGCAGAGACCATTGTTGGGAAGGCGATTCAGGACGTGGACCGCTCCGGGGTCTTCCTGGTATCGAAGGTTTATCCGCACAATGCCTGCCCGGGGAAAATTGTGACGAGCTGTTCGGAGACGCTGGCACGTCTGGGCACAAAATATCTTGACCTTTATTTATTGCACTGGCGGGGCGGGATTCCGCTGCAGGATACCGTGGCGGCCATGGAGGATCTGGTGGCGCGCGGAAAGATCAAGCGCTGGGGCGTTTCAAATTTTGACGTCGCGGACATGGAGGCGCTGTTTTCTGTGCCGGGCGGCGAGAAATGCGCTGTGAATCAGGTCATGTATCATCTGGGCTCCAGGGGCATTGAGTTCAGCTTGCGGCCGTGGATGAAAGCTCATGGCGTGGCTCTGATGGCCTATTCGCCGCTGGCTCAAGGCGGGGCGCTGAAAAAGGAGTTGGTATCCCATCCGGTTGTGGTTTCTGTGTGCGCCAGGAACAGAATCAATTTTCACCAGCTGATGCTGCTCTTTGCTATGCGTGATCCTGACGTGGCCGCGATTCCCCGTACTTCGAACGCCAAGCACGTGGATGAGCTGATCAAGGGGCTTTATGTCACGCTTTCAGAGGGGGACTGGGCCCGCCTGGAGGAGGTTTTCCCTGCCCCGGACAGGAAGGTGCCGCTGGATGTGATTTAAGGCGGGCCAGATGCATATTTAATTATAGTGAACTGTAGGTTTACATTACAGGCCGTGCTCAGAGTTTCTGGGCACGGCCTTTTGCAATTGAATGGAGGGACAGGGGCGCGCGGTTGGGGACAGGGCCGCGTGGCGCGGCCCTGTCCCCAACCATGCGCCCCTGTCCCTCACCAAAAAACTTCGGGGACGGTACTTGATTTTTTTAAAGCAATGCTGTATAGTAGAGCCATAGGAGGGGTTAATGATGGCGAGAACAGCCCGTGTTAAAGAAACCTACGGCATCTTTTACATCCATCAGACCAGCAGTGGCGAACGCCCCCTTTTCAGCAGCGACGAAGACCGGGCCTACTTTCTTGAAGTTTTGAAGCGAGCCCAGAAAAAGTTCGAATTTAAACTCTATGCTTATTGCATGCTTTCCCCAAATGCTTATCATCTTGTGCTGGATCCAAACGGCAGCGACTTGTCAAACATTATGAAGAGCATCAACATAGGCTATGCCATGCACGTCAAATGCGACCACCCGCTTTTCAGGGACCGGTACAAAAGTCTGCCTCTTAAATCCTCAGAGGAAGTCGCGCTTCAAATCCAGAAAATTCACAAGCAAAGTGACAGTCCGTTCAACAGCTACTGTCATTACGACCTGCAGCACCCCCTGCCCCTGGAATGGATTTCTTCATTGACACCGGACGCCTACAGCGGTGCGTCTCTCACTGAGGTCAACAGCAGGGTACAGGAAACCGAATGCAGAGCCTGCATCACGACACTTCGCGAGGCCCAGGGACATCTTGAGCGCCTCGCCAAAGAAGACGGCAAAAACACCACCGACCTGCTGAAGGACAAAACCTGCCGCAATCAGCTGATCAAAGACTTCCGCAGGCAATCCACCCTTTCATTGAAAGAGCTTGGCGAATTGTTTGGCGGCTTGTCGGAATCCTCAATATGCAAAATTTTAAACAAGTAGTCTGTTCTTGATCTGTCTTTAATGAGAGCTCATCAAACTGAAGCTCCATTATTTTTCGCCAGATATTCAAGTTTCGTCCCCAAGGAGGTAATCACGATGAAGCTTAATCTTTCATTCAATTTTGACAGCGGTACCGGTAAAAAGTCTGCCCTTGACCAGGAGATTCTATATGATCTGCTCATCATAGGCTCCGGACCAGCCGGACTGAACGCCGCCCTCTACGGCGCGAGAAAAGGTCTCAAGGTCGGCGTCCTGGGCGTCAAAAAAGGCGGTCAGGTGCTGGACACCTCCACCGTGGACAATTACATTGGCGTCGAGGACGCCACCGGCGAGGGGCTGGCGGAGCGCTTCGCTGCCCATGTCCAGAAGCTGCAGGTTCCCATTTTGGAAGAAACTGAGGTCATAGACTACTTTCAGGAAGGCAAATTCCATAACGTGGTTGTGTCCACTGGCGAAAGCTACAAAGCAAAGACCATGGTCATTGCTACAGGGTCAAAGCCACGAAAGCTTGACGTGCCCGGTGAGAAAGACTACGCCGGCAAAGGTGTCGCCTATTGCGCCATCTGTGACGGCCCGCTCTTTAAAGACAAGGACGTCTTTGTGGCCGGCGGCGGCAATTCCGCGGTGGAAGCGGCCCTGGACCTTTCCAAGCACGCCCGCTCAGTGACCCTGGTGCACCGCAGCCAGCTGAGGGCAGACCAGATCCTGATCAATCAAATGACTGCAGATCCTAAAATAACGGTTCACTTGAAGACCAAAATACTTGAGATCGTGGGCGATAAGGCCATGACCGGTATTAAGGTTGAGGACGCAGATACCGGTGAAACTAAAGTCCTCGCAGGGGATGGTATTTTTATAGAAATTGGTTACCTGCCAAACACCGGACCTTTCAAGAAGTACGTCGAGCTAAGCGAAAGCGGCGAAATCCTCACTGACCACCGCAAGGCGACCAACCTTCCGGGGCTGTTTGCCGCCGGCGACGTGACAAACTTCCCTTACAAGCAGATTGTTATTGCAGCAAGCGACGGCGCGGTTGCCGCCCTTGCCGCGAATGACTATATCCATCAAACTCAATTTAAATAATACAAACCCAAGGAGGAACTTATAATGAAAATGTTTGACGCAGAACTGGAAAAACAACTGAAGGACATCTTTAACGATCTGGCTGGCGACGTGACCATTGCTCTGTTTACAGAGGGTGATTGTTACAGCTGCACAGAGACGAGAAGTTACATGCAGGAAGTCTCAGAACTGAACGATAAGATAAAATTTGTGGAATACGACTTGAAAAAAGACGCGGATAAAGCTGCGGACTATGGCGTTGAGCTCGTCCCAAGCATTGTGCTGTTAGATGGCAAGGGCGACTACAAGCGCATTAAATTCAACGGCATCCCAGCGGGCCACGAGATCAACTCCCTGATCCCTGCCCTCATGGAGGTTTCCGGTGCTGAGAGCGAAATGCCTCAAGAGCTTACAAACCGCATTGAAGCCATTCAGAAGCCAATCGATATCAAAGTCTTCGTGACCCTGAGCTGCCCGCACTGCCCAGGGGCGGTCCAAAAGGCCCACAAGCTGGCCCTCATGAATCCTAACATCCGGGCAGAGATGATTGAAGCACAGACCTTTGCCGAGTTCTCGGACAAATACAACGTCTCCGGCGTGCCTAAGATCATCATCAACGAAGAGCACGAACTCGTGGGCAACCAGCCGCTTCAGGCGTTCCTCGACACTATAGAGTCAATTCAATAATTTAGGACTCAAAGTCCGCTCATAACGAAGGGAAGCCAGTGATCCCCCGGCTTCCCTTTTTATCCTTGTATTTATCTATATGCCCTCAATCCGTTTTTCCAGCCAGGCCTTGAGCACCACCGCGTGATTGACGACGGGATCCTTGGCGCCATAAAGCAGGGTCACCGGCTTTTCTGATAAGAGGTGCTGGAGGTGGGCGGCGTAACCATCGGCAAAAGCACTTTGGTCGAGCTCCATGCTGTAGCGGACCGTGAAGTCCGCCATGCGCTCCGGTATATGACAGAAATCCTTGCGCAGGGCCGGGCTTGGCGCCAGGTCTTTCGCCCAGTCGTCCAGGGCCGCCCGCTCTTTGCTGACCCCCCTGGGCCAAAGCCGGTCCACCAGGACACGGTAGCCATCCTCTTCCGACGCGGGGTCATAAATGCGTTTCAGCTTAAGTTCAAGCACTTTCCATCACCCTTTTTTCAAAGAATAATTGCCATGATCAGGCGGCTGCGCGTTGCCGTGAGACCTGAAGAAACGGCCAGCCTTGCATTTTTAAAATAACAGCATAGAATAGAAATAAAGAACCTGCCGCAGCCGCGGCAACAGACTCGAAAACCTGGGAGGAATTAAGATGAAGCACGAATATACCACCACACACAGGGGCGGCATGGCCTTTGAAATGACTCTGGACGGCCACCACAAGCTCATCATGGACGCAGAAGACGACTTTGGCGGCAAGGACCGGGGCCCGCGCCCCAAGCAGCTCCTCATCTCGGCCCTCACCGGCTGCACCGGCATGGACGTGGTGTCCATCCTGAACAAGATGAAAGTCGACTACACCGGCTTTGAAATCAAGGTTGAAGCGGACATGACCGAGGAGCATCCCAAAGTCTACTCCAAAATCCACCTGATCTACGAATTCACCGGCAAGGACCTTCAGGCCTCCATGAAACAAATCGAGAAGGCCGTCCACCTCTCCCAGAACCGCTACTGCGGCGTTGTGGACATGCTGAGCAAGGCCGCGGAGCTCACTAATGAGATCCGGCTGATTGAAGGCTAACACGCCCGCAGCTTTAGTTATGCGAATTTAAGAGCACGGACTTTTTTGGAGGCCTGCCACTCTTGGCAAGTTTTCCGGGAAGCCCGTGCTCTTTTTGTTTTTTGGGCAGATGGCCCCCTGCCCCCACCCGCTGAATCATTAGAATCATTAGGGACGGTTCCTAATGATTCTAATGATTGTTAAATGCACTTTTTGGTTGGCGGAATCATTGGGGAATCATTGGGGACTGTCCCCAATGATTCGTTTGTCATTTGACGACTATTTTATCAGCTTCGACAGCTTCTTAAACTCCGGCGTACCAGACACCTTAAGCAGATCAAACATCAGGGTCTCCGTGTTGCTGACCACTGCGCCCATCTCCGACATGAGCGCCAGCGCGTTCTTGAAATTGGCTTTGGTCCTGGAGCAGACGCCGTCCCTTGCGACATAGACGTTATAACCTTTTGTCAAAAGATCTCTGACAGTTTGATAAACGCAGATATGAGTCTCCATGCCCGTGATGATGACGCTTCTTCTGTGCGTGGAGCGCAGGTAATCCTCCACCTCCGGGGTCAGCCCGCAAAAGGCCATTTTCTCGAAGAATCTGGATTTCTCCGGCTCAAGATTGAGATTCTCAACAGTTTTCCCAAGCCCTTTGGTATATTGCTCGGTGATGACGACAGGCATATCAAAGGTTTCTGCAGTTTCAATGAGGACATTCGTGTTCTTGATAACCTCTTGGCCATATTTCATAGTAGGGACCAGCTTTTCCTGAATGTCAATAATCATCAGGAGCGCGTCCTCGTGTTTCAGGTTGTATTTTGTCAGCATAATTCGCAACCACCCTTAGCACATATTTGTTCCCACTTTACTAAAATCTTCGTTAAATTGCAAGGTCGGCGCAAAAAAATAAAGGCAGCGGTCACCCAGCAGGGGCGTCCCTTTCCGCCTTTTAATACGCGCAGCATTGTTGGCATAGCTTCTTATATACAGCTTCTTATATACAGCTTCTTCCATACAGTTCACTCTATGCGCCCATGAACGAAACAACACCGTGACTGAGGGCAAAAATTAAAATAGCCGCAATGAGATTCCCCACCAGGATCGCCGGAAACGCCCACTTAAAGCGCATATCCAGCAGCGCCGCCGCGAGGCTGCCGCTCCATATGCCCGTTCCCGGCAAAGGAATTGCGACAAAGACCAGCAGACCCCAAGCCCCATATTTCTGGATCCTGCCGCTTTTGCTGAGGGAGCGATGGGTAAGCTTGTGAATCAGTTTGTCAAAAGTCTTTGTTTTCTTCAGGGCATTAAAAATGGGGCGAATGGCGAATAGGATAAACGGCACTGGGATCATGCTGCCAATAAAGCTGATCACAGTTGCGTGCATGGGCGAAAGGCCCAGGGAAATCCCAACAGGAATGGCGCCCCGGAGCTCAATAATGGGCATGGCCGCCGTCAGCAGAACGGTCATTTCTATGGATAAAATCTTTATAAGTTCTTGAATCAAACCTCTCAACTCCACTAAAAAAATAAAAGCCCGCTTGAAGGCCTTTTTCAGTATACCAGAAATGCAAAGAGAGATGCGAATTATTTTCAAATGGTAATATAAAATGGGAAGAATTGGCGCCGCCGGAAACAGAGTGAGACGCGCTTCCCTTTAAAACGCCTGCTCTGCCGATGGTCTCAACCCCCAACCCCCTCTTCCCATGCCCACCTCACTCGCATTTCTCCCTGCAATATGGTACTATAAGCTTCAGTATTGGTCAGAAAATGGAGGTCATCACAATGAAAAGAAAAATTATTGCGCTTCTGACTCTTGTCGTCATCCTCGCCGCCTCGGCAGCAGGCTGTGCCGGCATCCGGGACGCGGTGGCAAAAATCAAAGGGGACCTGGTCGGTCAGAAATTTGTCATCTCTGTGTACGACGACTACGCCGACAAAACCCTTGAGGTCACCGGCAGCAAAATAACCGTGGGGCTGCTTGAGAACTCGTCCAACTTCGACGTTGAGAACCCGGGCTTTGAATCCGAGGTCATTGAGATCACCGTCAACGGGAATCAAATGTTCCAGGTTGGCAACACCGTGATCTTCGCGGAAACAGGCCTCGACATGGTCAAGGACTACGCCGTACCAACGCAGGCCAGCGGCGGCCAGGGCGGCGGCTTCGTGCCTTTTGACCGCTACGTCAACGACATCAAGAATCAGATTGGCAAAGACAAGACCATTATTATTTCGAGTCAAATGGGGATCCCCATTGGGGTGTTTCAGGGAAAGGACGTTTATGTCACAGTTCCAGAAGACCTTCCAAAGATGACCAGGCTGAACATTGACGGGAAAAGCCTGTACATCCACAGGGCCAATTACGTCATTATGGATTCGGAGATGCTGGATTAAGTTTACGCGCAAGGATAAAAAGGAACTTAAAGAAAAAAAACGACCATGCGAGTCAAGTGGCTTAAATCTGCTCGCATGGTCGTTACTTTTTTGTGTTTATCCGGTCAACCTGCAGACATCTCTGCGGGTTATCCTATGTAGCTTCATAAAGCCACGTCAAATTATAAGTTGCCTACCACTTGCCCTTGCCCATGTGGCCGGCAAGCTCAGCTTTGCTGCGCTCCTTGATGATCCAGGCCTCGTCGTGTGCTTTTTTGAAATCAGAAACGCAGGCAGGGTCGAGGTTGATCTCAATACCTTCTTTGGCAAGATCCTTGATCTTCATGGCCAGATTGATGATCTCCATGTGAATGTCGTTGGTGCGGTCAGAAGCAAAGACTTTTTTGGCTTCTTCTTCGGTCAGCTGGACGGCTTTTTCTTTTGGCGCGCCACATTTTGGACATACCTCATAAGGCTCATCACCCTCATGAAGATAGCCGCAGACTGTGCATTTCCATAACATGATGGATACTCCCCTTTCTTGGTTTCAACTGAGTTCTGACTTGTGTTCTGCCTGATTTTTGCCCGGATGACGGTAACCCGGGGTTTTGAAAATTGACATTATTGCATATTGCACTGTTACCCTATTTTAACGGTTTAAACCTATTCGTCGGAAATGTCGGTGATGTTGGCGGCGGCTTTGATGCGGCTGAGGGAGACCATCGGCAGAGCCTCTGGGGCAGTGTCGCTTTGGGTCCCAGGACGGAAGGTGATTTGGCGCAGGAGGCCGCCGTCGCTCGGACGGATGAAGGTCTTGAGGGCGTCCAGGTTCGAGTTCATGCAGAAAATGACGAGGCGGTCACCCACGGTGAGGACGGTGCTGCCATTTGGAATGATGGCCTGGTGATTGCGTGCCAGGGCGCCTATGACGAGGCCTTTTGGGAGGTCGAGGTCCTTGATTTTTTGGCCGACGCAGGCGAGTTCTTCATGGACAATAATCTCGACCACTTCCGCCTGGCCCTCAAGGAGCATGGTGGCGGCGACAATCTGGCCGCCTCTGGCATATTTCAGGATTTCAGTGATGGAGATGTCCGTTGGGTTCAGATAAAAGTCTATGTTCAGCTTGCTGAGAAGGTTGAGATAGCTGAATTTACCGACTTTGGAGACGACGACCGGGACGCCTTCCTGCTTGGCCAGCAGGGCCATCAGGAGGTTGTGCTCATCAAAGCCGGTGACGCCAATAAACGCATCCATGTGTGGCAGATCCTCGTCGTCCAGCAGCTCTATGTCTGTGCCATCCCCGTGTATGATGATGGCGTCCGGGAGGCTGGTGCTGAGGTACATGCACTGGTCGCGGTCCTGCTCGACAATTTTGACGCGCACACCCAGGCGCAGCAGCTGACGGGCCAGGAAAAAGCCCACCTTGCCGCCCCCAAAGATCATAACTTTTTTGATCTGGCGGGTATCCATGCTGATGCGGTAGCGCTTCAGCACCTCACTGAGGCGGGGGCTCTTGCCTATGATAAACAGCAGGTCGTCTGTTTCGATCACCGTGCTGCCGTCCGGAACCATAACGACGCCGTCTCGTTTGATGACAGGAATCAGCAGGCCTTCAAAGTTTTCTGCATGCCTCAGCTGGTTGACCTGTTTGCCTATGACGCTGGGCATCTTCGCTGCCAGGATGTCCATCATGACGAGCTTGCTGCGCTCAAAATCGCCGGACTGGAAACGGTAGCCCTTCATGAGAAAGCGGGTGATCTCCTGGGCGGTGGCAAGATCCGGATTGACGACCTGGTCAATGCCCATGTCATTTTTGAGGTATTCCTTTTGGCGAACGTTCTCGGGCTTTCGGATTCTGGCCACTACCTTCTTGATGCCGTGCTTTTTCGCAAGGAAACAGACTATAGTGTTGGTCTCGTCGCTGCTGGTCGCCGCCACGAACATGTCGTAGGTCTGTGCGTCCAGCTCCCTGAAAAGCTTGCTGTCCAGGCCATTGCCCGTGATCGCCATCACCTTGAGATGGGATTTGACGTGCTCGATGGCCTCTTTTTTCGTATCTATAATTGTGACCTCTATGCATTCCTTATCCATAGTTTCGGCGAGCCTGTATCCAAATTTTCCCGCGCCTACGATCATGACCTTCAAGTGGTCTCACCGCCTTGTCTTATGATGCTCTTGAAGTGTTGCTCTCAATTCGCTCAATTTGTTCGAGTTTGACCTCATTATAAGCTTTGTTCGCGATTTAATCCATAGCTTTCTTTGGGGATTATTGGGGTATATCATTATGTAAATGCGTGAACTGTGTGTCTGGCGTGTTGGGGTTGGTGGTGCGGCCCAGTCCCCAGCCATGCGGCCCAGTCCTCAGCCACGCGGCCCAGTCCCACACCACGCGGCCCAGTCCCACACCACGCGGCCCAGTCTCACACCAAACAGTCCAATCTCAAGGAGGGCACCCCATGAAAAAGCAGAAGGCAGATTATCACACCCTCAAGATTCCCACCGCACTTTACATAAGTTTGATCATCCTGGCACTGTCCCTGCTAACCCTCACCGGCTGCAACCGAAACACGCTATCCCCGGCACCCCCACCCGCGCCAGAGCAGAATTCCGGAGATTTTCAGGGCATTCCCGAAGCGCTGGAAAAGGAAATTGAGGACCGGAACAACCTCAAGGAGAGGGTCCTGGCCACTTATGCCTTCTACAAAGGCAAAGCCACCATCATGGACGATTCCATCATTAAAGGTGAATCCGAACGGGATGAACTCTCCGGTTCCGGCGATCACCTCTTTGAATCCGAGGACGTGCTCATTTACGATCCAAAAACCCGCCAGGTCTATCTGATCGCCCGCGCGCTCTACTACTCCGGGGAAGACCGCATTATCTACACAGACCTGATTACCGGCTTCAGCGATAAGGAAACCATGAGCTACAGCGGCGAGCTCTACGAGGTTTATGGCACTGGCCAGCTCGTTAAAAAAGAGTTGATGGACGCTTCTGCCAGCACCCAGGGCAGCGAGGGCTTTGACACCAGCGCCGGCAACACTTCCAGTTCCAGTGATTCTGCCGATGGTCCCCAGTCCCCCCTCCTCGCCACCTCAAACTACGAGCTTCTATTTCCTCTAAATCCCATCCGCATGCGACCTGAGGACAAAGTCATCCTCACAAATCCACCCACCCAAAACCTCTATTGGGTAACCCTCAGTTCAACAAGGACCGACTCTGCCCAGGTCACCAGCCTGTCCAACCAACCTGACGAAGTGTCCTACGAGGTCCTGAACCTGATCCCCGGACTTCCGGACATCTACACCCAGCGAACCTATAACCAAAGTCTCACGACCATGGCCCAGCTCACCAACGGTCTTTACGGTTTCCCAAGCGGCGCCTTCGAATGTGAATACGTCAAGATCACCTATGAGGAAGCTATGGCATCAGTAGAAGAAATCCGCGAAGCCAAAGCGGACCAGGAGACTTATGAAGCCCTCGCCAAAAACCGGGTTGAGGCCTGGCAGGAAACTGCCAAATTGGGGGATGCCATGAAAGGTATGGCGGACGCTTCTTCTGTGCTGTCAAACTATCCAAATTCATCTGATGGCATTGAATATGCGTCAGATCCAAACCGCGCCCTTCGCGACGCTGACGCCCTTGTCACAGATCCCGACGTCCCAAGCCAACTGGACCGTCTTGATGGTCTTGGAGGCGACGGACTTCAGGCCAGCCAGTCTTCAGGAGAACCTGAAAGCAGCGGTACACCACGCAGTCTTGAAAATTTTGTCCTCGAGACTTCAGGCGACCCTGATGCAGGCACTGAACAGCAGCGCCTGTCTGTAAGCTACGGCGGAGCCCTGCCGGAGCTCATCAGTGTCTTCGAGGCTTACAGCAAAGCTGCAGCAGATATGAAAGTGCAGCTTTCATTGCTCCAGGCCATGGCGCCAATCACAGCGGACACGGATCCCGCTCAGGTTATTCCAGTTCTGGAAGCGTTTTCAGACGCGAGAGATGATCTCACCGCTGCTGCTGCCAAGTCCACGTCGTTGCTGAATGCGTTGCATACTATTCTCAGCAGGTTAAGTCTCGAAGAAGAGCCTGAAGCGGAGGTCGAATACGGTCAGCTGAATGTCTTGTATGACCTTTGGGCAAACGCTGAGGCTGAAGGAAATGCCTCCGTCGACCTCGACTCTGACATGGCGCTCCCAGAGGATTATCCCCTCGACGTTGTACCGCTTCCTAAAAACGCCGCTATTGTGATTTACGAGTCCCTCTCAGAAGGCGGTGTATCTTCAGGCCACAGCCTTACCCTGAAAACCACTGCTGCGCCAGCTGAAATTTCCGCCTATTACACCACTGTCTTTGCTGACTCAGAGGACATTGAGGTTATGAACATGGGCGAGATGACCATCTTCTCCGGCCAGCGCGGGGACTGCGAAGTTTCCGTCATGGTCACCGCCAACAGCCTTGGTGGCACAGAAAAGTCCATGGTCCAGATCACACTGATTAATTAGGTGTCCAACGCGGCCCAGTCCCCAACCACGTGTCCCTGTCCCGCGCCATGTGTCCCTGTCCCCAACCAACAAACAAAATAAGAAGGTGCGAAGATCAACCCCTGCCCAACCGGCAATCTGATCATGCGCACCTTCATTAATTTCACTCAAGACTTCGTCTGAAATTTATTCTGACACTTTGGACAAGTTACCCTGATCTTGCCCTTCCCCCTTGGCACCCGCATTACGGCCTTGCACTGGGGGCACTTAACGTACTTGTTGACCTTCGCGTCCTCAGAAGCCGCCTTCATCCGGCTGTTAAGCTTATGCAGCCTGCCATAGACCGGACTCAGAAAAATAGCGAACTTATAATTCTCAAGCCGCCGCTTCTCCACATTCCTGGACAGGATCCTAAAAACCGCCACACCCAGCGGCACATACCCAACCGCCACCAGCAATGCCTGATCCAGCACCTGACCCAACAAAGTCAAGCTCAGCGAAATCAAGATGAGAAAAGTCGAAAGCTGGTCCCCGCCATTTCTGCCGGCCATGAACTGAATTATTTTTTCCTTGAATTTCAAAAAGATCATTCCAATCGATTATATTTTTGTCCCATGCCTCAAGAGTCCAAAGCCTAAATCACACTCATAAACCCAAGCATAACCGCCACAGACGCAATCAGCGTCCCAAGCAGCAGCGGCGCGTAGAGCTTGTACTGGGCGTAGAGCTCATTCGTCGTCACGCCCATGAGCTGCAGCGTAAACGCCTGACACAGGTGAAGCGGTGAAAAGAAATACCCAATAAATGCGCATCCAAAGGCAAAATACGTATAGACATGCAGTAACCCAATTGAAGCCCCAAGCTCAGAAATCAGGGGCAGCGTAATCGCCAGTGATGCCACGCTGTAGCCCGTAATATAGCCTATTAAAAGCGACGTGAAGAAAATGACGGCAAATACCATCACTACACTGCCGCTCGCGCTGAACATGGCATTCACCATCCCCATCAGGTCCTCCATGTGAAGAATGACATCCTTCATCACCAGCACCGCGATCACCGTCAAGACTATATGAAGGTTAAACGACTTTCCAGCCACCTTGAAAAAATCCTTCTTGTCACTTAAAAAATAAGCCGTCACAAGGCTCGCCACCATGGCAACATAAAATGGTACTCCAAAGATCAGGTTGATCAGTACACAAATGTAAATAGGCGAGCTGTAAAGCAACAGCGCCTTAATATCCGCCAGCTTATGCCCCGACCGCTCAGCCTTCTCGACCTTGGGCACCTTGACCTCCCTCAGAAACAGCAGCTGCCCTATCCCCAGCATAGCCGCCACCATCACCAGATTCAGCCCAATAATCCTGTAAATGTCCAGCTCCGGCAGAATGGACCCAATCACCAGCAGCGACGTCGAAAACGGCAGCACAAACATGGCCACGTGCCTGAATACCAGGTTGATCGCCGCCCTCCGGGCCGGCAAAATCCCAAGCTCTTCGCCGATGGTATTCACAAACGGCGCCGAAAGCATAGCACCCCCCGGCACGATCAGCACCCCAATCAGCGCCGGAATCAGCATCATGGACACCTTCTTGTTCCCGGTAATCGTCTGGAGCTTCTCAACCACCCGGTTTAGAATTCCATAATGCTTCATGATCCCGCCCAGCATGCTGACCATTGACACGACCAAAATCGTATTCAACGACGACACCGACGTAAACAGCGATCCCAGAATTCCCAGGATTGCCCCGCCGCCTATGCCGGAAAACACACTCAAAACAGTCGCCGTGATCAGCAGCGTATAGCTCAGCTTGACCTTCCTTCTAATCAAAATGGGAATCAACATATAAGACAATACGACAACCAATAACTGAACCATACCCAACCTCTTTTCAATGATCATTTCAACTCAAACGAAAAAGAAATTGATGCCAATTGGACGTCGGCCCCGACGCCCGCTGCACCAATTTCCTTTCACCTTTTTATCAATTAATCATACTCTTTCTTAATATTACAGACTAATCTTCCCATTGTCCATAGGTACGAGACAATTGCCACGCCCCACACCACGTGAATATGGCGCTTGAACAGCTTCTTGTAATTCAGCCCAAACAGCACTCCAATCGACATTAAACACAGCTTCAGCACCGCAAAATCAAGCACTGTATACTGCCTGGACGCATTCATGGCTTTTTCAATAAAATCCCTCATGCTTCTCACCCTCCTCAAGAAAATGTTAAATCGACTTCACCAACACTTCTCACTTTATTCTTACCAACGTCTGCGACTTTTCAATCTATAAATCCTCCGCTGGAATCAGATACCATCTATAGTGGGTGATCGCCTCGTATCCAAGCCGACGGTAGACTTTCTCCCCGGCTATGGACGCCTGAAGCACGACACATTTCGCTCCCAGCTCGAAGCCCCCGTTCGTCGCCGCCACTGTGGCCAGCGCGCCCAGGCCCTTGCCCCGCTCGTCCGCCACGGTCCCCACATAGTAGATCCCCGCGGCCTCCCCGCTCGCCACCATCATTGCCCCAGCTTTTGGCCTGTGATTTCCATAAACCACCCACGCCCCCACATTCTCCGCGACAACACTCCCCAAACTTCCAAACATCTCACGAGCCACAGCCTCGCTCTTGTCAAAGGCATCCCGCACAACCGCCGCGTAATCTGCAGCCTCTTGCGAACCCATAACCTTTTTTATCTCTATACCATCCCCAGACACCGGCATTTCTATGGGCTTTTGAATCATCATGCCTGTGGAGCCCGGCTCTCTCAGGGGCTTATAGCCTCTGCCCTTCAAATATGTCTCCAGCTCAAAATCCGCATGGTCCCTGACCCAAATAACGAAGCCTCTTTTGTCTTTCCCAAAGAAGGTTTTTGCTTCATTAAAAAGCGCTTCGGGCTCAGGCCCTGTCCCAGTCCCAGACACAGTCTGCCCAAGACACAGCACCCCGTTCAAGTGCCCGTCCATGTTATCTATGCCTATATTGAACATAATTGACTGATCCTTCTTAGCCACGCTGCCATGAGGCGCATGGCTGTTTCTATGGAGAATGGCAGCCGCCAGGTTTTGGTCGGCAAGCTCAAGAAAATAATTTGAATTAAAAGTTGTCATATTAGTCACCTCGATATAGTTAGGCATTATTTTTATCCCCTCGATAGATTTCAACCTCTTCTTTAAGCTGCTCTGTTGAATCTATCAGGGTATTAACTTTATAAACATAAGGAAAATGAGCTTTTCTATTAGGTGATTTAAAATACAGATCAAAGTTGTCCATGTATTCAGATGCATATTCTACTAAATCTTGTAAGAGTGTTTGTTTCAATTGTTCTATGGACGATTCGTTTGCAGCAAGATCCAAGTTATCTATAGACCCAGTAAAAGTACCGTCCTCTTCTTGAATGACACAAATTTTGATTTTTTGTGATTCTAACAAAGCTTCCAGTTGATCCATTGATAATACCGCAAGTAGATCTCGATTCCTTTTAACCTGAGCTGGTTTGTTTCTCACAACACTATCTATAAATTCGCTCCAATGCTTTCTGACCTCAGTAGCATTTAATGGCTGATTCATCATTATCACCTCTATTTAATTATATAGAATAACGGCGCAAGTTACAATAAATGTACGTACACAAATTACATAGCGTACGTTTTAAACTTATTGTTCATGTCAAAACATAATTCACGTCTTCCTGAAGTATTATTCATCTTCCCGGGTATATATATAACGCATACTTGGTTTGATTTGTGCCAGGGGGTTAAATCGTGCTTCTAACATTAAAAATATTAATTAACCCGCCGGCCTGATAGGGTCGGCCTTTTTAATTCAAGGAAAGGGTGAGAAAAATGACAAAAACCAAAAAACTGCTGAGTCCTCTCTTCTCGATTTTGATGCTGACTATTCTTTTAATTTGGGGCACCGGTTTTTCAAGCGCTGCTGAAACTGTAACCCCAGTTCCAGCTTCAGGATCATCCATTGAGACAACTGAAGTCACTATGGAAGTTTTGATGAACAGAATTAACGCCCTTGAAAACCAAGTCACAACCCTTCAGGAAACCATCACGCAACTCGAATCCAGATTAGACGCTGTGGATGATCCTGAGCTGGAGGCCTCTCTGACCAGCAAATTCAACACGCTGTTTAAAGGCGTCACCAGAGAGATGGTGGGCGAACGCGATACCCTCCGCTTTTCCGGTATGAACGTTCAAATCGTCAACGGCCTTGGCGAAACCTCCATTCTGGATGGTCAGGGTCTTGGCAACCTGATCATAGGCTACAACAAAAGCAGGGTGACGGTGCTTGCACCACTGAAACCAGAAAATGATGTCAGAACAGGCTCCCACAACCTGATTTTAGGGGATTACAACAACTACGAAGAAGATGCCTTTGGTGGCATTGTGGCAGGCTACTATAACCAAATTGGCGCGCCATATGCTTCAGTTCTTGGCGGCGAATCCAACAAAGCCCTTGAATCCGCAGCTGCAATCCTTGGCGGCAATGGCAATACAGCCTCCGGTAAAGGCGCAACCATTTCAGGCGGCGCTTCAAACACTGCCAAAGGAAGCTACGCGACTATTTCAGGCGGGTTCAGCAATATGGCCAGCGGCCAATACGCTTTTGTCGGTGGTGGGAATAAAAACACTGCCAGCAATCTCTTTACCGCGATCCTCGGCGGCTACAGCAATACCGCAAGTGGCGTCCGCGCCTCTGTTTCCGGCGGCGACGCCAATACAGCAAGCGGTGCCAACGCTTCCGTCGCTGGCGGTCAAAGCAACCAGGCACTTGGTGTCAATGCCTCTGTCTCAGGCGGCAGCAATAACCTGGCCAGTGGGACCAATGCTTCTGTCTCCGGCGGCGATCAAAATACAGCAAGCGGCGACGGGGCGTCCGTTACAGGGGGTTCAACCAATACGGCAAGCGGCATAAGTTCAGCGGTTACGGGTGGTTTGGGGAATACGACCATCGGCAATAACGCCTCTGTTACTGGAGGTCAGAACAACCTGGCCAGCGGGGCACACGCGTCCATCTCCGGTGGCGACACCAACACCGCGAGCCAGCGCGACGCCTCCATTCTGGGTGGCTATAAAAATACAGCCAGCGGCATTGCGTCAACCATCTCCGGCGGCGGCACGAATAAAGCAACGGGCACAGGCTCCTCAGTCCTGGGCGGCGGCAATAACACCGCGGCAGGCAGCGGCTCCGTCGTCATAGGCGGCGAGCGCCAAACCGCGACGGGCTGGTACGCGATCCTTCCAATGGTTGAATAATCCTCATTAACAAAGTATTGCGCCACTGTTCTCAGGCGGGCCCAGTCCCCAACCAAATTCACAGGAAGTCCCTGTCCCCCTCCAAAATTCCGATTGGGCCCAGTCCCCCACCAAAATCTCAGGGAGTGCCTGTCCCCCACCAAAAAATGTGCTAAAATAGTCCCTGAGGTGATTGTACTTGAACGTATTTAACTTAGAAGATCCTAACGCGAAGCGTTATCATACCTGGAACCAGCACCTGAAAGACCACTTTGGAGAAAAGGTCTTCAAAGTCGCTTTGGACGGCGGCTTCAGCTGCCCCAACCGGGACGGGCGAACTGGGGGCGGCGGATGCACCTTCTGCTCAGAGTCCGGCTCCGGCGACTTCGCCCAGAGCGCCCTGGATCCCCTTCCCCTCCAGCTGCGAAAGGGTATTGCCCAGCAGCACAAGAAGTGGCCCCAGGCCAAAAAATACCTTGCCTACTTCCAGAATTTCACGAACACCTACGCCCCCGTGGACGTGCTGAGATCCCGTTATGAGCAGGTCCTGAATGAACCCGGCGTTGTGGGCCTCATGATCGGGACGCGAGCCGATTGTCTCCCGCCCGAAACCATCGCATATCTGGCAGAGCTGAACCAGAGTCACTATCTCTGGGTAGAGCTGGGCCTCCAGACCATCCACGAAAGCACCAGCCGCCTCATCAACCGGGGACACACCTACGAAGCTTACCTCAAAGCCGTGGAGGCCCTGCGTCAGCACGACATTCAGATTTGCACCCACCTGATTAACGGGCTGCCTGGCGAAGACCATGCCATGATGATGGAGAGTCTGAAGCGGGTCCTGCTGGACTCGGACATCCAGGGGATCAAGCTCCACCTGCTCCATCTCATGGAAAACACCGCCATGGTGAAGGATTATGAGGCTGGCAGACTGAGATTTCTCGAAAAGGACGACTACGTCAGCCTCATCTGTGATCAACTAGAGATCATCCCTCAGGAGATCGTGATCCACAGACTGACGGGGGATGCGCCCAGGAAGTCTCTGATTGGACCCAAGTGGAGCCTCAAAAAATGGGAGGTTCTGAACAGCATAGATGACGAGCTGAAGCGTCGTGGCACCTATCAGGGGATCTATGACATCCGTAGGCGAGGTGAACGCCATGATTGAGTCGCCGCTGATGTTCAGCCACTTTCTCCTCAGGCAGTGCGTGCGCGAGGGAGATGTCGTGGTAGATGGGACTACCGGTCATGGGCATGACACGGTGCTGATGGCCGAGCTGGTAGGATCAGAAGGACAGGTGCTGGGCTTTGACATCCAGGCCGAGGCCATTGAAAGCACACGGGCGCGGGTCACAGCAGCAGGTCTTGAGTCCCGGGTGACGCTGTATCAGGAAAGCCACGAGCACGCGGTGTCGCGGCTGGCAGAGGGTCAGCAGATTGGTGCGGTCCAGTTCAACCTGGGATATCTGCCCGGCGGCGACAAAGGCGTTGTGACTCAGGGATCATCGACACTGAGGTGTCTCGAGGGTCTCCTTCCAAGGCTTCGAAAAGGCGGCATGGCCATTTTTGTCATCTATCACGGTCACACCGGCGGGCCGGAGGAACGGGACGCGCTGCTGGCGTTCGCTGCTGGCCTCGACCAGAAGGTCTACACCGTTCTGCGCTACGACATGCTCAACTGGCGGAATGATCCCCCGTTTCTGATTGCGATTGAAAAGCGGTAATAAAACTTAAAAAAAACGCCCCGGAAAGCGACAGGCCAGTGATGGCAAAGCTGCTTACCGGGGCGTTTTTTCGTTTGTGATGCTGCCGTTAATGCATCTGGCCGTAAATCTGAACCACGGCGGTGATATAGTAAAGGGGCAGCCTGGTGCCTTCACTTATAACCCGGGCTGCTTTGACCGCATTAATGTGGTCCTTCTCAGTTTCAATGAGACCAAGGCGCCTGAAGCCACGCATCAACTCCCTGTTTGGCCTGAACACATCAAAGCCCAGCTCTGCCATAAGATTCAGGGCGGTGATTTCCCCCATAAAATCGAAGTGGAGCTGCAGGCCCTCCCAGAGATGTGCCAGACTCTCGTTGCTATAGTCGTCGTTCAAAACATCCAGGAACCCTTGCATGGAACCGCAGTGCAGGCCTATGGTCGAAACGGTCCAGGCATTGTTATAGCACGCCATAATTTTACTTCTGTTCTTGATCATGCCAGGATCTTGCATAATTTCATCCACATGCGCTCTCGTGTAGGTCATAACCTCTTGATAATCAGAAAAATATCTGTTGACTGTGGGCAAATAGCGGTCAATCACCGTGGGGCGAAAGCCTGAGTAAAAGATGGTTTTGACCAGCGCGCTGTAGAAGAAGTCATCAGAGACCTTGGGTTGAATGGGTAGACAGTAAGCGCGGTGCATCACTTCCAGGCCTTCCTCTGTCGCTCTGCATTTCAGGACGAGGTCCTGATGAAGCTCATAAAACAGAGTCGTCAGGGCGCCCTGATCGAAAACGTCCTGCGCCTCCTCTTCCATAGCCTCATAGCCAAGAAGGTCGCGCTTGTCGATAATGAAGGATAAATTGTCTCCAGGTTGAAAGCTGTCCAGGTGTTCCATGTGATCCTCTCCCTTGATTTTTTGTTTATCTGATTGGCATTTCACTGGAGAGTTGAGAGCGACATGGATTAGACCTGGCTCAACCTTGTGCTGGATTATACCTTATGGATTGTCAGAGCAGCAGAGCTTGTGTGAAGGTATTTTAGTTCCCTTTTTAAAATTCCTTATTTTTACATCTGACTCCTTATATAATAACCATATTATTACATTTTGTAAAGAAAAAAGGGGCTACTGCAAACAAGTTTTTCAAGTTTGCAGCAGTCCCAAATAAATTTTGTCTGGTTGTCTCGATCCCATGTAAACGGGATAGCCCAAGGCTCTACGCGTTCATGTCCTCAAGCACCTCGAGCACCTCTTCACATTCGGCTTCGGTAAGCTCATCTTCCATAACCTTGAGCAGCTTATTGTATTCCTCGAGATCATTCGCGTTCTTTAACACTTCGATCCAGTGCTCAATCAGCTTTTGGGTCGTCATGGCGATCCCTCCTCAACCTTGAGTTGCCTCAGTGAAGGTGCTTATTATTATGATTCCCCAAATGGGGGATTCTAAACTTTGGGAATCAAAGGGGACGGTTCCTTTTGATTCCTTTTGAATCCTTTTGTGCCTCCCAAATCAAAAAATGTAATTGCCTATAGTTTTATTTAGGCGACCATCGGCAAAGAGTCAAAAGGGACAATCAAAAGGGACGGTTCCTTTTGTCTTACCAAAAGAAATCAAAAGGGACTGTCCCTTTTGTCTTTCCCTTTTGTCTTAAAAACCCAGCTTCATAATAAACGCCTGCTGAAAGTCCCCTAACCCTGAGAGTTCAACATACTCCATTTTTTCCTTGATAGCTTCAATGGCCTTCAAAGCCTCCTTTGACCTCAGCGCCGCCACAGCACCCATCCCAGCGGCGTTGCCCACGACCCTGGCCCTGGACATCAGGCCCTTTGGCAGCAGCTTGATTTCCTCGGCACTTTCCAAATTCAAGAAGCTGCCAAAGCCGCCGGCCAGATCCACCTGATCGATCTCCTCGGGACCAATGCCAAGCATCCCCATCAGAATTTCAACCGCCGCGTGGATCGCGCCTTTCGCCAGCTGAAGCTCCCTGACGTCCTTCTGGGAAAGAAAAATCCCCGCCGCCTCGTCCAGGAAGTAACGGTCGTTTTCATCCCGCTCCAGCAGCCTGCCGGGCCTGCTCAGCTTGCCTTCTCTTAGCAGCTCGGCGCAGAAATCGATCAGCCCTGAGCCACAAAGACCCTTAGGTGCCACCCCGCCGATGGTCGTATAACCACACGGCCACGAAAAATCAACTTTGTCTATGGCGCCGCTGACGCCCCCCATCCCACAGCTGATGGAACCGCCTTCGAAGGCCGGTCCAGCCGCCGTAGCGCAGCACAGCATCCTGCCTCTGCCCGACAGCACAATTTCGCCGTTGGTGCCTATGTCAATGAGAAGCTGCACCTTGTCCTCCGGCTGCTGATGGAGGCCGGCCGCGTAGACTGCGGACAGGGTGTCGGCGCCCACGAAGGCCGCTTTCGAAGGGAGGACCGTCAGACGACCGTCCGGATGGATGCTGAGGCCAAGGTGGGCGGCGGGTGTGGTGAGGGTATGGGTGACCATCGGCAAAAAAGGGGAAATGCCCATGAGGCCGCAGTTGACGCCCAGGAGGAGCTGCTGCATGGTGGTGTTGCCGGTGGTGACCACGTGGAGGAGGTCAGCGCGGTCTATGCCCGCCTGGCTGGCCAGGCTGTGGAGCATGGTGTTCAGCTCGGCAATGAGGCGGCGGCTGAGTTCGGTGGCGCCGTCTTTGTTAGAGGCGGCGTAGTGGAGGCGGGTCATGACGTCTTTGCCACGGACGGCCTGGGGGTTGAGGGCTGAGGCGGTGGCGGTGATTTCGTCGGTGCCGTAGTCGTAAAGGTAGGCGGCCAGGGTGGTGGTGCCTATGTCAATGGCGGCGCCAAAGGGGCCGACGGGACGTGAGATGGGTTGTCCGGTGGGATGTCCGGTGGGATGTCCGGCGGTATGTCCGGTGGGGTCAGACCCCGGTGGATGATTTAGCTGGGATTCTTCAGTCAGGGTCTGGACCGGCGTGTTGACGTCGACAATCTCTTGATCCAGGGTGACGACTTCGAGGGTCTGAGACTTGCCGGTCAACAGGGCTGCGGTTTTGATGAGGGCGTTCAGGGAGATGCCGGTGGTCCCCGGGACGGCGGCCATCAGCGCCTCGGCGAAGCCGCGCTGGTCCGTGAGGGTGGATGGGTCGACTTCAATGCGCGCTTTTTTCACCCAAGGGTCTCGTTCGGTGTTCTCCGTTTTCAGGCCGGCTATCATGATCTGGGCCTGGGCGGACTGATGGGGCAGCGTGATTTCCATGTCCCTGTCCATGGGAATGAAGCACATGAGCCGCTCGTCTGCAGGCGCGTTGTGCTTGCGAAGCAAGGCCAGCTCTTCAGGGGTGGGCCCTGGGATGTTGGTTGGGGACAGTCCCCAACCGGACGTTTGTGGGTCAGTCATGGTTTCGGTTGGGGACTGTCCCCCCTTTAGAATTGCCCGGCACTTGCCGCAGGTTTTGTTGCCGCCGCAAACGCTGTCGACTTTGTAGCCTTGTTTGATGACTGCGTCCATGAGGGTCAGACCCGCACCGACATAAAATTCGTGCCGGCCGGTGATGTCATTGATCACGAGTCTATATTTTGGTGTCACTGGCGCTTCTCTCCTTCCTGAACTGGCAGCACTTCAAGAGGCAAAGGCCGCAGTCGTGATGCACCTCGCTGAAGGTGCCGTCCAGGGTCTTCCCTATCACGAAGGACAGGCTGTTTTCCGGGTCCATCATGAGACTGTCGTTGAGGCTGACGCTGAGGGCGGGCTCCTTTACCCTCAGAAGCCTGAACAAAGTGGCCTGGTCGGAAATGGGCCAGGCGTTTTCACCGGGCAGGTACAGCCGGGTAAGACCGGTTTTTTTGCCGATGGTTTCTTCATTAAACCCCTTAAATTCATTTGACAGTGATCCAGCCTTGGACTGAGCGGCCATGAAGTCCCAGAACGCCTCCACGAGGGTCTCAAGGCCGGCGTTGGCGATGGCCTTGAGGATCAGCTGTTCTGAGGCGGGGCGCTGGGTCTTTTCGGTTGTTTTCAACGTCTTAGCCATTGAGACTTCAGGGATTTCTGAGGTTTTTATGGTGGCAACAGCTACAATGACCTCGCAGCATCCCTTTAGAACCTCTACAGCAAAGGGGGACCTGAACGCCGCCTCAGTTCCAATGATTTCAATGGCCTGGCCATCTTCGGTGACTTGGGTGGGGAAGGTGTGATGGAAGACCATCGGCAAAAGCCTTGTTTTTGACTCTTCAAACAAGCTCAACAGCCGCTCTGTGACCTTTGCGGGTGGGTTCACGCCTGGCGGATAGCCCATGTGCTTCAGGGCTGCAGCGAGGTCTGCTTTGAGGGCGGACTGAAAAATCATTCGATCACCTCTGGGCGGGCTTTTTCGTTCGCTGCCGTCTCGCGTCTGTATTGATTCGGCGTGACGCCGACGCGGGCCTTGAACAGCTTGCTGAAGTAGGACATGTCGTGGATGCCCACTTTGGCGGCTATGGCGGAGAGACTGAGGTCGCTTTCCGCGATCAGTGACTTGGCTCTGTCAATTCTGTACTCATTGAGGTATTTGACATAATTTTTGCCGTAGAGCGCTTTGAATTTGCGGCAGAAGTAGGAGGGGCTCATGCTTGCCACCTTGGAGATTTCATTTAGTGAGAGGTTTTCGTAGTAGTAGGTATGGATGAACCCCATGGCTGCCTCGAAGCCCTTCTCGCAGCCTCTTTCGCAGGCTTCTTTGACCTGACGTGATAGGCCCTTGGCGTAGTCGCTCACAATCTGCTGGATGCCCGTCAGGGAGTTGGTCTTCAGGATCGCGACGGTCGTGTCCACCGAGGCCTTGGAAATCACCGTGGAATCGAGGCCAATATTCACGCCATATTCCAGCAGGTTGAAGATCATTTTGGTGAAGATGGACTTGATGGTCTCTTCGCTGTAATGGTTCGCGACTAAAAAGCTGCACCACTTTTCTATGAGGGTGTCCATGTCCGCTGTGCTGTTCTTGGAGATCAGCTTGGTCAGCTCGAACTCAAAGCGCTCGGTTTCGTTGAGGAGCATTAGGTCCAGCGCTTTGTCCGTGAAGAGGTCGGCGTAGTGCAGGATGACGCCTTTTTCGTAAGTGAAGGCGTGGCTCAGCGTCTGGAAGGACTGCTCATAGGCCTTCCAGAGCTCGTTGTAGCTTGGGCAGACGCTGCTGATGGCGACCTTGACGGAGTAGCGGGTCAGGCCTTCCACGGCTTTGATTAAGGTTTTGCCGATGGTCTCCGCTTCCACCCTGTGTTCCGCCGCCAGCACTTCAGCTAAATTAGCTAAAACTATAATTTTATCTGTGCCGATCAAGGAGGTCGTGATGGCTGGATATTCTTGTTTTTTCAGTGTGGACCTGACCACATTGAGGATTCTGCGTTTGACGCCGTAGCGCTGCTTGTTGTCGAGGCGCTCGCAGATTTTCCAGAAGTCGTCCACCATGAGGAGCAGCACCACGTGATTTGGGGACTCGAGCGGATAGAGTGTCTCCAGGGACTTCAGCTGGGTAATCCGGGTGGCGTAGCCGTAGATCAGATCATAGATATATTCCATGGTCAGCATGTCTTTGTAAATGGCGTCCTGGTCTAAGTCCTGAACGGCTGGCATGGGGGGTCACCTTCTTTCGGGCGGTTTTTGGGGGAGCCGGGTTAGCTCGGGGGATTTGATGATGGTTTAGTTTAATTGTACATCAGGACTGGGCAAAGGGCCACAGCGTGGTGCGGGACAGGCACTTGTGGTGCGGGACAGTCACTCGCGGTATGTCCCTGTCCCGCGCTGTATGTCCCTGTCCCCCGTGACGTGTCCCTGTCCCGCGTGGTGTGTCCCTGTCCCCCTCTGTACTTAAACAAAGAAAGGCCGACTGCAGTCGGCCCACCTTTATAAATGTCTTTGTCCCAAGCCCCCACACTCAGCCCCTACTCAAACTCAAGACCCAAAGCCTCAAGCTCTGCCTTGACCTCATCGTAGAGTGCCAGATAATGGTCTTTTGGCTGCACGGTTTCGACGTCGTAGAGCTCCTCGAAGCTAAACCCTTCAGGCCCTTTGCCAATCTTGTCCTCATAATGCATATAAATCTTCTGGACGACCTCCTCGGCCTGCTGGCGGCTGAGCTTCACGGCTGCCCGGGCGATGTCCCCCATCCATCGGGATTCAAGGCCGGTGCCATGATTGTCCTTGGTCGGCTTGTGGATCCTGACGCCAAAGATATGGTACCCGGACACCGTCTGGGAAATGACGGACGCCGCAATCTCATAAAGCATCTGCTTCGTCCCGGGACCCGCTGAGGTCGTGACCGTCCCCTGCAGAATAGCCTTCGTATTGCGCACTATAGCCTGACCCGCTGTAGACAAAATCCACAGGGACATCCTGTCCGTTGCGCCGGCGTTATAATACGGCGTCACCTGAAGGTCCAGATAAGCGGAGCCAAGGTGTGCCTGGCCCACCACCACCGCGTGGAAGAGCCCCCCCACCGCAGCAATCGCTGAACCCTCCGCGCCGCCGGCAAACGCCCCAATCACCGGCGCCCACCACACCTGACGCATGCAGCTGTAGTGAATGGTATGCATAATTTTGTTCAGGGCATCAAAGTCCGTCTTGAGCTCAGACGTGGTATGGGCGCAGATCCCATCCGTGCTGCGAATCCCCCCGTCATAGCAGGTGCAGATGTCCGCCATGGCCGAGCCACAGCCGCCCAAAATATGCATCCCCGCCCTGCCGGACTTCTGCAGTGCCTCCCTGATCTTCATCACCGAAACCCTGGCCGCGTAGAGCTCAATAGGGCTCCCAAACATGACCGGCCGGTTCTCGAAGACGTGAGGCGGATCAAAGTAAAAGGAATCCACATAAGGCTCCTGGGCCACACTTTGATACAGCGGCACCAGCATATCCTCCGTGGCCTTGCCCCCTATGACCCCACCCTGAATCGTTGGCAGGGACGGATCCTCCACGTTTCTATGGCGCATGACCCGCGCGTCCTTGCCGGTGCCTATGACAATCTGCTCCGGCAGGCTCCTGAGAATCTCGTTCAGCTCTTTTTCCGTAACCTTGATGACCCTCTTGGTCTCCATAGTATACGTCCCCATGGTCAGGTAAAATTCCTTGCCGGCGGCGTAGAGCCGGTCCGCCATGTCATCGTCAAGATTGATGAGCGAATGCTTGTCAAACTTGATGTCGTACTTCTTCATAAGGCGCGTCGTTTCCTTATAAACCTTCATGTCGAACTCCCGGGCTTCCATCTTCTCGCCCGTGTTCAGCGCTCTGTCTGCTATTTCCATGCTGTTGAGAAGCATGCGATCTCCCCTTACTGCCTTATAGTCTTATGGCCAGGCCGCCGCTGAGGCCGCCGGCCAGTGAATGTCCAAGTCTGTCACAAGCTGCTTTTAAGCCTTATGCCTTTAAGCGCCCTTCCCCACCAGCGCCTTCGCCATGTTGACCCCGCCGGCCGCGTCCACAGAGTACCCGTCTGCGCCGATGGTCTCCGCATACGACGCCTGAATCGCGCCGCCACCGAGAATCACCTTAAACCTGTCCCGCAGCCCAAGCCGCACCAGATCCTCCATCAGCTCCTTGGTCTGCACCATGCTGGTAGTCATCAGGCAGGACATGGCAATGATGTCCGCGTCCACTTCCTTGGCCTTCTCAATAAAGCTGTCAATATGATTGTCAATTCCAATATCGTAGATCTCAAAACCGGACGCCATCAGCAGCGTCGCGAAAATATTCTTTCCAACGTCATGGATATCCCCTTTTGGGGTTCCTATGACCACTTTTCCATTTACGAGACTATTCTTTTCACTCTCGGGCAGGGTCGAAATAAGTAAATTGATGCTCTCCTTTACCGCCTCCGAGGCGAAAATCAGCTCCGGCAGGAAGTATTCCAGCTTCTCGAATTTGTCCTTCACGATCTCAATGCCCGGAAGAAGGCCTTCGTCTATGATTCGCAGAGGGTCGACCCCCCGCGCAATGAGCTCCTTGACGAGCTCTATCACCGCGTCGTGGTTGTATTCCACGACTTCGCCGGAAAGCTTTGAAAACAGTTGGCTTACATCCATATTGCGCACAAAATCACTCCGTAAGTCATGACATAAATTTAGGGTCAAAGGTAAAAAGAGACCAGTTATACCGGAGGTTTGAACTTGGGGTGAAGGGACCATCGGCATAACTGGTCTTTTGAGGTGGATTGAGTGAGGTGTTAAAAGCTAAAGGTTACGCCTGGTTCGCCTTCGCGGCGCCTGAAGGGCGCTTTTTCCTGCCAAAGAGCTCTTCTGTGACAGAGTCGTGGAACTTCTCGACGATCTCCTTGGAAGGGGCCGGTGTCACGAGGGAGACGCCCACCAGCAAGGCCACGTTTGCGATCATGCTCCAGATCAGCGCCGTGATCTTGAGCGGGTTAGGCCAGACGAGGGAGAACAGGACCAGGATCAGGAAACCGCCAAGGGTCCCGGCAATCGCGCCTTCCCTGTTCGCGCGCTTCCAGAAGAGGCCGGCAATGAGCGGCGGGAAGAGCTGGGCGTAGCCCGGAGTCGCGAAGCGCGTCGCAGTGCTGAACACGTGCGGCCAGTAGAGGCCAAAAGCCGTGGAGATGATGACGAACACCACTATGGCCGCGCGGCCCATGAAGACGATCTTCTTGTCAGAGGCCTTCTTGTTGAGGAACCGCGTGTAGAGGTCGCTGGTGAACATGTTGGAGCAGGCCAGGAGCTGGGAGCTCGCCGTAGACATGGCCGCCGCGAACGCCGCCAGGAAGATGCCCGCGCCCAGAATAGAGCCGCCTTTAATGGTGTTGATGGCCTGGTGGATGCTCATCTGCGCTTCAAGTGGGGACAGTCCCCCACCAAACAGATAAGGAATGATGATGATGCCAATCAGGAGCAGCGGCACCATGCAGAGGACTTCGTAAAGCGGGTAAACCGTCGCGAGGGTCTTGTAGGTTTCCTTGGACTTCGCGATAAAGAAGCGGATAAAAATGTGCGGCCAGACCACGAAGGAGCCGATGGTGATAGCAAGGTGCAGCGTGAGCACCGGCGAATACAGATTGTTCGGTCCTGGGTAGCCGTTAAGACCCGGACGGGCTTCCGCAGCCTTTTGGGCCACCACGGTGAGAGGCTCCGGCATGGAGATGAAGAGCACCAGCAGTGCCACGAGCACGATCACGGTGAAGACGACGCCCTGAACGGCGTCCGTCCAAGCCACCGAGCGCATGCCGCCCACGGAGACGAAGATCAGGAGGACCAAAGCGATAGAAACCGTACCGACGAGCACCGGCACGTTGGCCGCACCGTTGAGGCCGGAGCCGAGGCCGCTGAGCTGCAGCCCTATGTAAGGCATGGTGAAGAAAATGAGTCCGACAGCGGTGACAATCCTGAAGAAGTTGGAATAATAGCGTTCGCCAAAGAAGTCGCCTGGCGTTGAAAAGCCGTATTTTTTACCAATCATCCAGAGCCTGTAGCCCACAATAACCAAGAGGCTCGAGCCCCAGAAGATGCCCTGGGCAATGCCGAGGGAACCGACACCGTTGATGTAGCCTTCGCCAACGACGCCGTAAAAGGCCAGCGTACTCCAGATGGAAAAGATCAAGGTCATGATGGTGGCGAAGGAACCAATGCTCCTGCTGCCGAGGAAGAAGCCGTCGTTAGTCTGTTCATTTTTCTGGTTGGCGAAGATGCCAACACCAATGAGGACCAGTGAGAATAGGATGGTTGCGACAATGGTAATCAATTATTTCGCCTCCCCGTAGTTCTTGAAGAAAAGGTGGTTGATCACGGAAGCATAGATGCCGGTGAATATTATGGAGACGACGGAGATTGGCAGCCAGCCGAATACCAGCGGAGGGTTTGGGCCGAGCAGGAAGCCTCCCCAGACGCCCCAGACGAAGCCTATGAGGGTCAGAATGACAAAGACAGTTTTAGACACTTCACATCATCCTTTCAGGTTTTCATAAAGCATTAGCGTGACCCCGGGTGTGCACTTACCCTTGGACAGGTGGTGCTCTATTAGTTTGAATATTAAAACAATTGGATAAAGCAAACAATGAAATATTTTGTCGAAAAATGTAAAGATATTGTCATGGCGGAAATCAACGGGGACGGTTCCTTTTGATTATGGCGGGAAATCAACGGGGACAATCAAAGGGGACGGTTCCTTTTGATTCCCTTTTGTACCCCATCAAATCAAAAGGTAAATCAAAAAGAACCGTCCCTTTCGTTCTTTCGTTCCCTTTCGTTCTTCAAAAAAACCTTTGCCGATGGTGGTGGGCAGATCACCATCAGCAAAGGTTCTTGTGCGAAAGTAGTGTTTTGTGTTCCTCTAATCATGGGACAGCCGCCCGTCCCCGCTGATTGGTATGACCTCCCCAAGAAAAGTGGGCTCAGGCTTATACAGGGTCTGAAAGAAATCCTTGTTCCGGGCGAGAAACTCCCTCACGTCTCTCCCCCACTGCCCTGCATACCGCCTTTCCAGAGTGCTTATGCCGATGGTCTCCAGTCCGAGCTGCTTTGCAATAAACAGAGCCCTGTAGAGGTGGTACTTCTGGGTGACAATAATGGCGCGCTCAACCTGAAATATAGCTTTGGCACGATAAACCGACTCATAGGTGGAGAAACCCGCATGATCCAGAAAAACGTCCTCCTTCGGGATGCCATGCTCCAGGACGTATTGCTTCATAGCATTGACTTCGTCATAACGCTCCTGCCCATTGTCACCGCTGAGCAGCAGCTTTGGCGCGGCGCCAGCTTCGTAAAGCTCAATGCCCTTGTCCAGCCGGTCTCTCAGCATGTAGCTGGGCCTGCCATCCGGGGTGATGCCTGCGCCCAGGACCAGGATGCAGTCTGCTTGAAAGCCGGTGACTTCCTCTTGGGGGAGGATCCGCTGCGTAGTGCTTAAGGTCACATAGCGGTTTATTGTGAAGGGCGCAGTCAGTACTATAAGCAGGAATAGAAATAGGATTATTCTTTTCTTTTTCATCATCATCACTTCTTCTTAATTTTTTTCATATTCTTCATCAGCTTCTTCATGCTATCACTCCACGTGAATGTAGATCGCAATCATTAGCAGCACTGCCACGCCGCGGTGCAGCTTGAGCCAAATGCCGCCACGCTTCTTTTTCAAGTGACCGTAAACCCCAAGCGCAACCTGTAAAATTAATACAGAAGCCGCTGCAGCACCGGTCACGCTTAGTCCATAGGTAAAAAATTGAACTGCAAAATGCGACAGGAGCGCGGCAATCGTTAGCAAACCAAAAACCTTATGGTGCTTCACTATGACCTTCATGATTGCGCTGAATCCTTTGAAGACAAGATCATTTTTCTTGAGCTGCCCTCTGAATTTCTTGTTCACCCATTTGACAAAAAAATTGAGAATGGTCAGTCCATAGAGAAAGATAATGGTCCCACCCAGAAATTCACCCAAATCCTCGAGCATAAGTTAAACCCCCTTAGTCCGAAGTCAAATTAAAACTTCTCGCCACTTTCATAAATTTGTACTTTCCTTTTCACGTTACTTTGCCGTTTATCCATTTGTCAAGTCACGTAAAAATAATTGTACCCATACGCTGAGTTAATTTTCTTCCAAATCAGGATTTCCAATCATTTACGGGTATAAATATTTATAGCCATAGGAGGTGAAAACAATGAGAAAACTTCTCGTACCTATTGATTCAAACACACTCCCGGACTCGCTTAAGAAGCTTCTTGAAGATTTTGTCGCAGTTATGGATTATGAAGTTACCCTCATTTACGTCACGCCAATCAGCCGCAATCAGGTTCATGGCGACTTAATGGCTTTCAGGGAAGAGAATGAAGCCCTTTTCGAAGACCTCGCCAAGAACATGCTGAGCGAAGTGGAGGCAGAGCTGAAGGCCGTTGGCATTGAACGCATACAGAAGGTGCACGTCATGGGTGATCCAGCGGAGGAAATTCTTAAGTTTGCTGAAGCTGGGGAATTTCACAGCATTGCCATGAACAGTCGCGGCATGAGTGCAGTAAAAAGGCTGCTGATTGGTTCAGTCACCAATAAAATTGTGCACCATGCTACAATTCCTGTTATTGTCGTCAAGTAATTCAATTGAGAAACGCAGTTGCCGCCCTTTCGGGAGACTCTCCCGCAGGGCGGCTTTTTCAGGAGGGGACAGTCCCCCACCAGATTCTCTTGGACGCTACAGATTTTTGGTTGTGGACTGTCCCCAACCAAGCTTTGCCCATTTTTCAATTATTGAGGCCGTGACCCCCTGATTGAGGCAAAGGTCCGCGTAAAAGACGCCGCTTTTTCGCAGTGTCCTTTCCTGTGTATTGAAATCCACAGCGTAGAGGCCAAAGGGACCTGACTCCCCTTCCAGCCATTCGAAATTGTCGAGCAGCGACCAGTGGTAGTAGCGCTCGATGGGGATGCCCTCTTCTATGAGCTCAGAGATCATTTTCAGGTGATTGTAAATGAACTGGAGGCGGAAGGCGTCCGCGGCGTCGCAGGTGCCGTTTTCGGTGATCCAGATGGGAAGGGGGATCTGATGGCGGTGACGGTGGCGGTGGTGGGACCATCGGCAAAGCTTTTTCAGGCCCTCTGGGTAGATTTCCCAGCCAAGGTCATTTCGCGGGGTGCCAGGAAGTGGCTCAAAGCTGAAGTTTTTCCCGTGCACCCCCGCGCGGCTGTAATAATTGATGCCCATGAAGTCTGAGTAGCGGCGTCTGCCCGGCGCTTCAGAAGAGCTCCGGCTTGAGGCTGCTGCGGCTGCTGCGGTTGTTGCGGCAGAGGTTGCTGCAGTTTCCAGTGGCCTCCCGCCAGGTACGCTAAACCCCAGCGGCGGCAGGAGCCGGCCCGTGGTAAAGGCCTCCACCATAGCCCCCTGGAACAAGTGGTCCGCCAGCTTGGCGGCAAGGCGGTCCGGAAGGCTGCGGCTGAAGGGCTCAAAGACTATGAGGTTGTGGGCGGCGCCGACCCGGGTCGGACCTTCAAACTGATGGTCTTCGCGCAGCGAATGAATCAGCGCATAGGCCGTGAGGTGGCAGCGGATGAGATTCCTGCAGACCTTTAGGGTCTTTCGAAAGTCCCGGATCCCCGGCGGCCAGATGCCAAAATAGTAGCCGTTGGTGGCGTAGACGTTTGGTTCGTTGAGTGTGACATAATCCTGGACGAGGTCGCCAAGGGCTTCGACGACCCGGCGAACGTAGCGTTCAAAATAGACGACGCTGTCCGCATTCAGGAAGCCGCCGAGGTCCGCGAACCAAAGTGGTATAGAGAAATGGTGGAGGGTGACCAGAGGCCGTAGTCCGTTTGCTATAAGAAGCGTCAGCTCACGGCGGTAGTGCGCCAGGGCTTCGTCGCTGAAAACGCCGGCCTCTGGCTCAATGCGGCTCCATTCGAGGCTCATGCGATAGGTGCGCTGATGTGTGGCCGTCAGAAGCTTGAGGTCTTCCTCGACCCGGTTCCAGTGGTCCGCGGCGCGCAGGCAGCTCGAGCCGTCTTTGATGTGGCCCGCAGCGCACCACCGGTACCAGGTGTTGTTTCGGTCGCCGCCCTCAATTTGGGTGGCGGAGGTGGCGCTGCCCAGGAGAAAGTCTTTGGGGAGTGAAAAGGGCTTCATGGCGGTCGCCTCCTTGGTTTTTGATGTGTGTCAGTCGCTTTATTTTTACCCCAAAGTCGGGGGTGATAACGAGGCAGCCGTGGGACGCGCTTTGGTTGAGGCGGACAAAATAAGGACTTTTGCCGATGGTTGCGGGAATCAGAACCATCGGCTAAAGTCCTTTTTATTGTGCTTGAATTATGGCAAAAACTGCGGCGCTGACACGGCCCAAGAATCCAAATCGAAAGCCTTGCTGCCCTATTTCTGAACAAAATAGACCGCAATGCCGAGCAGCGTGGAAAACACCACCATGAGGGAATAATCCTTTAGCTTATAAATCGCGTAGGCGCCGAGTATGGTCGCAGCGGCCAGCGCGCTGATGGCAACGAGAAGCAGCACGTGCGAAATGATTTCACCTATCGAACCAATGGCCCAGGGCTGGTTCTGAAAATCAAAGGCCAGGTTCGAGACGGAGATGAGCAGGTAAAACGAGACGGCGCAGATGACAGAGGCTTTGCCTGCCAGTGTATCTGGTAAAACTTTTATTTTTATTAGCTTCTGTCTTAATTTTTTTATCTGTTTTGGCGTTCTTATCTTGCTTATGACTTTTGGCATTCTCGGCAATTTTATCTTTTTCATCTCTCTGATCATCCCCATTCAATTTGCCACGACTTTGAAGACCCTTGGTGGTGTTGCCGCGTATGTAATGGAAGGCTATTCGGCTTCAGGTGCTGGGATGGGTTGGGTTGGGATGGAATGCGCTGCATTGGGGGCTGCTGGAGTGAGTGCTGGCAAACGGAAGAGGATTTGTATCTCTATAAAGATGCCTATACCCAGAGATGGCTCGGATGGCGCAGGTTTTACGAGATTTTTTTTTGGTGCGGCCCAGTCCCGCACCATGTGTCCCTGTCCCCCACCACGTGTCCCTGTCCCTTTTCACAAAATTCCCTTGAATTCTTCAATATTTCTGTTAAAATCAAAAGTAATTCAATAAGAACGATCTCAGGTGCCCCATTCGGGGAGAATAGGGAAACCGGTTAAAGCCCGGTACGGACCCACCACTGTAAGGACGAGTCTTTCGCTGATCCACTGGCTTACGCCGGGAAGGGGGCGATTTTAGATGATGACGTCTGAGTCAGGAGACCTGCCTGAGCATCAAAAGTCTTTCCTGGGTAATGGAGAGCGGCGGAGATGACGGCAAAGTCCCGACCACAATACTTGTATTGTGGCGGGACTTTATTTTTTTACCAAAAATTGACTGGAGGCGAATTGAATGAACACAGAACTTGATTTTCAGAAATTCCACGGCCTTGACCCAAAGGCCCTTGGCAGCGCCAGCGAGGCCATGCTTGAAGAGGCCCTTGAGACCCTTGTGAGCGGGATTGATAGACTTGACCAATCCGCCGCGGATAAGATGCAGGAGAGGCTTGACGGAAAAATCAAGCCACTGCGCAGCCTGGGAGTCCTGGAGGACATTGCGTCGCAGATCGCCGGGATCATGGGCACGCCGGAGCCAAAAATCAACGGCCGTGCCGTCCTGTTAATGGCCGGGGACAACGGGGTCGTAGTGGAAGGCGTCAGCGCAGCGCCTCAGGAGATCACGGCGCAGATGTTCTACAGCTACCTGAGGGGCGAGGCGGGCATCAACGTCCTGGCCCGGCACGGGGGCGCGGAGGTCATCTGCACGGACATTGGCATTGTGTCACCGCTCGACCCGCCAGCGCTCATGGCCCGACGGGTCAAAAACGGCACGGATAACATCTCAAAAGGCCCTGCCATGACCCGGCGCGAAGCCCTGCAAGCCATTCTTACAGGCGCGCAGATCGCCGCGGAGGCCATTGACGCCGGCATCAACCTGCTGGCAACCGGCGAAGTGGGCATAGGCAACACGACCCCAAGCGCCGCCCTGATTTCCGTCTTCACCGGCCACAGCGTCGAGGAAGTCACCGGCCGCGGCACGGGGCTGAAGGACGAAGCCCTGAAGCACAAGGAGTCCATTATCAAGCGGGCCATTGAGGTCAATCAACCGGATCCGGCAGATCCTGTAGGCGTCCTGTCCAAGGTGGGCGGCCTTGAAATTGCCGCGCTCTCCGGTGCAATCCTGGAGGCGGCTTACCGCCGTGTGCCTGTCATTCTCGACGGCATTATCTCCACGGCAGCGGCCCTGGCAGCAGCGAAGCTCGCGCCGCACTGCGCCGAGTACATGATCTCCTCCCACAATTCCGAGGAGAAGGGCCACGAGATTGGCCTCCGCCAACTGGGCATCAACTTCCGGCTGGATTTTCACATGCGGCTTGGGGAAGGCACCGGCGCGGCGCTGATGTTCCCTATGGTCGACGCGGCGCTGAAAATTGCAGATGAGATGGCGACCTTCAACGCAGCTGGAGTAACGACCGGGGAATTTTAGCCTTATATTGAATAATGTCAAACCCATCAAGCAAAGACTAAAACCTTTGCCGATGGTCTCCTCCAATCACATCCCCTTCTTTAGCAACACCCGTTTAGAATTTACATGTATTTGGGCTTTTTTTCAATATATTTACAGCATCTAATCAAAAATGAAGGCAACCGTCATAGTTGCCTTTTTTTGTTGCGTGTTTGCGGAAATTTTCGCAGCTGACTTAGGAAACAGGAGGAAAAGACACGTTTTCCCATACCTTAACCTCTCTTCACACGCCACCGGGAAAGCAACCGCCGCCCCCACACATACACCAAAATCCCCGTCGCCGCACCACCGCTGTCAATCAGCACGTCTTTGACCTGACCGCCGCGGCCGGGCACGAAAAGCTGATGCACCTCGTCACTGATCGCGTAGCTGACGCAGATCAGGCCGGCCAGCAACCAGCGACGCCTATAGGCGGCGGAGCCGCGTTCCTTGAAGTTCTTCAGCTTTTCAACAGTTTCACCCACCATCAGCGCATTGATCACGAGGAAGCCGAGCAGGAAATAAGCAATAAAGTGGGCGTTCTTTCGGACGTAGTGGTTGAAATCGTTGAGGGTTAGGTTGACCATCGGCAAAATCTTTTGGATTAAGTCAATGATGAGGGCCGTAATCCCCCGGCTCAGGTCATTCGAGGCACTGGCAGGCTGGGCTGACAGGGAAAAAATCACCGCCATCCACAGGATCACCAGGGCCCAAGCGAAATGCTTTCTAAAGTTCATTCAACAATCCTCTTCTTTTCATCTATTTCCAGGCAATCACAAATCCAACGCTTCAGACACCTGAGACGCATTCGATGCCTGTGATGCCTCCAAACTCTTCAAAAAATACGCCATAGACGACCTGTAAATGGCCCTATCGAAAAAATTCTCACTTTCCCCTGAGAGCTCAACGCCCTTTCGCATCAGCACCTCGAGGAACGGCAGCAGCTGATCCCCGTAAATCTTCATGGACACCTCCGGGAACACCCCGGGCCAGGCATTGCAGGAGACCGCCACCCGGCGAAACTGCGTGGTCACAGCAGCCGGAATCGCCGCATACTCCGGTGCGTCCGTCTCAAACACATACTTTTCCAGCGTGCCGTAGGGCACCCCCTCAAAAGCCTTTGCCTGCATGGGCGTCGTCTGGACATTATAGGGATCCGCCGTCAAGTCAAGAATAATCGCCTCATCCTTGAGGCAGCCTATCAGGTCGTTCGTCAAAATGTACTCAGAGAACACGTCCCGCTTCGTCGCGTCCACCAGCAGATCCGTGCCTGAGAGGATTTGCCGCAGCTCATTCTTCGATTTGACCGAGCTACGGCCCACATAGCGCACCAGTGCCCCGTTCACCAAACCCAAAACGCCCCGCTCCATAAACTTCTCGTCAAAATACTTCGTGCACAGCCGGCCGGCATTCACGCCAAGGTTGCCCATGCCAAAAATTGTAACATAATACGGCTCACGGAACTCTGAATAAAAGTCCGTCCGGCGCTTTTCCATCTCATCAAGAGCCACACTGATCCCGCCCCAGGCCGTCTGCTCGTAAGTCACCACGAGGCGCTGGAGCTGGTCGTTGGCTATGGCGTCCATCGAAAAACTGTGGATCCCGTTCTTAATAAGCCGCTCCACCCTCAGCGGCCTGGACTCGTAGTGCAGCATGGAAACCAGGGCGGCCCCACGCTTCATCAGGTCGAGCTCGTCCATGCTGGGTGCCTTTAGTACAATCACCATATCCGCCTGATAGGCCTCACTGTGGGAGACCACCCGCACCCGCGGGTTTTCTCTGATGTAATCCTCTATCCTGTAGCCCATCAGGGCGCCGTAGCCCTCTTCGATCCATACATCGACCTCAAATTGCCTCAGCGCCTTCACGAAGTCCGGCAAAAATGCACGTTTTTCCCCTTCGCCGCTGAACATGGAGGGCAGTCCAATACTCTTAAACATGTTTTCCCGTCCCCTTCCCAAGGTGCCTGTTTTTGCGGTGCTTTGACCGGCGTCTGTGACAGTTGATGCTGTCACTTTACCTTGGGGGCGCTTCGCTTTAAGATTTCTGTGTTTGGGATCGTTTCACCATCGGAAGCTTTCCGTCCCAAAATCGTTCTCAAAGCTGCGCCCAAAACCCAGAGCTTCTGCCGATGGTCCTCACCACACACTTTTTTTCTCTATACCCTGAGAATGTTGTTCATCCCCACCCTTTTCCAGTTTTCTCGTGTGCTATCTCGAAGCCGCGGCCCCTTGTTTAAACACGTACGCGTTCAACTGGACCCCCAGTGCCCTGGCAATTTTATCACATTTAGCCTTAAGCAGGAAGTAAACCGGTCTTGGTGCTTCAGACAAGGCCTCAAAATTGCCTTGACCCTTGCTGAGGACAAGATCTGCCTCATCAAACCGTTGTCTGAATGCCTCGCTGCAGCAATCCAGCACAGCCCCTGGCGCGCCGCACCCCGTCGAAATGAGCTCAACAAGGCTATCCAGCCCTGCGCTTTTAGCATCTTCAAGGGTGGCGTCATTGATGATGGGTTTGTCTCTCACGGCATAGGTAACCTCAAGTCCTTTGAAATCGGAAAGGGTGTTGACTAAGACTTTGTCAAACACAGCCTCTCCTGAATTGTCTCCAATAATCAGGATTTTTCTGGCACTTTCCAGTTCTCTTTTAAAAGCTTCATAGTCGTTTACGGCAAAAGGCTTTTCAAGCTCTGACATCAGGCATGCTTCCAAATCCAGGTTGCTGTAAAGGGCCGAATCCATGACGTTTCCCGTGGCGGACACTTTTAATGCCACCGCGAGCGCGTCAGAACCCGCCTTGACAAAATCCCGGATCAGCGGCTCAAGCCGCAGGGCTTCTGAAATATCACGGGCCTTTACGGCGGCATATGGATCCTCAACACCGGTCAGCCTTTTTACGACGCCATGCATGGCCTCAGCAAGTGCTGGCGCGGTTTTGAAGGTTTTATAAGCCGCCAGCGTCTCAAGCGCCTCGTCCATGATGCTTTCTTGAAGAGCCTCATCTTTTGTCGCCATCTGCGCTGCCTCTAGCACTTGTCTCAGCATGCATGGTAAACAATCAAGAAATAGCTGCATATTAATCCTCCTCGTATAAATAAGCGGGTAGACAATTGTATATAAAACATATCGTTTTCAGATTCATTTTGCATACCTTTTCAAGATAGGGCACTCACCCAAACCACCTGTCCTCACAGTCCTTAGCCTACACATTCTCAGCAAAACTGAAACTTAGCCGGGTATACTGGGTATAAATACTAATAATCATGGCCGTATATACACTCTTAGCAATATACAATTGTACTGTTATTGACTGCTTAAACCAATTATACAACACCAGCTCGCCGCGACAACTTATGTACCTATCTATCTCAATTTGCGGCGTTGTCAACCGGATAATTTGCAATAATTGAGAAAATTAGAGTATGCATTTTGAAGACAATAATACAACAATAAAGTTACAAGTTTGACACCAAGGTTGACATAATAGGCACAAAAAAATATAATAACCGAAAACACAGAGTTTGTAATTAATAATGTAACAGTTTTAAATTTAAGAAGCTTCAAGCATTAGTAAGAACAAAAGTAAATATTGGAATGATCTTATACAAGTGGAAACAGCTGTTTTAAATTCGAATCATGCCGTACACTACGAACGGCAGTGGAAATTTACACTTGTATACAAAAATGAATTTAGGAGGATTCTATGTTTAATTTTCAATCTAAAAAGCTTAAAAAATATTTATCACTTTTTGTAATTTTATTAATGATGTTATCAACAAATCCATCATTTAATTCGTTTTCAGCGGATAATGAGGGAATTTCAGAGCATTGGGCAAAACAAACAATTCTAAGTTGGTTAGAGAAAGGATTTATTTCTGGTTATCCTGATGGGAGTTTGAGACCTGATAATAATATTACTAGAGCGGAGTTTATGACACTTGCGAACAAAGCTTTTGGATATACGCAAAAAACATCAATGACTTTCTCAGATGTTAAAACTGATGCTTGGTATGCCAATGCAATTTCAATTGCGAGAGCAGCAGGTTATATCAGTGGGTATCCTGATGGTACAATGAGACCTGAAAATCTCATCAGCAGAGAAGAAGTTGCTTCAATCATTATGAAAATCAAAATGCTTGAAGCTGATCCTGTCGCAGCAAATATATTTGAAGATTCATCTAGTTTAACATGGAGTAAAGGTGCTATTGGCGCCGTAGCTAAAACACAGTCAATGAACGGATATCCTGATAATACTTTTGCACCACATGATTTTATTAAAAGAGGCGAAGCAATTGTTGCATTAGATCAAGCTGAAAAATATATTGAGGTATCAGTAACACCTAAGGCTTCTTCAGCGCCATCAGAATCAAAGGTAACTGCAACAACGAAAGCTCCGTCTACAACAACAACAAAAACTCCGTCTACAACGACAACGAAAACTCCGTCTACGTCACCAACAACAACAACAACGAAAACACCATCTACGGCAACGACAATCCCATCAACTCCAATTGTTGCTGATGCCCATTATGTTTCGTTAACTGGCAGCGACTCAAATGCCGGCACTGCTGAAGCACCTTGGAGAACTATTCAAAAAGCTGCGAATACTGCTTCTGCTGGCGACACGGTCTACATCAGAAGTGGGGTTTATAATGAATCTGTAACCATGAATGTATCAGGCACCAGTGGAAACCCTATCACTTTTACCGCTTATAATGGCGAAAATGTTACTATCGACGCCCGAAACCAAGGTATTCCTATTAATTTAAATAAACAAGGGTTCATAACAATAAAAGATCTTAGTGTAAAAAATTCCACTTATCAGGGAATTGGAGACATGTCCTCCGCATCTCCAGGAAATTACAGTTTAGGCGCACATGATATTATTATTCAGAACTGCCAAACAGATTCAACCTTCTCGAGTGGTATAGGATTTAACAGCGGTAAAAATATCACCATTGATAACTGTACAATACAGAACGCTAACATAGGTATGGATCAGGAAGCGCTGACCATATCTTCGGTTGACGGCTTCACTTTAAGCAATAACGAGTTATTAAATAACCGGAAGGAAAACATTGACATTAAAGATGGCTCAAAAAACGGAAAAATTTATTCAAACTATATTCATAGTTTTGATGACGATTACCAATGGGGCACTCCTGCCATCTATCTTGACTGTTTTGGAATGGCACAGTCAAATATTGAAATCTATAATAACACCATTAAAGATACAGCAGGTGGATCTATCACGACAGGCATTATGGTTAGCAATGAAGTAACAAATGGTGGCAATGGTATGACGAATATCAATATTCATGATAACATGATCACAGGAACAGACTATGGTTTCCTGGTTGAATGGGGAAATTATCCTGAAGCATCTCAATGGCCTCTGTCAAACCTGAATTACCACCATAATACTCATGAAGGCGTGCGCTACTTGGATGTCAGGGTAAGAGTTGGCACCGGTTATGCTGAAAATTGTTATTTGCAAAACAACACATTTTCAGGCGGAAGTCAGAATATATCCTTTGAAAATGGTGAAGGCGGCTGGGCTATAATTGGAAACAGTTAAATTAATATCCAGTTGACACGAAAAATACAGAACCTGATAGGTTAATAAATTGGTAAAATAATAGCCACGTGGTAATCTGCCATGTGGCTTATTATTTTATCCATATGCTATTCCCTCTGATCAGTGTATTATAAATACTGATCCATCCGGGAGCCTCCCCCAGACCATCCGAACGCCATGACAAAGTCCCAAAATAAGTCCAGCCGCAATTATATTCCCCACTAAAATCGCCGGAAACGCCCATTTAAACCGCATGTCCAGCAGCGCCGCCGCAAGACTTCAGCTCCAGATCCCAGTCTTGGAACCGGGATCATGCTGCCTGTAAAACATATTTAAGTAGCGTGACTGGTGTTAGTCCAAGCGAAATACCTACGGGTATCGCACCCCTGAGCTCAATAAACGTATTCTTATGCGTTATTCTGTTCGAATCTCCAGGAATCCCTAACCATCTCTTTTACGCCACGCTTCGCCTTCCAACCAAGCTCCCGCTCAGCCTTGGATGCATCCGCATAGCATACAGCAAGGTCTCCAGGCCTCCGCCCAACAATCTTATAAGGTACCTCGACCCCATTGACCTCCATAAACGCATGTACCAGCTCAAGCACTGAAGTGCCGCGACCAGTACCAAGATTGTATACTGAAACTCCCCCAGAACCAGCCTCGACCATCTTCTCAATCGCCGCCACATGCCCTTCCGCCAGGTCCACAACATGTATGTAATCCCTAACCCCAGTCCCATCCACCGTCTCATAATCATTCCCGAACACACTGAGTCCAGGCAGCACACCCCTGGCCACCCTCGTCACGAACGGCATCAGGTTGTTCGGTATCCCATTCGGCTCCTCCCCGATCAGTCCGCTCTCATGCGCCCCCACTGGATTAAAATACCGCAGCAGCGTCACGGTAAAGCCAGGATTCGCCCGCGCTGTATCCTCGAGAATCCTCTCGCTCATGGCCTTTGTTTCACCATATGGGTTCGTGGTCCTCCTGAGCTCAAGATCCTCCCGCAGCGGCGATGGCTGCTCCCCATACACCGTAGCTGATGAACTGAACACAAACTTCCCCACCCCGAACTTCAAGCACAGCCGACTGAGCACCATGGTTGACACGAGATTGTTGTAATAGTACTCCAGCGGCTTCTCCACCGACTCACCCACAGCCTTCAGCCCAGCGAAATGGATCACACCATCGATCTGATGGTCTTTGAACACCCTTTCCGTCTGAACCGCATCCGTCGCGTCGATCTCATAGAACGTCGGTTTGCTGCCTGTGATTTGATGTAACTTATCCAGAACCTCCAGCTTAGAGTTGACCAGATTGTCCGCTATGATTACTGTGTGATTGTTTTTTATAAGCTCCACGACCGTATGGCTGCCAATAAAGCCAAGACCGCCAGTCACTAAGATATTCATATGTTTAGGATCCTCCTTAATTCAATAATAAGCCAGAGCAAAGCCTCCGCCGATGGTTCCCATTCTTCACTCCCCACCAGTATATCAATTCAATGATTTAATGATTCCCACTCTTACTAAACCGCAGCAGTATCTATTTACCCTTGCCGGCCCAGTCCCCCACCAAAATTTGAAACTTGATCGGTCATACAGGGTATAAATGGCCAAAGTTCGCGGTCGTATATCCACCCTCTGCGATTTAAAAGCCTACTGTTCTTGACCCTATAAGCTTATTATACAACACCAGTCCGCCACGACAACCTTAACCCTGGGCCAAGCGCCAAAAAGGCCCTAAAAAGTAAACTTCATGCTCCAGTGGATCGCCCGGGAGTATCTGGCTCGCAGAGGGACCATCAAGTTTGGACCCGGCCAGCTGAATTGTAGCCCGGTGATTCTCGAACGACAAAAACACCTCGTCATACCGCATTTGATATGCCGTATGACGAGGTGTTTTGATTTGACATGAAAGATCACAAAATCCTATTACTATATAACTAGTCCTTCATTCAAGTGCTTGCAGTTTGTTGCGATAGCATTCATTGCAGCTGCATTTACAGGGTATGCAATAGGGGAAGCAGTCACTAATGGGTGCGTCGCGACCTGCATTGTATTAAGCTCTGTCGCAGTCGCTCCTTTTTGGATCGCCAAGCTCAAGACATTGATCATCTCAGCGACACCTTCTCCGCCGGAAATTTGAGCACCCAAAATTACACCTGAGCACTTTGAAAACATCAATTTAATAGTCGTCTTTTGAGCGCCAGGTAAAGAGCCTGGATGGCGGTCTAAAGTAGAGAATTCTCCAATCATAGTAGCGAAGCCCTCATTGTTGGCCTTGGATTCAGTAATTCCGGCAGCCGCAACTGTCTTACCAAAGATTTTAGTTGAGAATGCACTGATTGTCCCTTTGTTCGCACGAACCAGTCTCAATTGGAAAGCGTTGCTTCCAGCAATCTTTGCTTCCATTGCTGCTGTGGATGCCAACAAAACTGGAACATCTTGACCTGTGAAGAAACAGCTCTTCATAGCGCAGTCTCCAACAGCAAATATATCCGGATCGTTTGTCCTTGTATATTGATCTACTATAATAGCACCCTTGCTGTTAGTTGTTATTCCTGCATTCTTTGCCAATTCAGCATTTGGTTTCACACCAAGGCCAAGGATGACAAGATCTGTCGGAATTTGTTCTCCGCCTTCCACTTCAACAGCTTCAACGGCTTTTGTACCAATAAATTTGGTTACCTTTGTACCTGTCATCAGCTTAATGCCGTTTTCTTTCATTGAAGCTTCAATGTCATCTGTGAAGCTTTTATCGAACGCTTGCCATAGGCATGCATCTGCCAGCTCAATCAAGGTGACGTTTTTACCTAATAGTCTGATCTGTTCTGCAAATTCAACCCCAATGAAACCTCCGCCAATGACCGTTACATTATTTGCTGCTTGAACTTTTTCAAGGAGCCTATCAAGGTAATTCTGATTTTTTAAGACGCCATAAATATTCTCCAGATCATGCCCTGGAATAAACGTAGGGACAATAGGCAAAGACCCAGTAGCAATTATCAATTTTTTATAAGCTACGGTTTCATTGCTTTCCGTTATCACTGTCTTTTCTGCGCGATCAATTTTTACTACCTTGTCTACCATTAGATTTATTTTTGCTTCGTTAATACCTGCATCCGGGATCACGTTTTTATTTGTATCATGCAGAGTACCGTATATGTATGGAATACCGCACGGAACCATGACCTTTTCAGTGTCACGAATGATGGTGATATCAATGTCACCGTATACTTTTCTTGCCGTCATTGCACTTAGTATACCGCCAGCGCTTCCACCAATCACTAATAGATCTGTCTTTTTCATTTTCATCCTCCTGATATATGTTATTTTGATCGTGTTAAACAGTTTCCGGAAAAAATTCGCTAATTACCGTTAACATGATTTTCCTTACTCTTTCATCCGAAATCGAATAATAAATATTGGTTCCTTCTCTTTTTCCAACTATGATATTTGCAGCTTTCAGCTTTGACAAATGTTGAGAAACCTTGGATTGTGCCTCATCCAGACAGTTCTGCATATCCGTAACATTTGATTCTCCCTTTTCACATAATGTTTTGACTATGCAAAGTCGCTGCGGATGTGCCAATGCTTTAAGAATTTCAGCCAATTCTATAAAAGTTTCAGGCCCTGTTCTGTATAGATACATAATTTGATTTCTCCTTTTTTAAAGCCCATCACATTCAACTATTTGAATATATTAATATTCTAATGTATTGGACAATATTTTGTCAATCTCTGTACACAACTTCCGAATTTAATTTCGACATATGTCGTTTATTTAGTCAGACAGAGCATTCTGATGAATTATTGCAGAGGTTTTAAAGCCATTTGCTGAGAATTATACATCATCTCGATCCATGACTTGAATGATCATTTTCTCAATGCGTTTATCCGTCACATCGACCGCCTGGATCAGCAAATGCTCAAACACCACCTGACTAATTTGACCTTTTGGAGGAATATTCCCATACAAGCTGATAAAAAAACCATTCAGCGTCTCAAATTCCTCCACTGGCAGCTCAACCTCCAGATATTCCTCAAGCTCTTAAAGACTGATCATGCCCCTGACCTCATAGGTGTATGGATCGATTTGCTTAACTTCTTTGTCCTCTTCTTCATCATATTCATCATAAATATTGCCAACGATTTCTTCTTCTGTAACATGCTCATCCGGAGCATGCGGATCAATGCCAAACAGCCTTACAGAGAAGTTTTATAAGCAGTAAGAAGCTTGACGAATGGGTTTGTAATTTTTGACAATAGCGTCAACGTCGTCACCACAAAGAAGGCTATGCCCTCAGCCTTTTTCATTGCGACACGCTTAGGCACCAATTCGCCGAACACCAATGTAAAATAAGACAAAATAATCGTAATAGCCAGCACTATGCCAGCTTTTAACACAGCTTCAGAGACAGGCAGACTATAAGCACCCAAAATAGCAACCAAAGGATCAGCAAAGGATTCAGCTGCTAGTGCGCTAGCCAGAAAGCCTGCTAAGGTAATACCAATCTGAATCGTTGCCAGGAAGCGGCTGGGCTCCCCTAACAATTTCACTAAATGTCTGGCCTTTTTATCCCCTTTTTCAGCCATCAGTTTGATTTTGTTGTCATTTAGAGAAATCAAAGCCATTTCAGAAGCAGCGAAAAAAGCATTCACGGCGATCAATATAGTTAAAAACACAAATTTTATGATCAAAGCTCTCCCCTCCAGTAAGATGTCATGGCGTGTTATTGACATCTTACTTACATTGTACCCGTCCAGCATTCCACCATTCTAAAACCTTTGCAGGTTTATTGCAGATAAAATCGGGCGCTGCTGAGTGATACCTCGCCATAAGTATTATAATATTATGGAAGTTGTACTTGGAAATAAAACCCATTATCTCAGACCTTCTTTCAGGCATAGTGATAATGGGTTTTATTTTTGTTGTTAGAGCATATTTCAAAAGTCGCCATTATGCTTGTTTGTTCTTACACATTGATACATGACCATTATTTCACGGTGTGAAATATTTTGAGAGTGTATCCTCCCTGATGACCTTCCGCCTTGAGATACAGGGCATATTCCCCTGGTGTCTCAATAATAAAGGTGAATTCGGAGGTGGGAATATCCTCTGCTATGTAATGATCTTGTCCTCATCCTCCTGAAGTGCTAGGTAAGTATGTGAAACTGGTCAGAAGATCTTGTTAGCCGTATGCGAGGCTGAACAGAAATAATTTTTCCTTCAAAAAGCAGTTTATTCATGGCTTTCTCAGCGTCTTCCGTTGCTAAAACTCGGGGTGTCAAAATCAAAGATCAAAGATATTTGCCGATGGTCATCCATCCCCAATCAAGTGACAACAGGTACTGTCACATCTAAACCTAAAATAAATTTTCCTAAATAAACATGCTTAACTCAATATGCTTCATACTTTCAAATTTTATATAAATAATGAGATCTGGATGAACACCGTTATCAAACAATTTATTTTGTATCAATTTCACGATCTGTACCTGCGGCTGATGCCTATCGCCCCCGCGAACGAAGTTGATGAAGTTCTTTTTGTCAGGACTAAGGGATTGCAGACTTTTCAATTTTTTTAACGTTAGCGTTCCGAAAATTGTTCCTGGGAAACCTCCGAAAAAGTCATCATTTTTTGAAACAGGAAATTTTAGCAAATTTAGAACATAGAATTTCCAACGATTATAGCGATCTAAATTTTGCCTTTTCGATCAAAAATTTAGTTTTTCGGAGCTTTCCCAGGTACGGGCCGCTCAACCTTATACGCATTCAACAGCTCAAGCAACTAAGTACTTTTCCCCGTTCCCAGGTTATAGACTGTTACAATTTATACTCATCACCTTCATGTTCTTCAAATCATCACCCGCGAGCAGGCCAAGATATGTTTTCCGGCCGTCGTTTGCGCTGAAATAGACGCGCATACCGTCGTGGGCCTTGACCGAGCAGCTTCTGTATAGACCGGCTCTGAAAAACCGATTGAACATGAGCGGGCTTGGCCTCAGAAGCTCCTTGACATAGCGGAAACGGATCCCGTCATCGCTCTCATAATAATGGAGCCCTTGCTTTCCAGATAAGGTGTAATTTATCATGTGATGCCTTCCATCAAACAAACTGACGTCGATGTGCCATGGTTCGATATCTCGATCCATGCAAATCGCCGCCTTGCCTGACCACGTCATGCCGTCTCTGCTCTCCGCATACATGATTTTCCGGCCACTGAGTGATGGCAGCGAATCCACATACCACATGCGGTATATTTTTTTGTTGTCGTCCCATAGAACTGCCGGACTCCTCACCATGACATCGAGGCTTTTCGGATTCTGGAGATCGATAAGGACCTCCCTTTCCCCCCAATGCAGGCCGTCTTTGCTTTTTTTCCTGATGATCCAAGTCGGATACTGATGCTGTTCCTGCGAATCATTGTGGTTCATATGGGTTATCCGGTACCAGCACTCCAGCATATGGGTATCTTTCCGGTAGACCAGATGGGGATCTGAAAAAAAATCTCCATTATCAATCTCACCAGGATTCAGATCGTCGATGGGGTTTACCCCGGGATCGGTGACCCAGCGGATGCCGTCCTCCGAATAATAGATGCAGGGGCACTCCCACCTGTCCCGATAAGGGAGCCCATCGATCGGACACGGCGTCTGGACCATCCAGTACCTGTAGCCGCAGAAACCCTCCTCAAAAAAAAGTACCGAGGGATGGTAGGGCTGGTTGTATCCGCTGAAATCGGCAATCTCCAGCGGCCTATAAGACAGACTCTCAATCCTCGGTATCTTGAAAAGAAGCCCATTCCCACGTTCGGCTATTTTTTTATACCCATTTATTATCCACATATGAAAACCTCCACAGATCATGACTTTCGAGGTCTGATTAAGGGAACAATGTCACGGCGACCGCAATCTGGTACCAACGCTCAGCATGTAGAGATTAAACCGGAGACGATGTTTTGTCCTGCTGAACTGCCGGTAATTTCTTTATTCACTTTTCCAAGACTGGCTCAAGATAATGTTGTTTTCCCGCGAAAGTTTGTAAACCAGGAACAAATCTTCGCAGTACGCGTTCCAAACAGCTTCCAATCAACGATAAAATTATATCAGTCTGCAGGTTTTCAAGCAATGCGTAACTTTGTCTTATGGTCGTCAGCAGAGAAACTCAGCAATTATTTCCGCTATGCGCCGACGACTTGGCTTTTTATGTCAAACACGCACGTCTCAACGCGCACATAATTCGGAAACATATCAAAACCTTATCCTGAAGATTCCCCTTCTCAAACCCCCAAGCATCTCTCTAACGGCAGGCCTTTCCTTCTATGATAAGCCAGCGCCAAGACTCTGCCGATGGTTCTCATTCCTCACTCTCCATTAGTATATCAAAATTATGGAAGTCGCGTCTCTTTTTTAACCCATGATCTGATGGCGTACGACAATGGATTAAGGTTGAATTGTAAAACAACTTCATCATTTTCTTTGATCTGTACCTGTCACGCTGAGCGAAGATGATGAAGTTGTTTTTGCTGAGATCTTTTGATTTCAGACTTTTCAAATTAGTTTTACGTAATTTTCCAGAAAATTGTTCCAGGTACAGGCCACACTCATAGGTGCCAAGGGCTTACCCTTAGCCGTCTCAGCTTTCACTGCCTTCACTTCCTTCACTGCTTTCACTTCTTTCACTTCTTTTTCCCTGACATAATGCGTCGCATAAGCCGCCTCGACCTTTGGATTCCCACTCTTACTGAACCGCAGTGGCATCTTTTTACCTTTTCCGCCCCATTTTATGTACACCGAAGGTGAAGCCTTGAGCCCCGCGCTGCGCGCATAAGCCTTGATCTCCGACATAAGAAAAGACAGAGCACTCAGATTCATTTTGCACACCTTCTCAAGATAAGGCACGCGCCCGAACCGCCAGTCCTCACAGTCCTTTGCCGACACAATCCCCAATTGCAGCAAGACGTCCAGAGGACTGATGTGGTTCTTTTCAGCCAGCAGCTGCCCCATCACGACGTGCAGCTTTTTCTTTAATTCCACTCGATTCATGATCCTGCGTTCCTCACTTTATCTAACTATTAAAACTCAAGAGGTTTTCTGCCGATGGTCACCCTATCACCCACCCGCCCAAAAGTTACTTTCTCGTTCTATCGTCCGGCAATGCTCAAGCCGGCCCAGTCCCCCACCAAAAATTGAAACTTCTCTGGTCCTACGGGGTATAAATATTCAAAGCTTGTGGTCTTATATCCACCCTCTGCAATTTACAGCGCCATTGTTCTTGACAGCACTACCTCATTATACTATACCCGCTCAATACGACAACCTTCGAACCCATCTGCATTTAGAAAGGGGGCGCAGCTCATGGAAAGCATCATTACGCGCATGATAGTACCGGAGGTCTTAACAAAGCTTCTAACGGATTGTAAGGGCATCACCGTGCCAGAAAGCCGGGAGGCGCTTTTAAACCTGGCTATGGGGATATCTGATGGGGAGCAGGAACGGGACCAAGCCCACAACCCCAACTTCCTGGAAGTCGCCTACAACATACCCGGCAAAGGCCACATTGTGGAAGCCACGGTCGCAAAATGCCGCAACGGACTTGTCACTAATTACATGGAGCCCTATTTAAGGCGCCGGGACCCCGACTGCATGGTGATCGCGGATGAAAAAGGTACAGACAAACAAACCTACTGCGACCGCTACGGCAACGACTTTGAGGCCCTCAGAGCCAGCAGCTTCGACTGGATTGCAGAACAGGAACTGATTGTCATGCCCTTCATGGCCGGCGGTCCGGAGTTTGGTTACCCGGCGCTCTTGGTTGGGCCTAAAAACGCGGGCTTCTTCGCCGCAGCCCTCGCGGACATCCAGGGCTTTATTCCAGGGCATCAGCTTAAACAGGGCTACAAGCCAAAAGCCATCATCTATTTGGCCCCAACCTTTCGCCACACTCACTTTGAAGGCAAGCAAATGGTGGTACACAATCGTTTGGAAGACGTCTATGAGCTCTTTTCCTACAACCTATACCCGGGACCGAGCGCCAAAAAAGGCGTCTATGGTGTGCTCATCAAGATTGGCGAGGAGGAAGGCTGGGTCACCGCCCATGGCTCCACCGTCGTGGTCATCACACCTTACGACAATGTGCTGACCATTATGCACGAGGGCGCCAGCGGCGGCGGAAAGAGCGAGATGACAGAGCAGATTCATAGAGAACTGGACGGACGCATCCTTCTCGGCGAAAACCTGGTAACCTCAGAACGTCTCTACCACGACATCAAGGAAACCTGCGAGCTGCGGCCGGTGACCGACGACATGGCGCTGTGCCATCCAAGATTTCAAAACGGCAATCACAAACTTCTGGTGAAGGACGCAGAGGAAGGCTGGTTTATTCATACGGATCACATCAAACATTACGGTACCGACCCATATCTCGAAGCCCTGACCATCCATCCGCCAGAGCCGCTGATCTTCTTCAATTACAGCACCGTGCCGGACGCCACTTGCCTGCTCTGGGAGCACACCCTGGACGCCCCCGGCAAGCCTTGCCCGAACCCAAGGGTCATCCTCCCGCGGCGCTTTGTGCCCAACATTGTGGACGACGCGGTGGAAATTGACCTGCGAAGCTTTGGTGTCAGGATGCCACCTTGTACCAGAGAAAACCCAACCTATGGAATCCTTGGCCTGTTCCACGTCCTGCCCCCAGCCTTGGCCTGGCTATGGCAGCTGGTAGCGCCACGGGGCTATAACAATCCCAGCATCACAGATACCAAAGGTCTCAGCAGCGAAGGCGTAGGCTCCTACTGGCCATTCTCCCCCGGCAAGCAGGTGGATCAGGCGAATCTCCTCCTTCAGCAGTTTAGGGAAGCCTCCAGCACCCGTTACATCCTGGTGCCAAACCAGCACATAGGTGCCTATAAAGTCAACTTTATGCCCCAGTGGATCGCACGGGAATATCTGGCGCGCAGAGGGACTGCCAAGTTTGGCCCCGGCCAGCTGCAGCCCGCCCGCTGCATTCTGCTGGGCTATGCCCTCACCAGTGTCAAGGTCGACGGCGCCTATATCCCAAGGGAGCTCCTGGAAGTCGACCGCCAGCCGGAAGTCGGCGAAGAGGGCTACGACTTTGGCGCCGCCCTCCTGACGGATTTCTTCAAGAAGGAGCTTGAGAAATTCCTGATGCCAGACCTCAACCCCCTTGGCCGCCAGATCATTGAGTGCTTTATTGCCGACGGTGACCTTCAAGACTACCTTTCATTTTTGCCAATGAAGTTTTGAACTTACCTTTCGAAAGTGTTACCAGTACTTCCTTATTCGGTGCCTGACACTTGATAAGAAGATGCGAAAAAGAATTCCCACCCCACCCGCTTAAATACCAGCAAATCTCAGCGCGGCTATTTAATCAACTTCGCCAAATACTTTGACCGGATCTGTTCATTGGCCAGCAGCTGTTTTGCGGGCGGCATGGTTAAAATGGCAGACAAAATTGAAGCCAGCACGCGGTGTGAGGCAAGGGCATCATTGTCAAAAATCAAATTTGGCAGCATGCCTTTGTCAATGGCCGCGAGCACTACATGGTGCACTGTATTGACCGGTGTCATCACCCTGCGTTCCCGCCTTATAAGCTCAAGCGCTCCAAAATGACAATTCCGCACACAAACGCCGCATCCCAGACACATTTCTTCTTTCAAACGCAAGCGCTCCGGACTTTTCTCCCGGTCCCAGTCCAACGCGTCAACAGGGCACACCCGAACACATTTTCCGCAGCGCGTACAGTTTTCATGGCTGATTTGTGGCAGATAATTTGTGGTGGCAATCGTCAGTGTTGTGCCAAATTTCTTTGCCGCCAGCAGTGCTTCACAGCAACAGCCACAGCAGTTGCAAATAAACGCCACCTCATTTTGAACATTTTCCCCGACCTGAACCAGATTGTGGGCATACGCCTGATTCAACAGAACCAGACATTCCTCTGACGTAATGCGCTTCGCATACCCTGATCGAATCAGCGAATCTGCCACGTTGCCAAAGGTCATGCAGATCTCCATAGGTGCGTCGCACTGCTTCCCCACATGAGCCATCTTGTGGCGGCAATAACAGACCCCCACGCCAATGTGCGCCGCACCTTTGATGACCTCCGTGGCGCGCTCATAATCCATAATTTCGAGCATCTCCGGTTGAGAAAGCGCAGGCTCATTGACAAAGGCCCTGACAATTTTTGTGTCTGTATCAAAAAACAGCGCTCTGATAAAATCCTCTTCAATGTTCATGTATTGGTAGAGCAATTGCCCAAGACTGTGCTGATCAATGTCCTCCCGGATCCTCATCATGGAAAATTCAATGAAGCCTGCCATAGGCGGCGGTAAGATATAATAGGTGGTCTCCCCTTTAAGGATGTCCACCAGCAGTGCCCGCCTTGCCAGGCTGTCCAGGATTTCAGCGGCTTCATGGGCAGACATTGCCCAGCGCTTCGCTGCAGTGTCCGCGGTAAATGCGCGAATGGGCAGCTTTGAAATCAGCTCCGCTTCCCTTTCATCCAACAAAATGCCCAAAATTTTGTACAGGGTTTCTGAAGGCGGTGCCCCCTGTGGAAATTTATTTAACCGCGCGACAAGATTTTCATAGCCGTTTTTTGCAGTGAGATGGCCCATGATTGCCTCCTTCAATGCGTTTAATTTTTAGCCCAGGTTGTTTTGGTACGCCTTGAAACCATAATAAGTAGAGCCAAGACTTTGCCGATGGTTCCCATTCCCCACCCATCATCTTCTTTGATCTGTACCTGTCACGCTGAGTGAAGATGATGAAGTTGTTTTTGCTGAGATCGTGTGATTGCAGACTTTACAAATTAGTTTTACGTTAGCGTTCCAAAAATCGTACCAGGTACGGGCACGGTACGGGCCCGCATCAGGAAACTCAATATTCTTGAGGGTTGGGTGCAGCAAAGGGGTAATATTTATATGAGATTCCGGCAAATTGCATTATTCGCAATTGCTTTATAATTCATAATGAATGTCTTGTTGACGAGAAAAAAATGAATCGAGATGCCTGAAAGGTGTGATTTAAATGGCCAGACATTACATTTACTCGCTTTCCAGTAGAAGGCTGCACCCTTATGCAGGCAGCAAGGCAGTGAATATTCATTTTTTAGTGCGTCAAGGAAGGGCGGTTCCAAATAGCTGGGTCATCATATGGACGGCCTGCGAGGATCATAAAAAAGACAGTCATGTTACACTGATGACCCTTCGCAAAGAACTGCTCAAACGGATTGATCCAAACAAATTTTATGCGGTGCGTTCTTCTGCCTCTGTAGAAGATTCAGGTGATTTTTCTTGTGCAGGGCTATTCAAAAGCTTTCTCCAAGTACAGGGAATTGAAAATATTCTTAATTCTGTTGTTAATGTTTGGGCATCCCTGGAGTCCCCAGAGTTTAAGGCATATTGGAATTGCATTATGTCTGAGGGTAAAGTTCCACGTATGGCCGTCATCATCCAAGAAATGGTACAAGCTCAGTTTTCTGGGGTGGTTTTCACTAAAAATCCTGTAACGAGTTTGTCTGATACGATTATTGAAGCGGGTGCTGGTCTGGGTGAATCACAAATTCAGGAGCGTCGGGATCCGGACCGTTGGGTAAGCAAGTGGGGCAAATGGACTCAGAAGCCTGAAGAGAGTGAAATGAGCGAATCGCTGGCAAGAGACATTGTCGAACAAGCCACCTCTATTGCCAGAAAGTATAAGCGTCCAGCGGATCTGGAATGGGCATGGGATGGTGAAAAGCTTTATTTCCTTCAAGTTCGCCCAATTACAAGACTGGATATTCCGGTCTATTCCAACCGAATTGCACGTGAAATGTTGCCAGGGATTATCAAACCTCTGGTATGGTCCGTTAATACTCGATTGATTAATCCAACTTGGGTCAATATTTTAACTCGACTTACAGGAAACCCTTCATGGGACCCTGATAGCCTAACGGGTTATTTTTACAACCGAGCCTACTTCAATATGGGCATTTTTGCACGTGTGTTCGAGCGTTTGGGCTTGCCGGGCGAGGCTCTGGAATTATTATTTGGATTGGAGAAAGATGGACCGGAAAAACCCCATATGCATCCCGGTTTCGGAATAATCCCGCGATTACCACGACTATTTGTATTTGCATTAAGTTTTATTGGGATTCACCACCGTCTCCAACGCTTAGTTAAAAACAAAAAAGTTGCCTACGATAACCTGATCGCAAGTATGAAGGCGGACCTGAAACCGGAAGACTGGCTGCAAAAGGCTTCGTTGATTTTTGATGAGACACAGGAAGTGGCTTACTATAATATAATTATCCCCTTATTGGCCATGATGCACTATCAATTGCTGGCTGCCCTTTTGAAGCAGTATGGTTATGATGTTCGCATGCTGGAGCTTGAGGGGAGCAGGGAAGCTGCCTCAAAATATAATCCTCAATATACCTTACAAGCGCTGCACGCGTGTTATTTTGAAAATGTGGTAAGCGATCCGGATGGCGCCTATCCATTGTCTGATGAACAAGAGGCGCGTTTGAAGCAGGATATTGACAAGTTTTTGGAAGTTTTTGGACATTTCAGCGACAGCGGGAACGACTGTTCCAGTGTTCCATGGCGAGAAACGCCTGAACTGATCCGGCGCATGATTGCAAGACCACAGCAGGCGGTAAAAAACGGACATCCATCTTTGCGTTTCAAAGATCTGAAGATTCCTTGGATGCAACGGATTATGACAGGCATCATTTACCGGCGTACAAGTCGATTTGCTGTTAGCCGTGAAGAAATCAGTTCCCTGTATACCTTTGGATATGGCCAATTTAGAACTTGTTTTATCAACATTGCTGAACAGTTGGTCGCCGGGGGCGTCATTGATGATCGGGAAGACATCTACTATCTGCATTGGGATGAGCTCATAAAGCTTTTTGAGAACCAGCAGTCAGCACCACAGCAGGACTTGGTTTCATCGCGGCAAAGGGCTATGGCGTTATACCGCAGTGCTGTTTTACCAGAGATGATCTTGGGATCTGAGCAGCCACCAGTAATGGTTTATGTACAGGATTCTTTACGGGGTATTCCCACCTCTCTTGGTGCTTACTCAGGTCCGGCAAGGGTGATTCAAGGCATTAACGAATTTGAAAAAGTTCAGGATGGAGATGTATTGATCATTCCGTTTTCGGATGTTGGATGGACGCCACTGTTTGCTAAAGCGGGGGCTGTCATTTCAGAATCAGGCGGCATGCTGTCCCATAGTTCAATCGTCGCCCGGGAATACCGCATTCCTGCTGTTGTATCCGTCGCGGGAGCTTGCCGCATTGAGGACGGCGTTCAAGTCGCCGTCAATGGTTACACCGGCGATGTTGTTTTGTTATAAAGTAGGGGAGGACATTCTCTTGGCATCTCATTTAATCTTCATACTGACAATCGTTTGTGGATATTTGATTGGCTCAATATCATTTGCCCGCATTGTGTTTGCAATTTTAAAACCAGGTGAGCCTCTGACCTTGATTCGTACACCCACTACAGATGCTCAGGCTGAACTGGTCTCCCATGCTGTAGGCGCAACTAATGTTATGATTGCCTTTGGCCCACGTTGGGGCATAATGGTCAGCGTTCTCGATGCTTTAAAAGCATTTTTGCCAACTTTGATCATAAAGATCATGATTCCTGAGGCTCCTTACTATTTGTTGGCAGCAGTGGCGGTACTGGTTGGACATCTTTGGCCAGTCTGGCACCGGTTTTCAGGCGGGGGCGGAAATTCAAGCATCATGGGGATGATGCTGGCCATCAGCCCCGTGGGTTTGCTGGTGACCCATGCTGGCGGGATGCTGTTTGGGCGTTTCGCTCCCATGTTTTCTTTTGTAGGTGGGGTTGCTCTAACGATCCCTTGGTTCGCTTTTCGCAATGGTCTATATAGTCTGGAAGTGGTTTTTGCGCTGACCATCACCATTCTGTACGTGTTGGCAGAGCTGCCGGAGATCATGCAGCTCAGGAAATTGACACGACAAGGTCATACCCTGGATAACAGGCATGTTGTCTCAATGATGAAAAAATCAGTGAAGATCGAAAAACCTGGAAATCATCATGAGGATCAAGGCTCTGAATCTGAGTAGGCAGGCTCATTTTGGCGATCTCCGGATTGGTGCCTTAAAAAACCATCGGCATCCCCTCTTTGATCCCATAATAAACCAAAGCCAAAACTCTGCCGATGGTTCCCATTACGCACGCTCCACTCATATCCCTAATTCTCATTCATTTGGGAGCTTTTCAAACTTTGGTACGTTCTCAAGCTCAGTATCCCAGTTCGCTTTTTTTGAATAATAGATATGTGCTTGCGGCTTTATGTTCAAATCACCGTCAATACTTCCCGCAGGAACGACCAGCAATTTTCCATCCATCTGAATATTTGGCAAAGCAGATCCACAATTAAGACAAAAGCTTTTTATATGTCCCCTTGAACGAAAATTGAAGGTTTTCGTTTTTTCTTGACCAGACAGCCATCTTAACTTGGCTGTGGAAGAAAATAGGTTGGCGGCATGCGCTGAACCAGTATCTTTGCGACATAGCCCACAATGACAAAGATAAAAATTTTCAAAATCTCCTTCTATCTCGAACGTAACTTCACCGCAAAGACATGATCCTAAATATTTCATAACCAGCGCCTCCTCTTAATGCGTTCATTGCTACTCATCAGGTTCCCTGTACCCCGTCATTTCCTCATCCACCCAGTCCTCTTCCACATAGACCATGCCTTTTCGTCCCTCAACCCTCCGCTTGGCTAATCCCAACTGAAAATATGGATAGCCGGTTTTCAAGCTCTCCCTCCATTCTCACCGCGTACCCTAAGTAAGTATGCGAAAACTGGTCAAAAGATCTGGTTAGCCGTATGCGCGGCTGAACGGAACTAATTTTTCCTTCAAAACGCAGTTTATCCATGGCTATCTCAGTGCCTTCAGTGCATAAAACTGGGGGCGTCAGCATCAAAAATCAAAGATATTTGCCGATGGTCACCCTCTCACCCACCTGCCACAACACGGCTTCCTTGTCTTGTCTTCCGGCAAATGCTCAAGCCGGCCCAGTCCCCCACCAAAAATTACGCTTCCCCACGATCCATGACCTGAATAATCATTTTCTCAATGCGTTTATCCGTCACCTCTACAGCTTGAATCAGCAAATGCTCAAATTCCACTTGACTCACTTGCCCTTTTGGCGGAATATTCCCAAACAAGCTGATAAAAAAACCATTCATCGTCTCAAATTCCTCCACTGGCAGCTCAACCTCAAGATATTCCTCAAGCTCATAGAGACTGATCATGCCACTGACCTCAAAGGTAGATGGATCAATTTGCTTAACTTCCTTGTCCTCTTCTTCATCATATTCATCATAAATATTGCCAACGATTTCTTCTACCAGGTCTTCCAAAGTAATCATTCCAGCCGTGCCGCCATATTCGTCTATGACAATGCCTACATGGGTTTTGGCTGCCTGTAGGTCGACGAAAAGCTCATCAATTTTCTTCTGAATGGGAATAAAGAACGGCTCCCGCATATAGGCTGACAATTCAAAGGTCCTATCAGCATCCACTTTAACCAGCTCCAGCAAATCAAGCAAATCCTTGACATGCAGGATGCCAATAATATTGTCAATAGTCTCCTCATAGACTGGGATTCGAGAATACTTCTTAACTTTTAAAACTTCTATTAGCGCCTTTAATTCAGTGTGTGCCGGTATACCGACAATTTCCATTCTGTGAGTCATAACGTCTTCCGCAGTTTTATTATTAAACTCGAAAATGTTGTTGATCATTACTTTCTCATGCTTTAGAATAGAACCCTTTTCTTCTCCAACATCCACCATCATTCTGATTTCTTCTTCTGTAACATGCTCATCAGGGGCATGCGGATCAATGCCAAACAGCCTTACAGAGAAGTTTGTAGAAGCAGTAAGAAGCTTGACGAATGGGTTTGTAATTTTTGACAATAGCGTCAATGGTGTCACTACAAAAAAGGCAATACCCTCAGCTTTTTTCATGGCGACGCGCTTAGGCACCAATTCGCCGAACACCAATGTAAAATAGGATAAAATAATGGTAATAGCAAGCACGATACCCGCTTTTAATACAGCTTCAGAGACAGGCAAATTATAAGCATCCAAAATAGCAACCAAAGGATCAGCAAAGGATTCAGCTGCTAATGCGCTGGCCAGAAAGCCTGCCAGTGTAATGCCAATCTGAATCGTCGCCAGGAAGCGGCTGGGTTCACCCAACAATTTCACTAAATGTCTGGCTTTCTTATCCCCTTTTTCAGCCATAAGCTTTATTTTATTGTCATTTAGAGAAATCAAAGCCATTTCAGAAGCAGCGAAAAAAGCATTCACTGCGATTAAAATAGTTAAAAACACAAGTTTTATGATCAAATCCTCATCCCTCCAGTAAGATGTCATGGCGTTGTTGACATCTTACTAACATTGTACCCGCCCAGCATTCCATCACTCTCAAAACATTAGCAGAGTTGAATTCTAAAATCGTGCCAGCCGCACGAGAGACTGCTCAAAAATGCTGCCGATGGTCACTTCGCCTCAGTCTCTCTTTTTTTAGGTTATAACCGCAAAACAATTGATTTTCAACTCAAAAACAGGTATAGTTTAATTCGAGGTGGTGGCTATGAAGCAACGAGAATTATACCTTAATAAGTTAATCCAATTTAAAGACAAGCCGCTCATTAAAGTTATTACCGGCATTCGACGCTGCGGTAAATCCACTCTGCTGAGCTTATTTGAAAAGCACTTAATTAATGCCGGAATTTCAAAAAATCATATTATTCGAATGAACTTTGAATCCTTTGAATTCGACGAGATCACTAATTATAAAGCACTGCATGCCTATATCCAAAAAAGACTTACGAATTCAAAGGATAGACATTATATTTTGCTTGATGAAGTGCAGCAGGTGCCTTCGTGGGAAAAAGTAATAAACGCATTTCTCGTGGATGCAAACGTTGATCTCTATATTACCGGTTCAAATGCTTACTTACTGTCCTCAGAGCTTTCGACGCTGCTTTCCGGAAGGTATGTGGAAATTAAAATGCTGCCGCTATCCTTTAAGGAATATCTGGACTTCAATGCTGTGGACCTCAACAAGCTTGAAGATGCGTTCAGTGATTATTTGAAGTATGGTGGTCTGCCAACCATTGCAGATCTTATGGACCGACCGGAAACCATCGGCCCATTTTTGGAGGGCATTTACAATACGGTGCTCATAAAAGACGTCATGGAACGAAACAACATTCGAGATGCCGCACTTTTAGAAAGTATTTTGAAATTTATTGCGTCAAATATTGGCAGTGTCGTTTCCACGAAGAAAATCAGTGATTACCTGACCAGCAGCGGAAGAAAGACAACCAGCGAGACCATTGATAATTATCTGAAGATGCTTGAGAGCGCTTTCATTGTTTATAAGGCAAATCGTTACGACCTGAAGGGCAAAATGTTTCTCAAGACGCTGGAAAAATACTATCTGGTCGACCAGGGGATCAGAAATCAGCTCACGGGGCTTCGAGACACGGACTATGGACACGTTTTGGAGAATGTCGTTTATTTGGAGCTTCTGAGGCGTGGGTACGAGGTGACCATCGGCAAAATTGGTGCTTTGGAAGTGGATTTTGTCGCGACGAAGCCAAACGAAAAGGCCTACTTTCAAGTCTGCGCAAGCATCCTGGATGAGAAAACCCGAACGCGGGAGCTGCGGCCTCTCGAAGCGATCCCTGATCATTACCCAAAGTTCATTCTCACCATGGATAAAAATATCTACAGCGACTTTTCCGGGATCCGTGTGATCAATATTATTGAATTTTTGATGGCGACTGAGTGAAAAATGGCAATGCTATCAACAGGATTGTTAATATGTGGAAGCCTCGTTTCAAATGGAGCCCATTATCTTGAATTACGATAATGGGCTTTTTTGTTTAGCGGATTACTCCAGCAATCCATGAAATTTATTTTTCATTCATCTCACGCCTTACCCATCCTCCGCGCCTTAACCAGCGCTTCGCTCCCTTCAAGATCCCGCGGCACACCCGCGCCAAGGGCCAGGATTTCTCCTGCGGCTTCCCAGTTCAGATACCGGCAAATCGTCCTGTAATGGGCTACCAGTGCCTCCATGGCCCATGGATCCTGATCCGCGCCAGCACTGATCAGATAAACCTTTTTAGACGCTTCAAGCAGCGCCGGATTAATGGCATAGAACCGGTCCACAGCCCGCTTGAGCTGCGCAGTCATCCCAAAATAATATAGCGGCGTCACCAGGACCAAAGCCTCTGCGTCCAGCAAGTGCTCGCGAATCTGGTTCATATCATCCTCATGGACGCAGCTGCCGCTGATAATCCTGCAGTGATCACACCCCAGGCAAGGCTCAATTTTCAGCTGCGCCGTATCAAAGCGCACGATTTCATGACCAGCCTCTAAAGCACCAGCGCAAAATTCATCTGCCAGCAGCGCCGTGGTGCCCTGGAGATGCGGGCTGCCCGTTAACATTACTATTTTCATGGGGTTGACCTCCTTCTTGCGTTCATTGCCACTCATCCGGTTCCTTGGCACCGAGATACCAAAATCGCGCCTGGCATCGAGATAATTCAGTGGCAGATGGTATCTATAACTCCAAAAACCCAAGTGCCGCGCTCACCAGCGCCGCGACGCCAAACTTCATGGCGTTCTCGTCGAACGCTACTTTAGGATGGTGCAGAGAATAGTCATAGCCCGCTGCTTTCGAGCCCGCGCCAATGTTCAGATACAGGACTGGAACCTCTTCCCCGTAAAAGGCGAAATCCTCCGAGCTCATAAATTTATGCTGGTAGTCCCTGACTTTGTCCTCGCCAAGTTCTGCCTGGATAGATGGCAGCAGCTTCTGCGTGAGTGATGCATCATTGATCACTGGCGGCAAAAATACGCCGGTTATAAAGGTGGCTTCAACCCGCAGGGCGGCAGCCAGCGCTGTGACAATCTCCTCGATCCGCTGGATGGCGTATGCGCCGACTTCTTTTTTAAAGAACCGTATGGTGCCGGACATCCGCCCGCTTTGAGGGATGACATTGCAGGTTTTCCCAAAGGCGAATTCCCCGATGGTCATCACCATCGGCTCCTGGGCACTGATCTCGCGCATTTTGACGGACTGCAGAGCCTGGTAGATCTGCACCGCAGCGTAAATTGGATCAATGGCGTTCTCAGGTGCGGAGCCATGGCCGCCTTTTCCGGTGATCTGAATCTCAAAGGGAATGCTGCCCGCCATGACCGGTCCACTCTGACCTATGATGTCGCCAGTCTCCAGAAATAATCCCGGCACAACGTGAAGACCAATAACTGCCTCGACCTTAGGATGCTCGAGAACGCCCGCCTCGATCATCTTCTTCGCCCCCATCAGCCCCTCTTCGTCTGGCTGAAACATCAGCTTCACACAGCCCTGGAGCTCCGCCTCACGCTGCTTGAGGAGAATTCCGGCGCCCAGCAGGATGGCGGCGTGGAGATCATGACCGCAGGCATGCATCTTGTTTTCATTGGCAGACTTATAAGGGAGGTTTGTCGCCTCCTCAATGGGCAGCGCGTCCAGATCCGCCCGCAGCATGATCGCAGGGCCTTCCGTGCGACCGATTTGAGCAAGGATGCCGCTTCCCGCGACGATCTCGTAAGGGATTTGGTGCTGTTGCAGTACCGCCGTGATTGTCTCTATAGTTGCAGGCAGCTCGAAACCCAGCTCCGGCTGCTGGTGCAGCTTGCGTCTTATGGCGACAAGTGTTTTAAAGAGTGCTTCAATGTCCTGATCAAACTTTCCCATAATGCGCCCCTTCCTTTCAAATTTACCTGTTATTGTCACTATTTAAGGAACTCAAACACTTCAGAAATAATATGGTTTTAGGGTTATACCCATAAATTATTCGTATTTCTTAGTCTTGTTTAGGTTTAAAGCTTAAAGATTAATCTCAATTTGACGGCACATGTTGTCCACGAGCTGCTTCGCCCGCTGCCCCCATACCTCAATCCCCGCTACTCATCCGGTTCCCTGTGCCCCGTCATCTCCTCATCAACCCAGTCCTCTTCCACATAGACCATGCCTTTTCGCCCCTCAACCCTCCGCTTGGCCCCAGCTTTGTAATGCTTGCAGCTCAGCGGCCCGTAGCAAAAGGTTTCGTCTCTGTAGTCCACGCGTCCCCTGGGATCCCACTGGTCAATAATGATCTCCACCGCCATTCGCACACCCCAGCAGCAGCTGCTGCATTTTGTATCATAAGTCCTTGCCGCCAGCCGTCTGTGCCCCCGCTCCCTGTAGATCTCAAGCTCCGGTGCGATAAGTTCCCAAGGCTCTGAATGGCTGCCCGCCTCACCCACAGAAACCACTTGAAGCTTTGAAACTTTGTAAAATTCAACCGGCTCCAATGACGGATCCGCCACCGGCAGACACGACCCGGAAATGACATCATTCACTTTTAGCTGATGCTTCGCCTGCGCCGCTTTGCCAATCCCAACAGAAAATGTGGATGGCCTGTTTTCAAGCTCCCCCTCCAGTCTCACCGCGTACCCCAGGTACGTATGCGAAAACTGGTCAAAAGATCTCGTTACCCGTATGCGCGGCTGAACAGAACTAATTTTCCCTTCAAAATGCAGTTTGTCCATGGCTTTCACAGCTCCTTCAGTGCCTAAAACTTGGGGCGTCATCATCAAAAGTCAAAGATATTTGCCGATGGTCACCCATCTCCAATCAAGCTTCATTGGATTTATTTCTTTTACGAATTCATCCGGGATAATCCACCGATATCATCCGGTTGTAATTCACGAAATATTACGGTTGATATTTCCGAAAACATTGGGTTGTTTATAATTGGCCTATTCAGTTCCCGGGATTGGTGCTCTTATTGTCCGAGATATCTGATCTACCTCACCGTGATTACCACTCGACGCGAACGAAATATTCAATTCCTACTTTTATTAAGCTGTTTTTTTATTTTAACTGAACGTGCCAAAGTCACTCTCAACCGTGCCTTAATTGTCAATTTAGGGATGAGTTGTGGAGCTGTACTTTAGTTTGTGTTAAATTATGGAAGTCGCATCTCTTATAAAACCCATTATCATGGACAATGGGTTACGGTTGAATTGTAAAA